>NZ_LT594324.1:5289565-6611957 GCF_900089605.1 Micromonospora narathiwatensis | reverse complement strand
GGAGTGGCGTAACAGGCAGGCGCGCGGGCCTTAGGAGCCCGTGTCCGAAAGGACGTGGGGGTTCGACTCCCCTCTCCCGCACCAGCAGCACTGTCGTGAAGGTCACGAAGGCAGCTTCGGGCGGCGTCGTTCACGCAGGATGGCGGGCGTGAAACTGCGCTTCGTCCTCGATCCCGCCCTCACTCCTGAGCTGCGCGAACAGATCCTCGCCCTGTGGGTGGACGTCACCAACGCCGGCGGCGCGGTCGGCTTCGTCGCACCGGTCACCGCGGCCGAGGTCCGGCCCGTCGCCGAGCAGACCTTCGCCGGCCTCGGCGACGGACTGGACCGGCTGCTGGTCGGCTACGAGGGCGATCGGCCGGTCGCCTTCCTGGTCATCGCCGACAACCGGTCCACCTACAGGCGCACTGGCGGGTGCTCAAGCGGGTGATGGTCCACCCGGACACCCAGGGCCGTGGGTACGGGGCGGCGCTGATGCGCGAGGCCGAGCGGATCGGGCGGGAACTGGGCCTGGAGGCGCTGCACGTGACGGTCCGGGGCGGCCAGGGCCTGGGCGCGTTCTACGGCCGGCTCGGCTATCGGGAGGTCGGGCGGCTGCCCGCCGCGCTACGCCTGGCTCCCGGCGACGACCGGGACGAGATCTTCATGTGGCTCGACCTGACCGGTCGCGCCGTGGCCTGACCCACCGCCCGCCGGGCGTGCCGGCCGTCGGGCTCGGACGGCAGGTGGCCGCGCGCGCCGTCAGCCACAGGCGGCGGGCGTCACGTCGAGGGACGGTGGGGCGGCGGCCGCGTCCAGCACGGCCGCGCCGGTGGTCGGGGCCACCGACGCGCTGGCCGAGGCGGACGGCCGCGGGGTCGGCCGGGCGGACGGCGTACGGGACGGCGTCGCCGACCGGGACGGGGTGGCGCCGGCCCCGCCGTACATCCGCACGCTGCTGCGCTGCACCTGGCCGGGGAGCATCCGGACCCCGGTGGCGGTGACGCGGTGGCCGTACACGTCGGTGACCCGGATGGTGTACGGCCCGGGCCCGGCGCCGGAGTCGATGAGCCAGTAGTTGTAGTCCTGGCGGACCGTCGCGCGCCAACTGCCGCCCTGCCGTACCTCGACGGAGCGCAGGGGGTTGCCGTGGTCACCGACGAGGACGGCGAACCACCACTGCGACGCGCCCTCCTTGATCCGGAAGGTGAGCGGGCCGGGCAGCGGCGGATCCACCACCGCGCGGTAGCTGACCTTGACCACGCCCTGCACCGGGTCGGCGATCCGCGCGAACGCCTCGGCGGAGAGGTCGAGGTGGCCGGATTCGCACTCCGGGCACTGGTCCATGACGAGGACCCGGACGGTGCCCTTCGGGCCGGTGACGTCGAGGAAGCCGCCGCAGGCCGCGCCGGCCGCGTACTCGGTGGGGCCGAGGGCGACGTAGCGCCGGTCGGCGGGCGCGGCCGGCCGGGAGCAGTTGCCGCCGGCGCCCTTCGAGTCGTAGAAGGTCGCCTTCCCGCTGTGGACGGTGCCACCGAGCGGCGGCCCGGCGAGCGCGCCGGGCGGCGCGGCGCAGGCGGGGGCGGCGCCGCCGCGTACGGCGAGGGCCACCCCGAGCAGGGCGGCGAGCGCGATGCCGCCGGCGGCCAACCAGCGGCGTGGGTGGGCAGCGGCCCGGCGGCGTCCCGGACCGCGTCGCGCGGGCCGGGCGGCGTCGACGGGCGAGGGTGGGGCGCTGGGAGCGCTGCCGGCGGTCACGCCGGTCGATGCTGCCGGATCTGCCCGCCGCCGGACAAGCGGGCTAAGCGAAAGCTAAGACGGCCGCAGGAGTCCTGCTTACCAGGCCACGCCGATGCCGTCACCCGGATACCAGTGCCCGGCCGGGGTCTCCCGGTAGGCGAGGAAGCGCCGGCCGGTCCGCTCGGCGTGCTCGGCGAGCACGTTGGTGATGGTGACGTTGTCGGTGAGCAGCAGCGCCCCCGGGGCGAGCTTCGCCTCGACCGCGTCGAACTCTCTCTTCTCGTGTCCCCGGCTGTGGTCGCTGTCGTGCAGGAAGATGTCGACCGGGCGGTCCAGCGCGCGGATCGAGGCGATCGAGTCGCCGATGACCAGGTCGACCACGTCGGCCCACGGGGTGGCCCGGGCGAGATAGCCGGCCTCGGGGTTGATGTCGAGCGAGGTGAGCCGACCGGGGTGCCCCTCGGCGGTGTTGCGCAGCAACGCGGCGGCCAGGACGCAGCTGCCGAGCCCCTTGTCCACGCCGGTCTCGACGACGTGTGCGGGCCGGCGGGCGCGGACCATCGCGTACCAGCCGATCCGGCGGGCGTAGCGGACCTGCCGGTCGGCCAGGCCGCGCCGGGCCGAGGCGGCGGTGGCGGCCTCGATGTGCCCGCGCAGCGTCTCGTCGGCCTCCAGTTCGGCGAACCAACCCCGCACCTGCCCGACCGGCACGTCGCAGGCGACGCTGACGAACCAGGCCAGATGCTGTCGGCTCAGCTTGGTCAGGTCGTACGTGTAGTTGTGATGCTCCCGCGAGGTGAACAGCCAGCGGGCTGAGGTGCCCAGCACCCGGCTGTCGTACCGGGCGACCTTGGCCAGCCGCTTCGGAAAGGCGGCGACCGGCGCCAGCGGGGTACGGGCGATGGCCCGACGGAGCTTCGTTGCGTCCACGAGTGCGGTTGTACCAGTTCCGGGCGGTGACCGACAGGAAAAGTTTCCAGCTACCGACCGGCTCGCCGGACGAGGGTCACCGTGTCGGAGAGCGAGTCAGTAGCATCGCGCACATGTCGGATCGTCAGCAGCTCGCGGACCACGAAGCGCCCACCCCAGCATCTGGAGTGGATTCGGACGGTGCCGAGCAGCCGTCCACCCCGGCTCCGCGTCGTCGCCGGGGTCGGCGTATCGCCCTGATCGTGCTGCTGGTGGTGGTGCTGCTCGCCGGCGGCGGCGTCCTCGCCGGAGGGCTGTACTACCGCTCGGTCAACTCCTCCATCGACCGGGTGGACGCGTTCGAGAACGTGCCCGAGGAGTCCCGCCCCCAGGTGGTGGCCAAGGGCGCGATGAACATCATGATCCTGGGCAGTGACTCCCGCGACCCGGAGAACACCGGGGGGTCCCGCAGCGACACCATCATCCTGGTCCACCTGCCCAAGGACCGGCAGAGTGCCCAGCTCATCTCGATCCCTCGGGACACCTGGACGCCGATCCCCCGGTCGAAGGAGGGTCGGGGCGGCCGGGACGCCAAGATCAACGCAGCGTACGCGTGGGGCGGCGTGCCGCTGATGGTGCAGACCGTGGAGAAGTTCACCGGCGTCCGCATCGATCACGTGGCGATGGTCGACTTCTCCGGCTTCAAGGAGATCGTCGACGCCCTGGGCGGCATCGAGATCGACGTGGAGCAGAGCTTCACGTCGAGGCACTCGCTCAACCCGGACGGCCGCCGGGAGTTCGTCAAGGGCCGGCAGACGATGGACGGGGCCGCCGCGCTGGACTACGCCCGGGAGCGCTACGCCTTCGCCAACGGCGACTTCACCCGGATCAAGCACCAGCAGCAGGTGATCAAGGCGATCCTCGACAAGGCCGCCTCCGGCGGCACGCTGAGCAGCCCCACCAAGCTGAACTCGTTCGTACGGGCCACGGCCAGCTCCGTCGCGGTGGACAAGTCGATGTCTCTTGTGGATCTCGCGATGGAGATGCGCCACCTGCGCAGCGGCAATCTCGGCTTCTACACCTGCCCGGTGAAGGGAACTGGCCGGGTCGGCAGCGAGAGCGTGGTGTTCGCGGACACCGCGAGGGCCAAGGAGCTGTTCGACGCGGTCCGCCGCGACTCGGTTCCGGAGATCACTTCCGCCGGAAAGTAGGAACTCGCTCTGTCGGGCCGGCTCTGGCGGCGCGGCGGAGTCGCTCGTATCCTGCGATCGCCCGGAGCCCGCGTCATGCGCGGACCGGGCGGTCACGGGGGAGGATCGACAATGTCAGGGCACTCGGCGACGAGGGACCCGGCTGCGACCGCGACGCAGCTTGAGGAAGCAGGACCCATCGCGGCATCGCCGCCCGACGCGGCCGACGACGACGAGGGGATACTCGCCGTGTTCCCCGCCGGGCAACTGGCCGGCGAGGCCGCGGTCACCGCTCCGGCGCGGATCGGTCTGGACACGACCGCGGTGCTGCCGTACGCCAGTTCCCGAACCTCGAAGCGGACGCGCCGGCTCCGGGCCTGGATGCTGACCGTTCCCGTCGACCTCGCCGCACTGCTGGCTCCCCTGTTGCTGAGCCAGAACTACTGGCGTGGCACGCTGACCAACGCCGGCCTCGCCATGGCCGTCTTCGCGGCCGGAGGGCTCTATCGGGCCCGCCGCCACCTGAGCATCCTGGACGAACTGCCGGGCATCTGCGGGCGGCTGCTGGCCTGCGGCGCGGTGGTGGCCATCATCGCGGCCTACCGCCACGACTCGGTGCCGTACGTCAGCGGGTTCATGCACGACGTCGCGCTCTCGGCGGGCCTGGTGATCGTGGGTCGGACCTGCACCCGGGCGCTCATCATCGCCGCGCGTAAGCGCCGCTGGCTGGAGCACAATGCCATCATCATCGGCAGCGGTCCGATCGCCGGGGAACTGGCCCGGCTGCTCCGCCGTTACCCCCGGTACGGGCTGCGGTTCGTCGGCTGCGTCGACGCGGCGTCCCGGCAGGACGTCAGCGGACTTCCGCTCGTCGGCACCCTCGACGACCTGGAGCATCTCGTCCGGCTGCTGGACTGTGAGGTCCTCGTCATCGCCGATTCCGACTGTCCTGAGTCGGCGCTGATCGAATATCTGCTTCACCCGGTCAGCGCGAGCTGCGACCTCTGGGCGGTGCCCCGCCTCTGGGGCTCTCGCACCCACGGCCGTTACCCCGACCATGTCGGCGCAATCCCGATCGTGCAGATCGGAGACATCACGTTCACCGGCCCACGATGGGCCATCAAGCGCGCCTCGGATGTCGCGTTCGCCGCGCTGGCGTTGATCGTGCTGAGCCCGTTGCTGCTGCTCTGCGTGATCGCGACGCTGTTGGACGGCGGCCGGGGCGTCTTGTTCCGTCAGGAGCGCATCGGCCGCTACGGCAAGCCGTTCCAGGTACTCAAGTTCCGCTCGATGCGCCCGGTGGACGAGCACGAGTCGCAGACGAACTGGTCCATCGCCCACGACCAGCGGGTCGGACCGATCGGGCGGTTCATGCGCCGGACGTCGTTGGACGAGTTGCCTCAGCTCTGGAACATCCTGCGAGGGGAGATGAGCGTGGTCGGGCCGCGTCCGGAGCGGCCGTACTTCGTGGAGAAGTTCTCGGCCGAGTACCCGAACTACGCGATGCGCCACCGGGTGCCGGTGGGATTGACCGGGCTCGCGCAGGTCAGTGGCCTGCGCGGCGATACGCCGATCTCCGATCGGGCGAGGTTCGACAACTACTATGTGGAGAACTGGTCGCTCTGGCTCGACCTCAAGATCGTGCTGCGTACGGTTGCCGAGGTCTTCCGCGCCGGCGGTGGCTGACCAGACGGCGCGGAACCCTAGCCGACGTTGGCCTGCCCGGTGTGGGTCGACACGGGCTCACCGAGCGCCACGGCGCGCAGCACCCGCGCGTGCCCGGCCAGGGACTCGTCTGGGGAGAAGAGCCTGATCGCCTCGTCGCGCAGGCGCGGGCGGGCGGCTGTCCAGGCCGCGCGTTCGCGGATCATCGAAGACATCGCCGAGACCAGCTCCGGTCGGTTCCCCTGCGGCCGGTACCGAAGGTCGTTGATCACCGGCCAGTCCACCAGCTCGGCATTCCCGGCCGGGTTGGCGACCAGGTGACCCCGCCGGCCGTCGCCCAACTGCTCGCGGGCCCCACCGACGTCGGTGAGCACGACCGGGACTCCGGCCACCAGGGCCTCCATCGACGACAGCGACCAACCCTCGAAGAAGGAGTCGAGCACGAAGGCGTCCGCCGCCGCCAGCAGCGCCGACGGGTTGGCGCAGTGTCCACGCAGGTGGATCCGCTCGGTGCCCGGCAGGGACGCCGCGAGCTGCCGGGTCTGCTCGTAGTAAAGGAGGTCGTCGTTGGCGCGACCCGCCACCAGCAGGTGAGCGTCCGGGTGCTGGGCCGCCACGTCGCTGAAGGCCGCCACCAGGCCGAAGGTGTTCTTCTGCAGGCAGTATCGCGACAGCGAGACGAACAGGAACTCGTCCGTCAGCCCCAGTGCCGCGCGGGCCTGCGCCCGGTCCACGGGGAGGACGCGCGATCCGTCCACGCCGTTCGGCACGGTGACGACCCGGTCGCCGGGATAGGTCGGTACGCGGGCGAGGTACTGCTGACGGACGAGATCGCTGACCGCGATCTGCGCGGAGACCCGCCGTGCCCGCTGCGCTTCCGGTGCCCAGGATTCGGGGTGGTAGAAGCGATGCATGTCGTGCAGCGTCTCCACCCACGGCACACCGGCCTCGGTGGCCGCGTCCAACAGCCAGTCGCGGGCGTTGTGGGCGCTGACCACATCGGGCCGCCACGAACGCATCCAGGCGCCGGCGTCCTCGGGCGTGAGCCGCTGTGTCGCGACGCCCTCGGCGGCGAGAGCCGAGGCGAGCCGTCCACCCTCGCCTTCCTGTCCGGGCAGGCGCGTGTCCGCGTAGACGACCACGGTCTCGAAGGCGTGGGCGGGGAGCCGGCGGGCGAGGAACGCGGCGACCTCCTCCGCACCCCCGACGTCGAGCACGCCCACGGCGACCGCACAGCGCACCTGCCGGCGCTCGGTCACCTCGGCGGTGGGCGGAGGGCTCGACCGCCGCGTATCGGTGGCGGGCGACCGCAATGCCTCCAGGTCGCCCCCGCCTCGGTTGCGCACGAGCGGGACCGACCAGTCCTCACTCGGACCCGACGCGGCGGCGCCGGGATTGGTGAACAGCCGGAGGGTACGTCCGGCCATCCGACGCAGCGGCTTCGGGACGACGTGCGCCTGGCGCTGGGCCCAGAGTGCGAGCCGCAGCGTACGTGGTGAGGAGTCGGTCATCCTAGGCGGCCTTGTCGATGACCTCGGACGGCGAGCCGATCCCGGTTCCCCGATCGGGCCGGCCACGGGGCAGGAGGAACGGCGCGACGATCCCGGCCGCGATGCCCACCACCAGCGGCCATCGGCTCGTCTCGGCCAGGAATGGCGCGGTCATCAGACACAGGGGTGCGATCAGACAGAACGCGGCCGCAGATCGGACCACCACGTCGCTGTCAGGGTCCCGCACCGCCTTCAGTGCGGCCAGACCGGCGGCCACGAGGAAGAGGATGACGAGCACCGGTGCCAGCGGACCGTAGCGCAGCCAGTCCTGCAGCAGTTCGTTGTGCACGTACACCCGGGTGGAGTCGCCGGCAGCGAGGCCCGGGAGTTGGGGTGACTGGGGACCCACCCCGGTCCAGGGATTCGCCTGGACGTATTCCCACCCGAGCCGCAGGTCGCTGAGGTGTCCGGTCGTCGACTCCGCCTGGTGCTTGATGCTTTCCTGGGTCCGTTGGGTCGGCGCGGCCTTGGTGGGCGGGCTGGAAGGCCCGTCCTGTCCGCTGCTCGCGCTTGGCGTACTGCTCGCGGTCGGCGCGTTGTTCGCGCTCGGGGTGCTGCTCGCCGTCGGTGTGCCGCTCGCGACCGGTCCGCTGTTCGCGCTCGGCGTGGTGCTCGCGGTCGGCGTGGTGCTCGCGCTCGGTGTGTCGCTCGGGCTCGGCGCGGTGCTCACCGTCGGCGTGCTGCTCGGGCTGGGCGTGCCGCTCGGGCTGCTGCTGAGCTCGAAGCTTCCCGCGCTGCGCAGGCCGAGATCCGCGGCGAAGCCCGGTGCGGCGAACACGATCACGGCCAGCGCGGGAACCACGAAGGCGAGTTGTCGGGCAACCCGCTTCCACCGTTGCCAGGTCAGCACGAGGACCACGACGAAGGCGGCCAGCGCCGCGAGCCACACGCTCCGCCGGAAACTGATCAGGACGAGTAGCGGGGCGGCTGCGACCACGCTCAGGTGCCGCCAGTCCCAGCGCCACCGGTCGTCACCGAGTACGCCGATGAACACCGCCGCCGCGATCGCGGGCAGTGCCGAGTCGTAGTAGACGAAATAGTCGCTGAGCCGGTCGTCAGCGATCTCGCCGAGGGGAATCGCGATGGCCGCCGCGGCGAGCAGGACGCACAGCGCCGCTCCTACCGTCACTTCCAGCGACTTCCGGTCGTCCTGAAGCAGCCGCAGGCTCATTCCGATGATGAGGCCCAGGAGCAGCAGGACGAAGGGGCGGGCGTTCTGGTTGACGGCGGAGAAGGGCGACTGCCCGTGGACCAGACCGCTGACGACACTCAGGACCACGAGGGCGGCGGCCACCCCGAGCAGCACGCCGCCAGCCGAACGGAGACGAGGTCGCGCCGGTGGCCACGATCGTGCGGCTGCCGCGAGCACGGCGGCCAACGCAAGCGGCAGGGCGAGCGGGATCTTCCCGGAGCTGATGAAAACCTGGTGGCCCAGCGTGGTCAACTCGCCGAAGCGCCCGTTCGGCTTGATCTCCTGGGCGAGCACGGCCACGAGCGCGATGCCGGTCACGGGAAGGCGAAGCACCAGCAACGGCAGTGCCAGCGCGAGCACGATCCCGACGGGCGATCGCAGCGTCCAGGCGATGTGTACGGCGGAGAGCGCCGCTACCGCCCAGGAAGCCCAGGCGATCGGCCGAGGTGCGGTGGCGGCGAGAGAACCGGTGATCCAGGCGGGGATGCGCGCCCGGTGCGGTCGGCCTCCAGCCTCGCCGGGGACGTCCGGTCGGTCCAGGGGCTGTCGGGGAGGACGAATCTGCGCGTCATCCGTGCCCGAAGCCGTCGAAGTCCCTCTGGAACCCATCGCTGCCCTTGCCCCGAGATCAGGTTCCGCCGGCCTTCGCTGACACAGAACCCTGCTGACAACAACGCCGAACCGGAAGCCGTGATAGTCGCGGGACGACCACCGCCGAAGCAGCCCGCGAGGAGGGCGGCCGTGCAATGTGGCAGATCGAACATCACAGCCACGCGGCCGTCGCGGCTCACAGTATCAGGAAAGGCGATCGGGGGCGCGACCGGAAGATCACCGCGAATCGGGACGGGCGTGCGCCGGAGCCGATGTGATGTATGCGTTTTCGTCCGGACGGGCGCGACGGCGGGAACCGTACGCGCTCGCCGTCGATGGCCGCCGTTCGGTAGGGTCGTCCGGGGTCACCCCCCGGAGCCGCAGATGATCACCCGCCGCACCCTCCTCGCCAGCGCTGGCACCATGGTCCTCGCCGGCGGCACGCTTCTCTCCGGCGACAGCTCGTCCCACGCGGGCACCGTACGGTTGCCGCCCCCCTCTGGTGGCGACGACACCGCCTCGCTCAACGCCGCTCTCCGCGCCGGAGCGGGCGGCCTGGTCCAGGGGCCGCACGGCGCCCGTTACCAGGTCAGCGCGCCGCTCGTGGTGCACAGCGGCACGGTGCTGCTCATGTCGGGGTGCACGGTAACCCTGGCCGCCGGCAGCGCCTGCAGCCTCCTCATCAACAAGGCGGCCACCGCCGGCGGTCGCGACCGGGACATCACCGTCCTCGGCGGCACCTGGGTCCGCGCGGAAGGCGTCGGCGGAGTCGGGCCTGACCTGCACACCCTGCGGTGGCGACGCGTGGACGGGCTGACGCTCAACGGTCTGGCGGTGGAGACCGCCAGCGACAAGTACGCCATCTCCCTCGGTGACGTCACCGACACCACGGTCACCCGGATCAGGTTCGCCGTGCACTCCGACGGAGTCCACATCCAGGGCCCTGCCGCACGGACCAGGATCTCCGGGATCCGGGGATCGACGGGCGACGACACGGTCGCCATCACTCCTCGGGACTGGCAGGCCTACGACGACGTGTGGGGGCCGGTGACCGACACGGTCATCGAGGACGTCAGCGCGGCCTCACTCGCCGCGTTGGTCAAGGTGCTCGGCGGGTCGCCGGAGACCGTGGCGTCACGCACCACTGTCCGGGGCGTCACCGGTCTCGCCGGCACCAGCGTCCTCTGGATCGGCGACGACACCGCCGATTGGCGCACCACCGGGGGCCGCGTCGACGAACTGGTCGTGGAGCGGGTCAGTGCGGCCACCCTGCCCGGTCGGGGTGGCGTGGTACGGATCGACGGCTCGTCCGTGGGTCGCGTCCACCTTCGCGGGCTGACGGTCGACGGTCCCGGCGCGAACCGGCCGCTGGTGCACGTCGCCCCGTCCACTCCCACGGCCGTCGACGCCCTCACCGTCGAGGATGTCGACGTCACGCGGCTCGGCACCGCTTCCCTCCTGTCGATCGACGCGAAGGCGACGGTCCGGAGTCTGCGGGTGGAGCGGTTGACCGTCGGCGGCACGTCGTCCGGTGCCAGGGCCATCCGGATCGCCGGCGCGGTGGACGACCTGACCCTACGGACGATCACCGTGGCGGCGACCGGTGACAGTCACCTGCTCGAACTGCCTGAGTGGGCGGCGAAGGCCACGGTCCGGCAGGCGACTCTCTCCGGTGTGCGGGGCGTCGGCAATGGCGGCGGCCTGGTCACCGCACCGGCGGCCACGCACACCCTGCCGCGGCTGGTCGTCGACGACGTGCAGACGACCGGAATGGTCTGGCTGGCCGACCTCAACACCGAGACCGAGCTGCTGTTGTCGAAGGTGACCATCGACGACAGCACCGGCGGGTTCGCGAAGGTGCGCGGGTCGGGCGCCGTGGTGGTCCGCGGCGACGGGCTACGTTCCGCGCCCGGTTCACGAGGAGTGGCGGTGACCAGCGGCGGTTCGGTGGTCTCGTACGCACCGGACCTGGCGGTCGACGTCAGCGAACTCGTCAGGGTGGACGGTAGCCGGGCCACGAACACCAACGCTCGCCTGCCGTGCGGCACAGGGCCGGTGGTGTGTACCGGCTTGACCTGGCAGCACCTCCAGACCGGCGCCACCTACTGATCGGCTGCGGTGAGGTCTTCGCCGTCGGCGTACTCACAAGGCCTTGCGGGACAGCACGCGCCTGAGGTCCACGGGGGTGATCGCCCGCGAGGCCAGCACCGCGGCGCCGAACATGCCGGCGGCCAACATTGCCTCGACCGGCCACGGAAGCCGGACCAGCCAAAACACGACAATCGTGGCGGCGCCGAGGGCGAGGACGGCCGCCATCTCCCGCACGGGCAGTCGCGACGTCATCGCCCGCGCCGCCAACAAGCAGGTCGTGACGCCGATGACGAACTCCGTCGCGGCCGCGACCGCGGCGGCACCCGTGGCTCCCCATCGGGCGCAGGCCCAGAACTGTGCCGCGAGGTTGACCACCGCCACCGAGACGGTCAACACCGCGATCGGCCGTACGACGCCCAGCGCGGAGCAGATCGTCGTGCCGACATAGCCGAGGGTGATGCCGATGAAGGCCACGGCGAGCAGGACCAGGGGCCTGACCGCCGGGGCGAAGTCGTCTCCGTAGAGATAGCCGACCAGGGCGGGAGCGAGGGCGATCAGCATGACCGCCGTACCCGCGCCGATCACGGCGCCGGTGCGCGTCGCCAGGCTGAAGATCAGATTGCGGCGCTGGGCGTCCATGGACAAGCTGGTCGCCACGATCGGGAGCAGGGGAGCCACCAACATGGCCGGGCCGAGCTGGGCGACGTCGAGGAACTTGTACGCGGCCGAGTAGTAGCCCACCTCGGCGGCGCCCCGGACGTGGAACAGGATCACCGAGCCGAGCCGGTAGTAGGCCATGACCGCCAGCGCACTGATCGCGAGCGGCCAGCTCAGCGCGAAGATCCGACCCGCCTCCGCCCACGACGGTCGGCCGAGTGGCACCAGCCTTCGGTTGATCAGCACGCCGACGCAGGTCTGCACCGCGACGACGGCGACGAAGAACCAGCCGAGCAGCACGACGTCGCCGCCGGTGCGGGCGATGGCCACGACCGCGATCAGCCAGAGGACGCCCTGAATGAGGGCGAGGACCGAGGACACCTCGGGACGAAAGCGGGCCGTCGCGCCGGCGGTGAGCACCGACGCCGCGGACAGCGGCGTCGCCACGGCGACGACGCCGACGACCGAGCTGGACTCTCCGAAAAGCCCTCGGGCGGCGGCGATGAGCAGGACGACGGTCGCGACCAGCGCCACCGACGTGCGGATGACCAGGCCGGTACTCAGGATTCGGCCGGCGGACGCCTTCTCCCGCGCTATCCGGGAACTCACGGTGATCGTCGTGCCCATGTCGGCGACCTGTGCCGCCGCCGTGCCCAGGGTGAGCGCGAGGGCGAAGACACCGTACCCGTCCGGGTTCAGATAGCGGGCCAGGACGGAGTTGGTCGCCATGCCGACGGCCATGCCGAGAAGCCGGAGGCCGAGAGAGACGGCCGTGGCCATGCTGAGCCCGCGCGCCGACCGCGAGCCCGCTGGCGGTCCGGTCGCTTCGGAATCCGCCGCTACGGTGCCCGCCCGGGTGCCGAGGTCCCCCGGCGTGTTCGTGGTCTGTCCAGGAGAGGTCAACGGAGACACTCCCCGAAGATGCGTTCATACCCGTCGAGCCAGCTCTCGCGGCCGTGCTGTTGCTCGACGTATGCGACGCCGCCGCCGCGGAGTTCCAGCATCGCCGATGCCCGCTCGGCCGTCAGTTCTGACGGGTCCTCCACCACGAGGCCACCGCAGCGGGCGACCAGTTCCGTCCCGGGATCACCCCGGAACGCCACGACCGGCAGCCCGGCGGCGGTCGCCTCAAGCACGCAGGTCGGCGTGCCGTCGGTCTCGGCCCCGCAGTAGAGGTAGAAGTCGCTGGCCGCGAGGAGGTCGGGTACGTCCTCCCGGTGGCCCGTGAAGTGCACGTCGGTGTTGCCCGCGCTGAGCCGTTCCAGCCGCTCGCGGTCGGGCCCGTCGCCGACGACGAGCAGGGCGCTTCCGCTGGCCGTTGCCGCCGCGATGGCCCGGTCGTGCCGCTTGGCGGCGTGCAGCCGCGCGGCGAGGACGGCGACCCGGCGGTCCTGGAGGTGGCTCGGCAGCAACTGTCGGCGCAACGCCGCCCGCGCCGGGGCCGACGGGGCGGCGTAGCGCCGGGTGTCGATCGAATTCGGGACCACGACGAGCTTGTCCCGGCCGACCACGGGTTCCAGGTCGCTGGCCACGGCCGCGCTGACGCAGACCACCCGGGAGACGTGCTCGGCCGCGCGCGCGTAACCCGCGAGCAGCAGCCGGCCGGCCGGACCGCCCATCCACCGCCCGTGCTCCGTCCAGACCACCGGCGCTCGGCGGGACAGGGGCGCGGTCAGGGCGATCTGTTCCCGCTTGAACTGGAGGTGGTAGATCGAGGAGTCGGCGATGGTCCGCGTCCGGTGTCGCTCGATGGGCACCCGTAGGAGGCCGGTGGCCATCGTCCGACGCGACCATTTCGGGCCGAGCCCGATCTCTCGTCGGGTCAGGCTGTGCTCGTCCCACCCCGGGCACCGGCCGTACAGGACCACGTCGTGGCCGCGATCCCGCATTCCCTGGCCGAGCGCGACGGTGTGCGCCTCGGCACCGCCGGCGCTATCCGAGACGGAGACCATCGTGATGGTCAACCTGGACAATACGGTCCTCTCCTCAGCGGCTTCGCGTCTTGCCGTCGGCCCGGCTCTGCTGGGTGGCGGTGTACTCGTGAAGGAAGCGGATGGCGGCGTCCGCCGTGTCGATCGGCTTCGCGCCGAGGTCGTACGCGGCGACGATGGCCTCCCCGATCGCCGCGGCGCCGCTGTCGCGGGCGACGGCGGTGGCCAACTCGCCCAGACCACCGCAGGGAGCCACCGCGGTCGGTACGCCCAGCCTGGCCGCCACCGCGAGCACGCCGGACTGGCTGGCGACCTCGTACGGGGCGACGACGACGTCGGCGGCGGCGACCAGCGCGGTGAACTCGTCGACGTCCAGATAGCGGTAGGCGGTCGTCACGGCCGCCCCGGTCTGTTCGACCAGCGCGTCGACCTGCCGGCCCGGTCCGAGATCCGCCCCGACCACCGCTCCCCGCCAGCCCGGCAACCGCGCCACGGCCTCGACGAACACCGCCGGGTTCTTGTCCGCCCGGACCTGACCGGGCAGGAGGGCCAGCCTGCCGCCGTCCGGCTTCAGCTCCCGGTGCCAGTGCTCGACGAGTGCCGGCTGCACGGGTGGGGTCCACTGCACCAGGGGAACCCGGCCGACGTTGGCCACGCCCCGGGCGAGCAGGCTCTGCCGGTCGGCCTCCGAGTAGACGAGGACCCGGTCGGCGTCCTGGAGCGCGCTGCGCAAGGCCCGTCCGCCTCCGGGGGCGTTCGACCGGACGAAGGTGTTGTGCGGGCTGGCGACGACGGTCGCGGCGCGGCGCCGGGCCACCGAGACGAGTTCCGGGGTGAGCGCGAACATGCCCTGGACATGGACGATGTCCTCCGGACCGATCACCCGGTGCAGGTGCGGCAGGGTGCGCAGGAGATAGCGCGCCGATGTCCGGGCCTGGCGGACGACCCGGTTGGG
Organism: Micromonospora narathiwatensis; assembly: GCF_900089605.1. NCBI lineage: Bacteria > Bacillati > Actinomycetota > Actinomycetes > Micromonosporales > Micromonosporaceae > Micromonospora > Micromonospora narathiwatensis. Next base: position 6,597,507 of record NZ_LT594324.1, on the reverse strand, counting down.
CGAGGCCCGGTGCCAGGTGACGCATCGGCACAGGACCACCGGGGCAGGCGCCTCGTCGCAGTCGTCGGCGGTGTGCACGACGACGTCCACGCCGAGTGCGGTCAGACCGGCGGCAACCTCGACGGCGTGGTTGAAGACCCCGCCCCGGCCTCCTGACTCGATCAGATGAACGCGCCGGATCACCGCGCCGCCTCCCGGTCGGTGAGGGCCGAGATGGAGGCGACCAGCTCGCGTACCGCCTCGGGCCAGCCGAGTGCCGCGCAGCGCTGCCATCCCGCACGCTCCCGCGCCTGCCGCGCGGACACGTCCCGCAACCCGTCGACGACCGCGTCGGCGAAGGAACCCGGTTCGTCGGCGACCAGGCAGGCGTCGACGCCGCGTACGACGTGCGGCAGGCCCTGCGCCGCGAACGGGCTCATGACCACGGAACGCCCACGCGACATCGACTCGGTCAGCTTGAGCTGCGAGCCACCGCCGGTGGTGGCGGGGGCGACGGTCAGTGCGGCTCCCGCGTAGGCGTCGGCCACGTCGTCGAGCGTGCCGAGCACGGTCACCCCGGGAACGGCGGCGAGTTCGTGGCGCAACGCTTCGCTACGCCGGCCGGCGACCACCAGTTGAGCCGCCGGACGCTCGGCGCGGACGAGTGGCCAGCTGTCCCGGACGAACGCGCGCAGTGCCAGCACGTTCGGCTCGTAGTCGTACGAGGCCAGCGCGAGGACGTATCCGTCCGGTGGCGAGGGGGTGTAGGGCCATCCGTCCACACCGTTCGGGGCCAGGACGACATCGCGGGCCCAGCCGCGCAGCACGTCCACGTCCGGCTGGGAGAGCGCGACGCAGAGCGCGGCGCGTGCGGCCACTCTGGGCTCCCAGAAGGCGGCCTTGGTCGCCTCGGCGCGGCGGGCCATCCGTTGCCACCCACGGGCCGCCGTCACCAGCGTCCGCAGGCGTCGGCTCTCGATGTTGGCGAATTCGACGACCTGCGGTTGCTGTCGTGACGACGGAGGTGCCCACGCCGCCAGGTAGGAGTGGGACCAGTACACCGCGTCGGGCCGGAACTCGTCGCAGAGCGCACCGAGGGAGTCGGCGACCGGCACCAGGTAGTGCCCGCCCAGGTGCGGACGGCCCGACGCCCGGGTACGGACGGCGGACGGCGGTGACCAGGGCAGTGGGCGGGTGGGGACCGGCCCGTCCGGCTGCCGCTTGCCGTGATCGGGGAAGGTGACCAGCACGTCCACGTGGTTGCTCAGCGCCTCGGCCACGCGTGCGGTACGGATGCGGCCCCCGTGCTGCGCCGGCCAGGGCGGTTCGACGCTGACGACGAGTACCCGCTTCATCGTCCACGGACCAGTTCGGTCTCCAGCAGATCGCGCAGCAACGTGCCGCGGCCTGCCCAACCGTGTTCCGCCGCGCTCGCCATCCGATCGTCCACGACGGCGTCGGTGACCGGCTGGAGCAGATCCAGCAGGCGAGCGGGGAAGCCGTCGGCCTCGGTCACCGCCACGTGGGAGTTGGTCAGCGCGAGTTCGGTGACCGCCGGAAGCCGGGTGCTCAGCACCGCCAGCCCGGAGGACAGGTATTCGAAGCACTTCAGGGGACTGACCCCCCGCGTGTAGTCGTTGATCTCGTACGGGATGAGCCCGACGGCGCAGGTCCCGGCCAGCTCGGCCAGCTGGGCGGGGGTGAGCGTGCCGACGTGGCGGGCGCCGAGTTCTTCGAGCCGCCGCAGCTCCGCGTCGAAACTGCCCCCACCGGCCGCCAGCGGACCGGCGAGCAGCAGCTCCCCGTGCCCGCGCAGGGCGACGGCGACCGATTCGAGAAGTCGCACGTCGAGCTTGTGTACGGTGAGATTGCCGGAGAACAGAACGGTGGGCCGACGGTCGGCCGCCGGCCTGCTCGCCGCGGTGAAGACCGACACGTCCGCGACGTTCGGCAGGAGTTCGACCCGGGGGAAGCCGGCGGTGACGAGATGCTCCTGGACGGCCTTGCTCGTGGCGATGGCGACGGCGGTACGCGACGACAACGACCTCTCCCCGCCAGCCACGGCAACGGCATCCACGCCGGGGAAGGTCGCCAGGAGGTCCACGCAGTGGTAGACGACGACGTCCGCCGCCTCTTCCAAGCCGTACGTGACGGGCGTGAACGTCCACAGCACCCGGGGACGTGAGCTGCTGAGCCAGTTGGTGGTGGCGCGCCTGAGCAGGGCCCGGTTGAGCGGGCGGGTCGGCGTCCGATGCACCGGCAGCACGAGCGGCGACACGATCTGTGCCCCGGCCGGCCGGGGGCGGTGTGCCGGTGCTTCCCGACCGCCGGCCGCCTTCCGGACCCGCGAGGCCATCCGGACGAGGTCGTCCCGGCTGAACCTGGGCCGACGCAGCCCCAGTGACTCGACGAACGTCACCTTCGTGCCCTGCGCGAGCTCACGCGCGACGTAGTGCTGGTTCGTCGCGATCGGGGAGTCCCATTCCGCGGTACCCAACATCAGCACATTCGGCACGGGCGACGCCGTCACCATGAAGTCATCCCCCGCTCGCAGTGCACTGAGCCCGGCAAGAGTATGCGTGGGTTCTCCGGTCCGGGCCAATACCGGCACTCCTGGCCGGTCCGGCGACCCGTGTCCGTGCCTACCCCTGTTCGGTCAGCCATTCGGCCACGTTCGCCTGGAAGACCTGTGGTGTGAAACGCCGGGCATTGGTCATCGCCGCCTGGGCGGACAGCTCCGACGCCCGACGAATCGGGTCCATGTAGTCGGCCGGGTCGGTGGCGTTGAGGAGGAAGCCGGTCTCGCCGGTCGTCACGGTCTCCAGCAGCCCACCGCGGGCCCACCCCACCACGGGGGTGCCACAGGCCTGCGCCTCCACCGGGATCATGCCGAAATCCTCGAGCGCCGGGTAGAGCAACGCCACCGCTCCCCAATACAGCTCGCGGAGTCGTTCCCTCGTCGGCCTGATCTCGAACTCGACCGGTACGTCGACGCGGGCGGCGAGCCGGCGCAGGTTCTCCTCCTCGGGCCCTCCGCCCGCGATGACCAGCGGCCGGCGGGCCGCCGCGGCGATCTCGATCATCAGGTCGAAGTTCTTGTACGGGATCCAGCGGCCGACGCCCAGGAGGTAACGACGATCCTGGTCGCGCACCTGCGCCGGGGCCGCCCCGAAGTAGTCGACTTCCACCGGCGGGTTGATCACCCTGGCGTCGCGTCCCCAGAAGCGGCGGATCCGTGCCTGGACCTCCCGCGAGTTCGCCGCGTAGCTGTGGACGTGCCGGCTCAGCCGTTTGTCGCCCGCCTGGAGCACGGCGCGCATCGGCGCGAGCATCGCGTTGGCCCCCCGCTGGTCCAGCTCCGGGCTCCAGACGTAGCGGGCGGGTGAGTGCACGTAGCTCAGGTGCCGGGTCCGGTCGGGGTCTCCGATGCGGACCGTGTGCGCGAAGGCGTGACTCGACGAGACGACGACGTCGTAGTGCTTGCGGGTCAGGGTGCGCCAGGTGAGCGGCATGAGCGGAAGCGCGAGCGCCTTGCTGCGCCGCAACGGCGTCCTCGCCAGCCAGGACTCGTGGAGTTCCTGGTCCACCGTCGCGTCGTGGTCCTTCCAGAGCACGAATCGTTCCGCGTGCGGCACGACCTCGGCCATGCTGAGGAACACCTGCTCGGAACCGCCGGTGGCACCGAACCACTCGTGGACCAGCGCGACGGAGCGGTCGGTGAGGGGGCGGAGTGAGGCGTCGGAGGTGGAGGAGACGAGGCTCACCGGGCGGACACCGTCCTCAGAAGACGACCACGTCGCGGACGTAGTTGGCGAAGCGCCGCAACTGGTACGCCTCCGGCACCGGCGAGGTCATCCGGATCACCAGTTGCCGATCGATCGCTCCGTCCTCGCCGCTGCGGAAGTAGGCCACGACGATCAGGCCGTGCCGCTGCCCGCCGTCGACGTCGAGGATCTTCTCGGCGTAGCTGGCGTACTCGCCACTACGGATCCACTGCGTGCCCCACGCCTCCTCGACACCGCGCATGGCGCTCTGCCACTGCTCGTTGCACGGCTGCGGGCAGTTGCGCACGATCACCTCTCCGCCGACGGCCTGGTCGCCCGTCGCGGACGTACCGCACTGGTACTTGACGAACCCTTCGGCGCGACCGGCGAGCGTGCACTGCCAGTTCGTGGGCATCTTCACCGGGAAGCCCAGACCGTCCAGGTTCAACGTCCGTACGGTGTCCCGCTCCTTGAACTTCGGCCACTGGGTCGGCCACGCACCGGGCTTCGGCGGCTCGACGCCGGGCGACTCCGGCGGCGTCGTCGGCAACAGCGGTGGTGCGCTGCTGGCACTGGCCGTGTTCTCCGGCTTCTCCTTGTCGTCACCCGAGCTCGTCAGCACGGCCAGGCCACCGGCACCGGCAAGCACCACCAGCACGACGGCCGCGATCCCGATCCAGAGTCCGGTCCGACGTCGGGGTGGGGCGGAGGGCGTGATCCGGCGGACGGGCGTGCTGAACGGGTCCGGCGGTGGAACGCTCACCGGCTGCGGGTGCCCCGACATCGGCGCGGGGGACACCTGCTGTGGTGCGGCGGAAACCGGCAGCGGCGCCGGAGACACCTGCTGGGGCACCGCGGCGTGCATCGCCCACGGCAGCGGCGATCCGGAGGTGGGGCTCGGCGCGCCGGAGGTCGGCGCTTCGGGGGACGGCTGCGGCAGGTCGGCGGCCGCGCCCGTCTCCGTGATCAGGACCTCCGCCTCCGACTCCGCCGGGTGCAACTCCATGCCGAGTGTCTGGAACAGACGCTGGGCGCCCATCCCCTCCTCCGACGGGTACGCCACCCACGGCTCGGCGGCCGCGAAGTCGGCGTTGGCGTATCGCTGGCCGCCCGGGGTCAGCGCCATGGCGTTGGCCGCGTTCGCGAAGGCCTCCCGCCACGGCTGGTCGGTCGCCGCGGCACCGGCGAGCACCGCCACCGTGACTAGCCGATCCTGACCGTCGACGGCCCACCAGGCCGTGCCCACCTGGCAGACGCCGAGTGCCTCGGTGAACCTGTACGGACCGACCGGTTGCATGCCACAACTCCTCTGCTCATCCGCCGTGCGGATAGTACAGAGGTGACGCTTGTTCCACTGCCGCCGGTCGCTGGTGGGATGCGCGCCGACCAGCCACTACCGACGGTCGGGTCGGCACCCGGCGGCCGCTATCCGGTCGCCACCCGCAACTGCTCGTCGAGGCGGTCGGCGAGGGTCCGCGCGTAGGTCGCGGTCAGGTGGTGGGCGTCGCGGTAGACGAGCACCCCACCGATGACCGGCGCGCACCGGTCGGCCGGGCAGATGGCGTCGTTCAGGTCGACCAGGCGTACGCCGGTCAGGCCCTCGGCCGCGTCGACCTGCGCCGGGCCGATGCCGGCCAGGGCCTCGTCCCGGGGCACGGCGCACCTGGTCAGCTCCTCCCGGTGGGTGGAGACGCACTCGGCGATGTCCCGGCGCGGCGTCGGGGTGTCCCGCACGACCACCACGGGTGCCACCTCCGCGAGCCCCTGCCAGGTCCGGCGCATCGCCTCCACCAGTGCCGTCCGGTTCTGTGCCCCGTGCAACACCCTGCCGTCGCGATAGACGGAGTAGTCGTAGCTGGTGGTGACGATCAGGTCCGGGTGGTCGTCGGCGACCGCGCCGCGCAGCGAACGGTTCCAGGTCACGCACGTCTCGTACGGGCGCTCGTCGGCGCCCGTGGCCACCACGACGTCCATGGCGGGGCAGCCCGATTTCGTGTACGTCAGCAGCTTCCAGTTCCGCCGTTCCGCGATGGATTGCAGGGCGGGCACCCACTGGGCGGCGTGGGAGTCACCGATCAGGGCGACGGTGAACCCGGCGTCGGGGTTGCCGTACGTGCAGCGCAGGACCTTGCTCTCGTCCGGCGCGCCGTGGCAGCCATCGGCGTAGACCGAGGGAATGTCGTCACGGGCCGCCGCGGGCTCGGGCACGATCGACGCTACGTGGTTGACGGGAGTGCCCGCTCCGGTGGTGTCGCCCGGCGTCAGCACGGCGGCGCCCCGGGCGTTCAGCAGGGTCGCGCCATCCGTGGGGCTCACCGCGGTGACGAGGTGGAACACCACGCCCGCGCAGACCGACAGCGCGGTGCAGGACAACCCGACGACGAGCGCGGCCCGGGGCCGCACCGAGAGCTTCCGCGAGTGCCAGACCGGCCGTTCCACGAACCGGCTCGTCAGGTACGCGAGGAGGATCGAGAGCGCCACCGCGGCGGCCGGCAACACGATGCCCGGATCGTCCGTTGGCGCGGTGAACGCCACGATCAGCGGCCAGTGCCAGAGATACAGCGTGTACGAGATGCCGCCGAGGAACTGCATCGGCGGCACGCGCAGAACCGCCACCGGGCCGTACCGGGCGCCCGGGCCGGCCGCGATGACGAGTGCGGTCCCGATGGTCGCGGGCAGCGCCAGCGCGCCCGGGAAGGGCATCGAGTTGTCGAGTGCCACCGCCGAGCCCACGATTGCCGCGATGCCGATCCACCCCGACGCCGACGCCGCGGCACCGCCCAGCCGCCGGAACGGCCACAGGGCGAGCAGTGCGCCGACCGCGAGTTCCCAGATCCGGGTGGTGGTGACGAAGTAGGCCCGGCCGGGTTCGGCCTGGACCAGCAGCACCGACCAGACGAAGGAGGCCAGCCAGAGGACGCCCACCACCGCCAGGGCGAGCCGGCCGAACCGTGGGAGCGTCGCGCCCCGCCGCCGCGCCACCCAGGCGACGGCCACCAGCAGTACCGGCCACAGCAGGTAGAACTGCTCCTCGACCGCGAGGGACCAGAAGTGCTGAACGATGCTCGGGGCCTGCTCGGCGGCGAGATAGTCGACGGACTGGCCGGCGAGCCGCCAGTTGATCATGTAGATGGCGCTGCTCACCGCGTCCCACGCCGTGTCCTTCCAGCGGATGTCCGGCAGGAAGAGGTAGGTGAGGACCAGGGAGGCGAGCAGGACGAGCGCGGAACTGGGCAGCAACCGCTTCGCCCGCCTCGCCCAGAATCCGCCGAGCGACAGGCGCCCGCGGGCCGCCACCTCCGCCACCATCCCGCTGGTGATCAGGTATCCGGAGATGACGAAGAAGACGTCGACCCCGACGAATCCGCCGGAGATGAACGGGACGCCCGCGTGCCAGAGCACGACCAGCAGGACGGCGAGGGCGCGCAGGCCCTCGATGTCCGTCCGGAAGCCGCGACGCGGGCGCGCGCCGGTGCCGGCCGCCGGCGGTGGCGCGGCCGGAGGGTCTGCTGTCACCGGCCGCATGCCCCCACTCCTCTGTTCACCCGCGGTGCGGATAGTACAGAGACGGCGGCGCGCGTTGTCGTCCTGCGGCCGTCCGACGGTTGCGCTCTGAAAGTTTTCATGCATAGAGTCACCGCATGAATGAAAGCGGTGCGGCACCGACCGACCGCCTGCTCGACCTGTTCCACGGCGTACGGCTCACCCCGACCCAGCGCCGGATCGCGCACTGCCTGGTGCAGCACGCGGGCGCGGCGGCGTACCTGTCGGCGGCGGAGGTCGCCGAGCTGGCCGGGGTCAGCCAGCCGTCGGTGACCCGGTTCGCGATGGCGCTCGGCCACGACGGCTACCCCGCGCTGCGCCGCCGGCTGCGGGAACTCTCCGCCACCGGCGGCACCGACCCGACCGACGCCGGCAACGCCCTCCAACGGGCGGTCCGCGCCGAGCTGGGCAACCTCGACCGGCTCGCCGGGCAGCTCGCCGACGCCGACCGGATCGCCGAGGTCGGCAAGCTGCTCGCGGCCAGCCGTCCGCTACCGGTGCTCGGGCTGCGCGCCGCCGCGCCCCTCGCCGCGTACTTCGCGTACTTCGCGGCGAAGGTGCACCCGGACGTGCGGGTGCTCGACGACGGCGGCAGCCTCCTGGCCGACCGGCTCGAACAGGCCGCCGCCGCCGGGGCGACCGGGCTGCTGGCCTTCGTGCTGCCCCGCTATCCCCGGGAGACCCTGGACGCGCTGCGCGAGGCCCGCGACGCCGGGCTGACCGTCGTGGCGATCACCGACTCCCCGGTGAGCCCGGCCACCGAGCACGCCCAGGTGGTGCTGCCCGCCGCCGTCGGCACCGACCTGGTCTTCGACCTGCACACCGCCCCGATGACCCTGGCCATGGTGGTGCTCCAGGCGATCTGCGACGCCACCCCGGCCGAGACCCAGGCCCGGCTCGAGGCGTTCGAGTCGTCCGCCGCCCGCCGCCAGTTGTTCCTCGGCTGAGAGGAGTACGAGATGCACCAGCCCGTCCGCGCCGCCCGCGGCACCACACGCACCGCGAAGGGGTGGCCGCAGGAGGCCGCGCTGCGGATGCTGATGAACAACCTCGACCCGGAGGTGGCCGAGCGCCCCGAGGACCTGGTGGTCTACGGCGGCACCGGGAAGGCCGCCCGGGACTGGCCGTCGTACCACGCGCTGGTCCGGACGCTGACCGAGCTGCGCGACGACGAGACGATGCTGGTGCAGTCCGGCCGCCCGGTCGGCGTCATGCGTACCCACGAGTGGGCGCCCCGGGTGCTGCTGGCCAACTCGAACCTGGTCGGCGACTGGGCCACCTGGCCGGAGTTCCGCCGCCTGGAGCAGCTCGGGCTGACCATGTACGGTCAGATGACCGCCGGCTCCTGGATCTACATCGGCACCCAGGGCATCCTCCAGGGCACCTACGAGACGTTCGCCGCCGTCGCGGCCAAGCGGTTCAATGGCTCGCTGGCCGGCACGCTGACGCTGACCGGCGGCTGCGGTGGGATGGGCGGGGCGCAGCCGCTCGCGGTGACCATGAACGGCGGCGCCTGCCTGATCGTGGACGTGGACCGCAGCCGGCTGGAGCGGCGGGCGCACGACCGCTACCTGGACGAGATCGCCGACTCCCTGGACGACGCGGTCGAGCGGGTGCTGGCCGCGAAGCGGGACCGGCGGGCGCTGAGCGTCGGCGTGGTGGGCAACGCCGCCACGGTCTTCCCGGAGCTGCTGCGCCGGGGCGTCGCCATCGACATCGTCACCGACCAGACCAGCGCGCACGACCCGCTGTCGTACCTGCCGGAGGGGGTGGAGCTGGCCGACGCCCGCGACTACGCGGCGGCGAAGCCGGCCGAGTTCACCGACCGGGCCCGGGCGTCGATGGCCAAGCACGTCGAGGCGATGGTCGGGTTCCTCGACGCGGGCGCGGAGGTCTTCGACTACGGCAACTCGATCCGTGGCGAGGCGAAGCTCGGCGGGTACGAGCGCGCGTTCGACTTCCCCGGCTTCGTGCCGGCGTACATCCGGCCGCTGTTCTGCGAGGGCAAGGGCCCGTTCCGTTGGGCGGCGCTCTCCGGCGACCCGGCCGACATCGCGGCCACCGACCGGGCCATCCTCGACCTGTTCCCGGAGAACGAGTCCCTCGCCCGGTGGATCCGGCTGGCCGGTGAGCGGGTCGCGTTCCAGGGCCTGCCGGCCCGGATCTGCTGGCTCGGCTACGGCGAGCGGGACAAGGCCGGGGTGCGGTTCAACGAGATGGTCGCCTCCGGCGAGCTGAGCGCGCCCGTGGTGATCGGCCGGGACCACCTGGACTGCGGCAGCGTGGCGAGCCCCTACCGGGAGACCGAGTCGATGGCCGACGGCTCCGACGCGATCGCCGACTGGCCGCTGCTGAACGCGCTGGTCAACACCGCCAGCGGCGCGTCGTGGGTGTCCATCCACCACGGCGGCGGGGTGGGCATCGGCCGCTCGATCCACGCCGGCCAGGTCTGCGTCGCCGACGGCAGCGCCCTAGCCGGGCAGAAGATCGAGCGGGTGCTCACCAACGACCCGGCCATGGGCGTCATCCGGCACGTCGACGCCGGCTACGACGACGCCCGCGAGGTCGCCGCCCGCACCGGCGTCCGCGTCCCGATGGCGGAGGGCACGGCGTGAGCGCGAGGAGTGCAGCGCAGCGGAGCCCCGCAGTCGCGAACATCAGAGGCACGGCGTGAGCGCGAGGAGTGCAGCGCAGCGGAGCCCCGCAGTCGCGAACAACGGGAGAACGGCGTGAGCGACCTGGCCGGCCGGTTCCGGGAGCTGTGGGACGAGCTGGCCCCGGTGGGACGCGCGGGCAGCGGAGGCTACCTACGGTACGCGTTCACCGAGCCGGAGCTGTGGCTGCGGGACTGGTTCCGGGAGCAGGCCGCGCGGCGGGGCATGCCGGTGGCCGAGGACGGCAACGGAAACCTGTTCGCCTGGTGGGGCGACCCGGACGCCGGGGACGCGGTGCTGACCGGCAGCCACTTCGACTCGGTGCCGCACGGCGGGGCGTACGACGGGCCGCTCGGCATCGTCAGCGCGTTCCTCGCCGTGGACGAGCTGCGGGCCGCCGGAATCGCCCCGGTCCGGCCGGTGGCGGTGGCCGCGTTCGTGGAGGAGGAGGGGGCCCGGTTCGGCGTACCCTGCCTGGGGTCGCGGCTGCTCACCGGGGAGATCGCGGTGGACCGCGCGGCCGAGCTGCGCGACGCGGCCGGGGTGAGCTTCGCCGAGGCGCTGGGCGACCGGCCGGCGGGCGCCGACCCCGCGCTGCTCGGCCGCTTCGCGGCCTTCGTGGAGCTGCACGTCGAGCAGGGCCGGGCGCTGGTCGACCGGGCCGCGCCGGTCGCCGTGGCCAGCGCGATCTGGCCGCACGGCCGCTGGCGGTTCGACTTCCACGGCGAGGCCAACCACGCGGGTACGACCCGGATGGCCGACCGCCGCGACCCGATGCTCACCTACGCGTTCACGGTGCTCGCGGCGAACAAGGAGGCCCGGCTGCGCGACGCGCACGCCACCGTGGGCCGGGTGTCGGTCGAGCCGAACGCCACCAACGCGATCCCGGCGCGGGTGACCGGCTGGCTGGACGCCCGGGCCGCCGAGCCGGAGACGCTGCACGGCCTGGTCGAGGCGGTACGGGCCAAGGCCGCCGAGCGGGCCCGCCGGGACGGCACCGAACTGGCCTGCACGCAGGAGTCGGCGACCCCCCTCGTCGCGTTCGACGGCGGGCTGGCCGACCGGCTGGCGGCGCTGCTGGACGCGCCGGTGCTGCCCACCGGGGCGGGGCACGACGCGGGGGTGCTCGCCGCGCACCTGCCCACCGCGATGCTGTTCGTGCGCAACCCGAGCGGGGTGTCGCACTCCCCCGCCGAGTCCGCCACCGACGCCGACTGCGCCGCCGGGGTGGTCGCCCTGGCCCGGGTGTTGGAGGAGCTGGCATGCCGCTGACCGGGACGGCGCCGGCGATGCCCCGGACGCCGATGGCACGAGGGGGCGCGACGCCTTTCGAGCTGATGTCGCGGCCGACTCGGCCGGCACGTGGTCGAGTGGTGACGACGACGGACCGACCGACCCGGAACCGGGCGATGTCGCGTACGACTCAGCTCGAAAGGAGGCGAGGACGGTGACCCGTTGGCTGGCCGAGTACGCCTGGCTGCCCGAGCACGCCGAACCCACGCCCGACGTGCTGATCGAGGCCGAGGACGGCCGGATCACCGCGGTCACCCCGCTGGTCGGCGCGGGTAGGCCGGCCGCCGGCGTCGAGGTGCTGGGCGACGCGGTACGCCTGCCCGGGCTCACCCTGCCCGGCCTGGCCAACGCCCACTCGCACGCCTTCCACCGGGCGCTGCGCGGGCGTACCCACGGCGGGCGGGGTGACTTCTGGAGCTGGCGGGACGTCATGTACACGGTGGCCGCCCGGCTCGACCCGGACTCGTACCTGGCCCTGGCCCGGGCCGCGTACGCCGAGATGGCGCTCGCCGGGATCACCTGCGTCGGCGAGTTCCACTACCTGCACCACGGCCCGGACGGCACCCCGTACGCCGACCCGAACGCGATGTCGGCGGCGCTGGTGGCGGCGGCCGGGCAGGCCGGCATCCGGATCACGCTGCTGGACACCGCGTACCTGACCGCGACGGTGGACGGGGATCCGCTGGTCGGGCCGCAGCGGCGGTTCGGCGACGGTAACGCGCTGCGCTGGGCCGAGCGGGTGGCCGCCTTCCGCCCGGAGGACGACCACGCCCGCGTCGGCGCAGCCATCCACTCGGTCCGCGCCGTGCCGGCGGAGCAGCTCGCCACCGTCGCCAATCTGGCCGACCGCGCCGGTGTGCCGCTGCACGTGCACCTCTCCGAGCAGCCGGCCGAGAACGACGCCTGCCGGGCCGTGCACGGCTGCACCCCGACCCGGCTGCTGGCCGACCACGGGGTGCTCGGCCCGCACACCACCGCGGTGCACGCCACCCACCCGACCGGCGCCGACGTCACCCTGCTCGGGGAGAGCCGGACCGGGGTCTGCCTCTGTCCCACCACCGAGCGGGACCTCGCCGACGGGATCGGGCCGGCCCGCCGGATGGCCGAGGCGGGCAGCCCGCTCAGCCTCGGCAGCGACAGCCACGCGGTGGTCGACCTCTTCGAGGAGGCCCGCGCGGTGGAGCTGGACGAGCGGCTGCGTACCCGCCGGCGGGGGCACTTCACCGCCGCCGAGCTGGTAACCGCCGCCACCGTCGGCGGACACGCCGCGCTGGGCTGGGGGGACGCCGGCCGGCTGTCGGTCGGCGACCGGGCCGACCTGGTCACCGTACGGCTGGACAGCGCCCGGACGGCCGGCGTGCCGCCGGTCGGCGCGTTCTTCGCGGCCACCGCGGCCGACGTCACGCACGTGGTGGTCGACGGACGGACCGTCGTGGCCGGGGGCCGGCACCTGACCGTGGACGTGCCGGCCGAGCTGCACGCGGCCATCGCGGAGGTGACCGCATGACCGGCTTCCCGATGCGGCCGGACGGACCGGTTCGGCGGGCGGTGCGACACTCGGGCAGCCTCCTGGTGGACAACATCGGGGAGCTGGTCACCAACTCCCCCGGCGGCGCGGGCGGGCCGCTGGGTCTGCGCCGCGACGTCGCCCTGCTGGTCGAGGACGGGCTGGTGGGCTGGATCGGGCCGGCCCGGGACGCCCCGGCCGCCGACCGGCGGATCGACGCCGCGGGGGCCGCCGTGCTGCCCGGCTTCGTGGACAGCCACGCCCACCTGGTATTCGCCGGGGACCGGGCCGCCGAGTTCGCCGCCCGGATGGCCGGCGAGCCGTACACCGGGGGCGGCATCCGCACCACCGTCGGCGCCACCCGCGCCGCCTCGGACGACGAGCTGCGGGCCACCGTGCAGCGGCTGCACACCGAGGCGATGCGGCAGGGCACCACCACCATCGAGATCAAGAGCGGGTACGGCCTCACGGTCGCCGACGAGGCCCGCTCGCTGCGGATCGCCGCCGAGTTCACCGACGACACCACGTTCCTCGGGGCGCACGTCGTGCCCGCCGAGTACGCCGACCGCCCCGACGACTACGTCGGCATGGTGTGCGGGCCGATGCTGGCCGCCGCCGCGCCGTACGCCCGGTGGATCGACGTGTTCTGCGAGCGGGGCGCGTTCGACGTGGACCACGCCCGGGCGATCCTCGCCTGCGGGCAGGCGGTCGGGCTGGGCGTGCGGGTGCACGCCAACCAGCTCGGTCCCGGGCCGGGCGTGCAGCTCGGGGTGGAACTGGGCGCGGCCAGCGTGGACCACTGCACCCACCTGACCGACGCCGACATCGACGCGCTCGCGGAGAGCAGCACCGTCGCCACCCTGCTGCCCGGGGCGGAGTTCTCCACCCGGTCGCCGTACCCGGACGCCCGGCGGCTGCTCGACGCGGGCGTGACCGTGGCGCTGGCAACCGACTGCAACCCCGGGTCGTCGTACACGTCGTCGATGCCGTTCTGCATCGCGCTCGCCGTACGCGAGATGCGGATGACCCCGGCGGAGGCGGTGTGGGCCGCGACCGCCGGTGGGGCGGCGGCACTACGCCGCGACGACGTCGGGCGGCTGCGGCCCGGCGCCCGGGCCGACCTCATGATCCTCGACGCCCCCTCCCACCTGCACCTGGCCTACCGGCCCGGTGTCCCCTTGATCCGCCAGGTTCTGCACAACGGAGTGCCGCAATGACCGTGACCATCCAGCCCACCGGGATCTCCCCCGCCGACGTGCTCGCCGTCGCCCGCGGCGCCGCCAAGGTCGTCCTCGACCCGGCCGCCGTGGAGGCGATGGCGGCCAGCCGGTCCATCGTGGACGGCATCGAGGCGGCCGGGCGGCCCGTCTACGGCGTCTCCACCGGCTTCGGGGCCCTCGCGAACACCTTCGTGGCGCCCGAGCGGCGGGCCGAGCTGCAACACGCGCTGATCCGCTCGCACGCCGCCGGGGTGGGCGCGCCGATGCCCCGCGAGGTGGTCCGCGCGATGATGCTGCTGCGGGTACGCTCGCTCGCCCTGGGCCGCTCCGGGGTCCGGCCGCTGGTCGCCGAGGCGCTGGTGGACCTGCTCAACCACGAGGTCACCCCGTGGGTGCCGGAGCACGGCTCACTCGGCGCCTCCGGCGACCTGGCCCCGCTGGCGCACTGCGCGCTGGTGCTGCTCGGCGAGGGCTGGGTGCTCGGCCCGGCCGGGGAGCGGATCCCCGGCGGCGAGGCGCTGCGCCGGGTCGGCCTGGCGCCGATCGAGCTGGCCGCCAAGGAGGGGCTGGCCCTGATCAACGGCACCGACGGGATGCTCGGCATGCTGCTGCTGGCCATCCACGACGCCGGGCACCTCTTCGCCATGGCCGACGTGACCGCCGCGCTGGCGATCGAGGCGATGCTCGGCTCGGAACGGCCGTTCCTGCCCGAACTGCACGCCATCCGGCCGCACCCCGGCCAGGAGACCTCGGCGGCCAACATCCACAAGCTGTTGCAGGACTCGGCGGTGATGGACTCGCACCGCCACGACCTGGCGCACGCGGTGCAGGACGCCTACTCGATGCGCTGCGCCCCGCAGGTGGCCGGCGCGGCCCGGGACACCCTCGACTTCGTCGCGACCGTGGCCGGGCGGGAGCTGCGGTCCGTGGTGGACAACCCGGTGGTGCTGCCGGACGGGCGGGTCGAGTCGACCGGCAACTTCCACGGCGCGCCACTCGGCTTCGCCGCCGACTACCTGGCCATCGCCGCCGCCGAGGTGGGCGCCATCGCCGAGCGCCGGGTGGACCGGCTGCTCGACGTCACCCGTTCCCGGGACCTGCCCGCGTTCCTCTCCCCCGACGCCGGGGTCAACTCCGGGCTGATGATCGCCCAGTACACGGCGGCCGGGATCGTCGCGGAGAACCGGCGGCTCGCCGCGCCCGCGTCGGTGGACTCGCTGCCCACCAGTGGCATGCAGGAGGACCACGTCTCGATGGGCTGGGCGGCGGCCAAGAAGCTGCGTACCGTGCTGGACAACCTGGCCAGCCTGCTCGCGGTGGAGCTGCTGGCCGCCGTACGCGGGCTTCAGCTCCGGGCGCCGCTGACCCCGTCGCCGGCCGGCCGGGCCGCGCTGGCCGCCCTCGCGGACGTGGTGGGCGGGCCCGGACCGGACGTGTTCCTCGCCCCGCTGATGGAGGCCGCCCGGGAGGTGCTGCGCGGGCCCGAGCTGCGCGCGGCGATCGAACGGGAGGTCGGCCCGCTCGGCTGAGCGGGGCCTCGCCTCGGACGCTGCGGCGCACCACACTGGAAGGCAGGACACCGACGCCCCGGCCGGTGGAACACGCTCATCGTGGCCGGGGCCGGCGGGAGCACTCGCCGTCGTGGTCAGGCCGCAGCAGGCAGCGCCGGCCGCCAGGGAGGACCTGGTCGCAGAAGACCCAGTGGCGTACGTTCTGGTCGTCCTCAGGTGAGACCGTGGTGCCGCCGGGTTCGGTCTGTGGCAACGCGTGGGTCCAGTGCGCCACCACCCGGGCGAGCCGCTGGGCGGAGACCAGGTCGTTGACGACCACCGGCAGGTGGATCACCCAACGTTCGGTCATCACCCCTGGCTCCGCTCGTTGCGGGCACGGGCCTGCTCGGACTGCCAACGGCGTAACGCGGCCCTGATCCGATCGGTCTCCCGCCGGCTCTGCCCGAGCGCGTCGTAAACGGCGGCCAGGTCACCGGCGACCCGGTCGAGAAAGTCCTGCACCTCTCGCGGGGCGAATTCGTACCGGAATTCCGTGCCTCGGGGCGGTGGCCGCTCGCACTCCTTTCGCGGCGGCCGAAATGATCGACCGATATGGGTAGCGTGCCCACTACGCTGTGAATACGGCAGCCGTGAGCAGTGGGCCCACGCGGCAGCCCACAGGCTGAGAGGCGAGATGCACGGTTTCGGAGAGATACTCAGGCGACACCGCAAGGCAGCCGGCTGGTCGCTGCGGAGTTCGCCGAGCTGACCAGGTACGACTTCGGCTACCTGGGGCAAATCGAGCGCGGCACCCGCCCGGCGAGCACCGAAGTGGTCGCCGCCTACGACCGAGTGTTGGCCGCCGACGGTGCACTGGAAGCCGCGTACGCGAGCAGGCAGGCAGGCGACAAGGACATGCGCAGACGGGCGATCCTCCAGGCGATGGGTGCGCTCGCCGCAGCACCCGCAGTGGACCGAATGGTCGGCTGGGAAGCCCTGCGGCAAGGGCTCAGCGCCGCCGTCAATATCGACTTCGACGAGTGGGCGGAGATCGTCGCCGGCTACGAGCGTGGCTACTACCTCCAGCCGCACGACCAGTTGATGACCCAGCTCGGGCGGGACCTGATGGTGTTGCAGCACCAGGTCGCCGCCGACAGCGGGCGGCGTCGACCCTTGCTGCTGCGCGCCGCCGGCCACCTGTCGGTGATCGTCGCGCTCAGCCTGGTCGCATCCGGGCAGGCACTGCTTGCCAGGCGGTGGTGGGCCAGCGCCCAGCGGGCCGCCGACGAGTCCGGCGATGCCGAAACGCGGGTGCTCACGCGCGCGTGGGACGTGGTCAACGGCTGCTACGACGGCCGCGCCCCGGCCGCCGTGGTTGCGCTGTCCGACGAAGTGCTGCCGCTCGTGGACGCGGCCCCGTCGGCGGCCACGTGCGGGCTGCTCGCCGGGCGAGCCCAGGCCCTGTCTCTCGCCAGCCGGCACGACGACGCGGTGGTCGCCGTGCGGCAGTTGGCCGAGCATGTGGACGCGCTGCCCGATGCAGTGACCGCCGACGTGGAGTCGCTGTGGGGATGGCCAGAGCATCGGCTGCGGCACACCGAGTCGTGGGTGTACACCCACGCCGGCAACCGGCAGGCGGCCACCGCCGCGCAGGAACGAGCGCTGCAGTTGTACCCGGCGTCGCAGGCGCGGCTGCGCACGCAGGTACAACTGCACCAGGCGGCGGCGCTGATCCGGGGCGGGCACATTCCTGACGGGCTGCGCATGGCTGCCGACCTGCTTGACCAGCTACCCAGCGAGCAGCAGAACCAACTCGTGAGGGCAGTGGCCGGCCACGTAGTCGCTGCCGTGCCGGAGGGCGAGCAACAGCGGCCGGCATATGGGGACCTCGTGGAGCGGGTGCGGGCTTAGCTCCGTAGCATCCGGGCATACTTGTCTATGCCACCCACCGGGCGAGCTCAGCAACGCGCGTGTTTACTTTTCTCGCCGATCTGTATGCGCTCGTCTACGCAGCACCGCCGTATCAGGAGGGTCCCGAGCACGTCGCTCGGTTCCGCGCCGGTTTGCCCGAGGAGGCCGCCCGGCCCGGGTTCACCCTCATCACCGCCGAGGACGACGGGACCCTGGTCGGAGCGGCGTACGGGTGGACCATGCCGGCCGGCCGCTGGTGGTCCCGCGCCAATACCGACCCGCCCGCCGAGGTACGCGACGCCGACAAGATCGCCATCATGGAGTGGATCGTCCGTCCGCACCGCCGTGGTGAGGGAATCGGTGCCGAACTGATGCGCCGGCTCCTGTGGGAGCGACCCGAGCGGTACGCCACGCTCGCGTCCGACCCGCGGTCGCCGGCCCGCGCGATGTACGCGCGCAACGGATGGCGGCAGGTAGGTCTATCCGCCCTCCCCTGGGGGCCGTCGATGGATCTACTCGTCCTCGACCTGGCGCGGAAGTAGTGGCCTCCCTGGCGATGGGATGCCACTACTTCGCGGATCGAGCGCGATCTCGGGTCGGTGCCGTCAGGCCACCGGCGGGAGCACCTTGGCGGCCAGCTTGGCCAGTTCGCGCAGCGCCTTGCCCCGGTGGCTGACCGCGTCCTTCTCCTCCGGGGTCAGCTCCGCGTTGGTCCGCTCCTGGCCCTCGCCGAGGAAGATCGGGTCGTACCCGAAACCGCCGTCGCCACGCGGCGCGCGCAGCAGCCGGCCGGCCTGACGGCCGTCGACCAGGTGCTCCTTGCCGCCGGGCAGCACCAGCGCCACGGTGCAGACGAACGACGCGGCACGGTGTTCGTCCGGCAGGTCGGCGATCTGGTCCAGGACGAGCTGCAGGTTGGCCTGGTCGTCGCCGTGCCGTCCGGCCCAGCGGGCACTGAACACGCCCGGCATGCCGTTGAGCGCGTCCACCGCCAGCCCGGAGTCGTCGGCGATGGTCGGCAGGCCGGCACGCCGGCACCCCTCCCGGGCCTTGATCAGCGCGTTCTCGCCGAACGTCAGGCCGGTCTCCGGCAGCTCCGGGTACGCCTCGACGTCGTCGAGGCCGAGCAGGGCGATCCGGTGCGCGCCGAGCGCGCCGTCGAGGATCCGCTGCAGCTCGACGAGCTTCTTGCGGTTGCGGGTGGCGAGGAGCACCTTGTTCATGAGAGCGCCTTCCGCTGCGCGTCGGCCAGTTCCAGGCAGCCCATGACGCCCAGGTCCAGCAGGGCGTCGAGCTGCTCACGGGCGAAGACTCCGGCCTCGCCCGTCCCCTGCACCTCGACGAAGTCGCCGGTCCCGGTGCAGACCACGTTCATGTCGACCTCGGCGGTCACGTCCTCGGCGTAGCAGAGGTCCAGCCGCGGCTCGCCCTCGATGATGCCGACGCTGACCGCGGCCACCGAGCGGTGCATCACCTTCTCCACCTTGCCGGTCAGGGCCTTGCGCTCGGCCAGCCAGGTCACCGCGTCGTGCAGCGCCACGTACGCGCCGGTGATCGCGGCGGTCCGGGTGCCGCCGTCGGCCTGGAGCACGTCGCAGTCGAGCACGATCGAGTTCTCGCCGAGGGCCTTCAGGTCCACGCAGGCGCGCAGGCTGCGGCCGATCAGCCGGGAGATCTCGTGGGTACGCCCGCCGATCTTCCCCTTGACGCTCTCCCGGTCCGAGCGGGTGTTCGTGGCCCGGGGCAGCATCGCGTACTCGGCGGTCACCCAGCCGAGCCCGGAACCCTTGCGCCAGCGGGGCACCCCCTCGGTCACGCTCGCCGTGCACAGCACCCGGGTCGCCCCGAACTCGACGAGGACCGAGCCCTCCGGGTGGGTGCTCCAGCCCCGGGTCAGGGTCACCGGTCGGAGTTGGTCGGGCTGCCGCCCGTCAGGTCGCGCCATGCCTGCACCCTATGTGGTGCCCGGCCCGGTCCGTTGCGGGGTGGGTCCGGGGCGTCGGCGCCCGCGCGCCGGCCCGGCCGGCGACCGCCGAAGGGCGCGGACGGGCGTGCCACGGATCAGGGCGTGGCGGACGCCTCCGGTGGGGTGACGCCCGACGGCTGTGCGGGCTCGCGGGGCGGGCCGGGCGGCTGTGCGCGATCGACGCCGTGCGCGCGGAGGAAGCCGGCGACCGCCGCGGGCCAGCCGAACTCCTCGGCCCGGCGCCGGGCCGCCTCGCGCCGGTCGGCCTCCGGGCGGGCCAGCAGCCGCGCGACGGCCTCGGCGATCGCCGACGGGGTGCCGTAGGCGGCGAGGCCGCCCGACCCGATCACCTCGGGCAGGGCGCTGGCCGCGTTGGCCACCACCGGGGTGCCGCAGGCGAGCGCCTCCAACCCGGCCAGGCCGAACGTCTCCACCGGACCGGGCGCCAGCACCACGTCCGCGCTGGCCAGCAGCGCGGCGAGGCGCGTCCGGTCGGGCAGGAAGCCGGTGAAGTGCACCGGCAGGCCCGCCGCGCGCCGGGCCAGGGCGGACCGCAGCGGCCCGTCGCCGGCCATCACCAGCACCGCGGGTACGCCGTCGCGGCGCAGCCGGGCGAGGGCGGCCACGGCCAACTCGGGGCGCTTCTCCACCGACAGCCGGGCGCAGTGCACCAGCAGCACCTCGGTGTGGTCGGCGTACCGCTCGCGCAGCGTCGGGTCGGCGCGCCCGGGGTGGAACGTGTCCAGGTCGACGCCGAGCGGCACCAGCGCGACGGGCGCGGCGTCCAGCCGCTGGAACTCCTCGGCCGCCCACCGGGTGGTGCAGACAACCTGGTCGTACCGGTGCAGGGTTTCCCGGTTGAGCCGGTCGGCGATCCGGCGGGCCGCGCCGGCCGGCACCCGCCACTGCCCGAGCAACCCGGTCAGACTCTCGTGGGAGACCATCACCGACGGCACCCCGTGGTCACGGGCCCAGCCGCCGGTCCACCGCAGGGTGCTCCGGTCCGACACCTCCAGCCGGTCGGGAGCCAGGTCGGCGAGCACCCGGGCCAGCCGGCGCCGGCCGGCCAGCAGCCGGTAGCCGCCGCTGCCGGGCAGTTCCGGCCCGGGCAGGGTGATCTCCCGGCCCCACGGCCGGCGGGTGTCGCCGTACCGTTCGCCGGGGAACACCAGCACCGGTTCGTGGCCGGCGGCCAGGTAGCCCTCGCCGAGGTGCCGCAGCGCGGTACGCAGACCACCGGATCGGCCGGTGACGAAGTTCGCCACCCGGACGATGCGCATCGCCCGGCCGCTCATCCGTGCGCGGCGAGGCCGGCGGCCGGCATACCGGCGACGACGGCGTGGTAGTGCCCGATCAACTCGTCTCCCACCGCGCTCCAGCTACGCCGGCTGACCGCCTCCCGGGCGGCCCGGCCGTACGCGTCCCGGCGGGCGGGGTCGGCGGCGAGTTCCGCGACCGCGGCGGCGAGCGCGTCCGCGTCGCCGGGCGGTACCAGCAGGCCGGTCACGCCCGACTCGACCAGGTCCACCGGGCCGCCGCTGGCCGGGGCCACCACCGGTACCCCGCTGGCGGCGGCCTCCTGGAGCGTCTGCCCGAACGTCTCGTGCGGTCCGGTGTGCACGAAGACGTCGAGGCTGGCGTAGAGCCGGGCCAGCGCCGCACCCTGCTGGACGCCGAGGAAGCGCACCCCCGGCAGGGCGCGTTCGAGCTGGCGGCGGTCCGGGCCGTCACCGGCGACCACGATCCGTACGTTGGGCAGCCGGGCGGCGGCGGCCAGCAGTTCCACCCGCTTCTCCGGGGCGAGGCGTCCCACGTAGCCGACCAGCAGTTCGCCTCCGGGCGCCAGGGTCCGGCGCAGGGACTCGCTGCGCCGGGTCGGGTGGAACCGGTCGGCGTCGACGCCGCGCCGCCAGAGCCAGATCCGTTGGACCCCGTTGGCGATCAGGTCGGCGGCGGCCCGGGTGGAGGGGGCGAGGGTGCGCTGCGCCGAGTTGTGGATCTCGCGGAGTCGACGCCAGGCCGCCGCCTCACCCCAGCCCACCCGGTACGCCCGGGCGTAGGCGGCGACGTCGGTCTGGTAGACCGCGACGGTGGGCAGGCCGTGCCGGGTGGCCAGGGTGGCGCCCGCCCCGCCCAGGATGAACGGGCTGGCGAGATGGACGACGTGCGGCTGGTGGCCGAGCAGCGCGTCGGCCAGCCCGGCGGCCGGTACGCCGAGCCGGAAGCCCTGGTAGCGCGGCAGCGGCAGGCTCGGGATCCGCACCACGGGATAGGGGTGGCGCTCCACCGACCGGCGTCGGCCGCCGGCCGGTGCCGGGGCGATGACGAGCGGCTCGTGGCCCCGCGTCAGGAGGTGTTCGGCGGTCCGGAGGACGGAGTGCGCCACGCCGTTCACGTCCGGCGGGAACGACTCGGTCACGATGGCGATCCGCATGGCCCGAGGGTGCGGCCCGGACGAATGCGCCAGGCGACTGGCCGCTGACCGGCCGGCGAACACTGCGGCAACGCGACGCGCCGACGGCGAGGTCAGACGTCGTAGCAGGCGCCGGCGCGGACCACTTCCAGCGGTCCCGCGTAGGCCCCGGCCGCGGCCTCGACGGTGAGCGCCTCGCTGCCCCAGGCCGCGACCAGGTGGGTGAGCAGCAGCCGGCCGACCCCCGCCTTGGTCGCCGCCTCGCCGGCCTCGCGGCCGGTCAGGTGCAGGTCCGGCGGGTTCTCCACGCCGTCGAGGTAGCTGGCCTCGCAGAGGAACAGGTCGGCGTCCTGGGCGAGGCGCAGCAGCGCCTCGCACGGCGCGGTGTCCGCCGAGTAGCAGAACACCCGGCCGCCGTGCTCCAGCCGCACGCCGTACGTCTCGACCGGGTGGTTCATCCGGTCGACGGTGACGGTGAACGGGCCGATCGGGAAGGTGCCCGGCTGCAGGCCGTAGAACTGGTAGACGTCCTCGACCGTGCTGTCGTTCTGCCCGTACGTGTCGGATGCGGCGGCGATCCGGTCCGGCGCGCCGGAGGGGGCGTAGACGGGCAGGGGCGGGTACGGGCCGTCCGGGGCGTACCGGCGCACCACCACGTACGACACCGCGTCGAGCATGTGGTCGCAGTGCAGGTGGGTGAGGAGGATGGCGTCGGGGGCGTGCAGCCCGACGTAGCGCTGGAGGGTGGAGAGCGCCCCCGAACCGAAGTCGATCAGGAGCCGGAAACCCTCCGCCTCCAGCAGGTATGCCGAGCAGGGGGACTCGGGGCCGGGGAAGCTGCCCGCGCAGCCGAGGACCGTCAGTCGCATCCGGTTGCCTCGATGTCACGCTTCGTAGCCGACACGCCGGCAGTCGCCCCGCCGATGATCTTTACCGACGCGTGCGCCACGGTGCGCAGCCTACGCGTCGGTCCCGGTCGGCAAGAATCATCTAACGGAAGTTGTCATCAACGTGACACCCGTACGCGTCTCGTCCCCGGGCACGAAAGAGGTCGGGCCGGCCGACGGGGTGCCGCCGACCGACCCGAGCCGAGGACCGTCAGGCCCAGAGCTGCCCCTCCAGGGCCTCCTCGGCGTCCGCGAGGGTGCCGCCGTACGCCCCGGTCGAGAGGTATTTCCAGCCGCCGTCGGCGACCACGAACGCGACGTCAGCGCCACGGCCGTCCCGTACCGCCTCGTGCGCCACCGCGAGGGCGGCGTGCAGGATCGCGCCGGTGGAGAAGCCGGCAAAGATCCCCTCCACCTCGACGAGTTGCCGGGTCCGCAGCACCGCGTCCCGGGTGCCGACCGAGAAACGCCGGGAGAGGACCCCGGCGTCGTAGAGCTCGGGCACGTAGCCCTCGTCGATGTTGCGCAGGCCGTAGACCAGTTCGCCGTAGCGGGGCTCGGCGGCGACGATCTGGATGCCGTCCACCTTCTCCCGCAGGTAGCGCCCGGTGCCCATCAGCGTGCCGGTGGTGCCCAGACCGGCCACGAAGTGGGTGATCGTGGGCAGGTCGTGCAGCAGCTCCGGCCCGGTCGTCTCGTAGTGCGCCCGGGCGTTCGCCTCGTTGCCGTACTGGTAGAGCATCACCCAGTCCGGGTGCTCGGCCGAGATCTGCTTCGCCGTGGCCACGGCCTGGTTCGAGCCGCCGGCGGCCGGCGAAAAGATGATCTCCGCGCCGTACATCCGCAGCAGTTGCACCCGCTCGGTGGAGACGTTCTCCGGCATCACGCAGACCAGCCGGTAACCGCGCAGTTTCGCCACCATGGCCAGCGAGATGCCGGTGTTGCCGCTGGTCGGCTCCAGAATGGTGTCACCCGCGCGGAGCCGGCCGGCCTCCTCGGCCGCGCGGACCATGTGCAGGGCCGCCCGGTCCTTGATGCTGCCGGTCGGGTTCCGGTCCTCCAGCTTCGCCCAGAGCCGCACCGGCGGTGCCCCGTCGGGCACCGTCGGCGAGAGCCGGGGCAGCCCGACCAGGGGCGTGCCGCCACACGCGTCGAGCAGGCTGTCGTACCGCGCCATGACGCGCCGCCCTCAGCGGGTACGTGCTGCGGCGGGGTGCCGGGCGATCGCGCCGGCCGCGGCGCTGTGCTGGGCGATCGCCGCCGCCGCGGCGAAGCCGAACGCGCCGCCGGCCACGGCCGGCAGGATGGTGACGCTGTCGCCGTCGTTGAGCTTGGCGTCGAGCGCGCCCAGGAAACGGACGTCCTCGTCGTTGACGTAGACGTTGACGAACCGGTGCAGCGCGCCGGCGTCGGTGACCAGCCGGGCCTTCAGGCCGGCGTGCCGGCTGTCCAGGTCGGCGAGCAGGTCGGCCAGCGTGTCGCCGGCGCCCTCGACGGCCTTGGCGCCGCCGGTGTAGCTACGCAGGATGGTGGGGATGCGAACCTCGATGGCCATGCTGTGCTCCTTGTTCGGGTCGTGCCAGGTGACGGGAAGAGAGAAGAGGTGCCGGCGCTGGGGAGTCAGCTGCCGGAACACTCGTAGTCGACCGTCGCCGGGCTCTGCCCGAACATGTAGGACTGGACGGCGTGCGGGTCCACGGCGGCATCCACGATCCGGACCGGCTCCTCGGTGACCACGCCGTCGACGATGCGGAAGGAGCGGATCTCCTCCGTGTCGGGCTCGCGGGTCGAGACGAGCAGGTAGTGTGCCCCCGGCTCGCCGGCGAAGGAGATGTCCGTACGGGACGGGTAGGCCTCCGTCGCGGTGTGCGAGTGGTAGATGACGACCGGCTCCTCGTCGCGGTCGTCCATCTCCCGCCACAACCGCAACTGCTCCATCGAGTCGAACTCGTAGAACGTCATGGAGCGGGCGGCGTTCTCCATCGGGATGTGCCGGGTCGGGGTGTCGCTGCCGGCGGGGCCGGCGACCACGCCGCACGCCTCGTCCGGGTGGTCCCGACGCGCGTGGGCCACGATCGCGTCGATGATCGACCGGTCGATGCTCAGCACGCCGACCAGCCTAGCCTCTGCCGGTCGTGGGCGGCGAGGTGGTAACCGTCACGACTCAGTCGATCAGGGCGTTGAGCAGGGATTCCTGCAGATATCCCAGGTACGCGTATACCGACAGTTGGAACACCCTGGAGGAGGTCGGATCCACGGCCACCGCCTCGTCGAGTTCCTCCCCCACGTCGGTGCCGTCCTTGATCTCCAGCCGGACCCCCATCGCCAGCCGGGCGTCGTTGAGCGCGCGCAGCCACGCCTCGGCCGCCTCGGCGTCCAGGCGCACCTCGCCGCCGACCTCCCCGCCGGGCAGCGCGGCGAGGATCGCGCCGGCCTGGTCGATCTTGGCGGTCTTGAGGTCGCCCTCCGTGTAGCGGCGGAACTCCGCGGTGCTCGCCGCGTCCTCCGGGTAGACCTCGGGAAAGAGCCGGCCGACCACCGGATCGCCGTGGTCGAAGCCGTCGGTGAGCAGGCCGACCACCTCGGAGGCGACCTTGCGCAGCACGCGCACCTCGTCCACGGCGAAGGTGGCCACGTAGCGGTCGCCGTAGCGGCGGAACATGCTCACGCCAACGCCTCCCTGCGGTCGGCGCCGGCGTGAGCCTTCACCGCGTCGAGTCTGATGATTCGCTTGCCACGCTCGCTCACGACCGGTCCACCGTCGCCCAGAGCCCGTACGCGTGCAGCTGCGACGCGTCGTGCTCCATCCGCTCGCGGGCCCCGCTGGAGACCACGGCCTTGCCCTTGTGGTGCACGTCCAGCATGAGCTGCTCGGCCTTCTCCCGGCTGTAGCCGAAGAGCTTCTGGAAGACCCAGGTGACGTACGTCATGAGGTTGACCGGATCGTCCCAGACAATCGTCACCCACGGCCGGTCGGAGACCGGCACCTCATCGGTGTCCGGCGTCTCGACCGGCGCAACCTGCGGAGCCGCCATGCCCCCCATCGTGCCACCGGATCCGGGCGACCGATGAATCGGAACGCCGGGCCGGCCCGGTTCACCCACCCGGGCCGCGTACGGCGACCCGGGCGACCGGCCGGCGACGCCCACCTCAGGCGAGCAGAATGCCGTGGTCGACAGCATCTGTGAGCACCGCGCCGAATGAGAGCCGGACCGCCTCGAAGCGCCGCGACACCTCGCGGGTCAGTTCCAGCTCGACCTCGCGCAACGCCCGCTGCGCCCAGGAACGCGCGGCGTTCGGGTCGTCGCCGCCGGGCACGCGCCACTGCTGCCAGCAGCCGCCGGACAGGGCCACCCCGACCGGAGGCAGCGCCTCGTCGCGTACCGCGCCGGGGAAGGAGACCAGCGCGTCGAGCGCGCCGTCGCCGGCCAGCCCGGCCACCCCGGCCGTGCTGGTGACCAGGAGCACCCGGTCCAGCTCCCGGCCGGCCGGGTGGTCGGCGAGGCCCCATCGGACGGCGTGGATGATCCGGCGGCGCACCCCCTCGGCCAGGGGCGCGCCGAAGACCCCGGCCGCCGCGTCGTCGACGATGCCGCGGACCGCCGCGTCGCAACGGGCGGTGGCGAGTTGCGACAGCGCCTCCATCTCCTGGTCGAAGAGCTGCGGCAGACCGGCGCAGCCGACCCCGAAGACGATCTCCTGCACCACCCGGAGGTGGATGTTGGCCAACTCCAGCGCGAGGTGCTGGCGGATCCGCTGGGCGCAGGTGCGGACCTGGCGGTCCAGGCGCTCGGCGACGTCGCCGGCGTCGAGCCCCGGCACGACGGACACCCGGCCGTACGCGCCCGGCGGCTCCGGCGGGTGGGCGCTGCCGCGGCGCAGCCCCTCGTCCGCCGCCCAGCCCACCAGGGCGAAGCGCAGGGCCTGGTCGTCGACCTGCCGCACGGGGTACCAGCGGGCCGCGGCGAGGGCGGGCACCGCGGACAGCACGGCGGCGCGGTGCGTCCCGACCGAGACCTGCACCGGGTCGAACAGCTGCCCCGCCACCCGTGGCGCCGGCGGGCCGGCCGACGCGACGGACGCCCCCGTGTCGTCCGTCGTCGTCGGGCCGTCCGCCACGGTCGCCCAGCCGGCGGCCCCCGGAGTGACCGCGAAGACCACCTCGACCCGGGCACGGGCCGCCTCGGCCAGCAGGTCCAGCTCGGCGGCGGTGAACGCCTGGTCGGCGGAGATCACGAACAGCAGGGCGCCGGCCCGGCTCACCGCGTCGAGCAGCACCCGGGTGGCGGCGACGCCGAGCGAGCCGGTGTCCGGCGTGTCGAGCAACGCGAAGTGGCGCAGCAGCGGGTCGGGCAGGCTCAGCTCCACCCGCCGGGGCGGGCGGGCGAGCGCCGGACCGGGGGCGAGCGGACCGGGGCCGTACGAGTGCGGCTGGCGGTAGCCCGGCACGTACGCGGCGCGGGCCGGCGCCTTGCCGTGGTTGACGAGCAGGTAGCTGCCGGCCGGCACGGTCAGCATCCCGGGCTCCAGCCCGAGCAGGCCGGCGAGCAGTTGCCGGCGGCCGGCACCGGCCGGACCCACGACGACGACGGCCAGCGGATCGTCGGGGCCAGGGCCGGCCGCCCCGGGCCGGCTGGGCAGCGGCGCCCAGGGCGACAACTCGGCTGGTCGGGGCACGCCAGCCGAGGGGAGAGAACCCGGCTTCATCACGCGGCCTCCCGATCAGGCGACCGGGTTGCGGGCCGGTCGCGTGGGAAATCCGGTCACTTCGCCCGGATGCCGGAAGAGTACGGGTGTCGGACACCCGACACCGAACACTCCAGATACTTATGGGTAATGAACAGGTTACTCAATTTCGTTGCGTGACGATCCGCGCGCGGACGGATTACCGTCGATATGCTGCACCGATGAGTCGGTGGGACTTCGTCGGCCGAACGGATGAGCTCAACCGTCTGTTGTCGGCGGTCGGCGACCCCGAGGGACGCGGACTGCTCTTCAGCGGCAAGGCCGGGGTCGGCAAGAGCCGACTGCTGCGCGAGGGAGTGACCAACCTCCCCACCGACCGGTACGCGGTCTGGTCCGTCTCGGCCAGCGCCACCACCGCCACGCTGCCCTTCGGCGGGCTGGTCCAGGTGCTCCCCGCCGAGCAGCCGCAGGGGCTCTCCCCGGCCGGCATCCTCCGCTGGGCCGTGGACCTGCTCCAGGAACAGGCCGCCGGCCGGCCGATCGTGCTCGCCATCGACGACGTACACCTGCTCGACCCGCCCTCGGCGGCGCTGGTCCACCTCATCGCCCGCGCGGAGAACGCCACCGTGATCGGCACGCTACGCGACGGTGAGCAGATCCCGCTGCCGATCCGCGCCCTGTGGACCGACGACCTGGTCGACCTGATCGAGCTGGACCCGCTGGGCCCGACCGAGACCACCGGGCTGCTCGCCGCGATCCTGGGCGGACCGGTCGACGCGAAGTCCTCCCAGCGGCTGTTCCGGCTCTCCGCGGGCAACCCGCTGCTGCTGCGCGAACTGGTGCTGGCCGCCTCCGGCGGCGACGAGCTGAGCCGCACGTACGGGATCTGGAAGTGGACCGGCCGGCTGGAGCTGGCACCCAGCCTCACCGACCTGATCGACACCCGGATCGGCCAGCTCACCTCCGGCGTGCGGTCGGTGGTCGAGCTGGTCGCCTTCGGCGAGCCGCTCGGCCTGCAACTGCTGGAGAAAGCGGTCGACCCGGCCGACGTCGAGGCCGCCGAGGAACGTGGCCTGATCAGCCTGGTGCACGACGACCGGCGGCTGGACGTCCGGCTGGCCCACCCGCTCTACGGCGAGGTGATGCGCCGGCAGTGCCCGGTCAGCCGTACCCGGCGGCTGCAGGCCACC
The DNA here is from genome assembly GCF_900089605.1 of Micromonospora narathiwatensis. NCBI lineage: Bacteria > Bacillati > Actinomycetota > Actinomycetes > Micromonosporales > Micromonosporaceae > Micromonospora > Micromonospora narathiwatensis. The sequence goes on along the minus strand of NZ_LT594324.1, from coordinate 6,569,004 downwards.
CTGGCCGGGCTGCTGGAGCAGGTCGGCACCCGCCGCCGGGACGACCTGCTGCGGGTCGCGGTGTGGCGGCTCGACTCGGGTACGGCACAGGACCCGGCGCTGCTGCTCGGCGCGGCGGCCCAGGCCTTCGGCCGGTACGACGTGCCGCTGGCGACCCGGCTGGCCCGCGCGGCGCTGGACGCCGACGGCGGTCCCGACGCGGCCGAACTGCTCGCCACCATCCTGATGTTCGGCGACCAGCCCGAGGAGGCGATCCAGGTGCTCGACTCGGTCGCCCGGGAGGTCCGCGACGGCCCGCGGCACAGCCGCTGGCTGACCGTCCGCGGCATGGTCAGTTACTGGGGGCTCAGCCGGGAGTCCACCGTGGAGGAGATCGCCGCGCGCGGCGACACGCTGACCGACTCGGCCGACCAGGCCCGGGTCCGCGCCTTCGAGGCGATCATGCGGCTGCACCGGCTGGACACCGGCACCGCGCTGCGGCTCGCCCAGGCGGTGCTGGACCGGCCGGCCTCGCCGATGGCCGCCCGGGAACTGGCCCGGTGCACGATCGCCCACCTGCACTCCGCGCAGGGCCAGTACCGGCGCAGCGCCACCGCGATCGCCCGGGTGCAGGCGGAGGCGACGCGCTGGCGCGGCGACATGCCGTACCTCCAACTCGCGATGGAACTGGCCCGGGGTACCCGGCTGGCGCTCTCCGCCGACCTGGCCGGCATCGACGCGATCGTGGCCGACGAGTTCGCCGACCTGGCCGGCGCGGGCGACTTCCGGCTCGGCACCGGCTACCTGGCCATCCTCCAGGCGTACGCGGCACGGCTGCGCGGGCGCGGCGACGAGGCGCTCAAGACCAGCCTCGGGGCGTGCGCGGTCCTGGCGACCAGCCGGGTCTACGCCGGGCTGGCGCACGCCGAGCGCGCCCAGGCGGCGGCCCTGCGCGGCGACGCGACGCACGCGGCGGAGGCGATGACCGAAGCGGACCGCACCCACGCGCCGGGGATGGCGGTGCTGTACCCGTGGCTGGAACAGGCCCGGGGCGCGGTGCACGCCGTCGCCGGCGACCTGCCGGCGGCCACCAAGCAGCTCAGCGCGCTGGCCGACCGGCTGCGCGAGGACGGCCTCGCCGGTCACGAACTGCTGGTTCTGCTCGACCTGGTCCGCCTCGACCGGGCCACCGCGCCGGTCGGTCCGACCTGCACCGACGGCGGCCGGCGTACCGTGGCGCAGCGGCTCGCCGAGCTCTCCGAGCGGATCGACGGGATGCTGCCACCGCTGGTCGCCCGGTACGCCCGCGCCGCGGCCGAGGACTCCCCCGACGACCTGCTCGCCGTCGCCGACGACTTCACCGCCCGGGACCTGACCGTGTACGCGGCCGAGGCGACCGCGATGGCCCTGCACCGGATGCGCGACCGCGCCGGCGCGACCGGCCCGGCCCGGGAACGGCTCGCCGCCCTGCTGCGCCGCTGCGACCAGGTCGACACGCCGGCGCTGCGGCTGCTCCGACCGGCGCTGAGCGAACGCGAGTTGGAGATCGCCCGGCTCGCCGCCGAGGGCGAGACCAGCCGGGCCATCGCCGAGCGGCTCTTCCTGTCGACGCGTACGGTGGAGAACCACCTTCAGCGGGTCTACACCAAGCTCGGGGTGGCCGGTCGGGGCGAGCTGCGGGCCGCGCTGTGGTCGCTACCGGGCCAGGACGGCACCGATCCGGCCTGAACCCTAGGCTGGGTACCGTGAGCACCGTTCGCCCCGCACTGCTGACCGACCACTACGAGCTGACCATGGTCAGCGCCGCCCTGCGCGACGGCACCGCCGACCGTCACTGCGCCTTCGAGGTGTTCACCCGGCGCCTGCCGGCGGGCCGGCGCTACGGCGTGGTGGCCGGTACGGGCCGGCTGATCGACCTGATCCGGGAGTTCCGGTTCGACGCCGAGGAGATCGATTTCCTGCGCCGTACCGGGGTGGTGGACGACCGGGCCGCCGAGTGGCTGGCCAACTACCGATTCACCGGCGACGTCGACGGGTACGCCGAGGGTGAGCTGTTCTTCCCCAACTCGCCGCTGCTCACCGTCTCCGGCGGCTTCGCCGAGTGCGTGGTGCTGGAGACGCTGGTGCTGTCGGTGCTCAACCACGACTGCGCGGTCGCCGCGGCGGCCGCCCGGATGGTCACCGCCGCCCGGGGCCGGACGCTGATCGAGATGGGCTCCCGCCGGGCGCACGAGGAGGCGGCGGTGGCCGCCGCTCGGGCGGCGTACCTGGCCGGGTTCCGGTTCACCTCCAACCTGGCCGCCGGCCAGCGGTACGGCATCCCGACCGCCGGCACCGCCGCGCACGCGTTCACCCTGTTGCACGACGACGAGCGGGCGGCGTTCGCCTCGCAGGTCGCCACGCTGGGCAAGGACACCACGCTGCTGGTCGACACGTACGACATCAGCGAGGGCATCCGCAACGCGATCGCGGTGGCCGGGCCGGAACTGCGGGCGGTCCGGATCGACTCGGGCGACCTCGCGGTGATCGCCCAGCAGTGCCGGGAACTGCTCGACTCGCTCGGCGCGACCGAGACGAAGATCATCGTTTCGGGCGACCTCGACGAGTACGCCATCGCCGCGCTCGCCGCCGAGCCGGTCGACATGTACGGCGCCGGCACCGCCGTGGTGACCGGCTCCGGCGCGCCGACCGCCGGGCTGGTCTACAAGCTGGTCGAGGTCGACGGGCGCGCGGTGGTCAAGCGCTCGGAGCACAAGGCCACCATCGGCGGCCGGAAGGTGGCCGTACGCCGGCACAAGCCGAGCGGCACCGCCACCGAGGAGATCGTCGTGCCGCAGGGGGTGCCGGACCGGCAGCCCAACGACCGGTTGCTCCAGCGCTCCTTCATCGTCGAGGGCGAGCCGGTCGCGCGCCCCACCCTGGACGAGTCGCGGGAGCACCTGCGGCAGTGCCTGATCTCCATCCCCTGGGAGGGTCTGAAGCTGTCCGGCGGCGATCCGGCCGTCCCGGTGACCGTCGTACCAGCAGACTGAGGAGGACGCGGTGAGCAACGCCTTGATCGTCGTGGACGTGCAGAACGACTTCTGCGAGGGCGGTTCCCTCGCGGTGGCCGGCGGGGCGGGCGTGGCGGCCGGCATCTCCCGGCTGCTCGCCGCCGAGCCGGGCCGTTGGGACCACGTGGTGGCGACGAAGGACTTCCACGTCGACCCGGGGGCGCACTTCGGCGACCCGCCGAACTACGTCGACACCTGGCCGCGGCACTGCGTGGTGGGCACGCGGGGGTCGGAGTTCCACCCCGACCTGGACACCGGGCGGGTGGAGGCGATCTTCCACAAGGGCGAGCACGCCGCCGCGTACTCCGGCTTCGAGGGGCACGCGGAGGACGGCGAGTGCCTGGCCGACTGGCTGCGCCGGCACGACGTCGACCGGGTGGACGTGGTCGGGATCGCGACCGACCACTGCGTACGGGCGACCGCGCTGGACGCCGCCCACGAGGGCTTCCGGACCACGGTGCTGCTGGATCTCACCGCCGCGGTCGCGCCGGAGACGCTCGACGTGGCGCTGCGGGCGTTGGCGGGCGCCGGGGTGACCATGGTCGGTGATCCTGTGATCAGGACCGCTTGACCGGCTAATCGCTTGCGACTGTCGTACCCCGGACCGAGGATGGCCGCCGGAGGTACGGACCGTCGTGAACTTGAAACCTTACCGTGAGGCGCTCGCCCTGCCCGGTCTCCGGTCGCTGCTGCTGGTGTCGGTGCTGGCCCGCATCCCGCTCACCGCGACCGGGGTGACGCTCACCTTCCACGTCGTGCTCGACCTCGGCCGGGGGTACGGTGCCGCCGGGCTGGTCGGCGCCGCGTCGACCGTCGGCGCCGCGCTCGGTTCCCCGCTGCTCGGGCGGCTGGTCGACCGGCGCGGGCTGCGCCCGGTGCTCGTCCTGACCACGATCGCCGAAGGTGTCTTCTGGGCCGCCGCGCCGGCGTTGTCGTACGCGGTGCTGCTGCCGGCCGCGTTCCTGGCCGGGCTGGTCGCGCTGCCGGTCTTCTCGGTGGTCCGGCAGTCGGTCGCCGCGCTGGTTCCGGCCGAGCGGCGCCGCCCGGCGTACGCGCTGGACTCGATGTCGGTGGAGCTGTCGTTCATGGTCGGTCCGGCGCTGGCCGTGGCGTTGGCGACCGCCGTCTCCTCCCGCTTCACCATGTGGGCGGTCGGCGCCGGGATCGTCTCCTCCGGGATCTGTTTCTGGCTGCTCAACCCGCCGACCCGGGGTGCCGACGAGCCGGCCGGCCCGTACCGGAAGGTGCCCCGCCGCGAGTGGTTGACGCCCCGGCTGCTCGCCGTGCTGGCGGTGAGCCTGGCCGCCACCCTGGTGCTCGGCGGCACGGACGTGGCGGTGGTCGCCGTGCTGCGCGCCGGTGGCGAGGTCGGGTGGACCGGTGCCGTGCTGACCGTGTGGGCGGTGGCGTCGCTGGTGGGCGGCTTCGCCTACGGCGCGGTCAGCCGCACCTTCTCCCCGCTGGCCCTGATGGCGGTGCTCAGCCTCACCACGATCCCGGTCGGGTTGGGCGGGGCGCACTGGTGGCTGCTCTGCCTGGCGTTGGTCCCGGCCGGGGCGCTCTGCGCGCCGACGATCGCCTCGACCTCCGACGCGGTCAGCCGGCTCGTCCCGGCCGCCGTACGCGGTGAGGCGATGGGCCTGCACGGCTCGGCCGTGACGGTCGGGATCGCGGTGGGTGCCCCGCTCGCCGGCGCGGTGATCGACGCCTCGGCGCCGCTCTGGGGCTTCGCGGTGACCGGCGCGATCGGGCTGCTCGTCGCGCTCGTCGTGCTGCTCGTCGAGCTGCGCGAGCGGCGGATGTCGGCCGACCGGCCGGGCGAGGCGGCGGTGCCGGCGGAGCCGGTGGCCGGGCCGGAGCCGCTCGGGCCGGCGGTAACGGCTTCGACACGGTAGGCGGGAGCGGGATCCCACGAGGAGCTTGCGGCCGGGAGGATTGGGAGCGCTTCCATCACCTCCTCGAGGAGCCGCCATGAAGCTCGCCGCCCAACGCCTGATCGCCGTGGCCCTCGCTGTGGGGCTGGTCTCCTGCACCGACGACCCCCCGCCGGCGCCGAAGCCGACCGGGCTCAACGCGGGCACTGGCTGCCCCGAGTTCGCCGGGAGCGGCCGGCAGATCGAGTTCGGCGGGGAGATCGACGCCGAACTGGGCGGGGTCGTCCTCGGCGCCGGGAGCACGGGGGTGGTGCTGGCGCACATGGCCGGCGGCGACGTCTGCCAGTGGCTGCCCTACGGGCAGCAACTGGCCGACCGGGGCTACCGCGTGCTCGCCTTCGACTTCGCCGGGTCCGGTGTCTCCCGGGGCCACGGGGTGCCGCTGGGCCGGCAGGTCGAGGCGGCGGCCGGCGCGTTGCGCGCTGACGGCGCCAGCCGGATCGTGCTGGCCGGCGGGTCGATGGGCGGTGCCGCGGTGCTGGCCGCCGCGCCGACTCTCAGCCCGGCGCCGGTCGCGGTCGTCGCCCTGTCACCGCCCACCGGCTACCAGGACGCGGACGCCGCCGCGGCGGCCCCGAAGATCACCGTCCCGGTGCTCTACGGCGCGGGTGAGCTGGAGACGAGCTTCGCGGAGTCGGCGCGGCAGATGTACGCCGCCACTCCATCGACCACGCAGCGGCAGTTGGTGCTGGTACCGACCAGCGCCCACGGGGTGAACCTGCTCAACCCGGAGACCGGCAGCGTCGAGCTCCGCGACCGGGTGACCCAGTTCCTCGACAGCTACGCCCCGCCGGCCTGAGTGTTCGCCACCCGCAGGTCCCGCGTCCGGCCGGGGGCCGCGACCGGGCTCGCCGGCGGCAGGCCGGAACACGAGAGGGGCCCCGTCCCACCGTTCCCGGTGAGAAGGGGCCCCTGCCCGACGCTCGGTGTCAGCGCTGGTCGCGGTTGCCGGAGGTGTCCTCCACGTAGCTGGCACCACCGTCGGCCTCGCTGGTCAGCGGCTTGGCGCCGCCCTCCGGCGGGCCGGCCAGGGCGTGCACCCCGGCGGCCAGCTCCGGGAACTTGACGTCGAACGCCGGCCGCTCGGAGCGGATCCGCGGCATCCGGTCGAAGTTGCGCAGCGGCGGCGGCGAGGTGGTGGCCCACTCGAGCGAGTTGCCGTAGCCCCACGGGTCGTCGACCTCGACCACCGGACCGGCCTTGTACGACTTCCAGCAGTTCCAGATGAACGGCAGGGTCGAGATACCGGTGATGAACGCGCCGACGGTGGAGATCGTGTTCAGCATGGTGAAGCCGTCGTTGGCCGCGTAGTCGGCGTACCGCCGCGGCATGCCCTCGGCGCCGAGCCAGTGCTGCACCAGGAAGGTGGTGTGGAAGCCGATCATGGTGAGCCAGAAGTGGATCTTGCCGAGCCGCTCGTCGAGCATCCGGCCGAACATCTTCGGGAACCAGAAGTAGATGCCGCCGAACACGGCGAACACGATCGTGCCGAAGAGCACGTAGTGGAAGTGCGCCACCACGAAGTACGAGTCGTGGATGTGGAAGTCCAGCGGCGGGCTGGCGAGCAGCACGCCGGTCAGACCGCCGAAGAGGAACGTGACCAGGAAGCCGACGGCGAAGAGCATCGGCGTCTCGAAGGTGATCTGGCCCCGCCACAAGGTGCCGATCCAGTTGAAGAACTTCATACCGGTCGGCACGGCGATCAGGTAGCTGAGGAAGCTGAAGAACGGCAGCAGCACCTGGCCGGTGGCGAACATGTGGTGCGCCCACACGCTCATCGACAGGGCGGCGATGGCGATGGTCGCGGCGACGAGGCCCTTGTAACCGAAGATCGGCTTCCGGGAGAAGACCGGGATGATCTCGGAGATGATGCCGAAGAACGGCAGCGCGATGATGTAGACCTCGGGGTGCCCGAAGAACCAGAACAGGTGCTGCCAGAGCATCGGCCCACCGGTGGCCGGGTCGTACACGTGGGCGCCGATCAGGCGGTCCGCGGCGAGCGCCATCAGCGCGGCGGCCAGCAGCGGGAAGATCAGGATGGCCAGCAGGCTGGTGACCAGCATGTTCCAGGTGAAGATCGGCATCCGGAACATGGTCATACCGGGGGCGCGCAGGGTCAGGATCGTGGTGATCAGGTTGACCGCGCCGAGGATGGTGCCCAGACCCGAGACGACCAGGCCGACCACCCACAGGTTGCCACCGACGCCCGGCGAGTGCTCGGCGGTGCTCAGCGGCGTGTACGCCGTCCAGCCGAAGTCGGCCGCGCCACCCGGGGCGATGAAGCCGGCGGTGGCCATGGTGCCGCCGAACAGGTACAGCCAGTAGGCGAACGCGTTCAGGCGGGGGAACGACACGTCGGGCGCGCCGATCTGCAGCGGCACCACGTAGTTCGCGAAAGCGAACACGATCGGCGTCGCGAAGAACAGCAGCATGATCGTGCCGTGCATGGTGAAGAGCTGGTTGTACTGCTCGGGCGACAGGAACTGCAGGCCCGGCCGCGCCAGCTCGGCGCGCATGATCAGGGCCATCGCGCCGCCGATCATGAAGAACGCGAACGCGGTGACCATGTACATGATCCCGATCTGCTTCGCGTCCGTGGTACGCAGCAGCCGCGCGAGGGCCGACCCCTTGACCGGCTCGCGGACCGGCCAGGGCCGGGTCACGACCGGCTTGGGTGCGACGGTGGTCACGAGTGGCCTCCGGTTCTGGGTTGTCCCGCTCGGCACGCGCTGGTCATCTGCGCAGCCGTCATCCGCAAGGAGGATAGTCCCCGGCAGGTGGCAGCGCCGCCGGGGGTGGGCGGCTACGATCACCGCCGCCCTGCCGGTCGACCTAGAGCGGGTCCACCAGAAGCCGGTAGTGCTCCTGGAAGATGCGCCCGCCGCGTCCGCGCAGCAACGGGTCGCGCAGCGCGGGCGGCACGTCCCGGGTCCGGTTGCGGTCCCGGGTCCGGTCCCGCACCCAGCGGGTACGCGGCCGTCGCCGGCTCTCGTACGCGATCAGCGCGGCCTCCACGCTGCCGGCGGCCCGCAGCGACTCGGCGAGCACCACGGCGTCCTCCAGCGCCATCGCGGCACCCTGGGACAGGGTCGGCGCAGTGGCGTGCGCGGCGTCGCCGACGAGCAGCACCCGATTGTGGAACCAGCGCCCCAGCTCGACCTCCTCGGTCAGCTCGGCGTGCACCGTGTCCAGCGCGTCGAGGACGTCGGGGACCGGGCCGCCGTAGTCGCCGAACAGCTCGCGCAGCCGGGCCAGCGGGTCGGCCGGCAACGCGGTGCCGGCCTCGTCGGCGTAGCAGTGCAGCCGGCCGGCGCCGATCGGCACCACCAGGAAGCCGGCGCGCTCGCCGAGCAGGGCGGTCCAGTCGGCGACCGGCGGGCCGCCCCGGACCACCGCCCGGTAGACCACCTGCCCGACGGGGCGGGGCGGCCCGCCGAGCGCGGCCAGGGTACGCACCGTCGAGCGCGGCCCGTCGGCACCGATGACCAGGTCGTACTCCCCGGAGGTGCCGTCGGTAAAGCCGACCGCGACGCCGCCGGGCAGCGGCTCGACGGTGCTGATCTCGGCGCCGTGCCGGACGGCGCCGCCGGCCCCGGTGAGCAGGACCCGGTGCAGCTCGGCGCGGGGCAGCGCCCGGCACTCGCCCACCTCGGCCCAGAGGGCGTCGAGGTCGACCTCGCAGAGCGGCGCGCCGGCGGCGTCGAGGAAGCGCTGGCGGTGGATGACGTGGCCGAGCGGGCGCACCGGGCCGTCCAGGTCGAGTCGGCGCAGCGCCCGCGCCGCGTTACCCGGCAGGTAGAGGCCTACGTCGCCCCGCTCGCTGGGGGGCAGCTTCTCGGTGACGTCGGGTCGGAACCCCGCCAGGCGCAGTGCCCGGGCCACGGCGAGACCGGCGATGCCCGCGCCGACGACGAGGATGCGCAGGGGGAAACCACCCATCGTTGGGTACGCCTCCGGAGGGGTTCGGCACGCGTTGGAGGCAAGACATTACTCGTCGCAATCAGTGCACGCCAGGGCCAATCGGCTCAGCCCGACCGCCTCTCCCGCCTTCCGGAAACCCTGACCGGCCTGCTGAACGTCGTTCCGTCAGCGCCGGAGGCTCCCCGGACGTATCGATGGTCACTAGAGTGGCCGCCGTGGCGGTGGGCGAGGCACGGCACCCGGTGAAGTCGGCGGGTCGTGCCCTCGACGTGCTGGAGGCCCTCGCCGACCCGGCCGGGCCGCGGTCGCTGGTGGAGTTGAGCCGGAGCCTGGGCATCCCCAAGAGCAGCCTGCACGGCATCCTGCAGACCCTGCTCGGCCGCGGCTGGATCGCGGCCGATTCCACCGGGACCCGCTTCGGCCTGGGCCTGCGGTCGCTCCAGGTCGGTGCGGCCTATCTGGCCGGGGCGGACGCGGGCGGATCGCTCGGGGTGCTGCTGGACCAGTTGGCCGCCCGGTTCGGCGAGACGGTGCAGCTGTGCCGGCGCGACGGCGACACGGTGGTGGTGCTGGCCAAACGGGAGTCGGTCCACGCGCTGCGACCGCACGTCCCGCTCGGCGCCCGGCTGCCGGCGCACGCCACCGCGGCCGGTCGGGCGCTGCTCGCCCAGCTGCGGGACGACGCGGTGGATCGGCTGCTCAGCTGGCCGCTGCCGGCGCTCACCGAGCGGACCACCACCCGTCCCGAGGAGCTGCGCGCCCAACTCGCCGCCGTCCGCCGGCGGGGCTGGGCGGTCGAGGAGGAGGAGAGCGGGCCGGGGTTGGCCGGGGTGGCGGTGGCGATACCCCTGCGCGACCCCGCGGTGGACGCGCTCGCGGTGGTGGCGCCGGTCAGCCGGCTCGGGCCGGCGACGCAGCGCCGGGTGGCGGCGGCGTTGCGCGCCGCGGCGGCCCAGGTACGCGCGGCGCGGGCGTTGCTCGGCGAGGACTTCTAGACCCAACGCCGTTCAGTTAGGCGTGGGCGGGGCTGGTCAAGGGGTGTGTTGATCAGGAAGTGAGAAGCGGAGTTCCGGTATCAAGGTTTGTCACTCCAAGACAACCCGAACCAGGAACCCCGCTCGGTGGATCAGATTGCCATAACCCGGACGGTCACGGTAGCTGCCGGGCCGTTCGCGGCCGGTCACCTCGGTGAACTGACCCGTCTGCTGCCGTTCGAGATGGTCGATGACGTGTTGGCCGCGACTCGGCGTACGCAGCGACGGATCCGGTTGCTGCCAGCCCGGGTGGTGGTGTACCTGCTGCTGGCCGGCTGTTTGTTCGCCGATCTCGGCTACCGGCAGGTGTGGGCGAAACTCGTGGCCGGCCTGCACGGGCTGCCGGTGGCCGACCCCTGCGTCAGCGCTTTGCGGCAGGCCCGGCAACGACTCGGCGTAGCCCCGCTGCGAGCCTTGTTCGACGTGCTTCGTGGCCCGGCCGCGACCAGCGCTGTCGGACAGGTGTGGTGGCGGGGCCTCCTGCCGGTCGTCGTCGACGGCACCGTGCTCGCTGTCGCGGACTCGACGGCCAACCTGCGTCGCTACGTCAAACACCGGTGCAACAACGGCGGCTCCGGCTACCCGACACTGCGGCTGAGCGCGCTGCTGACCTGCGGCACCCGCTCGGTCATCGACGCCGTGTTCGACCCCAGCACCACCGGTGAGACCGTCCAGGCACGGCAGCTCGTCCGCAGCCTACGCGCCGGGATGCTGCTACTGGCCGACCGCAACTACGCCGCCGCCGACCTGATCACCGCGTTCGCCGCGACCGGAGCGGACCTGCTGATCCGCTGCAAGAACGGCCGGAAACTCCCGCTGATCCGCCGCTACCACGACGGCTCCTGGCTGTCGGTCATCGGCAGCCGGCCAGTACGGATCATCGAGGCCCGGATCAGCATCACCACCACGGCCGGCAGCCACACCGGCGACTACCGGCTCATCACCACCCTGCTCGACCCGCGTCACTACCCGGCCGCCGACCTCGTCGGCCTCTACCACCAGCGGTGGGAGATCGAGACCGCCTACCTGGAACTGAAGTCCACCATCCTCGGCGGCCGGGTCCTACGCGCCCGTACTCCCGACGGCGTCGACCAGGAGATCCACGCCCTGCTGATCGTCTACCAACTACTACGCACCGCCATGGTCGACGCCACCGACAGCCGCCCCGGCCTCGACCCGGACCGCGCCAGCTTCACCACCGCCCTCCACGCCGCCCGCGACCAGATCATGCACGCCGCCGGCGTCATCGCCGACACCGTCATCGACCTGGTCGGCGTCATCGGCGAACGCGTCCTGGCCAACCTGCTGCCCGACCGCCGCATCCGCACGAAAACCCGCATGATCAAACGCTCGAACTCCAAGTACCAGGCCCGCGGACCGAACATCGACCGCCGCACCTACAAAGCCACCACCAGCATCGACGTCATCAGCAACGACCCTTGACCAACCAGCCACCGCCCTAACTGAACGGCGTTGCTTCTAGACCGCCGTTCGCAACGGTGAACGAATCTTTCGTTCCGTTGACCCGTCCCATTGCGCCACAGTTTCAAGCATGTAAATGTGATTACGGAGCGTGGGAGCGCTCCCGGCGCCTGTCCCGACCCGAAATCCGGCGCCGCGCGCCGAAGCCAAGGAGCATCATGAAGCGTCCCCTGAGGGCCCTCGCGGCCGCCGGTCTGTTGGCCGCCGGCACGCTCGTCGCCGTCGTCCTCGGCGGCACCGCCTCCGCCGACACCCAGATCTGCGAGCAGTACGGGTCCACCACCATCGGCGGCAAGTACGTCGTACAGAACAACCGCTGGGGTACCACCGCCCAGCACTGCATCAACGTCACCTCCACCGGCTTCTCCATCACCCGGCAGGACGGGGTGGGCAACACCAGCGGTGCCCCGGTCTCCTACCCGTCGATCTTCGTGGGCTGCCACTACACGAACTGTTCGCCCGGCACCAACCTGCCGGTCCAGGTGAAGAACATCAGCAGCGCCCCGAGCAGCATCAGCTACAACTACGTCAGCGGCGCCACCTACGACGCCGCGTACGACATCTGGCTCGACCCCAGTCCGAAGCGGGACGGGGTGAACCAGATGGAGATCATGATCTGGTTCAACCGGCAGGGCCCGATCCAGCCGATCGGCTCCGTGGTGGGCAACACCACGCTCGCCGGGCGGAGCTGGGAGGTCTGGCGGGGCAGCAACGGTTCCAACAACGTCATCTCGTACGTGTCCTCGTCGGCGATCCCCAGCCTGAGCTTCGACGCCATGGCGTTCATCAACGACACCCGCAGCCGTGGCGCGATCACCAGCGACTGGTATCTGACCAGCATCCAGGCCGGCTTCGAGCCGTGGCAGGGCGGCGTGGGCCTGGCGGTCAGCTCCTTCTCGCAGAGCGTCAACACCGGCGGCAGCACCACCCCGCCGACGACGGCCCCGCCGACCACCGCGCCCCCGACCACGACCCCGCCGACCACCAACCCGCCGGCCGGCGGCTGCGCGGTGAAGTACACCCCGAACTCCTGGAACAACGGCTTCACCGCCGACGTGCAGATCACCAACAACGGCTCGTCGACGATCAACGGCTGGACGCTCACCTACAACCTGCCGAGCGGACAGCAGATCACCAGCTCGTGGAACGCCACCGTCACCCAGAGCGGGTCCGCGGTGACCGCCAAGAACCTCAACTACAACGGCACTCTCGCGCCGGGCGCCTCGACCGCCTTCGGCTACCAGGGCACGCTGAACGGCACGTACTCGTCGCCGACCAGCTTCACCCTCAACGGCGTCGCCTGCGCCCGGTCCTGACCGGGCGACGAACGGAACGGGGCGCGGTCCGTCGACCGCGCCCCGCACCGGGCCGGCGGGCCTCCCGACAGCAGCCGCCGGCCCGGTCCGCCGAGGTCAGCCGCCGAGAGCGTCGATGTCCCGCATCTCCTCGGCGGTCAGCGAGAAACCGAAGACGTCGGCGTTGGCCCGGATCCGGTCCGGCGTCACCGACTTGGGGATGACCACGGTCTCGTGGTCGATGTGCCAGCGCAGCACCACCTGCGCGGGCGAGACGTTGTGCGCCGCGGCGATCCGGACCAGCACCGGATCGGACAGGTCGGTGGTCCGGAGCGGGCTGTAGCCCTCCAGCACCACGCCGCGGTCCCGGTGCGCGGCGTGCACCTGCCGGTCGTAGAGCGACGGGCTCCACCGGATCTGGTTGACCGCCGGATTCTCCTCGGTGGCCTGGATCAGCTCGTCGATCTGGCTGATGCTGTGGTTGCTCACCCCGACGGCCCGCGCCATGTTCTCGTCGCGGGCGGCGAGCAACTCCCGCCAGACCGGGATGCCCTCGCCCGGCGAGGTCGGCGACCAGTGGATCAGCCACAGGTCGACGTGGTCGGTGTCCAGGGCGGCCAGGCTCGCCTCGATGGTCTCCCGCTCCCGGCCCACCCGCTCAGGCGGCAGCTTCGTGGTGATGAAGACGTCCTCCCGGCGCAGCCCGCTCTCCTTGACCGCCCGGCCGACCTCCCGCTCGTTGCCGTACATGGTGGCGGTGTCGATGTGCCGGTAGCCGGCGTCGAGGGCGGCGAGCACGGCGGCGTACCCGGCCTCGCCGGTGGCCTGCCAGGTGCCGAAACCGAGCAGCGGCATCCGGACCTCGCCGGGAAGCAGGACGGTGGGCTGTTCAGGGCTGGTCATGGCGGCTGTTCTACCCGTGATCGCCCCAGCCATGCCGCCGCTCACCGGCAGGGCCGCGGACCGTTACGCCCTGGCAGGAACCGGACGATCCGCCGTGCCGACTCCCCCGGTGTGCCGGACAATGCGGGAGTGGCTGACCGGCTGGAGGAGTACCGGCGGAAGCGGGACGCGGCGCGTACCCCCGAGCCTCTGCCGGAACAGGGCCCACGGCGGAGGCGGCCCTCCCGGCGCAGGCCCCGCTTCGTCATCCAGCAGCACCACGCCCGCAGCCTGCACTGGGACCTGCGCCTGGAACACGACGGCGTGCTCGCCTCCTGGGCGGTGCCGCGCGGCCTGCCCCGCGACCCCGGCCGCAACCACCTCGCCGTGCACACCGAGGACCACCCGATGGAGTACCTGACCTTCCACGGTGAGATCCCGGCCGGCGAGTACGGCGGCGGACGGATGACCATCCACGACACCGGCACCTACCGCGCCGAGAAGTGGCGCGACGACGAGGTGATCGTGGTGCTCGACGGGAAGCGGACGAACGGCCGGTACGTGCTGTTCGCCACCGGAGGCCGGGGCCGGGACTGGATGGTCCGGCGCACCGACCCGGCGCCGGAGGGCTGGACGCCGATGCCCGAACTGGTCCGCCCGATGCGTCCGACACCCGGGAAACGGCTCCCGAAGGACGGGGCGGAGTGGGGCTACGAGCTGCGCTGGGACGGCGTACGGGCGCTGGCGTACGTCTCGGGCGGCCGGCTGCGACTGCTGGACGAGGCCGACGAGGAGATCACCGGGGCGTACCCGTGGCTGCGCGCGATGGCCGAGGAGCTGGCACCCACCGAGGCGGTGCTGGACGGCGTGCTGGTCCGTATCGACCCGGCCGGGCGGGTCAGGGCGCCCACCAAGCGGGACGGCCAGTTCCTCGCCGTCGACCTGCTCTGGCTGGAGGGCGTGACCACCCTCGACGTGCCGTACGCCCAGCGCCGCGAGCTGCTCGACGGTCTGGCGCTCACCGGACGGCACTGGCAGACTCCGCCGTGGTTCCCGGGTGTCGGCGCGGACGCCCTGCGGACCGCCGGCGAGCAGGGGCTCCCGGGCGTGGTGGCCAAGCGCCTCGACTCCCCGTACGAGCCGGGTCGGCGCAGCCGGCACTGGCTGAGCATCGACACGAGCTGAGGAGCATCGTGCACCTGACGCACCTGGAGTGCCCGCGCTGCGGCCGGGAGCGCCCGGCGGCGACGTTGCAGAACCTGTGCGACTGCGGCTCCCCGCTGCTGGCCCGCTACGACCTGGCCGCGGTGGCCGCGTCGGTGACCCCCGAGCAGTTCGGCCTCCGCGCGGCCGACCTGTGGCGCTACCGGGAGCTGCTGCCGGTGGCCGATCCCCGCTTCGTCACCACGCTCGGCGAGGGCTGGACGCCGCTGCTGCGCGCCCCCGCGTACGGCGCCGAGATCGGGATCGCGGAACTGATCGTGAAGGACGAGGGGCTGACCCCGACCGGGTCGTTCAAGGCCCGGGGCGCGGCGGTGGGGGTGAGCCGGGCCCGGGAGCTGGGCGTCGAGCGGATCGCCATGCCGACCAACGGCAACGCCGGGGCGGCCTGGGCAACGTACGCGGCTCGGGCCGGAATGGGCGCGACCATCGCCATGCCGCTCGACGCGCCCACCATCTGCCGGCGGGAGTGCGTCGCGGCCGGGGCCGACCTGCGCCTGGTGGACGGCCTGATCAGCGACGCCGGGCGGTGGGTGGCGGGGCTGGTCGCCGAGTCGGACGGGCGGATCTTCGACGCCGGCACGCTGCGCGAGCCGTACCGCCTGGAGGGCAAGAAGACCATGGGGTACGAGATCGTCGAGCAGCTCGGCTGGCAGGTGCCCGACGTGATCATCTATCCGACCGGCGGCGGGGTCGGGCTGATCGGTATCCACAAGGCGCTGCACGAGCTGCGCGAGCTGGGCTGGGTGGAGGACAAGCTGCCCCGGCTCGTGGCGGTGCAGTCCACCGGCTGCGCCCCGATCGTGCGGGCGTTCGCGGCCGGCGAGCCGCGGGCCACCCCGTGGACGGACGCGCGCACGCTGGCGTTCGGCATCACCGTGCCGTCCCCGCTCGGCGACGAGCTGATCCTCGCCGCGCTGCGGGACAGCGGCGGGACCGCGATCGCCGTCGACGACGCCGAGATCCTCGCCGACCTGCGCGACTTCGCCGGACGGGAGGGCCTGCTGCTCTGCCCGGAGGGGGCCGCCTGCCTGACCGCCGCCCGGCAACTGCGCGCCGGGGGATGGATCCGGGCCGACGAGCGGGTGGTGGTGTTGAACACCGGCGCGGGGCTGAAGTACCCGGAGACGGTGGACGTCTCCGGCGTGCCGCTGGTGTGACCCGGCTCATTCGGCGGTCGGGTTGGTCAGCCGCCAGGCCGCGTTGATCATGCCGATGTGCGACAGCGCCTGGGGCATGTTGCCGAGCTGCGCACCGCTGTCCAGGTCAATCTGCTCGGCGAAGAGTCCCAGGTCGTTGGCGTGCCCGAGGACGTTCTCGAACAGCACCCGGGCCCGTTCCGGTTCTCCCGCCTTCATCAGGCAGTGCACCAGCCAGAACGAGCAGAGCACGAAGCCCGCCGGGTCGGTGCTCCAGCGCCGTACCAGGCCGTCGACGGTGATCGAGCAGCCGGCCCAGGACCGACGGGGCGTCGAACCGGTCCGGGCACCACCAGTCGATCGATCCGTCCCGGCCGACCAGGGCCCCGGAGCGGCAGTCGGAGAGGAATCCGTAGTCGGAGATCGCCGGCTGGTGCACCCGCTCCGGGTACCCGGAGCCGTCGCGTTCAGCCGTGCCGGTCAGGAGGTGGGCGGCTCGTCCTGGCCGGCCGCCTCGGCCGCCTCGGCCTCCTCCTTGGTCCGGTGCACGGCCCCGTCGGCATGGTCGGGCGGGCCGTAGACGGTGTAGAGGACGAGCGGGTTGGGGCCGGTGTTGACGAAGTTGTGCTTCGTCCCGGCCGGTACGACCACCAGGTCACCGGAGACGACCTCCTTGCGCTCACCGGCGACCCGGGCCTCGCCGGTGCCGCTGACGAAGGTGAGGATCTGGTCGATGCCCTCGTGGACCTCCTCGCCGATCTCCCCGCCCGGCGGAATCGTCATGATGACCAGCTGGGTGTGTCCTCCGGTCCACAGCACCCGACGGAACTCCGGACTCTTCTCGGCGGCGGTCGCGATCGTGAAATGCTCCATGGCGCGCACATACCCGGTCCACGGGGCGGTGAAGCCGGGACGCGCAGATGGTGGAATTTGCCACTCTCCGTGGTTTGGATCCCTCCTCGGCGGGGATCAGGTCCCCCAGGACCGGTTCACACTGGGCCGGTCGAGCCAAGTCCCCGCTGTCGTACCGCCGTACGGCTGCGGTGGTGGGAGACGGCCAGAGCGCGGCGACGTTACGACCCAGGTCGGGCGGCGCCGTGCGCTCGTTCCCACCCGGGACTGTCCGCGCCGGACTCAGTCGTGGCTCTCCGCGACCGGTTGCCCGCCGACGCACCGCAGCTTCAGCTCGTGCTCACCCGCCGGGCCCTCGAACCGGACCTCGACGTGGTCGTCCGGCCCCCGGTCGGGAGTCTCCTTGACCCAGTAGCCCTGGCGGGGCGACCAGGTGACCAGGCGTACCCCGGCCGGGCCGCACTCGGCGACCGCCGTACCGCCGGGGGTGGCGAAACTTCGCTGGGCGGCGGTGGCGGTCGGGCTGACGGTCGGCGTCGGGCTCGCCGGGGCGGCCGTCGGTGTCGGGCTCCCGGTCGGGCCGCCCGACGCGGGGGGCGCCGGCTCGGGTGACGCGAGTGCGCTGGCGACCTCCCGCTGGTCGCGTACGCCGCCAGGGGTGCCGGTGATGCCGTCGCCGACCAGCCGGATCGCGCCCAGCCCGACGAGCGTGGCGGCGACGGTGGTGGCCAACCATCCGACGGCGGCGAGGAGCGGTCGACGGCCCATGCGCCGAGTGTCCCCGAAGGAAGGTTAAGCCCGGCACCGGGGAAGGTTAAGAGAGTCGGTGCGGCTCCGGCGACGGCTGTGGCCGCGCGGCCGGGTCGGTCATCCGGTGGCCGCCGGCGACTCGTCGCCGATCGGGGCCGGGGTGGGCGTCGCGACTCCGACGGCCTTGACGACCGCGACGGCGACCGCCGTGGTGAGCGGGATCGCGAGCACCAGACCGATGGAGGCGACCAGCGTCCGGACGATCTCCTCGGCTATCTGGGCCGTGCTGAGCACGTTGAGCAGCGGACGGTCGTAGGCGTTGATCAGCAGCATGACGGGCAGGGCGGCCCCGGCGTACGCGAAGGCCATGGTGTAGACGGTCGAGGCGATGTGGTCGCGGCCGATCCGCATGGCGCTGCCGAACAGGGTGCGGGCGGAGCTGTCCGAGCCCATTTCGTGCAGCTCCCACACGGCCGAGGACTGGGTGATGGTGACGTCGTTGAGCACGCCCAGTCCGGCCACGATGACGCCGCAGAGCACGATCTCCGGCAGGCTGATCCGGGTGTCGAACAGGGCGAGCACGGTGCTGTCGTGGTCACCGAGGCCGGTCAGGTGGGCGGCGGTGGCGGCCCAGAGCCCGATACCGGCCGTGGCCAGCAGGCCGAACAGCGTACCGATCAGCGCGGTGGTGGTGCGGGCCGAGAAGCCGTGCGCGAGATAGATGACGACGAACATGATCGCCGCCGCGCCGACCACGCCGACCAGCAGGCCGGACTCACCGGCCAGCAACGCGGGCAGCATGAACTTGACGATGACCAGGTAGGCGACGCCGAGCCCGATGAGGGCCTTCAGCCCGCGCATCCTGGCCACCGCGATGACGGCCGCGGCGAAGGCCGCCGCGAGCAGCGCGAGGGGCAGGCTCCGCGAGTAGTCGTAGAAGGCGTACACGGCCGGGCCGCTCTGGTGGTTGAAGACGCGCATCACCTTGATCCGGTCGCCCGGTCCGAGGCCGGCGCGGTACGCCTCCGCCGACACGTCGACGGTCACGCTGGCGCCGCTCTCCGGCCCGGTCTCCAGCTTTGCCTGCACCGACGCGCAGGTCACCAGCTGTTGCTGGCCGTCCGGGCCGGGCCGCTGGTTGGCCGCGGGGCAGTCGTACGTCGACACGCTCTGCACGGTCGCCTCGGGGTGGCTGAGGCTACGGGCGCTCGCGGTGGCGCTGGTGTTCTCCGGTTTCCCGGCCGGCCAGAGCAGCGCCATCCCGAGCAGGGTCGCCGCGGCCATCGGCGCCACGATCAGGGTCAGGAGCACCAGGGTCCGGCGACGGCGCGCGGCGTCCCGCGACGGGTCGACCGGCGGCGCGGGTACGGGCCGGGTGTGGGTGTGCATCGGTTGCTCCGGGTGAGAGGCGGAGATGAGGCGCGAGCGGGGTGGTCGCGGATAAGGCCGGTGGCCGCCGACCTGGGGTCGACGGCCACCGCTGTTCGGTCAGGACTGGTTAGTTGACGGTTACGGTCTGCTTGTTGTAGTTCTTGCCGTTGCCGTCCGGCTTGTAGTTGCTCTCCACGTTGCCGGCGATGTCGACGGAGAACCAGTTGATGGTCGTGTTGCTGTTCACCGTGAGGTTCTGGACACCCTCCCGCATGCCGGCGAGGGCCAGCTTGGGCGAGTTGAACGTCGGCCGGCTGCCGTCGAGCGTGTAGTACACGTTCGCCGGCTCGCTGGTGGTGAAGGTGAAGGTCGTGGCGCCCGGCTGCTGGCTGACGATCTTCACCGTGCTCTTCGGCTGGATCTTGTCCGTGGCGTACGCCCGGGCGACCTCGAGGATGCCGATGTTGCCGTTGGCGAACTCCATCGCCTCCTCGTGGCCCTCGGCGAACGTCGGCTGGAAGCCGACCGCGGTGAACCGCTTGGTCGTCGGGTTGTAGACGTCCGCGCCGACCTCGAAGTCCCAGCCGATGATGCCCCGGTTGTACCAGTGCTCGTCGGCGCTGTTGCCGGCCGCCGAGTAGAGCACGTCGGTCACCGGTCCGGTACGGCCCGGCCAGATCGCGGTGCCCCGGTACTCCTGCACGCGGGAGAGGATGTAGTCCGAGGAGGTCCAGAAGAACGCCTCGGTACCCTGGTCCACCCGCGGCAGCACCTCACGCCCGGCGGTCTTGTACGCGCCCGGAGGCCACATGAAGTAGCCGCCGTAGGAGTGGGTGTTCATCGAGAGCTTGATGTTCGGGAAGTTGTCGACCAGCCAGACCTCGTTACGCGCCTCCGGCTCGGACAGCTTGCTCGGCCCGGAGTACGTGTCGCTGGTGCAGCTCGTCGACCCGCCGTTGTAGCCGTCGTAGACGGAACCGACCGAGAAGTTCCGGTTGATGTCCACGCCCCAGGCGTTGCGGTTGGCCGGGTCCGCCGAGGACGCCGGGCAGTAGTTGGTCATGTTCCGGCGCTGCATGTTGTAGTCGTACATGCTGTAGTGCGCGCCGTCCGGGTTGACCACCGGCAGGATGAAGATGTCCAGGTCATCGACGATCTTGCGGGTGTTCGGGTCCTGCGCGTAGTTGCGCAGCAGCCGCTCGGCCGACTCCACGCAGACCAGCGGGGTCACCCACTCCCGGGCGTGCTCCTGGCAGTAGAGGAAGACGCCGACCTTCGAGCCGTCCCGGTGCTTGCCGATCCGCAGCACCTTCATCTGGAACGGGTCGCGGGAAACGCTCGCCGGCGCCTTCAGGTTGTCGGTCAGCTTGGTGGCGGCGGCCGCGGCCACGGCGCCCGCGCCGGCGTTGCCCCGGTAGGTGCTGGCCGTGAGCAGCTTGGCGGCGTCGGCGTTGCCGTTGACCGCGTTGGCGACCTGCGCCGCGGTGCTGGTGATCGCGCCGGAACCGTTGGTCGCCAGGTTCACCGTGACGGCCTTGCCGGAGACGCCGACCGTCAGCGGGGCGTTCGCCGCGCCCGGGTTGACCAGCGACATGGTGATGTCGTTGCCGCCCTCGGAGCCGTACGCCTTGGAGGTGACGTAGACGATGCTCGCCGTGGCGGTGCCGAACTGCGCCTGCGCCTGACGCCGGTAGCCGTTCGTCTTGTACGGCAGGTCGATCAGCTGGGTGAGCTTCGGGAACTCCGCGGCCAGCGAGGTGAACCGGGCGGTGATCTCGGTCGGGTCCATGTAGTGGTCGACGAAGTCCGACACGTACGGGTGGTCACCGGTGACCTTGCGCGGGCTGCCCAGCCACTTGGCCACGTCGACCGTGACCGAGCCACCCTTGTTGCTGGTGATGGTGGCCTTGGCCGGCGCCTTGTCGATGGCCAGCGGGTTGCTGAACCGGTGGTACATGTACTGGCCGGCGTCGGTGAACCGGGACAGGGTGGCGGTGCCGCCGGAGCCGATCTCCGTGCCCGCTCCGCTGTCGTAGCTCACCGTCAGCACCGTGGTCGAGTCGCTGCCGGCGCTCGACTTCACCTCGATGTTGAGGAAGAGCTGGTTGTCGAGGCTGGTGAACCACTCGGACCGCAGCACGGTCAGGGTGTCGGTGCTGGCGGCCAGGGCCTGCAGGGCCCGGACCGTGGTGGACCGCTCCGCCACGTTCTCCGCGTAGTCGCTCTGGTCGGAGATGGCGTCCTGCACGTCGAAGCCCATGTCGCGCAGCGACTGGCTCTCCTCCGGGCTGAGGATCGCGTGCACCTCGATGCCGTTGTCGACCGGCTTGACGTACTCGGCGAGGTCGACACCCAGCTCGTTGAGCCGGTCGATGCCCGACTTGTCGGCGACCACGATCCGCATCAGACCGACGCCGTTCTGTTCGCCACTCGACGTCCTGTCGGGGGCCACCGCGGTGTCCGTCGTCGGATTCGCGAGGCCGGGCGCGCTGACGGCGAGCGCCAGCGGTAGGGCGAGCAGAGCCAGCAAGCGGCCCCGCCTGATCGGTTTCCTTGTACTCCTCATGAGAGTCCTTCCTGGCAGGGAGGTCCCGATGGCCGACCCGGTGGGGGTCCCGGCACGACCTCGGCAGCCATAGCTGGCGGGAAGTGTGATCCGACTCTCAAGAGCTGTCAAGATCAATGTCAGCAGGGCGGACAATGGTCCCGACCGAACCAAACGATCATCCCGCCCCGGCTGTCCGCACCGCCACGTCCTTGATCCGACCAGCTTGAACCGCATCTTTAACCCAACCGTTACGTGTGTGGGCGCGATCGGACCCTCGTGCCGGAGACCGGACCGCCTCCGCAAACCGGACGAGGAATGACCTGGAGCGGACCGGCGACTAGCGTGCAACCTGTGGCACGGCTGCTGCTCATCGAGGACGACCTGACGATCCGTACCCCGTTGATCCGGGCCCTGCGGGAGCGCGGCCACGCGGTCGCCGCGGCCTCCACCGCGATGACCGGGTTGCGCGACGCGCTCGACGACCGGCCCGACCTCGTCGTACTCGACCTGGGACTGCCCGATCTGGACGGTCGGGAGCTGCTGCGGATGCTGCGCGCGGTCAGCTCGGTGCCGCTCATCGTGGCCACCGCACGCGACGACGAGGCCGAGATCGTCCGGCTGCTCGACGCCGGGGCCGACGACTACCTGGTGAAACCGTTCACGGCGGCGCAGCTGGACGCCCGGGTCCGGGCCGTGCTGCGCCGGTCGGCCGGGGACACCGCGACCGGGGACCCGACGCTCGTCGTCGGCGGGCTGCGGATCGACCCGCGGTCGCGGCAGGTGAGCCTGGACGGGGTACCGGTGGAGCTGACACCGCGCGAGTTCGATCTGCTGCACCACCTCGCCGGACGGCCCGGACAGGTGGTCACCAAACGGGAGCTGCTCACCGAGGTCTGGCGGATCCCGTACGGCGGCGCCGACAAGACCGTCGACGTGCACCTGTCCTGGCTGCGACGCAAGCTGGGCGAGAGCGCCCAGCAACCGCGCTACCTGCACACCGTACGGGGTGTGGGGGTGCGGCTGGCGGCGCCGGGAGGCACCGGGTGAGGGCCCGCCTGGCGCTGCTCGCCGCCGCGGTCGGCGTGCTCGTCCTGACCGCCTTCCTGGTGCCGCTGGCGCTGCTGGTCCGCACCGTCGCCGCGGACCGGGCGACCGTGCGGGCCACCGCCGAGACGCAGAGCCTGGTGCCGGTGGTCGGCACGGCCGACCCGCAGACCGTCCGGCTGACCGTCGAGCAGCTCGCCGCGGAGTCGGGCCGGCCGATCAGCGTGTTCCTGCCCGACGGCACGGTGCTCGGGGCCCCGGTGCCCCGTACGCCCGCGGTGGCGCTCGCCGCGCGGGGGCAGAGCCTGACCGCCGAGTCGGCCGACGGCCGGGAGGTGGTCATCGCGGTCCAGGGCCGCCCGGACGGGACGGCGGTGATCCGCACGGTGGTCCCCCGGTCCCAGCTCACCGCCGGGGTGACCCGGGCCTGGCTGGTGCTCGCCCTGCTCGGGGTGCTGCTGGTGCTGGTCGGGTTGGTGGTCGCCGACCGGCTGGCCCGGACCCTGGTGCGGCCGATCACCGAACTCTCCGCGGTCTCCCACCGGCTCGCCAGCGCCGAACTCGACGCCCGGGTCACCCCGGCCGGGCCCGCCGAGCTGCGGGAGGTCGCCGGGGCGCTGAACCACCTGGCCGGACGGATCCAGGTGCTGCTGCGCGAGGAACGGGAGCAGGTGGCCGACCTGTCGCACCGGCTGCGTACCCCGCTGACCGTGCTGCGGTTGGAGGCCGAGTCGCTGCGCGACCCGGACGACGCGGCCCGGCTGACCACGGCGGTGGACGGCCTGGAACGGGCGGTCACCGGCCTGATCCGGCAGGCCCGCTGGCGCAGCTCGACGCGGGACGGCCGGGGCGGCTGCGACGCGGCGGCGGTCGTCGGCGAGCGGGTGGCGTTCTGGTCCGTCCTCGCCGAGGACACCGGCCGTACGGTCACCCTCGATCTCGCGCCCGGCCCGCTGCCGGTGGGGGTGGCCGACGACGAGCTGGCCGCCGCGGTGGACGCGCTGCTGGGCAACGTCTTCGCGCACACGCCGGACGGCACCCCGTTCACCGTCCGGCTCGCCCGGGACGCGGGACAGGTCGCGCTGACCGTGGCCGACTCCGGCCCGGGTATGCCGGCCGGACCGGTGCGGCGGGGCGCCAGCCGGGCCGGGTCGACCGGGCTGGGCCTGGACATCGCCGACCGGGCTGCCCGGGCCGGCGGCGGCCGGCTGGAGCTGCGCGGCGGGCCCGACGGTGGCACGGTCGCGCTGCTCCGCCTCGGGCCGCCGCAGCCTTAACCCGGGCTTATCCGCCGGGCAGCGCGCCGCTATCCCCGTCGCGCCGATCCTCGATGGCACAACCGAGGAGAGGTGAAGACGATGCGACGAACTTCCCTGATGCTGGCGGCGGCCGGCGGCGCCGCGGTGCTCGCGGTGACCGGCGTGGCGCTCGGCGTGACCGCGGCCGACCGGCCGGCGGGCGGTACCGCGCTCACGGCGGTGACAGCCGGCCCGACCAGCGACGACAACCCCAAGCCGGACGACGACGCGACGCACGGCGGGGCCACGCCGAGCGGTACCGCCGCCGGCGGCACGGTGAGCCGGGAGCGGGCCGGCGAGATCGCGCTCGCCCGTGCCGGCGGCGGCCGGATCGTGGAGATCGAGGCCGAGACGGAGCACGGCCGTCCGGTGTGGAGCGTCAAG
Source organism: Micromonospora narathiwatensis (assembly GCF_900089605.1). NCBI lineage: Bacteria > Bacillati > Actinomycetota > Actinomycetes > Micromonosporales > Micromonosporaceae > Micromonospora > Micromonospora narathiwatensis. The sequence continues at coordinate 6,544,817 of NZ_LT594324.1, read as the reverse complement.
GTGGTCGACGCCGGCGTCCGGCACGAGGTGAAGGTCGACCGGGGCGACGGTGCCGTGGTGGAGAGCGAGCGGGAGCGGACCGACGACAGCGGCGGCGCCCGCGACCGGTCCGACGACCACGGGGGCACCCGCGGCGGCAGCGACGACGACCGGTACGACGACCACGGCGGCGACCGCCGTGGCTCCGACGACCACGGCGACGACTGAGCGCGCCGGCAGCGGGTCAGGGGTCCGGGTGGAGGTTTCCGCCCGGACCCCTGCCGGTCAGCGGGCGGTGCAGCGCAGCCCGGTCGGGGGCTGGCTGTCGCCGGTCGCCACGAACCCCCAGCTCGCCGTGCCGCCGGGCGGGAGGCTGCCGTTCCAGCCCGCATCGGTCGCGGTCACCTGCTGGCCGGACTGGCTCGCGGTGGCGTTCCAGGCGCTGGACAGGCGCTGCGAGCCCGGGAAGCCGAAGGCGGTGGTCCACCCGGCGATCGCGGTCGTACCCGTGTTGCGGACGCCCACCTCGGCCTGGAAGCCGCCGGCCCACGTCCCGGTCACCCGGTAGTCGGCCGCGCAGCCGGCGGCGGGCGGCGGCGTGCGGGTCGGCGTCGCGGTGGGCGAGGCGGTGGGCGAGGCCGTGCCGGTCGGCGTGGCCGTGGGCGACGGCGTCGGGCCGTCCGAGGTGGTGTAGCTGACCGAGGTGTACGCGGCCGAGCAGGTGCCGCCGCAGGAGCTGGGCAGGGAGAACCGGTACACCCGGCCGTTGTTGATCAGCGTGTCGGCGGCGTCGCGGACCCGGATCTGGAAGTCGGTGCCGCCCGAGGTGGTCGCCCCGATGACGTACGACTGACCCATGTCGCTGTTCATCGTGGCGGCCTTCCAGGCCCCGTCGGCCAGATACTCCACGCTGTGGAGTCCGTTGGCCAGGTGGGACACCGCGATCGCCGGCCAGTAACGCTGCGCCCCGCGCAGGAAGCCGATCCGGATGTCGCCGGTGTAGTTCGGCGCGGGCACGAACGACCACGAGACGTGCCGGTTGTTCCAGTGGTTCGGGTACATGTCCCCGACCGGGGTGCCGTTGCGGGCGAAGCGGTTCAGCGAGGCGGTGACCAGGTCCAGGTGGTACGGGTCGTCCCGGCACCAGGCGTTGCCGTCGCCGCAGGAGTCGGCGACCACCATGGTGAGGGTGGCGCCGTTGTACCCGTCGGCCACCCAGGAGCCGTTGCGGCAGAACGGCTGCGCGGGTGCGCCGTCGTTGACCCCGGTGCAGTAGTCGCCGACGGTCACCTTGACGTACCGGCCGCAGTTGAGGCCGTTGTTCCACAGCCCGATCCGGCTCGCCTGCGCCGGTGGCAGCGGCCGGGTCGGGAAGGACGAGTAGTCGCCGGGCATGTTGTAGACGTTGAGCGCGACGAAGTCCTGGCTGTCGAGTTCGGACTGCGGGAGGCCGCAGCCGCCGTACGGGGAGCCGAGGCCGTCGAAGTGGGTGGCGTTGCCGGTCACCGGGGCGGGCGGGTCACCGACGGCGAGGGCGGGGAGCTGGCCGGCGACGAGCAGCGCCGTCGCGGCGGCGGCCAGGGCCGCGACGAGTCGCAGGCGGGGGCGCGAGGTCGACATGGGAAAGCCTTCCGGGCGGGTCGACCCTGGACAGGGCCGACTCAGGAGATGTCATGGGTGCCCATCCATGCCCGGCTGCGTCCGCCCGCCCATGCCATCACCCCCGGTCGATGGCTGTCAACGCCGTCCCGGAAGACCTGAACGGGACGCGACCGGCCCGCTACATTGAATTATGGTGCCCGCCCACGACGGCCGGGCGGCGGAACCGGTCTACCAGCCCGTGCTGGTCGGTCGCCGGGGTGCGCTGGAGGCACTGGCCCATCTCGACGACGCCACCGCTCCGCTGCTCGCTCCGGTCCTCGACGTCCACGCGTTCGATCCGTACACCATGGACCTGCTCGGCCGACTGCCCGCCGGGCTGCTCCCCGCCGTCGACGTCTCGGCGCTGCCGGACGGTCCGGAGAGCGAGCTGGTCCGCTGGGGCGTACCGCTGGTGCCGGTGATCGGGCTGGCGGAGCACCACCGGCGGTTGGTGGCGCACGGCGCCGCCGCGCGCGCGTACGCCCGGCGGGCGGTGGTGCGGCTGCGGACCGGGCAGGATCGGGCCGGCCCGGACGCGACGACCGGCGCGGTGGAGCGCGTCTGGCGGCTGGCCCGGCTGGTGCCGGAGCAGTGCGATCTGCTGATCGACGCGGGGGACGTGTGCTGTCCGGCCGACGTACGGCTGGCCGAGCCCCGGATCCGGCGGCTGGCCGACTGGTCCCGGCGGCACGCCTGGCGCTCGGTCACCGTGCTCGCCGGCGGGATACCGCCCACGCTGGCCCGCCTGCCCACCGACGAGCCGGTACGCCTCGACCGCTTCGACTGGCGGCTCTGGCAACGGCTGTCCGACCTCGGCGTCGGGTACGGCGACTACGGCGTCGACTGCGCGGTGCCCGGCTCGGACGGGCCGGCCGACCGGCTGCCGACGCTGCGGTACGCCACGGACGACGCGTGGTGGATCTACCGCTGGTCGCGGCGGGGTGGCCGGGGCGACGAGCGGTTCGCCGACCTGTGCCGCACGCTCGTGTCGGCCCCGCACTGGCCGGCCGCCGGGGCCGGCTTCTCCTGGGGTGACCACGAGATCCTGCGGCGGGCCCGGCACGGCGCGGGTGCCGGCTCGCCGGCCAACTGGCTCGCCTGGAGCACGTCCCACCACCTGGCGCACGTGCTGGCCGCGCTGCGACGTCCCGGGTGGGAGCAGCGCGGTGGGCCGTGGCCCGCCGGTCAGTACGGGCCGGAGCGGGGCCGCCACCCGCGTGGCGGGGCGGCGCGACGGGCCGGGTGAGCCGGCGCGGTCACTCCTTCGCGGTGAAGCCGAACTGCACGATGCCCTCCTCGTCGACGACCGCGTCGACGGAGGTGTCGTTGAGCAGTTGGGCGGCGTCGGCGTCGAGGAAGATCCGGGCCCCCTGGTTGTCGACCACCTCGTCGCCCTGCACCGGCTGCGGCACCAGCTCGATGGAGAGCGAGCCGGCCGCGGCGTCGGCGGCGATGCGCAGCCCGCCGCCATCGGCGACGTCCTGCTGCTCGGTCAGGTCGCGGATCACCAGGACGGCGTTGTCGGTCATGGTCAGCATCGCGGAACTCCTCGTGACTGCTTCGGGATCGCGGGCGGGTCGACGCGGCCCGCGCGGCCGGTCCGGACCCGGAATGGCGATTCGGTCCTCGCCACACAAAACGGGGCAGGTCGAATGCCCCTCATGGCCTACGGTGCCCCCTGTCCGGGCATCCGTCAAATAGAGCGGAGTCAGTCGACACCGGGGGCGCCGGAACCGTCCCCGAACGAATGACGCGGGTGCCGGACCGGTGTTTCCCAGGCTCTCCGCCGGGTATCCGTACCGGTTCGGCACCGCCCGGTTTCGGCACCAGCCAGGAGATCGGCCGATCCTGGCAATAAGTTTCGAGCGTTGCCCTTCTCTGGAGGAAAGCGCCATGCGAGCATCAACGCATGCATCGTCGTCGTTTTTCCCAGGCGCTCGCGGTGCTGGTCCTGGTCGCCACCGCGGCCACCACCGGCGCCCCCACCGCCACCGCCGAGTCGCCCACCCCCGCGCGGATCCGGCTGGCCGCCACCATCGACGCGATCCTCGCCGACTCCCGGCTGGACGGCGCACAGGCGGGCGTGGTCGTGGTGGACACCGCCACCGGGCAGACCCGCTACGACCGCAACGGCGGCCGACGGCTGATCCCCGCCTCCAACACCAAGCTGCTCACCTCGGCGGCGGCGATGGAACTGCTCGGACCGGGTCACCGCTTCACCACCGACGTGGTCAGCGACGGCGTACGCCGGGGCGGGCTGCTCTCCGGCAACCTGTACCTGCGCGGCGGCGGCGACCCGACCACGCTGGCCGAGGACTACGACCGGCTGGCCGCGCAGGTCGCGACCGGGGGCGTACGGGTGGTGACCGGCAACCTGGTCGCCGACGACACCCGGTACGACCGGACCCGGCTGGGACCGGACTGGACCTGGGACGACGAGTCCTACTACTACGCGGCACAGGTCTCCGCGCTGACCGTCGCCCCGGACACCGACTACGACGCCGGCACCGTGATCGTGCACGCCGCCCCGGCCGCCCGCCCCGGTTCGCCACCGGCGGTGACGATGACGCCGCCCAACGGCTGGCTGCGCGTCGACAACCGGGCCGAGACGGTCGCCACCGGCCAGACCACCCTCTCCTTCGAACGCGAGCACGGCGCCAACACCATCGTGGTGACCGGGCAGATCGCCGTCGGCGACGAGCCGACCAGCGAATGGATGACGGTCTGGGAGCCGACCGGGTACGCCGCCGACATCTTCCGGTCGGCCCTGCGACGGCACGGGGTACGCGTCCTCGGCCGGACCGTGCTCGGCGAGGCCGCCCCGCACGACGCGGCGACCGTCGCCCGGCACGACTCGATGCCGCTGGCCGAGCTGATGGTGCCGTTCCTCAAGCTCTCGAACAACGGCCACGCGGAGGTGCTGACCAAGGAGTTGGGGCGGGTCCTGTCCGGCTCCGGCACCTGGTCGGCCGGCCTCGCCGCGATCGGCAACTACGTCGGAGGCGCCGGCGTGGACACCGGGACGCTGCGCCAGCGCGACGGCTCGGGCCTCTCCCGGCGCAATCTGGTCCCGCCGGCCCAGTTCGTGTCGCTGCTCGTGGCGGCCCGCGCCGAGCCGTGGTTCGACACCTGGTACGCGGCCCTGCCGCTGGCCGGCAACGCCGAGCGCTTCGTCGGCGGTACGCTGCGCAGCCGGATGCGGGGCACTCCCGCGGCGAACAACGTGCACGCCAAGACGGGCAGCCTGACCGGGGTGTCCAGCCTCTCCGGCTACGTCACCGACGCCGACGGCCACCTGCTGGCCTTCTCGATCGTGCTGAACAACTACCTGACCTCGTCGGTCAAGTCGCTGGAGGACCAGATCGCGATCGCCCTGGCGTCGTACACGGAGAAGGGGGCGACCACGACGCGGCTGGTCGGGCCGACGACGACCGAATCACCGCACGTGCCGGACGGCCTGGAGTGCTCCTGGGTCAAGCCGATCGTCTGCTGAGCCGGGGCCCTGTCCCCCGGGACGGAACAGGGCCCCGGCTCAGGCGCCCGGACGGTGCGGCTCCGGGTCGGCGCTCGGGTCGCCGCGCTCGACCAGCGCGTCGATCGCGGCGGGCGGCAGCCCGCGCAGCGCGAGCACGCGCCGCCCCCAGCGGTGCAGCCGGCACGGGTGCGGGCTCGCGTCGTTGCGGCAGATCGTCCCGCCGGACCAGCGTCGCGGCGCGTGCACCACCACCGCCCGGACCGCGAACTGCGCGTCCTCGCCGGTCACGTACGGCGGCAGCGGGATCTCCCGCAGCACCTCGCCGGCCGGGGCGACGGGACGGACGACGGGCGCACTCCTGCTCATTGGGCGAGCCTCCACAGGGGATGGTCGGATCGGGACAACCGGAAAGGTACGACGGCGCAGCGTGCCCGCGACGGACAAACTGTCCCGGGAGTTCCGACCGGTGTGGACGGTCGAGGCGCGGCCGGGCCGGCGACGGCGGCTCAGCGCAGCGCGACGGCCTGGAGGCTGACGTTGCCACAGTCCCCGAAGGACTCCTCCACCGTCCAGCTCACCAGCAGCTTCGCGCCCCGGGGCGCGCGGAACCGGACGGTGAGGTCGGCGGTCCGCATGGTGTGCGGGTCCTCCAGGCGCACCGTGCTGGTCGGCCCTCCGCTGGACAGCCGCAGGTCGAGGCGACCGCGGGCCATCCAGAGCCCGGCGTAGAGGTGCACCGTGCGCGGCTGACCGTCGGCGGCCACGGCAAGGTTGAAGCCGGTGCCCTCGCCGCAGGTGTACACGCCGGAGAGGGTGCCGCCGGCCGACCGGACCGGTGCGCCGTCGTGCCAGGAGTACGCCTCCGGGTTGTTGCTGTAGCTCACCCGCTCGCCTCGGCCGCCCTCGTCGCGGATCTCGCCGGAGCCGCCGCGCTTGCGGACCGGGGTGCCCGCGTCGGAAAGCCCCCAGTGGGTCCAGTCGACCCGGCCGACCGTGCTGAGATCGACCTGCGCCGGCACGTCGGCCTGGCCGACCGCGAGAGTCGGCTCGGCCGGAGTTGACGGCGACAGGCTCGGCGAAGGGCTCGGTGTCGGCGAGTGCTGTCGGGGTCGCAGCCCAGGGGAGACGATCCCGCCGCCGGCGTCGGGACCGCTCGGGGACGGCGCGGCCGGCCGGCCGATCGGCGGGGCGGGCAGCACGCCGCTCTCCTCCTCGCGGGGCGTCCCGTGCCGCTCGGTTCCCAGGGATCCGACGACGGCGGCCAGGCAGGTCACGGCGACCAGCGCCTCCAGGAGCCAGCGGCGGCGTTGCCGGGCCCGCGCCATCCGGCGCAACGCCGAACGGTTGTGCCGGTACGGGTACGACGTCCGACCGGCGTCACCACCGTGGTCCTGCCGCCCCACCGCACCTCCGCTCCCGCCCGCCCGCCCCGGCCCGTTCCGGTCACCGGGGCGGGCGGGGGAATGACCGCTTCACATTTACATCGAGGGCGGCGATTGCGCCACCTGTCGGCGGTGCCCGTTTCCACCTTTCCACCAACGGGTGGCGAGGTCGCTTCCCGGGCCGCGGTCCAGGTCGGACCGGGGTGCCGGCCGGCCCCGCGCCGGGTCACCGGATCTCGAAGCCCAGCGCCTGGGCGAGCACGATCGCCTGCCCGACGTCGATGACCGCCCCGGCCCGCTCGACCGTCGTCGGATCCAGCGCGGTCAGGTCGCTGCCGCGCAGGTCGGCGCGGACCAGCTTGGCGGCGTGCAACTGGGCGCCGGAGAGGTCGACCCCGGTGACGGTGGCCCCGGTCAGGTCCGCGCCGGTCAGGTCGACCTCGCGCATGCGTACGTCGGTGACGCGTACCCCGCGCAGGTCGGCCCGGGGCATGGCGACGAAGGACCAGTCGCCGCCGCTGACCCGCAGCGGGCGCAGATCGCACTCCTCGAAGCTGCTGCCGACCAGCTTGCAGCCGGTGAACTCGGCCTCGAAGAGGTTGCACCGCTTGAAGGTGCAGCGGGTGAAGGCCGAGTCGGTGTGCCGGGAGGCGTTGAGGGCGACGTTGCCGAAGACGCACTCGGTGAAGACGGCCCCCTGGCTGACCGCCTCGGTGAGGTCGACGTGGAAGAAGGAGCAGCGGACGAAGTGCCGTTCGACCAGTTCCTCGGCGTACCAGTCCTCGTCACGGTAGGTGACGTCCTCGGTGAGCTGCGGCATCAGGCCAGACTAGTGGGGCCCGCCGACGCTTCCCGGGTGGGCGTACCGGCCGGTAGGTTCGGCGTCGTGAGCGTCGCAGTGAGCACCGACCCGGTCCGTATCGGCTTCGACCCCGCCCGGCTGGCGCGGATCGACGAGCACTTCGGCAGGTACGTCGATGACGGCCGGCTCGCCGGCTGGCAGATCGTGGTGACCCGCCGGGGCGAGATCGCCCACTCGACCGTGTACGGGCTGCGTGACCGGGAGGCCGGCGCGCCGGTCGAGCCGGACACCCTGTGGCGCATCTACTCGATGACCAAGCCGATCACCTCGGTCGCGGCGATGATGCTGTGGGAGGAGGGGCGGTTCGAGCTGAACGATCCGATCAGCCGCTGGCTGCCGGAGTTCGCCGACGTCCGGGTCTACGACAAGGGCTCGGTACTCAAGCCGTACACGGCGCCCGCGGTCGAGCCGATCCGGGTCTGGCACCTGCTCACCCACACCGCCGGCCTGACGTACGGCTTCGCGCAGAGCACGGTGGTCGACGGCCTGTACCGGGCGGCGGGCTTCGACCTGAGCGTGCCTCCCGGCATGGACCTGGCGGCGGCCTCCGCCGGCCTGGCCCGGCTGCCGTTGCTCTTCCAGCCGGGCACGAGCTGGAACTACGGGGTCTCCACCGACGTGCTGGGTCGGCTGGTCGAGGTGGTCTCCGGGCAGCGCCTGGACACCTTCTTCGCCGAGCGGATCCTGCGGCCACTGGGCATGACCGACACCCGCTGGTGGGTCGACGAGCCGGACGCCAAGCGGCTGGCCGCGCTCTACGCGCCGCACCCGAGCACCGGGCAGACGATGCGTCAGGACGGCATCGGCCGCGCCGCGCTGACCGAGCCGGGCTGGTTCTCCGGCGGTGGCGGGCTGGTCTCCACGGCCGCCGACTACCACCGCTTCACCCAGTTCCTGCTGCGCGGCGGCGAACTGGACGGGGTACGCCTGCTGGGGCCCCGGACGGTGCGCTTCATGACCCGCAACCATCTGCCCGACGGGCGCGACCTGGCCTCGTTCGAGCCGCAGGGCTTCGCCGAGACGGTGCTCGACGGCATCGGCTTCGGCCTCGGCTTCGCGGTGGTGCTGGACCCGGTGCCGGCCCGGGTGCCGAGCAGCGTGGGCGAGTACTACTGGGGTGGGCTGGCCAGCACCGCGTTCTGGGTGGACCCGGTGGAGGAGGTCACCGCGCTGCTGTTCACCCAGCTCATGCCGTCCAGCACGTACCCGCTGCGCTCGCAGCTGCGCCAGCTGGTCTACTCCGCGCTGATCGACTGACCCGACGCGGGGCGCGCCGCCGGCACGTCGCCCGGGCCGTTCCGGTCGTCGGGCGGCGGCCGGGATGGCCGATCCGGCACCGGCCGGACGTTCCGCTCCCTAGCCTGATGAGGGGTGAGGCACGTCGGGCGGAAGGGCGGTCAGGCCATGGGCAACGTCGTCGTGTTCGGGGCCGGCGGGACCGCGGGCTCGCGGATCGCCGCCGAGGCGGTCGAGCGGGGTCACCGGGTCACCGCGGCGGTACGCCGCCCGGAGGCGACCAGCTACCTCCCGGCCGGCGTACGTACGGTGACGGGTGACGTGACGTCCGCGCGCAGCGTACGTGAGCTGGCCGAGGACACCGACGTGTTCGTGGTGGCGATCGGCGGCGGCGAGCGGGAGCTGTGGCGCGACGCCGCCCGGACGCTGGTCGACACGCTGCGCGAGGTGCCGGACCCGCCCCGGGTGATCCACGTCGGCGGCGGGGCGACGCTGCTGACGCCGAAGGGCACCCCGTACCTGGACGAGCCGGACTTTCCCGAGGAGTACCGGGACGCGGCGTTGGGCCAGGCCGACGCGCTGGCCGTCTATCAGTCCTCGGCCGACGGGGTGACCTGGACGTACGTCTCCCCGCCCCCGCTGGAGTTCCACCCGGGCGAGCGGACCGGCCACTACCGCACCGGCACCGACCATCCGGTGACCGATGACCAGGGCCGGTCGGTGCTCACGTACGAGGACCTGGCGGTGGCGATCGTCGACGAGATCGAGAAGCCTCGGTTCAGCAACGCGCGCTTCACCGCCGCGTACTGAGGCGAGTCGGGGCGCGCTGACGCGGGTCAGTCGGCCAGCCGGGCGGGGAAGCCGCCGGTGGCGATCGGCCCCCAGGCGTCGATGGTGATCCGGATCAGGGACTTGCCCTGCTTCACCATGGCCTGGCGGTACTCGTCCCAGTCCGGGTGCTCGCCGGAGATGCTGCGGAAGTACTCCACCAGCGGCTCCAGGGCCTCCGGCAGGTCGAGCACCTCGGCGGTGCCGTCCACCTGCACCCAGGGCCCGTTCCACTCGTCGGAGAGCACGCAGGCGGAGACCCGGGGGTCGCGGCGGATGTTGGCCACCTTGGCCCGCTCGGGGTAGGTGGAGATGACCAGCCGACCGTCGGCGTCGACCCCGCAGGAGACCGGCGAGGACTGCGGCCGGCCGTCGGCGCGGGTCGTCATCAGCAGGACCTGGTGCCGGGGGCGGAGGAACTCGATCAGGGCGTCCCGGTCGACCCGGGTGTTGGTCGCGATCGTGCGTGCCATGCGTCGGTTCTACCAGGCCCGCCTCCACGTCGGGCAGCGGCCGGGGGCTGGTGGCGGCGCCGGGCGTCAGCGGGGGCGGGCGGCAGCCCGGCCCGGGGCCTGCTGGGCGGGCACCCGGGGCCGCGCGGTCGGCCGCCAGGCGCGGCCGTTGGCGTAGATCACCCGGAAACCGAGGTACGAGGCGAGGGGCGCCCAGTGCGCGGAGCCCATCCGCAGCTCGGCGGCGTTGTGCCGCTGCCCGTTGGCCAGCACGTCGAGCAGCACGGTCTCGAACGCGGCCGACTCGACCCAGTCGACGTCCCGGGTGAAGCCGCAGACCAGCGCCGCCCCGGTCACGTCGAGGAAGTCCCGCAGCGCGGCGTCGGAGGCGCGCAGCACCGAGCAGCTGCCGAAGTAGAGCCGCCGGCCCTCGCAGCGGCCGGCCATCCGCTCGGCGACGTCGGCCAGTTCCACCGAATCCCAGTCGGTGAGGCAGAGCCGGCTGGGTTCGCCGTGCATGGCGAAGAAGCCGACCCGGTAGTCGGCGTACTGCTTGAGCAGCCAGCGGTCGATGAAGTAGAAGAGCTCGTCGCGGGTGGCGGCGTCCTTGTGGATGAAGCGGATCCGGCCCAGCCGTTCGAGCAGTTCCAGGGTGGGCAGGACGGAACCGCGCTCGTTGAGGTCCCGGTGCCACTGTCCTTCGACGCAGAAGACGCCACCTCGCGCCAACGCCCACCTCCCCGACCGCGCGGTCGCCGACGTAGCCGTCCCCGGCCTCCGGCGCAGACGTTACCGCCTGCGGGCCGCCCGGCGACATCACCCTGGGTACCGTCGCAAGGCCGGCTCCGTCACTTCTGGGCACGCGCGCGTGCCGTGCGGCCGAATGAGCCCTTCCCCATTTGATGCAACTTGCACTAACCGCCCCTGAACTGCGGTTATGAGAGCAATTCGGATAAATGCCCAATATCGGGTCAGAACAGTGCCAGGGTAGATGGGCCAGAGCGTCCCGGTCGATGCCCTGATCGCACCCAATCGCACTCCAGTCGGGAGAACTCCTGTGCTCGTCAATACGCTGAAACGGATCGTCGTCGCCTTCGCGCTGGCCCTGCCCGGGGCGGCGATCGCCACGGTCGTCGCCGCGCCGGCGGCTCACGCCGATGGCTGTTACACCTGGCACCGACCCCTGGCACCGGGCAGCTCCGGGGAGGACGTCCGCCAGTTGCAGATCCGGGTGGCCGGCTGGGCCGCGTACCGGGGCATCGTCCACGTCGACGGCAGGTACAACGCCGAGACGACGGCCGCGGTCCGGCGCTTCCAGTCGGCGTACGGGGTACGCGTCGACGGCGTCGCCGGCCCACAGACCTTCGCCAAGCTCTACGAGTTGCAGAACACCGACTGCACCCCGAAGCACTTCAGCTACAGCGAGCTGGACAACGGCTGCCGCACGGGCGGCTGGACCGGCGGCCCCCTCTCCCCCAGCGCGACCCGGGCGTACGCCCTGCGCCTGATGTGGAAGCTGGAGGCGCTGCGCCACAGCCTCGGCGACAAGCCCCTCTACGTGAACAGCGGCTTCCGCAGCTACACCTGCAACCGGCAGGTCGGCGGCGTGTCGGACAGCCAGCACCTCTACGGCAACGCGGCCGACCTGACCTCGCGTACCTCGTCGCTGTGCCGGCTGGCCAGGGAGGCCCGCAACCACGGCTTCAGCGGCATCTTCGGCCCCGGCTACCCGGGCCACAGCACCCACGTCCACGTGGACGCGCGCCGGGAGAACAACGCCGACAAGAGCGCGAACACCACCACCTGGTCCGCCGCACGCTGCGGAATCTGAACCGGCAGGCGGCCGACCCGACGGCGACGGCGTCCCGCCGCAGGATTGGGGACCTCCTGCGGCCGGGTCGCCGTCCGTCGGCCCGGAGCAGTCGTCAGCGTCGTCAGCTCGCCCGGGGCCAGCGCGGCCGGGCGGCGGGGGGTGCCACCGGCCGACCGGTACCGCCGGGCCGGATCGCGGGCGCGGCGACCCGGCCGGTCTGGGCGTGCGGGGGCTGGGCCGCCGGAGGGCCGCCCGTCGGCCCGGTCACCACGAACGGGAACGGCACGTGCACGAACGGGTTGCCGTGCCGCACCAGCGCGTCGATCTGGCGCTCGTTGAGACCGTGCGCCGCCAGCACCCGCCGTCCCCACCGGTGCAGCCGGCACGGGTACGCGACGCCGTCGTTGCGGCACTTCGGTCCGGCGGGCCACTCCTCGGCGGCATGCACCACCACCGCCCGGACCGCGAGTCGGACATCCTCGGGCGTCAACGATGCCGGCACCGGCACCTCGCCCAGGACCTGTTCGATGGGATCCGTCGACTGCTCACCAACTCGCACGGCAGGCCTCCCGCAGCTCGGCAGCGGTACGACCGACCCGCCGCACCGCATCCTCGCCGACTGGTACGGCTCCGGGCCGGCAGCAGTTCAATCCGGCCACGCGGTCAACAGGTCCGCCGGGGTGAGCACCGCCACGCCGTCAACCGCCACGCCGCTGCGTGAGACGGCGACCAGCGGGGTCCGCTCGTCGGCGCCGGGCAACTGGGCGCGGTGCATCAGGAGCCGGCCCAGATCGTGGTCGTCGAACGGCCCGTTCTCCAGCCATTTCACCGAACCGACGAAGGTGATGCGCTTCGCCACCGGCGTCCGGTCGGCACCTACGAGATCGATTTCTGGATCGTTGGTGCGGGTCCAGTAGCCGCCGACCACGGCCGTCTCCGGTGGCAGGTGACCCGACGGCAGCCGGCGCAGCGACTCACGGACCACCGGCTCGATGGCCCGCCCGCGCCAGGACGTCCACGAGGACCTGATCCGGGCGAGGGTGAGGTCGCCTCGCCCCCGCTCGATCTCCGGCAGGTGCGGGCCGAGAAACGACAGCCAGAAGCGCAGGTACGGATCGGACACCAGGTACCGCGTCTCCCGGGAGGGTCGCGTGGACAACGGAAGCGCGACGTCGACGATCCGCTTGTCGCCGAGCAGCCGCAGCGCACGGGTGAGCGATGCCTGCGGCATCCCGCCCGCGGCCCGCGCGATCGACGAGAAGGTCCGCTCCCCCGACCCGATCGCCCGCAGAACCACGCCGGCCTGGGACTGCGCCGGGAACTCGGCGGCGAGCGCGCGTTCTCCGCTGACCAGCAGCGCGGACGTGGGGTCGGTGACCGCCTCGGCCAGGTAGTCGTGCAGGGTGGCGCCCGGCAACCATTCGTCGAGAATCAGCGGCAGGCCGCCGGAGACGAGGTAGGCGTCGAAGGCCTCCGCCGGCGGAAGGCCGAGCATCTCCCCGACCTCGTGTGGGCTCAACGGCGGCACGACCATCTCGGTGGCCCGCTGGTGGAAGGGCCGTCCGTAGTCGTTCAGTGCCTCCATCATCGCCAGGTCCGAACCGATGCAGATCAGCAGGACCGGTCGGCGGGACAACTCACGGTCGAAGACCTTCTGCAACGTGCCCTCGAAGCCGGGATCGGTGGCGATCAGGTACGGCAGCTCGTCCAGCACGACGACACTCGGACGATCGGCGGGCAGTGCGGCAGCGAGCAGCGCGAGCGCGGCGTCCCAGGTTCGCGGCGACTGCGCCGCGAACAGATCGGCACCGGGCAGCGCCGAGCCGGCCGCCGCGGAGACGAAGAGCGCCAGGTCGGCGGTGACCGTGGGCTGCGCCGAGGCGGTGAAGAAGAGGTGCGGTACCCCGGCCCGCTCGACGAACTCCTCCACCAGGCGAGACTTGCCCACCCGGCGGCGCCCGCGCATCAGCAGAGCCCGGCCCGGCCGGCCGGCCCGCCCACCCCGCGCGACGCGAGCCAGCATCCCGTCCAGCAGGGCGAGTTCCCTCAGCCGGCCAACGAAGCCGTCCACGCCCCTCCTTCGAAGCCCTCTCCATCGAAACAACCAGGAATGAAACTATCATCCGTGAGTGCATTCTTCGCGCGCTCGCCTCGTTGGACAGGCCGGGCCCCGCAGCCGGACGGCGGAGCCGGGAACGCCGTCAGACCAGGCCGGCGTCGTGGACGAGCAGGGCGACCTGCACCCGGTTGTTGAGGTCGAGCTTGGTCAGCAGGCGCGACACGTACGCCTTCACCGTCGCCACGCTCATGAACAGTTCCGCGGCGATCTCGGCATTGCTCCGGCCCTGCCCGACCGCGACCGCGACCTCCCGTTCCCGCTCGCTGAGCCCGTCCAGCAGCCGCAGCGCCCGGTCCCGGCGGGGGTCCCGCCCGACCCCGGTCGGGGCGGCGGCGGTCACGTGCGTGATGAGCTTGCGGGTCACCGCCGGTGACAGGGTCGCCTCCCCCGCCGCGACCCGGCGGATCGCCTGGACGATCTCGGCGGGTGGCGTGTCCTTGAGCAGGAAGCCGGCGGCTCCGGCGCGCAGCGCCCGCAGCACCTGGTCATCGGCGTCGAACGTGGTCAGCACCAGCACCTCGGGCGACCGGGGCGACGCCCGCAGCGTCTCCGTGGCGGTCAGCCCGTCCACCCGGGGCATCCGGATGTCCATCAGCACCACGTCCGGCGCGTACGCCTCGACGGCGGCCGGCACCTCCGCGCCGTCGCTCGCCTCCCCGACGACCCGGACGTCCGGCACCCCGCCGAGGATCATCGACAGGCCGGCCCGGACCAGTGCGTCGTCGTCGACGATCAGCACCCGCACCGGTTCCGCGCCGGTCCCGGCGTCGGGGGTCACGCCGGCCACGGCAGCGAGGCGGCGAGCCGGAAGTCGCCCGAGTCGTCGCGCCCGTACTCCAGGCGGCCGCCGGCCAGGCTGACCCGCTCGCCGATGCCGATCAGGCCGGTCCCGGCACCGGGAATCCCCGGTCCGGGGGCGTCGCCGACCGGCCACCGGTTGCGGATCTCGACGGTGAGGCCGTCGCCCGGTCCGCCGGCCAGCCGTACGGCGACCGCGGTGCCCGCCGCGTGCTTTCGGGCGTTGGTCAGCCCCTCCTGCACGATCCGGTACGCGCTGCGCCCGACCGCCGCGGGCACCGTATCCGGGGCGGCGACGAGATCACTGAGGGTGACCCGTACGCCGGCCGCCCGGGACTCGTCGATCAGCGCCGGCACGCCGGCCAGGGTCGGCTGCGGTCGTTCGGGGACAGGCGACTCCACGCCGTCGCTGTCCGTACGCAGCACGCCGATCACCTCACGCAGGTCCTGCAGGACGCTGTGCGCGCTGCCCCGGATCACCCCGGCCGCCCGGGCTATCTCCTCCGGCGGCGCGTCCGGACGGAACTCCAGCGCCCCGGCGTGCAGGCTGAGCAGCGAAATCCGGTGCGCGAGGACGTCGTGCATCTCTCGGGCGATCCGGGTGCGCTCCAGCTGCCGGGCCCGTGCCACCCGCAACTGCTGCTCGGCCTCGGCCCGTTCGGCGCGGTCCCGCAGGGAGAGCACCAGCTGACGACGCGCCCGGACGAACATCCCCCACGCCACGACCAGGCCGATGAACACCAGGGTCCAGATCATCGCCAGCCAGAACGGCATGGTCGGATCCGGACGGAGCCGGTTGAAGACGACGGTGGTGACCAGATGCGCGCCCACCAGCGCCGCCGCGATCGGGAACGGCCGGTGCACCACGACAGTGAAGATGATGATCAGCAGCGCCATCGTCGCGGTGACCGAGAAGAGGGCCAACGGCAGGATGGCCACGGCCAGGCCGACCGGCCAGCGCCGGCGGAACCAGAGCGACACGACGGCCAGCACGCCCAGCACCACGTCGACCTCGATGAGCCAGGCCGGGCCGTTGTTCAGCGCGATCTGGGGCGCGGACCGCCGGGCGTCGGCGACGGCGAACAGCAGCCAGCCGACGGCGAGCAGGAAGCACAGAGTGTCCACCAGCCAGTCCCGGGTCGTCCGCCGCGCCACCCTCGTCGGTGAGGCGAGGGCCCCCGGCAGCAGCCAGGGATATTCCGGTACGGCCGCGCTGGTCATCCCCCCATGCTAGGAACCCCCGCCCCGGGCCGGACAGCTACCAAAGTCGAGACTTACCCCTAGACCGAGGTAGCTCGGCTGTCGACCGCCGGCCGCAGCGGGTGCCCGGGTGGCGCCGGCAGGCTGATCGGCATGATCACCGTCGAACACCTGACCAAGCGGTACGGCTCCCACCGAGCCGTCGACGACGTCTCGTTCCGCTGCGAGCCGGGCACGGTGACCGGCTTCCTCGGCCCGAACGGCGCCGGCAAGTCCACCACCATGCGGATGGTCTGCGGCCTGACCCCGCCGACGTCGGGCGGCGCCACCGTCGCCGGGCTGCCCTACCGGCAGCTCGCCAACCCCGGCCGGGAGGTCGGCGTACTGCTCGACGCGTCGGCGCAGCACGCCGGCCGAACCGGCCGGGAGGTGCTGACCGTGGCCGCCCGAACCATGGGGGTCGACCGGCGGGAGGTCGCCGCGAAGCTCGACCTGGTCGGGTTGGGCACGGCGGCGGCGAAGCGCCGGGTCCGGGCGTACTCGTTGGGGATGCGGCAGCGGCTCGGCCTGGCGCTGGCCCTGCTGGGTGACCCCCGGGTGCTGATCCTCGACGAGCCGGCCAACGGCCTCGACCCGGAGGGCATCGTCTGGATGCGCGGCCTGCTGCGCGACTTCGCCGACCGGGGCGGCACGGTGCTGCTCTCCTCGCACCTGCTCCGGGAGGTGGAGGCGGTCGCCGACCGGCTGGTCGTGATCGGCAACGGCCGGGTCGTCGCCCAGGGCGGCAAGGACGAGTTGCTCGCCGATGCCGGCACCCTGGTCCGGGCCCGCGACCGGGGTGCCTTGCGCGTCGCCCTGGACCGGGCCGGGCTCGACGCCGCCAAGGTCACCGACGGCCTGCTGGTCCCTGCCGCGGCCGAGGCGGTCGGGCAGGCCGCCGCCGACGCCGGCGTCGCGCTGACCGAGTTGCGGCCGGCCGGCAGCGCCGGCCTCGAACAGCTCTTCCTCACCCTCACCTCCGACGCGTCGACCGGCAAGGACCTCCGATGACCACCACCGCACCCGCACCCGCCGCCCCCGCCGTCGCCCATCGGGCCGTACGGCGCCCGCCCTCCCTGCTCCGGCTGACCGAGGTGGAGCTGCGCAAGCTCGCCGACACCCGGGCCGGCTACTGGCTGCTGATCGTCATCGGTCTGCTCGCCGCCGCCATCGTCACCGTGCAGCTCTTCGTCCTCGACGACGAGTTGCAGAACTTCACCGACTTCTTCGTCCCGTCGCTGCTACCGGTCGGGCTGCTGCTGCCGGTGCTGGGCATCCTGTCCATCACCGCCGAATGGTCGCAGCGGGCGGCGCTGACCACGTTCACCCTGGTGCCGAGGCGGCACCGGGTGATCCTCGCGAAGCTCGCCGCGATCGTGCTGGCCGCGCTGGCCTCGGTGCTGGTCAGCCTCGCCGTGGCCGCCGTCGCCACGCTGCTCGCGAGGGCCACCGGGGGCACGGGCGGCTGGTCGTTCGACGCGTCCCTACTCCTGCACGCGGCCGTCCTCCAGGTCGCCAGCGTGCTGATGGGCGCGGCGTTCGGGCTGCTGCTGCTCAACACCCCGCTGGCGATCGTCACCTACCTGCTGCTGCCCACCCTCTGGTCGATCCTCGGCGGGATGATCTCGGCGCTGCGCGGACCGGCGCGCTGGCTGGACACGACCGCGACGATGGAGCCGCTGTTCGGGCCGGACGTGACCGCCGGGCAGTGGGGACGGCTGGCGGTGTCGCTGCTGGTCTGGGTGGTCGTACCGCTGGCGGCCGGGCTGGTCCGGACGCTGCGGCGGGAGGTGTCCTGACCATGTCGACGCGGGGGTACGGCGGCAGCACGGTGGTCAGCGGAGGCACCGGCGAACTGGTGGTCATGTGGGTCGGGTTTCCGCTGCTCGGTGCCGGTCTGGGCATCGCGCTCACCGCCGCGTCGGGCTGGCTGGCCGACCTGCCCTGGGTGCCGTGGCAGCGCTGGTTCGAGCTGCTGGCCCGGCTGCCGGCCGAGCGGGCGTACCCGGGCGGGGCGGGGGTCACGGCGCTGGCCGGGCTGGTTTTCGCATACCTCGGCGTACGGGAGCGGTTGACCGTGACGGTGGGCCGCGGCGAGGTGCGGCTGCACCGCGACGGCCACGGCCGGGACATCGCCCGGGCCGCGGTGGCGGGCGTCTTCCTCGACGGCAAGGCGCTGGTGCTGCTCGACGCCGACGGCGGGGAACTGGCACGGGAGAGGTCGGACCTGGACCACGGGAAGCTGCGTAGCGCGTTCACCGGCCAGGGCTGGCCGTGGCGGGAGCGGGACCCGCACGAGGCGGCGTACCGGCGGTGGGTGGAGGGGCTGCCGGGGCTGCCGGTGGGGGCGGAGGCAGTGCTGCGGGCGCGGCAGCGGGCGCTCGACAGCGGCCGGGGCGGGGAGGCCCGGGAGTTGCGCGGCGAGCTGGCGCGGCTCGGGGTGGTGGTCCGCGACGAGCAGAAGCGGCAGCACTGGCGGCTGGTCCCGCGCCACGCGGGCGGGGACGGCGAGGGGCGGGGCGACGCGCGGTGATCCTTGTCGCCGGGCAGGTGCAGCGCGGGCGCCGGCCGCCCGTTACCGTTCCCGGTCGGGGAGGTGCCGTGTACGTCGTATCGGTGATCAACTACAAGGGCGGGGTCGGCAAGACCACGATGACCGCCAATCTCGGGGCCGAGCTGGCCAACCGGGGGATGAAGGTGCTGCTGATCGACCTCGATCCGCAGGCCAGCCTGACGTTCAGCTTCTACGAGCCGGACGACTGGCGGGACCGGCTGCGCGACGGCCGAACCGTCAAACGCTGGTACGACGGCCTGCGCGGGGACGACCCGGCGCCGGCCCTCGGCGAGCTGGTGGTCACCCCCGGCCCGGCCAACGCCCACCTCAAGGGCACGGGGCGGCTCGACCTGATCGCGTCCCACCTGCAACTCGTCGACATCGACCTGGCGCTGGCCCGCGGGGTCGCCGACGGCGACGAGTACGACGCCGAGCTGTTCCGGGTCCGCGGCTCGCTCGACCAGGGCCTGCACGACCCGGCGCTGGACCCGTACGACCTGGTGCTCATCGACTGCCCGCCGAACTTCAACGTGGTCACCCAGTCGGCGATCATCGCCAGCGACCACCTGCTCATCCCGGCCAGGGCCGACTATCTGTCCACCCTGGGCATCGACTACCTGCACGGCAACGTGCGGGAGCTGGTCGACAGGTACAACGCGGACTCCCGCCGGTTCGCCAAGATCCGCCGCCACCACAAGGTGGCCCCGGGCATCGCGGGCGTGGTGTTCACGATGATCCAGCTGATGGCGCAGCGGCCGATCGCCGCGCACCAGGGGTACATGGATCAGGTCCGCGCGCTGGGCGTACCGGTGTTCGCGACCGCGCTGCGGGAGAACGTGACGCTCTTCGCCACGAACACCCCGCGCGGGGTGCCGGTGGTGCTGCGGGACCGGGTCACCGCGCCGGCCGTACGCGAGGAGCTGCGGCAGATCACCACCGAGTTCCTGGCCAACCTTCAGCCCGTGGGGGCGAGCGCATGACCGACCCGACCCGTACGGTGCTGGCCCGGGTGGCCGAGTTCCTGGCCGGTCTCTCGGCCACGGACGTGGCCGCCCTGGCCGAGGGACGCGCCCGGCTGGCCCTGCTGCCGACTTCCGACTCGCCCGTCACGACGGGCGGCACGCCGACCGCCGCCGCACCGGTCCCCCGCACCGGCTCGTCCGCGCCGCAAGCGATGGATGTCGAGCGGGCCCACGCCGCGCTCGCCGCCATGTCGCGGCGCGACGACGGTACGGCGTACCTGAAGTCCTGGACGACCCGGGACCTGCGCGCCCTCGCCGCCCGGGCCGGCCTGCGCGGGGTGGCCGGGCTGCGGAAGGCGGAGCTGGTCGAACGGATCGTCGACCGCACCATCGGCTTCCGCCTCGACTCCACCGCCATCCGCCAGCGCTGACGCGCGTCGCCCCGGCGCGCCTGGCATCGCGTGCCGCGAGTCATGTCCCGCTCCCGGCCGGCGGAAGCGACGACGCGCCTCCGTGCGGTCGCCACGGCCAGCCGGACAGCGCCGCGCGCCATAGGCTGGGCACCAGCGACGTTGAGGCGAGGAGGCCCAGATGATCCGCTACGCCGCCCTGCTGCGGGGCGTCAACGTCGGCACCACCCGGATCTCGATGGCGGACCTGCGTCGCCTGGTCACCGGCCTCGGGCACGAGGACGTGCAGACCTACCTGCAGAGCGGCAACGTGGTCTTCACCAGCCCGCCGACGAGGGCGGAGATCCTGGCCGAGGGCGTCGAACGGGTGATCACGGCCGAGCTGGGGCTGACCGTGCCGGTGCTGGTCCGCAGCGGCGCCGAACTGGCGGCCGTGGCCGACGGCAACCCGTACGCCGGCCGGCAGGAGGATCCGACCCGGCTGCTGGTGGCGTTCCTGTCCGCCGCGCCGGGGAAGGCGAAGGTGGCGGCGCTGACCGTCCCCGGCGGCGAGAACCTGGAGTACGCGGTGGTCGGGCGGGAGATCTTCCTGCACTTCCCCGACGGCGGGTACGGCCGGACGAAGTTCACCAACGCGTACCTGGAGAAGAAGCTCGGCGTGGTGGCCACCACCCGTAACTGGAAGTCGGTGTGCGCCCTGCGGGACCTGACGGCGGGCTGATCCGGACCGCCGTACGGCTGGCCTAAGGGTCGTACGTGGTGATCTCGACGCACGGGTACTGGCAGTTGCTCGTACTCTCCGGCGTGGGTTGCGTGAACCGTGGTGTGTCGCGGTAGGGGTTGCAGCCATTGCGGTCGCAGTCGCGGTGCGTGGTCTCGGGTCCGGCCGCGGGATAGGTCGGGCTGGGCGTCGGGCTGGCGGGCGGACTGGCCGGCGGGGTGCTGGCGGACGGTTGGTCCTTCGCCGGAGCCTTGGTCGGGGACGGCTTGGGCTTGGTGGTGGGCGGCGGATTCGACGGCAGCGGCGGGCCGGCCTCCTCGGTCTCGACCACCAGCCCGGTCGGGGTGGGCTCGGGAACCGGGCGGTCGTCCCGGTCGCGGATCAGCCTGGCCACGAATGCCACGGCGACCAGGGCGAGCAGGAGCACCAGTACGCCCGACAGGACACGGGCCGCCCAGCCGGTGCGGTACATGATCGGCGGCACCAGCCACCGCAGTCCCTCGGGGCGGGGGACCTCGTCGGCCGGGTCGTGGCGGTGGATCCCCCGCCAGCGCCACTGCCGCTGTTGCGCCGTCGCCGAGGCCAGCGCGCTCGGGTCGGGTTCGGTGGCGGATCGTAGCCCCGTTTCCCAGGCGTCGTCGGTGCGAGCGATGACCGGTCGCGGGCTGTCCGCGTCGGGCACGGGGCGGGCGGCGGGTGCCGGTGGGGTGGCCGCCTGCGGGGCGATCGGCGGGCCGGGCTCGGGAGCCGCCGGCGGTGGGTTGTCCGGCTGCCCGGCCACACCGTCACCAACCCTCGCCGGCGACGCGGCCGACCCCCGATCCGGTACGGCCGCTGGGGGCGCTGCCGGGTCGGGCGGTTGACCGCCCTCGGCCCTCGCGACCGCGCCCGGCTCGGGGGCTGCCTGCCGCGGCACTGTCTGCTGCGGCGGCGTACCGGTGTTGTCCGGACCGGGCAGGGTGGCGGCGACCGCGATACGGCGACGTGCCGTCAGCCAGCCCTCGACCGTGGTGTCATCGCCACCACAGGCGCGGACGAACGTGGCGAGCAGATCCTCACGCGGCAGCGTGGTGCGGCTCAGCACGGCGGCGATCGTGCTGTGCGGCAGCACGGCACCTGTATTGGCCGCCCGGCGCTGCAACTGCCGGTAGGTCAGGCCCGTCCATTCCTTGAGCACGCGCATCGCGGTGACCAACTCGGCCGGTGTGCCGGCGCTTGGTGGCCGCATCGGGTTCGCCGGAATCGCGGTGTCCGGCCCGGCCGGTGTGCCGTCACTCTCGTTCGGGGCGGCTGCCGCCTGGTCCAGCCTCAGCACCTCGGTCTCATCCTCCTGACGGCCGTACGAGGATCTCGCTCCTGACCGGTCTCCTGGTCGCGGCCGTGCCGGCTCGGAGCAGCGGTGTCGTCGAGCCGTCTATGTCCAAACAGGATGGTCGAAGGGCGCTGCGCCTCAAGATACCCGAGCGTCGCGCGTGCCGGGTGCCCGCCGATCTGTGGATGCCTGTTGGTCGGGGCGCCGCGTGAAAAGACATTCGGGGCTCGACGTCGACATTTGTTCGGTAATCGACGACAAGGGCGGTAATCGGGAATGCGGGGCCCATAACTCGTCTATGGCCACGGTCGTCGGCGCATATTCTTTCGAGACCCGGACCGGATGGCCCGCGACCGACGCACGGGTCGCGGGCCATTTACGGTCAGAAGTGGTATGCCATGTGGTACTCGGGCACCAGCACCCGGCCGCGGTGATCGCGCCGGCGGCCGGACCGTGGCCGGTGTTGTTCGAGACCGACCACGCCCCCGACCGTTGACCGGCCGGGGGCGTGGCCGCGACGGGTCAGCGCGGGGCGGGGACGACCGCCGGGGCCTGCTCCAGCACCGCCGCCGGGAGCTGCGGCCCGGCGGGCAGCGCCACCGGCTCCTTGGCCCGGGTGACCAGGTCGACCACGGTACGGCTGAGCCGCTGCGAGGACTCCGACATGGACTGGTTGGCGGTGACGATGGCGGTGACCACCTCGGCCCGCTTCTGCTGGCCGTAGCGGACGGCCTCCTCCAGGCCCCTGGCCTGCGCGTCGATCGAGTCGGCGACCTCGATGATGGTCTCCGGGCGGATGGTGGGGGTCTGGATCACCTTGGCGATCTGCGGCACCGCCGTCTTCGACGCCGTCGCGTACGCCGACAGCACGTCGTTGGCGCCGTCCGCGACCGCCTGCTGCATGTCGGCGGCCTGGTTGGCCTGCAACAGCAGCGCCCACTGGGCGATGGTGAGCTTCATCGTCGGGATGGTGAGGTTCATCAGCAGGGCGAGGCGCTGGCCGAGGCCGTAGTTGAGGGTACGGATGTTGCGGACCTGCGGCGAGGTGGACCAGGCGACGAAGAGGCGCTGCTGGAACTCGTTGATCCGCACCTCCAGGGCCTGCACGAACTCGGTGACCAGGGAGAGCCGTTCCTGCTGGTCCCGTTCGTCGGGCGCGCCGGGCGTGACGGTGATGGACCGGGCGTCCGCCAGGGCCACGTCGCGGATCAGCTCCATCACCGCGACGGCGCCGACGAGTTGCCCGATCGCCGCCTCGTTGGCCTTGTACAGCTCGTCGCAGAGCACCACGTTGCGGCGCAGCTCCATCTGCTTGTCGCTGAGCTGCCCGGCGACCCGGTCGAGCTGCTGCTCGACGCTGCGGGCCTCCTCGAAGAGCATCTCCAGCAGGTCCCGGCCCTTGCGGAACAGACCCCGGATGGCGTCGGAGAACTTGTTGAAGGTCTCCCGGACCTTGGGGTCGCTGGGGTCGTACTTGCGGCGGAAGCTGCGCATCCGGTCGTTGATCTCGTGCATGATGCTGGTCAGCTCCGGGATGTCGACCCGGCCGACCTCCCGGAAGATCCGGCTGACCTGCGCGTTGACCTGGTCCAGCGCCTGGTTGCCGAAGTTCGCCAGCGCGTCGGTGTTGGCCAGCATCGTCGGGTAGAGCTGGCGCGCGGCCTGCGCGGCCTGCTCCCGCTGCGCGGTGGTGAGCAGCGCCGCGCAGGAGAAGGTCTTCGGCTCGGCGGTGGCCAGCGCGGTGCTGATGGCCGAGTCGGCGGCGCCGGCAGGCGGATCGGCCGGGCCGCCGACGATGCTGCCGAAGTCGATCTGAAGTCCCTCGCTCATCGGATGGGTCCCTTTCACTTGCAGGTGGTGGCGTCCTTCATGCAGCTGAGCAGCGCGAGCGTCACGTCGGCGGCGGGCGCGGGTGCGGCCCGCACCTGATCGGCGAGCGGAATGTCCGGGAAGTCGCCGACGTCGTTCGCGCCGACCCGCACGGCCGATCGGAACCCGTACCGCTGCCAGGCGATGGTCTGGATCTTCGGGTCCTTCAGCGCGTCGATGAGCCGGCCGGCGGCCGGGTCCAGGGCGAGCACCGGGTGGTCGCTGTAGATGGTCGGATCGGGGTAGAGCACCCGGACGTTCTTCAGCAGGTTGGCGCTGTTGTCGCCGCTCTGCACCACCTGCTGGATGATCTGGTTCTCGTATCCGGCGTACAGCGGGGCCTTGAACTCGCCACCCTGGGTGAGCCACTCCCGGAACCCGGAGTCGGAGCTGCGCGACTGCAGGCCCTGCGCGTCGTGCAGCGCACGCATGGTGGGCAACGCCTGGCGGGCCTGGGCGAGGCTCGGGGCGGAGAACCCGTCGGCGGTGGCGATGATGTTGAGTTCGAGCTGGGCCAGGGTGAATCCGCTGTTGGACTTGGCGGGATCGGTGCTGGCCACGGTGATCGGGCCGCGCAGGTCGGCGGCGCCGAGCGCCTCCCAGGTGCCGCGCTTGATGACGTGGTTCAGCAGCAGGCCCTTCATGTCGACGACGAAGTAGCGGTCGCCGCGGCGCTGCACGATGCCCTTGCGTACGAGCGCGTCGGTGCCGCGCGGGCCGGCGTAGATGACCTCGGGCGACTGGAGCAGGTTCTCCGCCCGGTAGTCCGGGAAGGCCCCGGCGTGCTGGGCCTCGAAGACGCTCTGGGCGCTGGCGCTGGACGGCCAGAGGCAGTCCAGCTTGCGTGCCTTGATCTCGTCGGTGCTCAGCTGCACCTGGTCGTACGAGCCCAGGGGCTGGAAGGCGACCTCCAGCCGGTAGTTCTCGCGCAGGATCCGCTTGACCTCGTCGTCGGCCATCAGCTCGGACTTCTCCGAGCCGCCCACGCAGGTGACGATGGTGGGGGCGGCGGCGGTGGCCGGAGTGTCCGAGTAGCGGCGCCACAGCACCGCCGCGGCGACGCAGACGACGATCACCATGACCAGCCCGATCAGGAACCGGGTACTGGGCAGTCTCAACGTGACTCCTTCATCGGCCCAGTTCGGGCATGGTCGGTGGGGCGACGGTGTCCAGGTTGGCCGTGTACTGCGCGATGTCGCCCTGGTTGACCAGCCGGACGCTTTCCAGGGCGAAGTCGGCGAACCGCCGGAACGCCTGCTCGCCGTCGCGGCGCAGGCGTTCCGGGTCGTGGTAGAGCACCGGCTGGCGCTGGATGTCCAGGTACTGCCGCACCGCGCCGTCGAGGCTGCGCAGGTGCCCGCCCATCCGGGCCGCGGTGGAGTAGAGGCTGTCCGGTGAGCGGTCGCCGACCCGGTCGAACAGTTCCGGGACGTACCGGCAGGCGTCCTCCAGGGCGCGGCGGGCCTCCGGCTGGCGGACGTCGCGGGTGAGCCGCTCGATGCCACGCAGCACCCGCAGCGCCTCGTCGACCCGGTCGCGGGCCTCGTCGGCGTAGTCGTCCTGGCGGGCGCGGACGGCGGTGCGGTCGTCGAGCATCAGGTAGAGCCCGAGCCCGGTGGCGGCGGCGAGCAGCGGCGACCAGAGCAGGCTGCCGGTGAGCGCGAAGACCAGCGCGAACCCGCCGACGGCGGCGGCCAGCGCGAGCGGTGCGGCCAGGCGGTGCCTCACTTGTACCCCGCCGCCTGCCGCAGGGCCGCCACCAGGTCGTCCTGCCGGACGAAGGTCCCGTTGGTGGCCTCGGCCACCTCCTTGAGCTGGGTCGGGTCGGCGTCCCGGCCGAAGGCGATCGCGACCACCGG
Source organism: Micromonospora narathiwatensis (assembly GCF_900089605.1). Lineage (NCBI taxonomy): Bacteria > Bacillati > Actinomycetota > Actinomycetes > Micromonosporales > Micromonosporaceae > Micromonospora > Micromonospora narathiwatensis. Next base: position 6,519,306 of record NZ_LT594324.1, on the reverse strand, counting down.
TACGCCGGCCGACCGCAGCGCGGCGACGGCGGGTTCGCGCCGCCGGGTGTCGGACTGCCCGTCGGTCATCAGCACGACCAGCCGCTTGCGGTCGTCGGGCTGGGGCCGGGCGAGTTCGTTGGCCGCGCGGAGCAGGCAGGCGTACATGTCGGTGCCGCCGTCGGGGCGGTAGCCGGTGACCTTGCGGGCCAGGTCGCGCAGCGCGGCCGCGTCGTTGCCCTGGACCGTCCAGGGGCTGCCGCCGGTGATGTCGCCGTTGAAGATGCTGACCGTGGTGCTGTCCTGCGGGTGGGTCTGCAGGAAGTTCAGGGCCGCCTGGTCGGGTTCGAAGATCTGGCCGGCGGCGGCCTGGACGCCGGTCCAGCCGTCGTTGTCGCCCATCGAGCCGCTGCCGTCGAGGCAGTAGTGGACGGCGACCGGCCGGCGGTAGCGGGTCTGGTAGCGGTCCAGGGCCGCCTGGATGACCGACGCGGCCGGGAACTGGATGGCCTGCTCGTTGATGGTGGCCTGGATGCCCCAGGCCGGGTTGAAGACGTTCGCGTCGGGCTTGTCGAGGGTGAGCCCGACGCCGCTGGCCGGTCGGCGGCCCAGCTTGAGCAGGGCGGCCTGCGCGTCCGCGTCCTTGAGCAGGTGGTTCTGCAGCTCGGTGAAGATCTGGTGGGCGCTGTCGTTGCCGGCCTGCGGCAGGAAGCCCAGCGGGGCGTCGCTGACCGCCAGGGACCCCCGGGGGTAGGCCACCAGCAGCGGTTCCTTGCCGGCCTTGACCAGCTCGGCGTTGTGCTCGATGACCAGGTCCTCGTAGGTGAACATGGCCCGGCACTGGTCGGGGTGGGCCAGACAGTCGGTCATCAGGGTGCCGGTGGAGGGCGGGGTCTGGTCCATCGCCTTGACGAAGCGGCTGACGCCCTGCTCGACGGCGGGCGAGTCGAGCTGTTGCTGGGTCAACGGCGTGCCGGGGCCGTTGCCGGCGAAATAGTTGAGGAAGCCGAACAACACGGTGGCGCCGGAGTTGGACTGGGTGGGGTTGGTGATCCACACCTTCGTCCGGCCGGACTCGACGGCGCGCAGGATGTCGGCGATCGGGACGTCGGAGCGGCCGGCGAAGCCGAGCTTGTCCATCTCGGAGCGCCAGGCGGCGAAGACCACGGGGGTGAGGAACATGGGCTGGACGTCCCGCAGCGTGCTGGCCCGGTCGCCGAGCTGGAGGAAGACGCTGGAGGCGAACCAGTACGCGTCGTAGTCGGGGCTGCCGGCGGCGAGCAGCCGGGCCTGGTCCACCGAGCCCTTGAAGGTGACCTCGCAGCGGTAGTGCCGGCTGGCGCACCAGGGCTTGACGATCGTTTCGACGACGCTCTGCTGCTCGCTGCCGGCGACCACCCGCAGGGTGCCGCTGGTCGGCGCGCCGGTCCGCTCGCTTGTCGGCTCGCTCGTCGTGCAGCCGGTGAGCAGCATCGCTGCTGCCACGATCAGCGCCGGGAGTCTTCTGGCCCGCACCTGTACCTCGTTCCTGTCCTGTCGAGGACCGCATCCGGATCGAGGTCTTGGTAGCAGGGGTGAACCAACGAGACGGCCAACCTTGGGTGAACTTCAGGTGTCATGATCGAGTTGTCGCGGATCACCCGTCGGTACGGTGAGGAAGCGGTCGGATCGGGTAGGAGGATCCGGTGGCAGCAGGTCCGGGCGCGACCGCGTGGAAGCGTTCCCGGGCTCCGACGACGGGAGATGAGGCTTGATGGCCGTGAACACCGTTCCCAACATCGCCCTCAACGACGGCAACATGATCCCGCAGCTCGGCTTCGGTGTGTTCCAGATCGAGCCGAACAACACCGCCCAGGCGGTCGGCAGGGCCCTCGATGCCGGCTACCGGCACATCGACACCGCCGAGATGTACGGCAACGAGGCCGAGGTGGGGCAGGCGATCCGGGCGGCCGGGCTCGACCGCGGCGAGGTCTTCGTCACCAGCAAGCTGAACAACGGCTTCCACCGCCCCGACGACGCCCGCCGGGCGTTCGAGGCGACGTTGCAGGCGCTGAAGTTCGACTACCTCGACCTGTTCCTGATCCACTGGCCGCTGCCCACCCGCTACGACGGCGACTTCGTCTCCACGTGGAAGGTGCTGGAGGAGTTCCAGCGCGACGGCCGGGCGAAGTCGATCGGCGTGTCGAACTTCCAGGTGCCGCATCTGCAACGGCTGGCCGCCGAGGCGGAGTTGACGCCGGCGGTGAACCAGGTGGAGGCGCACCCGTACTTCGGCAACGAGGAGGTGCGCGCGTACGGCTCGACGCACAACATCCTCACCCAGGCGTGGTCGCCGATCGCGCAGGGCAAGGTGCTCGACGACCCGACGATCGTCGACATCGCCGAGGAGGTCGGCCACACCCCGGCGCAGGTCGTGCTGCGCTGGCACGTGCAGCGCGGCGACATCGTCTTCCCGAAGTCGACCACTCCGAAGCGGATCGGGGAGAACTTCCAGATCTTCGACTTCGCGCTGGACGACGCCACGATGGACCGGATCCGCGGCCTGGACCGGGGCGAGGCCGGCCGGCAGGGCCCGAACCCGGACACCTTCGACTACGTACCGGACTGACCTGGCGGAGCGGGCCCCGACACTTCTTACGAGACTGCTACGGCATCCTGGTGGGGGTGGCCCGGGGCCGCCGGGGCAGGTTGGGTCAAGGGATCTCTGTCCCTTCCCGAACGGGGTTCCCGGATGCGACCGTCCTCTCTGCTCCGACCAGTGGGCGCCGCCGCGGTGGCGGTGGCGCTGCTCACCCTCACCCCCATCGCCGCCGGCGCCGCACCCGGCGGCCAGCCCGGCAAGCCCGGCCCGCGCCCGACCGCGAGTCCCACGAGCGGCACCGGCACACCCGTGGTGTCGTGGGGCACGGTGAGCCCGGCGACGATCAGCGCCGGGCAGCTCGCCACCCAGACCATCACCCTCTCCGGTCCGGCGCCGGCCGGCGGTGTCTGGGTCTCGCTCTACGCCGACGTGGTCTACGACACCTTCGTGGGCAGCCAGGTGTACGTGCCGCAGGGGCGCAACAGCGTCACCTTCCCGATCCGGCTCTCCGCGAGCGTGGCACAGACGCAGGTCAGGACCCTCTACGCCCAAGCGCCGGGGCAGGGGCTGGTCCCGGCTGGGATCGTCACCGTCGTCCCGGCCGACCCGTCGGTGCAGGGTGTCAAGGACCTGCGGTTCGACCGGCGCGTCGTGATCGAGGGGCAAGCCGTGACCGGGACGGTGGAGCTGACTGCCCCGGCGCTGGCCGGTGGCCTCAACGTCGACCTCTCGCCCAACAGCGCGTACGGCGGGGTGCGGGTGTCGGTGCCGCAGCTGGTCGTGGTGCCCGAGGGTGCCACCAAGGTCAGCTTCACGGTGCCGGTGTACGGCGACGGCGTACCGAACGAGGGGAACCCGAGCGCGTCCCTGGGCGCTACCTGGGACAGCGCGCCGGTCGCGGCCGTGCCGCCCGCCTTCGCCGTCGGGCCGGGGTTCGTCCGGGTCGGCAGCACGGTCACCGGCGTGGTGGGTATCGGTAACGCCCCGAACCCGGACGGCACGAGGGTGGCGCTCTCGGTCGACCTGGCCGGGGTGAGCGTGCCCGGAACCGTCGACATCCCGGCGGGCAGCCCGGGCGCGGTCTTCCCGATCGTCGGGGCGGCCAACCTGTCCCCCGCCGCGATCGGCACCCTCACGGCGAGCGGGAACGGGCAGACCGTCTCCCGTTCCTTCGTCACCGGCTACTGACCGACGCGCGTGCGCTCGCCGACCCGGCGGAAGGCCGCCTGGGTCGGCGAGCCCGGCTCGGGGACGTAGACGATCAGCCGCTGGTCGGTCTCCGGTACGTGCAGCACCCGGCACTCGAACTCCAACGGGCCCAGCTCGGGGTGGTCGACCCGTTTGACGGTGGGGCGACGCTCCCCCACCTCGTGCCCGGCCCACAGCTCGGCGAACCACGGTGACGTCCCGAGCAGCTCGGTGACCAGCGCGGAGATCGCCGGGTCGGCCGGGTAGCGGCCGTACGCGGCCCGCAGGTCGGCCACCGTGGTACGGGCGAAACGCAGCATCTCGGCGTCGTCCCGGTACGACTGCGGGACCTTCCGCCCGAACATCGAGCGGATCATGTTGCGTTGCTCGGCGGGCACCGCCGACAGGTCCCCGACGAACCAGGTGGCCAGCCGGTTCCACGCCAGCATCTCGTACGCGGCGTCGACCAGGTAGGCGGGCGTCTCCGTCATCGCGTCCAGCAGGTGCCGCAGCCCCGGCGGCACCTGCCGGCTCGGCCCGGTCGGTTCCGGCGGGCTCTCCCCGGCGATCCGGAACAGGTACGCCCGCTCGTCGCGGCCGAGCAGCAGCGCCCGGGCCAGCGCGGCCAGCACCTGCCGGGACGGGTGCGGGCCCCGGCCCTGTTCCAGCCGGATGTAGTAGTCGATGGACATGCCGGCGAGCTGGGCGACCTCCTGCCGACGCAGGCCCGGCGTGCGGCGGCGTACCCCCTCGGGGAGGCCGACCTCGGCGGGGCGCAACCGGGCGCGGCGGGTGCGCAGGAAGTCCGCCAGCTCGTCGCGGCGCAGCGTCGTCATACCCTCCAGCCTGCCGCAACCCCAGCCACCCAGGGTGGTACCGCCGGTACCAGCCTCGGCGGGCCCCTCCCGCCGGCCCGGTCGCGGCGGCAGCCTCGGTGCCATGACGACGACAATCGCCCTGGTCACCGGGGCCAACAGGGGAATCGGGCTGGCCACGGCCCGGCAGTTCGGGGCGCGCGGGTGGACCGTGCTGGTCGCCGCGCGGGACGCCGCCCGGGGGCGGGAGGCGGAACGCGTGCTGCGGGCCGAGGGCGCGGACGCCCGGTTCGTGCCGCTGGACGTCACCGACGAGGCGTCGGTCGCCGCCGCGGCCGAGCTGGTCGAGCGGGAGTACGGCCAGCTGGACGTGCTGGTCAACAACGCGGGCATCGTCCGGGCCGACGGTTCGGCGTCGCCCAGCGAGACCACCCTCGCCACGCTGCGCGAGGTGTACGAGACGAACGTCTTCGGCGTGGTCGCGGTGACCAACGCCTTCCTGCCGCTGCTGCGCAAGGCTCCGGCCGCGCGGATCGTGAACGTCTCCAGCGAGGTCGGCTCGATCGCGGCAATGGCCGACCCGCAGGGTGCCCTGTCCGAGCTGACGTCGGTGCCGTACCCGTCGTCGAAGGCGGCGCTGAACATGGTCACCGCGATGTACGCCAAGGAGCTGCGGGACACCGCGATCAAGGTGAACGCGGCCAATCCCGGCTACTGCGCCACCGACTTCAACCACCACTCCGGCTTCCGTACGGCGGAGGAGGGCGCGGAGGTGAGCGTGCACCTGGCGACGCTGCCGGCGGACGGGCCGAGCGGGCTGTTGTGGGGCTACCAGATGGACGCCGGCGGCGGATACGGAACGCTTCCGTGGTGAGGGGTTGACTTCCAGCGCACTCGAAGGCCGAAGGTGGTCGGCGACGGCGCCCATCCCACGGGGAGGACCCATGCGATACCGCACGATCGGCATCGACCCGGCGACCCGCCGCGAGGTCAGCGTGCTCAGCCTCGGCGCGATGCTCTTCGGCACCGCCACCGACGAGGCCACCTCGTACGCCATCCTCGACCGCTACGTCGAGGCCGGCGGCACCTTCATCGACACCTCGGACAACTATGCGTTCTGGCAGAACGGGGGCCAGGGCGGGGAGAGTGAGGAACTGCTCGGCCGCTGGCGGCGCAGCCGGGGCATCGGCGCGGAGGTGGTCATCGCCACCAAGCTCGGCGCGCGGCCCCTCGCCCCGGGGACCAGCTACGTGGACAACCCGGAGGGCCTGTCGGCGAAGGTGATCCGCGAGGCGGCCGAGCGCAGCCGGGAGCGGCTCGGCGTGGACCGGCTGGACCTGCTCTACGCACACATCGAGGACCGGACCGTGCCGCTGCGGGAGACCGTGGAGGGGTTCGCGGAGCTGGTCGGCGAGGGGACCGTGGGGCTGCTGGGCGCGAGCAACCACCGCGCCTGGCGGGTGGAGCGGGCCCGGGGCATCGCCGCCGCGGCCGGGCTGCCCGGGTACGAGGTGCTCCAGTACCACCGCAGCTACCTGCCGAGCCGGGTGGACCTGCCGATCGAGCTGGACCCGGACGGCGACGTCGGCTGGGTCGGCCCGGACCTGGCCAGCTACCTGCGGGCCGAGCCGCAGCTCGCGCTGGTCGCGTACTCGCCGCTGCTGAAGGGCGCGTACGCCCGGCCCGACCGGCTGGGCGTCGAGTACGACCTGCCGAGCACTCCGGCCCGGCTGGCCGCGCTGCGGGCGGTGGCGGCGGAGACCGGCGCGACGGTCAACCAGGTGGTGCTGGCCTGGCTGATGGGCGGGGACATCCCGGCGATCGCCCTGGTCGGCGCGTCCTCGGTGGCGCAGCTCGACGAGAGCCTGGCGGCGGTCGACCTGGCGCTGACCGCGGAGCAGCGGGCCCGGCTGGACGCGGCTCGATGACGGTGTCCCTGGTCGGGTGGGCCGGTGCCCGCCCGACCAGGGACCGGTCGAGCCACAGGGGGCGGCGATCCGCCGTTCGGCTGAACCGGTCCGGCCGTCCGCGCGGACCGGCCACCCGCACCGGTACGCCGGCGCCCGCCGTCGGTGCAGGGGGCGGTGGCCGTCCCGTCGGTGAGTCGGGCGAGCCGGGTCTGACTGACCGGATAGTCAGCCGACAAGATCCGTTCGCTTTGCCATGGCTGCGCTGGTCAGGGTCGCCGAATACTGGTAGGTGACCTGGGGGCCGATGGCTGTCGGCGTACCGGGACGGCGCAGGCACGGAACAGGAACGGACACCTCGCATCCCATGAGCACCGACCGACCTGACCGGGTCATGCCCGCGTACCGGGGTCGGCACCGGCGGCGCGGGCGCGACGGCGACCGGCGCGACGCGGGACGCTCGACGCGGACGAACGCGGCTGCCGCCCGGGGCAGCGCCAGGCTGCCCGGGGAACTCTACGTGCTGGTGCCAGCACACAACGAGGCCGAGGGAATCAGCGAGTCGGTCACCGCCCTGCTGCGGCAGACCTACCAGCCCGACCTGGTGGTGGTCGTCGCCGACAATTGCCGGGACGCGACGGCCAGCCTCGCCGCACGGGCCGGCGCACGCGTCTTCACCACCCGCGGGAACCAGCACAAGAAGGCGGGTGCGCTGAACCAGGCGCTCGCGCGGCTGCTACCGGAACTCACGGCTGACGACTACGTGATGGTGGTGGACGCCGATTCGGTCCTGGACCCGGACTTCCTCAATCACGCGGTGGCGAAGCTGAGTGCCGACCGGCGGCTGGGTGCCGTCGGGGGTGTGTTCCGAGGCAGCAGCGGCAGCGGTTTCGTCGGTCACCTGCAACGCAACGAGTACATGCGGTACGCCCGGGACGTCGCACGGCTGAACGGGAAGTGCCTGGTGGTCACCGGCACGGCGGCGGTGTTCAGGGCCGGCACGCTGATGGAGGTGTCGGCGGCGAGACTCAGCGGCCAGCTTCCCGCAGGCGACGGAGTCGGCGGCGTCTACGACACCACGGTGCTGACCGAGGACAACGAGATGACCTTCGCCCTGCGTCATCTCGGCTACACGGTGCTCTCGCCCAAGGAATGCTCCCTGGTCACCGAGGTGATGACCACGTGGGGCGATCTCTGGAGGCAGCGCCTCCGCTGGAAGCGCGGCGCCGTGGAGAACTGCCTGCAGTACGGGCTCACGCGGGTGACATGGCCGTACTGGGGCAGGCAGTTGGTAACGCTGCTCGGCGTACTCACCACGTTCGCGTACCTCGGATCTCTTGTGTACAGCGTGGCCGTACTCGGGGGGATCCACATCCAGCCGTTCTGGATGGCGGTTACCGGCATCTTCGTTGTTGAACGGGTGGTGACCATTCGCTATCGCGGCTGGAAGTACATGCTCGCTTCGGCGACGATGTACGAGTTGGTCCTCGACATCTTCCTTCAATTTGTCCATGCGAAGGCATACGCGGATTCTGTTTTTCGCCGAGAAAGGAACTGGTAACAAAATGTACAACAATGTGACCGCCCCTGCGGCTGCCGGTGCGGCTACCTCCGGCAGCCTGGCCCTCACCGGGGCCAGCACCCTCTGGATCGTCCTCGCGGGGTTCGCGATGGTGGCTGCCGGGTCGGCTCTGATGCGCATCGTCCCGAAGGTTCGCCGGTCTCGGTAAGAGACCGGAGGACCGTCGTTCTCCAGGCTGGCCCCGGCGGCGGCGCGACGACCCGCCGCCGGGGCCGGCCGCCCCTGAGCCGCCGAGCCCTGTCACATCCCGGCCCCGCCGGTGAGGTCGATCCGCCAGTCGTTGGCGCGCTCCTCCTCATCTCTACGCGTTACGGCGGGTTGACCGCTTCCCGCGGGACTAGCGGCCGGCGCAGCGGGTACGCCGGGCGCATGGGTAGTCACAAGCCGAACAAGCACGACCCCGGCGGCGAATCGGCACGTGCGGGGCGGAATCCCGGCAGCGGTGCCCGGGGTCGGCAGGGCTCGGAGGTCGAACGCTCGCCGGAGCGGCGGCACCTGCGGGCCGCGACCGGGACCTCGGGTTCCGAACGCGACCACGGCCGGGCCAAGGTCGAGCGCGGCGAGCGGATCCAACGCCAGGGAACGCGCTGAGCGCGTCGCGGCTGATCCAAAACGCCAGTAGACGGGTGAGGTGATCGAGGTGCCGAAATTTCTGTTGGAGTCGACCTACACCACCGACGGAGTCAAAGGGCTGGTCGCCGACGGTGGTACCAAGCGGGCCGAGATTGCTCGGAAGGCGATCGAGGGCAGCGGCGGGCGGATCGAATCCCTGTACTTCTCGTTCGGCAAGTACGACACCTACGTGGTGTGTGACCTGCCGGACCACAAGGCCGCGGCGGCGCTGGTCATCGCCATCCGGGCGGCGGGCGGGGTGGACACCCGGATCGTCCCGGTGCTGACGCCCGAGGAGGTCGACGAGGCGACCCGGACGAAGCCGCCATACCAGGCCCCCGGCGGTTGATCCGGGAGATCGATCGCGGCGACCGACCCGCCATCCGGGATGGCCACGCTCGGCCCACTCATGGACAGCCGACGATCCACTACGGTGGTTCGGACGGCTGACCGAGTGGGGAGCGTGAGCCTGGGTGTTGCGCATCGGCGTGCTCGGTCCCGTGCGCGTGACGCTCGGGCAGCGGCCCGTCCGGCTCGGCCCGAAACTGGTGGAACTGCTGGCGATCCTGCTGGTCGAGGCGGGCTCGGCGGTGCCGGCGTCCCGGGTGGTCGAGCTGCTGTGGGGCACCACGCCACCGCCCGGCGCGCGGGCCACGCTCCGTAGCCACGTGTCCCACCTGCGCCGTGCGCTGGGCGACGCGGACGGGCCGGTCGTGGTGACGGTCGGCTCGGGCGCCAGTGCGGCGTACCGGCTCGACGTGCCGGCGGACTCGGTCGACCACCGCCGGTTCGAGCGCTGGTGCGCGGAGGGCCGCCGGCTGCTCGACACGGGCGAGCCGGATCTGACCGAACGCGCCGCCGCGCTGCTCGATCGCGCGCTGGCGTTGTGGCGTGGCCCGGCCTTCGCCGACGTGGCGGACCGCTCGTTCGTGCTGCCGGAGGTCGCCCGGCTCGACGCGACACGCCGGACCGCGCGGCGCGGGTACGCGGAGGCGCTCAGCGCGCTCGGCCGGCACGCCGAGGCGATCGCGCAACTCTCCGGCGCGCTGGTCGACGACCCGTACGACGAGGCCGTGCGGCGGCTGCTCGCCCTGGCGCTCTATGCCGAGCAGCGGGTGGACGAGGCGGCCGAGGTCTGCCGCGAGGGCCTGGTGCTGCTGCAGGAGCGTGGACTCGACGCGCCGGAGCTGCACGAGCTTCAGCGGGACATCCTGCACCGGCGGCTGCCGCCGCGACCGCCGCCGGCCGACCGTGGCAAGCCGCTGCGGCCCTGCCTGCTGCCGCCCGACCCGCCGCAGTTCGTGGGCCGCGCCGACGACCTCGCCCAGGGTCGGAAGCTGCTGCGTTCCGCGCCGGACGGCTCCCCCGTGGTGCTCGTCGGTGGACCGGCCGGCGTCGGCAAGACCCTCTTCGCGGTACGGCTGGCGCACACGGTCCTGGACGACTTTCCGGACGGGCAGTTGTTCGTCACCATGCGCGGGTTCGATCCGACCGGGACGCCGGTCACGGCCGGTGAGGCACTGCGCGGCTTCCTCGACGCGCTCGGTGTGCCGCCCGATCGGGTGCCGGCCACGATCGAGGCGCAGGCCGGGCTCTACCGCAGCCTGCTGGCCGACCGGCGGGTGCTGGTGGTGCTGGACAATGTCCGCGACGCCGAGCAGGTCCGTCCGCTGCTGCCCGGCGCGGCCGGCTGCGCGGCGGTGGTCGTCAGCCGCAACCAGCTCTCCAATCTGGTGGTCGCCGAGGGTGCCCGGCCGCTGCGCCTGGCGCCGCTGCCCACGCACGAGTGCCGGGAGCTGATGGCCCGCCGGTTGGGTGCCACGCGGCTGGCCGGGGAGCCGGCGGCGGTGGAGGCGATCATCGACGCGTGCGGGCGGCTGCCGCTGGCGTTGGCGATCGTGGCCGCCCGGGCCGCCGCCCACCCTGAGTTCACGCTCGCGGCGCTCGCCGCGGAGCTGCCGCCAGGCGGTGGACTCGACGCGTTCACCGGTGGCGACACCACCACCGACGTACGGGCCGTCTTCTCCTGGTCGTACCACGGTCTCACCCGGGGCGCGGCCCGGCTGTTCCGGCTGCTGGCCGCGCACCCCGGCCCGGACTTCGCGGTTGCCGCCGTGGCCAGCCTCGCCGGTCAGGCCGCCGACGAGGTACGGCCGGCGCTGCGGGAGTTGGCGGCGGCGCACCTGGTGGTGGAGCATGTTCCGGGCCGGCTGCTGCTGCACGACCTGCTCCGGATGTACGCCGCCGAGTTGGGCCGCGACGACCCCGAGTTGCCGGCGGCGCGGCAGCGGGCGGTGGAGCACTACCTGGCCGCCGCGCTCGCCGCCGACCGGTTGCTCTGGCCGCACCGCGACCCGCTGGAGGTGCCGCCGGTCGCCGCCGGGGTGGCCGTCGAGGGGTTCGCGGACCAGCCCGCGGCGCTCGCGTGGTTCGACGCGGAGCACGCGGCGCTGCTCGCCGGGCTGGAGCAGGCGGCGCGCCACGGGCTCGACCGGTACGTGTGGCCGCTGGCGTGGGCGTCCACCAACTTCTTCGCCCGGCGCGGCCACTGGTCGGACTGGGTACGGGCCGGGCAGGCCGGGGTGGCCGCCGCGCGGCGGCAGGGTGACCGGGCCGCCGAGGCGGAGGCGCATCGGACCGTGGGTGGCGCCTACGTCCGGTTGCACCGGTTCGACGCCGCGCGGGAGCACTACCGGCAGGCGCTGGAGTTGTTCGCGGGGCTCGACGATCTGGTCGGGCAGGGGTTCACCCACCGCAGCCTGGGCTGGCTGTACGAGCAGCGGGGCGACATCGGCGAGGCGTTGCGCCAGGACCGGCGGGCGCTGGAGCTGTTCCAGCGCGCCGGCCACGAGCGGGGGGTGGCGAGCACGCTCAACTCGGTGGGTTGGTGCCACGCGCTGCTCGGCGAGCACGAACAGGCGATCGTGCACTGCCGGCGGTCGTTGACCCTGCTGGAGCGCGTCGGCGACCCGGTCGGCATGGCCGGCGCGTGGGACAGCCTCGGGTACGCCTACCGGCACCTCGACATCGAGCAGGCGATCGCCTGCTACCGGGAGGCGCTCGCGCTCTATGAGCGGCTCGGCGACCGCCCCAACGAGGCGATCACCCTCCGCTATCTGGGTGAGACCCAGCACGCGTCCGGTGACCGTGCTGCCGCCCGGCGATCCTGGCGGCGATCGTTGGACATCCTCACCGAGATCGAGCATCCGGATGCCGCGCGGGTCCGCGCGCTGCTCACCGAGGAGTTGTGAGGGCCGTCCGTGAGGTGCCGCACCCCCCCGTCCCCAGGTGCGGCACCGTCGGGTGGACGAGGTCGTCGGGAGTGTTCAGTCGGTGGCCTCCTTGTCGACCTCGTCGGATGTCGCCGCGACGCCCGCCCGCGTGCCCGCGCCGGCGTCGAACCGCTGCTGGAACGGCCCGCTGAGCAGTTGGTCGCGCCGCGCCCGGACGCTGTCGTCGTGCTGGTGCAGCGGCCGGTAGGCGAGGTTGTGGCCGCCCGTGGCGAGGGTCGACCGGGTGCCCTGGCGCACGGTGGTGACGTTGAACATCCGTCCTTCCCCAGCCGGGATTGAGAGCGACTGACGCCAACTGTGCCGGCAGGCTGTGGAAGCGCTGTGGAAGGCGGCCCGGCGGCGGCCGTGGGGCGTCCGGTTCCGGTCAGCGCGAATCATCGAGGTGACGCAGGGGTCCGAATGCTATCGATCGAGACTGATCAGTTCAATGCGTTGCGTGACGGCAGGTTGACAGAAGTGTCGATGATTGGCGGCGGCGTGAACCGGTTTTCGGCGCCAGCGCGGCCCGCTCAGATGCCGCCGTCGACGTGCAGGGTCTCTCCGGCGACGTACGAGGACTGGTCGCCGAGCAGGAAGATCACCGCGTTGGCCACCTCCTCCGGCCGTCCGTAGCGCCGCAACGCGATCATCTGGGTGTGGCGTTCGACCTGCGCCCGGCGCTGCTCCGAGGAGTCCCGCGCCGCCTCCTCGGTTTCGATCGTGCCCGGGGAGACCACGTTGACCCGGATGCCCCGCGGGCCCAGTTCCTTGGCCAGCGAGCGCATCAGCCCGACGAGGCCGGCCTTCGCCGCCGTGTAGTGCGCCCGCCGCGGGATCCCGACCATGGCCGCCCGGGAGCCGATGACCACCACCGAGGAGCCCGCGGTCATCAGCGGCAGCACCTTGTTGACAACGAGGTAGGCCGCGGTGAGGCTGGTGTCCACCACCCGACGCCACTCCTGGGAGGTCAGTTCGCCGAACGGCACCTGGCTGATCACCCCTGCGTTGTGCACCACACCGTGGATCGTCCGGTAGGTGCTCCGCGCCTCGTCGGCGAGCCGGTCGACGTCCTCCGCGTCGGTCACGTCGGCCCGGATCAGCCGATGGCCGCCGGGCGTCTCCTTCAGTTGCTGGGCGAGCGCTTCGATGTGCCCACCCTCGGTCCGGTAGCAGGCGACCACATTCGCTCCGGCGGCGGCCAGGCCGAGGGTGAGTTGCCGACCGATGCCCCGGGTTCCTCCGGTGACGATGACGTTCCTGCCGGCAAGTTGACCGGTCATGGTTCCTTCCCCTCTCTGGGTGTGCCCGGCCCGCTTCTTCTGCCAGTGGAGGGTCACCGGAAGACGGCGACAGCCACCCGCGAAAAGCGAGCCGGATACGGACGAGCAAGATGCGAGCCGGGATCACGGGCGGATGTGCCCGGCCCAGTTGGATGGCACCCGGCCGGGCTACGGCCGCTCGACCCGCCGGTGAACGTTGAGATGGCGTCACCGGGACCCACGACGCTGCGGGCGTACCGGCGGCCGACCGGAGCACCTGCGGTCGCGGTGCCCGAAGCCCGGTGGAGGCAGTCAGCCGACGTCGATGCCGGCCGGGGCGACGCCCGGATCAGGTGTCGGTCAGGCGGCGTCCGGTGACCACGGGGGCACCGGATCCGACCTCAGCGGCCGGCGGCCGAGTGGCCGGCCGATGGTGGCAGCGGGATGCGGTTTCCATCGTCTCGCCATGCTTGTCTCCTGCCGTCGCGACCACATGGCAACGTCGCCGGTCCATGCGTCAGGCTAGCAACGGTGGCCCGATTTACGCCAGTCAAGGTGGACCTTACGGATAAGTCCGTTACATGGATCCGGTTCGGGTCCGCCGCCCTGCCTGTGGTCCGGCCGGCACACCACCGCGCCGGTCCAGGATGGGCGGCACCGGTCGGTGCGGGTGGCGGCCGTCAGCCGTGGGTCACGGCGGGCAGCGGTCGCGCCGGTTGCGCGGGAACGCTCGCGTTCGGCGGTGGCAGGATCGCGGTCACGACGAGTCCACCGCCGTTACGGGGGTAGGCGTGCACGGTGCCGCCGTGCGCCTGGGCCACCGCCCGCACGATCGACAGGCCGAGCCCGAAACCGCGTCCGGCACCGGCCCGGTCGTCGGCGCGGCCGCGGTCGGCGTTCGACCGAGGGCCGGCCACGCGCTCGTGGCGTAGCCGCCGGAACGGTTGGAAGATCGTCTCGATGTCGTAGCTGGGCACCACGGGGCCGGTGTTCGCGACCACCAGGGTGGCGCGACCGTCGACAAGGCCGGTGCTGACCTCGATCTCGCCGCCGGCCGGCAGGTTGTGCCGGACCGCGTTCTCCACCAGGTTCTGCGTCAGCCGCTCCAGCAGCACCGGGTCACCGACCGTGGGGGCGGGCGCGAGCCGCCGGCGTACGGTCAGCTCCGGCGCACCGGCCGCCTGGTCGAGGACGTGTCCGGCGATCTCGGCGAGGTCCACCGGGTTACGGTCGACCACCTGCTGCTCGGAGTCGGCGAGGGTGAGCAGCCCGTCGATGAGCCGCTCGTGACGTTCGTTAATCGCCAGCAGGGTCTCACCGAGCTGCCGCAGCTCGGCCGGGGCGCCCGGCCGGGACATCGCCACCTCCAGCAGCGACCGGTTGAGCGCCAGCGGCGTACGCAGTTCGTGCGACGCGTTCGCCACGAACCGCCGCTGGCCGTCGAAGGACCGGTCGAGCCGCTCCAGCATCAGGTCGAACGTGTCGGCCAGCTCCTTCACCTCGTCCCGGGGGCCGTGCAGCGCGATCCGCTCGTGCAGGCCCCGCCCGGCCGCGCCGGCATCGGCGATCCGCCGGGCGGTGCCGGTGATCTGGTGCAGCGGTTGCAGCGCCCGCCCGGCGATCAACCAGCCGAAGCCGAGGGCGACCGCAGAGATCAGCAGCAACGCGACGCCACCCTGGGTGAGCAGCGACTCCAGGGCCGTCCGCTTGGCCTCGTCCTGGGCCTCCTGGAGCAGGATCCGCACCTGTTCGGCCGCGCCGCTCGGGTTGGGCAGCTTGCCGAGCGGGTTCGTCTGGACGACCTGGGCCCGGGCGAAGACACCGTTCAACGGCTGCCGTAGCCGCTGGTCGACCAGAACGTACGTGACGCCGAGCAGAATGGTGCCGGCGAGCAGCAGGAGGCCGCCGTGGACCAGGGTCAGGCGCGCGCGGATGGTCAGTCGCTTCACCGGATCTGATACCCCACTCCCGGCACCGTCTCGACCACCTGCGGGTCGCCGAGTTTGCGGCGCAGCTTCATCACGGTCACCCGCACCACGTTGGTGAACGGGTCGATGTGCTCGTCCCAGGCCCGCTCCAGCAACTGCTCTGCGGAGACCACCGCACCGCCGGCCCGTACCAGCTCCGCCAGCACCGCGAACTCCTTGCGGGACAGCGCGACGTACCGGCCGTCGCGGTGGACCTCCCGCCGGGCCGGGTCGACCACGATGCCGGCCCGGCTCAGCTTCGGGGGGACCGCCGGCCGGGCCCGGCGGCTCAGCGCGTGCACCCGGGCCGACAGTTCGACCAGCGCGAACGGTTTGACCAGGTAGTCGTCGGCGCCCAGGGCCAGGCCGGCCACCCGGTCGCGTACCGCGGCGGCGGCGGTCAGCATCAGCACCCGCGTCTCGACGCCGCTGTCCACCACCGCCCGACAGACGTCGTCGCCGTGCACCACCGGCAGGTCCCGGTCGAGCACCACGACGTCGTAGTCGGTGACGCCGAGCCGTTCCAGGGCGGCGTCACCGTCGTACGCGATGTCCACCGCGAACGACTCCCGGCGCAGCCACTCGGCGATGGAGTCGGCCAGCAGCGTCTCGTCCTCGACCACAAGCACTCGCACCGTCCCATGGTGCCCCGGTCCTGGATAACACCGCCGTTAACGCCGACGGTTACGCCCCGGATACCGCCGCTGCGGTCAACTCGTCCCTACCGGCCGGCGATCCGCGCCGACCGCGAGGAAGGAGTTGTGCCATGCGCCTACGGGCGTCAAGATCACTGCTCGTCCTGCCCCTGCTGCTCGGGCTCTCGGTCACCGGCTGCGCGGGTACCGATCAGGACCGGGAGCAGGTGGCCACGGCCGGCGGCGGCACCGCCACTGCCTCGCCCAGCGCGAGCGTGGTGCAGGTCAGCGACGAGGACCGGCAGCGCGAGTTCGCCAAGTGCATGCGGGAGAACGGGATGCCCGACTTCCCGGACCCGGAGCCCGGCGAGGGCGGCGGATTCCGCATCCGCATTCCGGCCGGACAGGACCGGGAGAAGGCGCAGGCGGCCGTGGAGAAGTGCCGCGACCTGATGCCCAACGGGGGCAAGGCGGTCAAGCTCGACCCGGAGCAGGTGGAGCGGGTGCGCCAGCTCGCCCGGTGCATGCGGGAGAACGGGGTGCCGAACTTCCCGGACCCGGGTCCCGACGGCGCCCTCGAAATCAAGGGCGACGCCGGCTTCGACCCGGAGAGCCCGACGGCGAAGGCCGCGCTGGAGAAGTGCCGGCAGGGCGACACGCCGCTGATGATGAAGAGGACCCAGTGAGCGCGAGGAGTGAGCCGGGTCTGCGAGCCCCGCAGTCGGGAACGGAGACCGACACCGCGAGCGCGAGGAGTGAGCCGGGTCTGCGAGCCCCGCAGTCGCGAACCGAGGGCTCAGTGAGCGCCGGCACCACCATGCCGGCCGAGCTGGCACCGGCCACGACCGCGCCGGCCGGAACGGCGCTGGTGGGCGGCGGGCGGAAACGTCGCCGCCGCCGCGCGCGTACCCCGTTGGTGATCGCCTCCGCGGTGGTGGTCGCCGCCGCCGCGGGGGCCGCGGTCGCGGTCGGGGCCGACGGGCGCACCGGGGGTACGGCGGCCAGCGGCGGGCTGCCGCCGGCGACCGCCCAGGTCACCCGGCAGACCCTGGTCGACTCGGAGAGCTTCGACGGGGAACTCGGCTACGGTGCCACGCACAGCGCGACGCTGCGCACGGCCGGCACCCTCACCTCGCTGGCCGCCACCGGCAGCCAGGTGACCCGGGGCAAGCCGCTGTTCGCGGTCGACGACGCCAAGGTGGTGCTGCTGTACGGCTCGCTGCCGGCGTACCGGACGCTGGGGCCCGGCATGTCCGGCGCCGACGTGCGGCAGTTCGAACAGAACCTGAAGGCGCTGGGCTACACCGGGTTCACCGTGGACGACGACTACACCTCGGCCACGGCGGACGCGGTGCGGCACTGGCAGGAGGACCTGGGCCTGCCCGAGACCGGCCGGGTCGAGCTGGGCCGGGTGGTCTACGCCGACGGGGCGGTCCGGGTGGACAGCCACAAGGCGGAACTCGGCGACCCGGCGCAGCCCGGCCAGGCGGTGCTCAGCTACACGGGCACCGCCCGGGTGGTCACGGTCTCCCTGGCCGTCGACGACGAGCGGCTGGCGAAGCGGGGCGCCAAGGTGAGCGTCTCGCTCCCCAACGGCAAGGAGGTTCCCGGAACGATCACCGGCACCGAGACGGTGATCGAGACCGGCAGCGGCGGGGCGGGTGGCTCCAGCGAACCGGAGACCAAGATCGAGGTCACCGTGACCGTGGCCGATCCGAAGGCGCTGACCGGCTTCGAGCAGGCCTCGGCCAAGGTGGCGTTCACCGCCGCCGAGCGTCCGGACGTGCTGACCGTGCCGGTCGCCGCGCTGCTGGCACTGGCCGAGGGCGGGTACGGCGTGCAGTTGGTCGAGGGCGCCAGCACCCGGATCGTCGCGGTCGAGACCGGGCTGTTCGCGTCCGGCCGGGTGGAGGTCTCCGGTGCCGAGCTGGCCGAGGGCGCGACGGTGGGGATGCCGACGTGACCGGCGGCGCGGTTGTCGAGCTGGCCGAGGTGAGCAAGGTCTACCCCGGCGGGGTACGAGCCCTCGACGGGGTCTCGCTGACCGTCCGGTACGGCGAGTTGGTCGCCATCGTCGGCCCTTCCGGGTCAGGCAAGTCGACCATGCTGCACCTGATCGGCACCCTGGACCGGCCCTCCTCGGGCCAGGTACGCATCGACGGGTACGACGTGGCGGGCCTCGCCGATCGACAGCTCTCCGCGCTCCGGTCGTCCCGGATCGGCTTCGTCTTCCAGCAGTTCCACCTCGCCGCGAACGTGCCGGTGCGGGACAACGTGGCCGACGGGCTGCTCTACTCGGGCGTACCCCTGCGGGAGCGGCGGCGGCGCGCGGAGGCCGCGCTGGTCCGGGTCGGGCTGGGGCACCGGCTCGACCACCGGCCGCACGAGCTGTCCGGCGGCGAACGGCAGCGGGTGGCGATCGCCCGCGCCGTGGTGGGTGCGCCCGCGCTGCTGCTGGCCGACGAGCCGACCGGCAACCTGGACTCCGCGTCGGGTGCCGGGGTGCTGGCGCTGCTGCGCGAGCTGCACGAGGCCGGGACCACCATCGTGGTGATCACCCACGATCTGGAGATCGCGGCCGAGCTGCCCCGGCGGGTGCAGATGCGGGACGGCCGGATCGTGGCCGACCAGCGTTCCGTGGGGGTGCCGGCATGAGCGAGCGGGTCAGGCTGGTGCCCGCCCGGATGCGGCCGCGGGACATCGTGCGGGTCGGCGGCGTCGGGTTGCGTACCCGGCCGCTGCGGGCCGTCCTGTCCGCGCTGGGCATCGCGATCGGGATCGCCGCCATGGTCTCGGTCGTCGGGATCTCCGCGTCGTCGCGGGCGGACCTGGACCGTACGCTCGCGCAGCTCGGCACCAACCTGCTCACCGTCGCCCCGGGCAGCGGGCTCTTCGGCGGCGACGCCCAGTTGCCGACGGAGTCGGTGGCGATGATCGGGCGGATCGGGCCGGTGCGTACGGTCGCCGCCACCGGGCTGCTCTCCGATTCGAGGGTGTACCGGTCGGATTTGATCGCCCGGGGTGAGAGCGGTGGGATCGCCGCCCGGGCGGTCAGCCTGGAGCTGCGGGACACGGTGGGGCTGGAGGTGGTCAGCGGCACCTGGCTGAACGCGGCGACCGCCCGCTACCCGGCGGTGGTGCTCGGCGCCACCACGGCGCGGCGGCTCGGGGTCGGCGCCGCCGGGCCGGACGTGCAGGTGCAGCTCGGCGGGCGTTGGTTCACCGTCGTGGGGATCCTGGCTCCCGCGCCGCTGGCCCCGGAGCTGGACCTGTCCGCGCTGGTCGGCTGGGACGCGGCCGCGTCGTACCTGGGCTTCGACGGGCATCCGACCACGGTGTACGCCCGGACGGCGGACACGGCGGTCGAGGCGGTCCGGGCGGTGCTCGGCGCGACGGCGAACCCGGAGGCGCCGAACGAGGTGAAGGTGTCCCGGCCCTCCGACGCGCTCGCCGCGAAGCAGGCCACCGACGAGGCGTTCACCGGGCTGCTGCTCGGTCTCGGCGCGGTCGCCCTCCTGGTCGGCGGCGTCGGGGTGGCGAACACGATGGTCATCTCGGTGCTGGAACGGCGGCCGGAGATCGGCCTGCGCCGTTCGCTCGGCGCGACCCGCGGCCAGGTACGCACCCAGTTCCTGGCCGAGTCGTTGCTGCTGTCCGCCCTCGGCGGGCTCGGTGGGGTGCTGCTGGGCAGCGGGGTGACCGCCGGCTACGCGTTCTCGCAGTCGTGGCCGACGGTGGTGCCGGCGTGGGCGGTGGGCGGCGGGGTCGGTGCGACCCTGCTGATCGGTGCCCTCGCCGGGCTGTACCCGGCGATCCGGGCCTCCCGCCTCGCCCCGACCGAGGCGCTCGCCACGCCCTGACCGGGCGTTCGGCGGCTTGGCGGGTTGTGGTCGGTCACCGGCCACAACCCGCCAGGTCATGCTGTCCGCGCGGCGGGGTCAACGCGGTGGACGCGGTCACGGCGTGGATCCGCCTACCACGTATTGATAAAGGTCCACCACACCGGGATGCTCCTTGACGGCGTCATGGAAGGGGAGCCGGAAGGTGAACCAGTACACGAGGAGGCCCTAGTCAGCGGTGTCGGCTGGTGCTCGTAGGACGGCTCCGGCGCCCGGGTGCTTCCCCCGGGCGCCGGAGGGCCGGTCAGTGGCAGCGCCAGCGGACCGCGCGCATAACGGCGTCCCGCCCGCCCGGCCTCGTGTCGAGCTGGCCGCCGATCACCCGCCCGTCATCGCTCAGGCTCACCGCGATCGCGCCGTACCGGCCGGTGCGCCCGTCGAGGTCCGGCAGCCGCACGAGCCCGGCGTCGGTCACGAATGCGGCGTCGGTGAAGTTGATTGAGCCGACCACCCAGCCCTGGCCGTTGCCTGAGTCCACGATGAGTTCGGCCGGCAAGGGCACGTACTCGCCGCGGGCCAGGTGGTAGCGGACAGCATGCGACTGCCCCGGGCCATGCGCTGCTGGATCCTTGCGGTCTGCGCCGCCCTCGCCTCCGAGTGTCGTGCCGGTGATCCACCCACCCTTGAACGATCTGGGCACGAAGTCGGTCGCCGTGCCGCCGGTGACCTGCGGTAGCGGTAGCAGCTCGGGTTTCCCGCCGGAGCGCCAGACGGCCGCCTGGAACCTGCCGTGTGGACCGTTCTGGACCTTGCCGACGACCGTGCCGTCCGAGTCGACGCCGACGGCGCTCCCCTGCCACGTCGGGCCGGGCACCGGCAGGTCGACGGCCGGGCTGTCCGGCCCGGACCACAGCACCGGCAGCTGCCGGTCGCCGTCCTGCCGGGCCCCGACGATCCGGCCGTCGTCACTGATCGCCCTCGCCTCGCCCGCCGTCACCCCGGGCAGCCGGGTGGCCCTGCCGGACCGCACCACGTACGGCTGCGGCCGGCCGCCGGTCCAGGCGGCACCGACGGCGATGCCGGACGGGCTGACGTCGACCAACTGCTGGTCGGTACCGGGCAGCCGCACCTCCTGGGCATGGTCGCCGTCCCAAATGATCACCGGGTGCGAGAAGCCGTCGTTCGGGTACGAGCGGCCGAGCAGGTACCGGCCGGTCGGGTCGCCGCCGGTGACCACGCTCTTGCCGTACCCGCCGGGGATGGGCAGCAACTCGACCGTGCAGGTGGTTGGCCCGGCCGGCGGCGGAGTGCTGGCGCTGGTCGGCGTACCCGCCGCCATCGGCGGCCCCTGCTCGGCCGGCTGACCGGCCCGTACGGCCAGCGGCACCGCCACCGCCGCCAGCGTCGCCAACCCGGCGACCGAAGCGGTCAGCGTACGGCGGTTGCGACGGCGGCGGCGTGCCTCGCGTACCGCCGTGGCCAGGTCCACGCGAGCCGGGCGGTCGGGTCCGTCGTCGAGCTGGCGCAGCAGTTCGGCGAAATGCTTCTCATCTGATGTCATCACAGCGCTCCCGTCTCCATCAAATCCCGGTCGCCGAGCAGTCGGCGCATCGCGGCAACGCCGTGCGCGGTCTGGCTCTTCACCGTGCCGGCCGAGCAGCCCAGGACGCGGGCCGCCTCGTCCACCGACAGGTCGTGCAGGAATCGCAGGACCAGGACGGCCCGCTGACGCGGCGGCACCTTCGCCAACGCGTCGCGCAGCACCGTCCGATCCTCGGTGCCGTGGTCCTCGGTGCGGCGTACGTCCGGAGGCGCGGCGAAGAGCCGGATCCGCCACCAGCCCTTGCGCTGGCTGTCCAGGAACAGCCGCACCAGGATCGTCCTGACGTACGCGTCGATCTGGTCGGCACGTGACGC
The DNA here is from genome assembly GCF_900089605.1 of Micromonospora narathiwatensis. Taxonomy (NCBI): domain Bacteria; kingdom Bacillati; phylum Actinomycetota; class Actinomycetes; order Micromonosporales; family Micromonosporaceae; genus Micromonospora; species Micromonospora narathiwatensis. The sequence continues at coordinate 6,497,753 of NZ_LT594324.1, read as the reverse complement.
CCGGGACCAGCGCTCGAAGAGCCGGACCGCTGTCTCCTGCACCAGATCGTCGGCCTGGTCGCTGTCGCCGCACAGCGAGTACGCCAGCCGGTGCAGCATCGGCAGCCGCGCGCTGATGTACTCGACGTATTCCTGTTCCGAAGCGTCGGGCATCCGGTTACCTCCGTCGGTCCCCCCTACAGACGGCCGCCGGTCGGAAACGGTTGTACGGGCCAGCATGCTCCGCCGAGGATGGCGTCAGTCGGGAAGGTGTGCGATCGCCGCCAGTTGGGCTCGGGATGTGACCCCGAGTTTGGGAAACGCCTTGTAGAGGTGGTAGCCCACGGTCCGCGGGCTGAGAAAGAGCCGCGCGGCGATGTCGCGGTTGGACGCGCCGCCAGCCGCCAGCCGTACGACCTGGCGTTCCTGCGGGGTGAGCACGCTGAGCGGGTCACCGGCCTGGCGCGGCGCCGCCGGCACGTCTCCGGTGGCGCGCAGCTCCGCGCGGGCGCGTTCGGCCCACAGCTGCGCACCGAGTCGATCGAAGATCTCCAGTGCGCCCCGCAACTGCACGCGGGCATCTGCCCGCCGTCGTGCCCGCCGCAGCCACTCACCGTAGGCGAGCCGCGTCCTCGCCAGCTCGTACGGCTGAGCGTCGCCGTGCAGGTGTACGGCCTGCGCGAAATGCGCTTCGTCCTCCTGGACGAGAGCGCGGCAGCGCAGGGCGATCGCGTCCGACGGCGGTTGACGGACCTGCCGCGCCCAGGCGACGTAGCGGGCGAGCGGCTCCTGTGCCAGTTCCGGCTGGCCGCTGCGAATCGCGGCCTCGACCTGGTCCGGGGCGGACAGGACGGCGATGCTGGTGACCGGGATGGCCTGCAACTGCCGGAGGGCTGCGTCCGGCCGGCCCAGGCCGAGTTCCAGCACGCCCAGTGCCCAGCGCCCGGTGGACGCCGCGAGAATCATGCCCTGCTTGTCGGCGTTCGCCACGCCTTCTTCGGCCCTCGCGCGGCATCCCTGCCGATCCCCGAGGTGTGCGAGGACCCAGGCGAGGGTGCACGTCAGGTAGCTCACCCGGTGCTCGTGGCCCAGGTCCGTCGCCAGTCGCAGCCCTGCGTTGAGCGTTGCGGTGGCCTCGCCGTAGCGGCCGAGCCGGCCCAGGGCCAGCCCGTGATCCTGCAGCGCGTGGGCGAGCCAGCCGATCATCCCGCTCTGCTGGCAGTCCGTCACGACGCCGCCGGTGATCTCCGCGGCGAGGGCGGCGCGGCCCAGCGCGAATGACAGCGCGGCGGTGAAGGTCAGTCCGGGCACCCCCAGCCCGGCCCGCCGGTGTTCGTCCACCGCCTCGCTCATGAGCGGGACTCCACCGTCGATGTCCCCGGCCAACAGGCGGGCCAGCCCGAGCGCCCCGGTGACCAGCGGCGATTCGATCGCGGGGAGCGCACGGAGTCCGGCGGCGGCCTCCTCCGCCAGCGTTGTGTCCCCGGCGAACCAGGCGCAGCGGATGGCCTCCACGAGCAGCCAGGTGGCTCGCTCGGCGGAGCGGGCGGCCACGCGGGGGACGCCGTCCATGATGATCCGGCCCGCCGCGAGTGGTGTGCCCAGTTCGAATTCGCGATGGGCGCGTACCTGGACCAGCGCGGCGGTGATCTCCGGGTCGTCCACATCGGGTGTGGCGCGGTCGGCGAGCCGGGCAGCCCGATCCATCAGCCCGGCGTCGCTTGCGGCCAGCGCGGCCGCAGCCAGTCGTCCGGATCGTCGGATCGGGTCAACACTTAGCTCGGCGGCCCGCTCGTAGGCGGCCGCGATCGCGGTGTGGCCCCCACGGCTACGGGCCCGCTCCGCCGCTTGCGCCAACTCCCGGGCGATGCCCTCGTCGGGACCGAGCACGGCGGCGGCCAGGTGCCACGCTCGCCGGTCGGCCGCGTCGATGGCCGACGAGCGGGTGAGCGCGTCGGCGAGGGCCCGGTGTACGGCAAGGCGCCGGGCGGTCGGCGCGCTCTGGTAGGCGGCAGCCCTGATGAGGGGGTGCCGGAAGCCGACCGCGTCTCCGGCGATCTCGATCAGCCGGTTCTGCTCAGCCGCTCCCAGCCCGTCGAGGGTGGCTCCTGCGGCTACCAGCGTCTCCAGCTCACCGGAGCCGTCCGCCGCCGCGATCAGCAGCGCGGTTCGTGCGGGCTCGGCAAGCGCGGCTATCTGTGCTTGGAACGCGTCCTGGACCCGGGCGGCGACGGGCATCGCACCAACCGGTGACAGTCGTCCCGCCCGCTGCTCGGCGCTGAGCGCGGCGGGCAGTTCGATGAGCGCCAGCGGGTTGCCGTCCGATTCCTCGATGAGGCGCTCTCGCACCTGGGGTGGAAGGTCGGCGGGGAGCAGGGCGGCGGCGGCTGCGCCGTCCAGCCCGCTGAGCCGGAGCTCGGGCAGCCCGACGGCAGGGAAACCCTCGCGGGCGGTGAAGATCATGACGACGCCTTCGGCCTCGAGGCGGCGGGCGGCGAACATCAGCGCGTCGAGGGACGCCTGGTCGAACCACTGTGCGTCGTCGATGAGGCAGAGCAGCGCGCCATCTCCGGCGAGGTCGGCGAGCAGGCTCAGCGTGGCCAGCCCGACCAGGAACCGGCTGCGCGGAGCGATGTCGCCCAACCCGAGGGCGCCGTTGAGGGCGGCGGCCTGCGCGTCGGGCAGCAGGTGGATCCGGCCGAGACCGGTACGCAGGAGCAGGTGGAGTGCGGCGAAGGGCAACGTGGCCTCGGACTCGACACCGACGCCGCGTAACACGCGCATGTCCTCCGCCCGCTCGGCGGCATGGTTCAGGATCGCGGACTTACCGATCCCCGCCGGGCCTCGGACAACCAGGGTTCCGCTCCGGCCAGCCCTGGCCTCCGCCAGGAGTCGCTCGACCTTCGCTTGCTCCCCGGCTCGTCCGTACAACACGTCCGGAACCTACCGTCATCGTGACTGATTCGGCCTGACGCGCTCCTCCGTAGCTTCGTGATCAACCGCACGCCAGCACTACGAAGGGACCATCGAGATGGCCACCGTCGCCAGCAACGTCCACCCTGCCACCGACGCCAAACTGCTGCGCTTCGCCCTGAAGCAGGATGCGATCGGCTCCGGTGCCATCGGAGTCGTCTGCGTCGTCGTCGCGGCGGTCGTCGGTGAGATGTTCGGCCTGCCCTCCGTCCTCCTCTATCCGGTCGGGGTGTTCCTGGTCGCCTGGGCCGCCGCCCTGCTCATCATCGCCGCCCGGCCGAGGGTGAGCAGGGCCGCGGTGGGCGCCGTGATGGCGGTCAACGCCGCCTGGGTGGTGGTGAGCGTCGAACTGCCCATCGCCGGTTGGTTCCCGTTGTCCGGCCTCGGCACCGCGCTGGTGATCGTGCAGGCGGTCGTGGTCGCCGGCTTCACCGGCCTGCAGTTCGCCGGTCTTCGCAAGAACGGGTGAACGGGGAGCAAACCCTCCCCGTTTCGTCACCTGTCGGCCGCGTCCCGCCCCTGGTTGTCTCTCTGGCGACGGGATCACCAGAGAAAGCAGGGCCTGATGTCGACGCTCCGCCGTACCCTCGCCACCACCACCGCCGTCCTCGCCGCCGGCGCCGCCGTGCTGGTCAACGCGTCCCCGGCGCTGGCCAGCACGCCGGCCAGTTGCTCCAGCGTCCGCCAGATCGGCACGACCCGGGTGCTGACGGTCGGCGGGATGGAGGCGGCCTCGGTCAAGCAGTACTACGGCTGCAGCGCCAACTACGCCTACATCTACGTGTGGGAGCAGTACCGCAACACCCACTCGAACTGGGACCTCTACGTCCACGTCATCGATCACTCCGACAGCGGCACGGACTACGGGGTGGGTCAGGCGACCAAGACCACCCGCTCCGAGCTGTGGGGCGCCCCGGCCCCGACCTGGATGCACTGCACCCACGTCACCGGCTACCTGAACGGGACGGGCGGTTCGACCAGCACCGTCTGCTGACCGTCTAAGGGGGCGGGGCCGGCCGGGTCGACCCGGTCGGCCCCGAGACGGCGTCAGCCGCCGTGCTGGCCGTCACCGCGGTCACGTCCACGTCAACCGTCCCAACCAGGAAGGACGTCCATGTCGAACTCGCGCCGCGCCTCTGCCGGCACCCTGCGTACCCGCGCCGCCGCCATGCTCAGCGCTGTCGCGCTGGCCACCAGCGGCCTGGTGGGTCTCTCGGCCGGTCCGGCCAACGCCATCCCCCGGACCAACTACTGCGGCAGCTCCTACGGGTTCCTGAAGTCCTGGACCATCGAATGGCGGACCCTGCCCGGGGGCTACATCGACGTCTATTACAACAGCTCGAACGGCTACAACTGCGTCATCGCCCGCACGAACGACAGCGTCATCAAGAGCGCCTGGGACATCTACGTCGGGGCCCGCCCGAGCGGCGGCACCTGGGTGCGGGACGGCGACAAGGCGGGCCAGCACTTCACCCAGTACGCCGGGCCGGTCTACGTCTACGCCCCGCACAACTGCATCGACATCGTCGGCGGCTTCGACACGTCCGGCGGAGGCTCGGGTCAGGGCTACACCGGCGTCCACTGCGGCTGACCTGACAACGGGGACGGCGCAGTCCCTGCCGGAACTGATATCGACGGTCCGTGCCCTGCTCAGGGCGCGGACCGTCGGCGTTCCGGGTGACGGCGGGTGACGGAGGCGGGAACGGGACATGAGCGCGTCGCGGCCTATCGGTAGCATTCGACGGCGATGGTCCACAGTGAGCGGTTCGTGACACGACGCCCGGAGTTCGGCTCCGACCCGGATGTCGCCCTTGGGATCGACGGGTGCACCGACGCGGTCGAGGTCGGGCGGGGCGGGTTCGGCGTGGTCTACCGGGCCTGGCAGACCGACTACTCCCGCTGGGTCGCGGTCAAGGTGCTCGCCGCCGACTGGGCGGGCCCGTCCCGCGCCCGCTTCGAACGGGAGTTGCAGACGCTGGGGCGGCTCTCCGACCACCCGCACATCGTCACCCTGCACCAGGCCGGCCGTACCGCCGCAGGCAACCCGTACCTGCTGATGGCGTACGAGGAGGGCGGGTCGCTCGGCGATCGACTGCGTGACGGCACGGCGGGTGACTGGCGGGAGGCCGTCGCCGGGGGGATCGCCGTGGCCGGCGCCCTGGAGACCGCCCACCGGGCGGGCATCCTGCACCGCGACGTGAAGCCGGAGAACGTCCTCGTCTCCGGGTACGGGGAGGTGAAGCTGGCCGACTTCGGCCAGGCCCGGGCACGGACCCAGCGGCCCGGGGTACGGGCCTCGGTCACCGCGAGCGTGCTGCACGCGGCACCGGAGGTGCTGCGGGGCGAGCCGGCCTCGGTGGCCGCTGACGTCTACGCGCTGGCCTCGACCGTGCTGCACTGGATCCGCGGCGCACCGGCCTTCGCCCCCACGGACGAGGAGCCGACGTCGCTGCTGCGCCGGATCGCCACCGACCCGGTGCCCGACCTGCGCCCGCTCGGCGTACCCGACGAGGTGTGTGCCGCGCTGGAGCGCGCGATGGCCAAGGACCCGGCGTGCCGCCCTGGTTCGGCCGCCGGGTTCGCCGCGGAGCTGCGGGCGGCGCAGGCGGCGGCCGGGGTGCCGGAGACCCCGTTCGTGCTCGGCGACGTGGCCGCGCCCAAGGACGTCGCGGCGGCGACGGCCCCGGGGCTCACGCCGGCGCCGTCGCTGTCCGCGCGGCGGCGCGCGGCCCTCGCGCTGTCCGCGACCGTCGAGCAACCGTCCGGCGTACGTCGACACGCGCTGCGCCGGTCGGTCGGCCTGCTCGCCGCCGGGGTGGCGGTGCTCACCACCGGATACTCGCAGGCCCCGCCGGCGCCCGCTCCCGTCACGTTGCCTGATCGGTTGGCGCTCGGTGACCTGACGCTGAACTCCGAGTCGGCGGTGCGGGTGGTGACCGTGCGCAACCGCGCCGACCACCCGGTCTCGGTGGGCAGGGTGACGGTGGGCGGGCCGTCCCGGGACGACCTGCGGATCGTCGCGGACGGGTGCGGGTCGCACCGGCTCGGTCCGGGCGCGCGGTGTGAGGTGCGGCTGGTGGTCGTGCCAAGGACGACCGGGCCGGTCCGGGGCCTGCTGGAGCTGACCGTGGCCGGCCGGCGGCTCGACACCGCGATCATCGGCACGGCGGTGCCCCGCAGAGCCAGCCAGGACGACGCCCCGCCCGGCCCCTGCTACGGCGACGCCTACCAGATCGGCGCCTCGGCCTACGGATACGCGGGCGGCCTGCGGGCCATCTCGGTCAAGCAGTTCTGGTCACCGAGTTGCCGCGCCACGATGGCGTACGTGTGGGTGTGGAAGCAGTACCGGGACAACGTGGCGACCGGCGGCGACACCTGGGCGATCGACCTGTCGGTTCAGGCCGGCGGGCCCGGCGTCCGGCAGCGGGCGGCCGGGCAGCCGTTCGAGCTGTGGACGGAGCCGTACCCGTCGGCGGGGCGGTGCGTGACCGCGTCGGCGACGGTGACCGCGGCCCGCTCGGGTGCCGTGACCAGCGCGACCACCGAGCCGTGGTGCGATCGGTGACGGGTGGCTACTTCGAGGTCCACGGGACGGGTGCGGTACGGCTCGTGCCGCTCAGCGCGGACACGCTGACCATCGGCCGGGCGCCCGGCAACGAGGTGCCGATCGGCAGCCAGACGGTGTCCCGCCTGCACGCGCTGGTCGAGCGTTTCCCGTCCGGCTGGATCATCCGGGACCTGGGCAGCACCAACGGCACGACGCTCAACGGGGTGCCGTTGCGGGAGGCACGCACGCTGCACGACGGTGACCGGGTGGAGATCGGCCCGGCCCGGCTGGTGTTCCACGCTCCCGGGCGGTTGGCCGGCACCCGGACGGTGGGCGTCGAGCCGCCGCCCGCGCCGCCGGCGCTGACCAGACGGGAGCGGGAGTTGTTGGACGTGCTCTGCCGCCCGTACGTGGCCGGCGGCAGCGCTTTCCCCGAGCCGCCGGCCGTGCGTTTCCTGGCGACCACGCTGGGCGTGAGCGAGAGCGCGGTCAAGAAGCACCTGACCCGCCTCTACGACAAGTTCGGCCTGGTCACGAACGATGACCGGCGTCGGTCGCAGTTGGCCGCCGAGGCCGTTCGCCGGGGCGTGGCGGGCCCGCCCGGCGTAGGTACGGCGACCTGAGCTTCCGCGTACGCACGATCGGGTCGTACAACCGATCGAGCGCGGGCCACGTCTCCTATGTGGAGTCTCCACCCAGGAGTGGCAGATGCGGAGGAAGCTTTGCTGACAGGACGTAGACGGATGTTCCCGCGGCGTCTCGGGGTCGTCGCGGGCGCGGTCGTGTTGAGTCTCGGTGTCGGCGGTGGCGGCGTGGTGGCGCAGCCCCCGACGCAGCCCCCGACGCGGCCGCAGGCCGGCACCGATCGGGACGGGCCGGTGCTGCCGGTCGGCAGGACGTACAAGCTGACCTTGCTGACCGGTGACGTCGTGACCGTCTCCGGGCGGGGCTCGGCCTGCCCAGCGGTCACCGTACGGCCGGCGAAACCGCGCGGGGTGCAGTATCGCGGCTGCGGGCCGGACGGCCACCTGCGGGTCGTGCCCGCGGAGGTCGCCGGGCTGCTCGGTTCGGTGCTCGACGAGTCGCTGTTCGACGTGACGGCGCTGATCATGAACGGCTACGACGACGCGCACAGCCGGGAACTGCCCCTGATCGTGCGGTCGGGCGACGCCGGGACGGGCACGCTCGCCGCGGATCCGTTGACCGCCGGCATGGGCCGGCGTCGGGCGTTGCCGAGCATCGGCGCGGTGGCCGGGCGGCAGCCGAAGCAGGGCGGGGCGACGCTCATCCGTACCCTGAGGTCGCGGACGGCGGGGCAGCACGCCGCGCGGGCCGCGCAGGCGGGCCCCCGGGTGTGGCTGGACCGACGGGTACGCGCGACCGGGGTGACCGTCGCGGCCCCGCCGCTCGCCACCGCACCGGTCACCGGGACGCCGACAACCGGTGGCCTGGACCGCAACCTGACCCAGATCGCCGCCCCGACGGCGTGGCAGGCCGGGGTCACCGGGACGGGTGCCCGGGTGGCGGTGCTGGACACCGGCGCCGACTTCACCCATCCGGACCTGGTGGGCCAGGTGGTGGAGCGGGCGGACTTCGGCACGCCGGGCGGGGACGCCGTGGACCGCATGGGGCACGGCACGCACGTCGCGGCGACGATCGCCGGCACCGGCGCGGCGGCCGGCGGCGAGCGCCGCGGTGTCGCTCCCGGCGCGAAGCTCCTGATCGGCAAGGTCCTCGACGACGACGGGTACGGCACCGAGTCCCAGGTCATCGCCGGGATGGAATGGGCGGCGACGCGGGCCGACGTGGTGAACCTGAGCCTGGGCGGCGACCGGCCCAGCGACGGCAGCGACCCGATGTCCCTCACCGTCGACGAGTTGACCCGGCAGCACGGCACGCTGTTCGTCGTGGCCGCCGGCAACGACGGACCGACCGACGGCTGGATCGGCGCACCCGCCGCGGCGAGCACCGCCCTCACGGTGGGCGCGGTGGACCGCAACGACACGCTGGCCTACTTCTCCGGCCGTGGGCCGCTGGTCAACACCCGTGCGGCCAAGCCGGAACTGGTGGCTCCGGGCGTGGACATCGTGGCCGCGCGGGCCGCGGGCACCCTGATGGGCCGCGCGCTCGACGCCCGGTACACCAGCGCCTCGGGCACCTCGATGGCCACCCCGCACGTCGCCGGGGCGGCGGCGCTGCTCCGGCAACGGCACCCGGACTGGCGGGCCGACCAGCTCAAGGCGGCCCTGGTCGGTGCGGCCGACCCGCTGCCCGGCGCGGACAGCTACGCGGTCGGCGCCGGTCGGCTCAACGCCGCGCGGGCGCTGACCGGTGTGGTCGCCGGGCAGGACGTGGTCAACCTCGGCACCTTCGACTACCCGCAGTCCGGCACCGCGTCGACGGCGCTGGCCTGGCGCAACACCGAGGGGCGGGCGCTGCGCCTGGACCTGGGGCTGACCATCCGGCACCGCGACGGCACGACCGCGCCGGCCGCCGCCGGGGCGCTGTCGGCCAGTCAGGTGACGGTCTCCGCGCGCGGCACCGCGCGGGTCACCCTGCGGATCGACCGGGCCCGGCTCGCCACGAAGCCGGGGCTGTACACCGCGGTCGTCACCGCCCGGGCCGCCGGCGGGTTCACGGCCGTCACCCCGGTCACGTTCTACGTGGAACCGCGGAGCTACGACCTGACGCTGAGCGCGACGACGCTGCCCGACGCGGCTGACGGTGTCGACCAGTTCGGCGGAGTGCAGGTGGTGAACCTCGACGACCCGACGCTCTTCGCCGAGTTCACCAACGTGGCGCCGGGCGAGCCGGCGACCGTACGGGTGCCGGCCGGCCGGTACACCGTCGTGGGCGCCCAGATGGAGATCGACTGGGACACCTGGGCGAGCCGGATGGCGCTGGTCGGCGACCCGGAGGTGCTGGTCGACCGCGACATCGCGTTGGTGGCCGACGCCGGGCGGGCCGAGCAGGTGCGGGCGAGCGTCGACGGGGTGTCGACCGAGGCCAGCCAGGTGGGCGTCACCTACCAGCAGTACGCGCCGAACGGCACCCTGGTCAGCGAGGACTTCGCGTACGCCTGGGGTGCCGAGGCCCGCGACTGGGGCGTGTACGCGGTGCCGATGGCCCAACCGAAGGTCGGCAGGTTCGAGGCGTACACGACGGCCAGCCTGCGGGCGCCCGGTGAGCGGCCCAGCCCGTTCGTCTACGAGGTGATCCGGGCGCTGCCCGGCGGCATTCCCGCGAATCTGACACACCGGGTGACCGCCAGCGAGCTGGCGACGTTCGCCCGGATCAACCAGCGTTTCCATCAGCTGGACAAGCCGGGCTCGACCACCAGCCACAAGCGGTACGCCTGGACCGCCGACGGCCTGAACCTCCTCGACGCCTACACCGAGAACGTGCCGGTCAACCGGGTGGACTACCTCCCGCCGGGCTTCTTCTACGACGACGAGGCGTTCTACTCCGGTCCGAACAGCGACTACGAGGCGGTCACGCAGGAGGCGCATCGGCAGTACGCGCCGGGCAGCCGGCACACCAAGACCTGGGTGCGCCAGCCGCTGCGCCCGGACTGGTACGACGATCCCGCGACGTCGTACAGCGATTGCAAGCCGCAGCCGATCCGTCGTACCCGGGGCAATCTGCGCGTCGACCTGGTCGAGCTGGCCGACCAGCACCAGCGTTTCGACTGCCTCGGCTATGACGAGTTCGAGGAACTGGCGAAGCGGAAGCTGACCCTGCACCGCGACGGGCGCCTGGTCGGCGAATACGCGGGATCGTCCGGCGACTTCACCATCCCGCAGCAGGCGGGTGACTACCGGCTCAGCTACGACCTGGACACCAACGGGCTGCTGCCCGTGTCGAGCAAGGTGAGCACCGCCTGGACGTTCCGGTCCACCGGGCCGTCCGACCACAGCAGCATCCCGGTGCCGCTGCTGTCGGTCGACTACGCGCTGCCGCTGGACGCCGCCAACCACCCGACCGGCGGCACGGCCGGCTTCACCGTGCACCAGTCGTACGGCGTGGCGAAGCAGCGGGTGACGGGGTTCGAGCTGTGGACCTCCACCGATGACGGCGGCACCTGGCGGCCGGTCCCCGTACGGGCCGGCGGCGACGGCGGTTTCACCGCGACGTTGCCGACGCCGGGTGCCGGGCAGGCGGTGTCGCTGCGGGTCAAGGTGAGCGCCGACGGCGGCAGCGGGATCGAGCAGACGATCATCCGGGCCTACCGGGCCGGCTGAGGATCCACCGACGCCCCGGTGCGCGATGGCCGCACCGGGGCGTCGGGCTCGCGAAATCAGTTGATGCCGCCGCCGCGCCCGGTCGGGTCGCCCGCGGGCTCGGATCGGGTCAGGCGCCCTTGGCCATGGCCACCGCGGACGGCAGCGTGAACGGGGCGTGCCGTTCCGCGGTCAGCAGCGCCATCGCGGTGCCGGCGATGTGGTCGACGAGCAGTTCGCGGGCGCGTTGACGGTCTCCCGCCGCGCAGGCGGCCACGATGTCGCGGTGCTCGGCCAGCTTGGCGGCGACGAACGCCCGGTCGGGCTCGTGCTTCACAAAGAAGCGTTGGTAGCGCTCGGCGTGGTCGGAGAGTTGCTCAAGGTGCTCGGCCAGCCGGGGCCCCGCGCCGATCCGGAGGCCGGCGTGGAAGCGGCGGTGGGCCTCGGCGTCCCCCGCGGCGCTCAGCTCGGCGTCCTGCTCCAGCCGTTCGATGTCCGCGGCGCGGAGCATCGGCACGGTCAGCCAGATCGCCAGCCCCTCCCCCATGACCCGGAGGGCGTAGAGGTCGTCGAGGTCGGCCGGGCTCAGCGAGCTGACCCTGATCGAGCGGTAGGGGCCGGTGTCGACGACGAGCCGTTCGCGTTCCAGCAGGCGCAGCGCCTCGCGCAGCGGTGTGCGGCTCACCGCGAGCCGGCGGCTGAGTTCTGGTTGCGAGATCTCCGTGCCGGGCTCAAGCTCGCCGTCGAGGATGAGCCGGCGCAGCGCGTCGTAGACGGTGCGCGTTCCGGCGCCTGATCCCGCCTTGTCGTCGGCGGTCGTGGGGTCGCCTGAGCTTGTCACCGTACCCACGGGCTGGGTACCTCCCTGGACCATGAGCGGACCGGACCTCGTCGGCGACCAATTGTACGCACCTCTGTGGATCGTGAATACAAGAGCCGCAACCCCTGCTCACGCCGCTCGGCGGTTCTCGGCACGGCCGGCCTTTGCGGCACTGCGGAGGCCATCGGTCGCGGCGTGGTCCACGTCGAAGCCGTCGTCTCCGTTGCCGACGACGGCGACCCTGTAGGCGGTGCGCGCGGCGTCCACCGACACGTAGCCGGCGCGGACGTCGGCGAGGACCTCCTCGACGGGGCGCTGGTGCGCCACCCCGAAGCCACCGCCGCCACCGAGTTCCACGACGTGGCTGTCTCCGGCGGCCAGCCCCAGGGCGGTGACCTTTCCGCCGGCGAACTCGACCGTCTCGCCGTCGGCCCGCTCGATCCACACCCGGTTCGGCGCGGCGTCCCGGCCGCCGGCGAGCCCCCAGGGGGCGCACACGGTGCGCTCGATCCAGGTGTCGACGTGTGCGGGCGTGTTCATGCGTACGCGCAGTCGGGTGCCCAGGCCGCCTCGGTAGCGTCCGGCGCCGCCGGAGTCCTCGCGCAGGGCGTACTCGTCGATCGTGATCATCGGATACTTGACCTCGACCACTTCGACGGGAGCGTTGTGGGTGTCGCCGTCGTTGACGCAGATCGTGGCGTTCTGGCCGTCCGCCCGCGAGGTGGCGCCCCAGCCGCCGCCCTGCGGTCCGCCGACGAACTGGAAGAACCGTCCGGTCCGCCGGTCGACGCCGTAGGTGTGGGTCATGCCGAGTTCGGCGTGGTGGCCGGCGATGCTGATGTCGGGCAGCACGTCGGCCATCGCCCGGAAGACGCAGTCGACCACGGTCATGGGGTAGGTCATCCACCACCGCATCGCCGCCGGTTTGGTGGCGCTGACCACGGTCCCGGGCGGCAGGATCACCTCCAGCGGGCGCAGCGAGCCCTCGTTGATGGGCGATTCGAGCGGCGAGGTGAGGCACTTGAACGCGACCTGGGCCGCGGAGCGCCCGGCGGTGGCGCCGGAGTTGAAGTATCCGGCGACCTGGGGGCTCATGTCGCTGAGGTCGACGGTGAGGGTGTCGTCGCGGACGAGCACCCGGACGCGTACCGGGATGCGGCGTCCGGGGTTGACCCCGTCGTCGTCCATGAACGCCTCGGCCTCGTACATCCCGTCGGGAATGCGGGCGACCGCCCGTCGTGCGAGTTCCTCGCTCCGGCGGAAGAGGTCCGCGATGCTCGCCTTCACCGCCTGCGCGCCGTAGCGGGCGAGCATGGCGCGCAGGCGGGTCTCGCCGGTGCGGATGGCGGCGACCTGTGCCCGGAGGTCGCCCATGGCGAGGTCGGGGAAGCGGACGTTCGTGGCGATCAGCCGGGTCAGCTCGTCGTCCTGGACACCCTCCTTGAAGATCTTCACGATCGGGACCTGCAGGCCCTCGGCGTAGATGTCCGTCGTCGTGCCGCCGAGCACGCCACCCACGTCGATCCAGTGCGCCATCGAGGAGGCGAAGGCGATCAGCTCGCCGTCGTGGAAGACGGGCAGCGTGAAGATCATGTGGTTGAGGTGGCTGCCGACGATGTAGGCGTCGTTGGTGAGCAGGATGTCGCCGGGGTTGATGCCGTCGGGCCCGTAGAAGGCAAGCTTCGCCTTGATCGCGTCGGACAGGCCGCCCATGAACATCGGCAGGCCGAGCCCGATGGAGATGGGCTGGCCCTGGGCGTCGAACAGGCCGACGGTGAAGTCCTGGGCCTCGTAGATGATGAGGTTGTAGGCGGTGCGCATGAGATTCGTCTTCATCTCCTCGGTGATGGAGACGAAGCCGGCCCGGATGATCTCTGCGGTGATCGGGTCGACCCCGGCCGGCCCGGGTGTGGCGGTGGCGAGTGGGATCATGTCAGGCTCCGATCTCGACCAGGAGGTTCCCGAACTCGTCGACGCGGGCGCGGTCGCCGGGCCGTAGCAGCGCGGTGGTCGTCGGCTCCTCGATAGCGGCCGGGCCGGTGACGCGGTTGCCGGCGAGGAGTTTCGCGCGGTCGAACACGGCGGTCGGCACCGCGCCGTCGCCCGGGTGGAACACCACGTCGCGGGTACCCTTGTGGGCCTGCGGGGGTGGGGCGGTGTCCCCTGCGGCAACCTTGGCGATGTCGGGTTTGCTGAGTTTGCCGACCACCGACACCCGCAGGCTGACCACCTGGGCGGGCTCGCCGGGGGCGCTGTGGCTGTAGCGCTGCTCGTGTGCCGCGTCGAAGGCCCGCTTCAGCGCGTCGGCACCGTCGACGCCGGGGAGCAGCGGCGGCGCGGGCAGGGTCACGGTGTGTTCCTGGCCGACGTAGCGCATGTCGGCGGCGCGCAGGAAGTCCAGTTGGTCGACGTCGATGGCGCTCGCGTGCAGCGTCCGCTCGCACTCGGCCTCCAAGCTCCGGTACGCCTCCTCGATCTCGGTGGCGTCGGTGCCGTCGAGCGTCCGCACCCCGGTCTGCACCAAGTCGAGCCGGGCGTCGGCCATGAGCATGCCGAGCGCGGAGAAGAGCGCCGGCATGGGCGGGATGACGACGCGCGTGATCGCGAGTTCGCGGGCCACCAGTGAGATGTGCAGGGGCCCGTTGCCGCCGTAGGCGAACAGGGCGAAGTCGCGCGGATCCAGTCCCCGTTCGGTGGTGACCGCCCGGACCGAGTTGGCCATGGCCGCGGCGCCGATGGCGATGATTCCGGCGGCCGTGGTGGTGGTGTCGAGGCTGAGCCTGCTGGCGAGCCCCTGTACCGCGCGGTGCGCGGCAGTGCCGTCGAGTGGCAGGCCGCCGGAGAGGTGGCCGTCCGGTGCCAGGTGGCCGAGGACCACGGCGGCGTCGGTGATGGTCGGTTCGGTGCCGCCGCGCCCGTAGCAGGCCGGGCCGGGTTCGGCGCCGGCGCTGCGCGGCCCGACGTGGATCCCGTCGGCGTCGTCGAGCCAGGCGACGCTGCCACCACCGGTGCCGACCTCGACGATGTCCAGGCAGGGAATGCGGATGGGCAGCCCGGTGCGGTATCCGCCCAGGAAGTAGTCGCTGGCGACGGGGAAGGTGAGGTCCCGGATGACGGCGGACTTGGCGGTGGTTCCGCCCATGTCGAACGCGATGGCCTCGCGGTAGCCCAGGGCTTCGCAGAGCGCGATCGTGCCGACGACGCCGCCGGCCGGACCGGACTCCAGCATCTGCACGCACTGCGACGACGCGGTGGCCACGTCGGTGACCCCACCGTTGGACTGCATGACCGCCAGCGAGGTACGGGCGCCCTCCCGGCGTAGCCGCCCGGCCAGGCGGCCGAGGTAGTCGCTGACGATCGGCCCGACGAAGGCGTTGGCGACGACCGTGGAGGTCCTTTCGAACTCGCGGTACTCGCGGCTGACCTCGTGCGACAGCGTGACGTAGCTCGCGGGCAGTTCCTCGCGCAGGATCTGGCCGAGCCGGCGCTCGTGCGCGGGGTTGCGGTATGCGTGCAGGAGCAGCACGGCGACCGCCTCGACGCCGAGCCGGGCCAGCCTACGGGCGGTCGCCCGGGCCTGGTCCTCGTCCAGCGGCCGCAGGACCGTGCCGTCGGCCGCCATCCGTTCCGGGACCTCGAAGATCAGGTCGCGGGGCACGAGTGGTCGGTGCCTGGTGAAGGAGAGGTTGAAGGCGTCGGGGCGGTTGATCCGGCCGATCTCGTAGACGTCGCGGAAGCCAGCCGTGGTCACCAGGGCGGTACGGGCGCCGCGGCGCTCGATCAGGGCGTTCACCACGATGGTGCTGCCGTGGATCAGGACGGCGAGTTCGTCGAGCGGCACCTCGGCGGCGGTGAGCCCGTCGAACACCCCCTGGATCAGGTCGCGGGGGGTGCTGAGGGCCTTTCCCAGGAGCAGTTCGCCGGTGTGTTCGTGGTAGGCGACGACGTCGGTGAACGTGCCTCCGATGTCGACTGCGGCTCTGATCGGCATGTCGTCTCCTTCGACACTCCCGCCAGCAAGGCTTGCATCCGATCGAGCCGCAACTGTATCCAGATCCCGATTGTTCGTCTACAGTTCACCGTCAAGCATGTGCAGCCTTGGATCCATCCGCCGCCTGCCGCCACCGGTAGCCGCCCCGTGGCGGCCAGAAAGGACAGAGCATGCGACTGACGACGATCCGCCTGGACGGGGGCACGTACGCCGGCCGGGTGACCGGCGACCGGGTCATCCTGCTGCCGTTCCGGGATGTCGGCGAACTCCTCGCGTCCGGACCGGATTGGCAGGAGCGCGCAGCGGGCGCCGCCGCGCCGACCGTATCGCTGGCGGAGGTCGAGTTCGCGCCCCTCACGCCGCGCCCGGAAAAGATCATCTGCGTCGGGGTCAACTACGCCGATCACATCGCCGAGGTCGGACTGCCGACGCCGGAACACCTGACGATCTTCGCGAAGTACAGCCGCAGCCTCATCGGCCCGTACGACGACATCCTGCTGCCGCCGCAGTCGCACGCCGTCGACTGGGAGGTCGAACTCGGCGTGGTCATCGGCAGCCCGGTGCGGCACGCCGACGCGGAGCAGGCCCTGGCGGCCGTGGCCGGCTACACCGTCGTCAACGACGTCACGATGCGTGACTGGCAGCTACGGACCTCGCAGTTCCTGCAAGGCAAGACCTTCGAGGCGTCCACCCCGGTGGGTCCGTTCCTGGTCACACCGGACGAGGTCGACCACGCGCGCGACCTCGACATGACCTGCGCGGTGGACGACAGCGTCGTGCAGAAGTCCACCACCGCCGCCATGTTGTTCCCGGTCGGCGAGATCATCTCCTACGTCAGCTCGATCATCACCCTCGTACCAGGGGATCTCATCGCCACCGGCACGCCCGCCGGGATCGGCGCGGCCCGCAAGCCCCCGGTGTTCCTCTCCGCCGGCCAGACGTTGCGGACCGCGATCGCGGGCCTCGGCGAGCAGGCCAACCGGTGCGTCGGGTCGACCGCGGCCTGAGCAAGTGGAGGTTCGAATCCGATGCACCTGATCGAGTTCTTCGACCGCGGCGTACGACTCAATCCCGGCGGGACCGCGTTCGTCCGCCCCGACGGGTCCGGCGCCGTCACGTACGCCGAGGCGGAGGTCATCACCCACCGCGTCGCGGCGGCGCTGCGCCGCGACGGCGTCGCGCCGGGCACCCCCGTCGCGGTGGCCAGCCCCAACTCCCCGATCGTCTTCCCCTGCGTGCTCGGCGTGCTGCGGGCGGGCTGCACCTGGGTGGCGGTCAACGCCCGGTCGACTCCCGAGGAGATCGCGACCTTGCTGAGCACCGTCGGGGCCCGCGCGTTGCTCTACGCGGGCGGGCCCGGCACGGCGGTGGAGCACGTACGACAGACCGTGCCGTCCATCGAGCACTTCGTGGCGATGGACGCGGCGGTCGACGACGATCCCACCCTGGAGAGCTGGCTGGCACCGGCGGACAGCCGGGTGCCCCTGCCCCCGCTCGACGAGGAGGCGATCGCCGCGCTGATCGGCACCGGCGGCACCACCGGCCGCTCGAAAGTGGTGCGGATCTCCCACCGCGCCTTCGCCACGATGGTCGCGGCGTTCCACGCCCACATGCCGGAGCGGGACCCGGTGCACCTGGTCGCCGCGCCGATGACGCACGCCGCCGGCGCCGTGGTGTTCCCGGTTCTCACCGTGGGCGGCACCAACATCGTGCACAGCACGGTCGTGCCCGGCGAGATCCTGGACTCGATCGAACGCAACCGGGTCACCCGGCTGTTCCTGCCGCCGACGGCTGTCTACGCCCTCCTCGCCGATCCCGACGTACGCCGCCGTGACCTGTCGAGTCTGCGCTACCTGCTGTACGGCGCGGCGCCGATGTCGGTGGCCAAGCTGGCGGAGGCGCTGGACGTTTTCGGGCCGGTCATGGCCCAGTTCTACGGGCAGACCGAGCTGCCGATGATGTGCACCTTCCTCAGCCCGGAGGAGCACGCCGAGGCCGTGGCCGACCCGGCCCTGCACCGCCGGCTGGCCAGCTGCGGACGGCAGACCGTGGTCGCCGACGTCGCCGTCATGGGTGATGACGGCCTCTGCCCCACGGGGGAGCCCGGCGAGATCGTCGTACGCAGCTCGCTGCGGATGAGCGGCTACCTCCACGAGCCGGAGCAGACCGCCGCGGTCCAGCTCGACGGCGGCTGGCAGGCCACCGGCGATGTCGGCTACCTGGACGACGACGGCTACGTCTACCTCGTCGACCGCAAGCGCGACCTGATCATCTCCGGCGGCTTCAACGTCTTCCCCAGCGAGGTCGAGCAGGTCATCTGGGCCCATCCGGCGGTCAAGGACTGCGCCGTGATCGGGCTCCCGGACGAGAAGTGGGGCGAACGCGTCACCGCGGTCGTCGAGGTCAAGCCCGGCGCCGAGGTCGACGCCGCGGACCTGATCGCACTGTGCAGGCAACGCGTCGGCAGCGTCAAGGCCCCGAAGGAGGTCCTGTTCCGTCAACTTCCCCGGTCCGCCGTCGGCAAGGTACTCAAGCGCGAGCTGCGCGAGGAGTACTGGGCCGGGCAGGCGCGCCGGGTGTAGCGCCACCACCCAGCGCAAGGAGCCCCCGATGCAGCAGAGAGGTCAGCTTCGACAGACAGATTCGGTCCCCGACGTACCGACAGCCAGCGCTTCCCCGGAAACCGACGACATCCCCGCCCGGATCGAACGCATCCCGGTGGGTCCCTTCCACTACCGGCTCGCCGGCACACTCGGCGTCGGCACCTTCTTCGACGGGTTCGACTCGACCAGCATCGCGGTCATCCTGACCGTCGTCATCGCGTACTTCGACATCAGCACCGCCGAGGCCGGCGTCCTCGTCGCCGCCGGCTATCTGGGGCAGTTCCTCGGGGCGCTGGTCATCGGCGCGCTCGCCGACCGGTTCGGGCGACGGCCGGCGTTCATCCTGTCCCTCGTCACCTTCGGCGTCTTCTCCGCCGTGTGCGCGATCGCCTGGAGCGCCACCAGCCTCGGCCTGCTCCGCGCGGTGCAGGGCCTCGGCCTCGGCGCCGAGGTGCCGGTGGCGGCGACCCTCATCAACGAGTACCTGGGCGCCCGCAACCGGGGTCGGGTCGCGGTCGCCTACCAGTCCACCTTCAACTGGGGGCTGCTCGCGGCCCCGATCGTCGGGATCATCGCGCTGCGCAGCTTCGGCGAGGACGCCGGCTGGCGGGTGCTGCTCGCGGTCGGCGCCCTGCCGGTCATCGTCGCGGTCTACGCCTGGCTGCGGCTTCCGGAATCGGCCCGCTGGCTGGCGGAGCGGGGCCGCCGAGCCGAGGCCGAAACGTACGTGGCGCGGATGGAACAGCAGGCCAGGGAGCGAGGGGTCGAGCTGGCACCACCCCGGGCGGCACCGCCGGCAGCCCGCGGCAGCCTGCGGCTCGGTGAACTCCTCGCCCCGGCCTACCGGCGGCGCACCCTGATGCTGGCGGCGATCTGGTTCCTGACCTTCTTCGTCGGCTACGGGTACGCCGTGTGGATGCCGACGCTGTACGTCCGGGTCGGCGGCCTGCGGACGACGCAGGCGCTGGCGTTGACCGTGCTGGTCGGCGTGCTGCAACTGGCCATGGTCTACGTGACCGCGTTCCTGGCCGACCGGGTCGGACGTAAGCCGCTGCTGACCTGGGGCTTCGTCATCATGACCGCGGGCGCGCTGGTGGGCTTCGTCGGCGTCGGGCTCATGGGCGTGCACGGGTGGCCGATGCTGCTCGCGGCGGCGGCGCTGTTCGCCGTCGGCGCCACCGCCCCGACGAGCACGCTGTACCTGTACACCGCCGAGCTGTATCCCACCCGGATGCGCGCCTGGGCCACCTCGGCGTGCAGCAGCATCAACCGGCTGGCGAGCATCCTCTCGCCGGTGCTGGTCGGGGCGCTGCTCGGGACCAGCCTCGGCGCCGGGTCGGTGTTCCTGTCGTTCGTGATCGCGTCGGCGGTCGCGCTCGTGGTCGTGGTGACGGCGGGCATCGAGACCCGCCGCCGCGCGCTGGAGGAGATCTCCCGCTGACCCGGCCGGGCGGATCGGGGTACGTCTGTCCGGCCACCAGGAACGCCCTGGTGGCCGGGCAGGTCCGCGCTCACCCGGGCAGGTGCAGCAGCCGTGTGGCGATGGCTTCCAGCGCCGCCGGGAGGGCCGGGTTCGCGCGTACCCGTGGGGTGCGGGCGGCATCGTTGGCGACGGTGAGCACGGCTTGGACCCGGATCCGGGCGGCGGCGGGTTCGAGGCCGGGATGTACGGCGCGCAGCAGGTGCACCCATTCGTCGAGGTAGTCGCGTTGGGTCTGCCGGCTGTGCCGGCGTTCGTCGTCCGGCAGGTGGTCGACCTCGGTGATCAGCAGGTCGACCAGTTCGTGGTGGGCCCGGGTGAAGCCGAGGTAGGAGCGGACGAGCGCGCCGAGCCCGTCGCTGGCGCTGGTGGCGGTGCGGTGGACCGCGGAGAGGTCGGTGAGCAGGACGGCGGCACCGCGCCGGAGGGCGGTGACCAGCAGGTCGAGCTTGCTGGGGAAGTGGTGGTAGACGCTCGGACCGGTGATGCCGACGGCGGCGGCGATCTCCTCGATGCCGACCTCGGTGAAGCCGTGGACGGCGAACATTCGTACGGCCTCGTTGAGCAGCGCCTCGCGTCGCGACGCCGGGACCAGGGCGGCCGGGCCGGGCCGGGGCGGAGGCGCGGCGGTGAAGCCGGCCGGCAGCGGCGTGTCCAGCACGGCGCCGGCCAGGTGGGCCAGCAGGTCGTCGTAGTCGGGGCGGGGCAGCTCGACCCGGTGGAAGGAAATGCTGGTCAGGACGCCGATCATCGACCAGGCGAGCAATTCGGCGCCGGCCGGGTCGAGTGCCGGGCGCAGGGCGCGTACGTGGCCGGTGAGCAGCGCGCCGATCTCGTGCAGCTCGCCGCGGAAGGCAGTCCGGTCCTCGCGGGTCAGGTGCCGGGCCTCCCGCTGCCACAGCACGCCGAGCGGCCGGTGGTCGACGGCGAGGGCGCCCAGGCGGCGCAGGGCGGCCGCCCGGTCGGTCACGTCGAGTTCGGTCAGGACCTGCCGCACCGGCGCGAGGCCGTCGGTGAGGACCTCGCGCAGCAGGTGCTGCTTGCCGCTGAAGTGCCGGTACAGGGCGGACGGGCCGATGCCGACCGCCTCGGCCAGGTCGCCCATGGTGAGCCGGTCGTAGCCGCGCCGGTGGAACAGGTCGGTGGCGGCGGCGAGGATCAGCGCCCGCCGGTTGCGGGGCCGGGTGCCCCGGGCGGGCGCGGCGGTCTGCGGTGCCACGACGGGAGGTCAGAGGGTGAGGCCGCCGCCGCAGACCAGGGTCTGACCGGTGACGTAGTCGGACTCGGGGATGGTCAGCAGGTAGACCGCGCCGGCCGCGTCGGCCGGCGTGCCGGCGCGGCCGAGCGGGATCATGCGCTCCGCCGCCGACAGCAGGTCGGGGTTGACGCCGACCCTGATCCGCCGGCCCTGCACGTCGATGGTGCTGTCGCCGTCGGCGGCCGTGTCGGTGAGCCGGGTCCTGATCAGCCCGAACGCGACCGTGTTGACGGTGACGTGGTAGCGGCCCCACTCCTTGGCCAGCGCCTTGGTCAGGCCGGTGACGCCCGCCTTGGCCGCCGCGTAGTTGACCTGGCCGGCGTTGCCGCTGAGCCCGGCGATGGAGGAGATGTTGACGACCTTGCGGACGGGCACCGGTTCGCCGGCCGCCTGGGCCCGCTTGACGGCGGCGGAGATCGCCGGCTGGGCGGCGCGCAGGATCCGGAACGGCGCCCTGAGGTGCACGTCGAGGATGGCGTCCCACTGTTCGTCGGTCATCTTCTGAATCACTGTGTCCCAGGTGTAGCCAGCGTTGTTGACGATGATGTCGAGGCCGCCGAGGCGGTCCACCGCGCTGCGGACGAACCGTTCCGCGAAGCCGTCCTCGGTGACGTTGCCGACGCAGGCGACCGCCCGGCCGCCGGCGGTCTCGATGTCGGCGACGGTCTGTTCGGCCGGTGCCTCGTCGAGGTCGTTGACCACGACCGCGGCGCCCTCGGCGGCGAGTTTGCGGGCGATCTCCCGGCCGATGCCGCGGCCGGAGCCGGAGACGATCGCGACCTTTCCGTCGAGCTTTGCCATGAGCCGCACGCCTTTCGTTCGCGGATGTCAGGTGACGTCGATGACCGCCTCGCCGGTCAGCGTGGTGGTGCCGTCGGCGAGGGTTACGGCGAGTTCGATGGTGGCCAGGCCGTCCGTGACGGCGACGACCCGGCCGGTGCAGGTCGGTTCGCCGTGCACCGGGGTGATCGCGGAGAAGCGCACCCGGTAGGAGCGGATCCGGTCCTGCGGCACCCACCCGGTCAGCAGCCGCCCGAGGTACGCCATGGAGAGCATGCCGTGGGCGAACACGTCGTCGAGCCCGGCGGAGCGGGCCACATCGATGTCGATATGTATCGGGTTGTGGTCGCCGGAGGCGCCGGCGAAGAGCGCCAGCGTGGTCCGGGACACCGGCGGGATCCGCAGCGGCGGCAGCTCGGTGCCGACCCGGATGTCTGCCGTGCTCATCGGGGCACCTCCGGATTGCGTACGACGATCACAGAGGTCGCCTCGGCCACCAGGTCGCCGTCGCGTATGACGTCGGTCCTGCGGACCAGGAACTCCAGCGCGCCGCCCCGCTTGGCGTACACGTCGTCGATCCGGGTGCGCAGCGCGACGGTGTCACCGGCGTGCATCATCGAGTGGTAGGTGAACGACTGCTCGCCGTGCAGGACCCGGCGCAGGTCGACGCCCAGCTCGGCGAGGTAGCCCCACGGGTCCGGCCCCTCCATTTCGAGGCTGAAGAAGAACGTGGGTGGTACGGGCAGGTCCGGGTGGCCCGCCTGCCTGGCGGCGTCCAGGTCGACGTAAACCGGGTCGGTCTGGCCGATGGCGTTGGCGAAGGACCGCAGCCGGCCGCGCTCCACGGTGACGGTGATCGGCGCGAACGTCAGCGCCCTGGCCTGGTCCGGGTCGACGGGCATCGGTCAGCTCAGCTTCTCGTAAAGGGTCACGACGGCGGCGCCGCCGAGGCCGATGTTGTGCTGCAACGCCACGGTGGCGTCGGCCACCTGCCGCGCCCCCGCCTGGCCGCGCAGTTGCCAGACCAGTTCGGCGCACTGCGCCAGCCCGGTCGCGCCCAGCGGGTGCCCCTTCGACAGCAGGCCGCCGGAGGGGTTGGTCACCACCCGACCGCCGTAGGTGTTGTCGCCGTCGTCGATGAACTTCTCGGCGGTGCCCTCCGGGGTCAGGCCGATCGCCTCGTAGGTCAGCAGTTCGTTGGTGGTGAAGCAGTCGTGCAGTTCCACTACGCGCAGGTCCTCGGGGCCCACGCCGGAGCTCTCGTACACCTGCCTCGCGGCGGCCCGGGACATGTGGTAGCCGACGAGGGCACGCGGGTCGCCGCTGTCGAACGTCGACGGCTGGTCGGTGGTCATCGCCTGCGCTCTGATCGCCACGTCGGTACGCAGGCCGTGGCGGCGGGCGAAGTCCTCGTCGCAGAGCACCGCGGCCGCCGCCCCGCAGGTCGGCGGGCAGCACTGGAGGCGGGTCAGTGGACCGTAGATGGGCGGCGAGGCGAGGACCTCCTCGACGGTGACCGGATCCCGGAACACCGCGTACGGGTTGTTCGCGGCGTGCCGGCGGGCCTTGACCGCGATCTTGGCGAAGGTCTCCGGCCGGGTGCCGAACCGCGCGGCGTATGCCGCACCCGCGCCTCCGAAGTACCGGGCGGCCATCGGGGCGTCGCTGCCGCCCTGGATCCGGGTCGAGACCTCGTCGAACCGGTCGAACGGGGTGGGCCGGTCCGACCACTGCGCTGTCAACGCGCCCCGCCGCATCTGCTCGAACCCCAGCGCCAGTACGCAGTCCGCCGCGCCGGACTCGACCGCCTGCCGGGCCAGGAACAGCGCGGACGAACCGGTCGAGCAGTTGTTGTTGACGTTCACGATCGGGATGCCGGTCTGGCCGACCCGGTAGAGCGCGGCCTGCCCGCACGTCGAGTCGCCGTACACGTAGCCGACGTACGCCTGCCGCAGGTGCGCGTAGTCGACTCCGGCATCCGCGAGCGCGGCTCGTGTCGCCTGCTCGCCGAGCACGTCATAGGTCTGGCTGGTCCTCGGGGTGGCGAACGCGACCATGCCCACGCCCGCCACGAGCACTCGTCGACTCATCGGCGCTCCTGCTATCCGGAGTTCACTTACCATCCCTCTTCTCAGGCTACGACAGAAAACGTCGATACATCGACCCCTGTAAGGCTTGCCGGGATTCACATCGGGAGCGGGTCAGGAGGCCCCGCCGATCGAACGTCGGGAGAGGTGGGTCAGCATGGCCTGGTTGGCCGCCCAGCCGTCCGGGAACTTCACCGGCAGGTCCAGGTGCACCCGCTCGGTCGACGGGTGCGCGTCGAGCAGCTCGGCGATCCCGGCCCGGGCCACCACGACACACGCGTGCCGGTGCCGGGAGGCGAGCACGCACAGCCGCCCCGACTCCAGGTGGAACGCGGTGGCGTCCCGCCGCCCGGACAACGGGTGCAGCACGATCGTCACGTCGTACTCCCGGCCCTGGAGCCGGTTGGCGGTGTCGACGGTGATGCCCGCGCCGGCCTCACCGAGCCGGGCCCGGATCGCCGCCGCCTGGTCGCGGTGGGCGGCGCCGACGGCGATCCGGTCCGCCGTGACGGGCGCGCCGTCGGGCGCCTGCTCGGAGACCGCGACCGCGCCACGCCGCAACACCCGCAGGGCGAGGGCCGCGCAGGCCGCCGCGGCCTCGCCATCCGTACGCAGCGTGTGCCGGGCCGGCAGCTCGTACAGCCCCCAGCCGGTGGCGGCGGCCACGTCCACGGTCGCGTCGTAGGCGTCGCCGGGCCCGGGTTCGGTGAACGTCAGTGCCCGGTCGGTGGGCCCGGTGCCGGCCCGGAAACCGGTGAACGGATAGAACGCCTCCGCCACCACCGGCGCCGCGCTGGCGGGCAGCCGCCAGGACACCGGCAGCCGGTGCACCGGCAGGTCCGGGTTGTGCCGCAGCAGCGTGGCCACGGCCGACTGCATCGGATCCCAGCTCAGGCCGGTCCAACGTGCGGTCTCGACGGTGGAGAACGGGTCGAGCTGACCGGGGTCACCGACGAACAGCGCCCGCTCGAACCGGCCGGCCACCCGCAGCAGGGCGTCCGAACGCATCTGGTACGCCTCGTCCACGATCGCCCACGGCCAGACGCCCTCGGCGACGGTGGCCCACTTGGCGGCCGTACCGATGATGACGGCCGACGCGGCGAGGTCGGCGACCTTCGCCGCGACCCGGACCGTCTCGTGGCCCTCGACCCGCTGCGACGGCCGGTAGTCCGCGGCGGAGAGCCGGCCGATACGCAGCTCGGGGGCCTTGCGGGCGAGGCGGTCGATGAGGTCGTCGACCTGTTCGTTGGTCTGCGCCACGATGATCAGGGGCTCGCCGGCGGCGGCCAGTTCGACGGCGGCGCGCACCACGAGGGTGGACTTGCCGGCGCCGGGCGGGGAGTCGACCACCACGCCCCGGTGCGTGCCGGAGCGCAGGTCGGCCAGCACGGCGGTGATGACCCGCTCGGCCTCGACCGCGGGCGGCACCGCGAGTCCGCCGACCATCGACTCCTCACCTCCCGACCTGGCGTCCCCGGCACCCTACCGGTCCGGGCCGGTCACGCGCCGCTCCGCTCAGCCGTGCGTCGAGGTGGCATGAACACGGTGAGTGGCGGTGACTCAGAGATGCCCCCAGAGCACGGTCCAGACCTGGTTGTCGGTGTGGGCCGGGTCGCGGTGGCAGGCGGACTGCTCGACCCGCCCGGAGTTGGTGAGGTTCCCGCCGCGCACCTCGACGCACTTTCCGCTGTGCTGGGCGACGATCTGGTACTGCCGCCCGTCGCCCGCACCGTCCCCGGTCGCGGGGCGCAGCACGAACGTCTGCGCGGGTGCGCCCTCGACGCACGTCTCCTGGATGACCTTCGCCCGGTCGGCTCGGCTCGCGCCGTCGATGCCGAGGCAGAGCCCGTTGGCCGTGTTCGTGATCTGGAACGTTCGCGGGGCGAGCCGCCGGAACCGGAACACCTGGGACGTGCTGCCGGTGCAGGTGTACTGCTGTAGTTTCGCGCCGGGCTCGGTGCTGCCGTTGACCACGTGCAGGCAGCGGCCCGAGTGCCCCGCCACCGCCTGCGTGTCGACGTCACGGCGGGCGAGCGCCCGGTACACCGCCCAGTACGTGCCCTTCGCCTCGATGGCGGTGTCGTAGAGGGTGGCGTTGCCGTACTCCGGGTCGTCGTCGGCGTTCGCCCACGAGTAGCTGTCGGTGAAGCCCCACACTGTCACCGATACGCAGCGGGAGACCGCCAGGCAGGCGTTGGTGGCCCGGCGGAAGAGCAGCCGCTGCTTGATCTTGTCCTCGGCGGTCGGCGCCATCGGGACGCGTACGTCAAGCTCGGTGACGGCGACCTCGACGCCGAGGTCCGCGAAGCGTTGCAGCACGGCGCGGAATCCGGTGGCCTCGTTCACCCGGGTGGTCAGGTGCGTCTGGAAACCGACGCCGTCGAGCAGCCCCCGCGACTTCAGGCGCGCGGCGAGCGCGTAGTAGGCGTCGCTCTTCGCGCCGGCGTGCTCGACGTTGTAGTCGTTGAGGTAGAGCCGGGCGGTGGGGTCCGCGGCCCGAGCGGTCTCGAACACGCGGACGATCGCGTCCTCGCCGCCGAGGTCGGTCCAGTAGTCGCGGAGGCGGGCGTCGTCCTTGTCGGAGATCGGCTCGTTCACGACGTCCCAGACGTCGACGCGGCCGGCGTAGCGGGACACCGTCGTCCGGACGTGCTCCAGCATGGCGGCGTCGCGCTCGGCCGCGCTCAGGTTCGACGTCCAGGTGGGGTTGCTGTTGTGCCAGGCGAGGGTGTGTCCCCGTATCTTCTGGCCGAACGACTCGGCGGTCTCCACCAGGTAGTCGGCGGCGCTCCAGTCGTACGCGTCGTCGCCGGCCGTCTCCAGCCGGCTCCATTTCATCGCGTTCTCCGCCGTGACGGAGTCGAACTGCTGGTGCAGCGTGTCCCGGTACCTGTCGTCGGTGGCGAGTGCGGTGATGTTGACGGCCGAGCCGATTTTGATGCCCCGCACGGCGGCGAGTGTCCGCAGCGTCGCCGGGGTGGCCTCGGTCGACGGGCCGGCCGGTGCGGCCGCGACCATCGAGCCCAGCAGCGCCGCGAGCAACGCGATGACGGGCCCCCAGCGCCGCATATGAATCCTCCTCGGTGATCGCTCCAACCTAGTCGCGCACCGCCAGGGCGGACACCTGAGGCGGTGCGGGGCCGGTCCGGCACGCCAGCCCCAAGGGGGTGCGGGCCGGTGGCCCACGGCCACCGACCCGCACCGTTCACGCCCGGCCGGTCAGTCGCGGCGCTCCCCTACCCGGTACGTGACCAGGTTCGGGTCGGCCTTGAGCTGCCGTTCGGTGAACTTGATGGTGTCCGCGCCCTTGCCCGAGTACAGCCGGGTCTGGTCGGCGTACCAGGGCGAGTTCGGGTTGGCCGACTGGGAGTAGGTGAGGATCTGCCGGCCGGACGGCCCGTTCCTGCCCAGTTCGACGGCCATCAGGAACGACGTGCCGTGCACCACCTTCGGGTAGCCGACGCCGGGTTCCAGCAGGTTGATGGTCATGTTGAACACGCCGGCCTCGGGCCAGCCGCCGTGGATCGGGATGCGTTCGGTGCCGCGCGGCTCGGTCTGGATGTCGCCGAGGCGGGCGTCGAGCGGGATGCCGTCGAGCAGTTGGACGGCGTCGGCCAGGGCGGTGCGGACCGCCGGGTCGTCGACGGCGAGCCGGCCCGGCGTGGTGAGCGGGGCGGCCGGGTCGAACGGGTCGGCGAACCGCATCCCGCCGGCGCGGGCGAACTCGGTGAACAGGTGCGCGCCCCGGCTGTCCAGGTCGACCCGCAGGTCCCAGCCGCGCAGGGCGGCGCAGGCGGCGGTCAGGTCGACGCGGGTGCCGTCGGAGGCGGTGGCGACCGGGTGGGCCGTACACGATTTCACCAGGTCGTCGCGGACCAGCTCGCCGCCGTAGGCGCGGTTGCCGAGGGTGACCGACCACAGGTTGGCGGGGGTGAACCGGGTGCCGGGGAGCCCGTCGGTGCCGGCGAGGCGCTGCCGCACCTGGTGGACGCCGAGCCGGGTACGCAGGCTCCGCTCGGTGCGCTCGTTGCCGATGATGCGGGGGAAACCCTCCAGGGGCTGGGCCGGGTTGGCCAGCCAGTAGCTGTCGTTGGAGTTGGTCACGTAGTCGCTGCGGACCAGGGTGGGCAGGTGCGCCGGGCCGAGGATGCCGGGCACCGCCGCGTCCGGGTCCCGGCCCAGCTCGCAGGCGGAGCGGGAGCCGTCGAGGATGGCCTGGCCGCTGCCGGCGTACAGGTCGCGCCAGGCGGCGGGGATGCAGGCGGCGGCGAGGTTGTCGGTGACCCGGGGCACGACGGAGTGGTCGGCGTAGAGGGCCTTGCCGTCGCTGTCGGCGGCGATGACGTTGACCCAGGGCAGGAACTGCCGCCGGTCCAGCACCGTGCGCAGGTCGGCCACCGACTTGGCGCGGCCCATGGCCAGCCAGCCGTCGAGCGCGCGGTTGTTGGCCGCGTTGGGGTCACTGATCGCGTACGCGGTGTCGGTGGTCCAGTCGAACGCGCCGGGGACCACGACGACGGGGCCGAAGTGGGTGTCGTAGAGGGTACGGCTGACCGGCCCGCCCGGGGTCTGGACGGTGACCGTGCGGGCGGTCATCTTGCGGGGCTTGCCGTCATAGACGTAGCTGGTCGGGTCGCCGGGCGCAAGGGTCAGCTGGTGGAAGGCGAAGCGGCGGGCGGTGGAGACGGTGTGGCTCCAGGCCACCCGGCCGTTGTGGCCGATCTCGATCAGCGGGTCGCCGACCAGGGCCGCGCCCTCGACGTCGTAGCGGCCGGGGACCTTCAGGTGCATCCGGTAGAACCGGTCCGGGCCGTCCCACGGGAAGTGCGGGTTGGCCAGCACGATGCCGGCTCCGCTGGCGGTGGCGTCGCGGCCGAGCCCGTACGCGTTGCTGCCCACCCCGGCCGGCGCGCCGTCGGGGGCGGCGACCACGGCGGCGGCCTCGGGGGCGGGGAGCTGGCCGGTGAGCTCGCCGGGGCGGGCCGGGGCGGTGCCGGCGGGCGGTGCGGCGGCGACGATGCCGTCGGCGAGCGCGGCGGAGCCGGCTCGGGCCATGTTCGTCCAGTGGGCCCGCCACAGGTCCAGCTCGGTGATCGGCCGCACCCACGGTTTGCCGGCGCAGGCCGGATCGGTGAGGTGCGCCGCCCCGGTGTGGCGCAGGTATGCGTTGTAGCCGGCGGCGAAGCCGCGGATCTGGTCGCGTACCTCGTTCGAGGGCGAGTGCACTCCGTCGCGGGGGCCGGTGAGCAGCCGTTCGACGACCCGGTCGTCGATGACCTTCTGCTGGAACAGGTCACTGGTGACGTTGGCGGCGGCATCGCCGGTCGTACCGAACCAGCGGGATCGTTGGGCGCGGGCGGTGACCATCGACTCGGCGATGATGCAGATGTTGTCCTCGGCCTGGACGTAGCCGACGCCGTAGCCGAGGCCGGCGAAGTCCTGGGCGGTGATGTGCGGTACGCCGTACGAGGCGCGCTGGATGAGGGCCGAGTAGCCGCCGGAGTGGGCGGCGGCGGGGCCGGTGGTGGCGGTGAGGCCGGCGGCGACCAGGCCGACGGCGGTGGCCGCGGCGGCCAGCCGGCGCGGCCTCATCGGCGCACCCGTCGTTGATGGTGTTGGGACATCGGACGTCCTCCCCGTCTGTCGACTGTCCATTGCCGACTGACGCTAGTGACGTCCGCCGCTCGGGACATCGGGGAAGACCACCAGCTCGACCCGGGGGTGGCCCCCAGGGGACGGCACCCGGGCGTCAGCCCAGGCGCCCGCATGCCTGCAGCAGATCCCGGTACCAGACGCTGAACAACAGGCCGACGGGAGCGTTGACTTCCCTGTTTCGGTTGTCGCCGGTCTTGATCGAGAACCGTACCGGCAGCGGCTCCTGCTCGATCGGGATCGAGCACTCGAATCGCACCTCGACGTCGACCAGCGCGGTGCTGCCGGGTGGTATCGGCCGGGGCTGGCCGGTGTAACGGATCCGCGCGTCCGGCCGCTGCCCGGTGGCCGTGAGGACCGTGATCGGCGCGGGGCCGGCGTTGATCAGCGCCAGTTGACCGTCCAGCCGGACCCGGCCCGAGGAGTTCGTGCCCATGCCACTGGTCGTCGCAGGCATGGCCACGAGTGAGATCCTCCGCTCCCGGTGTTCACGCGAGTCTCGGAGCTCGTTGACGCCGACGCCGCCGAGCACGACACCGACCACGAAGGCAGCGGCCAGGCGCAGCGTCGTCGGGTGTCCTGCCGCGCGTCGGCCGGGCTCGACGCTGGCAGATCCAGCCTGTGCACCGTCGTGCTTGTCCAGGTCGATTACGCCATCCTCTGCCGGCATCGCGTCAGCTTAGGGTCTCGCTGACGGCACGTGGGATCGCCGGCCTGACGCGCGTGGCCGCAGGCACGGCCGAAGAAGCTTCGACTGCGCCTACGGCCTTTACGCTGGCGTTACTTGCTGTAGTTCTCCCCGAGGGCCCTACCGGGGATCGGCTTGGCGATGAGAGCGACGGGGATGAAGAAGCAGATCTGGCTGATCGCCAGGGTGAGCGTCCACAGCGCCTTGTCGTCGTAGTGGGCGGATGCCCTGGCGTACAGTTCGTCGGGGACGCGCTCCCCGAACGGATTCGAGGTCAGGACGGCCTCCACGAGCGCCAGCGCGACCCGCTCGGCGTCGGTGAAGTAGGGGGCGTCGCGCCATGACGCCACGGCGGTGATGCGCTCCTCCGATTCCCCGGCCTGACGGAGGCCGCCGGCTTGCCGGACGGTGTGGTACGTGCTGCCGACGATCTGCCCGGCGCGTAGCTGCACCAGGCTGATGGTGCTCTGCGGGATCGAACCGTTCAGCGTGGCCTTGGCCATGGCGCCGGCGATCGCCGCCATCTCGGGGAAGAACTGCATGGGGTCGGGCAGGCGCGACTGGAGGTCGTTCTGCGTGGTCGTCGCGGACGTGGACATGGGTTTCCCTCCCAAATCTCGGCGGTGTTCTGAGGGCTGGCCCCGTTAGTCCGACGACACCGCCGCCGAAAATGTGAGGCGGCCCGCCAACCTCGCAGTTCGCTGCGGTGTCCCATCCCCGCGGACGGCCCGCGCATGACAGCGGCGACGCCGCGCGCCTAGCATGTTCCGACGTCACATTCGCGAGGGTGAGTGCCTTGACCGATCGGATCATGCAAGGTAGGACCGTCGTGATCACTGGGGCCAGCGACGGCCTCGGCGCCGAGGCGGCCCGCCGGTTGGCCGGCCGGGGCGCGACCGTGGCGGTGGTCGGCCGGTCACCGCAGAAGACCGCCGCCGTCGCCCACCAGCTCGGTGCCGAGCCGCTGGTCGCCGACTTCGCCCGGCTGGCGGACGTACGCGCGCTCGCCGAAACTCTCCTCGACCGCTACCCCCGCATCGACGTCCTGGCCAACAACGCCGGCATCGTCCTGCCCAAGCGGATCCGCACCGAGGACGGCTACGACACGATGTTCCAGGTCAACTACCTGGCCCCGTTCCTGCTCACCAACCTGCTACTGGATCGGCTGACCACCGCCGGGCCGGCGAGGGTCATCACCACCTCCAGCAAGGCCAACCGGTCCTGCGGCGTCGACCTCGACGACCTCGAAGGCGCCCGCCAACGATCCGGCATGCTCCGGTACGGGATGACGAAACTGCAGGGCATCCTGTTCACCCGCGAACTGGCCCGGCGTACGCGGGGCAGCGGGCTGACCGCGACGGCGTTCCACCCCGGCGTGGTGGCCGCCACCGGGATCAACCGGGACAGCCCGCTGATGGCCACGCTGGCCCGGTATCGCCTGTTGGGCAAGGTGAGCACCGTCGAGCAGGGCGCCGCGCCGCTGGTCCACCTGGCCACGATGCCCGACCCGCAGGCGGCCAACGGCGTCTACTACGACGGCCTCAAGCCCGATGGCCCCGTCCATCGGCAGGCCAAGGACGACCAGTTGGCCACGCGCCTGTGGGAGCGCACGGCGGAACTGCTCGATGCCCAGGCGGCGTGACACCCGCCGTCCGCCCGGTGTGCCGACAGTTCACGGAGTCACGTACGTGGCTGTCGCCGATCGGGAACGACGAGGCGCCAGACCCGAACGCGGAGATTCAGGAGACACCATCGACCAGGGCCCTCGCTTCCCAGCCTGCTATCCGAGCTCCGCTTCGCCGCACTTGCGCAACGAACTTCTCGGCTTCGACAACTACCTCCAACCGTAATTCGGTTTTCGACAGTCGCCGGCGGCTGTGCACCTCGATGTCTTGAGCGAAAACCTTCCCTACGAGTTCCGGCACGTAGTCGATCTCTACGCTGTCGAAGACGAAGTCATCGACGAGCACTCGGCACCACGGCTGCTCAGCCACGTAGCTGACACACACTTCGGGTCGATCTCCGTCACCGACACTCAGCCAGATGTCCACGATTCGCGGTTCGTCAAGGTACGGGCGGAGCTCGACTTCCGGCGCGAGACCCAAGGAGCGGACCCTTCGCGTAATCCGCTCCGCCAGCTCATCTGAGCCTGCCGCCACCCTACCTCCACTTGCCGCAGAAGAGATCGACCTTCCCCGTTTGATTTTGGCTCAAAAGACCGCGCGGGCAACTTCTTGGCTCCATACTGCTTGGTTCAACGAGACAACCGGACCGACCATGAGGCGTAAAAGACGATCGCCGGGTCCGACAGCGGATCCCTCGAACCGGTGGCCACTCAGATCTAATCACCGATGAAGGACATGGACAACTGCGGATCAACGCGAGCTTTTTCGGCCAGCTGAACAATTCTGCGAAGAAGCTCCACCTCTTCGACAGCGCGACTCTCAGTCATTGCATAATCCAGCTCCTCAACGAGCTGGGGCATATCTGCGGAAGTGAGTTCTAATGAGCCATAGGGATCCACCCGGTCAAGCATCGGAGTTCGACCAAGATGGCAGACACGCCTCAGGATTCTCGCGAACGAATCATCAGGGTCGCCGACTTCGAGCAATAGCACACTCTTCCGGCGTCTCGGGCCCATGCCCCTCTGACTCGCCGCTCGCAACTCGACGTCCACTCCCACGCGGTCACAGTAACACCGACTCTATTGATGAACGGGGTATGCCGCGATAACTCACTCGTTCCCATCGAGCCGCCCGCGGACATCCGAGACAATCCGCGGCCACCAGGGCACATCCGATAATGCGGTTACCAGAGTTATGCTCGCAGGCCTGCCCAACAAAGCACTTCTCAACGCGCATACCACCCTTTGGTGGTCGACACGAGACGCTCGTCCTGATTCTTGGTCGTATCGTTTAACTGCGGACTGATCGATAGTCAGATTCCCAAGTCGGGTGCTGGCCCGTCGGCAACCGGCGCGGCGCAGGGCCCGCAATTCGGCACCGACACCTGACTCCGCGATCAGCACCTGAACGGCCAATGTCTAGGCCTCAACCCCTACCAGCTACCACCATTCGGCGTTCGACGCCGTCTCGTAGTCATACTCTTCGACGTAATCCCATTTGTTGCCGGTGAGCACCTCGTAGGCGTTCGATGGAATATCCAAGATCGACTCGGCATGCGCGGCCTCGACGGTTACGTAGTGCCGGAACACCGAACCGTCACGGAGGACCGCCGAAAAAGCAGCAGGACCCGCCACAATGACCGCGCAGCGTGCGTACAGGAACCCGTCATCCGACAGGCGCTCGCCTGACTCGTCCTCACCGGGAATCAAGGTCTCAGCAAGGGATCGTCGGTCAAGCTGGTACAGCTTGTACGCCAGGGTCTCGGCGAACTCTAGAATTCGCTCCACCGGCCCTTGAGCCAGCTCCGCCGTCAGCTCCTCGTAGGGCCGATCATCTTGCAGCTCCGGTCGCCCACCGAGCCGCCCTACAAGTTCCCAGAACTCAGCGTCCTCCAGCACCTTCGACCTCAGATCTCTCCACGCAGCAACCCCGTGCGCTCGCTCCCCTTCACGTAGCGACAGGTCGCCCCAGCGCGGATACCTTCGCGGGCCGATTACCCATTCCTGGGTTCGGCCAGGGAAGGCAGTAGCGCGGCAAGGTTCTCGCTGTCGACACCGTCACCAGCGGTCCAGCACCACAAGGGATAACCGAGATCGTTCTTGCCCTCGGGCTGCGGACGGTGCTCCCAAGCAACAAACGCGGCACCGAAGCCGGGGCAACGCGCCGTCTGCAGGATCCCGCAGACCGCGAGGATCTCCAAGAACCCTGTCCGCTCGTCCTTGTTCCCCGGCAGCATCGTCAGAGCAGCGGCCGCTCGGTTCGCCGTGGTTCTGGGCGGCAGCGACCGGAGCGTGTCGATGATCTCGGCGAGCAGTGCGTAGTCCTCGTCGCCCGGCGCGGCCTGCGGTGCACGCGCGAACTGCAACAGGTCGAACACACAGTACTCAAGCTCGTCGCGGCGCACGCCGCCCCAGTTGAAGCGCTCAAAGTTCAGCAAATTCGGTTCCGCGAGCTCGAACGTATCCGCTGTGCCACAAATGCGGCACGGCCCGTCCGCGCCAGCAAGCGGACTGAACCGGTGCGCCGGCATGTGCCGCACGTAGGCCAGGGACGCGAGCGCGGACCGCAGATCCAGCCTACGGCTGCGAAGACTACCCACGAACGCCGACCGCACGTCGGCCGGTGTTGTTCGCGCGGCAACCTCCACGGCAGCCGTCACGATGTGGTCGTGGGTCAACTCTCGGTGTGCCAGGTCGGTCCACAGGCCGGCAGCCCTGAGCAGGGCTGCCGTCGCCTCGTCCGGTTTTGCACCCTCGCGCCAGCCCTGCTGCCCCCAGTAGACCGACTTGAGCGCCTTGAGGGCAGCGATGTCCACGGCATACCGGCCGGCTGGCATCATGTATGGCCCTGTCATCCCGGCCTCCCTGGCGCTCGCAATGGCCCTACTGTAGCGGCGTGGCTGCTGGTTCCCGTCGCGTACGGCCTTCCGGGCCGGGCCGCTCGGGCGTTTGCCCGTCCCGGAAGGCCGGACGTCGTCAGTCCCGCCCGCCGCGCCGCAGATAGTCGCGTGCCGCCTTGAGGTATTGCTGTCGCTTCCTGTTCTTGAGGCTGATCGCACGTTGCCGGTCCAGCAGCGGCGTATACCGGCGCTGCACCATCTCCTCGAGACCGCGACGCGTCGCGTATTTATTGCTGCGGTAGACCACCTTGAATTCTAGCTCTGGGAACTTGGCCTTGTGCTTCGACATTCGCTTGGCCAGGTTGCCGGTCTGGCCGACTCGATATACCTTTCCGCTCTTGCCGGTGAGTACGTAGACACCGCCGACCTTGCAGCTGGCGTTGTGGACGAGCACGTCGTGGCCGTCCACGCCGACGACGTAGGTGTGGGTGTCGCCGACGTTGAGGTTGTAGACGGTTTGCTGTGACAACCAGCCTCGATCGAGGACATGTTGAACCGGGGCTCGTTCGCCGTGGCTGCCGATGATCACGTCTCCGACTACGACGTGTGCGGCGTTGGTCCAGCCCTTGCCGTCGACCCAGATGGGGTGTTCGGCGGTCGCGGTGAGGACGTCGCGGGCGTCGCCGTCGAGGTCGATGTCGATGAGGTGCCGGGTTCCCTGCCCGACGAAGATCGCGAGTACGGACCGCGAAGACCGCTCGCCGGTGGCGGGATCAACTGCAACCACCCGGTCCCCGACGTCGATGGCGGCGATCGGCACATGGCTGCCGTCGGCCATCAGGACCGGTGTGTCAGCGGCGAAGGAGTTGCATTTCCCGAACGCGCGGGCAACCTTCTGTCCGGCGGAGGCGAGTCTGCCGCCCTTGCTGGATGCGCGGATCGCGGTGACGGCGAGGCGGGCGCCCTTGACTGCTGCCCCGGCGCCGACGACAGCCGCCGCGGCTCCGGCGAAGGCCCAGGCGGCTTCTTTCCAGTTGCCGGTGGCGGCGTAGGAGACTGCGGAGACGACGCCGGCGATGGTGCCGATCGGGCCGGGGATCATGGACGCGTACGAGGCGACCTGGGCGACCTTGGACAGGCCCTTCTTGATGCTGCCCCAGCCCCATTTGCCGTCGAGGTCGGTGCAGTTGACCGGGTCGCCGGCGCAGTAGTCGTACGCGGTGGCGTTACCGCCATCGACGGGATCGACCTGCAGGAACCGTCCCAGGGCCGGGCTGTAGAGGCGGACGCCCATGAGGATGACGTCCCCGAGGGCTTCGGCGGAGCGTTGTTTGCCGCCGAGCCAGCCGTACCGCTGGTTGGCCTGCCCGGCCATCGGCACGCCGAACTCGTCGTAGTCGAAGAACTCGGGTTCGGTCAGGCCGGGGTCGACGGTGACCCCGATGTCGCCGTGCAGGTTGGTCAACTGCAGGCGTACGTCCCCGGTGGCCGAGGTGGTAGCGACGAGGTCTCCGCCGGGGCCGGAGACGTTGCGGGTGAGGCTGCCCAGGCTGGTGTCCTCGACGATCCAGCGGGGTTCATCGGAGTCGTCGCCGTAGTGGTTCAGCTTGGAGGTGGTGTTGGTCCAGGTCCCGTCGACCAGGGTTTCGGTGCTGAAAGCCCGGAACCGGTACGCGGGGTCGAGGGTCCACGTCTGCCGGGTGTCGTCGAGCTGCTGTTGCTTGATCAGGTCGTTGGCGTAGTAGGTGTTGGCCAGCCCGCTGGGCAGGGCGGTGGTGCGGCCGAACTTGTCGTAGACGTAGCCGGGGTCGATGAGGCGGTCGGCCGTGTCGTAGCTATGGTCGTCCTCCGCGTCGGCCGTGTCCTCCTGGCAGGTGCCGTCCCCGCCTGGGGCGTAGGTGGACTTGCGGGTGCGGTTGGAGCGGTCGTCGTAGGTGTAGGTGCGGGTGACGCAGCCGCCGGTGATGGCGCTGTCATGCCGAGTCTTCAGCAGGCGGCCGAGCCGGTCGTAGCCGTAGTTCTTGGCGCCGCCGGTGTAGGAGTGGTTCACCCACTGGCCGGCGGTGTTCGCCACCACCGACTCGGAGTAGATCGTCTCGCCGTCGGAGTCGCGGGTGTAGGTGCGCTCCACCGGTTGCAGGTTGGCGTTGAGCCGGTCGGTGCGGGTCAGGCCGCCCGGGTACTGCAGCTCGGTGAGCTGCCCGTCGGGTGAGTACTTGGCGTTGAACGTGCCGGCCACGCTGTCGGTCACACTGGTCAGCAGGCCCCGCGGCTCGGCCGCCCGGTCGTAAGTGAAGGTGGAGTAGCCGGTCGGGTCGGACACCTTCGACGGCTTGCCGTACCGGTCGAACTCGTTGACGGTCCGGCCGCCGTCCGCGTCGGTGTATGCGGCGAGCCGGCCCAGCAGGTCGTACTCGCGGGTGATGGTGGTGCCGTCGAAGAGGGTCTGCACCACGTTGCCCGTGGCGGTGTCGTGGACCGTGGTGACTGAGCCCAGGGATCCGCCGAGGTCGTTGGAGACCCAGGTGGAGATGACCCGGCCGGCCGCATCGTAGTTGGTGACGCTGACCCGGTAGGCGCCCTCGACGTGGTCGACGACCTTCTCCTGGTCACCCCACCGGTTGTACCGCTCGATGTTGCGCCACGGCAGGCTGCCGGGCATCCGGGCCGAGTCGTGTCCGGTGATCGAACCGTTGGCGTTGGTCACGCACGCCTGACCCGCCCACTCCGGTTTGTTCCCACACGATGCCTGGCTGGCGTTCGGGCCGGCCGTGTAATAGATCGTGTGGCTGCCCTTCGCGTCCGAGCCCGACGATCCGATGCCCCAGGACTTCAGGATCCGGCCCGCGCTGTCGTGCACGCTGTAGGCGGTCAGGTTCCGGCCACCCGGCCCGGCGTCCGCGATCACCTTGGTCGGGGTCTTCAGGACCCAGCCGGAGGTGCCGCCGTTGTGCGGGTCGTAGCCGTGCTTGCTGACCCGTACGTCGGCGTCGGGGTAGCCGACGATCTGCGCGCTCTCACTCTCGGTTGTCACCAGGTGGTAGGTGGCGCCGTCCGGCTTGCCCTCGTCGTAGGTCTTGACCGCGTGCGCCCGGCCGATCACCGTCTCGCCGGCCGAGATCGCTTCCAGCGGTCCGGCCCCGTCCGGGTCGGCCACCGGGTTCTCCAACACCATGAGCGAGGTCGGGCCGAGCGTGTCGATCAGGTCGATGCCGTCGGAGCTGTACGTATTCACCGTCGACAGCGAGAGGGCCCGGCTGGCGGTGTCCGAGCCGGCCAACCCGAGTTCGGCCAGGTAGGTGCTGGCGTTGGGCAGGGTGCCCAACGCGAGCGCCCGGTCCGTGGCCTCCAGGCTCCGGATCACGTTGCCGAACCGGTCGTACTCCTGGGTGTCGATGTGCCCGCCTGGGGTGGCGGTGTTCACCTCTTTACCGCCCGCGGAGAGGTAGTGGACGGTGGCGTACGGGTAGCCGCTGGTGCCGGGGGCGCTCGGCGTGGCCCGGTTGCGGCCCGGGTTGTTCTCCGGCCCGAACACGGCGGTGGCGTCGGTGGGCAGGTCGACCTGGCCCCAGGTGGCGATGGAGGCGGCGCCGAGGTTGTAGGGGCCGCCGGCGGCCTGGGTGAGCGGCACGTTGTAGACGACGTTGGTGGCGAGCTCACCGTCGGTGACGGTCTTGGAGCCCTGCTGCAAGGCGGCGCGGCGGACCTTCAGCAGCCGGCCGGCGTTCTCGTCCCCGGCCAGGGTGGCGACCTGGTCGGCGGTGAGGGCCTTGCCGTAGATGCGGACGTCGTCGATGCCGCCGTGCCAGGTGTTGGTGAAGGTAGCGTTCCACTGGGCCCGGCCGATCACGTACGGGCCGGTGGCGTTCCAGCCGCCGGTCGCGGCGGTGGTCGACTGCGGAACGCCGTCGACGTACAGGGTCATCTTGCCGGTGGCGGTGTCGTAGACGCCGGTGAGGTGGGTCCACCGGCCGAGCACCGGGGAGGTGTTGGACGAGGCGCGGATCGGCAGCGACGTGGAGCTGTCGGTGTCCATCCGGGAGAACGCCCACCGGTCGGTGGCCTGGACGTAGTTGAGGAAGAAACCGCTGGTGTACGAGCCGTTCTTGGACACCGCGGTGCGGTTGACGGACTTGTCGGTCAACCGCACCCACGCGGAGACGGTGTAGGAGGAGGTGTTCGACAGGGCGGTGCCGGCCACGGTGATCTGCTGGCCCGACGTCCCGGTGAACAACGCCGCCTTGTCGGCCGGGTTGTCCGGGTCGTTGCCCTGGCCCCAGGTGACGCCGCTGGCCATGGTGCCGGTGCGGCCGCTGCCCGAGGAGTCGGTGACGGTGGTGCCGGAGCCGGCGTCCAGGTCGTAACGCAGTGCTGCGGCGTCGACGTCGGCGTTGCCGTAGTCGAACTGCCAGGGCAGCTCACCGGCCGGGGTGACCTTGCTGACCCGACCTGCGACGTATTCGTAGCTGGTCTTCAGGGCCGGGGTGACGCGGGGGTCCCACACCTCGCGGAGCTGGCCCAGGTTGTCGTACGCGTACTTCGCGGTCTGGGTGGCGGTCATCGCGGAGGTGTTCGGATCCCAGGTCCACAACTTCACGCCGGAGACCCGGTCGGTGTAGTCACCGAACACGGTCTGGCTCAGCCCCGACGTGGTCGTCGTGGCGTACTCGTATTCGAGGACCTCACAGCCACGGGCCGGGGTCGCGGTGGTGCAGTTGTTCGTGTCGTCGACCCCCGGCTCGACCGGGTTGATCACCTTCTTGAGCAGCAGCCGACCACCAGCGGTGTCGTAGAGGTACCGGGTCGTGCTGACGGACTCCGGAGTCCATGACGACGTGGCCGCCCAGATCCCGCTCTGCGCGGTGAACTCGGTGATTGTGCCGTCGAGTTCGGTCAGCCGGTACGCGCTGCCGACCTTGGCCAGCACCATGCCCTCGGACCCCGGCTCCGGGGTGTAGCTGACCCCGTCGGGGTTGCGGGCGAAGGTGATCCAGTCGCCGCCAATGGTGTTGACCTGGGCCAGCGACGGCTCGGGCAGGGTTACGGTGGTGTAGTCCACGTCCGCTGCCCCGCCGGTCGCGCCGCCGGACCAGGCCGGGCCGAACGGTGCCACGATCTCGTTGACCGACAGGTTGTCCCAGTAGACCTTCTTCCCGGATCCACCCTGGGTGCCGTTGTAGAGGCGGAAGAACGCCTCGGTCGCCCCCGCCGGGACGGTCATGTCCACCGACAGCTCCTGCCAGCCGTCGGTGTAGGCGGCCATCGGCGAGGCGACCTCGGTGTAGGCGGTCCCGACCTTGTAGAAGCCGACGATCCGCAGACCCCGCGCCCCGAACTCGGGCACCAGACCGGTCGCGGCCGGCACGTAGATCCACCCCGTCGCCCGATACGTCCTGCCCGCGACCATGCCCAGGCGCATGCCGCCGCCGTCCCCGCCGACCGCCACGTAGGTGTCGTTGCTGGTCGTGGTGACCGGGGTGATCTCCAGCGAGGCGACCGGGGTCACCTCACCCTGGCCGAACGCCGTCGATCGGGCCGCCGACGAGGTGGAGGGCACGGTGAACCCGGTCAGATCTGTGGAGACCTGCTGCTGATTCGCGGTCAGCAGTTGCCCCATCGGCTGGTAACCGTTCGTTGGCTTGCGCGACGACGACGACCGGTCCACCGCCAGGCCCAACTCGTCCGCATCGGTCGATGACAGTGCGTAGTCGCCGGTGAGCAGGTTGACCGATCCGGGCCCGATGTCGTCGCTCGCCGCGCCGTCACCGCTGGAGTCGACCGACACCCGTACCCATGGGGTGGTGTAGGCGGGGGTGCCGCCGGTGGCGGTGTAGATCTGCGCGCGGATCTCGACCACGCCGCCGACCAGGCCGAGGGTGTCGGTGGCGTTCCAGATCGCGTACCCGCCCAGCGAGGACAAGGTGACCGGGCTGGCGGCGGTGGCGGTGATCGGGGCGCCGGTGGCCGAGGTCAGGTTCGCCGACGGGACTGGCAGGGTCGCCCCACCCGGGCCGCGCCGGTATTCGAAGTACGCCCGGGTGTAGCCGGCCACCGGGGTGGTGATCTGCAGCTTGGTGCGCTTGACGATCGTCGCCCCCGGCAGCGGCTGCGCCAGCGCCGCGTTGCCCGCGTCGAAGACGTACAGGTTCGCGCTGGACAGGTTGCCGGCGGAGTCCTTCGCCTGCACCGTCAGCGTGCGGCGCCCGTCACGCGGGCGCAACGTCACCAACGTCGCACCGGTGGCCGCGACCGTCGTCGCCGACGCCTCGTAGTCGAGCTTGTAGACGAACGCCGCGAGGTCGTTGGTGCCGGACGCCGGGGTGAACGTGAACGTGTCGGGCGCTTCCGCGCCGCCGTGCGGCTGCCCGTCGTTGAGGTAGATGGTGGCCGTCACGAACGGCACCCCGGGCTTGACGGTGTCGACGGTCAGCGTCGACCACCCGGTCCAGGCGCCGTAGCTGTAGGGGTCCTTGGTCCGTACCCGCCACTCGTACGCGGTGTCGTTGACCAGGTCGACCGGTACCTGCCAGCTTGCGGTGGACCCGTTCGTCCACGCCGGGTTACCCGAGAGCAGACCGGACGTGGCGACCGTCGCCTGGGTGGTCTTGTTCCGCACCTCGTACTCGGCCTGCAGCGTCTGCCCGGCATCGGCGTCCGCGAGCTTCGCCGACAGCGTCGGCCGCACAGCGGAGGTGCGTGCGCCTGCCCCGCACAGCGTGTAGCAGGGTGCGACCGCCAGTGTCGACGGGGTGCCCGGCGCGCTGTTGTAGGTGATCGACACCAGCGGCGGGTGGGTGCCCTCGGCGGAGTCGAACCGCTTCCACGACAGGTGGTTCGTCTCGCTGGTCCCGCGCAGCATCACGCTGGCGCTGGTCTGGTTGTTGTCGGCGGCGTACTGCAACGCCCCGCCGACCTCGATGTAGACGTAGCCGTCGCTGCAGGACGAGTTGTAGCCCTTCGTCTCCGTGGACGTGCCGACCTTCGCCCGCGCGGCCGGTTGGTTCGTCCACCGCACCGACGAGTCCACGTAGTCGGTGCGCCACGCCTCCCACGACGCCGCCGTGCAGGACCACGAGTGGTAGTTCCACAGCCGCAGCTTCGCGGTGATGATCCGGCTGCCCGCGAACCCGGTGGTGTTGAAGCGCAGGTACGACCGCGCCGTGAACGAACCACCGTCGTCGGAATAGCCCAGCTTCAGATCCGCCGAACCGGACTGGTCGCTGCTGTAGCTGTTCTGCACGAACGCGTCGAACGACGGCGACAGCGAGGTCGGCGGGTCGATCGTCACGGGGAAGGACAGGTCCGTGCGGGCCAGGAAGGCCGCGTCGGGCGTCAGCTCCATGACCGTACGACCGGCGCCCTTGGCGAGGGTACGGAGCCCGACCCGGCCACGGTTGACGTGTTCCAGGGACTGCGGGGCCACCTCGGCGTCCCACATCAACGGGGTCTGCGCCCGCCCCACCTGCCGGCCGGCCTTGTCCTTCAGGACCAGGCCGCCCATGCCGTCACCGACCGCGTTCAGCTTGCCGGTCCGCATCGGCACGCTCAGCTTGCGTACCCGCGCCAGCCCCGCCCGGTCCTTCACCACGAAATGCTGCTCGTAGCCGGTCGCGTGCGCGTGGAACACCAGGTCCACACCCGGCAGCACGTCCGGGTACGTGATCGTGCGGCCGTCCAGCACCGGCTCCGGCAGCGGTCCCGCCCACGCCAGGGCCGCCCGCTCGTCGCCCTCACCGACCGCGACGAGTTCGTGCTCGCCCGCACCGGATGCGGGCCCGGAGAAGGTGAGACCGCGCGGGTGCGCCTTCGGCGCGACCGACCCGTCCGCCCGGCGCTCCAACGTCAGATCGACCGGCACCCAGCGGTCGCCCTCACGCACCCGCACCGGGGCGAGGGACCGTTCCTCGGTCAGGGTGCCGTCGGGGTTCGCGAACACCTGCGTCGTCTCCGACCGCCGGCCCGCGACCTCTACCCGGGCACCGCACAGCTTCGCCGACACCGCAGCCGACACCTCGTCCGGCCGGTCATCGGGGCACTTCGGCTTCGGCGCCGGCGCCGCAGAAGGTGCCGCCTGCGCCGGGAGGGACGGCCGTGCCGGCACCTCCGACAACGTCGCCACCAGGACCAACGCCAACAGGATCGCCAACCGGCGAACCGAACCGGCGAACCTTCCGCCAGCCAGATTGATGAACACACGAGACTGCCAGCGGTGCGTCGGCACAGGCCCTCCCCGTTTCGGCCACTCAGTCGAGGCGACCAGAACATAGATTGCTGGAGATGCGCCGATCAAGACTTGATTCTGCGGTCAGTAACGGATAGTGCGCGGAACGTAGCAGTCGAGATCGCCGATTAACCCCTGCGGGCGACCACATCGGGCGAACGATGGCGAAGCCACCGGCATACCGGACGGTTTCCGGCCCAAAGCGCGAGCCGGCGAGTCATTCACCGAGCCGCCGCGCCGCCTCGGCCGACTGCCAGCTCCGCAGGGCGTCCTTGATCTGCCGGTTCTCGGCGCATACCTCGGTGAGCTGGCGGGTCCGCTCCCCCAGCTCGAAGGCGAGCCGGTGCAGCAACGCGTCCACCTCGTCGATCCGATAGCCGCGCCTGGTCACCGGGAGCGACAGCGCGGCGATCCGGTCCGGCGTGAACGGGCCGCGCAGGGCGTTGCGGCTGCGGTAGACGGTCATCGCCACGGGATCCGTTCCGGCAGGTGGATCCGCTCGGCGGGCACCCCGGCGGCGAGCAGCCGCAGCCGCGACCCGGCCCGCATCGCCGGCGGTCCGCACGCGTACACGGCCTGGTCGGGGCGCAGGTGATCGAGGGCGACGGTGAGCGCGTCGCCCCGCTCCCCCGGGTCGGCCGACGAATCATGCGAGAGCGCCGGCACAATCGTCAGCCAGTGGTGGGTTTGCTGAAGCTTGTCGAGGGTGACCGCGTCGTACAGGCTCTCCACCGAGCGGGCTCCGACGACCAGGGTCACCCGCCGGCCGTCCGGGTCGGCGGCGACCTGCTCGACCAGTGCGCGCAGCGGGGCCAGCCCGGTGCCGCCGGCCACCAGCAGCAGGTCACCGCCGACCAGACCCAGCCCGGTGTCGACGGGCGGCCCGAGGTGGAGCAGCTCTCCGGGGCGTACCTCGTGGACCAGGCTGGTGGAGACGGTGCCGCCGGGGACCGCGCGGACGTGCAGCTCGACGGTGCCGTCCGGGCGCGGCGCGTTCGCCGGACAGAGCCAGCGCCACCGCCCGGGCCGGCGCGGCGTGCACACCGGCACCGCCTGGCCGGGCCGGAACGGCAGCCGCCGCCACGGCCGTACCGTCAGGATGGCGACCCCGTCGCAGGCCCGGTCGTGGCCGACCACCTCGGCCGGCCACCAGGCCGGGCCGTCCCCCATCAGCCCGGCGGCCCGCTCAACCTTCTGCCAGGGCACCGCGGCCTGTAGGGCGCCGTCGATGACGGCGGCGTGCTCCGGGCGCAGGCCATAGCGACGGTACGCGCGGCCGAGCACCGCCAGCAGCGCCAACCTGTTCGGGCGGTCATGTTTTGCCGTGAGCTGCCGCAGCGCGGCGTGGAGCAACGGGGCCTCCCGCTCCGGCAGCAGACCCGGGCAGCGGACCTCCACCGCCTCCCAGAAGCTTGCGGCGCTCCGTTCGTGGTGCGTTTTCAGGACCCCCGCCAGGTAGTCGACCGCGCGCCGGTGCTGCGCCTCCGACCAGCCCAGGTTCGGAATCTCGACCTCGCCGCCGGTCCCGCTGGTCAGCGACCGCGCCAGGTGCGCCTTCAGCCGATCCCAGTCCACCCCGATCAGATACGCGGACAACTCCACGTCCGCCGCCACCAGGCTCAGCCAGCGGCCAACCGCCTCACGTGCCTCCGGCACCGTCATCGTGCCGCGTCCACCATCGCCCCGGCCTGCAGTTCGGTGAGGCCGGCGGCTTCGAGGGTGGCGTGGCCCCAGCGGGCCAGGCGGCACGGGTATGGGACGCGTTCGCTGCGGCAGAGCAGGCCGTGCGGCCAACTCTCCGGCGTGTGGACGCGGACGGCCCGCGCGGCGAGGGCCAGGTCCTCGTCGGTGACCGGGGTTAGGACGGGGAAGTCGGCGAGTACGGCGGACATCGGTGGGCGCCTCCAGCGTTTGCGTGCAGCGGCACCGGGGCGGGCGGGGACAGCGAATCCGCGATCGGGGGAGGGCGGTGCCGCTGGAGCCCAGCACCCGCCCCGGGCCATAC
This sequence comes from Micromonospora narathiwatensis, assembly GCF_900089605.1. Taxonomy (NCBI): domain Bacteria; kingdom Bacillati; phylum Actinomycetota; class Actinomycetes; order Micromonosporales; family Micromonosporaceae; genus Micromonospora; species Micromonospora narathiwatensis. The sequence goes on along the minus strand of NZ_LT594324.1, from coordinate 6,452,985 downwards.
GCTCACTGTCGATTCAGCTTGGGGGTGCTGGTATGCCGGGATGATCGTGACCGGCATGCACGATCCGTATACGAACGGCTACGACGAACGGACTGAGACGTGCTGCCGGCCCAGCCGGTGGGCGTGCCGCTGGCGGGCGGCGTCGAGGAGCGGGCCACGGTGCGGCGCCGGGGCAGTGCGCTGCGTCCGCGCCCAGAGGCGGACCAGGGCCGCGATGAAGGCGGTGACCACCTCACCATCGGCCTCGGCGAAGGCGGGGATGCGGGCCGCCCACTGCTCGGCTTCGGCCGGGCTGTGGCCGGCGCGGACGAGCCGGACCAGCATGAACGCGCTGTCGATCCAGGCGGCGCCCCGGGAGGGGGCGGACCAGTCGACCAGCCGGAGCCGGTCGCCGAGCAGGAAGTTCCGGGGCGTCATGTCGGTGTGCAGGAGGGTGTCCCCGTCGACCAAATCGGGGGCGATGAGTCCGCGCCAGCGATCGGTGAACGGCTGCACGTCGAGGGGCGGGCAGGGAGTGAGCTCCTGGGCGAGCGCCGCCAGTAGATCAGCGACCGCATCCAGATCCGGTGAACCGGGTTCCAGCATGGGGGTGCGGGCCGGGTGCGTGCTCGAATCCGAGCAGGAGCCACCCGTCGCGCTCGACGGTCCAGCGGAGTCGAGTTGCCGCGTCGGAGAGCCATGGATTGATCCGGGCTTCCTTGCGGTAGAGCCAGGTACTTGGGCCGTTTGTCTGTCCGCCCTTGCAGAAGACCCGCCCGGTGGGGGTGTGGAGGGTGACGGCGAGTTCGCAGGATGCCCCGTCAAGCAGCGACTCGGCATGCCCACCTTGCCGGTGTTCCGATCGACCACGCGCTGCACCCCTGCGGGGGAGATCGTGCCAGTGATGGCGGCGCGGCATTGGTGAGCCCTCCCGAGCGGCGGTCCCAGACAGCGTATGCCTGGAACCGCAGGAGGCGTCAGCGGGTCGGGCTGTCGTGGCAGCCGGCGTGGCGCTGGTTGCACTTGGCCTCGCACTCCGCCGTCGCCCCGCCCCACAGCTCCTGATCGACGGCGAAGCCAGCGGCACGGATCAGGGCGACCGCCCGGGATATCGGCACGCCGAGCGGTTCCGGGGCGGTGGGGCTGGTCTCGTCGGGCGGCGGGTCGGGCTGGTGGTGGATGAACCGGCCGGCGAGACGCTGGCAGAAGTCGGCGTATTCGCGGGTGTCCAGGATGAACGTGTGCCAGCCGATGTCCACCAGGTCACTCGGGCCGAGCGGCTCGGTGGCGGTGGCGCAGGCGGCGAGGAAGGCGAGCGCCTGGTCCATGATCCTGGCCGGCAGGTCGGCGGCCAGCTCGGGATGGTCGCGGGCGATGCGGGCGGTCAGCACGGCGAACAGCTCGTCGGGGACGAGCGCCCGGCCGGTGCTGACCCGGTCGATGGTGAGCATCCTGCTCCTTCCGTCAGCGGTGCGGTTGTCTTCCATACAGGCCGCGTGGGGCCGGCTGCGGATCGCATGACGCCGCGAGAATGGTCGATATGCGCGCCACGTATACCGCGAGCCCGCAGAACGGTTTGAATGGATAGGCTCGACTGAGCACCATCAACACAGCCACCCGCGAGCGGCGAGGTTGCCGGTGACACGTGCGAACTGCCCCCGCTGCGGGGGACGCCTGGCCCGCGACAACGACAGCGGACGCTGCGCACCCTGCCAGGCTGCCGAACGCGACCGCCTGAGCAGCCCGCCCGCAGTGCCGGCGAGCTTCTGGGAGCACGAGCCGGTACGCCAGGCACTCGCCGAGCGGCATCTCGGGCGGGTGATCCGGGCGTACCGGTACCACCCGTACCACGGGCGGAACCCGCTGCCGCAGACCGTGGTTGCGGGGTGGCTGGGCATTACGCAGGCACAGTTGAGCCGGGTGGAGAACGGGCCGCCGCTGGTACACCTGGATAGGCTGAGTCACTGGGCAGCGATGCTGGGAATCCCGGCGTTCCGGCTCTGGTTCGCGCTCCCCCGGCAGTCCTCCGTGGTGGCCGAGCCATCAACGATCGTTCAAGAAGAAGGTGGCTCCACGAACCGGCGACAGTTCCACGCCGTTGCCGCCCTGGCAGGGATCCAGGCGAGCGGCTGCCTCAACCTGCTGGCGCCGCAGGCCGATCCCCCACGGAGTGTCGGCATGGAGCAGGTGCAGTACGCGGCCTCGCTCGTGGATGGGTTCCGCAAGGCGGACGCGGCGGTAGGCGCCGATCGGCTCTGCGACATCGCCATGCAGGTGCATGAGCGGCTGTCGACCTGGGCTGCGAAGGCGGCCTACAGCCGGTCAGTAGGTGACGCATTGCAGAGCGCTTTGGCCGATCTGGCCATCCAGGCGGCCTGGCTCACCATCGACGCGGACCGCCGAACGGAGGCACGGCCCTATCTGAACGAGGCGATCGCCCGGGCGCGGATCGCCGACGACTCGCGGGTCGAGGTGCGTGCCTTGGCCTGCATGTCGTTGCTGCTGCGCGAGGACCGCCCGGGGGAGGCAGTGCACTGCGCCGATGCCGCTCTACGGGCCTCTGCCGGCTGGGCTACGCCGAGGTTGAGCACGCTTCTGCATCTGCGGGCGGCCTACGCGCACGCCACGCTCAGGGACGCATTCAGCTTCGAGCGCGAGATGACCAGTGCACGACGGGCATTCGAGGGCGGCAGCCATGAGGATGATTTGCCGTTCATCTCGTTCGTGACCGCTCAGGAGGTCACCGGCATCCAAGGGCTGTCCTACCTCGCCCTTGACCGAGCCAACCGCGCCGCCGGCTGCTTCCGTTCCGTGACGGCCGATCCCTCCCCCACTCATCGGCGGAACCAGGTCTACTACACAGTGCAGCTCGCCCGGGCGGCGAGCCGGCAAGGTGATGCCAGCGACGCTGCACGGGCGGGAATGAGCGTCTTGCCGGAGGTGGGCCGGGTGCGGTCGGGCCGAGTGTTTCGGCTGCTCGCTGATGTGCGGTCCCACCTTGCCTTAGCAGGCCGCTCGACTCCGCAGGCTCGCGAGTTCGTCGAGGCCTATGACATGGCGGTGGTCTGATGTTGGAGAACCTGCGACTGCGGCACTACACGGCGGAGCAGGCAGAGGAGCTGGTAGACCAGCTCGTTGATGTGTATCTAGACGCGCACGCCGAGGACGGGTCCCTCTACAACGCGGAGCGGTACCGGCGACAGCTCACGATGCACATGCCTCGGGCTGGCTGGGAGTTGGTCGCGGCGACGGTCGGCGGGAAGCTGGTTGGGTACACCTACGGGTTTTCGCTAACACCGGACACGCGATGGTGGGACGGCATCCAGGAACCGATTCCTGCCGGCTTCACAGAAGAAGATGGGCGGCGAACCTTCGCGGTTAGCGAGCTGGTGGTGCGCCGCAGGTGGCAGCGTCGTGGAGTCGCCCGCGATCTGCATGCCGAGCTGATTAGCGGCCGGGGTGAGGAGCGTGCCACCCTTTTGGTTCGTCCCGACAACACCGCAGCTCGGAACGCCTATCACACTTGGGGCTGGCAGTCCGTGACCAGCCTCCGGCCGGCCTGGGACCACGCGCCAACATTCATGGTCCTGACCAAAGCACTGGATGCAATCTCTCCGATCGGTACCGACTAAACAGCCATCGGGAAACTCCGCCCTCCCCCGAACCTCAGATCAACCTACTGTCCTGGGCGAGCGTGCGGGCCTCCTGGCGTTACTGTTCGGGGTCTCGGACGGCGTCGTCACGGGGTGGGAGCAGCCGTCGCGGTGGTCCTGGCTCTCGCAGCGACGGTGGCCGGGGGTTGGGCCGACGCCGCGAAATCACCGAAACCACCGATGGGCCAGCCGCAACCTGGCCAGGCCACTCTTGGACTCGAGGTGATCTTGCAACGCGCGCTGCGGCTTTGCAGAAAGATCGCCTGACGCTAATCTCGCATCCATGCCAGAGCCGCTAAAGCCCTATAACCCTCTTGATCGCGTCGAGCTAGGCAGGAGCGTCGAACGTGCACTGCTTGCGAGGCCGCTAAGTCCACTTCCGCCGGCGGCATCCTTTCCCGGTGCCGGCTTGTACGCCATCTACTACCTGGGTTCGCTCGACCTGTACCGACTGATCGCACCACCAGCCCGCAAGGCCGGCGAAATTCCGATCTACGTCGGACGTGCCAGCGCTCCTGGCGCGAGGCAGGGAGCACTCGGATTGCAGAGCACCACCAACGAGCCCGCCCTGTTTACTCGGCTCAGGCAGCACGCCAAGTCGGTGCAGTTGGCCGAGGAGCACAGCGTCAAGCACGGCGAGCCAGGGCTGCGCCTTGAGGACTTCAGATGCCGCTACCTCGTCGCGGATGACATCTGGGTGCCACTCGCGGAGGCGTTGCTGATCGGGCACTACCGACCGGTCTGGAACGTACTCATCGACGGCTTCGGCAACCACGACCCCGGCAGGGGCCGAACGACGCAGGCTCGATCGCTGTGGGACATGCTGCACCCGGGCCGGGCATGGGCGGCACAGCGCCCCGAGGCCCAGAAGAGCCCTCACCAGCTTCGGTACGAGGTAAACGCCCACCTTTCCAGGTTCAGGATCCCCGACCTGGACGCAGTTCCGGTTATTGACGACGAAGTCCAAGAGGCGATGGACCAGGAGGAGATGGTTTTCGATCTTGAGAAGTAATTTAGGGATCAATAGTCGAGGTCGCAGGCGAGGACCTCATAGCGAGTACAGCCTGAGCAACCCGCTCTGCGGCCAGTTGGGTGTCCTCGTGTTCCCAAACGCGGATCACCCTCCACCCGGCGTCAGCGATTAGCCGATCGGTCTCCCGGTCACGAGCGCGGTTCCGTTCGATCTTCTCTCGCCAGAACTGGCCGTTGACTCGGGCGGGACGATAATGGTCGGGGCATCCATGCCAGAAACAGCCATCGACGAATACAGCCACACGGGCAGCAGGGAACACCACGTCCGCAGTGCGGCGAACGCCGGGTAATGGTCGAGTGTTGACCCGGTATCGCATGCCTGCCCTGTGCAGGAGCGACCGTAGTCGTCGTTCGGGGGCGGTGTCGCGGGCCTTGTTGCCGCGCATCACGGCCCGCACGGCAGGGCTCTTCGCCCACGAGGTGGCATTGGTATCGGGCGCGGCGAGGAGCCCCCGGCCCCAAGCGAGCCGCCATCCCTCGGCGAGATTCTTGGCTCGGGTGGCGTACTCGACCTCGCCTAGGTAGCGAGCAGGTGAGCGTCCGCTATCCGACCACCGCAGGTAGGCGCGGATCCGCCGAGTTCGCGGCAGCAGTTTGAGTTCGACGGACGCCCGAGCCCGTCGCCCGTCACCGAGGTCGACCCATCGTCGTTCCGCGCCGCCCGCAGCCCGATCCTGTTCAGCCGACGCCGCCCGTCGGCTGCGGCCTTGTCGCCCCTTCCACGCTCTCGGATCCGGGGGCTTGTCCGCCCAGCGCTGATCGGACCGGGCCGGCGTTGGCGTCACGGCTTACTCTCGGCCTCGTCGAGCGCGCTGGCGATAGCACGGGCGAAGAGCTCGCCAAGCATGACGGGGACGGCGTTGCCGAGTTGGCGCATCTGCTCGCCGCGAGGGCCTGCGAGCTCCCAATCATCGGGGAAGGTCATGACTCGTGCTGTCTCCCGCACCGTCATGTATCGGTGTCGGTAGGCGTAGGGCGACCCCTCATGTGGTTCGGGTAGCAGATCGTCGGTCAACAGCACCGACTCTCCCCCGGGCACCCCATGCACACCGGCTTTGACTGTCTTCGCGGGTCGGTCTAGCTCGTTCGGCGTGTGGCCCGGGTAGATACGCGCGTCCGGCCAACCGATGTGACCGGTGAAACCACCCAGCCCGTACTCTCGGCGATCAAGTCGGTCCCAAGGCACCGTTGGCAGCGAGCGCTGTCCGTCAAGCCCCTTGATGGCATCTCGCAGAGTGCGCCACGGAAGCTTCCCGTCATTCTTCGGAGGAGTATCCGGCAACCGTGACATGACGCGCTCACGCACGTGGCCGGGGACGTCCAAATGCCGTTCCCAGTAGGAGCCGTCCAACATCGACCGGATCAACGCGGCTTCCGAGTACCGCGGGCTCACGGCCTCCTCGAAGCGTTTGATGTCGACGCCGAGATCTGACCTGAAGGCCACGATAATGATCCTGTTACGGATCTGGGGGACGCCATAGTCAGCGGCGTTCACCTTCGTGACTACGACCTCATACCGCCGCTTCGGGTCTGACGGCTCCTCGTCCAGTCGCGTCCGCAGCACCTCGTCGTGCTCACGCCACGTGGTGTCGCCGTCGCGTTCCTCGAACGGCAGTCGCAATTCCCGTTCAATGTAGTCAAAGTATGGCTTGAAGGACGGGCGTAGCAGACCACGGACGTTCTCGCACATAACGACCTTGGGTTGAATCTTGCGGATGGCGCGGAACATCTCCGGGAACATGTTGCGCTTGTCCTCGTCGCCTTTGGCGACGCCACCCAGGCTGAACGGCTGGCAGGGTGGCCCTCCGGCGAGTAGGTCCACGCGATCCCATAGGTAGTCGAACTCGACCCTGCGCACGTCCCCCTCGACCAGTGGCCACCTCTCACCGGGGGAGGGGATTCGCTCCCCCTCGCCCCTCGGAGTGGCCGCGTTGGCCTTGAGGGTGTCGCATGCGTACTTGACGAGCTCGTTGACCAAGAGGGGACGGAAACCCGCTCGATGAACAGCCATCGCCAGACCGCCGCCGCCCGCGAAAAGCTCCACCGAGGTGCGGTCCTTGATCGGCTTTCCTGGCTGTTCAGACATGGCAGGAGCATACCGCGGAGTTATCGATCTTGAAAATAGGCTCACCGAGAGCATCGGCGCGCTAGCGCGGCCGAAACGAGGCCGAGCCACAACCGAGCCAGGACGTAAGCGCCCGTCGTGGATGTGGTTTGGTTACGGCAGTCAGAGGAGGAACGATGGCGACCTGGCAGCTCGGTCCGTTCGACAACGACGACGCGGTCGAGTGGTGCGCCGCCCTCGAGGCGGCACCTCATGGCCAACGCGCCGAGCTTGTGCGCCGCACCCTCGACACAGCCGTCTTGGCCGGGCGGGCCCTCACGGCGGGCGAGGCCGCTCGGGCGGTCGCGGCGGCCGCAACCGCACTTCAGTTGCTCACCGGTACGCCGGTCTCAGAATCGGCCTACGCTCCACGCTTTCTCCTCGGCCGAGGGGGCAGTCGGGTCAACCCATCGCTCCGAGGCTTGGCCATACAGGCGCTCAATGTGATCCTCGCGGACGAGTCGGCGTGGCGCCTCCAGTGGGCTAACCACGTCGAAGAGGAGGAAGCGTTGGCCGTGATCGAGGAACTCCGGCTCAATCTCGCATCAACAGCGATGCCGTAGGTTTCCAACATCGCGCACGTCACCTGGCACCGACGCGAGGTGTTCAAGGGCGTTCCGTTGGCCGCCTGACTCTCATCCGTTCAGGTACGCGAGCACCGCCAGCACCCGCCGGTTGTCGTCCTCCGACGGCGGCATTCCCAGCTTGCTGAAGATGTTGTTGATGTGCTTGCTGACCGCCTTCTCGGTCACGAACATCCGCCCCGCGATCGCCGCGTTCGACCGCCCCTCGGCCATCAGCCCCAACACCTCCCGCTCCCGAGCGGTGAGACCGGAAAGCCGCTCCGCCCCGCTGTTGCGCGCCAGCAGCTGCGACACCACCTCGGGGTCCATCACCATGCCGCCGCCGGCCACCCGCTGCACCGCGTCGATGAACTGGCCGACGTTGGACACCCGGTCCTTGAGCAGGTAGCCGACTCCCCCGGCCCGGTCGGCGAGGAGTTCCCGCGCGTAGAGCTGCTCGACGTGTTGGGACAGCACGAGGATCGGCAGCCCGGGGATCTGCGCGCGGGCCGCGAGTGCTGCCTGTAGGCCTTCGTCGGTGAAGGTGGGTGGCAGGCGTACGTCGAGGACGGCGACGTCGGGGCGGTGCCGGGTGAGTGCCGGCAGCACGGATGGCCCGTCGGCGACGGCCTCGACCACCTTGCACCCGTACGCGTCGAGGATGCGGGTCAGCCCGTCCCGGAGGAGGGCGAGGTCTTCGGCGATGACAACTCGCACGGCAGCTCCATGGTCACGACGGTGGGTCCGCCGGGCGGACTCGTCACGCTCATCGTGCCATCGAAGGCGGCCAGCCGGCGGCGTACCCCGGCCAGGCCGGTCCCCACGTCCACGGTGGCCCCGCCGCGACCGTCGTCGCCGACCAGCATGGTCAGCAAGCCGTTCTCAAAGAGAATTCGGATCCACGCACGGCCCGCGCCGCTGTGTTTGGTGACGTTGGTCAACGCCTCGGCGACCGCGAAGTACGCCGCGGATTCGACCGCCGCGGGTGGGTTGCCGGGCAGCCGCACCTCGACGTCGACGGGCAGCGGTACGGCCAGGGCGAGCGCCTGCACCGCCCCGTCCAGACCCCGTTCGGCGAGTACGGGCGGGTAGATGCCGCGGACGAGGTCGCGTAGCTCGGCGAGGGCGTGGCCGCTGCTCTCCTGCGCCTCGCTGAGCAGCCGTTGCGCCGCCGCCGGGTCGTCGGCCATGAGTTGTTCGGCCAGGCCGATGCTCATCCGCAGCGCGACCAGCCGGGCCTGCGCCCCGTCGTGCAGGTCGCGTTCGATTCTGCGTAGCTCGGCGGCCTGGGTGTCGATAGTGTCGGCGCGGGTGGCGGCGAGGTGCTCGACCCGCAGGGCCAGTTCCTGCGCCCGGGTGGGGGCGAGGAAGAAGCCGGCGAACCGGAAGTGCAGCCACAGCAGCCAGGGTGCGACGGCCAGCCCGCCGGCGAGGATCAGCAAGCCCTGCGGCGCGGCGAGCCACGCCTTGACGATGTTGTCCATCGGCCAGAACACGCCGTAGCCGTACCAGTCGATGGTCAGGTAGAGCGCCAGCGGCACGAGCAGGACGCCTTCGAGGCCGTACACGGGCAGCGCGAACGCCAGCAGGCACGCGCCGCCGGTGATCGCGCCGGGGATCAGCCAGGCGAAGTCCCGCCAGGTCGCCACGTCCGTGACCACCCACCGGAAGCGCTGCCAGGTGCCGAACCGGGCACCGGCGGGCACCGGCCGGTACGGCGACGCGATCGGCACCGGCCCCCACCGGCTCAGCCGCCGTTGCAGGGTCAGCGACGCCCGCACCAGCACGGTCACCGCCGGAAACAGCGCGAACCCGATGCCGAACACGGGGATGAGCGCGAGGGAGACCACCGACAGCACGAACAGCGCCACGTTGGCGGTCAGGCCGAGCAGGGCCACGGCCAGGCCCTGCACGGCGGCGACCGCGCCCGGCCTGATCTGCTGCCAGACGGTACGGAGGGAGCTGTCCACCGGGCTATTCTGCGCCCACCTGGGCACCGAAATCGGTGGTGCTACCGCCCCCGTTGCCCGTGGTGCCGCCCTCACGTGGCTTCGTGAAGCCGGGTTCCTCGCCGGGCTCAACCCTCTGGTGGCCGCCCGACGAGGAGAACCCCACGATGGACAGCGTCGGCTGTCACCTGGTCACTGGAGGTGGAACCGTTCGTCCATGGCGAGGGCCGCCAGTTGCGGCACGGTGAACGGCAGTTCCTCCAGCCCCTGCTCGGGGTTGCCGTAGAACAGGCTCTGCGCGACGAAGGTGACCACCCCGTCCGGGTGCCGGTAGGCCGACCACTGTTCAAAGCGCCGGTCGATGGTGGGACGGACGACCACCCCGATCTTCGCGCTGCCGACGGTCACCACCTGGCACTGGCCCGCCATGCCCCAGAACTGCCGGGCCAGCGCGCACGGTTCGGTCTTGAGCGTGTTCCCGTGGGTGTACACCTTGACGAGCACGCGCCCGGTCCGGTCTCCCTTGGCGACGGTGGCCGCGGACGTGTAGCTCCACACCTCGATGCCGTTCGCCTTCTCCTCGAACTGTGCCTGGCTGCTGCGCGGCGGATCTTCGCCGACGGGCGGGGTCGCCGGATTCTCCGGCACGGTGTACCCGTCCGGCACCACGGCGATGAGCTCGTTGAGCAGCCGAACCCCCTGCTCGTACCGGTCGCCGGCCTTCGCCGTCCGGTCCTGCTGCGGGCGGCCGTCCGGTCCGGTCGGCCACGGCTCGGCGGTTTCGCCGGTCGGGCCCGGAATGGGTGCCGGATTCGCGCCGCCGGCACCCGCGGGGATGCCGGCCCCGGCGGTGCCGACTGTGGCGACGCCAGCGACCGCGAGCACCACGGCCGCGCTCCCGGCGCAGGCCCATCCGGTACGCCGACGCGCGCGGGCACGCCGTGCGGCGCCGAGCGCGGCGGCCGTGTCCAGTGGTGGCGGCGGGGCGACGGACGCCATCTCGTGGCGGAGCGCCTCGCGCAACTCTTGCCCGTTCATCGGGCCCCCTTTTCGATCGCGCTGTACGTGGGCTGTAGAAGGCCGCGCAGGTTTTCGAGGCCACGGGCGGCTTGGCTCTTCACCGTTCCGGGCGAGCAGCCCAGCAGCGCTGCGGTCTCCTCGATCGACAGGTCCTCCCAGTAGCGGAGCACCAGCACGGCCCGCTGGCGTGGCGCCAGGGCGGCAAGCGCCTGGAGCATCACCAACCGGTTCTCCGGCGATTCGGGCGGTGCGGGTCGTTCGGCGTCCTCCGCGCCCACCCGTTCGCGGCGCCACCAGCCCCGCCGCCGCTCGTCGAGGAAGGTCCGGACCAGGATCTGCCGTACGTAGGCGTCGAGCACCTCATGCCGGGAAACCCGGTTCCAGACCAGGTAGAGCTTCGTGAACGCGGTCTGGACCAGGTCCTGCGCCCGGTGCCAGTCCCCGCACAGCAGGTACGCGGTGCCACGCATCGCGTCCGACCTCGCGGCGAAATATTCCGCGAACGCCGTGTCGCGATCGCTCATGCGAGCCTCCTATCCCCGATTCGAGATAGTCACGCCACGTCCTGCTCCGCGGGTTGCGCCTGGGCACGAGAACTCCGGTGGTGCTACCACCACCGGCGTTCGGGATCTGGCACTGCTGTTTTCGACCGCTGCCGGCCGAAGGATCGACGTCATGACCACGACCAGGCAAAAGGTGACCGGGCTGGCTGGCGTGCCGTCCGGCCGCCGCAGCAAGTACGCGGTGCTCGTCTTCTGGCTCGTCCTCGTCGCGGTGGCCGGGCCGTTGGCGCTGAAGCTGACCGAGGTGCAGGACAACGACGCCCTCGGCGCGCTGCCCGCCACCGCCGAGGCCAGCCGGGCGGTGCAACGGGCGGAGCAGGCGTTCCCGGATTCGCGGAAGCCCCTGGCCGTCGCTGTCTACGTCCGCGAGGCCGGGCTCACCGCCGCCGACCGCGCCAAGGTCGACGCCGACCGCGCGGCCTTTTCCGGGTACGCCGACGGCGGCCAGGTGTCCCCGCCGATGGCCAGCGACGACGGGCGGGCGCTGCTGCTCTCCTTTCCCGTCGCCGGGGACGCCGACCAGCGCGCCGACGCGGTGTCGGACATCAAGCAGCGGCTCACCGATGGCGTACCCGAGGGTTTGCGGACGGCGCTGACCGGTCCGGCCGGCGGTGAGGACGATGTCTTCGACGCGTTCGCCGGCATGGACACCACGCTGCTGCTGGCGACCGCCGCCACGGTCGCGTTGCTGCTGCTCGTCACGTACCGCAGTCCGGTGTTGTGGTTGATCCCGCTGGTCACGGTGGCGCTGGCCAACCAGCTCGCCAGCGCGGTGGTGTACCTGCTGGCCAAGCATGCCGGGCTGGCCGTGGACTTCCAGAGCCAGAGCATCCTGACCGTGCTGGTCTTCGGCGTTGGCGTGGACTACGCGCTGCTGCTCATCGCCCGCTACCGGGAGGAGCTGCGCCGGCACGTCGACCGGCACGCGGCGATGGCGGTCGCGTTGCGCCGGTCGGTCGGCGCGATCGGCGCGTCGGCGGCGACCGTCGCGCTCGGGCTGCTGTGTCTGCTCGCCGCGCAACTGCCGTCCACCCGGGGGCTCGGGCCGGTCGGCGCGGTCGGGATCGTGGCGGCGCTGCTGGCCATGACCACGCTGCTGCCGGCCGTGCTGGTCCTCTTCGGTCGGTGGCTGTTCTGGCCGTTCGTGCCGCGCTACTCACCGGACGCGGTCGGGTTCGACGTGGCGGCCGAGCACGGGGTGTGGCGGCGGATCGCCGGGTTCGTCGGCCGGCGCCCCCGCACGGTGTGGCTGGGTACGGCGGCGGTGCTGGTGGCGTTGAGCTTCGGCATGGTGAACCTGAGCATCGGCATGCCGCACGACGAGTCGTTCACCAAGGAGGTCGGTTCGGTCACCGGCCAGCGGATGATCGAGGCGCACTACCCGAGGGGGTCGGTCGCCCCGGCGGAGATCCTGGCCGCCGCCGGACCGGCCGGGCAGGTGGTGGCCGCCGCGCGTACCGTGCCGGGGGTTGCCGAGGTGGGCGAGCCGGAACCCTCGGCGGACGGCCGGTGGGTGCGCATCGCGGCGGTCCTAGTGGACACGCCGGACAGCGACGCGGCGTTGGACACCGTCGGGCGGCTACGTGCCACGGTGCACGCCGTGCCGGGGGCGCAGGCCGTCGTCGGCGGGGACACCGCGTACCTGATCGACGAGAAACGGACCGTCGACCGGGACAACTGGCTCGTGGGGCCGCTGGTGCTGGCGGTTGTCCTCGTCATCCTGGTGGTGCTGTTGCGGGCGCTGGTCGCGCCGCTGCTGTTGCTGGCCAGCGTGGTCCTGTCCTACGTCGCCGCGCTGGGCGCGGCCGGGCTGATCCTCGACGCGATGGGCTACCCGAAGCTGTTCGTCGGGATCCCGCTACAGACGTTCCTGTTCCTCGTGGCCCTCGGCGTGGACTACACCATCTTTCTGAGCACCCGGGCGAGGGAGGAGACCGCGCGGCTCGGGCACCGCCGGGGTGTGCTGCACGCGCTGACGGTGACCGGTGGGGTGATCACCAGCGCGGGCGTGGTCCTCGCGGCCACGTTCGGCGCGCTGAGCGTGCTGCCGCTGGTGCCGTCCGTGCAGACGGCCGTGATCATCGGCGTCGGGGTGCTGCTCGACACGTTCCTGGTCCGCAGCCTGCTCGTCCCGGCGCTGGCGCTGCACCTGGGCCGCCGTACCTGGTGGCCGAGCGCCCTGGCCCGGCCGGCGGTCCGGCCGGTCGCGGCCCCGCCGGTCGAGCGGATACCGGCGGCGTCGTAGGCGTCCGCCGGGCGCCGACCGTACCCGCGAAGGTACGGTCGGCGCCCGGATTCGTCAGCACGGTCGCCCGGGGTCACGCGGTCACCGTGGCGATGAAGCCGGCGAGGTTGCCCATGGTTCGCTGGATCTTCTCCTCCAGGGTGAGCGACTCGGGGAGCCGCGCGCCGGCCCCGGCGTCCTTCTTGCCGCGCAGGTAGAGGGAGCAGGCCAGGTCGCTGCAGAGGTAGGTGCCCACGGAGTTGCCCTGCTGCCCGGCCTTCCCGGCCTTGCGGGCGACCATCAGCGAGACGCCGCTCGTCGGGGTGGTGAGGCACATCGCGCACATGGTGCGTCGTGGCTGCCGGGCGGTGGGGGTGGGGCAGCGCAGCGCGAGGGCGGTCGGCCGGCCGTCCAGGACGGTGACCAGGTAGGCGCGGTCCGGCGCCCGCGGATCTCGCCAGCCCAGGTAGTCCAGGTCGTCCCAGGGCCGGTCAGCCAGATCACGTGGGACGGTCAGGCGCTTGGCCTCGCCCTTGCTGCAGTTGACGAAGGCGGCACGGATGTCCTGCTCGGTGAGGGGCGTCATGAGCGGCTAAGCTAGCTTGCCTAAAGGCTTTAGGCAAACACATAATTGGTTTTGGCAGTGTGAGGAGGACCATGGCACGCGCAGGGCTGACCGCGGAACGCCTGACCCTGGCGGGCGCCGAGCTCGCCGACGAGGTCGGCTTCGACCAGGTGACCGTCTCGGCGCTCGCCCGGCGCTTCGACGTCACGGTCGCGAGCCTGTACTCGCACGTACGGAACTCCCAGGACCTGCGGACCCGGATCGCCCTGCTCGCCCTGGACGAGATGGCCGCCCTCGCCGCCGACGCCGTGGCCGGGCGGGCCGGCCGGGACGCCCTGACCGCCCTCGCCAACGTCTACCGGGACTATGCCCGGGAGCATCCCGGCCGCTACGCCGCGGCCCAACTCCGGCTCGCCCCGGAGACGGCGGCCGCCAGTGCCGGCGGCCGGCACGCCCAGCTCACCCGGGCGATCCTGCGCGGCTACGACCTGACGGAGCCGGACCAGACACACGCCGTCCGGCTGCTGGGCAGCGTCTTCCACGGCTACGTCAGCCTGGAGCTGGGCGGCGGGTTCGAACACAGCGCCCCGGACACCGCGCAGACCTGGGAATGGATCATGGACGCCCTGGACGCCCTGTTACGGAGCCGGCCCGCGCCCCCGGCTGCCGCCTAGGTACAGGCCCCTCGGTGGCGGAGAGACCGCGCGCCCGATCGACGAGGAACGGACGGTCGACCGGGAACCGGCTCGTGGTGCCGTTGGTGCTGGCGGCCCTTCATCGTCCGAGTGCGTCTTGCAGGGGAGACGACTCACGCAAGGCTGAAGGCGGGTAGCAGACCAGCTGACTTCAGCCGACCGTAAGCCAGCCGGATGTGCGCAGCTGTGAAGAGGCGGGCCTTGCGGCCACTCCAGTTACGGACCCGCTCGGTCAACTCGTCGAGATCGCTGGTCGCTGGATGTGACCCGGCCGCGTAATGCACGGTGGCCAGCAGCTCAAGGCTGTAGGGCGCTTCGAAACCGTCGATCAGATGGGCCAGCCGATCCAGCGCGTCGCAGGATGCCGAGCCCTGAGTTCCGAACCATGCCGCGACGGCCTCGACCGTGCCGTCAGTCAGCCGGATCGGTTGAAGCTCCTCGACCCGTGCCGACCGGTCACCGAAGCCCGTCAGGTAGTGCCCTTCCAGCCGGTCGAGAACGTGGTTGAGGTTCTCGGCGTACGGGCCATATCGGCCTCGGCCGAACTGAAGGCGTAGTGGCTGGCCCAACACCTGGAGGAAGTAGGCGATCTTCTGGATCTCCAGAAGGGTGATCCCGTCGCGCGGTTCGAGTGCTCGTGCCCGTTGCAGATAGCGGTCGATCGCCCGCAGCAGGGTCGCCCGCCCCGGGGTCAGTTGGGGCTTCTCAGTGGCCACCGGCATGTCGGCGGGGTCCGGCGCTCCCTCGGGCGGGAACAGCAGCACTCGAACGTGGGGGATCTCGGCGAACGCGCGCTCGATAACGGGTCGGACATCGTCCCAGATGAGTCCACCGTTGCCGCAGCCCAAAGCTGGTACAGCCAGCGACGTGATCTGCCGCTCGCGTACCACACGGACGAGATCAGCAAGGCCGTCCTGAATGTCGGGCAACTTCGAGTTCGCCCGCCAGTGACCCTTGGTGGGAAAGTTGATCACATATCTACGCGGGCCTAGGCGTGCCGAGTCGAAAACGAACATCCGGCCCAGCTTGACCTCGTCGGCAGCGCAGGCAGCCCGGTAGGCCGCGTAGTTGGCCGGGTAGGCGCGCTTGAACTGAAGAGCGATCCCCTTGCCCATCACTCCGACGGTGTTAACTGTGTTGACCAACGCGTCCGCGTCAGCGGTCAACAGGTTGCCGTGACTGATGATGATCATCTGCGCACCTCCCTCCGCATGTACCCGTAGTACCAGTCCGGTCTGACAGCAACGTACGGCTCGATCATGCCAGCGTCGCGGAAGACCTGCCTCACCTGTTCCTGCCGTTCCGCCGTCCGTACGGCGTAACCGGCCAGCAGGTCGAGAGGAAACTCACGATGCACCAGGAACTCGGCTGCACGGCGGCGCATTCGGTCCATGTCCTCGGGGATGTTCTTCCAGACTTCCGCCTGCAGCAGAGGCCAATCGACGAGAGTCGCCAGCTCGTCGAACTCGATCGAGAAGGTGGTCAGCCCGACGGCGCAGTTTCCGTCGCTTGCCACCCAGCTCAGCCCAGCTGCGTGCACCTGCTCGACCGAGCTCACGAGGTAGACGAGCGGATCGTCCCCGCCGAGGTAGCACCCAGGCTTCCCGTCCCGATGGTCACAGGCAATCCGGTACATCATTGGTGAGCGTGGGGCGAAGTAGAACGGCACATAGTCGGCGACGAAGCCGCCCGGAGGGCACGGCACGGGCCGTTCCCGTCGGCGTGCCTTGATTTCCACGGCACCCACGTTCGTTGCCAACTGCGGACCCACGCTGCTGTCCGAGAACAACCTGCCGGCCTTGAGGATGGCCGACAGGTTGTCGATGTGGGTGAAGTGCATGATCAAGGTCGGCTGCGGTTGCCTGATCATGTCCGCCACGGATCAGTCCAGCTCGTTCGGGTCGATCCGGGCTTTCACCTCCGCGTGCTCGGCGAGCAAGTAGAGCAGGTTGGAGCCGTCGATCAACTCCAGCGGCTTGCCGGATGCGAACTCGTACGACGCCGCGCCGTAGCCACTCGTGGTCACCAGGATGCCCTTGGACGCACCTTCGTTCTGAACCGTGCCATAGAGGTCTCGCACGGAGGAGACGTCGACCGTGTTGCGGTAACGCTTGGCCTGGATGACAACTTTGCCACCGAAAATCGGTCGGGGGTCGAAGGCGACGCAGTCCACTCCGCCATCGCGCGACGGGCGGGTCTGTTTTGTGTCTAGTCCCATTTTGGCGAAGAGGTTCTGGATCAGACTCTCGAACTCCGTTGGGGTGAGCTTGAGCAGGTTCGGTCGCTGGTCGAGGTCGGCGAGCACATCGACCTCGTCAACGAACCGCTTGTCGACCATGTCGAATTCCAACACGGGGCGGACCGGTGCGAGCTCGGCTGGCCGCTTCGATACCGACGCATTGAGGTGCTGCAGGCATGCGCTGGGGTCGACCATGCGAAGGTTGAGTTCGCCGAATACCTCGCGGGTCGTTCGAAGCGTCACCAGGCACGGCTGAACGGCGGCTCCGGTGCGTGGATCGGTGGTGTCGACGATGCCGTTGAAGATGATCGTGTCCACGAGCGTGGCGCGGTCGGACTCAAAGAGCTCATGCACGGTCCGCAAGGTCAGCTGAGCGACCAGATTCGTGTATCGATCCTTGATCTCCTTCGCCGGCCGAGCCGTCGAGGTGATCTCATCGCGGGTTTTGACGTAGCGATGTTCTCGGACCGCGGGGACAGCGTCCAACGTCGGCAAGCGATACTCGACGACCAACTGTCGGGATTCCGGGACGTACGCCAGCCGGTACTGCTGGGGAAAGTCGTCAGGGTAGACCGAGTTACCGAGCACCATACTGAAGTATTCGACGACAGCTGCCGGATCGCCGGCGGCGAACGCCGTAGCAAATCGTTCGATCTCGGCGTTGTGCGCAGCGATCTCCGCGTCAACCTTGGCGCAGTGAGTCTGATAGCTCTGGTGCGCGACGGCAAGTCGTCGCTGACGGTCGGCCTCAGTGGCCCGGTGCTGCGCCTGAGACTGCGCGAACGCATGCTGGGCTGCGGCAATCTGCTGTTGGTGCTTGGCTTGTCCCCCGAACATCTTTGCCAGGCCGGTTGGAGCAGGCGGCTCGAAGCGGCGCCAATCTGGAGGGGCCAGCGGTGCGCCCAGCGCTCCAGGGTTGAAAGGTGGGTGGGTAACCGACTTCTTCAGCCGATGGAAGTCGATGTGGTCGTCAACGTCGAGCGTCGCAACAAGCAGGTTCTCCAACTCCTCAAGGCGGACTTGGAGATCAGAGTTCGCAGCCGCCACTTCGGCACCGCGCGCCTCGGCATAGAGCCGCTTGCGCTCCCGCTCATCCGCCGCCTGAGCACGTTGCGCTGCCTTCATAGCTCGCTCCGCCTCACGGCGCAGTTGCTGCTGGTGCCGGTATGTCGCAGCCTGCGCCTGCCGCTGGGTGCGTAACTGGCGTGCATGCGCCCGCTGCATCTCTTTGAGGATTCCCACGTTTGTCCTAAGAGGTGAATGGGGCAAAGCCGAAACCCTAGCGAGCAATCCAGGCGGGCGGCATCCGCTCACCCCCAGGCAGGCGCGCCTTTCATGGAGAAAGCCCGCTTATGTGCAGCAATTGATGCCCACCGGTGTCAGATGCCGGACAGGACTGTTCCTCGCATCCAGCGCGCCAGACTGCCGTCGTTTCTCTGTACACGGGTAGCCGCCACCTGCTGTAGCCCTTTGAGACGGGCGGCAAAATCATTCGATGGGCTGATCTCAGGTGCCGGGAGGGCGGATCGGCACCCGCCAGCCCCCGTACTGAGGCGGGGGCGGGTGCGGGGCGCGGCGCGCCTTCCGTACCAGCGCCCACAGCCACAGGAGCCCGATGATCGCCACGATCGCGAGCCCGATCCACTGCAGCGCGGTGAACAGCGCCACCTGGCCGCTGGTGGGCCGCACGAGCCTGCCGTTGGACACCTCTGCGCCGGTGAACAGCAGGGTCAGGAGCAGCGCGATCACCCGCGAGCCGTCCCAGAACGCGTGCAGCAGGGAGACGCCGAGGTAGGCGAGGATCAGCCGCCCGGTGATCACGAAGTGCTCCCGGGTGCTGGACGAGAAGAGCACCCCGCCGAGGATCGCCGTCCACAGGCCGTGCCCGAACGGGGAGATCACGCTGCGCAGCAGCTCGGTCTGCACGAGTTGGGTCACCGACAGCCCATGGGCGGTGAACAGCGCGGTGAAGGCGTAGCCGGCGGTTTCGAGGGCCGCGAAGCCGAACCCGACCGACGCGCCGAGGATGATCCCGTCGCGTACCGCCTTGTGGTGCAGGTGCCGGGTCAGGAACGCCAGCACCCCCAGCTTCACGGCCTCCTCGATGAGTCCGACGCCGAAGAACAGCCACCACGACGGGCGCAGCAGGTAGGACTCGAGCAGCGAGGAGGCCAGCACGCCGAGCACGCCGCCGGCCAGGAACGTGCTCAGGATCAGGCCCGGGGTGAGCTCACCGGTCTCTCGGCGTTGGAAGGCCCAGACCACGAACGTCACGGGCACCAGGAAGCTGCCCAGCAGCACCAGGGTCGGCACGAGGACGGGGTTGCCGGTCGCGAAGACGACCACCACGGTGGCCAGCCACAACACCAGGCCCACCCAGAAGATCCGCAGCCACGGCCGCCGGACCGTCGTCGGCACAGGCGGTTGGGGGTACGACTGTGCCACCGCCGCCTCCTCGGAACTCGTCCGTGTCCGCGCCGAGCGTAAGGGCGTGCAGTGGGCGGAGGAGGAGCGTTGCGCAGGCGTACCTCATTCGGGGCCGCCTGGTCGCGGGCCGCGCGTCTCCCGAGGGGCCGGTGGCGATTGGTGCCGCCGGGTCCCGCGAACCGGCGGCCAACGGGCGCGAAGCTTCATAGCCTGGCAGGTGGGAGCAGGTCGGGAAGCTGTCGGGAGGCATCGTGGCCAACGCGATCAGGGACGCTCTCGAAGGCGTCAACGAGGTCGAGATCACCGTTACCGGGCGCAAGAGCGGGCGGCAGATCTCGCACCCGGTGTGGTTCGTGCGGGAGGAGGACAGCGTGTTCCTGGTCCCGGTGACCGGGTCGAACAGCGACTGGTACAAGAACGTACGGCAGACGCCGATGATCCAGGTGGCCGCGAACGGTACGGCGTTGAGTTCGAGCGCCACCGCGATCACCGACTCGGATCGGGTCCGGCACATCGTGCAGTTGTTCCGCGACAAGTACGGCGCGAACAAGGTGGAGGCGTACTACCCGAAGCGTGACGTCGCCGTCCAGGTGCCGCTCGGGTGACTCGGGTTGGGTGGGCCCGGCGGTGTCGCCGGGCCCACCCAGCGGCGCTCACTCGTTGCGGGCCGTCTCCGGGCCGGTGATCCGGCGCAGCAGCGGCAGCGTCAGGGCGACGATGCCCAGCGACACGGCCAGCCCGCCGCCGGCCATGAGATAGAACGACGAGCCCGGTGCCAGCAGCGTGTAGCCCAGCTGCGACCGCAGGAACAGGTACGCGGCCAGGAAACCCATCCCGATCGCCACCACGGCGACGAGCAGCAGCGGCACGACGGTCTCCAGCGCGACCACCCGGCGCAGCGTACGCAGCTGCATCCCGGTCAGGCGCAGCATGCTGAACGGCCGTTTCCGGTCGCTGAGCCCGCCGGCCACGCTGACAGCCAGGCTGCAGCCGGCGATCGGCAGGCTGGCCAGCATGATCACGTTGGCCAGCTGCTGGAACTGGTTCATCTGCCGCCTGCTGTTCGACTCCCACTCGCCGACGCTCGCCGGGGAGCGTCCCTGCGGGAACGCGTTGATCAGCATGGTCCGGGCCTGCTCGAACGCGGAGCGGCTGGTCGTGTTGACGACCACCGACCGGATCGGCTGCCGGTCGACCTCCGCGGGGGCGATGTCGGCGGCGGTCCAGACGTAGGCGTTATTGGTCAGGTCGAATGCGCGCATGCCGATGAGGTCGTCGGGCACGGCCGCGACCTGTGCGCCGCCGGGGCAGGTGCCGAACACGGCCAGGCGGTCCAGCTCGGCGCACGTGACGACGCCTGGCCACCACTGGTCGTAGGAGGCGGGATGGGAATCCGTCGACTTGGTCATCGTCTGGACCGGTGGGTGATCGACAGGATTGGTGTGGACCAGGGTCACGCTGCGTACCCCGGGGATCGTGCTGAGCCCGGCCGGGATCTGGTCCGCGGTCGGCGCGGGGCCCTCTTCGGGCCTGAACATCTTCGCCAGTGAGGTCGCGGCCACCGAGTCGGTGCGCGGTGCGCCACGGTTGGCGACGAACGTGGTGATCGTACCGGTGGCCACACTGGTCACGAACAGCGCCACGATCAGCCCGCTGACCGACCGGAAGCCGGCCTGCGGGTTGTCCGCGAGGCGTCGCCCGGCGATGAGCGTGGCGGGTCGGCTGGCCCGCCCGGCCAGCACCCGGGCACCGATCATGGTCAGCCAGGGCCCGGCCACGACGAGCCCGATCATGATCAGCACGAACCCGGAGAGGTACGCGGTGATCTGGCCGTTGGTCGTCGCCGGTCGCCGGCCGATGAAGTACGTCATCTCGGCGAGCCCGGCGACCAGCGGGATCAGCCGCCAGGCGCGTGGCGGTTTCGGGGTGACCCGTCGGCTCACGCCCAACGGCGAGATCTGCACCCGGCGCAGCGCGAGCCAGGAGGCAACGACGGCACCGAGCGGTACGCCGAGCGCGACCGCCAGGACGTTGACGATCGTGAGCGACAGGTCGCCGGGGAAGAACGGTTCGCCGGTGAACGGGATGATGGCCAGTCCCGGCCGGGCGGCGAAGAACAGGCCGAACCCGACGGCGGTGCCCACCGAGGCGGCGAGGGTCGACTCGACGGCCGAGATGAGGGAGATCTGCCGCGGGGTGGCGCCGACCAGCCGCATCGCGGCGAAGCGCTGCTCCCGACGGGTGGCGGCCAACCGGGTCGCGGTGCCGATGAAGATGAGCACCGGGAAGAGCAGCGCGGCGGCGACGACGGAGAGCACGAGCGTCATGCCGGCCTGGTTGATCCCGATGGGGCAGCCACTGCTGCAGTGGCTCGGCGGGAGGGCCATGATCTGGGGGACCTTCCGGGCCCCGAGCGGCTCCAGCTCTGCCGGGGTGCGGCCGACGACGATCAGCAGCGATTCGGGCGAGGGCAGCGCCGCCGGGCCGATCGTGCCGATCTCGTGGCCGGGGAAGCGGTCGCCGAGTTCCGCGGCCGGGGTGGCCCGCAGCAGCTCGCCGAGGGCGGGCGAGACGTAGTACTCGCCCGGCCCGGGCAGGTGCGCGATGCCCGGCGGTACGGGCGCGTCCGGGCCCGTAACCGCGACGTCCAGCCGGCCGATGGACCGACCGTGGTAGTAGTCCTCCCGCAGCAGCCACCACAGCTGGCTGGCCGACGCTTCGGGGGAGGTCGCCGGGGCGGTGGCGGTGTTGAGCCAGCCGTACCGCTGGTTCTGCGCGCCGACCGCGTTCATGCCGGCGAGCGTGGTCAGGAGCATGCCGACGCCGAGCGCCACCGCGGCGGCGATGATGACCAGCCGGGTGGCGGCCTCCCGCCCACCGGCCAGGGACAGCCGCAGACCGAACCGGATCATGAGAGCACCAGCGCGTTCACCTTGCCGTCGCGCACGATGACCTGCCGGTCGGCGTACGCGGCGACGCGGGCCTCGTGGGTGACCAGCACGACGGTGGTGCCCTCCTCACGGGCCGAGGCGACCAGCAGGTCCATGACCTGCTCGCCGGTGAGCGAGTCCAGCGCCCCGGTCGGCTCGTCGGCGAACAGCGCCCCGGGCCGGGCGACCAGGCCGCGGGCCAGCGCGACCCGTTGCGCCTGACCGCCGGAGAGCTCGCCGGAGCGGCGGCGTTCCAGCCCGGCCAGGCCGAGCCGCTCGAACCAGGGCCGCGCCTGCTTCAGCGCGGCGGCGCGCTTGACACCGCCGAGCAGCAGCGGCAGCGCGACGTTCTCCTCCGCCGTCAACTCCGGCACGAGCTGCCCGAACTGGAACACGAACCCGAACTGGTCGCGGCGCAGCATGCTGCGCTCGTGCTCGCCCAGCGTGTCGATCCGGCGGCCATCAAAGTGGATCTCTCCTGCGTCGGGGACCAGGATCCCGGCCAGGCAGTGCAGCAGAGTCGACTTCCCGGAGCCGCTCGGGCCCATGATAGCGACGATCTCGCCCGGGGCCACCGAGACGCTGGCCCCTCGCAGCGCCTGCGTCTCGCCGAAGGACAGCACGACGTCGCGCGCCTCGATCGCCTTCACTTGCGTACCACCTTCCGAAGGGAGTCCAGCCGGGCGATCGTGGTGTCGATCCAGCGCAGGTCGGCGTCGAGGTGGAACAGGCCGTGGTCGGCCAGCATGGTGTCGACCAGGTCGCCGCCGCGCCGCAGGTCGGTGAGCTCCTTCATCCGCAGCAGGTGGGTGGCGCGCTGCATGTCGAGGTATTCCTCGGCGGGGCGGTCGAGCATGAGCGCCAGCACGACCTTGGTGAACAGCACGCTCTGCAGGTTGGGCTCGGCGTCGACCGGCTCGGTCAGCCACGACTCGAACTCGGTCGCGCCCCGGTCGGTGATGACGTAGCGCTTGCGTTCGGGGCCGACGCCCGGCTCGACCTCGCCGACCACGATCTTCCCGTCGCGGGTGAGCCGGCCGAGGGTCGCGTAGACCTGGCCGAACGGCAGCGGCTTGCCCCGGCTGAAGAAGGAGTCGTAGTCGCGCTTGAGGTCGTAGCCGTGGCTGGGCTCGCGTTCGAGCAGGCCGAGCAGGGTCATGGGAACGCTCATGCCCGACAACATACCCCGAGCGTATACCTCGCGTATATATCCCCGGGGTATATCGACACGGCTTGATCGGGCAGGAGCTGACGGCGGGGCGGTACGGTACGACACGAATCTCGACCGGGCCGGCAGCAGGCGTCGCGCCGCAGTGCCTGTTGTGCTTGTTCTTTGGCAGGTCGCGGCGCATGACCGCGCCGCGGAAAGAAGCAGGAGGGATGGTGCGGTGCCGACCAACCGGCTGGAGGCGTTCAGTGACGGCGTCCTCGCCATCATCATCACGATCATGGTGCTGGAGCTCAAGGTCCCGGAAGGCCACGACTTCACCGACCTCGTGCACACCACCGGCGTCGGGCTCCTGACCTATCTGCTCACCTTCGTCTATGTCGGCATCTACTGGAACAACCACCACCACATGTTCCACCTGGTACGGCAGGTCAGCGGCGGCGTGCTGTGGGCGAACCTGGGACTGCTGTTCTGCCTGTCGCTGTTCCCGTTGACCACAGCCTGGATCGACGACTCACGGTTCGAACCGACCCCGGTCGTCATCTACGGACTGAACCTGCTCAGCGCGGCCATCGCGTATTTCGTGCTCCAGACGGTGATCATCCGGCAGCAGGGGCCGGCGTCGGTACTGAGACGGGCCGTCGGCGCCGACATCAAGGGCAAGGTCTCCCCCGTGCTCTACATCGCGGGGATCCTCAGCGCCATGCTGATCGACCGGAGCGGCCGTGTCGGAGTCGGGCTCGCCCTGGCGTGTTTCGTCGCCGTGGCGATCATGTGGGTCGTACCCGACCGCCGCATCGACCGGGTGGTCCAGGAGCGCGAGTCCCACGACTAGGGCCTGACCGCGATCAACTCGAAATGGACGGTACGGCCGGTCCTGCGACGCCCGAGCCGGTGCGTCAACGGCACCAGCACCCCGTGCAGCATCGGGTGCTTGCGGGCCAACGCGCGGCTGGCCGCCCGATACTCCGCCCCACTCAACCGCCGGGCGACCGCCTCCACCGCCACCCCGGTCGGCTTCCCGAGTGTTGTCGACGGCGCCAGGGTCACCCGCGGGTTGTTGCGGATCCGCCTGGTCTTCCACGCCTTGTCGAAGCTGCGCACGTACGCCCGCTCCCCTGCCACCGCGACGCTCACCGCCGTCGGCACGGCCGTCCCGTCCCGCTTGAAGGTCGTCAGCACGACCGTCTTCTGCCGTACCAGCGGCGCCCACACGGTGGCCGGGGCGGGATCGACGTACCCGACCACCCAGCTCAGCTCCCGCAGCCGGGCGACGAGCGCGGCCAGGGCCAGGCCCGCCGACAGCCCGACCGCCCAGGTCTGCGCCGTACTGCCGCCGGCGTGCGCGTCTAGGACGTGCGACACCGTGTGTGCCGCCGCGCCGACGACGTACCCGGCCAGGGCGACGGCCAGCGCGTCCGACCAGACCAATGCCAGCAGAACGGTCGCCCCGATGCCGAGTTGGAATGCCCCGACGTCGTGCACGAAATGCTCGTGTGGCGGGAAACCCACGGCAGAGCTGAACGAGGCTGGGCGGGCCAACGCCCACACCCCGACCACCGCCGACGCCGCGCCGAGCAGCGCGGCCACCCCACGTACCAGTGCTCTCATGCTGGCGGGACGGGCCGACGGCCGCCGATGTGACTTGCCAGGGTCCGTTCGGCCGACCGCCGCCGCCCGGTCGACAGCGGCGGCGACAAACGATCCCCCGGACGGTTTCAGGGAGCGACGGCGTACTCGGTGAACCGGCCGCAGGAGTGGAACCCAAGCCTGCGGTAGACGGGTTCGCCCGCAGAAGATGCCTGCAGGACCAGAGTGCGATAGCCCGCGCCGTACGCGGTGCGCAAGGTCGCCAGGGTCATGGCGCTGCCGTAACCGCGCCGGCGGTCGGTCGCCAGGGTGGCGATGTTGTAGATCCCGGCGACTCCCGAGTGGAAGAAGACCTCGGCCGAGCTGACGGGGCGGCCGTCGACGTAGCCGACCAGGTAGCGAGCGGGGCAGTCGGGGGCGAGAGCCCAGTCGGCGGCATCAGCGAAGAAGCGGCGTACGGTGGCGGCCGGTGGGTTCCAGTTCGCCGCCAGGACGGTCGAGTAGTCGGCGAGCTGTTCGGGGCTCCTCACCTGGCGGATGTCCAGATCCCCAGCGGGTTGCCGGGGTGGGGCCGCAGGTAGGTCCTGCCACATGCCGGTCTCGGTCTCGGATGCCTGCAGACCGGCGATTTGCAGCAGTGAGGCGAGATCCGTCGGCGTGGAGGCCGGGCCCACCCACCAGGAGAAGGGGCGTCCAGTGGTGGCCAGGGTCTGAAGGGTCTGCGTGATCCGGGCCGGGGCGGTGTCCGGCGTGAGACGCGCCGCCGCGACGATGTTGAAGGTGTCGTCGTCCAGGCCGCTGTCGGCGATCAGCAGGTCGCTGGTCTCGATGACGGTCGAGCCCGTCATGTGCCGGTGCAGGTGACAGGCATGTTCGGCGAGGTTCTGCTCCATCGCGGTCATCAGGTCCGAGCGACCCCCGAGGGGCTGTTTCCCTTGGTTCACAGCGGCTCATCACATCATGTCTGTTCGCCGTTCGCGCACGAGTTTCGTCCCGCAGCGGCGGGGCGGGGAGACCAAAGACGGGTGGTGCCGGCGGAAACCGGCACCACCCGTGACGTCCGCTACGGGACGGGTCCAGTCGACGGACTGCTCAGGCGCCGGGGCCCTCGTTGACCCGGCGGACGTCGACCTCGACGTCAACCCCGCTGTCGGTGAAGACCTGCGCGAAGCGCTTGCCCCACTCCACCGCCTCCTCCTTCGACCGCACCTCCATCAGCGCGAACCCGGCGATGAGTTCCTTGGTCTCGGTGAACGGCCCGTCGATGATGGTGGTCTTGGCCTTCGTGGCGGTGATCCGCGCCGCGTCCTCCTTGCTGCTCTTGTGCAGCCCCTCGGCGGCGAGCAGCGACCCGGACTTGGCCACCTCCTCGATGAAGGCGCCCATCCGCTGCATGAACTCGGGGCTCGGGTCGAAGGTGCCGGGAACGCTCTCGTCCAGCTTGTGCATCAGCATGTAGCGCATTGATCAAAATCCTTTCAGGAAAGGTTGCCGCGGATCCGGACGGACACCGCGGAGAGCCAGCCGAAGATGGAGACCGAGCTGAGGACCAGCCGGATGCTCATGCTGCCCTCGTCGGGCCAGGCCATGACGACGACGGTCGCCAGGGCGCACAGCACAGAGAACAGCGCCCAGCCCCGCTCGCCGAGCCGCTGGAAGCGGCGGGCGAACACCAGGCAGGCGACGGTGAGCGACCCGAACGCCAGCATCGCCCCGACCCCGTGGCCGACGGAGTGCCAGCTCATCGTCTCGGGGCTGCCCTCGGGGGCGCCCGCCGGCCAGCCCATGCTCGGGTCGGCCCGCAGCGCCCCGGCCACGATGAAGCCGACACCGGAGACCGCCACCAGCGCCGGACCCCACGTGCCGGCCGGCCCGCCGCGCAGCGCGCGCCGCAGCCCGGCGGCACCGGCCAGGGCCAGCAGCCCGGAGAGGACGAAGTTGGCGATCTGGATCCAGCCGTGGTCGCCGAGGGAGAGCAGGCTCAGTGGTTGCCGGCTCAGGTCGAAGCCGTCGCGGGTGAGCACCTGCGCGAGGGACACCGCGAGGAACAGCGGTCCCGAGGCGGCCCCCGCGGCGAGCAGGCCGGCGGTCGGAACATGCCGGGTCGCACCGGCCTGCGTCAGCGTGACACTCGTCATCTCGATCTCCTTGTCGTCGGTTCTCACTGACGCGTCGATCGGGGCGACCGGGATCCGACATCCCGTTTCAAGATTTTTTACGGGCGGCAGGCGGCGGCCCGGTCGAGCAGCAGCGCCCGCTCGCGGGCGTTGCCGGTGAGCGCCGCCGCCCGCTCGAACTCGGCCCGGGCCTCGTCGTGCCGGCCGAGCTTGGCGAGCAGGTCACCGAGCACGCTGGGCAGCAGGTGATAGGTGGCCAGCGCCGGGTCGTCCGCCAGCGCGCGGGCCAGTTCCAGGCCGGCGGCGGGCCCGTCGGCCTGCGCGACGGCGACGGCCCGGTTCAGCTCCACCACGGGCGAGGGCACCAGCCGGGCCAGCTCCGCGTACAGGGTGGCGATCCGCGCCCAGTCGGTCTCCCCCGGGGTACGCGCCCGCGCGTGGCAGGCCGCGATCTCGGCCTGGAGCACGTACGGGCCGGGCTGGCCGGTGTGGGCCTTGTCGAGGGCGGCGAGGCCCCGGCGGATGAGCAGTTGATCCCAGCGGCTGCGGTCCTGGTCGTTGAGCAGGATGGGTGTGCCGTCGGGTGCCGTGCGTGCGTGGGTACGCGATGCCTGGATCTCCAGCAGCGCGGCCAGCCCGTGCACCTCGGGTTCGTCGGGCATCAGCCCTTGCAGCAGGCGGGCCAGCCGCAGCGCCTCCTGGCTGAGGGCGGGGCGCATCCAGTCGTCGCCGGCGGTGGCCGCGTACCCCTCGTTGAAGATCAGGTAGACGACCTCCAGCACCGAGTCGAGCCGTTCCGTGCGCTCGGCCCGGCCGGGCACCTCGAACGGGACGCGGGCGTCGGCGAGGGTCTGCTTGGCGCGGGTGATCCGCTGCCCGACCGTGGACTCGGAAGTGAGGAAGGCGCGGGCGATCTCGCCGGTGGTCAGGCCACCGAGCAGCCGCAGGGTGAGCGCCGCCCGGGCGATCGGCGACAGCAGCGGATGGCAGGCCACGAAGATCAGCCGCAGCAGATCGTCCTCGATCGGCTCGTCGAGACGGGCGTCGAAGTCGGGGCTGACCTGCTCGTCGAGGTCCCGGCCGAGTTCGGCGAGCGTACGCTGCTGGGTCTGCTGGCGGCGCACGGTGTCGACGGCCCGGCGCTTGCCGACGGTCATCAGCCACGCGCCGGGTTTGGCCGGTACGCCGTCGCGCGGCCACTGTTCGAGGGCGGCGACCAGGGCGTCCTGGGCCAGTTCCTCGGCCTGGCCGACGTCACGGACGATCGCGGCGATCCCGGCGACGACCCGGCCGGCCTCCATCCGCCACACCGCCTCGACGGTGCGCCGCACCTCCGACTCCCCCATGGGTCCCATGACACCAGCCCGGTCCGACACCGCGGTAACCGGGTGTCGTCAACCGCTCGCCGGCCGGGGGTGGCGGCGGTTCCGTGCCGCCGCCACCCCCGACCAGCGAAGATCGCCCGTTCTGTCGCCTACGCGCAGGCGACGGAGAGGTCGATCGCGTTCTCGGCGCCAGCCTCCAGCGGTACGACCTGGGCGACGCGTCCGGTCAGGTCGACGACCCGCACCGCCGACCCCTTGACATCGTCACCCCAGTAGCGAAAGACGAGATGCTCGTCGTCAGCCCAGGCGAGGACCTGGTTGTTGCCGCGCAGCGCGATGGTCTGCTGGACGGCGCCGGTCGCCGCCGCCACGATCCTGACCGGGGCGTCGGACAGCATGTCGTGCAGGGCGATCCGGGTCCCGTCAGGGGAGAACGCCTGCGCCGAGTGAAGAGCGGCGGTCGCCGGGATGGCGCGCACCAACTGCCCCGAGCGGTTGTAGAAGCGGATCCCGGTCACCTGGTCGCTCTGGCTCTCGTCGCCAGCGTTCCGCGACACCGACAGCGCGACCTCCCGGCCGCCGGGTGCCCAGACGAAGTCCTGCCCACCGGTGTTGCCGGCGTAGAAGTCAACCTTCACGAAGGTGTCCTTCAGGGTCGCCGCGTCGACGATCGCGAAGCCCTTCTCGCTCAGACGCTCGCGTACGGTGAACAGAATTTCCTTGCCGTCGGGCGACCAGCTGCCCTCCCCGGTGTAGCTGTCGATCCACCGCACCACGGACGGGTTGGCCGGATCGAGGATCCCGCTGCGCCGCGGGCTGGTCGGGGTGTCTTCGCCCGTGCGCACCAGCGCCCGGGATCCGTCCGGAGACGGAACCGCGCTGTGGTACCGCAGGTCTTGGTACCGGCCGGCATCGTCGCGCAGCAGCGATCTCGGCTCATCCTGCTGGCCGACTCCGCTGTAGGCGGTCACGACCGGCGAACAACTCGGTTCGCCGGCGCCGAACTGTGCGTTCTGCCCACCCGCCGCCCGGATCCCCAAGGGCGCCGCGACGGCGACGAGCGCCACGAGAGCGCCGGTGGTCAGGGCTATGCGCACTCGACGCTGACGACGCACCTTGCGTACGACGGCGGGTGCGACACCGACCGGCGCTGGTGCGTCGCCGATTCGCTCCAACGCGTCGCGCAGTGCTCGGTCCAGGTCGGTGGTCATCTGTGAGCCTCCTTCACGGCAAGGCTGTCGAGGTCTGGGCAGAGGGTGCGTAGCCGGCTGAGGGCCCGCGCGATCTGGCTGCGGACCGTCGCCGGTTTGCAGCCGAGCAGTTGAGCGATCTCGTTGTCGGGAATGTCCTCGAGGTAGCGCAGCACGAGCACCGCACGGTGCTTCGGCGCGAGCCGGCGCAGCGCGTCCTGGAGGGCCAGGTGCAGATCGAGCTGAGCGGTGGCGTCCGGCACCGCCCGGCTGTCCGGGACCCGATCCGTGCTCAGTTCACGGCCGTGCCCCGGCCGCCGCCACCAGCTCACCTGCTGGCGGTACATCGCGCGGCGCAGGTACGCCTCCGGCGACCCATGGATGTGCTTCCAGCGCCGAAGGGCCTTCGCCAGGACCGTCTGGAGCAGGTCTTCCGCCTGGTGCCGATCCCCGGTCAGGGTCAGTGCTGTGCGGAACAGCACGTGCGACCGCGCCTCGACGAAAGAAACGAAGTCACGCTCGGTCTCAGCGTCCACCTGACCTCCGCGCGTGCGGAATCGTGACAGGTCCCGGTAGGCGCGACCGGGCCACCAGGTGCGGGACACCGCGCATCCCGCCGCGCCGACCGGGCCTGCCCGCCGGATCGCGCCCGTGCTCGCGTTGCTCACTCATGCCCATACAGACGCCGGCCCCGCCGCCGCTGCTGCTGCTCGGCGACCAGAATTCTGGCGCGGCTGCGGCCGGCACCGGTCGCGCCCCGCCGGGGTCGTCCCCATCCGCCTGGCTGCCGGCATCGGGTATGCCTGGCCATACCCGCGTTACGCCTACCAACGCCAGTGACCACCACGCGAGCCACATGATCTCCTGTTTTCCGCGTTCAACGGACCGGAGAAGGGCGGGTTCTGTGACGACGAGAATGAAGGGCGTACTGGCATTTCTCGCCATTACGTTCGGCACGTCCTGGGCGTGGCTGCTCGCCGCGCGGCTGGGCCTGGGCCTCTCACTGGTGAACCCGCTCGTCCAGCTTCCCTTCGGGTTCGCCCCGGCTGTCGCCGCCATCGTCGTACGCCGTTGGGTGACCAGGGAAGGGTTCCACGACGCGGGGCTTGCGCTCCGCTTTCGAAGCGAATGGCCTTCCTACCTCATCGCGTGGCTCGGCCCACTGACGCTGGTCGTCGCCGCCGTCGGGTTGGCGGCGGTGCTGGGATCATGGAGTCCAGAACTGACCAGCCTGGACGACGCTGTTCCCGGGCTTCCGGGATGGGCGTTCGTTGCCCTGCTGATGACCGTCGTTCCGCTGCTCACGCCCCTGTACTGGGGTGAGGAGTTCGGCTGGACCAGCTACCTGCGGCTTCGCCTCTTCGTGGACAACCCGCTTCTGTCGGTCATCGCGACCGGGCTCATCTGGGCGATCTGGCATTATCCACTCGCCTTCTTCGGCTACATCGAATTCACCAACGTCCTCCTTGGCCTGCTGGTCTGGACAGTCAGCTTCCTGTTGCAGGAAATCATCCTTGCCTGGCTCAGGTCCCGCAGCGACAGCATCTGGCCGTCGAGCCTGGCTCACGCGGGAAACAACATGGTTCTCTCGCTACTCGCCGGCCTGCTGCTCACGGGGAATGGGAGACTCGACGAAATCGCCGTGATGCTGCTGGTGGCAGCGCCAATGGCGGCCGGGTGCGCCTGGATCCTTGCCAGCCGGCGACTCACCACCCCACGGGCCGTCGGCGGCCTGCCGCCCCGGGCGGAGAGCGGAGCACAGCCGGAACTCGCCAGCCGATAGCGAAAAGGTGTCGTAGCCCGCGCCTAACCTGACCCGGTCACGACCAACCGCAGGGAGGACACCGTGCTCGACCACTTCTCCGTCCAGGTGCGCGACCTGCCGGCCAGCGCCGCCTTCTACGACAAGGTCCTCGCCCCGCTGGGCGGCCGCCGGATCATGGAACCCGGCCCGATCGGCTACGGCGTCGACAGTCCCGACTTCTGGCTGGTGCCCGCATCCGCCGGCACCGAGCCACTGGAAGCGCACATCGCCTTCACCGCCCCGGACCGGGCCGCGGTGCAGGCGTTCCACGACGCCGCGGTCGCGGCCGGCGCGGAGGTGCTGCACGCGCCCCGCGTCTGGCCGGAATACCACCCGACCTACTTCGGCGCGTTCGTCCGGGACCCGGACGGCAACAACGTCGAGGCCGTCTGCCACCGCCCCGGGTAGTCGACAGGCGGGCGGTCACCGTAGCGGGTCGTGGTTGCCGCGCGGCACGTGCGGCTTGCAGCGGCGTACCCGGTCGGCGGCCATCCGCCCGCCCACCGCGAGTCCGTATTTCTCCACCGCCGCCAGCCCGTACGCGCTGCAGGTGGGCGAGTAGCGGCACCGGCCGGGCCAGCGGTGCGACAGCCAGCGGCGATAGCCGAGGATGGCGGCCCGGCCGGCGCGGTCCACGACGGGCGTACGAGCAGTGGTGGCGGCGACCGAGCCGAGGGTCAGCAGGAACGAGAACAGGCCGAAGTCGCAACAGTCCGGACCGTCACAGTCACAGACGTCGCAGCCGCCGCGGCCCGAGTCGCGCTTCTTCTTGCGGTGCCGCTTGCGCCTGAGGTTGAACACGAAGCCATGGTGCGATACCCACGCCACCGTCCCGTGCCGGAGGTGACCCGGCCACCTGGCCTCCCGATGACCAAGGCCACTCGGTTTTCGCCCCCGCTCCGGCGGCCGATGCAGGATGATGATCACTTGTGTCAGCCGGTGCGTTCCTGACTGACCGTCGACTTCGTCGCCCCCGAGGAGAATGATGTCCGCGTCACTCACGCGTGTGCGCCTCGGCGCTGTCGCCCTCGCCGTCGCCGGCGTGCTGTTCGTCCTCTACCCCGCCGTACGCCCCTGGGAGGACGAGTCCACCACCGCCGGCGCGACGGCCGCGCTGGGTTCCGGAGCGTGGGTCGCCTCGCACCTCTTCGCCATGATCGGCTTCATCCTCGTACCGCTGGGTCTGCTCGCGCTGCACCGCGTACTGAGCAGGACCGGGGTGGAGCGCAGGGCCCTCACCGCGCTCGTCGTCACCTGGATCGGCGCGGGCCTGGTCCTGCCCTACTACGGTGCCGAGGACTTCGCCCTCAACGCCATCGCCAGCAAGGCCGCCGCCGGCCAGCCCCTTGACCTGCTCGACCTGGTCGAGTCGATCCGCTTCAGCCCGGCCGCTGCCACGATGTTCGGAGTCGGCCTGGTGGCGCTCGGCGTCGGGCCGGTGCTGGCCGCCCTCGCGGTCTGGCGTTCGCGGGTGCTGCCGCGCTACAGCGGCATCCCGTTCGGCGTCGGCTTCGCGCTCTTCCTCCCGCAGTTCTTCCTGCCCCCGGCGGGCCGGATCGGACACGGCGTGCTCGTGGCGATCGGTTCGCTCTGGCTGGCGTGGGAGTTGTGGCGGGTGGAGGCACCCCGGGCCCGGTGATAGAGCGCGTGATCGCCGCAGACGACCACGACCTATTCGCGCCGGGCGACCACGCGATTCACCAGCGCCTGCACTTGTCGGCCAGGTATCCGCAGTCAATCCCGACGCGCGAGCGGCATGGAGGAGGCGCCAGAGATCGACCGCGTCCTTTGCGGCAAAACGGCCCCGGTACGCCAGCGCCTTCAAGCAGAGCGCGGAGGTCACGTCGGGCAAGTCGACCCGAACGCAAGCGATCCAGCGTTCGTCAGACGAACCTCCAGATGGAGCACCACAGGCGGGCGGTAGAGCGCGAGGATGAGTCCGGGTACCTCGTCCACGGTCAGATCACCGTGGCGTTGGTTCGGCACTAACCTGCTCTCAAAGGACGGGGCAAGGATGTCGACGACCAGGTTCAGCGGGCCGCGGTTGTCTTGGTGGCTGCGGACGAAACGGTTTGCCGCATCCCCGCGTTGGTAGCCGCGTTCGGCCAAGGCTCGAGGGAGCCGCGGATCGGCGATGACAGCAGGCAGCGCGGCGAAGTCGGTGTCAAGGGTTTCCCGCATCGACCTGCCTGGCGACACCATGTGCGGCGATGAGCAGAGTGACCATTTGTCCGCCGACGATCCGGTGATCCAGCTCAAGTGCGGTCGCGATCGACGACAGGTCGGCGAGCGTCAGGAAACCTGCGTCGGTGGCGCGGCTTGTGGAGGTCAAACTCAGGAAGCCGGAGGGAGTCGCACCAGGTAATACCGGCCCGGTCACCGCAGGGAGCACGTGCGGTACCTGTGGCGGGACGTGTCCACCCAGTGGTTCCCGTCGAACCCGTACGAGGGTCGCCCCGGTCCGGAGATGTCGAAGGTGCGGGTGTCGACGGACGGCACGCGGGCCGACGCGGAGTTGTGGATTCCGGTGCGACGGGCCTG
This sequence comes from Micromonospora narathiwatensis, assembly GCF_900089605.1. Classification (NCBI taxonomy): domain Bacteria; kingdom Bacillati; phylum Actinomycetota; class Actinomycetes; order Micromonosporales; family Micromonosporaceae; genus Micromonospora; species Micromonospora narathiwatensis. The sequence continues at coordinate 6,419,307 of NZ_LT594324.1, read as the reverse complement.
ATCGGTGTCACGCGTCGGCGGGCCAGGCACGGCGTACGGCGTCGAGGGCGGCCTCCCGGTCGGCGCCGAGCAGCCGCGCTTGCCGCAGGTAGGCGACCGCGTACCGGTCGAGCGCTTGGCGGCGTTCTTCGGCGGCTGGCGCGGGTGCCTGCTCCGCGACGCGGGTGCCGCCGCCGCGTCGGGACCGGACCAGCCCGGCGGTCTCCAGTTCGCGGTAGGCGCGGGCCACGGTGCCGACGGCCAAGCCGAGGTCGCCGGCGAGTTGCCGCAGCGGTGGCAGCCGGTCGCCGGGCTGGAGCGCTCCGGTGTGGATCAGGTCGATCAGTTGCCGGCGCAACTGCTCGTACGGGGGTGTGGGGTCCTGCGTGTCGACCCGCAGGGTCGGGGCGCTCACGCCGTCACCGGGGCGGGCCGGTCAGCGCGCTGGCCGGGGCGAAGGACGGCGACGGCGCTCCAGGCCAGCAGGACGGTCCAGGCCGGGAGCAACAGGAGCAGCCCCCAGGCGGCGGCCGTCCACCACGCCGGCCGGCACGGGTTGGACAGCAGCCCGGTCGCGGTGAACAGGGAGACCCCGATCAGTGGGATGGTGATCAGCACGCCGCAGGCGCCGGTGACGGCGGTGGCGGAGCGGCGCCGCTCGGCGTCGTCGTGCACCAGGGCGCCGGCGGGGGCCTGCGGGCGGGGACGCCCGACGAGCCGGCGCAGGGCCAGCGTGGCTATCAGCACGCCGAGGCCGACCAGCAGGGCGAGCGGGAGGCTGTAGAAGGAGCCGGCCCACGGGCCGTGGGCCGCGGTGAACTCGCCGCAGGCGTAGGCCAGGGAACGGCCGGCGCGGCCGAGGTCGTCGGCGGAGCCGGCGGCGGTGGTCGCGGCCAGCAGGACGGCCAGCGCGGCGCCGGCGGCGGCCACGGCCCGGAACGGTCGGCGTGGCAGGTAGTGCCGGACCTGCCGGGTTTCCAGGGCCGCCTGGCGGGTGGTGCCGGCGGGGCGCGCGACGACGCGGCCTTCTCCCGCCACCACCCCGGCCAGCACGCAGAGCCCGAACAGAGGGGCGGCCAGCAGGACTCCGCGTCCCAGCGGGTCGGCGCGGGCCGCGACGGCGGCGGCCACCGCCCCGAAGGCCACGCCTGCCCACCGCCAGCGCCAGGTGGTACGCCGGATGTGTTCGGTTGCGGGCTCGCCCGCCGCGGAGGGGCCGGCCAGCGCGACGCCGAGCAGCGGTACCAGCAGGAGCCCCACGATCCATGTGCCAACCACGGCGACGCCCTCCTTGTATCAAGCGTTTGACACAAGCGAGCATGACCGCAACGCCATGATTGTGTCAAGGAGTTGATACAAGTGGGGTCAGCCCGGCAGGATCATCCGCTCCGCTTCGGCGGCGGCCCGGCCGAGGCAGGCGGGCACGTCGTTCGCGTGGTACGGGTGTTCGCTTGGTTCGATGTTGGCGAGGAACATCGCGTACACGGCGGCCAGCCGCAGCGGCGCGACCGGGCGGAGCAGGTCGACGGCACGTTCCGGGTCGCTGCCGGGCACGTCGGCCCGCCACCGGGCGGCCCACGCGTCGAGCAGCGGCGCGGCAGCGGCCGGATCGAGGGTCTCGGTGAGCCGCAGGATGTCGAAGGCGGGGTGCCCGACGAACGCGTCACCCCAGTCGATGACCACCCGCCGCCGGCCGTCGCCGCGCACGTTGCCGGGGTGCAGGTCACCGTGGACGAGGGTGTCGGGCAGACCGCAGTCGCGTACCCGGTCGAGCCGGTCGTCGAGGCCGGCGAGCAGATCGGCGACGGCGGACCGGTCGTGCGGGGCTAGCCGGTCGCGGACCCACCCGGCGAGGGCCGGCCCGCGCAGGTCGGGTACGCCGGCCGTGACCAGCCGCTCGGCGTGGTCGGCGGCGCACAGTTGCAGGGTGTGGTGGTCGGCGGCGATGGCGGCGCGTTCGGTGTGGTCGGCGGCGTAGCGGTCCTCGCCGGGGATGTGGTCGAGCAGGATCCGGCCGGTGTCGTCGGCGGCGAGCAGGGCCGGCCCGGTGCCGGGCGCGGCGGAGGCGAGCCAGCGCAGCACGGCGGACTCGTGCCGGAAGAACGCGGGTACCTGTTTGAGCCAGGCGCCGCCGTGCGGGCCGTCGAGCCGCCAGATCGCCGACAGGTTCCAGGTGCGCTGCTGGGCGACGCCGGCCACCGGCCGGCCGAGGCGGTGCAGCTCGCCGGCGGCCCAGGCGAGGCTGCGGGCCGGTCCGCCGGGCTGCGCCCAGGGGGCACGCAACGGGTGCGGCGACAGGTCCACCGACACCGGTTCCAGGGGTACGGCCGGGGGCGTGGCGACCTGCCCGAGGTAGGTGAGGTGGCCGCCGGGCGGCTCCGGCCGGTCGGCGGTGAGCAGCCGCAGCACGGCCACCTCGACGCCATGACGGTGGCGGGCCTCGTCGACGATCGCGGCGACCTGCTGCCACCACGGCTCGGGCACCTCGTACGGGGGCAGGGCGCCGAGCGACACGCCGGCGTCGTCGACCAGGACGAGGGTCACGGTGCGGGACACGGCCGAGACGCTAACCGCGCCGCCGCCGTACGGCTAGCGGTTATCGACGGGGGTTGCCGGCCACGAACGGGATCGGGGCGAGCCGCGCGTGACCGGCGGTCCCCGAGCCGGCTCAGGCGCACGCCTCCGGGGCCGCTACGGGTTCGTCCCCGATGTTCCGGCCTCGCCCCACTGGCAGGCTGAGGCAATGACGACTACCGATTCCCGGGTGACCGCGTCCCCGTACGCCTGGTTGCGGCCGGTGGCCGTGACGGCGGCGCTGCTGCTGCTCGGCTACGGCGTGCTGCGCCTGATCGGCGGCCTGGACGGGCCCCGCGACAGGTCGGCGTGGCCCTGGATGGTCGGACACACCCTGTTCCTGTTCGGCATCGTCGCGTTCGGGGCGGTGATCGTGGGCCTGCACAGCCTGCTGCGTGCCACCTCGCCCCGGCTGGGGGTGCTCGACGACGTGGCGGCGGTGGCCGGCCTGGTCGGCGCGACCGCCTTCGTGTGGGTGATCCTCGGCGACCTGTTCCCGCGCTTCGCCGACGCGGTGGCCACGCCGGACCTGGTGCTGCTGGGCGGGCCGGCGCTGTTCGAGCTGGGCGTGCTCACGCTGCTGGTCCGCACGGCCGTCGCGCGGCTGTTGCCGGCGTGGGCGCCAATTCTGGTGCTGGTCGGCTTCGGGTCGATCGCGGTGAATCTGGACCTGCTGCCCATCGGCGCCGCCCTGGTCCTCGCCGGCCTCGTCCCCCTCGGCCGGCACTGACCGGGGTACGGTCCGACCATGGAGCAGCGCGTCAGCCTGATCACTCTCGGCGTGGCGGACCTGGCCCGGGCCCGCACCTTCTACGAGCGCCTGGGCTGGCGCGGCCAGGAGGTCGAGGAAACCGTCTTCTTCCAGGCCGGGGGCCTGGCCGTGGTGCTGTGGGGGCGGGACAAGCTCGCCGACGACGCCGGCCTGACCGACCGGGGTACGGACGGCTTCGGCGGGCTCAGCCTGGCGCAGAACGTGCGGACCCGCGAGGAGGTCGACGAGTTGCTGCGGGTGGCGGCCGAGGCCGGCGCGGCGATCACCCGCCCGGCCCGGGAGACCTTCTACGGCGGGTACGCGGGCTACTTCACCGACCCGGACGGTCACCTGTGGGAGATCGCCTGGAACCCGGGCTTCCCGCTCGGCCCGGACGGCTCGCTGACCCTGCCCGACCTCGGCTGACCCGTCAGGTCCAGACCGTACGGCGGAAGCCCTGGTGGTCGGTGCACGCGTCGCGCTGCCCGCCGGTGAGGCTGACCGTCCCGTCCCGGCACTGCACCAGCCAGCCCTTACCGGACCAGAACCCGTTGACGCAGTCGAACCAGTCGCAGACTGCCCGGGCCGGCCGGTGGATCCGCTGGCCGCCGCAGAAGTCGTACCCGAAGGGGTTGACCGGGGCACCGCAGCGCCGCTCGGCGACCGGCGGCACCCGCGCCGGCCCGGTCGTGGGGGTGGCGCGGGTGCGGCGGGGTTTCGGCGGCGGGGTCGCGGCGGCCCGCACCACGGGGGCCAGCGGCGGGGGCTGGGGCGTGGCGGTGGCCGCCGGGGTGGCGGCGGAGGCCCGCTCGGTGCCGGGCCGCACCGGCGGTTCGGATTCGAGGAGGATCGCCGGCACGATCAGCGCGAGGGCCGCGGCGACCGCGACGGTACGCCGGCCACCCGGGACCCGCGCGGAGATCCGGGCCTGGGCCGGGGTGTGGATGGCCGGCCGGACCGGCCGGGCGGCGGCGTGTTCCTCGATCAGCTCGTCGAGCTGAGCGACGACCGCCGCCCGCTGTTCGATCGCGTCGGCGAAGGCCAGGGTCAGCTTGAATCGGAAGTCGGCCGCCGCGCCGGTCGGCAGCAGCAGCCCGGAGGTACGCCGCCGGTCGAGGACCTGGACCAGTGTCACCGGCGCCGCCGGGTCGTGGGACAGTCCGGTCATCCTCCCGTACGCCCAGTCGCGCCGGCCCCGCCCGCCGAGCAGCACCAGCCGCCGGTTGGTGAGCACGGCCAGCCCGGCGTCGACGGCCCGGACCCCCTCGGGGCGGCGCGGGCGCAGCACCGGCGGGTCGACCTCGACGGCCAGCTCGGGGGCCGGCAGTACGGCGGTGTGTCGTACCTCGACCAGTTGCGCGGCCGGCAACGTCCAGAAGACCACTTCCCCGGGGCCGAGTTCCATCGGCAGGCCCGCGCCGGCCTCGGCCGAGCCGTGGAAGGACACGGCGAGGGTACGCAGCCGGCGCAGCTCGTCGTCGCGGCGATGCCACGCCTCGTCGGCCGTACGGAAGGCCCGCTGCCGCCGGTCGTTCTGCCGGTGAGCCCACAGGTACCGCCAGGTGGAACCCGTCGAATCAGTCATCGCCATGCCGACTCCTCTGCCTCGCAGAGCCCACTGGGTGTCATTGGTGTCAACTGCCGGAGAGGGCCGGCAAGACACGCGAAAGCAGCCAATCTGACCGATCGGGTGATTGACCAACGCGTTAGGTCGAACCACCCGGCGTCGGTACCGCCGGGCACGTAGCGTGATCCGACGGCTCCGAGGAGGTGCACCGGTGGGCGGACCGGCCGTCGTGGTGGGCGTGGACATCGGCACCACCAGCACCAAAGCCGTCGCGTTCGACACCGGCGGACGGCAGCTCGCCACCCACTCGATCAGTTACCCCCTCGACGAACCGCACCCCGGATACGCCGAACAGAACCCCCGACTGATCTTCGACGCGGTGGTGGCCTCGGTCCGCGCGGTGGTCGACGAACTGACCTGCCCGGTCGCCGGGCTGTCGTTCAGCAGCGCCCTGCACAGCCTCATCGGGCTCGACGCCGACGGCACCCCGCTCACCCCCTCGATCACCTGGGCCGACTCCCGAGCCAGCGCCCAGGCCGAACGGCTGCGCGCCCTACCGTCGGGGCTGGCCCTGCACCAGCGCACCGGCACCCCCCTGCACCCCATGGCGCCCCTGCCGAAACTCGTCTGGTTCGCCGAGCAGCAGCCGCGGCTGCACGAACGGGCCGCCCACTGGGTGGGCATCAAGGACTACGTGCTGCTGCGGCTCACCGGGGCCCTGGTCACCGACCACTCGCTCGCCTCCGCCACCGGCCTGCTGGACATCCACCGACTGGCCTGGGACGCCGAGGCCCTCAACATCGCCGGGATCACCGAGGAACACCTGCCCCGGCTCGTGCCCACCACCCACGTACTGCCCGGGCTGACCGCCGACGCGGCCCGGGCCACCGGCCTGCCCGCCAGCACCCCGATCGTGCTCGGCGCCGGCGACGGACCGCTGGCCAACCTCGGCCTCGGCGCGGTGCACCCCGGCGAGGTCGCCTGCTCCATCGGCACCAGCGGGGCGATGCGGGTGATGGTGGAAAGACCCGGCGTCGACCCGCTCGGCGGCGTCTTCTGCTACGCCCTCACCGAGCACCGCTGGGTCGTCGGCGGCGCGATCAACAACGGCGGCATCGTCCTGGAGTGGGCCGGCGAGGCGCTCGCCCCCGAACTCGGCGAGCACGCCGAGGAGCACCTGCTCGACCTCGCCGCCCGGGCGCCCGCCGGCTCCGCCGGACTGATCATGCTGCCGTACCTGCTCAGCGAACGGGCGCCGCACTGGAGCGCGGTGCCCCGCGGCGCGTACGTCGGGCTCAGCCACGGCCACCGGCGCGAACACCTGGTCCGGGCCGCGCTGGAGGGCGTCTGCCAGCAACTCGCCCTGGTCCTCGCCTCGGTACGGGCCACCGGCAACGAGGTACGCGAGGTCCGTGCCAGCGGCGGCTTCGCCCGCAGCCCGCTGTGGCGGCAGATCCTCGCCGACGTGCTCGGCATGCCGGTCCGGTTCCCCGCCGGCCACCAGGGATCCGGCTTCGGCGCCGCGCTGCTCGGCATGGAGGCCATCGGCCTGATCCCGTCGATCGAGGTCGCCGCCGACCTGGTCAGGATCGACGACACGGTACGCCCCGACCCCGCCTCCGCCGCCACGTACGCCGCCCTGCTGCCGCTCTTCGCCGAGCTGTACGACGCGCTCGTGCCGACGTACACGTCGCTGCGCCGGCTGACGCCGAGCCGGCCGCCGGAGCCCCCACCCACCGCCCCCGTCCCGTGATCGGCCGGAGGGCGTGCTCAGCGCGACGAGATGGCGGGGCGGGCGCCGGCACGCAGGTAGGCGAGGCCGAACGCGGCGGCGGTCAGCAGGGCGTGGGGCAGGAACTCGGCGGCGTCCACCAGCGCGGACCGGACCGCGCCGTCCTCTGCCGTTCCCAACGGCAGGCGGAGCGCCGGATCCAGGAGAACGGTCGGGAACCAGGCCATGGCGTACGTCCGGGGCGCCTCGGCCGGGCCGACGGCGAGCCAGAGGCCGACCGTCACCGCGAGATCGACGACGACCAGCGCGGCCAGCGTGACGCCCACCCACGGCAACGGCCCGGGTGAGCGGGCACCGACCCGGGTCACCACGGCGGCGATCGGGGCCAGGCCGACCGCCCACACGACGATCGCGGCCACCGCCGCGGCCCCCTCGCCGTACGCGCCGATCAGCTCGATGGCCAGCACCCCGGCGAGCACCGCCAGGGCGGGCCGGACCCACCCGGCCGACCCGGTCCCCGGACGCTCCCGGCCCATCCGCTGCCCGGCCACCAGTCCGAGCGCGACCAACGCCGGACACAGCGCCAGCAGCGGCAGCCCGTGCAGGCCGGCGAGCCGGCCCGCGTCGGCGTACGGATAGCCGAACCAGCTCAGCACGAAACCCGGAATCAGCAGCAGGAACGCGACCGCCGCCAGGCCGAGGGTCAGCAGCGCCACCGTGGCGCCTAACAGTCCCAGGTCCGGCCGACCCGTACCGGGCCGACCCACGGACACCGGCGCCCGCACCGCATCATCCATCGCTCGACGGTAGTGGCTGTCGCCGAAACGGCGCCACCCGACCCGCAGGCACGTCCCGGCCGAGCAGGGACCGGCCAGCGATATCACCGACGACTCAGCTCGAAGGCGTCGAACCCCAGATGTCGCACGACCACCCCCTAGGCTCACGGCATGAAGGTCCTGGTCACCGGGATGTCGGGCACCGGCAAATCGACCGCGCTGCAGATCCTCGCCGCACGCGGGCATCGCACCGTCGACACCGACACCGACCGGTGGAGCCACTGGGTGCGGCTGCCCGACGGATCCCCGGACTGGATCTGGCGCGAGCAGGCCATCGCCGACCTGCTGGCCGGCCACGACGGCGGCAGCCTGTTCGTGGCCGGCTGCAAGAGCAACCAGGGCCGCTTCTATCCGCAGTTCGACCACGTCGTCCTGCTCAGCGCCCCCGCCGACGTGCTGCTGGCCCGCATCGCCAGCCGGACGAACAACCCGTACGGCAAACGGCCCGACGAGCGTGCCGCCATCCTGCGGCACCTCGCCACCGTCGAACCCCGGCTGCGGGCCACCGCCACCGTCGAGATCGACACCTCGGCACCCATCGAGACCGTCGTCCAGCGACTCGAAGCCCTCACCGGACGGCATTCCGACCGGGTCAGGCCCGGTTGATCGCGTTCGCGTGGATCGCCTCGTTCAGGTACGCGGCCATCCCCGGCCGGATCCGCTCGTAGTACGCCGTGAAGCGCGGATCGGCGACGTACATGTCCGCCAGCCCGGTGTGGATCTCGTACGAGCAGTCGTAGAACCACCGGCTGATCAGCCGCCGGTGCTCCTCGGCCAGCGACATCGCCTCCGGGCTGTCCGCCGGGACGCCCGAGGCCATCAGCTCGGCGAGCCGCCGACCCCAGTCCTCGTTCTCCGCCCGGTTGCGCTGCCAGTCCTCCTTGCCGTAGCGGCCGACCCGCTCGGCCGACTGCCGGTACGCCTCCGTGCCGCCCCATCGCCGCTCCGCCTCCTCGGCGTGCGCCTCCGGGTCGAAGTCCCCGAACACCTCGAACCGCTCCTGCGGCGTGAGCCCGATGTTCATCCGTCTCGCCTCCATCGCGAGTTCGATCGCCGCGACCATCTCCTGCAGCTTGCCGATCCGGCCGGTGAGCAGCTCATGCTGCCGGCGCAGGTGCGCCACCGGGTCCGCCTGCGGGTCGTCCAGGATCGTGGCGATCTCCTCCAGCGGGAACCCCAGCTCACGGTAGGCGCGGACGAGCTGCAACCGCTCCAGGTCCGCGTCGCAGTAGCGGCGGTAGCCGGCCGGGGTACGCCCGCTGGGCGACAGCAGCCCGATCTCGTCGTAGTGGTGCAGCGTTCGGACCGTCACCCGGGCCGCCCGCGCCACCTGACCCACCGTGTACGCCATGTTCCCTCCCTTCCGCGACCAAGGCTCCCGCCTCCCGCGGCGTGAGGGTCAAGCCCGATTCTGCGACCAGCCCGGCGATCGTGTGCCGGAAAAGGTGACCGCCCCCGGTCTCCGCCTCGGGGGGCGGCGGAGACCGGGGGCGGTCGGGCCCGGCGCGGAGCGGGTCAGGCGTCGATCGGCTCCCGCTTCTTCTCCGGGGCGGCGAACGCCTCGCTGGCCGGGGTGCGGAAGGCGTGGATCAGACCGGCGATCGACAGCAGCAGGAGCAGCGCCGCGCCGAGGTACATGGCCAGCGCGCCCTGCTCGGCCTTGCGACCGAACTCGCTGAAGCCGTACGAGGTCAGCAGCATGCCGCGCAGCGACTCGCCCTTGAACACGGTCTCCCGCTGGGCGCTGGCCTGGGCGAGCTGCTGCTTCAGGTCGTCCAGGTTCGCCGCGTTGTTCTTCTCGGCCTCGGCGACCTGCGCCTTCAGCGCCGACTCCGGCGTACCCAGCTCGGCGTACGTCTTGCCGCCGCTGATCGCCTTCAGGTGCAGCCCGATGAAGTCGTTGGCGTAGCACTCGGCCTGCTTGCCGGTGGTCATCGCCTTGCCGGCGTACTCGCGCAGGCAGTCCGACTTCTTCTCCTCGTCGCTCAGCTGGTCGGCCGGCTTGAAGGTGATGTGCTGCTCAGCGAGCTGGTCGTGCACGTAGCTGTTGGCGAAGTTGGCGTTCGTGGTCAGCACAATGCCCACGACAAGCAGCAGGACCGCGAGGCCCAACCCGCCGATGCTGAACAGCAGATCCAAGGTCCGACGCTTCATGACTGCTCCTGGGTGGAAGGTGATCTCTACTCGGTGACAGTTAAATCGTCGCTGCTCCCGCCACCCTAGATCAGGGCCGAACCCCCTGTCCCGCCCGGGACTTTCGACCCCCGTCGGCCGGGCCGGTCAGCGGGGTACATCGATCGGGGTCAGCGTGGTCAGCAGCTCGGACAGGCCGGCCGGGCGGCCGTACCGCCAGCCCTGGCCGTGCAGGCAGCCGATCGCGGCGACCGCCGCGTGCTGGGTCCCGGTCTCCACCCCCTCGGCCACCACCGCCAGGTCGAACGCGCCGGCCAGCCGGTTGACCATCTCCACCGTGGCGTACGCCCGCGGGTCGCCGGCGTCCAACCGGGACACGAAGGACCGGTCGATCTTCAGCTCGGTGGCCGGGATGCGGTGCAGGTAGCTCAGCGACGAGTAGCCGGTGCCGAAGTCGTCGATGGCGATCCGTACGCCCAGCTCGCGTAGCTGGTGCAGCCGCTCCAGCACCGCCTCGCTGCCGTCGATCAGCGCCGACTCGGTCAGTTCGAGGGTGAGCGCGCGGGGTGCCAGACCGGCCGCGGCGGTCGCCTCGGTGACCGTGGCGATCAGGTCGGGGCGGCGCACGTGGGCGGCGGCGATGTTGACCGCGACGGTCACCTCGGGCGCGTACGCCCGCCAGGTCGCCGCGGCCCGGCACGCCTGGTGGATCACCCACCGGTCGATGGCCAGGATCAGCCCGGTCTCCTCGGCCAGCGGCAGGAACCGCGCCGGGGCAAGCACCCCGAGCCGGGGATGCCGCCAGCGCACCAGCGCCTCGGCGCTGCGTACCGTGCCGGTGGCCAGGTCCACGATCGGCTGGAACTCCATCAGCAGCTGGCCCTCGTCGACCGCACGGCGCAGCTCGGCGATCAGCTCGGCCCGGCTCACCGCCGACTCGCGCAGCCCCGGCGTGCAGGTCCGGTACGCCGACTTGCCGGCCGCCTTCGCCGCGTACATGGCGATGTCGGCGTCGCGGAGCAGGTCGGTGTAGGAGGTGTGCTGCGGGCCGTACTCGGCTATGCCGATGCTCGCCGACGGGTGCACGCCGAGGTCCTCCTCGCCGGGCAACGGTTCGAGGGCGGCGAGCAGCCGCTCGGCGAGCCGCTCCGGCACCACCGGCCGGTCGCCGCTGACCAGCACCGCGAACTCGTCACCGCCGAGCCGGGCGATCATCCCGTCGCCGTCGACGGCGTCCCGCATCCGTTCCGCGATGGTGGTCAGCAGCCGGTCCCCGGCGGCGTGCCCGAAGCGGTCGTTGACCTGCTTGAAGCCGTCCAGGTCGAGCAGCAGCACGGCGACCGGCCCGCCGTCGTGCAACGCCCGCCGCAGCCGCCGGTTGAACGTGAGCCGGTTGGCCAGGCCGGTGAGCTGGTCGGAGTACGCCAGCCGGCGCAGCCGGGCGACCAGCCGCAGGTTCTCGTTGGCGGCCAGGCCCTGCCGCAGCGCCAGCACCCCGAGCAGCGCCATCATGCCGACGAAGATCAAATGGGGGGTCTGCCCGGTGGGCCGCCGGGACAGCACCACGGCGACGATCGCCCCGCCCACCGGCAGGTACGGCAGGGCGACCCGCCACCACGGCGGCAGCGGCGACTCGCTGCTCTCCTCACCGTCGTCCCAGCCGGCCGGCGGCGGATATCCGGCGGCGGCGCCGATCAGCAGGTAGCTCAGCGGCCACCAGACGTCGATCGGATGGCCGGGGGCGTAGGTGTGGTGCGCCACGAGTGAGACGTAGACCGCGTCGGCGGTGGCCCGGATGCCGAGGCTGACCCCGATCAGGGTGAGCGCCCGCCACATCGGACGCGACGGCCCGGCCACCGCCACCAGGATGGTGAGCTGCATCAGGTCGAACATCGGATAGAGCAGCCCGAAGGTGCGCAGCGGGTCGGCCAGGTCGGCCGAGGCGATGTCGCGGAACACCACCACCCAGCCGATCGGGATCAGGGCCAGCCCGACGATCACCCCGTCGAGCAGGGTCCGGGCCTGCCCGACCAGGTTGCGCGGGGCGGCCAGCGAGCAGAGCAGCGCCGCCGTGCCGGTGACGATCCCGGCGGTGAACAGCACGCCGACCAGCGGCGTGTGCGGCAGCTCGTGCCTGCCCAGGCGCTCGACGGTCCACACGATCCGGCCGATCGCGGCGAGCGCCATGGTCACGGTCAGCAGCGCCCAGAACCGCCGCAGCGGCAGCGGATGCCGCCGGGCCACCCGGGCGCAGACCAGCGCCGCCCAACTCGACAGCGTTACCGCGCCGAGGTCGCTGACCAGGGCCGCGCCCGGCAGGCCGGCGACCAGCCAGGTCGCTTCCACGAGTACGACGAGCGCGGCCGCGACGAGCCCGACGCGGCCGGAGAGCGGGCGACGGGCCGCCGCCGTCACGGCGCGGCTCACGTCCTGCTGAGGCACAACGATCTGCTCCGGCTCTCTCCCAGACGCGCACCTCGACGATGAGGACCGGTTGCGGACGACGAACGGCGCAAGCCTAACTACCGCCTGGTACCGCCGCCAGAGCCGATCGTCGTGCGGCGCCGTGGCCCGCCGGTCGGGCCGCCCGCGTGCGCCGTGACAGCGCCGTGGTCAGGACCACTCCTCGGCCGGGTCGCCGGCACCGCCTCCCGCCGGGTCGCCGTCCGGGGCGGCGGGCGCCTCGGACGCGGTGGCCGGCGGGCCGCCGTGGGTCCACGGGGTTTCCTCGGCGGCGGGGAAGTTCCCGGCCGGCAGGTACGCGTCCGACAGGGTGGTGAGGCAGAGCCGCTCGCCCACCTCCGGCACGGTGCCAGGCGGCGCGGTCAGCCCGCGTCCCATCCCGCCGGAGAGCTCCAGCACTACCTCGGTCTTGCCGTCCGCGCCCGAGGTCAGGAAGACCACCTTCGCCTTCTGGGCCGGGCGGGCCGGCGAGTACAGCGTCGCGCCGACCGGCACCGCCACCGGCTCGGTGGTGACCACCTGGATCCGCGGGCGCAGCACGGGCCGTTTACCCGAGTCGTCCACCCGCTTCGGGTCTGCCAGGGTCACGTCGCCGACGAACGCCTCCCCGGTCAGCCGGTGCTCGGCCATCACGAGCGGGTCGTCGTAGGCGCGCTGCACCGCGTACGAGGCGAGGGCCCGCTCCAGCCGGTGCAGCCGGACCGCCGCGGCCACCGCCCCGTCGCGGCGTGGCTGCGGCCCGCCCCCGGCGTCGAGGTGCTCGGCGTACCCGGTGAAGGCGTCCTTGTCGCCGTCCCACCGGCCGGCCACCCGGGCCCCGGGCGGCAGCGCGCGCAGCAGCCCCACGCCGCGCCACATCAGCTCCCAGGTGGGCGCGAGCTGGTCGCGCAGCAGCCGCGCCAGCTCCGCGTACGCGCCCGCGCGGGCGACCGGGTCGTCCTCGGTCCCGGCGTACGCGGCCATCGCCGCGGCGAGGCGGCGGTTGTCGAAGTCCGGGTCGGTGGCCGGTCCGGCGGGCGGGCAGATCGACGGGTCCTCGGCCCGGGCGGCCGCCTCGGCGCCGGTCGACCCGGCCGGTGGGTCGATCCAGCCGAGCAGCGCCGGCAGGTGCAGGTCCTCCACCGCGCTCTGCCCGGTCGCCCAGTGCAGGGTCAGCGCCTCGGTCATCGCCACCAGCGCCGCCGAGCCCGGATGCTCGGCGCGCTCGGCGAAGAAGGTCAGCCAGCGGCCGAGCAGCGGCACCGACGGGTGCACCGGATAGTCGCCGTCCGGGCGGCGGAACCGGGTGGACCGGCCGAACAGCCGCAGGAAGGTGACCCCGGCCGGGTTCGGCACCAGCAGCTGCGGCGCGTCGACGTACCGGTACCGCACGTCCCGACCCCGGTCGACCGGCACCGCCTCGCTGACCCCACGGAACGAGTCCAGGTGGGGCAGCACGATCGCGGCCAGCTCGGCGGCGAACGCGAACCGCTGGTCGCGGTTGCGGGGCTGCGGCACGACCAGCAGCCGCCCCTCCTCGGGTGCGGCGCCGACCAGGGCGGCGAGCGGGGCGTTCGCCTCGCCCGCCATCGCCAGGGGCACCAGCACCAACGGCCGGTCCGACAGATGCAGGTGCCGTACGGTGGCCACCGGCTGGGCCACCCCGGCGGCGACCGCCCGCGCCTTGGCCAGGGCACGCAGCGTGCTCACCGGGACCTCCGGGGCGGGACGGGCCGGCCGGGCCGGCGGAGCGTACTCATGCGGGGTTGCCGGCGAGGGCGTCGGCGCGCAGCCGGGCGGCGGCGCGCAGCAGCGCGGCGGCCTCCGCCTGCTCCGGATCGGGGGCGCGGAGGCCGTCGGCCAGCGCCAGCACCTCCCCGATCTCGGCGATGCCGCCCAGCGCCTCCAGCACCGGCCGGCCCAGCGCGGTGGTGTGGTCGCGTGCCTCGTGCCGGCAGAAGTACGCCAGCTCGCAGGCGGCCAGGCACTCCGGCGCGTAGCGGGCCGGCACGGTGGACAGCGCGGCGGTCAGGGTCGCCGGGTCGGCGGTCAGGTCGGCGGTGAAACCGGCCGGCACGTCGGCGAGCAGGTCGTCGATCCGGTCCATCCGGTCGAGTTGGCGGCGCAGCACCAGCAACTGTTTGCGCACGTCGAGCAGGCTGGCCACCGGCTGGTTGGCGAAGTCGCGCGGGCAGACCAGCACCACCTCGTGCGACACCAGGTCCGGGTCGTGCCCCTCGGCGGCGAGCAGCTCGCGCAGCGCCAGCACGTAGACGGCGGACTGGATGGCGGCGGCGGCGACCTTCGCCGGGTCGGCCTGCCCGTCGATCACCGGGAACGACTTGACCTCCACCACGTGGAACCGACCGCCGAGCCGGGCGGCGACCAGATCCGGTTCCAGGTGCACCCGCCGGCCGGCCACCTCCAGAGCGAGCAGCGGGTGGTCGAACAACGCCGGCCCGTCGCCGCCGCCGGTCAGCGCCGCTCGGGACCGCTCCTGCCGGTCCGGCAGGTCGTCCGCGCCGCCCAGGTCCGTCCAGCTCGCCCCCGCCGGCACCGGTACGCCCAGCCGCTCCGCGACCAGCCGCAGCAGCTCCACCCCGCCGTCGGCCTTGACCTGGGCCTCGAACGCGTTGCCCCGGGTGATGGCGAACCGGGACTGGCCGAACCGGGCCGGGAAGCCGATCCGCTCGGCCAGCCTCGGCTTGTCCACCCCGGCGCTGTCCAGCACCGCCCGGCGGGTGCAGCCCGGGTTGCCGGTCAGGGCGGCGATCGTGCGGGCGTTGTGCCGCCGGGGCGGCACGCCACCCCGGATCCCGGCCAGGCGCTGCGCGGTGTCGGTCATGATGCGCCAGGATAGGCGGTGCCCGCCGATTCGGCCCGGGTCCACACCCCGCGCCGCTGCGGTCAACCGACGGGAACCGGCTCCGGTTCGGCGCGGGCCGGGGAGCGGCGGACCAGCACGGCGACGGTCACGGCGGCAGCCGACGCGATCCCGGCCATCGACCACAGCACCGTACGCAGCCCGCCGGTGAAGCCGGGATCGGCCAGCCGGCCGCCGGTGGTGCTGGCCAGCACCGCCCCGACCACGGCGATGGCCACCGTCTCGCTGGCCAGCCGCGCCGTGTTGATCATCCCGGCGCCGGTGGCCGCCCGGGTCGGCGCGACGCTGCCGATCGCGATGGCGTCCAGCAGCCCGATCGACAGTCCCACCCCGACGCCGATCGTCAGCAGCGGCCCGGCCAGGGTCACGGCGTCGGCGTGCGGGCCGACCACGGTGGCCCAGCCCGCGCCGACGGCGACCACGGCCACCGACACGACGGTGACCGCGGTGGCCGGGACCAGCCGGGTCATCGCCCCGCTGAGCAGCGGCAGCACCAGGGTCGGCGCGGTGAGCAGGATCAGCGTGACGCCGGCCGCGCCGGGGCTGAGCCCGACCACGGTGGTCAGGTACGACGGCAGGTAGACCAGCAGCGGCACCAGGACCGCCACGATGGTGGCCGCCGCCAGGCAGATGCCGACGAACCGGGGGCTCGCCAGCAGGGCCAGGTCGAACATCGGCTCGGCGCGGCGGCGTTCCACCCGCACGAAGAGCACCAGCAGGGCCGCCGCGGCGGCGAACGCGACGAGGATCACCGGGGCGGTCCAGCCGTAGTCGGGGCCCTGCACGAAGCCGAAGATGAGCAGCAGCAGCGCGGCGGTGAACGAGACGGTGCCCGGCCAGTCGACCCGGCCGGGGTGCGGTTGGCGGGACTCCGGCAGCAGTGGGACGAGGGCGAGCACCGCGCCGGTGGCCAGCGCCGGTACGGCGAACACCGCCCGCCAGCCGAAACCTTCGATGAGCAGCCCGGCGATCGACGGGCCGAAGGCGAGACCGACGCCGATGGTCGTACCGAAGACGCCGAAGACGCGGGCCCGGGCCCGGCCGTGGAACGCCCCGGCGAGCAGCGCGGAGGCGCTGGTCGCCGCGGCGGCCGCGCCGACACCGGCGAGGACGCGGGCGATGTCGAGCAGCACGATGCTGTCGGCGACCGAGGCGAGCAGCCCGCCGGCCACGAAGACCGCCACCCCGATGGCGTAGACCAGGCGGCGGCCGAACAGGTCGGCCAGCGCGCCGGTGGCGAGCATGAAGCTGGCGAAGGTGGCGTTGTAGCCGTTCACCACCCACTGGACGCCGGCCAGCCCGGCGTGCAGATCACGCCCGATGTCGGGCAGCGCGACCGAGGCGCCGGTCAGCGAGACCGGCAACGCGAGGGTGGACAGCAGGACGGCCACCAGTACGACGGCCGGGTGATTACGCAAGAATTCTCCCCGTTCGGACGGCCGCCCCAGCGTAGTTCGCGCAGCCGACGGCGGGATCCGCGCCCTGTCGAAGATCACACGGCGTACCCGGCCGGGACCGGGAGGTCACCGTCGAAAAATTCTGGTAGGCAGGTGTCCGGATCCGGGTCTTTCGTTCGTCAGCTGGGCGGAACCACCACACGACACCGAGGAGCGTCCGATGAAGTACATGATGCTGGTCTGCACCGACACCGAGCCGGACAAGGACCCGAGCGCCGCGCCGGACATCGAGAAGTGGGTGGCCGAGCGGGACGCCAGCGGCCAGCGCGTCACCGGCAGCCGGTTCGCCGAGCCGTCGGCGGCCACCACGGTCCGGGTACGCGACGGCGAGCTGCTGCTGTCCGACGGCCCGTTCGCCGAGACCAAGGAGCTGATCGTGGGCTTCGACCTGCTGGAGTGCGCCGACCTGGACGAGGCGGTCGAGGTGGCCCGCGCCCACCCGATGGCGTACGCCGGCCGGATCGAGCTGCGTCCCCTCGTGGACCTCGACTGACGCCGGTGACCGACGCGACCGGGGCGGTCGCCGACGCGGGTGCCGAGGCGTACCCGCGGATCGTGGCCGCCCTGATCCGGGTCACGGGGGACTGGACGCTGGCCGAGGACTGCGCACAGGAGGCCCTCGCCGCGGCGCTGGAGCGGTGGCCCCGCGACGGCGTACCGGGGAATCCGGGCGGCTGGCTGATGACGGTCGCCCGGAACCGGGCCGTGGACACGCTGCGCCGGGCCAGCGTGGAACGCCGCAAACTGCGCGACCTGGCGCTGCTCACCGATCCCGAGCCGGCGCCACCGGAGGGGGACGTGGTGGACGACCGGTTGCGGCTCATCTTCACCTGCTGCCATCCGGCGCTGGCCCTGCCGGACCGGGTCGCGCTGACCCTGCGCACCATCGCCGGGGTGCCCACCGCCGACATCGCCCGCGCCTTCCTGGTCAGCGAGTCGACCATGACCCGCCGGATCACCCGGGCCAAGACGCGGATCGCCACGGCCGGCGTCCCGTACCGGGTGCCGACCGGGCCCGCGCTGGTCGAGCGGCTGCCGGGCGTCCTGGCCGTGCTCTACCTGCTCTTCACCCGGGGGTACGACGCCGACGGCGAGCCCGCGTTCGCCGCCGAGGCGATCCGGTTGGCCCGGCTGCTGCACGGCCTGATGCCGGAGCAGCCGGAGGCGGCCGGGCTGCTCGCGTTGTTCCTGCTGCACCACTCCCGCCGCGCCGCCCGGCGCGACCCGGCCGGCAATCTGCTGACCCTCGACGAGCAGGACCGCTCCCGGTGGGACCGGGACGCCATCGCCGAGGGCGTGGCGCTGCTGGGCCACGCCGGCCACGGCCCGTACGCCCTCCAGGCCCGCATCGCCGCCGGCCACGCCACCGCCCGCACCGCCGCCGACACCGACTGGCCGGCCATCGCCGGCTGGTACGACCACCTGGTCCGGCTGCACCCGACCCCGGTGATCCGGCTCAACCGGGCGGTCGCCCACGGCTACGCGTACGGTCCGGCGGCCGGGCTGGCGCTGCTCGCCGAGGCCCGCTCCGGCGGCGCGCTGGACGGCTACCCGCCGGCGCTGGCCGCGGAGGCCGAGCTGACCGCCCGGCACGGCGATCGCGACCGCTCCGTCGCCCTGTTCCGGGCCGCCGCCGAGGCGGTGGGCTCGGAACCGGAGCGGCGGGCGCTGCTGCGCCGGGCCGACGAGCTGAGCCGGTGATCCCCGGCAGAGCGCCGAACCGTGCCGCCGGGCCAGCCGGTTCGGGAGCAGTGCCGCACCGGGGACCCGGGCAGGCAGGTCGTCTGCCCGGGTCCACCGTTGACCCGCCCCTTTCTGTGAGCGGGTGGTTACCGGAGCACTCGCGGGTCGGCGTGCAGGCGGTCGCTCAGGCGGATGGTGATGAACTCGTCAGCCGGCGGGTGTGCTCGCCGGCAGCTCCTCGGCGAGCCAGATCGGCTGCCAGTCGGCCAGTTCGTGGAAGCGGCGCAGCTCGGAAAGGCCCGCCACCGACCCGGTCCACGCCCCGTACGGCGGCTTGGCCTCGTCGAAGCCGCTCTGCACGAAGGTCAGCCTGGTCTTCCCGGCGGACTCGGCCAGCTCCCAGGTGATGACGCCGGTCGGTCCCCAGTCGACCGAGAGCTTGCGGCCCGGCTCCAGGTCGATCACCTTGGCCGCGTACCCGGCGTCGAAGCCGCCCATGGCGTACCGGCCGCCGACCCAGGGCTCGATGCCGATCGGGTACCCGAACCAGGCGCTGGCCTGCTCGGAGTCGGTCAGCGAGGTCCACACCCGCTCCATCGGCGCGTCGATGGTCAGCTCACCGCGCAGGTCGGCCGAGGTGAAGTCGGTGCGGGGCAGCAGCTCACGCCCCTCCAGGTACGCGTTGAGGTTGGCCAGTGCCAGGCTCCACCAGGTCTGGAGCACGCCCCGGATGGTGCTGCCGTCGAGGGCCTCGGTGAAGACCCAGTGACTCTGCCGCAGGGTCAGCTCGGTGTTGTCCCCCTGCGGCGTCACCTCGATGTCGGTGGTGGTCTCCACGCCGTCGAGCACCCAGGCGAAGCGCAGGCTCCGCTCGTCGGCGTGCAGCAACCGCTGGTGCGGGGCGTCGCCCTCGGGCGTGTAGCGGCCCCAGAACTCGTACCGGTGCGGCAGCTCGACCTCGGCGTGCTCGGCGAACCAGACCCGCAGCTCGGCGGGGTCGGTCAGCGCACGCCGCACCCGCTGCGCCGGAGCGGCGAGCCGGGCCCGGATGGTCAACAGGTCACTCATGGTTGTCACCTTTCGGGTAGCACGCCACGGCGAGTTTGAAGGCGTCCCCTTCGGCGCCCCCGTAGCGCGTGAACAGGTCCTGCAGCGTCGACTGCAGGTCGTGCAGGAATTCCTGCCGGCGCTCGGCCGGCACCCGGATCTCGCCGGACACCCCGATCGAGGGCAGCTCCGGCGCGGCCCGGTCGAGCGCGGCGATGTCGGCCTGCACCTCCTCCATCAGGTCGAGCAGGTAGCCCAGGCTCAGCTCGTCGCGCGCCCGGCGTCCTCCGCCGATTCGTCCAACGAGACGGGGCGAGAGCCAGTACGACCGGGCGACGGCCTGGTAGATGCCCTCGGTGATGCCGCGCACCCGCCGCTCGGACACCTGCTCGGCCAGCCCGGCCGCGACAAGTTGCTTGACGTGGTAGTAGACGCGCTGCGGCGTCTGCCCCAGCCGGGCCGCGACCTCGGTGCAGGTGCGGGGCTCGGCGAGCTGCCGCAGCACCTCGATCCGCTGCGGCTTGAGCAGGGCTTCGGCCTGCTCGCGTTCTTCCAGGTACAGGACGTCTCTCATGGCAAAATCAGTTTGTACGTACAAAACTTCTTTGTCAATAGGTTCGACGAAAGGCCGCGCGAACCGCGCGGCCTGTCGTCGCTACCTGCCGATGACGCGTGCGTTGGCCGGCACGGCGACCTTCACCGGCAGGCCGTAGTCGGAGAGTTCCACCAGCACGTGCAGGTGATAGGTGTGTTCCGGGCCCTTGGCGTTCCATCGCACCGCACGGTCGTACGCCACCGTCCTGATCCGGCCGTCCGCGTCGATCGTCACGTCACCGGCCAGCCTGTCGGCGGCGACCCCCTGGGTCGAATCCTGCATCGTGACCTCGAAGTGGTAGCCACCGCCGGGGCTCTGGGTCACCTTGGCGCCGGCCTGCCGCAACATCCGGAACAGCTGCTGCGGATCCGTCGAGGCGCCCAGCCCGTCGTCGTATTTCAAGCCCGTCTGCCTGCCCTCCGGAAACCGAGACCACACGATCTTTCCATTGTCGGGGTCGGCGCCGTCCAGACCGCCGACGTACCGGACGCCATCGACAAGGCGCTCCTGCAGCCAGAAGCTCGACATGGGCGGACGCAGCCCGGTGTTCGGCGACTCCAGGTAACCGGTGACCGTCGCCGGATCGAACGCGCCCTTCGTCACCCACCTTTCGGCGACCGGCTCAGGCAGCTCTCCCTTCGGCGGAAGCTTCTCCTTGTTGGTGGTGGTGACCTTCACCCGGTAACTGATGTTCTCGCTGGCCGCCGCGGCGGCGGCCAGCCGCATCTGCGGCCACTCCGGACTCGCCGCGATCGAAGGCCGCTCGGCGATCGGCCCGGGCGAGCCGCCCAGGCCAGCGGGAACACCGGTGTCGACGGTCAGGGCCGCCGCCAGCGCGCCGGCCACCCCGACCACGCCGGCCGCATACGCGCTGCGGTGCAGCACCGTACGCCGCCGGTGGCGCCGGGTGGCGTCCCCCAGCACGTCCCGGGTGTACGTCAGGCCGGAGACCTCGTCCCGCATCCCGGCCGTCAGCTGGTCCTCAAGGTCAATCGTCATCTTCCTGCTCCGTTCATGCCCGCGCCTTCCAGCGCCCAGTCGGCGGTGAGTTCGCGCAACCGGGTCAGCCCCCGGGAGGCGGACGACTTGACGGTGCCGACCGAACAGCCGAGCAGTTCGGCGGCTTCCGATTCACTGCGCTGCTCCCAGTAGCGCAGCACCAGCACGGCCCGCTGCCGCGGCGGCAGCAGGGCCAACGCCTGGATGAGCGCCTGCCGCAGGTGCAGCGCGTCGGTGCCGTCCGGCTGGCCCGGCGGCTCGACCTCGGCCAGCACCTCCGGCCGGCGCCGGCGCAGCCGCCACCGGTCGACCGCCAGGTGATACAGCGTGCGACGCAGATATCCCTCCTTGTCGCCGTGCACCCGGCTCCAGTTCCGCATCAGCCGCTCCAGCGCCGCCTGCACCAGGTCCTCCCCGGCGGCCCGACTGCCGGTCAGCAGCACCGCCGTCGCGAGCAGCACACCGCCGCGTTCGGCGACAAGGGCGTCCAGCCCCTCGAAGCGTTTCTTCCGCCGCACTGGCTCTCCTCTCGTCGCCACCAAGGACGACGGGTGGGGACGGAAGGTTGAGTGGTCGCCCCGACCAATCTCCGGACCCGCCCCGATAACGACGAAAGGCCGCGCGAACCGCGCGGCCTTTCGCTGATCGAAGGGAGGTCAGGGCGTCCAGTCGGGGCGCAGCGGATAGCCGTTGACGCCCTGCGGACCGTTGTGGGTGGCGAGGACCTGGTGCAGCTGGATCTCGTTGCGTTCGAAGGCCATCCGGGAGCCGGCCATGTAGAGCCCCCACACCCGGGCGGTGCCCGGGCCCACCTCGCCGACGCAGAAGTCCCAGTGCTCGACCAGGTTGCGGCACCAGCCGGCCAGCGTCAGCGCGTAATGCTGGCGCAGGTTCTCCTCGTGGTGCACCTCCAGCCCGGCGTCGTGGATCTCGCTGATCAGCCGGCCCGGCCCGGCCAGCTCCCCATCCGGGAAGACATAGCGGTCGATGAACGCGCCGGAGCGGTGCGGCGCCCGGTTGTCGGCCCGGGTGATGCAGTGGTTGAGCAGTCGCCCACCCGGCTTGAGCCGGGCCCGCAGCGCCCCGAAGTACGCGGGGTAGTTGCGCACCCCGATGTGCTCGGTCAGCCCGATCGAGGAGACCGCGTCGAAGTGCTCCCGGGGAGCGTCCCGGTAGTCCAGGTGCCGCACCTCGGCCAGATCCCCCAGGCCCTCCCGCTCGATGGCCGCCTGCGCCCACTCCGCCTGCGCCCGCGACAGGGTCACCCCGAGCGCCTTGACGCCGTACTCCCGGGCCGCGTGCCGGACCATGCCGCCCCAGCCGCAGCCGACGTCGAGCAACCGCATCCCCGGCTTGAGCGCCAGCTTCCCGGCCACCAGGTCGTACTTGGCCCGCTGCGCCTGCTCCAGCGTGTCGTCCGGGCTGTGGAACACCGCGCAGGTGTACGTCATCGACGGGCCGAGCACCTTCTCGTAGAAGGCGTTCGAGACGTCGTAGTGGTGGGAGATCGCATTGCTGTCCCGGTGCCGGGAGTGCCGCAGCCCGTCCATCACCCGCCTCCAGCGCGGCGCGGCCTCCTGCGGCGGGGGCGGCGGGGGCAGCAGCCGCTCCCAGCCCAGCCCCTTCACCAGGGCCAGCGCCTCACCCACCGACGGCAGCCGCAGGTGCAACTCGTCCTTGAGCACCGTGAACGCCTCGTACGGGTCGCCCGGGTGCACCCCTTCCAGCCCCAGGTCACCGCTCACGTACGCGCGGGCCATGCCCAGGTCGCCGGGGGCGGTGAGCAGGTAGGACAGTCCCCGCTCGGAACGGATGGCCAGGGTGATGCCGGCGTCGGCCGGGCCGATGGCGCTGCCGTCGTACCCGGTGATACGGATCGGGAGAGCACCGGTGGTGACCGCGCGGATCACGTCCGCCACGGTCGGTCCGGTACGTCGGCCGCCCGCCGGTGGGCCGGCCGGGACGCTCGCCGCCCCCTGTTCTCGGTCGATCAGACTCATGCTCGCGCTACCGCCTTCTCGTACAGTCCGGTGAGCCGGTGATCCGGGTCGTAGCGGTCCTTCACGGCGCGCCAGGTCTCCCCGCCGTAGAGCCGGTCGAACGCCGCCCGGTCGTAGTAGGCGTCGGAGTAGAGCGACTTGTGCCCGCCCGCCTCCGACACCGCGCGCTCGATCTCCCGGTTGACGTCGCCGTCGGCGGCGCCCTCGGCGATCGGCACGGTCCCCCAGAAGCCGATGTTCACATACGTCTCGCCCGGCGACAGCGGATAAAGCGGCCAGGCGTGGGCGGAGCCGGGGCCGGCCGGCTCGCGCAGCCGCAGCGGGCAGAGCCAGACCGGCGCCATCTGCACCGTCCGGGCGAACCAGCGCAGGAAATCGGCCGTGCCGTCGAGCGGGATCTCGACGTCCTGCACCACCCGCTCCCGGGCCGGGTGGCCCCGCCAGCGGTCGACCCGGGCGGCCACCTGGTGTCGGTTCTCGAAGCGGACGATCCGGTGATAGAAGTCGCTGCGGCGGTAGCGCTGCGGCCAGAGCCGGCGGATCACCGGGTGCTGCACGCCGAACGCCGCCGAGCACCAGAACCAGTCGGTGTCCCACCGCCACAGGTAGTCGTAGGTGGTGAGCACGTCGCGGGTGTGCCGGCGCAGCGACTGGAAGTAGATGTCCTGGCCGGTGTAGTCGCTCGGGCGGACCGTGGCGGCGTCGTCGGTGAAGGTGGCCAACACCAGGTACGCCTCGCCGGGGCTGAACATCACCCCGTCCATGGCGTCGACCGGGTCGCCCTCCCAGGAGCCCTTGGCGACCACCTCGCCGATCGCGTCGGTCAACTCTTCCAACCGGGTGAACCGGATGTTGCGCAGGGCCACGTACCGGCGGACCGGTTGCAGCTCGATGCGCAGCCGGGTGGCGTAGCCGAGGCTGCCCAGCGAGTTGGGGAAGGCCCGGAACAGGTCGGCGTGCTCCCCCTCGGGCCGGGCGGTGAGGATCTCACCGGCCCCGGTGAGGAGGTCCATCTCCCGTACCGACTCGTGCGGCAGTCCGTTGCGGAACGAGGTGGACTCGATGCCCAGCCCGGTGACCGCACCGCCCAGGGTGATCGTGCGCAACTGCGGCACGACCAGCGGCATCAACCCGTGCGGCAGGGTGGCGTCGACCAGGTTCTCGTAGGTGCACATGCCCTGCACGTCGGCGGTGCGGGCGGCCGCGTCGACGTCGAGCACCCCGGTCAGGCCGCTCACGTCCAGCCCCGGCGCCTGCGGCGTCGATCTCGGACGGAACAGGTTCGAGGTGCGTTTGGCCAGCCGCACGGGCTCGCCGGCGGGCACCGCGGCGTACGACCGCCGCAGCGTGTCCACCGCCCGATCATGGTCACCCCGATGATCCATACGCTGCGCACGCATGAGATCACATTACGCCTGCTCGGCCACCTTGGCCGGATGTCCACCATGGCCTTTTTGGATCGTCCGGTCGGCCGAGGGCGCTACCGTGGCGGACATGTCGTCCCCCGCGATCGCCGCCCTCGACGCCGCCGCGCTGCCGTACCGGGTGATCCGGCACGGCCCGGTCCGCAGCCTGGCCGAGGCCGCCCGGGCGCGGGGCGTGGCGGTCCCCGACGTCGTCAAGACCATCGTGGTACGCCGGGGCGAGGACGACCACCTCTTCGTGCTCACCCCCGGCGACCGGGTCATCTCCTGGCCCAAGCTGCGCGCCCTGCTGGGGGTGAGCCGGCTGTCCATGCCGGACGCCGAGACCGCCCGGACGGCCACCGGCTACGAACGGGGCACCATCACCCCGTTCGGCTCGACCACCGCGTGGCCGGTGATCGCGGACGAGCGGCTGCGCGGCCGGGAGATCACCCTCGGCGCGGGCCAGCACGGGGTCGCCGTGGCGGTCGACGCGGACACCGCCCTCGCCACGCTCGGCGCGACGGTCGCCGACGTCACCGACCCGGAACCGGCCCGCTGAGCCTGGCCGGTTCGACCGCACCCGCCTAGCGTGGTGGGCATGCCGAAAGCAGTCTGGAACGACCTGGTCGTCGCGGAGAGCGACGACACCGTGCTGGTCGAGGGCAACCACTACTTCCCGCGTACGGCGCTGCGCGCCGACCTGATCCGCGACTCCGCCACCCACACGGTCTGCCCGTGGAAGGGCACCGCCTCCTACTACACCCTCGAACACGAGGGCCGGACCAGCGCGGACGCCGTCTGGTACTACCCGGACCCGAAGCCCGAGGCGGAGCGGGTCCGCGATCGGGTGGCGTTCTGGAAGGACGTGCGGGTCGTCGACTGAGTCACGCTCACATCGGGGCGGCTGGCCATCGGCGGTGGCCGTGGGTCAGGATGCCCCCATGTCCGAGCAACGCACCGACCCGACCGGCACCGTCTACGGCACCCGGGGGTTCCGCCCGCGCCTGCCGCAGGACCCGTTGATGCGGATCGCGCTGGGCGTCGCCGTGGTCGGCGTACTCGTCGGGGTGTTCTTCGTCAGCGGCGTGCTCCGCATCGGCAGCGACGACCAGCCGGTGGTGCCCGCGGCCGTGTCGAGCCCGGCGGGCGAGTCGAGCGAGGCCGAGCCCGCCACGGACGTGACGCCCACCACGGAGGCGCCACCGTCGCCGACGGCCGAGCCGACCACAGCCGCCGCCCCGCCACCCCCCGCGGGCGGACCCACGGTCTTCCGTGGGGTGCCCTCCGGACGCTGCGTCGGGGTGACCGGCGACGACCCCGAGGGCGCACGGGCGGCGCTGGCCGACTGCACCGGCGGCCCGGAGCAGCAGTGGGTGGCCACGCCGGTCGACGGCGACGTCTTCACCCTGGTCAACGCGGCCAGCGGCAAGTGCCTGGACGTCTACGGGCAGAGCGCCGACGACGGCACGGCCGTGCAGCAGTGGTCCTGCAACGGGCAGGTCAACCAGCAGTGGCGGCTCGCCCCGGCCGGCGCCGGCCCGGTGCTGCTGGTCGCCGTGCACAGCGGCAAGTGCGCCCAGGTCGCCGGCGCCGGCACCGATCCCGGCGCCCCACTTGAGCAGGCACCGTGCACCGGCGCTGCCGAGCAGCAGTGGGCGCTCGGCTGACCGCACGACCCCGGCGGGCCCACCCGGCCGACCGCTCGACCGGCGGTCGGCTCGGCCCGGGCCCGCCGGGCTGGCGGCTCAGCCCCGGTAGCTCCAGGCTCGGCGGCCGACCGTGACGGGCAGCGCGACCGGCGCCTCGCCGCCGCGGCGGCGCAGCAGCAGGGAGAGCCCGGCCGCGCCGATCGACAACGCGCCGGCCACGTACCAGGCCAGGGTGTACTCGCCGAGTTGGTCGCGGACCAGCCCGGCACCGGTCGCCGCCACCGCCGCGCCGACCTGGTGGGCGGCGAACACCCAGCCGAACACCACCGCGCCGGACGCGCCGAAGTGCTCCCGGCACAGCGCCACGGTCGGCGGCACGGTGGCCACCCAGTCCAGGCCGTAGAAGACGACGAAGACCAGCATGCTGGGCTCGGTGCTGCCGGCGAAGAGGCTGGGCAGCACCAGCAGCGACGCGCCGCGCAGCGCGTAGTAGGCGCCGAGGAGCAGTCGGCTGTCCACCCGGTCGGTGAGCCAGCCGGAGGCCACCGTACCGACGATGTCGAAGATGCCGACCAGGGCGAGCAGCCCCGCGGCGGTCGTCTCCGGCATGCCGTGGTCGTGTGCGGCCGGCACGAAGTGGGTGCCGACCAGACCGTTGGTGGTCGCGCCGCAGATCGCGAAACCCCCGGCGAGCAGCCAGAACGGCCGGGTCCGCGCGGCGGCAGAGAGCGCGCCGACCGCCCCGGCCGCCGCCCCGCCCGCCGGCGGCGTCGCGGGCACCACCTCGGTCGCGCCGTAGGCCGGCAGGCCGAGATCCGCCGGGTGCTCGCGCAGCAGCCAGACCACCAGGGGTACGACCGCCAGCGCGGCGCCGGCGACGACCAGTGCCGCCACCCGCCAGCCGTGGTCGCGCACCAGCACGGCGAGCAGCGGAAGGAAGACCAGCTGCCCGGCCGCCCCACCCGCGGTGAGTACCCCGGTGACCAGGCCCCGGCGGCGGACGAACCAGCGCCCGGTCACCGTCGCCACGAACGCCAGCGCCATCGACCCGGTGCCCAGCCCGACCAGGACGCCCCAGCAGAGGATCAGCTGCCAGCTCGTGGTCATCCCGACGGTCAGCCCGCTGCCGAGCGCGACCAGCGCCAGCGCGCCGGCCACCACCCGGCGGATGCCGAACCGGTCCATCAGCGCGGCGGCGAACGGTGCGGTCAGCCCGTAGAGCATCAGGTTGACCGAGACGGCGGCGGAGATGGTCGCCAACGGCCAGCCGAACTCGGCGTGCAGTGGGTGCAGCAGCACGCTGGGCGTGGCGCGGAAGCCGGCCGCGCCGACCAGCGCGACGAAGGCGACGGCGGCCACGAGCCAGGCCGGGTGGAGGCGGTGTCGGGTCACCCACCGAGTCTCGGAGGCGTTGCCCGGCACGACGAGTGGCCGGAAAGCCATCATGCGCAATAATCGGGCCATGACCGTTGTCCCGCACCGGATCGCGGTGCTCGCCCTCGACTGCGTGGTCGGCCTCGATCTGGGCACCCCGTCCCAGGTCTTCGGCACCGCCCGCGACGACGACCGGGCAGCGCTGTACGCCGTCGAGGTCTGCACCCCCGGCGGGCGCCCGGTACGCAGCACCGCCGGCTTCCAGGTGCTGCCCGAGCACGGCCTGGAGCTGACCGGCACCGCCGACACGGTGATCGTCCCCGGCATCCACGACGGCCCACCGATGGTCGACGGGACGGTGGACCCCGACGTCACGGCCGCACTACGCGCGGCGCACGAACGGGGCGCCCGGATCATGTCGATCTGCACGGGCGCCTTCGTGCTGGCCGCCGCCGGCCTGCTCGACGGCCGCCGAGCCACCACCCACTGGGCGTACGCGGACCGCTTCCGCCGGCTGCACCCGGCCGTCGACCTCGACCCGGACGTGTTGTTCGTCGACTCCGACGGGGTGCTCACCTCGGCCGGGGTGGCCGCCGGCATCGACCTCTGCCTGCACGTCATCCGCACCGACCACGGCAGCACGGTCGCCAACCGGTCCGCCCGGCGCTGCGTCGTGCCACCGTGGCGCGACGGCGGCCAGGCCCAGTACATCGAGCGCCCGGTCCCCCGCGCGACGGCCACCGGCACCGCCGCCACCCGCGAGTGGGCCCGGCAGCGGCTGCACGAGCCGGTCGCCCTGCGCGACCTGGCCGCGCACGCCCGGATGAGCGTACGCACCTTCACCCGGCACTTCCGTTCCGAGACCGGGCTCAGCCCGGCGCAGTGGCTGCTCCAGCAGCGCACCGATCACGCCCGACTACTGCTGGAGACCACCGACCTGACCGTCGACCAGGTCGCCCGCCACGCCGGCTTCGGCACCGCCGCCGCCCTGCGCCAGCACTTCCACCACCGCCTCGGCGTCCCCCCAACCACCTACCGCCACACCTTCCGCCCCCACCCCCACTGACCCTCCCCCACCCCCGTCCCTCCCTCCCCCTCCCCCTCCCCTCCCCCTCCCCTCCCTCCCTCTCCGTTCCGCGATCTTGCACTTCGGGTCCCCTGTTTGTCCCCTTTGCACCGCTTCTCGGCGACCACAAGTGCAAGATCGCCGGGGTGGGGGAGGGGGTGGGGGGGTGGGGGTGGGGGTGGGGTAGGGGGCTAGGCGGGGTGGGGGTGGGGGCGGAGGGCGCGGAGTTGGGTCAGGTGCATGGGGAGGTGGATGCGGGTGTGCAGGTCGAGGGCACGGCCCCAGGGCAGGGACTCGTCAACGTCCAGGTCGAAGCCCTCCCGCAGCACGGTGTCGACCGGGGTCTCCGCGGCCGGCCCGAGCCGATCGGCGAGCACACACAATTTCTGACTGGTGGCCCGCAGCAGCGCGGACAGCCCGTCCAGCCCGCCGCACTCGGAGACCAGCGCGTCGAGCTGCGGTCGGTGGATGGTCTCCAGGTCGTAGTACGCGAACGGCGAGCCGGCCAGCACCGCCTCCGTCGCCTCGCTCATCAGCTCGTCGTTGGCCGCCAGGTGCGCGACGATCTGCTCGGCGCTCAGCTCACCGTCTCCCGGCGGGCCGAACCCGCCCGCGTCCAACTCCGCGAGCACCGCCTCGTACGCCAGCCGCAACCTCCCGGCGTCCACCCCGTCCATGCCCGCATCCAACCCCGCCCACGGGCGTCGAACAGGCAGTTATGGCACCCGATTCACCCGGATGAGGGGGTGCCACAACTCGATGGCCGAGGCAAGCTCAGGAACGGGAGCGGAGGTAGTCGGAGACGACGTACTCGCCGAGGTCGTCGAGGTCGGGGGTGAAGACCCGACCCTTGCAGCGACGGGCCACCGCGTCGACGAATCGGCGCAGGCCCGGGTCGTCACCCAGCATGAAGAGGTTCAGCGTCGCCCCGTACCGGGTCAGCCTGTCCACCTCGCGGACGGTCGCCTCGATGGTCTCCGGCAGCGGCGGCCAGTGGAAGTGGGCCTCCCCGTCCTCCGGGTCAAGATGGGCGGTCGGCTCGCCGTCGGTCACCACCAGCACCACCGGCTCGGCGCCCGGGTGCCGGCGCAGATGCCGGCCGGCCAGCCGCAGCGCGTGCTGCAGGTTGGTGCCCTGCCGCAGGTCCGGCTCCACCGCCGCCAACTCCTGCTGGGTCAGCGGCATCGCCTCCCGGCCGAACCCGACGATCTGCAACGCGTCCTGCGGGAACCGGGTCGCCATCAGATGCGACAGCGCCAGCGCCGTCTGCTTCATCGGCCCCCACCGCCCCTGCGAGATCATCGAATACGACAGGTCCACGCAGAGCGCCACCGCCGCCGAAGCCCGTCGCTCGGTCTCCACCACCTCGAAGTCCTCGACCGCGAGCTGCACCGGCACCCCGGGACCGGCCCGGCGCACCGCCCGGGTGAGGGTACGCACCACGTCCAGGGGCTGCTCGTCGCCGTACTCCCACGGTCGGGACGCGCCGCTGACCTCGCCGGCGGCACCCGCCGAGCGCAGGTCGTGCTGCCCGCGCGGGCCGGCGGTCAGGTCGGCGAAGACCCGCCGCAGCGCGGTGCCGGCGAGGCGGCGCAGCGCCTTCGGGCTCAACGTCAACCCGTCGGCGTCCCGGGTCACCCAACCCTGCCGGCGCAGCTCCCGCTCCAGCTCCTGAAGCCGGCGTACGTCGTCGGCGGCGTCCCGGCCCAGCGTCCGGGCCACCGCGTCGACGTCCACGTCGTCCAGGGTGGCCCCCGGATGGTCCTGGTCGAGCTGGTCGAGCAGCTCGTCCAGCTCGGCCAGCTCACCGAGCGCCCCGGCCGCCTCGCCGTAGCCGAGCGGCCGGTCGCCGCGCATCCGCTCACCGCGCTGCCAGTTCAGGTCGGGGCGCAGCGCCCGCAGCTGGGCGTCGAGCTGCGTCAGCTCCCCGGTCAACCGGTCGCCGAGGGACTGGCGCATCAGCCCGGCCAGTTCCTCGCGCTGCCGGTCCGACAGCGACCGCATCAGCCGCTCCCCGGCCGCCGCCCGCCGGGCCAGCACGTCGACCAGTTCGTCGACGTCCTTCGGCCGCTCGGGGAAGAACTCCCCGTGCCGGCGCATGAACTCGGCGAACGCGTCGGTGGTGTCCTCGGACCGGGCGTGCCGGTCCAGCAGGTCGTTGAGGTCACGCATCATCTCGGCGAGCTGCCGCTGGACGGCCGGGTCGGCAGCGGCCCGCGCCGCGTCCCGCAGCCCGGCGAAGCGCTGCTCCAGCACCTCGCCGCGCAGCCCGTCCAGGATCCGCTGGTACGTGACCCGGGCCTCGTCGCTGACCCAGTCGTACCCGGACAGCTCCTCCACGGCACGGGCGGTCGAGCGGGGCAGGTTGTCCAGCACCGCCTCGGCGAAGCGCGCCTCGTCGCCGTCCCGGCCGCGCAGCTCCTCCCGCTCGGCGGCCAGGGCCTGGTCGAGCAGCGCCCGGGCCCGGGTCACCGCGCCGTCCAGGTCGCCCCGCCGCAGCGCCTCCCGGCGCAGCCGCCGGGCCCGGGCGGCCAGCTCGTCGAGGCCGCCGCGCGCCTGCGGGCCGCGCCGCAGCAGGTCGCGCAGCGCCTCCCGCAGGCTGCCGCCCGCGAGGACCTCCGCGCCGACCGCGTCCACCGCGGCCCGTACGTCGTACGGCGGGGCCAGCGGGTCGGGCCCGCCGCGCCACTGCCCGTACCGGAACCGGTTGCCGGCCACGGTCAGCCCCGGCCGCCGTAGACGGTGCGCCCGGAATCGGTGACGTCCTTGCCCAGCCGGCGGGTCAGGTGCAGCCCCTCCAGCACGAACTCGACCCCGGCGGCGGCCTCCTCCGGGCCGGGCGCGTCACCCAGGCCCAGCCGGTCGAGCACCTTGGCCAGCCCGGGAACGGTGCCGACCTGGCGCAGCAGCTCGGCCGAGGAGACCAGTTCGCCGGTCTCGATCACCTCGCCCTCGGCGACCAGCGCGGTGAACCCGGACAGGTCCAGCCCGGCCAGCCGGTCCCGGAACGTCTCGGCGGTGGCGGTCCGCAGCAGGTGGGCCAGGATCTCGATCTCCCGCCCCTCCTCGCCGCTCTCGAACTCCACCTTCCCTCGCAGGGTCGAGGTCACCGACACCGCGTCGCCGACCCGGGCGACAGCGGCCTCGTCGAGCCGGGGCGGGCCGCCGGCCGCCGCCGCGGCGGCACCGGCGAGCAGGCCCGAGCGGCGCAGCGCGGCGGCGGCGACGGTCTCCGCGGCGGCGATGCCGAACCGGGCGGAGACCCCCGAACGCGGGTCCACCGACGGCGACTCCCGCACCGCGCGGGCGAACCGCGCGAGCACCTCCAGCACATGCTCCGGCACCTGCGCGACCAGGTCGGCCTCCTGGCGGATCAGCGCCAGCTCCAGCTCCAGCTCGACCGGGTAGTGGGTACGGATCTCCGCGCCGAACCGGTCCTTCAACGGGGTGATGATCCGGCCGCGGTTGGTGTAGTCCTCCGGGTTGGCGCTGGCCACCAGCAGCAGATCCAGCGGCAGTCGCAGCTGGTAGCCCCGCACCTGGATGTCCCGTTCCTCCAGCACGTTGAGCAGCGCCACCTGGATCCGTTCGGCCAGGTCGGGCAGCTCGTTGACGGCGAAGATGCCCCGGTTGGTCCGGGGCACCAGCCCGAAGTGGATCGTCTCCGGGTCGCCGAGCGTACGCCCCTGGGCGAGCCGGACCGGGTCGACGTCGCCGATCAGGTCACCGACGCTGGTGTCCGGGGTGGCCAGCTTCTCGCCGTACCGCATCGACCGGTGCAGCCAGCCGATCGGCAGCCCGTCGCCGCGCTCGTCGACCAGCGCCCGGGAGGCGGGGGTGAGCGGGTGCATCGGGTGCTCGTTGAGCACCGAGCCCGGGATGACCGGGGTCCACTCGTCGAGCAACCCGCCCAGCGAGCGGATCAGCCGGGTCTTGCCCTGGCCCCGCTCGCCGAGCAGCACCATGTCGTGGCCGGCGAGCAGCGCCCGCTCGACCTCGGGCAGCACCGTGTCGGCGTAGCCCACGATGCCGGGGAAGCGCTCCTCGCCGGAGCGCATCCGGGCCAGGAGGTTGTCGCGGATCTCCTGCTTGACCGTGCGGTAGTGGTGGCCGGACGCCCGCAGCGCGCCGAGCGTGCCGGGCAGGTCGGCGGGCGGGACCGGGGGAACCTGGTTGGGCGCAGTCACCCGACACACGCTAGCGCGGTCGAGTGCCCCCTCGCCCGTCTTCGCAACCGCACGGGGACGCCACCGGGCCCCGGCGCCGGAGGCCGGGCCAGGGCCGCCGGGCGGCCGGTCAGCCGCTCGGCACCACGAACCCGGACTCGTACGCGGCGATCACCGCCTGGGTCCGGTCCCGTACGCCGAGCTTGGCCAGCACGTTCCCGACGTGCGTCTTCACCGTCTCCGCCCCGACGACCAGCTGCCCGGCGATCTCGGTGTTGGACAGCCCGGTGGCCATCAGCCGCAGCACCTCGGCCTCCCGCTCGGTGAGCCGCGCCGAGCGCAGCCCGTCCCCGCCCCGGCCCCCGTACGCCCCGACGAGCTGCCGGATCGCCGCCGGGAAGAGCAGCGACTCGCCGGCCGCCACCACCCGGATCGCCTCCACCACCTCGCTCGGGCGGGCCCGTTTCAGCAGGAAGCCGCTGGCCCCGGCGCGCAACGCGTCGTAGACGTACTCGTCGTTGGCGAACGTGGTGATCACCAGGACCCGGGGCGGGTCGGCGCGGGCGGCGAGCAGCCGCCGGGTGGCCTGAATGCCGTCGATGGCGGGCATCCGGACGTCCATCAGCACCACCCGGGGACGCAGCTTCGCCACCAGCGGCGGCACCTCCGCCCCGTCCGCCGCCTCGCCGACGACCCGCAGGTCCGGCTGGGCGTCGACGATCGCCCGCAGCCCCACCCGGATCAGCTCGTCGTCGTCGACGATCAGCACGTCGATGCTCACCCGGTCTCCCCCCTCGGCACCGGCAGCGACGCCCGGACCCGCCACCGCTCACCGTCCGGGCCGGCGGTGAGCCACCCACCGAGCAGCAGCACCCGCTCCCGCATGCCGTCCAGCCCACGTCCGCCGCGCCCCGGCCCGGTCGCGCCGCGCAGGCCGTTGACCAGCTCGATCTCCAACTCGGGACAGCTCTCGCCCGGCTGGCGGCCCTGCTCCGGCCGCCGCGCCGCCAGGCGGCGCTCCGGACCGGGTGCGGGCCGGTCCGGCGCCGCGCCAGGACACGCCTTTCCGGGTACGTCCACCCGCAGCGTCACCGGGCCACGGCCGTGCCGGGCCGCGTTCGTCAGCCCCTCCTGCACGATCCGGTAGCCCTCCCGGGACACCGTCGCGGGCAGCTCCCCGACCGCCCCGCTGACCCGCAACTCCACCACCAGGCCGGCGGCCCGGGCGTCGGCGACCAGCCGGTCCAGTCGGACCAGCGTCGGCTGCGGGACGGTGGGGGCCGACGTACGGCCCGGCTCGGTCTCCCGCAGCAGCCCCAGCACGTGGTCCAGGTCGTCCATCGCGTGCCGGCTGGTCTCCTCGATCGCCTGCAGCGCGCGCCGGGTGAACTCCGGGTCGACGTCGAGCAGCTCGCGGGCGGCGCCGGCCTGCAGGGTGGCCACCGTCAACGCGTGCCCGACCGAGTCGTGCAGCTCGCGGGCCAGCCGGTTCCGCTCGGCCAGCCGGGCGGCACGGGCCTCCAGCGCGGCGATCCGCTCGGCCTGCGAGGGGCCGAGCAGCACCGGCGCCATCGACGCGGCCAACGCCCCCAGCCCGGCCACCGCGTACCCGAGCCCGACCAGCACCGCCACCCCGGTCAGCGTCGCCCCGAGCGGGTTCCCGATCAGCGGCCCGAACCCGTTGCCGTGGTTCGCAGCCGGATCGAGGCCGACCGGTCCGGCCAGGAAGACGAGCGCCATCGGGAGGGCGCTGATCGCCGCGAACAGCACCAGACCGCCGGTGAGCAGGTGCAGGGCGATCCAGAGCGCGGCGCGCAGCCGGGTCTCCCGGTCGATGCGGTGACCCGCCGCCGGCTCGGGCAGGTCGACCGCGAGCAGGGCCCGCGCGGCGGCGATCTCCAGGGCCCGGCTGCCCGAGAGGAACACCGGCACCGCCGCGATCACCACGGCCACCAGCAGCAGCCCGAAGACCACCGCCCGGGGTACGTCGTCGATGGCCAGCACCTGGGCGAAGGCCGCCGCGAGCAGCGCGTACGGCAGCGCGAGCACCCCGCCGAGCAGCAGGAACACCGCCCGCCGCCAGGTGCTCGCGCGCACCAGCGGCCGTAGCACCCCCCGGACCGTCACCGCCCCATCATCGCGCGGCCGGCCACCCCGCCGGCTCCCCCACCACGGGGAGATCGTCGTGGCTCAGCGGTGTTCCTGCACGTACCGTTCGGGATCCTTGTCCCGGAACAGCAGGTTGCGGCCGTTCTTGTGTTCGCCGTAGAACTTCAGCCAGCGCGCCCCCAGTTGCGCGCGCAGCTCGACGTCGGCGTGCCGGCGGAAGTCCGGCAGCGCGTCGTCCTCCTCCTCGGCCAGGTGTTCGCTGTTCTCCCGGCGGGCCTGCCACACCGCCGCCCACCAGGCGTCCGAGCCGACCTCGTGGCGCTTCGACTCGGCGATCGCGTCGCGGATCTTGTTGTGGTCGCCGATGGCGTCGACGGTCTCGTCCGGGCCGTCGTCGCCGTGCCGCACCAGATGCGGGTAGAGGATCGCCTCCTCCGCCTCGGCGTGGATGTCCAGGTGCAGGGCGAGCGCCTCCCAGATGGCGAGCATCTCGGTCGGGTCGCGGGCGTCGTCGAGCCGGGCGAAACCCCGCCGGAAGGCGGCGTGGTCGTCGAGGATCAGCGCGGTGATGTCGTCCATGACCGGGTCACCGCCGGGTCCGGGCGCGGATCAGCCCGGGTACGGCGGCCACCCCGGTGACCGGCCGGAACTGGCGGGCGGTGGTGGCCAGTGCGGCGTACTCGCCGTCGGTCAGGTCGATCTCGGCGGCAGCGGCGTTACGCTCCATCTGCTCCACCCCGGACGCGCCGGGAATGGCCACCACGTTCGGGTGGCGCAGCAGGTACGCCAGCGCGATCTGGCTGGGGGTGGCGTCGTGCGCGGCGGCCACCTCGCGCAGGGTGGCGATCAGCGCGGCACCGCGTTCCAGGTTCTCCGGCAGGAAGTACGGGTTGGCCCGGCGCACCGCCCCGCTCGGCGGATGCTTCGCGTCGTACCGGCCGGCGAGGAAGCCCTGTGCGAGCGGGCTGTACGCGATGACGACCCGGCCGGCCTGCTCCGCGTACGGGATCAGGTCCTCCTCGGGGCCGCGGTCGATCATGCTGTAGCGGACCTGGTTGCTCAGCACCCGGCGACCCAGCACCGCCTCGGCCGCCTGCCAGCGGCGCAGGCTGTAGTTGCTGACCCCGACCTCGCCGACCAGCCCGACGTCCTGCAGGGCGCGCATACCCCGCATGGTGGTGGTGTCGGCGACCACCGGGTTGGGCTGGTGCACCTGGTAGAGGTCGATGCTGGTGACGCCGAGGCGGGTGGCGGAGGCGACCGCGCGCTGCTGCACCACCGGGGCGACCGGCAGCACCGGAAGAATCTTGGTGGCCACCACGACCTTGGCCCGGTCCCCGCCCAGGGCCGCGCCGAGGATGCGCTCGCTGCGGCCGAAGCCGTAGATCTCGGCGGTGTCGAAGAGGGTGACGCCCAGGTCGAGCGCCCGCCGGACGATGTCCACCGCCCGGCGCTCGTACTCGGCGCCGTAACCCCACTCCTTCGACCCGAACTGCCAGGTGCCGAGGCCGATCTTGGAGATGGGTTTGGGAGTGTCGAGCCGCACGACGCGCATGGCCTCGAAGCTACCCGCCGTGACGGCCCCGGCACGCCCGTTCCGGCGTCCCGGCACAATGGCCGGGTGGATCTCCTCATCCGCCCCGCCCGCCCCGACGAGGCGGCCGACCTGACCGAGCTGGCCATGCGCTCCAAGGGCCACTGGGGATACGACGCCGAGTTCCTGGCCCGCTGCCGTACGGAGTTGACGCTGGCCCCGGCGGACATGACGTCCCGCCAGGTGGCGGTGGCCGAGCGGGGTGGCCGGGTCGTCGGCCTGCTGGTGCTCGCCGGCGCCCCGCCCGAGTTGGCGCTGGACATGCTCTTCGTGGACCCGCCGGCGATCGGCACCGGCGTCGGCCGGGTGCTGTACGGGCACGCCGTGGCCACGGCCCGCGCCGCCGGTGCCCGTACCCTGTGGATCGACGCGGACCCGGGCGCGGAACCCTTCTACCGGCACGTCGGCGCGGTCCCCGCCGGCACCTCCGTCTCACCCTCCACCGGCCGTACCCTCCCCCGCCTCCGCCACGACCTCGCCGTGACCCCCGACTAGGGTCGGTGATCGTGACCTACCTCGCCGCTGATCAGCGTTACGACTCGATGACCTACCGGCGCAGCGGGCGGAGCGGCCTGCGCCTGCCCGCCATCTCGCTCGGGCTGTGGCACAACTTCGGGCCGGACCGGCCCTACGAACGGCAGCGGGACATCGTCCGGCGCGCCTTCGACCTCGGGATCACCCACTTCGACCTGGCCAACAACTACGGCCCGCCACCGGGCACGGCGGAAGAGAGCTTCGGCCGGCTGCTCGCCACCGACCTGAAGCCGTACCGGGACGAGCTGGTCATCTCCAGCAAGGCCGGCTACCTCATGTGGCCCGGCCCGTACGGCGAGTGGGGCTCCCGCAAGTACCTGATCTCGTCGCTGGACCAGTCGCTGCGCCGGATGGGGCTCGACTACGTCGACATCTTCTACTCGCACCGGTTCGACCCGGACACGCCGCTGGAGGAGACGATGGGCGCGCTGGACGCCATCGTCCGCTCCGGCAGGGCGCTGTACGTCGGCATCTCCAACTACAACTCCGAGCAGACCGCCCGGGCCGCGGCGATCCTGCGCGACCTGGGTACGCCGCTGTTGATCAACCAGCCGTCGTACTCGATGTTGAACCGCTGGACCGAGGCCGACGGGCTGCTGGACACGCTGGAGCAGGTCGGCGCCGGCTGCATCGCCTACAGCCCCCTGGCCCAGGGTCTGCTCACCGACCGTTACGCGAACGGGATCCCGACGGACTCCCGGGTACGCACCAGCGTCTTCCTCAACGAGAGCGACCTCACCGAGGAGCGGATGGCCACCATCCGGGACCTCGGCGCGATCGCCGCGCGGCGCGGCCAGTCGCTGGCCCAGCTCGCGCTGGCCTGGGCGCTGCGCGACCCGCGGCTGACCAGCCTGATCATCGGGGCGAGCAGCGTGAGCCAGTTGGAGGGGAACGTGGCGGCCCTGGACCGCCTCGACTTCACCGCCGAGGAACTCGCCGAGATCGACCGCCACCTGGGCTGACCCGCGACCCCGCTCCGGCCTGGGCGGGCCGGGCCGGAGCAGGTCACGGGCCGGGGCGGGTCACGGGCGGAACGCGCACATCACCGGGCCGGCCCGGGTCTGCTGACCGAACGGTCCGCCGGGGGGCTCGCGGGGCAACGCCGGATCGGGCTTGGCCCTACAGTGACGGCACCCTGTGTGATCAAGGAGCGTGCCGTGTCCGAAACGCCATCGGCGCCTGATTCTTCCCGGACCACCCCGGCGTCCGGGTCCGTGGGCGGTGACGTCCCGTCCGACGTCACGCCGTACCTGCTCGTCATGCCCACCGTGGACGGAGCGCCACCTGGCATGGTCTGGCCCGGCCAGGAGGGCCAGCCCGCCTGGGCGATCCCGGTGACCGTGCCGCCCGGCACCCGCGGCTACGCGGTGTTCGTGCCGCTGCTGCCGGCGGCCGGGGACCAGCCGGTCGCCGTCCCCGGGCAGCCCGCCGCCCCCCGGATCATGGTGCCCGCGCCGGGCGTTCCCGCCCAGGCGAGCCCGCCGGCCGTCGAGGGCACGGGTGACGCT
This sequence comes from Micromonospora narathiwatensis, assembly GCF_900089605.1. Classification (NCBI taxonomy): domain Bacteria; kingdom Bacillati; phylum Actinomycetota; class Actinomycetes; order Micromonosporales; family Micromonosporaceae; genus Micromonospora; species Micromonospora narathiwatensis. The sequence continues at coordinate 6,381,222 of NZ_LT594324.1, read as the reverse complement.
CCGACACCGGCCGGCACCGAAAACGGGCCGACGTCGAGCCCTACCGGCGCCACACCGGCCCCGCGCCCGACCGGCACCGCACCGGCGTCGGACGCGACCGCCGCCGAGGCCGGCGCTGCTGCGCCGGCAACCCAGGCGGGCGCTGCGGACACCCCACCCGCAGGTCCGGCCCCGGCCGCCGCGGCAACCGGCGCAACGACGACCGACGCAGCGGCGAGCGAGGAGACGCCGGACGGGGAGACGGCGGACGGCCGCGGCGCGGCCGGCGGGACGGCGGCCGACGAGAAGGCAGTCGACGGACCGGCCACCGCAGGCACCCCGGCAGCCGGCACGACGCCGTCGCCGACCCCCGCCATCCCGCCCACCGCCCCGCAGACCGTTGCCAGGCCGGCGCCGGCCCCACCCCCGGGCTATCCACCGCCGTACGTCGTGACACAGCCTGTGCTGCACCCCGGGGGCGGCTGGGCGCCCCGCCCACCGACGCCCCGGACCTCGTTCCTCAACGCACGCTGGCCCGGGCCGAAGCAGGGCACCGGGCGTGCGGTACCGCTCGCGGTCCTGGCCGGTGCGCTCGGCACCGCGTTCTTCGTACCGTTGAACCGGGTCGGCATCGGCTGGGTCCTCGGCTGGCTCACCCTGACCCTCGGCGTGCTGCTGGCGGTACGGCAGCGCACCGCCGACCTGCCCCGCACCGAACGCCTGATCCGCGGGGGCTGGGCGGCGGCGGCCCTGGCCCTGCTCGCCGTCCTCGCCTTCCGTAACGCATGGTGGCTGGTGACGTTCTGTGTGCTCGGCGCGCTGGGCTGCGCGACCCTGGCCATCATCGGCGGCCGGTTGATCCGCTCGATTCTGTTCGGCCTGGCCGCGACGCCGTTCGCGGCGCTCCGCGGCCTGCCCTGGGTACGCCGGCACATCACCGCCTCCCCCGACGCCGGGATGGTCCGCCGGGTCGCCGGCTCGGTGATCGCCACCGTGCTGGTGCTGGTGGTCTTCGGCCCCCTGCTCGCCTCGGCCGACGCGGCCTTCTCCGAGGTGCTCGCCGCGATCGTCCCCGAGATCAACATCGGCACGGTGTTCCGCTGGATCTTCCTGGCCGCCGTCGGCGGACTGATCGCCGTCGCGGCGGTCTACACCCTGGCCGCCCCGCCCGACCTGTCGACGGTGGACAAGCCGAGCAGCCGCCGCCTCGGCCTGCTGGAGTGGGCCCCTGCCATCGGGGCGCTGACGCTGCTCTTCGCCGGATTCGTCGCGGTGCAGTTCACCGTGCTCTTCGGCGGCGACCGGCACGTCCAGAAGGTCGCCGGGCTGAGCTACTCCGAGTACGCCCGCAGCGGCTTCTGGGAGTTGCTCTTCGTCACCCTGCTCACGCTGGCCGTGCTCGGTGGGGTCAGTCGCCTGGCCAGCCGGGAACAGCCGGTCGAGCGTACCGTGCTGCGGATCCTGCTCGGCCTGCTCAGCGCGCTCAGCGTGGTGATCGTGGTGTCGGCGCTGTCGCGGATGTGGACGTACCAGAAGGTCTACAGCTTCACCGGCGAGCGGATCTTCGTGATGGCGTTCGAGCTGCTGCTCGGGGTGATCTTCCTGATGATCCTGGCGGCGGGTGTCCGGTGGCGCGGCGGCTGGATCCCCGGCACGACCGTCGCCCTGGCCGTGGCGATGCTGCTCGGCCTGGCGGTGCTCAACCCCGAGGACTACGCCGCGCGGCGCAACGTCCTCCGGTACGAGCAGACCGGCAAGATCGACGCGTGGTACCTGCGGGCCCTCTCCGCGGACGCCACCCCCGCGCTGACGAAGCTCCCCGATCCGGTACGCCGCTGCACGCTGAGCTGGATCGCCGACGATCTCGACGAGTCCGACCCCTGGTACGCCTGGAACCTGGGCCGGTACCGGGCCCGGCAGGAACTGGACCGGCTCGGCCCGAACGCGGTCGGCGGGCCGAAGGACTGCCGCAAGGCCGACCAGTTCGACCTGCCCAAGACCCGCCGTACCCGGTGACGCGCCGCCGTGCCGCGCGGCCCTGACCCCGTCGCGCGGCACGGCGAGACCGGGCTCGAGCCGCCGCTGATCCGCTAATTCACATTGTTGTCCATCGATGCACCAACCGTCGCAAACGCGCCCGGAACAGCCCTAGTGTCAGGCCCATACAATGCCGACACGCATGGCATTTGCCATACAGCTGACCGACCACACCCTGGCCAGGGCGCACCAAAAGTAGGTCGCTACATGCACGAACACGCAATCATCTAGTCACGGCGATCAATGCGTGATAGAAATTGCCAAGGCCGGCCTCCGCTTCGCAAATATTCACCCAGCACGCGAATCAGGAGACGCCATGTCAACGACCCGTAACACCCTGCGCCGCCGCATGCTCACCCTGCTCCTCGCGGGCGTCGCGGCGGTCGTCACCGCCCTCGGCTTCAGCACCCCCGCCTTCGCGGTCACCCACGCCAGCGCCACCACCCAGCTGCGCAACGCGGGCATCGGCTGGGTTTCCAGCGGCAACTGCAGCGACCGCAACAACCCGACGTGCACCTCGTTCGAGGGCATCCGGCAGTCGACGATCGACGGCATCATCACCTTCAAGCGGGCCAACGGCTGCGCCATCACCATCACCGGCGGCACCGAGACCGGGCACGCCGGCGGGACATACAGCCACTGGAACGGCTACAAGCTCGACATCGCCAAGACAACCTGCGTCTACAACTGGATCAACAGCGCGTACACCTACGTGGGCTACATATCCGGCTGGGGTTACCAGTGGCGGGCCCCGTCGGGCAACCTCTACACCGACGAGGGCAACCACTGGGACATCCTCTACTACACCTGCGGCTGCTGACGCCTGAACCACAGGTAGCGATCCGAGCGCATCGGCAGACGACACGCCCTGGTGGGGCCGGTTCCCACCAGGGCGCGTCGCGCGGCTTAGCACCGTAAACCCCGCCAGTCACCCCATACCCACAAACATGCGTACAAAAGCGTCCGCCTCGGTAGCGTCCGGCCTATGACCGAGCCGCGCCGGACCGGCACGCCCGACGCAGGTCCGCACCGGCCGTCACGTTCCGGCGTCGACCCGAAATGGTGGACCCTCACGGCCGTCTGCCTGGGCACCTTCATGCTTCTGATCGACCTCACGATCGTGAACGTCGCACTGCCGGACATCCAGGCGTCACTGGGTGCGTCCCTCTCCGACATACAGTGGGTCGTCGACGCCTACGCGCTGACCCTCGCCGCGCTCCTGCTGACCGCGGGATCGCTCGCCGACCTCTACGGCCGCCGCCGTCTCTACCTGATCGGCGTGATCGTCTTCACCGGGGCATCAGCGCTGTGCGGCGTCGCCCAGTCCTCGCTCGCGCTCGAACTGTCCCGCGGCCTCCAGGGCGTCGGCGGGGCGATCATGTTCTCCGTCTCGCTGGCTCTGGTGGCCAACGCGTTCCGCGGTGCGGAACGCGGGTTGGCATTCGGCGTCTGGGGTGCCCTGGCCGGGGTCGCCGCAGCCGTCGGGCCCATCATCGGCGGCGTCCTGGTTTCGGGCCTGTCCTGGCGGTGGATCTTCTTCGTCAACGTGCCCGTCGGTGTCATCGCGTTGGTCCTGACCATGCTGCGGGTCGTCGAGTCCCGCGACGAGCAGGCCAGGCGCCCGGACTGGCTGGGCTTCGTGTTGTTCTCCGGGGCACTGGCCAGCCTGATCTACGCGCTCATCGAATCCGGGCGCAGCAGCTTCACGGCCACACCGGTCCTCGCCTGCTTCGCCGCCGCCGCGGTGCTGCTCATCGCCTTCGTGCTGGTCGAGATCCGAAGTCGGCACCCGATGTTCGACCTGCGCCTGTTCCGGGTGCCCACCTTCGTCGGCGGCGACATCGCCGCGTTCGGCCTCTCCTTCAGCATCTTCGCCATGCTGCTCTACGTGGTCCTCTACCTGCAGAACGTGCTCGACTACAGCGCACTGCAGACCGGCGTGCGGCTGCTCGTCCTCTCCGTCGGCGTCCTGGTCGCCAGCGGCGTGGCGGGACGGCTGAGCGAGAAGGTGCCGGTCCGCGCCCTCATCGGTCCAGGGCTCGTCCTGGTCGGCATCGGGTTGCTGCTCATGCGCGGCCTGACCGCTGCCTCGTCGTGGACCCACCTGATTCCGGGGCTGATCGTGGCCGGCGTGGGCGTCGGTCTCGTCAACCCACCCCTGGCCTCCACCGCGGTCGGGGTCGTGGAGCCACGGCGCTCGGGGATGGCCTCGGGCATCAACCTGACGTTCCGGCAGGTCGGCCTCGCCACCGGCGTCGCGCTGCTGGGCAGCTCGAAGGACTTTCGTCTCGCCTCCGCAGGGGTGACCCGGGCCGAACGACGGCATGAAACACCCGGGAAACGACGAAGGGCGCTCGTCACTCGCGACGAACGCCCTGGTCGTTAAGGGTGGAGCCGAGGGGACTCGAACCCCTGACCCCCACACTGCCAGTGTGGTGCGCTACCAGCTGCGCCACGGCCCCTTGCTGTCGTCCCCGGTCGCCCGGGCACGCAGAGAACTATACACACGCCGGCCGGCATGGTCATATCGCGGGGGTGCCCCCGGATCAGTTCAGCGCCACGTCCGGTGGGAAGTGGGCGACCGCCGCCATCATGCCGCCCTGTCGCCGCAGCACCATCGGCCAGAGGTCGTCCGGCCGGTCGACGAAGGCGTCCCCCGGGAGGGCGTCGAGGACGAACCAGGACGCCTCCTCGATCTCCTGCTCCAACTGCCCGGCGCCCCAGCCCGAGTAGCCGGCGAAGACCCGGATCCCGCCGATGGCGTCGCGCAGCCGCTCCGGGTCGACGGAGAGGTCGACCGTGCCCACCGCGCCGGAGACCCGGTGGAAGCCCTTCACCGGCTTGACCGGGTGGCGCATCCGGGCCAGGCAGATGGCCGCGTCGGGTTGCACGGGGCCGCCCTCGAAGAGCACCGCGGGGTCCCGGGCCAGGTCGCTCCAGTCGCCGAGGACGTCCGCGACCGGCACCTCGGTGGCCCGGTTCAGCACCACGCCGAGCGCGCCGCCGGGCTCGTGGGCGACCAGCAGCACGACGGTACGGTCGAAGTTCGGGTCCTTCAGCGCCGGAGTCGCCACCAGCAGCCGCCCGGTCATCGACTCCATGGCTCGGCCACCGATCGCCTGTCCCTCACCCTGCATGTCCGACACCCGTCAGCCGTACGCCGGTGCGGCGGATCCGACGCCGTGGAACAGCCGCGCTGTCAACGCCATGCCACGCACCATAGCCTGCGGTCGGCCCGCTGGCTAAGGTCTGAGCGGCAGGTGATCGCTACCGGAACGAGGGAGGACCGGGGATGGGTCCCACGGCGGAACTGGCCGTGATCGGCGGGTCGGGTCTGTACGCCCTGCTCGACGGCGCCACCGAGCACGTGCTGGAAACGCCGTACGGGTCGCCGTCGGACGCGGTGACGATCGCCGAGGTGGGCGGCCGGCGGGTGGCGTTCCTGCCCCGGCACGGACGCGACCACCGCTACCCGCCGCACCTGATCCCGTACCGGGCGAACCTGTGGGCGCTGCGCTCCCTCGGCGTACGCCAGGTGCTCGCCCCGTGCGCGGTGGGCGGGCTGCGGCCCGAGCTGGGACCGGGCACGTTCGTGCTGCCGGACCAGCTCATCGACCGCACCAGCGGGCGCGCCCAGACCTACTACGACCGGGGCGCGGTGCACGTCCCGTTCGCCGATCCGTACTGCCCGACGGGGCGGCGGACGGTGCTCGACACGGCGGCCGGGCGTGGCGTGCCGGCGGTGGACGGCGGAACGGTGGTGGTGGTGGAGGGACCCCGCTTCTCCACCCGGGCCGAGTCGCGCTGGTTCACCTCGATCGGCGGCACGGTGGTCAACATGACCGGCCACCCGGAGGCGGTGCTCGCCCGCGAGCTGGCCCTCTGCTACACCTCGATCGCGCTGGTCACCGACTTGGACGCGGGCGTCGAGGCGGGCGAGTCGGTCACCCAGGAGGAGGTCTTCCGGGTCTTCGCGGAGAACACCGACCGGCTGCGTGGGGTGCTGCTGGACGCGGTGGCCGCGCTGCCGGCCGAACGGACCTGCCCGTGCCGGCACGCGCTCGACGGGATCAGGTTGCCCTTCCCACTGCCCTGACCGCCATCCACTTCCGTGGTACCACCTACTACCACGAACCCGGCAAGCCCCCGAAAAGTCAGCCGATGCCCGATACATTCGGCTTGCCGGAGAGCTGATCACCGTCTCCGGCCTGGGCGACGACGGAGGCAGCTCGGCGATGGCGACGGTTCGCGACACGACGTACGACCTGCTCCGCGACCTGGGCCTGACCACCGTCTTCGGCAACCCCGGCTCCACCGAGGAGCCCTTCCTGCGGGACTTCCCGGCCGACTTCCGCTACGTGCACGCGCTGCAGGAGGCGTCGGCGATGAGCATGGCCGACGGGTACGCCCAGGCCACCGGCCGCCCCGCGCACGTCAACCTGCACACCGCCCCGGGCACCGGCAACGGCATGGGAAACCTGGTCACCGCCTGGCACAACAAGACTCCGCTGATCGTCAGCGCCGGCCAGCAGACCCGGCACATGCTGCTACTGGAGCCCCGGCTGGCCAGCCGCCGGGCGGCCGAGCTGACCCAGCCGTACGTCAAGTGGGCCTACGAGCCGGCCCGCGCCCAGGACATCCCGGCCGCCGTCATGCGGGCGTACGCCACCGCGGTGCAGCCACCGGCCGGGCCGGTCTTCCTCTCCCTGCCGATGGACGACTGGGACCAGCCAGCCGACCCGCCCCCGCAGGTACGCACCGTGGCCACCCGCTTCGCTCCCGACCCGGACCGGCTGCGCGACTTCGCCGCCATCCTGGCCGCCAGCCGCGCCCCGGCGCTGGTGCTCGGCGCGGCGGTGGACCGGGCCGACGCCTGGCCGGCCGCCGTGGCGCTGGCCGAGCGGCTGGCCGCCCCGGTCTGGTCCGCGCCGGCACCGGAACGGTCCGTCTTCCCCGAGGACCATCCGCAGTTCCGGGGCGTCCTGCCGTACGCGATCGGTCCGCTGGCCGAGGCGCTGCGCGGGCACGACACGGTGCTGGTGGTCGGCGCCCCAGTGTTCCGCTACTACCCACACGTGCCGGGCGACTACCTGCCGCCCGAGGCGCGGCTCCTGCACGTCACCGACGACCCGGAGGAGGCGGCCCGCGCCCCGGTCGGGGAGAGCCTGCTCGGCGATCCGGGGCTGGCGCTGGCCGACCTGCTGGAGCTGCTGCCGCCGGCGGACCGGCCGGCGCCGCCCGCCCGGCCGGCGCCGGAGCCCCCCGCGACGACCACCCCACCGAGCGCCGACGCGCTCTTCGCCGCGCTCGCCGGGCACTGGCCGGCCGACGGGGTGCTGGTGCAGGAGTCACCGTCCAACCTGGCCGCGCTGCGCCGCCGGCTGCGGATGAGCCGGCCACACTCGTACTTCACCATGGCCAGCGGCGGTCTCGGCTTCGGCCTGCCGGCGGCGGTCGGGATCGCCCTCGCCGAGCGGGACACCGGGCGCGGCCGGCCGGTGGTGGCGGTGATCGGCGACGGCTCACTGCACTACTCGGTGCAGGCGCTGTGGACCGCCGCGCAGTTGCGCCTGCCGCTCGCCGTCGTGGTGCCGGTCAACCAGCAGTACGCGATCCTCAAGGCGTTCGCCGAGCTGAAGCACACGCCCGGGGTGCCCGCGCTGGACCTGCCCGGCCTGGACGTGGCCGCGATCGCGCGCGGCTACGGCTGCGCGGCGGAGGTGGTGGAGTCGCTGGACGGCCTCGGTGCCGCGCTCGACACCGCGCTGGCCGCGGACCGGCCGACCGTGCTGCCGGTGCCGATCAGCACGGAGGTGCCGGGCATCCTGTAGGCCCCTGGCGCGGTTCCAGCCGGACCGGGCCGCCGCCGCCCACGTCCAGCACCACCCGGTCGCCGAGCGGGGCCCGCAGCGTGACACTCGTCGGCTTCAGCACCAGTTGCATCGTGCACGGGCCGGTGGAGCGGATCACCCCGCCCCCGAGCACCACCACGTCGTCGCGTTCCAGCACCAGCGGGGTCAGACCGGTGTCGCACGCGCCCAGCCCGACCCGGTAGTCGAGCCGGGCGCCGTCCACGGCGTCGAGGCCCGCCACGGTGACCACCTCGTCCGGCACCTGCCGTGTCGGCGCCACGCCCTCCGGTACGGCGCCCACCGCCCGCGACGCGACCGCGAGCCGGGCCACCGGTGCCCGCAGCTCCGCCACGGTGAAGAGCCAGGCCGGCACCGAGGCGACGCCCCGGCTGGTCCGTACGGACGCGCGGCCGAGCTTCATCCCGGTGACGGTCAGCGGAGCGCAGGGGGTGTTCACCCGGTCTCCGACCCAGCCGTCCGGGCCCGGCTCGATCGTCGGCCCGCCGCCCGGCTTCCGGGGCGGTGCGGCGGGCGGCTCGACCAGCCGCTCGTCGCAGGGCTGCGGGTTCCCCTGGTGAATCTGGGCGTACGCCTCGGCGGCGCTGACCAGCGGCACCCGCAGCGTGCCGTCGGGGAACCGGATGGTCCCGTCGGCCGGGGTGGCCCTCGGCAGCTCGATCCGCGCCCGGTACCAGCCGGAGCCGAAGGCCACCTTGGTCTCGTCGGTGAAGCCCGGATCGCCGATCAGCACGGTGGCGTCCTGCATCGGCACGTAGCCGCCGCGCCACGCCTCGCTGGGCCGCCACGCGTCGGCGACCTCCCCGGCCCGCTGGTAGAACGCCTCCCAACGGTGGTCCACTCCGGAGGGCGGCGGCGCGACCGACGGACCCACCCGGGTCGGATCCGATCCCGCCCGGGCACAGCCGGCGGCGGCCAGGAGGGGCAGGCAGAGCAGGGCGATCGAGCGACGCATGTCGGTTCTGACGCCGTACCGGCCGCGCTGGTTCCCGGCGTCAGTCCTCCCCGCCCAGGTCGGCCTGGTACGCCTCCCAGAGCAGGTCGGCGCCACGCTGCCGGTGCCGGTCGAGCGCCTCCAGCAGCCGCCCCACCCGGTCCCGCAACTCCTCGGCCGGCACGGCGGGCAACGCGACCACCCGTTGCAGGGCGGCGATCGCCGCGACGATGGCGGTGTGCTCGCCGGTCAGCAGCCGCACCCCGCGATCCAGCCGGGGCGCCTCGTGGAGCAGCGCGGCGTAGAGGCCGGTGGGGCCCTCGGTGACCCGGACGTGTTCGGCGAAGCCCTGCCCGACCGGGCCGAGGTGGAGGATCAGCCGCTCCCGCCAGCGCGGCTCGCCGGCCGGCGCGGCGAGCGCCCGGGCGAGGGCGTGCACCTCGCCGAGGAAACTGGGCCGGGCCTGACGCGCGGCGGGCGGGCGGGCCGTCGCGGCGACGGTGGACGGCTGCTGGATCGGACCGGTGACCATGGGCACCTCCCGCGCTGCTGCGCTACCGCGTACCGCGATGGTGGACCCGTACGGACGGGGCTGTCCAGGCCCCGCGGACGCCTCATTCGCCCCATCCGTCCCATCGGCCCCAGGGATCCCAGCGGCCCCTACCGGCCCAGCGGCTGCTCCGCCATGGCGCGCAGTTGGCCGGCGAGGAGATGCGCGTCGGCGTCCCGGCCGCTGTTCGGGCGGCCCGCGGTCATCGCGTCGGCGAGCGCCCGCAGCTCGTACGGCGGCAGGGTGGCCAGCCCCATGCCCCGCAACGGAATGGTGACCCGGCGGCCGGTGTCCCGGTCGCGGGCGACCACCGTCGGCACCGGCGCCACCGCGTCCCGGCCGGCCTGGTAGGCGACGGTCCCGCCGTGGACCTCGGCGGTGGCCAGGTCCACGGTGCGGGTGCCGAACGCGCCGCGTACGGAGGCCCGGGTGTCGTCCAGCCAGGCGGCGGTACGCAGCACCCGCAGCAACAGATAGAGCCCGAGCAGGACGACCGGCAGGCCGCACAGCCCGACGAGCCGGAACGCGGCCGGCACGGTGGCGTCGTCGTGCAGGTCCGGCGGGAGCATGCCGGGCGGCAGGTCCCGCGCGTCGTCGTACGACGGGAAGGGATCGCCGTAGCCGGTCAGCCGGGTCAGCAGGCTGCCGGCCAGCATCGGCAGCAGCACGAAGATCGCCCCGAAACCGGTGAACACGACGCCCACCACCGCCGCGAAGGCCCGCTGGCCGGGTCCGGCCCCCACGGAGAGTGGAATCCTCTCGTTCGTCACAGGGCGCAGCCTAGATCCGTCCCGGGCGGCAGCCCAGACCCGCAGGGTGCCCACGCCCCGGGCCGGTCCCCGACGGCTCCCCGCGACCGGCCGGGGACCTCGGCCACGGGCACGAAAGTCGGGCTGGAAGTCGGGCATGAAAAGGCCCTGAGAGTGTCGGACACTCTCAGGGCCTCAACGGTGGAGGTGCCGGGAATCGAACCCGGGTCCTTCGCCGCCTTGTCAGGGCTTCTCCGAGCGCAGCTCGCTGTGCCTCTACTCGACCCCTCCGATCACGCGAGCGAGTCGGTGTGACGGGCCCAGTCGCTGATTGATCTCGCCGCACGGACCCCGCGACCGGGTCCGATTGGCCAGCCTCCTAGCTGATGCCGGCTAGCTGGGTCGAAGGCGATCCCAGGCCGACAGACTTGCTACTCGCCTCAGGCGGCGAGAGCGAAGTCAGCGCGATTGCTCTTGGCGCTTATTGTTTTCCGACGAACGATTCTCGAGACGACGTCGGCTTCCTCGGCTCGCTTCCCCTGCCGCAACGTACGAAGTCGAAACCAGTCACCCCCTCGACGGCTGCCCCTGTCGGCAGCACCACCAAGCCTAACGCCTGGCGCAACCGGATTCATTCCGAGGTCGACCGAAGCCCGGCACCCGGACAAACCGGTCGTTTCACTCATCCATCCCCTTGCCGCGCCGGCCCACCGCGCGGGTGATCTCCCGCTCGGCGTCCCGCTTGGCGAGGTCCTGGCGCTTGTCGTACGCCTTCTTACCCCGGGCCAGGCCGATCTCCACCTTCGCCCAGCCGTCGTGGAAGTAGACCTGCAACGGCACCAGAGTGAGACCGCTCTCCCGGGTCTTGCCGACCAACCGGTCGATCTCCAGCCGCTTGAGCAGCAGCTTCCGGGTCCGCCGGGGCTCATGGTTGGTCCAGGTGCCCTGCGTGTACTCCGGGATGTGCATGCCGTGCAGGTAGAGCTCGCCGTCGCGTTCCTGGGCGAACGCGTCGACCAGCGACGCCCGCCCGGCCCGCAGCGACTTGACCTCGGTGCCGGTCAGCGCCATGCCCGCCTCGTACGTGTCGAGGATGGCGTAGTCGTGGCGCGCCTTCTTGTTGGAGGCGACCACCTTGCGGCCCTTTTCCCGTGGCATCGGCGCCACCTCCCTTCCGATCGGTCCGCGACCACCGGTCACGGAGCGGGATCATGCTACCCGAACAACAAGGGCCCTCCCGCGCCGTTTATTCCGGCGTGGGAGGGCCCTCGGGAGAGCCGTCGCGGTGACTAGACCCGCAGGTAGAAGCGGAGCGTAACCCAGGCGGTGATCGCGGTGACCAGGCCGCCGATGCCGGCCATCAGCGGGAAGCTCAGGAGGATCTCGGACCAGGAGATCGGCGTGATCAAGCCCTCCAGAGCCGAGAGCGACCCGCCTCCGATGACGATCTTTCCGGCGATCAGCCCGCCCAGGGCGAGGATCGCGCCGATCAGGCCGGCGACCACGGCTTCCAGCACGAACGGCGCCTGGATGAACCAGTTGGAGGCGCCGACCAGCTTCATGACGGCGACCTCGCGCCGCTTGCTGTACGCGGCGACCTGGATGGTGTTCGCGACCAGCAGCAACGCGGCGGCGGCCATCACGACCGAGATGAACAGCGTGAAGTTCTGGATCCCGCTCAGCACGCCGAAGACCTTGTCGAGCAGCTTGCTCTGGTCGACGATCTCGTCGACCCCCTCGGTGGTCTTGTACTGGTCGTAGATGTTCTTGTACTGCTCCGGGTTGACCAGCTTGAGCCGGAACGACTCGGGCAGTTGGTCGGGCTTGACCGCGTTCACCAGATCGGGAGCGTCGGCGTACATCTTCTGGAAGCGCTCGTACGCCTGCTGCTTGTCGACGTACGTGACGCCCTTGATCAGCTGGTCCGTCTCCAGCTTGGCCTGGAGGTCGTTGCGCTGCTGCTCGTTGACGTCGGTCTTCAGGAAGATCGAGACCTCGACGTTCTCGTAGTAGAGCTCCTTCATGTCGCCGACCTTCTGGTAGAGAAGGCCGCTGAAGCCCAGCAGGAACAGCGACACCGTCATCGTGATGATCATCGCGATCGTCATCGTGACGTTGCGCCACAGCCCGACCAGTACCTCGGACAGGACGTACTTCATCCGCATCGGAAAATTCCTCCGGCTCTCCGGCGTGAGGTGTTCGTCGTCAGGATCTACGGATCGTCAGCGGGAACGGCTCAGCCGTAGACGCCACGGGCCTGGTCTCGCACGATGCGGCCGCTCTCGATCTCGATGACCCGACGGCGCATCTGGTTCACGATGTTGGAGTCGTGCGTGACCATCACGACGGTCGTGCCGGTGCGGTTGATTCGGTCCAGCAGGCGCATGATCTCGATCGACGTGTCCGGGTCCAGGTTTCCGGTGGGCTCGTCCGCCAGCAGGATCAGCGGCCGGTTCACGAACGCCCGGGCCACCGCCACCCGCTGCTGCTCACCACCGGAGAGCTCGTGGGGGTAGCGGTGCTCCTTCCCACCGAGGCCGACCAGCTCCAGCACCTCCGGCACGACCCGGCGGGCCACCGCCTTGGTCTTGCCGATCACCTCCAGGGCGAACGCCACGTTCTCGTACGCGGTGCGGTTCGGCAGCAGACGGAAGTCCTGGAAGACACAGCCGATGGAACGCCGGAAGTGGGGTCGCTTCCAGGACCGCATCGACGTGACGTCCTTGCCGTTGACGACGACCCGCCCCTTGTTGGGGGCGACCTCGTGCAGCAGCATCTTGATGATCGTGGACTTGCCGGAGCCGGAGGGACCGATGAAGAAGACGAACTCGCCCTTCTCGATCGAGACGGACACGTTGTCGAGCGAAGGCCGGGACGCCTTCGGGTACGTCTTCGTCACTTGCTCAAGCTGAATCACGGGTCGTGAGTCTACGCGGTGTAACCGGAGAGCCAAGCGCCCCGCCCCCGGGATGCGCGTCGCGTCATCGATTCAGCCGGTCAGCCAGAGATCGATGACGCGGTGCGTCCAAGAGCGATCACACACCGTCAGCGCTGAGCTGCTGCTGCTTCCGCCAGCGGATTCCCGCCTCGATGAAGCCGTCCAGCTCACCGTCGAAGACCGCGGACGGATTGCCCGTCTCCTGCTCGGTTCGCAGATCCTTCACCATCTGATACGGGTGCAGGACGTACGAGCGCATCTGGTCGCCCCAGGAGCCGGCGGCCTCGGTCTTCAGGCCCTGGAGCTTCGCCTGCTCCTCCTGGCGCTTGCGCTCCAGCAGCCGGGCCTGGAGCACCCGCAGCGCGGAGGCCTTGTTCTGCAGCTGCGACTTCTCGTTCTGGCAGGTGACCACGATGCCGGTCGGGATGTGGGTGATCCGGACGGCCGAGTCGGTGGTGTTGACGCTCTGCCCACCGGGGCCCGAGGAGCGGTAGACGTCGATCCGCATCTCGTTCTCGGGGATCTCGATGTGGTCGGTCTGCTCGACGACCGGCAGCACCTCGACGCCGGCGAAGCTGGTCTGCCGCCGGCCCTGGTTGTCGAACGGGCTGATCCGCACCAGCCGGTGCGTGCCGGACTCGACGCTGAGCGTGCCGTACGCGTAGGGCACCTTGACCGTGAAGGTGGTGGACTTGAGGCCCGCCTCCTCGGCGTACGACGTCTCGTAGACCTCGGTCGGGTAGCCGTGCCGCTCGGCCCAGCGCAGGTACATCCGCAGCAGCATCTCGGCGAAGTCCGCCGCGTCCACGCCGCCGGCGCCGGCCCGGATGGCGACCAGCGCCTCCCGGGAGTCGTACTCGCCGGAGAGCAGGGTGCGGACCTCCATCTCCTGGATGGCCTTGGTCAGCCCGACGACCTCCGACTCGACCTCGGCGAGGGCGCCCGGGTCGGACTCGTCCTGGGCGAGCTCCAGCAGCACCCCGGCGTCGTCGAGCCGGGAGCGGAGGTTGCCGAGCTTGGTGATCTCGCCGTTGACGTACGACAGCTGCGACGTCACCTGCTGCGCCTTGGCCTGGTCGTCCCAGAGGTCGGGCGCGGAGGCCTCCTGCTCCAGGCGGGCCTTCTGCTGGCGCAGCTTGTCGAGGTCGAGCACCGCCTCGATGTTGCGCAGGGTGGCGTCGAGTTCCTTGAGCTGTTCGGCGTAATCGGCAGCGGTCACGACAGACAAGCGTACTGCGCGGGCGAGGAGTGAGCTTGCGAGCCCCGCAGTCCCGCGCAAAAGTCAGCACCGCGCGGGCGAGGAGCGAGCCTACGAGCCCCCGCGGTCACCGGCGAGGAGTCACCCGCCTGCCGGAGCGGCCTTGAGCCAGGACAGGGCCGCCCGATGGTAGGCGACGGCGAACTCCAACGCGCTGGCGTCGTAGTTGTCGCCTTCCTTCTTGGCGTTCTTGACCTGCTCGCGCGCCGCCGCGAGGGCTTCGGTGTGGTATTCGTTCGCCGTGGTGTACAGGGTCTTGAGCTGAGTCGCCGAGTGCAGGCTGCCGAAGGCGATCCGCAACGCCACCGGGTTACGGATCGTGTCCTTGCCGGGGTTCTCGGCCAGCCAGCGGGAAAATGTCCGTTTTCCCGCCGCCGTGATCGCGTACGGCTGACTCATCCGCGGCCCGGGCTTGCCGAGTCGCACCATGCCCTTCTCGGCCAGCACCGGAAGCTCCCGGTAGACCTGACTGCGGGTCATCGACCAGTACGGCGCCAGTCGGCGCTCAGCGGCGGCCATCAGCTGGCCGCCTGTCATCGGTCCCTCGTGCAGCAGCCCCAGCAGGGCCGCCGCTGTCGGGTTGACTCCGGTTTCCGCCATGCCCTCTAAGCTGCCACTTTGCCCGACCCGGCGTCCAGGATTTGCCATTTTCGGCGCCGGTTGGGTCGTCCGATGTGCACTGTCGGTGGACGACAGTCCGCCGGGGACGTCGGCGCGTCGCCCGTCCGTCACCAGTGGTGACCGCCGGGCCGCCGGTGACGCTCCGCGCGCCACCGGCGGCCGTCGCCGGTTCAGCCCATGTGGGGGTACGTGTGGTCGGTCGGCGGGACGAAGGTCTCCTTGATCGTCCGCGGCGACATCCAGCGGACCAGGTTGTGCCAGGAGCCCGCCTTGTCGTTGGTGCCGCTGGCCCGGGCCCCGCCGAACGGCTGCTGCCCGACCACCGCGCCGGTCGGCTTGTCGTTGATGTAGAAGTTGCCGGCCGCGTACCGCATCTTCTCGGCCACCTGGTCGACCACCCGGCGGTCGGTCGCGAAGATCGACCCGGTCAGCGCGTACGGCGCGATCGACTCGGCCTGCGCCACCACGTCGTCGAAGCGGGCGTCGTCGAAGACGTGCACCCCGAGGATCGGCCCGAAGTACTCGGTGGTGAAGGTCTCGTGGGCGGCGTCGGAGCACTCGAACAGGGTCGGCCGGACGAAGTAGCCGACCGAGTCGTCGGCGGTGCCGCCGGCCAGGACCGTGCAGCTGTCGTCGCCCTTGATCAGCTCCAGCGCGGCGGTGTGCCGGCCGAACGCCTTGTCGTCGATGACCGCACCACCGAAGTTGCGGAAGTCGGTCACGTCGCCGTACGTCAGCGAGTCGGCGGTGGCGGCCAGCCGGTCGCGCAGCCCACCCTCCCAGATCGACCGCGGGACGTACGCCCGGGACGCGGCCGAGCACTTCTGCCCCTGGTATTCGTAGGCGCCCCGGATCAGCGCGGTGTGCAGGGCGTCCACGTCGGCGCTGGGGTGCGCGACCACGAAGTCCTTGCCGCCGGTCTCGCCGACCAGGCGCGGGTAGCCCCGGTAGCGGGCGATGTTCTCGCCGACGGTCCGCCACAGGTGCTGGAACACCTTGGTCGAGCCGGTGAAGTGGATGCCGGCCAGGTCCGGGTCGGCGAGCACGACGTCGGAGACCTCCTCGCCACGCCCGGTGACCATGTTGATCACGCCGGGCGGCAGGCCGGCGGCCTCGAACAGCCGCATCGTGAAGTGCGCGGCGAACTGCTGGGTCGGGCCCGGCTTCCAGACCACGGTGTTGCCGAGCAGGGCCGGCGTCGAGGGCAGGTTGCCGGCGATGGCGGTGAAGTTGAAGGGGGTGACCGCGTAGACGAAGCCTTCGAGGGGGCGGTGGTCGAAGCGGTTCCACACGCCCGGCGAGGACATCGGCTGCTCGGCCAGCAGCTTGCGGGCGAAGTACACGTTGAACCGCAGGAAGTCGATGAACTCGCAGGCCGCGTCGATCTCGGCCTGGACGGCCGTCTTGGACTGGCCGAGCATCGTGGCCGCGTTGAGGGTGTCCCGCCAGGGGCCGGCGAGCAGGTCGGCGGCGCGCAGGAAGATCGCGGCGCGCTCCTCGAACGGCAGCGCCCGCCACATCGGGGCGGCGTCCTTGGCGGCCCTGACCGCGGCCCGGGCGTCGTCGTGGTTGGCGTGCCCGGTGACGCCGAGCACGTGCGCGTGCTTGTGCGGCTGGACCACGTTGATCGGCTCGCCGCCGGCCATCCGCTGCTCGCCGGCGATGGTCATCGGCAGCTCGATCTGCTCCGCGGCCAGTTCGACCAGCCGCCGCTGGAGCCGCTCCCGGTCGGGGCTGCCGGGCTCGTAGGCGTGGACCGGCTCGTTGCGCGGCTCGGGTACGGAGAACACGGCGTCCATCACGGCTCCTGTGCGATCTCGACAGCGGTGGCGAAACCGGACCCGCGGCACCGGCCGGGCGGCCGGGTGCCGGGCACCGCGCGGCGGACCGGTCGCGGCGGCGGGACCTGGGCCGATTCTTTCATGCGGCACCGCCGACCCACCCCTGCCGCCCCTCGTCCGGCCGCTCCCGCCCGGCTGACCCGGCGAGGACCGGGACACACCCGCATACACCGGACCGTAGGCAGGAACCGACCCTGATCAAACGAACCCTCAGCGATATTCGCCTTTCACCTGCGATCCGTCAGCAGGTCGAATCGCCCACCGCCGCCGCCGGCTGCCGGTGCCGGGACCCGCGAGGCGGGTTCGGAGCGGCGCCCACGGCGGCGCGTACGCTGGATGGCCGGTGACCTCCCCGGGCCGTGTCGCGGCCGTCCGGCGTCCGTCGAAGGGAAGACGATGAGCAAGCAGCCCGGCAGCTCCACGGCCGCGGAGCCGGACCAGCCCGAGGCCGCCCCCGAGGCCCCGGAGCAGCCGACACCCGCCCCGGCCGACGAGGCGGCCCCGACGCCGGAGGACGCCGGGCGGCCGGCGTACGTCCCCGGCGCGGTGGTGCTGGCGCTGGTGGCGGTCGGCTGGCTCGCCGCGATGCTCTGGTCCACCCGGGCGGCGATCAACAGCGCCGCGGCCGGCGTCACCGCGATCAGCCTCTCCGCGTACGCCTTGCCCGGCGTCATCACCGCCGCGCTGGTCGCCGGGGCCGCGGTCGCCCTGGTGGCGACCAACCCGCTCGGCCGGACCACCCTGCGCTTCCTCGCCGCCGTCGGCACCGGCCTGCTGGTCGGGCTCGCCGCCGCCGTGGCCACCAACCTGACGTACGCCGACAACGCGACCACCAACACCATCGCCGGCACCACCGCCGCGGCGGCCATCATCGGCGGCGCGATGGCCGGCGCCCGCAACGCCCGGGTGGTGGGCGGCCTGGCCGCCGCCACGCTGGCCGCGCAGGTCTTCGTGGTGCTGTTCAGCCGCGTCCGGGATCCGCTGTCCGACCTGTTCGGGGCCGGGGACACCCAGCAGTCGATGCTCGACGCCGCCAAGTGGGTGTCCCGGACGGAGTCGCTGCTCGCCGGGTTGATCGCCGGAGTGGTGGCCTTCGGCTACCTGACCTGGGCCCGCCGCCGCGCCGCCCACCGGGGCGGGTCGGCGCTGCGCTGGCCGGCGTACCTGATCGCCGGGGCCGGGCCGGGCCTGCTCCTGCTGCTCACCGAGGTGATCATCCGGATCGGCGGGCGCGGCCTGCTGGACCTTGCCGCCGCCCTCAGCGAGGCGGACCAGGTGGCGCAGACGGCGCTGGGCACCTCGCGGATCGACAATGCCATCTGGGTGCTGTTCGTCGGAGCGCTCGCCGCGCTCGTCGCGTTCGGCCGCACGCTCGGCCCGCGTCCCGCTCTCGACGAGGACGAGCCGGCCGAGGAGGCCACCGCCTGACCCGTGTGGGCGGGCGGCCGGCGCCGGCCCCGGGTGCCCGCCGCCCGACCGGTCAGGAGACCTCGCGCAGCAGCAGGTCCAGCTCGGTCGCGTCGTACCACTCCAGTTCGTGGTCCTCGGCCCCGTCGACGGTGAACTGGGCGTCCGGGTCGCCGGCCCGGGCCTCGGCGATCACCTCGGCCGACGCCGCCACGTCGTCGATCGCCTCCGCCCCGTCCACGTGGATCGCGGCCACCGTGGCCACCGGCACCGGTCCGGCCAACCGGACGACGCTGGAGCCGAGTTCTCCGTCGACCCGGCCGACCGAGGACGCCGGCAGGTCCGCGGAGACGACCACCCGTCGCCGGGGTGCGGCCGGGTCGGCCCGCAGCAACAGCAGCGCGTCCTGGGCGGCCCGGGTGAAGGCGACGTACTCCAGTTCCTCCTCGTCGCCCTCGGCGTACCACTCGCGCAGCTCCGGGGTGACCGCGTGCGCCTCGTCGACCGCGAGTCCCTGCTCGCGCAGCCGCGCCAGCATCGGGACGGTCGCCGGCACGTACACCCGGACAAGCTCGTCGGCCACCGGTCTCTCCCCTGCTCAGGCCCGACCGGCGGAAGCCGGCTCCGGGCGCCGATCATGCCGTACGCCGAGACCGTCATACACCCCGCACCCGCCGGGGAGAAGTTCCCCACCGGTGTGTCCCGATCCGGATCACCTGTGTCCCGTTCCGGATCGCCCCGACGGAGGCTGGGGGCGCGACGGTGACCGGTGGCAAACTTAGGCAAACGAAGCCGACCCGGGGAGTCACCGTGGAGCCGAGGTTCCTGCTGCTGTCCGACGTGGCCGCCGAGCTCAACGTCTCGGACTCGCAGGTCTACCACATGGTACGGAGCGGAGAGTTGCCCGCGATCAAGATCGGCGGCCGTGGGCAGTGGCGGGTGGAACGCGCCCGGCTGGAGGAGTACATCCAGCGCAAGTACGCGGAGACCGCCGAGTGGGTACGCGACAACCCACTCGCCGACCGCGACCCGGAGTGACCGCCCGATGCCGTAGCGGCATTGACGACAGGCGTTGCCCTGCCTAAGAATGAGACCCTGTCGGAGGCAAACGAAGGCAAACGCAACGAACAGGGGTTGAGGATGACCGACACCCGCCGCCCGCTCGCACCGCGTCCCCCGGTCCGCCTCCGCCCCGCCCCGCCGATCGACCCGCCCTGCGTCGACGAGGGCTCACCCTGGGGTGATGTCGATCAGCTCACCCTCGACCTGTTCGGCTCTCGCCGCCGCGACTCCGGCCGACCCGCCGGCCGCCCCGTGGACATCCGGCCGGCACCGACCGGGCCGGGGCGGCGTACCGGCGGCTCACCGGCAACCGCCCTGGTCACCGCGACCCCCGAGGCCACCCGGGCCGCCTTCCGCTTCGTCCGTACCTTCCTGGAGATCGTCAACGGCTACCGTCCGCCCGGGCAGCTCCGGCCGCTCTGCGTGCCCGACGCCGGGACCCGGGTGGCCACCGAGCTGGCCAGGGCCGCCCGCCGGGTCGGCCCCGTACGCCGCCGTTCCGCCCGACCGGTCCTCCAGCTCCGCCGGCTGCGCGTGTGCGAACCCCGCGCGGGCGCGGTCGAGGCCGCCGCCGTACTCGCCGGCACCGGAGGTGCCAGCTGGGCGATCGCCCTACGCCTGGAACACCGCCGCGCCGCCTGGCTCTGCACCACCCTCGACGTCCTCTGACGGGCGCCAGCACCGCCGCACATCGCGGCATCCGGCGGCCCGGACACCCACCTGCCCGGGCCGGGTGGGTCATCAACCACGAGCCGGTGTCAGGGCCGGGACGCGGACGGGCCCCGGCCATGTCCGGCCGGGGCCCGTCGTCGCTGGTGCGGGTGGGGTCAGTTGCCCCCGTTGGGTGCGCCGTGGCACCGCTTGTACTTGCGGCCGGAGCCGCACGGGCAGGGCGCGTTGCGGGACGGACCCTCACCGGCGTCCACCTGGCCCGGGGAGGCCCGGCGGGCGGTGCTGGCCGCGACCGCCTGGCCGCTCATCCCGGCGGCCGCCGGGCGCCGGGAGTTGCCCGACGGGGACGGGGCGGCGGGGCGGGCGGTGCTGTCCGGGTTGCCGATGCCCAGGGCGGGTGCCTGCGCGTCGGCCCGCTCGATCGCCGGCGCACCCCGCCCGGCCTCGCCGTCGATGGCGGGCGCGGAGTATTGCAGGCCCTGCTGCTGCGGCGCGCGGTTGAGGCCCTTGGCGCGGATCTCCACCGGCTTCTCCAGCAGCTGCACCTCCTCGGCCTCCGGCTCGGGCTCCTCGACCTGCACCTCCAGGTTGTAGAGGAAGCCGACCGTCTCCTCCTTGATGCCGTCCATCATGGTGGCGAACATGTCGAAGCCCTCGCGCTGGTACTCGATGACCGGGTCGCGCTGGGCGTACGCCCGCAGGCTGATGCCCTCCTGGAGGTAGTCCATCTCGTAGAGGTGCTCGCGCCACTTGCGGTCGATCACCTGGAGCAGGACCATCCGCTCGAGCTGGCGAACCGCCTCCTCGCCGAGCTGCTCCTCGCGCCGGTCGTACGCGCCGTTCGCGTCCTCCTTGAGGCGGGCGAGCAGGAAGTCCTGGTCCATGCCGGCCCGGGAGCCCAGCTCCTCCTCCAGCTCGTCGACGGTGATGCCCACCGGGTAGAGCTGCTTGAGGCTGGACCAGAGCTGGTCGAGGTCCCAGTCCTCGGCGTAACCCTCGCTGGTGGCGCCGACCACGTACGCGGTCACCACGTCGTCGATCATGTTGCGGACCTGGTCGGAGAGGTCCTCGCCGTTGAGCACCCGGAGGCGCTCGGCGTAGATCACCTGGCGCTGCTTGTTCATCACCTCGTCGTACTTGAGGACGTTCTTCCGGATCTCGGCGTTCTGGCCCTCGATCTGGGCCTGCGCGCTCTTGATCTGGCGGGTGACCATCTTCGACTCGATGGGCACGTCCTCCGGGATGTTGAAGCGCTCCATCACCGCCTCGACGGCGCCGGCCCGGAAGCGCCGCATCAGCTCGTCCTGCAGGGAGAGGTAGAACCGGGACTCGCCCGGGTCACCCTGCCGGCCGGCGCGACCGCGGAGCTGGTTGTCGATCCGGCGGGACTCGTGCCGCTCGGTGCCCAGCACGTAGAGGCCACCGGCGGCGGCGACCTCCTCGGCCTCGTTGTCGCAGGCCTGCTTCCAGGTGGGCAGGACCTCCTCCATCGCCTTGGCGTACTCCTCCGGCTGCTCGACCGGGTCGAGGCCGCGCTGGCGCAGCTCGCTGGCGGCGAGGAACTCGGCGTTGCCGCCGAGCAGGATGTCCGTACCACGGCCGGCCATGTTGGTGGCGACGGTGACCGCACCCTTGCGCCCGGCCTGGGCGACGATCTCCGCCTCCTTGGCGTGGAACTTCGCGTTCAGCACCGAGTGCGGGATGCCGCGGCGGCGCAGCAACTGGGAGAGGATCTCGGAGTTCTCCACCGAGACCGTGCCGACCAGCACCGGCTGGCCCTGCTCGTGCCGCTCGGCGATGTCCTCGACCACGGCGTTGAACTTGGCCTTCTCGGTCTTGTAGATGACGTCCGGGCGGTCGAGGCGGACCATCGGCCGGTGCGTCGGGATGGTCACCACGCCGACCTTGTAGACCTTGTTGAACTCGCCCGCCTCGGTCTGGGCGGTACCGGTCATGCCGGAGAGCTTCTCGTAGAGCCGGAAGTAGTTCTGGAGGGTGATGGTGGCCAGGGTCTGGTTCTCCTGCTTGATCTCCACCCCCTCCTTGGCCTCGATCGCCTGGTGCATGCCCTCGTTGTAGCGGCGGCCGTGCAGGATGCGACCGGTGAACTCGTCGACGATCAGGACCTCGCCCTCGTTGACGATGTAGTCCTTGTCGCGCTTGTAGAGCTCCTTGGCCTTGATCGCGTTGTTGAGGTAGCCGACCAGCGGGGTGTTGACCGACTCGTAGAGGTTGTCGATGCCGAGCCGGTCCTCGACCTTGGCCACGCCGCGCTCGGTGATGGCGATGGTGCGCTTGGAGTAGTCGACCTCGTAGTCGCCCTCGCCGTCGGTGCCGGGCTGGAGGCGGGCCACCACGCCGGCGAACTCCTGGTACCAGCGGGCGGAGTGCTCGGCCGGGCCGGAGATGATCAGCGGGGTCCGGGCCTCGTCGATGAGGATCGAGTCGACCTCGTCGACCACCGAGAAGAAGTGACCGCGCTGGACCAGCTCGTCCCGCGACCAGGCCATGTTGTCGCGCAGGTAGTCGAAGCCGAACTCGTTGTTGGTGCCGTAGGTGATGTCGCACTCGTACGCGGCCCGGTGCTCGCTGGCCGGCCGGTTGGGCAGCACCACGCCCACGGTGAGGCCGAGGAACTCGTGCACCCGGCCCATCCACGCGGCGTCGCGCTCGGCCAGGTAGTCGTTCACCGTGATCACGTGCACGCCCTTGCCGGCGAGCGCGTTGAGGTAGACCGGCATGACCGAGGTCAGGGTCTTGCCCTCACCGGTCTTCATCTCGGCGATGTTGCCGAAGTGCAGCGCCGCGCCGCCCATCACCTGAACGTCGTAGGGCCGCTGGCCGAGCACCCGCGAGGCGGCCTCCCGGCACACCGCGAACGCCTCGGGCAGCAGGTCGTCGAGGGTCTCCCCGTCGGCGAGCCGCTCCTTGAACTGGTCGGTCATGGCGCGCAGATCATCGTCGGTGAGGTTGACGTAGTCGTCCTCGATCGAATTGACGGCGGCGGCGATGGCCTTGAGCCGACGCACCATGCGACCCTCGCCGGCGCGAAGGACCTTTTCCAGAATCGACACGGATCAACGCTCCCCTAGACGGTCTCGAACCATCGTAGGCGCTCCATCGGGGTGATGGTCAGTGGTGCCGGCGGTCCGGCCCGATGAACCCGACATAACACCCTTCCGGCGCGGCGGCTGGCGCTAATCGGGTTACGCCCATCGCGAACGATCCGGCACGATGGCTCGGGTGGAGCCCGTGGAGATCATCGAAGACGGACTGCTGCTACGACCCTGGCGGGCGGAGGACGCCGACGCGGTCCACCGCGCCTGCCAGGACCCGGACATCCAGCGCTGGACCACCGTACCCCGCCCGTACCGGCCCGAACACGCAGTCGACTTCGTCACCGGGAGCAGCCCCGCGGCCTGGGCAAACGGCAGCGGGGCGGAGTTCGCGGTGTGCGACGCCGCGACCGGCGAACTGCTGGCCTCCTGCGGGCTGGTCTCGATCGACCCCGGCCTGGGCAGCGCGGAGATCGGCTACTGGACCGCGCCGTGGGCGCGGGGCCGGGGCGTCGCGGTCCGGGCCACCCGGGCGATCGCCCGCTGGGCCTTCGACGTTGCCAAGTTGCGTCGCCTGATCTGGCAGGCCGAGATCGGCAACCACGCCTCCCGGCTGGTCGCGCTCCGCGCCGGCTTCCGGATCGAGGGCGAACTGCGGCTCGCCCAGCCGGCGGTCGGCGGACGCCGGGAGGGCTGGCTCGGCTCGCTGCTCCCCGGCGAGGTGCCCGCGCCCGACGAACCGGGTCCCGCCGGCCCGGACACCCTGGCGGCCCGCCGGGCCGCCGTGTTCGGCCGCCCACAGCCCGTCCTGTTCGCCACCAGCGGCACCACGGAACTGCGGCTGCGGCCGATGGAGGAGCGCGACCTGGACGCGGTCGTGGCCACCTGCCAGGACGAGCAGACCGTGCGCTGGACCACCGTGCCGCACCCCTACCACCGGGAACACGCCGAGGGCTTCCTGCGGGACGTGACCCAGGCGGCCTGGGCCCGGGGCACCGGCGCCTCCTACGCCGTCGCGGACCCCGACGGTCGCTACGTCGCCTCGATCGACCTGCGCATCTCGCCCAGCGACCCACTGGTCGCCGACGTGGGTTTCATGACCGCGCCGTCCGCCCGGGGCCGGGGCTACCTGCCGGCCGCGCTGACCGCGCTCTGCGCCTGGGGGTTCACCACGCTCGGCCTGGCCCGGATCGAGTGGCGGGCCAACGTGGGCAACACCGCCTCCCGCCGGGCGGCCGAGAAGGCGGGATTCGTCGTCGAGGGCACCCTCCGCGGCGGCGTCCAACACCGGGCCGAACGACAGGACGTCTGGGTGGGCGCGCTGCTCCCCGAGGACCTGGCGTGACGCCGAAGACGATCGAGGCGTACGGGGTGCGGCTGCGGCCGTCCCACCTCGACGACGTCGCGGACACCGTGGCCGGCTGCGCGGATCCGGTCACCCAGCGGGGCATCTCCGGCCTGCCGGACCCGTACACCGAGGAGAGCGCCCGGTGGTGGATCACTGAGGGCGCGCCCGCGGCCTGGGCCACCGGCGGCGCCGCGTACGCGATCGCGGACCCCGCCACCGACCGGCTGCTCGGCAGCATCGGCCTCAGCCAACCGGTGCCGACCCGCGACCAATGGGAGATCGGCTACTGGGTGGCGCCGTGGGCGCGCGGTCGGGGCGTGGCCACCGCGGCCACCCGCGCCCTCGCGGAGCACGCCTTCGCCGCCGGCTGCGCCCGCCTGGAACTGCTCACCAACGAGGAGAACACCGCCAGCCAGCGGGTCGCCCTGGCCGCCGGCTTCCGGCACGAGGGGGTACGCCGGTCGGCCAACCCGAGCCGAGGAGGTGGCCGGCACGACCTGATCGCCTGGGTACGCCTCGCCGACGACCCGCCCGGTCCGGCCGACCGGCCGCTGCCCGACCTGCCGGACGGTCGGCTCACCGACGGCGTGGTGACCCTGCGCCGGGTCGCCCCCGGCGACACGGACGCGCTGCACCGGCTGCACACCCTGCCCGAGGTGGTGGCGAACCGGGTGCCGCCGGTCCCACCGACCCGGGAGTCGATCGAGCGACGCTGCCGTCTGGCGGAGAGCCACTGGCTGGCCGGCCGCTCGGCCGACCTCGTGATCCTGCACGCGGCGTCCGGCACGACGGCCGGAGGCTGTGCGCTGGTGTACGACGAGCCGGCCACCGGCCAGGCCATGCTCGGTTGCAGCATGCTGCCCGAGGCGCGCGGCCGGGGGCTGACCACCCGGGCGATGCGGCTCGTCGCCGGTTGGGCGTTCGACATCGGCCTGGCCCGGCTCTGGGCCGGCACCCGCCCCGAGAACGTCGCCGCCCAGCGGGTGCTGGAGAAGATCGGCTTCCGGCGTGAGGGGCTGCTGCGCGGCCGGCGCCCCGGCCCGGACGGCACCCGCACCGACTCGGTCCTCTTCGGCCTGCTCGCGTCGGACCTGCCGGGTGGGCAGGGGCCCCGCGTCAGCGGGGCCCCTGGCACTCGTGGTCAGAACGTGGTGTCGAGCGAGATGATCCCGTAGTCGTAGGCGTGCCGGCGGTAGACCACGCTCGGGCGGCCGGACTCCTTGTCCTGGAACAGGTAGAAGTCGTGGCCGACCAGTTCCATCTGGAACAGCGCGTCGTCGACGGTCATCGGCTCCGCCGGGTGCACCTTCGCGCGGGCGATGTGCCACGGCTGGTCGTCGTCGTACACCTCGTCGCCGCCATCGTCCGGTCGTTCGGCGACCAGGGTGGCCTCGTCCGGTCGTTCGGCGACCGCGGTGGCCGAACGCGCGCCGTTCAGCGCGGCCAGCCCCGGACCGTCGAGGTCGACGACCGGCAGGCCGGCGGTGGCGGCGGAGACGGAGAGCGGCGCGTGCCGCCCGCGATGCACCCGACGCCGGTCGGCCGCCCGGCGGAACCGGGTGTCCAGCTTGGCGATGGCCGCGTCCAGCGCGCTGTAGAAATCACTCGTGCATGCCTCGGCCCGGACCACCGGGCCCCGCGACACGCAGGTTATCTCCACCCGCTGACAGTGATCGGCCTGGCGCGGATTGCGCTCGTGGAACAACTCGACGTCCACGCGAATGAGTTTGTGGTCGTAGCGTTCGATCTTCGCGAGCTTTTCTGCTACGTGCACCCGGTAATGGTCCGGCACCTCGACGTTACGGCCCTTGACCACGATGTCCACGTGACCTCCCTTGTTCGGACGGTCGTTGATCCGGTCCTCGGCCGACGCGCCACTGGGAGCATCCCGCTCGGCGTCGACCGGTTGGTACGGCTACGCCTCCCTTCCCACGCCGGGAGTGGCTGGAAAAACTCCTACCCCCGACACAAGAACGCTAACTCCTGTTCCCTCGGCAGTCACCCCTCGTTGTCGAAACTGCCCTCGAACTCCCACAGCTCATACACCAAGGGGTGAAACGGAAACACGAAGCGTCACCGCAAGGGTCGCTTTTGCGTTGCGGCGAGCACCGCCGCGGCCTTTGGCGTCATTCCCACAGAGCGCAAGATGCGGCTCACCGCCGCCAACGTCGCCCCGGTGGTGACGATGTCGTCGAGCAACACCACCGGCCCGGCCACCGGGACCCCGTCGGCCCCGCGCAGCCGGAACGCCGCCTCGGCCGCAGCGGCCCGCCCGGCGCTGTCCAACACCACCGAGTCCGGCCGGGGCAGCGCCCGCAACGGCCGCAGCACGCGTACCGACCAGCCGGCCGCCCGCAGCCGGCCCGCCGCGTGGCGGGTCAACCGGCCCAGATGGTCGCCGTAACGGGCCCGCGCCGCCCGCGCGGTGTCCGGCACCGGCACCAGGTTCACCGACCGGGCCGGTCCCACCGCCGCGGCCACCACCTCGGCGAGCAACGCCCCCAGCGGCCGGGCCAACCCGTGCCGGCCCCGCTCCTTGTACGCCAGCAGCCCCTCCCGCAGCGCGCCCCCGTACGGCCCGAGAGCGACGCAGGGCGGCAGGTCGGGCGGGGCCGGGGTGGGGCGGGTCGGCGCGGGCCGCAGCGCCTCCAGCTCACCGACGCAGCGCGGGCAGAAGCCGTGGGTCAGGCCCGGGACCCGCTCGGCACAACCGGCGCACCCGGCCGGCAGCACCAGATCCGTCAGATCCGACCAGAGTCCGCCCAGCCCCCGCACCGGCGCCTCAGTAGAGGAAGAAGGGTGCGGTGGGGTTGGGTGACCGGACGCCTGGCGACGCCGACGGTTCTGGCAGGTCCAGCACCTGCTCCCGCTTGATGATCTCGAACGGGTCGTTCCGGAAGGCCGCCTTGTTCGTCTCGTACATGACGGGGGGCGGCGCGCCGACCGTGCCGCCCGGGTACGCGGCCAGCTCGGTCACCTCGGCGCCGATCCGCTGCTTCAGCGGGGCCTCCAGCCCCCCGTCGACGGTGGTCTGGTAGATCGCGGGCCGGCCCGCCTCGTTGCCGGCGAAGACCAGCTCGTTCGCCGCGTACCAGTCGACCACGGTGAGCCCGGTGAGCAGGGTGGCCAGCCGGCGGGGCTGGTTCACCGTGACCGCGTTCCCGTCGACGCTCAACGGCGCCACGTAGAGCTCGCCACCGATGATCAGCGCGATCCGGTGCCCGTCGAAGGAACTGGCGACCGCGCTGACCTTGCCCGGGACGCCCAGCGATATCGGGGTCATCGCGGCCATGCCGTCGAACCGGTAGAGCCCTCCGTCGGCCACCACCAGACCGGTCGGATGATCCTGGTCCAGCGAGCGGAGCCAGGTCGGGCGGCCGATCGAGCCGTACCACTCCCCGCTACCGTTGAGCAGGGTGACCGGAGCCGGGTCGGAACCGACCATGAGCCGCTGCCGCCGGTCCGACCGGGTGACCACCAGCGCCGCGAGCACCTCGTCGCCGACGCGGTTGAGCGCCGCCGAGACGACGCCCTTGTTGAACTTCTCCGACAGCGGGACCGGACCGGACGTCTCACCGGCGACGGAAACCGGGTGGATCACGCCGTCGTAGACGCAGAAGCGCTCAGGAGCCCCGGGTGGGGGGTACAGCGCGAATTCGTCCCGCGCCTGCTTGAGGTCGACGGTGCGCCGGTTCTGGTTCTGGATCTTGAGCTGAAGCTCGCCGGTGAAATCCTGCAACGACCACGCGAGCTGGGTGGCGAGGCGGGCCAGCCGGAATTCGGTCGCACCGGGCATGGTCAGGTTGACCTCCCAGTGGTCGTCCGCCCCGGTGGCGTTGTTGATCGGCGTGGTGCCGGCGGGCAGCCGGGTCACCCCCTGCGCGAGCCAGTCGGGCGGGCCGCCGGCGAGCCACTTGACCACCTCGGTGACCCGGCGCTCGGTGGGCACCGTCGACGGCAGATACCGCTGGTCGGGCACCAGCCGGGTCTGGTCGGAGTTCCAGAAGTAGATGGTGTGCGTGCCGTAGAACCTGCGCAGGGCGGTGTCGCTGAGCAGCAGCACCTTCGGCGGGTCGGTGATGAACAGCCCGGTGCCGCCGGCGTCGGCCGAGCGGAGATGGAACACGTACTTGGTCTGGATCTCCACCGGCGGCGCCAGGGTGCCGTCGGCGCGCAGCACCCCGACCTGCTGCACTGTCACCGTGACCTCGCTGAAGGGGTCGTTGCTCGGCGGGCTGACCACCGGCTCCTCCCGCAGCCGGACCACGGTCAGCTCGACCTCGCTGCTCTGCGGTTTTTCCTTCAGCAGGTTCTGGGACTCCGGCGCGATGAACTTCTTGGCCCGGGCGTACGCCTGCTCGCGCTCGCCGGCGGCCGCGGAGAGGTAGTTGCGGATGAACTGCGCGGGCTCGCTGCTGGCCGCCTGGCTGGGCGGCTCTGCGCCGGTGCCGTTGAGCGCGCCGGCCTCGGCCGCCCGCGAGGGGCGGCCATCCACCTGCACCTCGGTCTCGTGGGGGATGCCGCAGCCGGCCAACCCGGCGGGCAGGAGCACCCCGGCCAGCAGCGCCGCCACCCCACGCCTCACGGCGTCACCTCGCTGGCTCGCGACTGCGGGGCTCGCAACCCCGGCTCACTCCTCGCGCTCACGGCGCCACCTCGGCTCGCGACTGCGGGGCTCGCAACCCCGGCTCACTCCTCGCGCTCACGGCGCCACCTCCGCCCGGGTGGGGTCCTCGACCGGACCGATGGCCAACGCCCCCGCGGTGCCCGGCCCGATGGCCAGCAAGCCACCGTCCCGGGGGCCACCGAACGGCAACGGGGCGTCGGCCGGCACCAGCCGCAACGGCGAGGTCGTCAGCCGGTCGCCGGCCCGCGCCGGCAGGGTCAGCCGGAACTGGGCACCCTGCCCGGGCGCGCCCCACGCCTCCAGCCAACCGCCGTGCAGCCGGGCGTCCTCCAGGCTGATGGACAGTCCGAGGCCCGTGCCGCCGGTCTGCCGGGCCCGGGACGGGTCGGCCCGCCAGAACCGGTTGAACACCAGCTTCTCCTCGCCCGGCTTGAGCCCCACGCCGTGGTCCCGCACGGTGACCGCCACCGCGCTCTCGTCCATCCCCAGGGTGATCCGCACCGGCCTGCCCTCGCCGTGCTCGACCGCGTTGCCGACCAGGTTGCGCAGCACCCGTTCGACCCGGCGCGGGTCCACCTCGGCGATCACCGGCGGGTCCGGCACGTCCAGCTCGATGGTCACCCCCACCCGCTCGGCCAGCCCGGCCAGCCGCTCGGTCACCCGGTGCACCACCGGCACCAGGTCGGTCGGCTCGGCGTCCAGCATCGCGAAGCCGGCGTCGAAGCGGCTGATCTCCAGCAGGTCGGTGAGCAGCTCCTCGAACCGGTCCAACTCGGCCTGGAGCAGCTCGGCGCTGCGGGCCACCGCCGGGTCGAACCCGTCACGCTCGGCGAAGATCAGGTCGGCGGCCATCCGGACCGTGGTCAACGGCGTACGCAGCTCGTGCGAGACGTCCGAGGTGAACCGGCGCTGCAACCGGGACATCTCCTCCAGCCGGAGGATCTGCCGTTGCAGGTTGGTCGCCATCTGGTTGAACGAGGCGGCCAGCAGGGCCAGGTCGTCCTCGCCATTGACTGCCATCCGCTGGTCGAGCAGCCCGGCGGAGAGCCGCTGGGCGGTCCGGGCGGCCACCCGTACCGGGGTCACCACCAGCCGGGTGACCAGGGCGGCGAGCAGGCCGAGCAGGATGACCAGAGCGGTGCCGGTGGCGACCACGGTGGCCCGGGCGTCGGCGGCGGTGGCGTCCTGCCGGGCCAGCGGCACGAGGTAGTAGAGCTCCAACTGCCCGAACTGGGTCGGCACTGGCGAGCCGTACACGAGGTATTTGGTGCGTTGATCCCCCAGGACCCCGGTGCGGATCTGGTGGGCCACGTTGCCGGCGGCGACCGAGGCTCGCAGCTCCGAGCCGATCAGCGGGCCTACCTCGACCTCCGGTGAGGTACGCGGCGCGACGGCCCTGTTGGTGTTGTCCCCGGTGATCGCCACCACCACGCCGTTGGTCTGCGTCGGGTCACCACCGGCCAGGTAGTTCACCGTGCCGTCGATGGTGTCCTGAAGCTGGGCCTCCTCCGCCCGGCTGTAGAGGTTGAACTGCTTCGAGGCGTACTCGCTGCCGTTCTGCAGCCGCTGCAGGACGTCGGTCTCGGCGTTCTCCAGCAGGATGCTGGTGATCTTGTCAGCAATCAGATAGGCGAACCCGCCGACGAGCAGGCTGGAGGCCACCAGCGTGATGGTCACCACACGAAGCTGGAGCGACCGCCGCCAGGCCCCGTGCATGCCGGCGGCCACCCCGGCCGCCCAACCGGTGAGGGCACGCCACAACGCCCGCGCCGCGCGTAGCCAGCGGGACGCGGTGCTCGGCGAGCCGGGGGGCGGGGAGGTCACCACAGTGACCACCAGGCTATCCCGTACCCGCCTTGTAGCCCACGCCACGCACGGTGAGGATGATTTCGGGTCGCTCCGGGTCCGGCTCGATCTTGGCGCGCAGCCGCTGGACGTGCACGTTCACCAGGCGGGTGTCGGCGGCGTGCCGGTAGCCCCAGACCTGCTCCAGCAGCACCTCGCGGGTGAAGACCTGACGCGGCTTGCGGGCGAGCGCGACCAGCAGGTCGAACTCCAGCGGAGTCAGCTTCACCTCCTCGCCGTCCCGGCTGACGGTGTGGGCCGGCACGTCGATCGAGATCTGGTTGCCCGGCGGGCCAATGGTGAGCAGCTCGGGCGCCACGTCCTCGCCCCGGCGCAGCCGGGCCCGCATCCGGGCCACCAGCTCCTTTGGCTTGAACGGCTTCACCACGTAGTCGTCGGCCCCGGACTCCAGCCCGAGCACCACGTCGACCGTGTCGCTCTTGGCGGTCAGCATGACGATCGGCACGCCGGACTCGCCCCGGATCGCCCGGGCCACGTCGATTCCGCTCATACCGGGCAGCATCAGGTCGAGCAGGACGATGTCGGGCCGGCTCTCGCGGAACGCGGCCAGCGCCCGTTCCCCGTCCGCGACGAAGGAGGGCACGAAGCCCTCGCTACGCAGCACGATGCCGAGCATCTCGGCGAGCGCGGGGTCGTCGTCGACCACCAGTACCCGGGCTCTCATGGGGTTTATCGTTCCATCCCCGTTCAATTCGAAGGGTTCGACGTCATCACGGCACGGTACTGCGGCCCACGCCCCCGCACCACAGTTGACGGGCGCGGACCTCCCGCGTGGCGTGCCACGGTGGTCGGGTCCACCGCGGCAGAACCTGCCGTGCAACCATGATCCCTCGGGCGCCTCGCCGCCCGCCACCACCGTTCGTCCGCCAGGAGTACGCGTGCCCGACGTCGGCCCGACCGCGGTGCTCCCGCGCCGCCCGCTGACGGTGGGCGAACTGCTGGACTCGGCGGTCCTGCTGCTGCGCGGCCAGGGCCGGGTGCTGATCCCGCTCGCCGTCCTGCTGGCCCTCGGCGAGCAACTGCTGCTGTACCCGCTGCGCCTGCTCGCCGACGCCCGAGCGCCCGCCTGGTTGTTCCAGACCGACCGGCTCGGCTGGTACTGGCTGCTGCTGGCGGTCGGCGCCGGGACCGAAGCGCTGATCATCGCCCTGCTGGGCAACCCGGCCGCCCGGGGCGCCGGAGCGGCGCTGCTCGGCCGCCGGGCCGGGCCGGGCGAGCTGCTGCGCCCGGCCGGGGCCCGGTGGGGCGCGACCCTGCTGATCGCGGCGGCGGTCGGGCTCACCGTGTGCCTCGCCGGGTTGGCCGGGCCGACCTGGTTCGCCGCGTACGGGCTGCTCGGCGCCGCCGTCCCGGCGCTGGTGGTGGACCGGGTCCCGGCGTACCGGGCGCCGGGGCGCGCGCTCACGCTCGCGGTACGCGCCGGTGGGCGGTTCGCCGGCATCCGGCTCCTCGGCTACCTCGGCTGGTGGCTGATCCGGCTCGGCATCGGTCTCGGCGCCTACTACGGTCTCGGGCTGCTCGGCCTGTTCGACGTCTCCGCCTGGGCGCTGCCGGTCGCCACGGTCACCTGGGCCGGCGTGAACGCGCTCGCGTACCCGGCGCTGGCCTGCCTTGACGCGGTGCTGCACCTGGAGACCCGGATGCGCACCGAAGGGCTGGACATCCGGCTCTCCCGCGCCCCGGGCGGGGCACCGGAGTCCGCCCTGCTGGCGGTGCGGCGGTGAGCCGTTGGTGGACCGAGGCGGTCGCCGCGCTCGGGGACGTCGTACCGCTGCCGCTGGCCGCCCTGCTCGTGCTGCTCGCCGGGCTGCTGGCCGCCCTGGCCTGGTACTTCTTCCCGGCCTGGGTGCCCAGCCGGCTGCCCCGGCCACACCTGCCCCGCCTGCGCCGGCCCCGGCTCCGACTCCGGCTGCCCCGGATGCGGCTGCCCCGACTGCGGCTGCGGCTGCCGAAGTTGCGGCTGCCGCGGCTGCGTCGGCGCCGGCCGAAGCCCCGGTGGACGGGCGACGCGCCGCCGGTGCCCGCGCCCCGCGCCCCCGAGCCGGTGGCCGCCGCACCCGGCAGCCGCGCCGACCGGCTCGCCGCCGAGGGCCGGTACGCCGAGGCGGTCCGGGAACGGCTCCGCGACATGGTCCGCGAACTGGTCGACCGGCGGGTCGTCGAGGTACGCCCCGGAATGACGGTCACCGAGCTGACCACGGCGGCGGCCCACGTCCGGCCCCGGGTGCACCGCACCCTGCACGCCGCCGCAACGATCTTCTCCGACCTCTGGTACGCCCAACGACCGGCCACCCGGGAGCACGACCACCGGATGCGCGACCTCGCCACCGACCTGCACCGCGAGCTGACCGGGGACGGTGAGCACCGGTGACCGCCACCCTCGACCCCCGCCCGGTCGCCCCGGCCCGAGCCCGGCGCCGCGTGCACCGGCTGCTGATCCCGCTCGGGCTGGCCGTGCTGCTGATCGTGGCCACCCTGGTCTTCCACGCCGTCGACCAGCCCGACGCCACCGACCGGGGCTTCCTCTCCCCGGCCGCCACCGGGGACGACGGCGGCAGCCGGCTGGCCGAGGCGCTGCGCGCGCAGGGCGTGACCGTACGCCGCGAGACCGACATCCGGCAGGCGCTGCGCGCCGCCCAGGCCGGCCCGGCGACGCTCTTCGTACCGGCCCCGGACCTGGTGCACCCGGGCACCGTCGCCGCCCTGGCCAACCTGCCGCCCGGCAGCCGGCTGGTGCTTGTGGACCCGTCCCGGTGGCTGCTCGCGGGGCTGGACGTGCCGCTGACGCCGGCCGAGCGCCGGTGGGCCACCCGGGCCACCAGCCCGGACGCCGACGGCCGCAGGTGTCCCCTTGCCGAGGCCGACCGCGCCGGCACCGCCGCCGCCGACCGGCAGCGCTACGCGACCCGGGGCAGCGCGACCGCCGACCGCTGCTACTCCGGGGGGCTGGTCCGGGTGCGGTGGCGTACCGAGCTGGTGGTGATCGGGACCAGCGACCCGTTCCGGAACGACCGGATCGACGAGTGGGGCAACCGTGCCCTCGCCACCGGCCTGCTCGGCGGCGACCGCCCGTTGGTCTGGCTCGACCTGCCCGGCGCGACCCCCGCACCCGGCGGGCCGGGCTGGTCACCCGGCACCGACGGCGACGGCCGGCCAACCCGCCCGTCCCAGCGTCCCGACGACCGGGCGGACAGCCCGCAGCACCAGGACAACCCGCTCTGGGACGCCTTCCCGACCTGGTTCTGGGCCCTGCTGGTCCAGCTCGCGCTGGCCGGGCTGCTGGTGATGCTCTGGCGCGCCCGCCGGCTCGGCCCACCCGTGCCGGAGCCGCTACCGGTGACCGTCCGCTCCGCCGAGACCGTGCTCGGTCGGGCCCGCCTCTACCGACGGGCCGGCGCCCGGGGACCGGCCGCCGAGACCCTGCGCGCCGCCGCGCTGGCCCGGCTGCGGCCCCGGCTGAACCTGCCGGCCGACACACCGCCCGCCGAGGTGGCCGCCCTGGTCGCCGAGTACGCCGGCGAGGACGTCGAGCGGGTGGGGGAGCTGCTGCACGGCGCCGAGCCGACCACCGACCAGGAACTGCTGGAACTGGCCCGCGACCTGGACGCCCTGACCCGTACCCTCGTCCACCCGACCGAAGGAGATCCCCGGTGACCGGACCCGTCTTCGCCGCCGCGCCGGCCGTCGCGCAGCCCGACGCCCGGGCCGCCCTGCACCGGCTGCGGGCCGAGGTGGCCAAGGCCGTCGTCGGGCAGGACGCCGTGGTCACCGGCCTGGTGATCGCGCTGCTCTGCCGCGGGCACGTGCTGCTGGAGGGCGTGCCCGGGGTGGCCAAGACCCTGCTGATCCGGACCGTGGCCACCGCGCTCGACCTGCGGTCCAAGCGGGTCCAGTTCACCCCAGACCTGATGCCCGGCGACGTCACCGGGTCACTGATCTTCGACCCGCGCACCGCCGCGTTCACCTTCCGGGAAGGGCCGGTCTTCACCAACCTGCTCCTCGCCGACGAGATCAACCGCACGCCCCCGAAGACCCAGTCGGCGTTGCTGGAGGTGATGGAGGAGCGGCAGGTCTCCGTCGAGGGCGAGCGCCGCCCGCTGCCCGAGCCGTTCATCGTCGCCGCCACCCAGAACCCGGTCGAGTACGAGGGCACCTACCCGCTGCCCGAGGCGCAGCTCGACCGGTTCCTGCTCAAGCTGACCGTGCCGCTGCCCAACCGCGACGAGGAACTCGGCGTGCTCCGCGCGCACCACGCCGGCTTCGACCCGCGCGACCTGCACGCCGCCGGCGTACGCCCGGTGGCCACCGCCGCCGACCTGGCCGCGGCCCGGGAGGCGGTGCACCGGGTGCACGTGGCCGAGCCGCTGCTCGGCTACATCGTGGACCTGTGCCGGGCCACCCGGGCCGCCCCGGCCCTGGAGCTGGGCGCCTCGCCGCGAGGGGCCACCGCACTGCTCAGCGCCGCCAAGGCGTGGTCCTGGCTGGCCGGCCGGGACCACGTCACCCCGGACGACGTGAAGGCGGTGGCCCGGCCCACCCTGCGGCACCGGCTCCGGCTGCGCCCCGAGGTCGAGTTGGAGGGCGTGGGCGTCGACGCGGTGCTGGACGCGGTGCTGGCCACCGTGCCGACGCCCCGATGACCTGGCGGGCGGCGCTGCTGCTCGCGGCGGGCGCGGCCACCCTGCCGGCCTGGCCGGCGCCGTTTCTCGGCGTCGCCGTGATGACCGGCGCGGTGCTGCTGCTCGCCGCCGTCGACTGGGCCCTCGCGGCGCCGCCGCACGCGCTCACCGCCACCCGCACCGGCGACCGGACGGTCCGGTTGGGCGGCACCGCCACGGTCACCCTGCACCTGGCCAACACCTCCGGTCGTACGCTGCGCGCCCGGGTACGCGACGCGTGGGTGCCGTCGGCGGGGGCCCGGCCGGACGTACCGCCGGGACAGGTGCTGACCGTCGAGCCCGGCGACACGGCCGAACTGCCGGTCCGCCTCACCCCGGCCCGGCGCGGCGACCGCCCCGCGGCGGCGCTGACCGTACGCTCCTTCGGGCCGCTGCGGCTGGCGTTCCGGCAGCGTACCGGCCGTCCCGCCACGCCGCCCTGGACGCTGCGCGTGCTGCCCCGCTTCGACTCTCGGCGGCATCTGCCCGAGAAGCTGGCGAAACTGCGGATCATCGACGGCGTCCAGGTGACCCGGGGACGCGGCCAGGGCACCGAGTTCGACACCCTGCGCGAGTACGTGGTCGGCGACGACGTGCGCTCGATCGACTGGCGGGCCAGCGCGCGCCACTCGGACGTGCTGGTGCGTACCTGGCGGCCGGAGCGGGACCGGCGGCTGGTCTGCGTGCTGGACACCGGCCGCACCTCCGCCGTACGGGTCGGCGACGAGCCCCGGCTGGACACCGCGATCGACGCGGCGTTGCTGCTCACCGCCCTCGCCGCCCGGGCCGGTGACCGGGTCGACCTGCTCGCCGCCGACAGCGCGGTCCGGGCGGCGGTGACCGGCAGCGGTCGCCCCACCCTGCTCACCCGGCTGGTGGACGCGCTCGCCCCACTCCAGCCGGCGCTGGTGGAGACCGACTTCGAGCTGATCGCCGGCGAGGTGCTACGCCGGGAGCGACGGCGCAGCCTGGTGGTGCTCTTCACCGCCCTGGAGGCGGGCCCGCTCGGCGAGGGCCTGCTACCGGTGCTGCCCCGGCTGGCCGCCCGGCACCGGGTGGTGATCGCGGCGACCCACGACCCGGTGCTCACCGGGCTCACCACCACCCCGCCGACCGGGCCGGACGACGTGTACGCCGCCGCGGCGGCCTGGCGGGCGCTCGCCGAACGGGACCGCGTCCGGGCCGCACTGTCCCGGCACGGCGTGACCGTGGTGGACGCCCCCGCCGACCGCCTCGCCCCGGCGATCGCCGACACCTACCTGCGCCTCAAGTCCCTCGGCCAGCTCTGACGCCCGCCTCAGGACGCTGGGGGCGCGGGGGTGGAACCGGCGGCGCGGCGGCCGAGGAACAGGGCGTACGACAGGAAGGCCAGCCAGACCGTGGCGCCGACGGCGACGCGGACGGCGACCGGCACCGGCGCCGGGGTCACGAACGCCTCCAGCAGCGCGGAGACCGCGAACAGCCCGACCAGGCCAGCGGCGACCACGATCGCCGAGCGGCCCGCCTCGGCGACCGCCCGCCCTCGGCTCAGGTGGGCCGGCGGCGCGATCCACGCCCACGCGGTACGCAGCCCGACCCCGGCCGCCACGAAGATCCCGGTCAGTTCGAGCAGCCCGTGCGGGGTGATCAGACCGAAGAACACGTCGGCCCGGCCGTACGAGATCATCACGCCGCCGACCACGCCGATGTTCAACGCGTTCTGCCACAGCAGCCAGAACACCGGCACCACCAGCACCCCGGACGCCAGGCACTGCGCGGCGAGCCAGGCGTTGTGCGTCCACAGGTGGAAGGCGAAGGTCGGCGCGGAGAACTCGGTGTAGTAGCCGGCGAAGCCCGAGTCGACGAGTTCCTTCGCGGCGTCCTCGCCGACGAACGCGGCGGCGGAGTCCGGGTGACCGGCGACGAACCACATGAGGAAGACGCTCAGCACGGTGAACCCGGTGGCCACCGCGCACCACCAGGGCCACGCCCGGTAGAGCGCGGCCGGCAGGTCGGCGACGACGAACCGTCCCACCGCCGCCCAGGACGGCCGCGGCCGGCCGGTGATCCGGGCCCGGGCCGCGAGCACCAACTGGGAGAGCCGGTTCACCAGCACCGGGTCGGGTGAGCGGCTACGCAGCGCGCTGAGGTGGGTGGCGGACCGCTGATAGAGGGCGACCAGCTCGTCGACCTCGGCCGCGTCGAGCCGGCGTCGGCCGGTCAACTGCTCCAGCCGCCGCCACTCGGCGCCGTGCGCCGCCACGTACGCGTCGAGATCCACTCGCCATCCCCCGTCCGGCGCTCATCAGATTCCTCCGTGGATAGCCTGGCCTTCGGGCCGGATGGGGCACAGAGCCCTTGTGGAGGAGGGTCACGGTAACCGATCTGTCGCCAGCGCGGGCCGGCGTCTGCCCGCGTCTCGCCCCAAGGTTCACTGGCTGGCATACCAGTATGTGAGTCATGGCCAGGGCGGTGAAGCGGGCGTTCAAGTACCGCTTCTACCCGACTGGCACGCAGTCGGCTGAACTTTCGCGCACGCGGGTGTGTCTGGAAGGTCTAAAACCTGGCCTTGGCCGCGCGTACCGAGGCATGGACAGTGCGACAGGAACGGATCACCTATAACGCGACCTCGGCGATGCTGACCGCGTGGAAGAAAGCCGACGAGCTGGCGTTTCTCAACGAGGTGTCGTCGGTGCCGTTGCAGCAGACGCTGCGGCACTTGCAGGTGGCGCTTACGAACTTCTTTGCCAGGCGGGCCCGCTACCCCACCTTCAAGTCGAAGAAGAAGTCGCGGCGGTCGGCAGAGTACACCACCAGCGCGTTCCGATGGCGTGACGGCCAGCTCACGTTGGCGAAGATGGCTGAGCCGTTGAATATCGTGTGGTCTCGGCCGCTGCCGGAGGGAGCGACGCCGTCCACGGTGACCGTTTCGCAGGACGCGGCAGGGCGGTGGTTCGTGTCCCTGCTGTGCGAGGACGTAATCCCCGCCGCTGCGGCGGTGAAC
Source organism: Micromonospora narathiwatensis (assembly GCF_900089605.1). Taxonomy (NCBI): domain Bacteria; kingdom Bacillati; phylum Actinomycetota; class Actinomycetes; order Micromonosporales; family Micromonosporaceae; genus Micromonospora; species Micromonospora narathiwatensis. Next base: position 6,342,766 of record NZ_LT594324.1, on the reverse strand, counting down.
ACCGCTGTCGGGGTCGATGCGGGGCTGGAAAGTCTGCTCACCCTCTCCACCGGGGAGAAGATCGTCAACCCGCGGCACGAACGCGCCGACCGGGCGCGGCTGGCCCGCGCCCAGCGGGACCTGTTCCGCAAGGAGAAGGGCTCCGCGAACCGGGCCAAGGCCCGCCTGAAGGTGGCGCGGGTTTATGCCCGGATCGCTGACCGGCGACGGGATTATCTGCACAAGCTGTCCACTCGTCTCGTTCGTGACAACCAAACGATCGTGATCGAGGATCTGAGCCTACGGAACATGGTCAAGAACCACACGTTGGCCCGCGCCATCTCGGATGCGGCGTGGCGGCAGTTCCGCGCGATGTTGGAGTACAAGGCCGACTGGTACGGCCGCGAGGTGATCGCTGCCGACCGCTGGTTCCCGTCCTCCAAGCTGTGCTCGGCCTGCGGCACGCTGGCCGAGAACCTGCCGCTGACCGTGCGGTCGTGGACGTGCCGGTGCGGCGCGGTCCACGACCGGGACGTCAACGCGGCTCGCAACCTTTCGGCCGCCGGGCTGGCGGTGTCTGCCTGTGGAGCTGGTGTAAGACCTCAACGGGAGTCCTCCCGGACGAGGCGACCGGCGGTGAAGCAGGAAACCCAAGGGCGACCACGGGAACCCACGCCTATATAGCGCGGGGATAATGCCAAAGTGTTCACTGTCGGAGTGCGCGCGCAACCTCCCCCACCGTCCGGATGGGCCGACGCCGGTCTGGTCAGCGGCGAGGCCGTCGAGCTGGACGTCCGGGCGGCCCGCCTGGGTTCCCGGGTGCTCGCCCTGCTGATCGACCTGGTGTCCCAGTTGGTGGCGGCGCTGCTGCTCGGCGCGGGGTTGTCGCTGGCGCTGCTCAGCTTCGGCGACGTCGTGGACGGCGCCCTGTTCGGCGCGTCGCAGACCGTGCTGGTGATCCTCGTGCTGGTCGGCTATCCGGTGCTGATGGAGCGGTTCCTCGGGGGCCGGACGCTGGGCAAACTGGCCGTGGGGCTGCGGGTGGTCCGGGCCGACGGCGGTCCGGTGGGGGTCGGCCAGTCGCTCACCCGGGCTCTGGTGGGCGTCGCGGTGGAGTGGCCGGGGCTGGTGCTGCCGCTGCTGAGCTGGGCGGCGAGCGTGACGGTGATGCTGACCGACCCGCGCGGGCGGCGGCTGGGCGACCTGGTGGCGGGCACCCTGGTGGTGCACACCCGGGGCGCCGGGATCTGGCGGCCCGCCCCGCCGGCCGTACCGCCGCTGCTCGGCTGGGCGGGGACGCTCGACCTGACCCGGCTGGACGACGGGTTGGCGCTGGCCGTGCGGCAGTACCTCGGCCGGGTGCACCAGCTCGCCGAGCCGGACCGGACCCGGCTGGGGCGGGAGCTGTGGGCCGAGGTAGCGGCGGTCACCTCGCCGCCTCCGCCGTGGGTCGCGCCGGCGCCGGCGTACCTGGCCGCCGTGCTGGCCGAGCGGGGCCGGCGGGCGGCGTACCGGCTGGGGCGTACCCGGGCGGTCACCGCGACGCTCTGGCCGGAACTGGCCCCGCCGCTCGCCCTGGTGCCGCACGCTCGGCCGGCGCCGGCCGCGATCGCGCTGCGGCCCGCCGCGCCGGCACGCGCCGTCCCCGTCCAGCCCGATCCGGTACGCGGACACCCCGCCCCGATCAACACGGAGCGCCTGCCCGGCTGAGCCAAAACCTGGCGCGCGGACACCCCGGCCGACCCCTCGTCGACGCGGAGCACCGCCCCGACCGAGCCGGTGCCGGGTGTGGGGCGTCAGGAGAAGAGCGCGCGACCCCACCAGTCGGCGGCGTCGCGGACGCCCGGCGGGCAGGCGAACAGCCCGCTGGAGACGTGCCGCAAGTACTCGTTCATCGCGTCGTGCCGGGCGAGCCGGGTCTGGATCGGCACGAACTGCTTACGCGGGTCGCGCTGGTAGGCGATGAAGAAGAGTCCGGCGTCGAGCCGGCCCAGCCCGTCCGAGCCGTCGACGAAGTTGTAGCCGCGCCGCAGCAGGTGCGCCCCGTTGTTCTGCCCGGGGTGGGCGAGCCGGACGTGCGACGTCTCGGCGATCACCGGCTGCCCGTCGTCGCCCTTGGCGGCGAAGTCCGGCTCGTCGAACTCGCGGGCCTTGCCGAGCGGCGCGCCGCTGCCCTTGGTCCGGCCGACGATCTGCTCCTGCTCCGCCAGGGAGCTACGGTCCCAGGTCTCGATCTGCATCCGGATCTTGCGGCTGACCAGGTACGACCCGCCGGTCATCCAGTCCGGCCCGTCGCCGGTCTGGGCCCAGAGCTGCTCGCGGAGCAGGTTGGCGTCCTCGGCCTTGAGGTTGGCGGTGCCGTCCTTGAAGCCGAACAGGTTGCGCGGGGTGGCCTGGTCCCGCGACGTCGACGACGTACGCCCGAAGCCGAGCTGTGACCAGCGGACGCTGACCACGCCCATGCCGATGCGGGCCAGGTTGCGGATGGCGTGCACCGCCACCTGCGGGTCGTTGGCGCAGGCCTGGACGCAGATGTCGCCGCCGGAGATCTCCGGTTTGAGCGCGTCGCCGGAGAAGTGCGGCAGGTCCGCCAGCGCGGCGGGGCGCCGGTCGGCGATGCCGAAGCGGTCCGTGCCCTGAGCGTCCCGGAACAGCGTCGGGCCGAAGCCGATGGTGAGGGTGAGCTGCGACGGGGGCAGCCCGAGCGCCTCGCCGGTGTCGTCCGGCGGGGCCTCCGGCACGCCGCCGACCGCGCCGAGCAGCCCGGCGTCCTTGCCGGCGGTCATCCGCGCCGCCGCCGCGGTCCACTCCTGCAACAGCGCGACCAGCTTCGCCCGGTCCTTGGTGATCACGTCGAACGCGACGAAGTGCAGCCGGTCCTGGGCCGGAGTGGTGATGCCGGCCTGGTGCTCGCCGTGGAACGGCACCGCCCCGGCGGCCGTGTCGCTGGCCGCCGCGTGGTCGCCGCCGCGCGCCAGCGCGCCCGCGCCGACCGCCACCCCGGCCACGCCGGCCGCCCCGACCCCGGCCAGGGTGATCGCCCGCCGCCGGGACAGGGTGCCCCCTCGCGGCGCCTCGGCGGGTACCGCCTCGCTGCGCTGCTCGCTCATGCCGCCACCTCGCTGCGCTCGCTCATCGCCCCACCTCCACGGGTCGTCACCGGGCGACGACCGCGGCCACCTTGCTGACCGGCTCGGCCAGCGCGTTGATGCTGTCCGAGAGTTCCTTCAGCTCGGCTTTGCTGAGCTGGGTGTGCAGCTTCCAGCCGTCGCCCACCCGGTGCTTGCCGAGGGTGTTCTCGACGTTGGCGAACTCGGTGTCGAGCTGGGAGATCAGCTCGGGCGAACGCTTCTCCAGCGCCGGGCGCAGCGCGGCGATGGCCGCCTTGGAGCCCTCCAGGTTGGCGCTGAAGTCCCATAGGTCGGTGTGCGAGTAGCGCTCCTCCTCGCCGGTGATCTTGCCGCTGGCGACCTCGTCGAGGAGCGCCTTGGCGCCGTTGGCGAGCTGGAGCGGGGTGAGCTTCTCGGCGTTGGCCTTCTCCACCAGCGCCTTGACGTCGGTGACCAGTTGGTCGGCGATCGGGCCGTCCTTGCTGATGTCGCCGGTGGTCCAGAGGTCCTTCTCAAGCCGGTGGTAGCCGGTCCACTCCATGCCCTCCTCGATGACCTCCTCCCGGCCGTCGATCTTCGGGTCCAGGTCGCCGAAGCTCGCCGCGACCGGCTCGATCCGCTCGAAGTAGGTGCGGGCCACCGGGTACAGCGCCTTGGCCTTCGCCACATCGCCGGCCTTGACCGCGGCCGCGAACTCCTCGGTCTTGGCCAGCAGCGCGGCGGTCTGGCTGTTGACGTACCGCTGGTAGTCGGCGGTGGCCTGGCTCAACGCGGCGTCGGGCGCGACGGACGCGGCGGTGCCGCTGACCTTCAGCGCGCCCCGGATGCCCCGGCCGCTCATCCCGGGCTTGCAGGCCGTCTCGTACGTGCCGGCGGTCAGCTCGACGCGCAGCTCACGGCTCAGCCCGGGAGCGATGTTCTCCACCTCGCCCATCACCCGGTCACCGGCGGCGTAGACGTAGAACTCGTTGACCTTGGACCCGGAATTGGTGATCGAGAAGGTCACCTGACCGGCCTCGATCTCGGTCTCGCCGACCTCGCAGGCGGTGTCGGTGGCCTTGACCACGATCGGCCCGCCCGCCTTCGCGTCCTTCTTGTCGCCGCTGCAACCGGCCAGGCCGGCGACGGCGAGCACCCCGGCGGCGGCGGGCGCGACGAGTCGACTGGTACGCATCGGTGTGGTGTCTCCTCAGGACAGGTGAGCGGGGCGGTCAGGCGCGCTGGGGGGCGGGGGCGGGAACGTCGGTCGCGGCCGGCTTGGCCGGGGCGGTCGGCTTGCCCGGCTTGCGCAGGAAGAGCGCCATCACCGGCACCGCGTACGCCACCCAGGCGACCATTTCGAGGATGCTCGGCGTCGGGGTGATGTTGAACATGCCGCTCAGCAGGGTCGCGTACCAGCTGCTCGGGTCGAGCACCGAGGAGATGTCGAAGGCGTGGTTGTTCAGGCCGGGCACCAGGCCGGCCTCCTGGAAGTCGTGCACGCCGTACTTGAAGATGCCGGCGGCGACCAGGATCAGCAGCGCGCCGGTCCAGGTGAAAAACTTGCCCAGGTTGAGCTTGAGGGCGCTGCGGTAGAGCAGGAAGCCGATCACCACGGAGGTGGCGATGCCGCCGATCATCGCGAGCAGCGGGCCGCGGCCCGCGCCGCCGGCCGCGCTCTCGGCGGCGGAGTAGAAGATCAGCGCGGTCTCCAGGCCCTCGCGGATGACCGCGAGGAAGGCCATCCCGGTCACCGCGAACGCGCCGACGGCGAGCGCGTCGCTGAGCTTGCCTCGCAGCTCACCGGCGATGCTCCGGGCGGCCTTGCGCATCCAGAAGATCATGAAGGTGACGAAGACCACGGCGGCGACGGAGGTGATCGCGTCGAAGAGTTCGCGCTGCTTCGAGGTGTTGAGCAGCGCGGTCGAGGTGTACTCGATCAGCCAGCCGAAGAACACCGACAGGGCCACGGCCAGGCCGACCCCGAGCCACACGTGCGGCAGTCGGTTGCGGCGATTCGACTTGACCAGGAACGCGACCAGGATGCTGACCACCAGGGTCGCTTCCAGGCCCTCCCGCAGGCCGATCAGGTACGTGGCGAACATCGGTACTCCGTCGTCGGTTAGGCACGCCTCAGTTAACTTAGGGCAGCCATACCTTCCTCCTGATGAGGGATCGCGTCAAGTCGTTCACGACAACGTCACCCGGTCCGGCGGCTGACGGACGCCCCAGCTTCTCCCGCAGGTGGCACGGGTCACCAGGGTCGTTCGGCCCCACCCGGCTGGCGGGAGCCGGCGCGCAGCGCCGGTGGAGGCGGGTGTCCGCGTACGCGGAAGGGACCGGGACGGCCGCGCGGCGGCCGACCCCGGTCCCTTCCGGGCGTGGCTCAGTAGCGGTAGTGCTCCGGCTTGAACGGGCCCTCCTGGGACACGCCGAGGTAGGCGGCCTGCTCCTTGCTGAGGGTGGTCAGCCTGGCGCCGAGCGCGTCCAGGTGCAGCCGGGCGACCTTCTCGTCCAGGTGCTTGGGGAGCACGTACACGCCGATCGGGTATTCGTCCGTCTTGGTGTAGAGCTCGATCTGGGCGATCGTCTGGTTGGCGAACGAGTTGGACATCACAAAGCTCGGGTGGCCGGTGGCGTTGCCCAGGTTCAGCAGGCGGCCCTCGGAGAGCACGATGATGGCGTGACCGTCGTCGAACTTCCAGAGGTCGACCTGCGGCTTGATGTTCTCCCGGGTGACGTCCGAGCGCTTCGCCAGGCCGGCCATGTCGATCTCGTTGTCGAAGTGGCCGATGTTGCCGACGATGGCCTGGTGCTTCATCCGGGCCATGTGCTCGTTGGTGATGACGTCGAAGCAGCCGGTGGCGGTGACGAAGATGTCGGCCTGCTCGACCACGTCGTCCAGGGTGGCGACCTGGTAGCCGTCCATCGCCGCCTGGAGCGCGCAGATCGGGTCGACCTCGGTCACCACGACCCGGGCGCCCTGGCCGCGCAGCGACTCGGCGCAGCCCTTGCCCACGTCGCCGTAGCCGAGGACGACGGCCATCTTGCCGCCGATCAGCACGTCCGTGGCCCGGTTGATGCCGTCGATGAGCGAGTGGCGGCAGCCGTACTTGTTGTCGAACTTGCTCTTGGTCACCGAGTCGTTGACGTTGATGGCCGGGAAGAGCAGGGTGCCGTTGCGGTGCATCTCGTAGAGCCGGTGCACGCCGGTGGTGGTCTCCTCGGTGACGCCCTTGATGCTGGCGGCGATCCGGGTCCAGCGCTGGCCGTCCTCGGCGAGCGAACGGTGCAGCAGCCCGAGGATGACCGCGTACTCCTCGGAGTCGGCGGACTCGACCGGCGGCACGACACCGGCCTTCTCGAACTCGGCGCCCTTGTGCACGAGCAGGGTGGCGTCACCGCCGTCGTCCAGGATCATGTTGGGACCCTGCCCGTCGGGCCAGGTCAGCACCTGCTCGGTGCACCACCAGTATTCCTCCAGGCTCTCGCCCTTCCAGGCGTACACCGGGACGCCGGCGGGGGCCTCGGGGGTGCCGGTCGGGCCGACGACGATCGCGGCGGCGGCGTGGTCCTGGGTGGAGAAGATGTTGCAGGACGCCCAACGGACCTGCGCGCCGAGCGCGACCAGGGTCTCGATGAGGACGGCGGTCTGGATGGTCATGTGCAGCGAGCCGGTGATGCGCGCGCCGGCGAGCGGCTGCGCGTCGGCGAACTCGCGTCGGATCGCCATCAGTCCGGGCATCTCGTGCTCGGCGAGCCGGATCTCCTTGCGCCCGAACTCGGCGAGCGACAGATCCGCCACCTTGTAGTCGCCCTCGGCGAGGGTGCTCGGCCGGGCTCCGGACGACGCGCCGCTGGGGGCTGCCGGGAGGGTGCTGGTCATGGAAGCTCCTGTCGAACGAAGTGCTGCGCAGCCTTCCACCTTACGCGCGTGGAGCCCGTCGGCCGGGCCCGGTTGGCCGACGACGGACGGCCCGGTCGGCGGACAGCGCACGGGGCGGTCGGTCGTGAACGGACTCTCCGCCCACGGCCCGGCCGCCCCGTGCATCCCCCCGGTTTGGTTCCCCGCGCGTCACCGAGACCTTCGTCGCGACAACGCTGCGTACCCATAGAGTCACACCGAGCAAGGGGCTCGTCAAGCTATTCCGGGAAAGTCGGACTCGTCCCGACGGCTGCGGCGGAACAGCGGAGTCAGCGCAGGCCGCAGGTGGCCACGTACGCCTCGCCCTCGCCGCCGATGACCAGCGGGCCGGCGGACGCGGCGCCCACCGCCGCCTGCCCCGGCGCGAGCGTGACCGTGCCCACCCCGTCATCGACGGTGAGACCACCGACCCGGCAGAGCACCACGCGCGGCCCCGGCAGCGCCAGCCGCACCCCCGGACCGCCGGCCGCCAACTCCACCCGGTGCAGCGCGAAGTCGTCGACCGGCACCGGCCAGGTCACCACCCCGGGCCCCACCGGGACCGGCGCGACCACCGGCTCGTCGAGCACCTCGAACCGCAGCACCCGCAGCAGTTCGTCCACGTCGACCCGCTTGGGCGTGAGGCCGCCGCGCAGCACGTTGTCGCTAGCCGCCATGATCTCCACGCCGGTGCCCCGCAGGTAGGCGTGCAGGTTGCCGGCCGGCATCCAGATCGCCTCGCCCGGCGCCAGCCGCACATGATGCAGCAGCAACGCCACCAGCACCCCCGGGTCGGCCGGGTAGTCCACCGCCAGGCCACGGGCCAGCGCCGCGTCCGGGCCGGCGGCCTCCGCCGCCAGCACGTCCGCCACCAGCCCGGACCGCTCCGCCGCCGGCCAGCTCAACAGCAGGCGTACGGCCTCGCGCAGCCCCGCCGGCCCGCCACGCAGCGCCGCCACCACCGGCCCCAACGCCGGTACGCCGAACGCGTCGATCGCCGCCGCCGACTCGGCCGGGTCGCGGAACCCGCAGAGCGCGTCGAACTCCGACAACGCGACCAGCAGCTCCGGCTTGTGATACGGGTCCACGTAGTTGACCCGGTCCGCGTCGGCCGCGTGCCCCACCCGCGCCTGCTCGGCGTCCGGATGGGCCTGCAGGCTCAACGGGGCGTCCGCGGCCAGCACCTTCAGCAGGAACGGCAACCGGATCCCGAACCGACCGACCAGCCGCTCGCCCAACCAGTGGTCCGGCTCGGCGGTCAACAACTCGGTGAGGCTGACCGGGCTGCCGTCCCGGTCCACCGTGGCCGGGGCGCCCGGATGGGCGCCCAGCCACAGCTCCGCCTCCGGCCCGTCACTCGGCACCGGACGCCCCTGCAACCGCGCGATCGCGGTGCGGGAGCCCCAGGCGTAGTCCCGGATCCGGCCCTGCAACAGCTCCACGGTCAGCTCCCGGGCCCGGCCACCTCGTCGGGCCGGGCATCCGACCGCACCGCCGGCTCCGACTCCGCGCCCGCCCGGTCGGCGGCCGCACGGTAGATGTCCGGCTCCAGATAGATCACCCGGGCGATCGGCACCGCGCTGCGGATCCGCGCCTCGACCGCGTTGATGCCCCGGGCCAGTTCCTCGGCCGTCTCGCACGGCGGCACGGCGATCTTCGCGGCCACCATCAGCTCCTCCGGACCCAGGTAGAGGGTCTTCATGTGGATGATCCGCTCGACCTCCGGGCCACCGGCGACCGCCCGCTCGATCGCGGCCACGTCCTTCGGCTCGGCGCCCTCCCCGAGCAGCAGGCTCTTGGTCTCGACGGCGAGGATGATCGCGATGGTCACCAGCAGCACACCGATCATCGCGGTGCCGAGCGCGTCCCACTTGCCGTTGCCGGTGGCCAGCGTCATCCCCACGCCGAACAGTGCGAACACCAGACCGACCAGCGCGCCGAAATCCTCCAGCAGCACCACCGGCAGCTCGGGCGCCTTCGCCCGCCGGATGAACCGCACCCACGACTGCCGGCCCCGGATCAGGTTGGACTCCTTGATCGCGGTACGGAACGAGAAGCCCTCCATGAGGATCGCGGCCACCAGCACGCCCACCGGCACCCACTGCCAGCTCGTGATCGGCACCGGGTGCGAAAACTTGTGGTACCCCTCGTAGAGCGCGAACAGACCGCCCAGGCTGAACAGCACGATCGCCACGATGAACGCGTAGATGTAGCGCTCGCGGCCGTAGCCGAACGGGTGCTGCGGGGTCGCCTCCCGCTTGGCCCGCCGGCCGCCGAGCAGCAGCAGACCCTGGTTGCCCGAGTCGGCGACCGAGTGGATCGCCTCAGCCAGCATCGACGAGGAGCCGGTCAGCAGAAACGCGACGAACTTGGTGATGGCGATGCCGATGTTGGCCGCGAGAGCGGCGACGATCGCCCTCGTCCCGCCGTTGGCGCTCACGCCGCCGCCCCGCTGCTGAGCCACCTGGCTCGCTCGCTCCGCTCGCTCACTGGTTCGCCAGCTCCTTCATCTCCGTGATGGCCGGAACGGCCATCGGATCCAACCCGTGCGCCAGAGCGAGGTAGACCGAGGCGAAGTCCGGGACCGCCATCAGCGAGGCGAGCCGCTCCAACGCGGAACCACCCTCGGCGGTCACCACGTCGCAGCGCACCCCGCGCCGCTCGGCCAGGGTCTGCACCGCGTCGGCCCGCCGCTCCTCCACCGCGAGGGGCTCGTCGGTGTCTTCCTCCGCGTTGAGCCCACCGTCGCGCAGCAGCACCAGCCGCAGCCGCGTGGCGTCCGCGACCGTCTCGTCCGGGTCGGCGAAGATGTCCCGCTCCCCCTCGACCAGCCCGCCGAACACCCCGTCGAGCAGGCCGACCCGACCCCGGCCGGCCTCACCCAGCGCCCCGGTCACCACCGGGTAGCGGGCGTTCGCCGAGAGCGTGTCACCGAACCGGCGGGCGGCCACGGTGGCCAGCGGGGACGAACCCCAGACGATCGGGATCGACCCGGCCAGCCCCAGGGCCAGCGACTTGGCCGGGTTGACGAAGGACTCGGCGGTGGGACGGCACCGGTCGGCGTCCGCGTCCAGCCGGGCCGCGGTCTCGGCCAGGTCCGCCTCGTTGACCTTCACCAGCCCGAGCGTACGGGCGGCGAGCAGCACCGGCACGGTAAGCGCCCAGAGGCTGGCCCGGGCCGGGGCCCGCCGGGGCACCGGGATGAACGGCGCCCGGGCCCGCTCGGCCACCGACTGGAGCTGCGAGTCCGGGGCGCCGACGGCGACCAGGCGGGCACCCCGGCGGTGCGCCGCCTCGGCGGCGCCCAGCGCCTCGGGGCTACGACCGGAGGCGCTGACCGCGATCACCACATCGGCCGCACCCACCCAGCCCGGCACCCCGGCGCTGCGGTGCGGGATCACCGGCACCGGGCAACGCGGCCCGGCCACCGTGGCCAGCACGTCCCCGGTACGCCCGGCGGTGCCGATACCGGCGATGACCACCGCCCGCGGCCGACCCTCGTCGGCGAGCACGCTCAGGTTCGCCTCGGCGGCCAGCGCGGCCGACTCGCGTACCTGGGCACCGCCGGAGGCGGTGAACCGGAGCATCCCGCCCGGGTCCCGCTCGGCCAGCTGGTCGGAGTCGTCGAGCAGCGACTCGTCGGCGTGCCGGTGCCCACTGACCCCGGCCGTACCCTCCATCACCGCTGCGCCGCCGAGCCACCGCGCGCGTCGTCCGCCGCGGGGCCACCGCGTGCCTCGTCCAGCAGCAGTACCGGCACGTCGTCCCGGACCTCGAAGATCCGGCCGCATTCGGTGCAGGTCAGCGTCTGCGCCTGCGGGTCGTAGTCGAGCGGGGCGTGGTGTGTGTCCGGGCAGGCGAGGATCTCGAGCAACTGCGGGTCCAGGGCCACGGCGCGGCTCCTTCCACGTATGCGGTCTCACCGGTCGGCGGTGCCGTCCGGCGCACGCGCGATCTTATCGGCGAACCGGTACGGACACCGTGCCGCGGAGCGAGATCATCCCGACCCGTCGATGCCCACCGGCCACCGTGGCACCGACCTCGGTCAGGTCGACACCACACACCGTCACCGTAACCCTCGACGGGCGGCCGGGCCCCGGCTCAGCGGGGCACGTGCGGCAGCACGCTGGTCGCGTCGCCGCCCGGAGGCACCGGCGGCTCACCGGTCGGCCGGTTGGCCCCGGGAGCGCCGTACACGTTGCCGGCCGGACGGGGCGACGAGGAGCCGCCGTAGACGGTCGGGGCGGCCGGCTGCTGCCCGTACACCTGTCCGGCCGGGCCCCCGGAGCGGTACGTGTTGCCACCCGCCGCACGGGGCAGCGGGACCTGCGGATGGGCAACCGGCTCCTCGCCCTTTTCGGCGCGGTTACGCCGGACCAGCAGCGCGATCAGGGCGGCGCCGACGACCACCAGGCCGATACCGAACCACATGATGGGAGAACTCCCCGAGGACGAGTCGGCGGCGGCGCGGGACTCGACCGCCGGACCGACCGAGGCGGCCACGGACGGCGGGGGGTCGGCGTCGCTCGGCGACGGGACGGCCTCGGCGCTCGGAGTCGGCGACGGCGTCCGCGACGGCGTCGGCGATGAGCTCGCCCTCGCCGCGCCCACCACCCGGGCCGAGGCGTCGCCCTGCCCGAGGAGCCGACCGGAGGCGGTGCTCGCGACGCCGAGCACGGTCAGCCGACCGCCCGGCGCGCCGGCCACGAAAGCGACCCGGTAGCGGACCGTCCGCTCCTTGCCCTTGCAGAGTTCCGGCTTGTCGGGCGAGACGGGGGCCGTCGCCACCCCGCCGTTCCCGCCGGAGACCCCGACGGGGTGCCACTCTCCACCGGTGTTGACCTCCACCTGGACCTGATCGGGCCGGACGCCGTCGAGCCGCAGCCCCACCACGGTACGCAGGTGCACGCACCCGTCGGTACGCTTGCGCACCTCGACCGCGACAGTTTGCGGTGACCCGCCGGCGGAGAAGCTGCGGGCCGAACGAACATTCACCCGGTCGTCGTCGGCCAACGCCGGAGACGCCCCGACGGCCACCAGGCCGCCCAGCATCACGCCGACCGTGGCCAGCCGCGCCGCGTGCCGTCTCACCGACATCTCCACCTCACCTTTTCCACCCCGCCCGGGGGTCCGCCGGGTCAGGCTACTACCGGCTCGGGGTGGCGCCCGCCCATCGAGCGGCCGGCATGTGCGCCGCGACACGCCGGAAGGTCAGGCGGGCGCGGCGGCCAGTGCCCGACGACACAGCCGGTCGGCCGTCCGGGTGGTCTCCGGCAGCCGATACCGGGGCGTCAACGCCAGCACCCGGCGGGTGGCGTTGGCCAGGCTCATCCGATGGCCGACGCTGACGAACACCGGCCTCACCCCGTCCCGGGTACGCAGCACCCGGCCGACCACCTCACCGCTGTCGCGCAGCGGCGTCCAGGCACCCCGCTCCGGTCCCGGCTCCGCCCACTCGCCGACCAGCGGCGTCTTCCCCACCCCGATCGCGGACAGCCCGGTGACCAGGCCGAGATGGCAGGCCAGCCCGAACCGGCGCGGGTGCGCCAACCCGTGCCCGTCGCAGACCAGCAGTTCGGGACGCACGGTCAGCCGGTCCAGGGCGGCCAGCAGCGCCGGCAGCTCACGGAACGCGAACAGCCCCGGCACGTACTCGAAGGCGGGCCGGCCCACGCTGACCGCCTCGTCGACCACGGCCAGGGTGGCGGCGTCCAGCACCGTGACGGCCGCCGCGAGCCGGTCGCCGCTCTCCGCGTACGCGACGTCTAGCCCGGCCACCGTCGCGGGCGCGGCCGGACCCGGCCCGACCAGGTCCACCCGCGACCGCAGTTCCTCCTGTACGCGCAGCGCCTCCGCCACGTCGGCCGGCGGCTCGTACCGGATTCCCCCGCTGCCCGGTGGCCTCGTCACCACGTCACCGTAGCCAGCCGATCGGCCCCCGGCCGGCCCGGCCTCCTCGGCGCACCCGCCCACGGCCGCCCTGTCGTCGCTGCCGTCGCCTACTGACCCACCCGGCCGTCGATGCGTTCGCGCAACAGGTCGGCGTGCCCGTTGTGCCGGGCGTACTCCTCGATCATGTGCACCAGCAGTTCACGCAGGGAGATCTCCGCCCCGTCGGACATCCGGCCCCGGGTGCCCAGATCCGCGGTCGCGGCCACCAACTCCTCGGCGAAGGCGACCTCCGCCCGCCAGGTGGACCACGCCTCCGCCACCACCGCCGGGTCCGCGACCGCGCCGTCGAAGGCACCGTCGCGCTCGTCCGGCGGTGAGTAGTGCTTGGGCGCGTCCTGGCCCGCCATCACCCGGCGGAACCAGCCGCGCTCCACCTCCGCCAGATGCCGCACCAGACCGAGCAGCGACATCTTCGACGGCGGCACCGACCGCCGGGCCATCTGCTCGGCGTCGAGGTCGGCACACTTGAGTTCGAGGGTGAGACGCTGATCCCGCAGATACCCGACGAGAGTCTCGCGCTCGCCCTCGAAGCCACCGTCGGAGCGCGGGTCCGCGTCGGGATGGACGAACATGTTCGACCAGGCGAACTGGGGGTCGGCCTGGCCGTTCTCAGTGCTCGTACGCGCGTCAGCCATGCCCGGACCCTCGCCCGCCGCCCCTCGGCCCGCAACGCATTTACGCCGTACCGCAGTCAGGAGGTCGCGATGGTCGGGTCGGCGCCCGGGTCTCCGGCCTGCCGCAACTGCTCCTCGAACAGCACGAACGTCCTCCGTCGGATACCCGCGATCAGCGCCTGCTCATGCGGCGTCGGATAACGGCGCTCCTGGCGGATGGTCTCCTCAAGCGCCCGCACGGTCTCGTAGAGCGCGTAGACCGCTTCCTCCCCGGTCAGATTGCGGCCACGGTCCTGCTCCGTTCGCCAGACAAACTCGTCGCGTGATATCTGGTGAATCTCGTCGCCGCCTACAAAAAGCAATTTGTCTATCAGATCGTTGGCCGGTTGCCAGCCGCCGGTGTCTGCTGACATCCGCCACCCGGCAACCCCGCCGTCTTGCGTTTCCACCAACTTCACGGGTGAGTCGTAGTAGATGAAGAACTTCGGCAGTACCAAGCCTCTAAGCTGCGTCATCGTTGCGACACCTCTTGGAGTCCTTCGGATAGCGCCGCCCAGTAAATGTCTTGTACGCGCACCAGCAGGCCATCCCGGATCGCCCTCTCCGCCCTCGTCAGCGCCCGTCCGCCGGACTCGGCCAGTGCATCCAGATCTCGTCGGACCTCGTACAGCGCATGCTCCCACTTCGCCACGGACTCAAGCGGGGCGAGTTGCAGTCGAAGCTCAACGACGTGTCCGTTTGCCATGCTCAGGTTGAGCAGTACGTCACGGTATCCGCTGCTCTGCGGGGACAGGAACCGATCCTTGATGTCAAGCATGACCACTCGTGGGTCAGCTGACAGCCCACCGAGTGCCTGGTAGACGTCGTCGAGCTGGCCGAACTCCACCTTGGCCGCGGCAAGATCCTTCAGCCGCGATGCGTCGTTCCCATACTCCACGAGTTTGTCCAGCACCCGTTCGCGGTCCTTTGGTTGGCTCCGCCAATCTGGCCGCCCGCACTCTCCCGCAACGTCGATTGCAATACGGTTCAACTCCGGCTGTACCAGTGCGGCCTCAGCATAGAGGTTCTCCACATACGCGAGGCGATAGCCCTCGTCGTCTCGTCGGGTGCGATCGAACCCAAGTTGTCGATTGTCCTGCCTCCGGGCCGCCACCTCAGCGCCGAGCCCGCACTGCTCATCCGTCAAGGGCGTCGTACGCGGTGTCGTCGCTTCCGCCTCGATAGGCGCATCCGGACCGCGCTCGGCGATGTCGTCCAGAACGTCGCCGAGCACGTCGATCGCCTGCTGGTGGCTGGCGAGGTGATGCAGCGTGAGCGGCCTCGCGGTCAGCGAGTTGGCCAGTTCCGGCGTTGCCAGGATCATCCGGACCAGGTCGGGGCGCTGTGCCAGCTGCTGTAGCAGCCGTTCGCCCAGCAGCGGTTCACCGCGCGGCGGCGCCTCCCACGTCTGGTCGAACATCTGCCGGACCCGTGGATCATCGAGCAGTCGCGTCACGTCGCCGGCCGCGGCCTCGTCCAGTTCCGGCATCAGCCGGCGCAGCGTCGGCCCGTCCAGGTGCTGCGCCAGTTCGACCGGGGTGACCCCGGCGGCGAAGACCCCGTCAAGGCTCGTACTCGCGGCGATCGCGTCCCGGACGAACAAGCCGGCCGAGATCCGCTCGCTGTGGGCGTCGAGGTGTGCCTGCCGCACGGCGTCCAGGTCCGGCGCCGGTGTGCTGCCGGGAAGCGACGCGTCGTCCGCTCGGTGGAACGTGGTCGACTCCCCGAGCAGATGGACATGGTTGAAGTCCGGCACGTCGTCCGCGCCGCGAAGCTGCGGTGGCGGATCGGGCAGCCGTGGCGGGTCGGGTCTATCCACCGGCTCCGGCAGGACGTTGAAGTCGCCGGGCAGCCGACCGGCGAGCGGCATCGGCCGGCCGTCCGGTCCGAGCACCAGGGCATCGATCCCGACCGCGTTGGTGCTCTGCGAAACGCCGCTGTGGGTGTAGAGCGGACGATCCGCCACAAAGCCCGACTGTGGGTCGAGGTAGAGCACCGTACCGTTCTGGTTCAGCGCCACCCAGGCATGCGATCCCCCACCCTGCCAACTGGTGATGAGGAAGGCGTAGCTGCCGTGGCCACCCGCCAGCAGTTGCCCGTGCAGGTCCTGATAGCCGTGTTCGACCATCCGCCGCGCCCCGAGGTCGGTCGCGGGCGGGACGTCGGGGCACAGCTTCTGGAACCGTCCGCCGGTGACCTCCTCAACCCGGCGCGGCCCGTCCTCCTCGCCGTCGACGGGGCTGCGGACGTCCCCCTGAAGGTAGCCGTCGAAGGTACGCGGCGCGGAGACCCGCGGCCGGCCGTGCATCCAGGTCTCGTAGAGCGACAGGGTGCAGTCGAGACAGTTGATTCCTCGGGTGGCGTCCGCCTCCGGTCCACCGTCGTTGGCGAGTCGGAACCAGCCACCAGACCGGGGATCGGCGGTACGCACCACGGTGCCGTCCGGATTGCGGGGCATCTGCCGCTCCAGGTCGCTCTGGTGCAGCGCGAGCGGCGGACGCAGCCCACCACGTACGCCATAGC
Source organism: Micromonospora narathiwatensis (assembly GCF_900089605.1). Classification (NCBI taxonomy): domain Bacteria; kingdom Bacillati; phylum Actinomycetota; class Actinomycetes; order Micromonosporales; family Micromonosporaceae; genus Micromonospora; species Micromonospora narathiwatensis. Next base: position 6,326,666 of record NZ_LT594324.1, on the reverse strand, counting down.
GGCGGGAGCGGTCGATCGGCGGGGGGCGACCGTCACCGGTGAGGGCGGATCGGTCCGGCGTTTCCACGGCACCGGGTGCGAGGTCGGCGACGTCGTCGTTGATCCGGTAGAAGTCGGCGTCGTTCTCGACCATCACCTCTGCCGGAACCAACTCGCCGTTCAGTACCGCTTCGGCGTCGTCAAGAGCCTTGTGGTGGAGACGGTCCCTGAACCGTCCCTCTCGCACGTGTTGCTCGGCGAGGTCATGCTGCCCCACCGCGCGAAGCTCATCAGCCCGTCCGAGGAGCCACCGCGTGGCTTCGTAATGCTGCTCCGCCGTTTCGCGTAGTTCCTTCACCCGGCCATGACGTCGGTTTTCCTCGTACAACTCCCGCTGGGAATTGAGGTAGCCCTGGTATCGACGTCGGTCGAGCGCTTCCCGATCGGCAACCCGCCGGGCTGCCAACTCCTCGGGCGTGGGTACGTTCCGGCGAGGTGGAAGCGGATCGAAGGGACCCGGTAGGGCCGGCGGCGGATTGTTGGCGGGCTGGCGCGGGGCCGGGGCCAGCGCCTCCAGCAGCGGGAAACGCGGGTTCGGCATCGGCCGGGTGTCCGGGCCGGTGACCGTTGGCCCGGCCATCGGATCTGCTGCGAGTCGGTTGGGCGGTGGCGTGTTCGAAGGTCCGGGGTGCGGGGCCAGGGTGCCGGTCGAGTGACGGTCGGCGGGGAGCGGTGACAGGGCGTGCGCCCCGACTGACGGAGATCCGCTCGCCACCGTCGGTGCCACGCTCGCCTGCGCCGGCGCCGCCTGACTCGGCGTGGCGACGTCGGCTCCCGCGACCGGCCCGGGCCTCGGCTCGGTGGCGACCGGGTGAGCGCCCGCGACCGGCGCGTCGACGACCACAGAGGAGAGCGTGGGGCGGGCCGCCACCTCGGGGTACGGCCGGTTCGCATCGGCCTCGTCAACGGAGTGCACCGGTCGCCCGGCGACATCCGCCGACTGCTGGGGGTGCACAGGTGAGGTGAGGTGCGCCGCCGAAACTCCATCGTCCAGCCGCCGGGATCCAACCGTGCCCGCGACACCAGGGTCCGTGGCATCGGGGTGAAGAACAGTGTTCGCGCCGGTCACGGACGCAAGGGTCTCGATGGGCGGGGCGGGCATCGACCCGACCGGTTCGGGCGCGCGCTGGGCTGGCACGACGCTGCTCGTGTCCGGGGGCGGTGGAAGGGCCAGGTCCATCGGTGCGGACGACAGGCCGGTCAGCTTCCCGTCGAGTCGGTGGTGCAGAGCCGCGTCGGCCTGCCCGGTGGTGGAGCCGCTGACACCGGAGGCCGCCGCCCGGGCCAGGTCCTCCAGTGAGATGTTCTGCCCGGTGGCCACCCTCGCGGCGCTCTCGGCCAGGGTCTCGCCAACCATCTCCCGCCCGAGGTGCTCCCCGACCTGCGCGAGACGCCCGTCGGCGTGCCGCCCGATCCCGGCGAGCGGCGCTACAGCGCCGCCGGCGAAGCCACCGAGCCCCGACATGCCCACGTCGGCCAGGTCCAGACCGTCCCGGCGCCCGGTGGAGTTCTGGTACGCCTGGGTCGCCAGGCTGGTGCCCGCCTCCTGCCCGGCCTCGACGAGACCGCCGATCGCGGAACGTCGGGCGAGCTTTCGTACGCCGCTTTTGCCGATCTCCTTCGCGGCCCGCTCGCCGGCCTCCTTCAGCCCCTCCCTGAGAGCCTTGCGGGCCAGCTGCGCCACGAGCCGCTTGAAGATCTGCTGCACGGCGACCCGGCTGGCGGCGATAGCCGCCCCTGCCGCCGGTGAGGCGGCACCGGCGGTGAGCACGGCCGCCACCGCCAACGAGAGCAGTTCGATGACCAGGATGCCCAGCTCGATCCAGGCCTCCAGCTTGGCGCCCTCGATGTCACAGCCACAGGAGTCGACCAGCTTGCCCAGCTCGCCGGTGACGGCGAGCAGGACGGACAGCGGGGAATCCGGCCCCTCGGCCACCTTGTGCCACGCGGTATCGAACGCCTCGGCCACCAGGCCGACACCACCGTAGCCACTGCGCACCTCACCGGCGGCGGCGGTCGCGTCGGTACGCGGGCCGGCGAGGACGTCGGCGACGCCGTACCACTGGTCGGCGAGGTTCCAGACGGCACGCTCGTTCCCGTCCGGCCACTCCACGCCGACGACCCAGTCCAGCGCCTCGTAGATCCAGCCGGGCACGTCCCAGGGGCAGTATTCGAGCGGGTGCGGGATCGGGCTGGGCAGCATGCTCACGCGCGGATCCTCCGGAGGTCAGCGCCGGTGCCGATGCGGGGTGTGTTGCCGATGCGGGATCTCGCCGAGCTGGCGAGCGTTGGTCTCGTCGGTCTCGACGGTCGCGGCCACGGACCGGACCACGTCGGAGCCCAGCCCTTCGAGGGAGCGGCCCAGGGCCGCCCAGACATCCAGCAGCGTCTCCTCGTAACCGCGATAGTGCTTGTCGAAGGCGGCACCGATGTCGTCCCGGCCCCACGGCCGCTGCCCGCTCGCCGCCGCGATCTCACCGCCGACCCCGCGCCGGGAGGCGCTGACCGCCTCCCCTGCCAGGGTCAGATCGGCGCCGCCACGGCGGGCGCGGTCCGGGTCGAGCCAGATCTGCCCATCGGCCATTGTGGTCACTCGCCGCGCGAGAGGACGGCGTCCGCCCGGCCGAGCAGCGCGCCGAAGTCATTCGTACGCAGGAACTCCACCGACGGTGCGCCGGGCGGCAGATATCCGGCGACCAGTTCCTGGGTCGCGGCGACCGCGGTGGCGGACGCCCGCAGCACGGTTGCGGTGATCTTCCTGCTCAACGCCTTGGCATCCCGGTCGTGAAAGACCGAGGGCGCGACCTCCACGGCGATCAGCTCGCCCCGGGCCCCGGCCACGGCGGTGACCTGGCCGTCGTCGGAGCGCTCGGTCACCCGCAGCTCGGCGAGCTTGCCCCGGAGTTCGTCCAATCCGGACCGAAGTCGCTGGTACTGGCCGTACACCTCGTCGAAGCGCGCACGCAGCGCATGGTTGGCGTCCCGATCCGCGCTCTCGGCCACCGTCACCCTCCCCGTCACCGTCACGGTCAGTAGGGCCGACCATACCGGGCGCCACGGATCCGTGGGGTCCGGTAGTTTCAGGCTGTGATCGAGCGACAACAGGCCGAGCAGCTCGCCGCCGTCTGGGCGCAGCGGGATTCCGAGCGATTGGGATTCCCGTGCACGCCGCTGATCGAGGAGTTCGACCTGGGCTACCTGATCACGTCCACGGTCTCCACCGACGCTCGCGCCCTACCGGGCGACCTGCCGACCACCATCATCGACCGGGAGACCGGCGAGGTGTCGACCTGGCCACGGCTGCCCTTCCCCGCCGTCGCGCAGATGTTCCGGCAGCGCCGGTCGCCCGAGCCGCACGCGCCGCGCACGGTGGACCCAGCCAGCCAACTGCTTCGCGAGATCACCCGGCTGCCCACGCCCGGGGGCGTGGCGCATCTCACCCTCGACGGCCGCGTCCATGTTGCCCACGGGGCGAAGGGAGACGTCGAACTACACCACCATCCGCTGGTTGAGTCCTATCTGGACGAACTGCCGCCCGGCCATCTGGTTCGGGGCGGCGAGCGACACGCCGAGATGATCGTCGTCTCCGACGTACTGCACGAACACGACCACCGGCGAGCGAACGACGGCCTCCCCCTGCTGACCCTCGAGGAGACGAGAACCATCCTGGGCAGCGCTCGGACCGAGTTCTTCCGCGTACGGGAATCCGGAGACCCCGCAGGCGGACCGGCGGAGCTGCCCTGCGATTCCTGCATCAACTTTCTGGTGCACTTCAACGTGCTCCCGTGGTCCGACCTCGCCCACTGCGAGGATTGGCTCCCGCCACCCCAGTCCCTCATCCGACCCGGGCGCTTCCCCGACGGCGTGGCTGAGGCGCTCGTCGATGCCGGCTGGAAGGACAGCATGTTCAACGAAGCGCTCGCGCTGGGCGCCATAGCGGAAACACGCGAGATCGCAGGCCGACGCCACGAACATCAGGTCTTCGCGGCAGCCGTGCAGGCCCTGACCGCGTTTCCCGCAGTTCTGAGCCGGCGACGCGGGCCAGGTCAGGAGGTGTGGATCAGCCGGTTCACCACGAATCCGCTTCGCGGCGCGCATAGCGCCGACACGCTCGCCGACTTCGGTGCGGTGCTCGGCGTACGACTCTTTCCGCTCGGGACGGAGCGTCAGGAGAGCATCATCGCGGTGGACGAGCACGGGCGGATCTTCGCGCTCGACCAGGCCGGCGAGTGGTTCCTCGGCCCGGACATCGACGCCGCCCTGACCACCCTCCTGCTCGGCCGCGCCCCCGCCCGGGTACGCGACGACGGCACCTGGTGACCGCCCCGGGGCGGGCACGGGGCCTGCCCCGGGAAGCCCCACGCCGCTGACGCGGGCCGGGCGCGCCGGGGTGCTACAGCGCCAGCCCGGTCAGCACCATGACGCGCGGTTCGGTGTAGTCCTCCATCGCGCTGCGCAGGCCCTCCCGCCCGACGCCGGAACCCTTCACCCCGCCGTACGGCATCTGGTCGGCGCGGTACGACGGCACGTCCCCGACGATCACGCCACCGACCTCCAGTGTGCGGGACGCCAGAAAGGCGGTCTGCAGGTTGTGGGTGAAGATCCCCGCCTGCAACCCGTACGCGGAGTCGTTGACCGCGGCGAACGCGGCCTGGTCGTTCTCGATCGGGGTGACCACCAGCACCGGCCCGAAGATCTCCTCCCGGCAGACCTTGGCGGACGACGGCACGCCGGACAGCACCGTCGGCGGGTAGGTGGCGCCCTCCCGTCGGCCGCCGAATTCGATGGTCGCGCCGGCGGCGACCGCCTCGTCCACCCACGCCTCGACGCGCTCGGCCGCCTCGACGGAGACCAGCGGCCCGACGTCGGTCAGCTCCGAGGTCGGGTCCCCGGTTCGTAGTTCCTGTACGGCGGCGACGAGCCGGGGCAGGAAGCCGTCGTAGAGCCATTCGTGCACGTACACCCGCTGCACGGCGATGCACGACTGCCCGGCCTGGTAGTTGGCGAAGGTGGCGATCCGGTGCGCCGCGAAGGTGAGGTCCTCGTCCGACGACCAGTCTTCGCAGATCACGGCGGCCGCGTTGCCGCCCAGTTCCAGGGTGACGTGCTTCTCGGGGGCGGCCCGCCGGATGGCGGCGCCGACCGGCCCGGAGCCGGTGAACGACACCACCGGCAGCCGGGGGTCGGCGACCAGTTCGGCGGCGCGCTCGTTGGGCAGCGGCAGCACCGAGAACATTCCCTCGGGCAGTTCCGTCTCGGCGAGGATCTCGCCGAGCAGCAGCGCCGACAGTGGGGTGGCGGGGGCCGGCTTGACGACGATCGGCGTACCGACGGCGATGGCCGGGGCGACCTTGTGCGCGACCAGGTTGAGCGGGAAGTTGAACGGCGCGATGCCGAGGACGGGGCCGCGAGGCACCCGCCGGACCAACGCGATCCGCCCGGTGGCCGCCGGGTCGGTGTCCAGGCGTTGCAGTTCGCCGGAGAAGCGTCGGGCTTCCTCGGCCGCCCACCGGAACGTGGAGACGGCCCGGCCCACCTCGGCCTTCGCCCACTTGACCGGCTTGCCGTTCTCGGCGGTGATCAGGGCCGCGACCTCGTCGGCGCGTTCGGCGAGCCGCCGGGAGACGTGGTCGAGGGCCGCCGCCCGGGCGTGCGCGGGCAGGGCCGCGGCTGCCGCGGCCACGCCGGCGGCTGCCGCGACGGCGGCTTCGACCTGGTCGGGCGTGGCGACGGTGGTACGCCCCACCACGCGGCCGTCGTACGGGTGGGTGACGGTCAGCTCGCCCTCGCCGTGGACGGGGCGGCCGGCGACAAAGAAGGCTCTCGGCTCCACGATCGGCAGCGTAGACGACGCCAGGCTCGCGCGGAAACAGTTGCCTTGGCCCTTGTCTGTTACGGATTCAGTAGCCAAGATGGCAGTCAGATTGCGATAACCTCCGCAGACCTTCCCCCCGGCCATCCCTCGGAGACTTCTGATGAGCGATCAGCAGCAGCTGCGCAACTTCGTCAACGGCGAGTACGTCGACCCGGTGGACGGCGGCTACGCCGACCTCATCGACCCGTGCACGGGCGAGGTCTTCGCCCAGGCGCCGGTCTCCAGCGCGGCGGATGTGGACGCGGCGATGCGGGCCGCCGCCACGGCGTTCGAGACGTGGCGCGACACCACCCCGGCCGAGCGGCAGAAAGCCCTGCTCAAGCTCGCCGACGCGGTGGAGGCCCGCGCGGCCGATCTGGTCGACGCCGAGGTGCGCAACACCGGTAAGCCCCGCCAGCTCACCGCCGACGAGGAGCTGCCGCCGGCCGTCGACGAGTTCCGCTTCTTCGCCGGTGCCGCCCGGCTGTTGGAGGGCCGGTCGGCCGGCGAGTACATGGCGGGCCACACCTCGTACGTGCGGCGCGAGCCGATCGGCGTCTGCGCCCAGGTCACCCCGTGGAACTACCCGCTGATGATGGCGGTCTGGAAGATCGCCCCGGCCCTCGCGGCCGGCAACACGGTGGTGCTCAAGCCGTCGGACACCACGCCGGTGTCGACGTTGCTGCTGGCCGAGATCGCGTCCGAGTGCTTCCCGCCGGGCGTGTTCAACGTCGTCTGCGGCGACCGGGACACCGGACGTGCCCTCGTCGCCCACCCCACCCCGCAGTTGGTGTCGATCACCGGCTCGACGCGGGCCGGCATGGAGGTCGCCGCGGCGGCGGCCCCGGACCTGAAGCGGACCCACCTGGAGCTGGGCGGCAAGGCCCCGGTGGTGATCTTCGACGACGCCGACATCGCGGCGGCGGCCGAGGCGATCGCGGTGGGCGGCTACTTCAACGCCGGCCAGGACTGCACCGCGGCCACCCGGGTGCTCGCCGGCCCCGGCGTCTACGACGACTTCGTCGCCGCCCTCACCGAGCAGGCCCGCAACACGAAGACCGGCGCGCCGGACGACGAGGACGTGCTCTACGGCCCGTTGAACAACGCCAACCAGCTCGCCCGGGTACGCGGTTTCGTGGACCGGCTGCCGGACCACGCGAACGTCGAGGCCGGCGGATCGCAGGTCGGCGAGCGCGGCTACTTCTACGCCCCGACCGTGGTCTCCGGCGTGCGGCAGGCCGACGAGGTGATCCAGCAGGAGGTGTTCGGGCCGGTCATCACCGTGCAGCGCTTCTCGGACGAGGACGAGGCGGTGCGTTGGGCCAACGGTGTGGACTACGGCCTGTCCGCCTCGGTCTGGACCAGGGACCACGGCCGGGCGATGCGGATGACCCGCCGGCTCGACTTCGGCTGCGTCTGGGTGAACACCCACATCCCGTTCATCTCGGAAATGCCGCACGGCGGCTTCAAGCACTCCGGGCACGGCAAGGACCTCTCGGTCTACAGCCTGGAGGACTACACCAGGATCAAACACGTCATGCACAACATCGAGGGCTGATTACCGATGACTTCTTCCGACGAGCTGCACAAGCGACGGGGCGCGGCGGTCGCCCGCGGCGTGGGCAGCGTCATCCCGGCGTACGTGGACCGCGCGGGCGGCGGCACCATCACCGACGTCGACGGCCGGGAGTGGATCGACTTCGCCGCCGGCATCGCGGTCACCAACGTGGGCAACTCCGCCCCTCGCGTCGTGGCGGCGGTGCAGGCGCAGGTCGAACGCTTCACCCACACCTGCTTCATGGTCGCGCCGTACGAGTCGTACGTGGCCGTCTGCGAGCAGCTCAACGCGCTGACCCCGGGCAGCTTCGAGAAGCGCTCGGCGCTGTTCAACTCGGGCGCCGAGGCGGTGGAGAACGCCGTCAAGATCGCCCGCCACGCCACCGGGCGGCCGGCGGTGGTGGTCTTCGACCACGCGTACCACGGCCGGACCAACCTGACCATGGCGCTGACCGCGAAGAACATGCCGTACAAGCACCGGTTCGGGCCGTTCGCCGGGGAGGTCTACCGGGTGCCGATGTCGTACCCGCTGCGGGACGGCGGGCTCGACGGGGCGACCGCCGCCGCCCGGGCGATCGAGCTGGTGGAGAAGCAGGTCGGCGCGGAGAACGTGGCCGCGCTGCTGATCGAGCCGATCCAGGGCGAGGGCGGTTTCGTCGTACCGGCGGAGGGGTTCCTGCCGGCGCTGCGCGAGTGGGCGACGGCGGCCGGGGTGGTCTTCGTCGCCGACGAGATCCAGACCGGCTTCTGCCGGACCGGGGACTGGTTCGCCTGCCAGCACGAGGGCGTCGAACCGGACCTGATCACCCTGGCCAAGGGCATCGCCGGTGGGCTGCCCCTCGCGGCGGTGACCGGGCGGGCGGAGCTGATGGACGCGGTGCACGTGGGCGGCCTCGGCGGCACGTACGGCGGCAACCCGATCGCCTGCGCCGCCGCGCTGGCCGCCATCGAGACCATGCACGAGCTGGACCTGGCCGCCGCCGCCCGACGGATCGGCGCGACCATGGGCGACCGGCTGCGGGCGATCGCCGCCCGCGACGCGCGGATCGCCGAGGTACGCGGCCGTGGCGCGATGCTCGCCGTGGAGATCGTGCAGCCGGGCACGCTGACCCCGGACCCGGCCGCCACGGCGGCTGTCTCGGCGGCCTGCCACGCCGCCGGCCTGCTCACCCTGACCTGTGGCACCTACGGCAACGTGCTGCGCTTCCTGCCCCCGCTGGTCATCTCCGACGACGACCTCAAGCGCGGCCTGGACATCCTGGACGCGGCCTTCGGCTGACCGTGGTCGGCCCCTGATCGTGGAACACCGCGGGCGTCGATCCCCCCGATCGCACCCGCGGTGTTCCACCCATCCCTCAGGCGGGGGTTGCCCAACCGGGGGGAGAAATCCGAGTTTTATCCGCTTATCGCCCGTTTACCCTGTCTGATGGACTCCGGCGGCCCGCCACGGATCCTCGGCCGACGGCGGAGCGCGGCGAGCGGAACCACCGGTCGACGGGCCGGGCCGAACGCCCCGACGACCGTCCCGGGTGGTGGAGGTGCGCCCCGCCCGGGCCGGTCGACCCGCAGCCGGGCCGTCAGCCGGAACCGCCAAGCCGAGCCTTCCTTCATCCGGGTGAGGTGGGTCACCATGGGCGGGAGGAGGTCGGTGGTGGCTGACCCGTGGCTCGCCCTGGAATTCGGTGCCGATCCGGCGGAACGGATCGCACAGGTCGGTGCCGCCCACGAGGCGTTCCTCACCGGCGGCGCGACACCGGACCGCGTCCGCGAGGTGGTACGGCGGTCGTGGGAACGGTCCGCGCTGCTCGACCCGGAGGCCACCGCCCCGGTCGACCTCACCGACGACGCGCTGGAGAGCTACCGGGCCGTGCACCCCCTCGCCCGGGTGCTGCCGCTCTTCCGCGACCTGCTCGGCGGAATCGCCCAGGACGGCGCGCACCTGATGGCGGTCTGCGACGCGTACGGGCGGCTGCTCTGGGTGGAGGGCCACCCGGGGGTGCTCCGGCACGCCGCGCGGATGAACTTCGTCCCCGGCGCCCGCTGGGACGAGACGCACGCCGGCACCAACGCCCCCGGCACCGCGCTCGCCGTCGACCACAGCGTGCAGATCTTCGCCACCGAACACTTCGTCCGGCCGGTGCAGCGCTGGACCTGCGCCGCCGCCCCGATCCACGACCCGACCACGGGCCGGCTGCTCGGCGCGGTCGACATCACCGGCGGCGACCACCTGGCCAACCCGCAGAGCCTCGCCCTGGTCCGGGCCACCGCCCGGGCCGCCGAGGCGTTCCTGGCCAACGCCGCGCCCGCCGAGCCCGACGTGGTGCACGTCGCCGCGCTCGGCCGCGACGAGGCGGAGCTACGGGTCGGTGGCCGGCGTGTCCGGCTCGGCCGACGACACAGCGAACTGCTGGTGCTGCTGCTCCACCATCCCGAGGGGCGCACCGGCGAGCAGCTCGGCCTCGACCTCTACGGCGACGACCGGCTGCACCCGGTCACCCTGCGCGCCGAACTGTCCCGGCTGCGCCGGGCGCTCGGCGAGGAACTGCTCGACTCCCGCCCGTACCGGCTGCGCGGCACCGTGCGCGCCGACTTCCGTACCGTCGCCGAGCTGCTGGAACGTGGCGACCCGGCGGGGGCGCTCCAGGCGTACCCCGGGTCGTTGCTGCCCGCCTCCGACGCGCCGGGAGTGGCGCGACTGCGCCAGCTGCTCGACGGTCAGCTCCGCGCGGCCGTGCTGGCCGCCGCGGACCCGGCGCTGCTCACGGCGTGGACCGCGACGCCCGCCGGCGCCGACGACCTCACCGCCTGGCAGGCCCTGGCGCGGGCGTTGCCGCCGGGCACGCCCCGCCGGCCGCTCGCCGTCGCCCGCGCCCGCCAGCTCGCCCAGGAGTACGACCTGCCACGCGCAACGTCCCTGCAACGTCGCGGAAACTAACGTCCCGCCATCCACCACCAACGGACGGCGGAGGTACCCATGACGCGCTACGACGCGCCCACCCACTGGCAGTCCCGCTACGACCACTTCATCGGCGGCGAGTACGTGAAGCCGCACGGCGGCCGGTACTTCGAGAACCCGACCCCGGTGACCGGGCAGACCTTCTGCGAGGTGGCCCGGGGCACCTCCGAGGACGTCGAGAAGGCCCTCGACGCCGCGCACGGCGCGGCCGACGCGTGGGGCCGCACCCCGGTCGCCGAACGGGCGCTGATCCTGAACCGGATCGCCGACCGGATGCAGGAGAACCTGGAGTCCCTGGCCGTCGCCGAGACCTGGGAGAACGGCAAGCCGGTACGGGAGACCCTGGCCGCCGACATCCCCCTGGCCATCGACCACTTCCGGTACTTCGCCGGGGCGATCCGGGCCCAGGAAGGCTCGCTCGGCGAACTCGACGACGACACCGTGGCGTACCACTTCCACGAGCCGCTCGGCGTGGTCGGGCAGATCATCCCGTGGAACTTCCCGCTGCTCATGGCGACCTGGAAGCTCGCCCCGGCGCTCGCCGCCGGCAACGCGGTGGTGCTCAAGCCCGCCGAGCAGACCCCGGCGTCGATCCACTACCTGCTCTCGCTCGTCGCTGACCTGCTCCCGCCGGGCGTGGTCAACGTGGTCAACGGCTTCGGCGTCGAGGCGGGCAAGCCACTGGCGTCCTCACCACGGGTGGCCAAGGTGGCGTTCACCGGCGAGACCACCACCGGGCGGCTGATCATGCAGTACGCCAGCGAGAACATCAGGCCGGTCACCCTGGAACTGGGCGGCAAGAGCCCGAACATCTTCTTCGACGACGTCAGCGCGGTTTCCGACGACTTCCTGGACAAGGCCCTCGAAGGCTTCACCATGTTCGCCCTGAACCAGGGCGAGGTCTGCACCTGCCCGTCCCGGGCGCTGATCCAGCAGGGCCACTACGCGGACTTCCTCGCCGCCGCGGTCGACCGGACCCGTCAGGTACGCCAGGGCCACCCGCTGGACACCGAGACGATGATCGGGGCGCAGGCGTCGAACGACCAACTGGAGAAGATCCTGTCCTACCTGGACATCGGCCGGCAGGAGGGCGCCCGGGTACTGACCGGAGGATCCCGGGCCGACCTGGGTGGCGACCTGTCGGGCGGATACTACGTTGAACCGACCATCTTCGAGGGCGACAACTCGATGCGGATCTTCCAGGAGGAGATCTTCGGCCCGGTGGTCTCGGTGACCTCCTTCGCCGACCTGGACGACGCCGTCAAGATCGCCAACGACACCCTGTACGGCCTCGGTGCCGGCGTCTGGACCCGGGACATCAACACCGCGTACCGGGCCGGACGGGCGATCCAGGCCGGCCGGGTCTGGACCAACTGCTACCACGCGTACCCGGCGCACGCCGCGTTCGGCGGCTACAAGCAGTCCGGCATCGGCCGGGAGAACCACAAGATGATGCTGGAGCACTACCAGCAGACAAAGAACCTGCTGGTCAGTTACTCGCCGAAGAAGCTGGGCTTCTTCTGATGGGCGACCTGGTGACCCTCACCCCCGCGGCGGCCGAGCTGATCCGGTCGCTGCGGGGGCAGCACGGCCCACTCATGTTCCACCAGTCCGGCGGCTGCTGCGACGGCAGCGCCCCGATGTGCTACCCGGCCGGCGAGTTCCGCACCGGCTCCTCCGACGTCCTGCTGGCCTCGCTCTCCGTGGACGGCGTCGACGAGCCCGTGGAGTTCTGGATCTCTGCCGCCCAGTGGGAGCTGTGGAAGCACACGAGGCTGACGGTCGACGTGGTGCCGGGGCGTGGCAGCGGCTTCTCCCTGGAAGCCCCCGAGGGCCTCCGCTTCCTCACCCGCTCCCACCTCCCCCAACCCTCCCCACCCACCCTCCCTCCCCACCCACCCTCCCCACCCTCCCCACCCTCCCCGCCCTCTCCTCGGCGATCTTGCACTTTGGGTCGCCTTGATGTCGCATTTACGCCTTCTGCACCGCAAGGAAGTGCAAGATCGCCGAGGGGGTGGGGGGCGGGGGTGGGGGTGGGGGGTTAGGGGGTTAGGGCGGTTCGGATGGTGGTGAGGATGTGGGAGGGGCGGCGGTAGAGGTCGCGGTCGGTGAAATAGCGCATCCGCCAGCCGTTGGCGTCCAACCAGTTGATCCGATCGCGATCATGGCGGAGCCGGTCCCGGTCAAGGTGGGACAGGCCGTCGTACTCGATGCCGACCCTCCGTTCGCGGTACCCGAGATCGATGCGGAAGCGTGGAACGCCGTACTCGTCGTACACCCACATCTGCGGTTCGGGCACCGGCAGCCCTGCGTCGAGCAGGAGCAGCCTGAGCTGGCTCTCCTGGCGGCACTCCGAGCGCCCATCCGCGCGCGGCACCAGATCGCGTGCTTGGCGTACACCGCGCAGCGCCCGGTGCAGGGCCAACTCGACCAGGAGGTCGTCCTGAGTGACGGCACCCGAGCGGAGCGCGGCGTCGAGCACCGGCAGCGCGTCCGTCCGCCGAACGCTACGGGCCAGGTCGACGGCACACTGCGCGGCGGGTACGCAGGGCAGCCCACCGATCAGCACCGGACGCGCCGGCAGTACCGAGTGGTGGACGACCAGACCGGGGAGCCTGGGCTTGGCTATCTGCGGCGGGAGCTGGACGTGTACGAGCGCCTCGCGCAGTACGCCGAATCCGTGACGGCGGGCGGCGCTCTGCATCGCGAGCATGGCGCCCTCCGGCAGACACATCAGCAGGGCACGCAGCTCGTCCTCGTCGTCGCACACGTACGGCGCGTAGACGCCCCGCCGCACCCGTACGAGTTCTTCGCGGTCCACCTGGGTTCGGATCCGCCGTACGGTCAGGACGCGCATCAGTTCCCGGGTCCGCCACAACTGGGTAGACATCCCCCCACCCTGCGCCCCGCAACACCTGCCCCCGCCCCACCACCCCCACCCCCTGTGGACAACAACCTCCCCTGTGGACAACCCCACCCCACCCCCTCCCCCGTGCTAGCCCCCACCCTCCGCGCGCGATCTTGCAGTTGGCGCCGGCTACATGCCCGATTAGTGACGGTATGCCAGGACACTAACTGCAAGATCGCGCGGATAGGGGTGGGGAGGGTGGGGAGGGAGGGAGGGGAGGGAGGGTGGGCGGGGAGGGCGGGGAGGGGTTAGCGGGCGTCTAGGAGGGGTTGGTGGGGGTTCCAGGGTGGGGCGCCGGCGGCGTCGTGGCGGCGGCGGGCGATCGCGGACAGGGCTTCCAGGACCACTCGGTTGCCGAGGTAGGCGGTGATGTCGGCGTGGTCGTACGGCGGGGCCACCTCGACCACGTCCACCCCGACGATCGGCAGCTCGTAGCAGCAGCGGCGGACCGCGTCGAGGAGCTGCCGGGAGGTCAGCCCGCCGGGTTCCGGGGTGCCGGTGCCGGGGGCCATGCCCGGGTCGACCACGTCCACGTCGACGGAGAGGAACACGCCCTCGCACTCGTCCACCGCGATCCCGAACGCCTCGGTCAGGCACTCGTCGAGCCCGCGCGCCACCACCTCGGTCATCTCGTACGAGCGCATCCGCTGCCCGGCCATCCACGTCAGGGTCTCCGGGCCGGGCCAGTAACCGCGCAGACCGATCTGGAGGAAGCGGTCGCCGCGTACCGCGCCGGACTCGATGAGTCGGCGCATCGGCTGGCCGTGCCCGTGCAGCGAGCCGAACTCGATGTCACCGGTGTCGGCGTGCGCGTCGAAGTGCACCAACGACACCCGGCCGAGCCCATGGTGGCGGGCCACGCCGGTGGCGTCGGGCAGGGCGATGGAGTGGTCCCCGCCGAGGACGATCGGGATCGCACCGGCGGACGCGACCGCGTGCACGGCGGTCTCCAGTGAGGTCAGCGACCGTTCGATGTCGCCGGAGAACATCTCCACGTCGCCGGCGTCGTAGACGCGCAGGTCCCGCAGGCCGTCCACGCGCAGCGCCAGGGACGGGCGGGAGCCGTCGTGCGGCAGGTAGCAGGCCTGCCGGATGGCGGACGGGCCGAACCGGGTGCCCGGCCGGTGCGAGGTGCCGCCGTCGAAGGGCGCGCCGACGATCACCACGTCCGCGTCCGCGTAGGTGTCCGGCTCGTCGAGGGTGCACGGCGGCACCCCGAGGAACGTCACGTCGGGGCCGAACATCGGACCGTAGCGGGTCACCGCTCCTCCATCCCCCACGGCGAGCCGTAGCCGGTCAGCAGGTCGAGGAAGGGCCTCGGCGGCAGCGCCTCCGGGCCGAGCACGCCGGTGCCGGACCAGGCGCCGGTGGCCAGCAGCTCCAGCGCGACGATCGGGTTGACGGCGGTCTGCCAGACCACCGCCTGGTGGCCGTACTCCCGCATCGACCACTCGTTGTCGACCACGTGGTAGAGGTAGACCCGCCGCGGCCGGCCGTCGACGCCGGTGCCGGTCACGTACGTGCCGGCGCAGGTCTTGCCCCGCATCCGGTCGCCGAGCGTGGCCGGGTCGGGCAGGCAGGCGGCCACCACGTCGCGCGGGGAGACCTCGACGCCGCGTACGCGCACCGGCCGGGTCGAGTCGAGGCCCAGCTTGTGCAGGGTCTTGAGCACCTCGATGAACTCGTCGCCGAGGCCGTACTTGAAGGTGACCCGCCGTGCCTTCACCCAGCGCGGGATGAGCAGCACCTCCTCGTGCTCCACGTTGACGCACTCGACCGGGCCGATCCCCGCCGGGAACTCGAAGACCTCCGGCTCGGAGAACGGCGGGGTGGTGTACCAGCCCCGGTCGGCCTCCCAGATCACCGGCGGGTTCAGGCACTCCTCGATGGTGGTCCAGATGGAGAACGACGGGGCGAAGTCGTAGCCGTCGACGGTGAGGTTGGCGCCGTCGCGTACCCCGACTTCGTCGATCTCGGCGAAGAGTTCGTCGGCGGCGTAGCGGGCGAAGACGTCGGAGAGGCCGGGCTCGACGCCGACACCGCAGAGCGCGAGGCGGCCGGCGGCGGACCACTGTTCAGAAACGGCGAACTGGTCGTCGCCGAGCTTCACGCCGGTCTCCGCGTAGGGCACGGTCGGGTGCGGGTGGGACAGCGACATCGCCATGTCCAGGTAGTCGGCCCCGGCGGCGAACGCGCCGTCGAAGATCGGCATGACGAAGCGTGGGTCGACCGCGTTGAGCACGTGGGTGATCCGGTGCTCGCGGCAGAGCGCGGTGACCGCGTCCGCCGTGGAGGCGTCGAGCGCGGCGGCGACGAACCGGTCACCGTGCCCGGCCACGGCCCGCTCGGCGCGGCCGAGGTCGTGGTCGGCGACCACCATGGTCTCGAAGAAGGAACGGCGGGCGGCGATGGCGACGGCGGCGGAGCCGACCCCGCCGGCGCCGACGAGCAGGATACGCATCAGGAATCGAACCCCAAACCAAAACGATCGAGCGTACGCAGCCACAGGTTGCGCCGACCCTCGCGCGCGTCGGCGCGGGCCAGCGACCAGCGGGTGAGATTGATGCCGGTGGCCCGGAACGGCTCCGGCGGGAACGGCAGCGGTTTGCCGCGTACCAGGTCGAGCCGGGTCAGCGGGGTCTGCTCACCGCCGAGCAGGTCGAGCATCACCCGGGCGCCGAACCGGGTCGCCCCGACGCCGAGCCCGGTGAACCCGGCCGCGTACGCCAGCCTTCCGTCGTACGCGGTGCCGAAGAACGGGCAGAACCGGGTGCAGGTGTCGATGACGCCACCCCACCGGTGGCTGAACCGAAGGCCCTCAAGCTGGGGGAACGTGGTGAAGAAGTGCCGAGCCAGGGCGGTGAAGGTGGCCTCCCGCTGCTCCAGTTCGGGGGCCATCCGGTTGCCGTAGTGGTAGATCGCGTCGTAGCCGCCGAAGAGGATCCGGCCGTCGGCGGTGATCCGGTAGTAGTGGAACTGGTTGCCGAGGTCGGCCAGCCCCTGCCGGTTCGCCCAGCCGACGGCCTTGCGCTGCTCCTCCGACAGCGGCTCGGTCATCAGCGCGTAGTCGTAGACCGGCACCAGCCAGGCGCGCAGCCGGCGCAGCAGCGGCGGGAACGCGTTGGTGCCGAGCACCACCCGCCGGGCTCGCACGCTGCCGGGCGTGGCCGCCGCGCCGCCGGTGGTGGCCGCCCGCAGCGCCGTGCCGTCGCGGTGCAGGCCGGTGACCCGGGTGTGCTCGTGCAGGCGTACGCCCAGGTCGAGGGCGGCGCGGCGCAGCCCCCAGGCGAGCCTCGCCGGGTCGAGCAGGGCCACCCGGTCCCGGTCCCACATCCCGCCGAGGTACGTCGGTGAGTCCACCTCGGCGCGTACCTCGTCCCGGTCGAGCAGGCGCACGTCGTGGCCGTACCGGCCGGCCAGCTCGGCGTCCTCGGCGAGCCCGGCGAGCTGGTACGGCTCGACGGCCACCGCCAGCTCGCCGGTGCGCTCGAAGTCGCAGTCGATGCCGTGCCGGTCGATCGTGGCGGCGATGGCGTCCAGGTTCTCCCGGCCGAGCCGTTCCAACTCGTCGATCTCGCCGGGGAACCGGTCGACGCCGTTGGCCAGGCCGTGGGTGAGCGAGGCGGCGCAGAACCCGCCGTTACGCCCGGACGCCGCCCAGCCGCAGGTGCCCGCCTCGACCAGGAGCACATCCCGGTCGGGCTCGGCCGCCTTGGCCAGCAGCGCGGTCCAGAGCCCCGAGTACCCGCCACCGACCACCAGCAGGTCGGCTTCGTGCGTACCGGTCAGCGGCGGCAGCGGGTCGGGGCGTTCCGGTCGGTCCAGCCAGTACGGGACGGGCGCGGCGTCGGCCAGCGCCCGGCCGGTATGCGGGAGTTTCATGATCCGCTCTTCGCCGTCGGCCGGGCGGCGACGGTGGCCGCGAGGGCGGCGCGTCGGGCCCGCCGGCCCTGCAACGAGCTGGCCCCCACGAGCAGCAGCGCGATCGCGAACATCGCCGTGCCGATGACGTTGACCTGCGGCGGGATGCCCCGCTGGGCGGCGCCCCAGACGTACATCGGAAAGGTGACGGTGGTGCCGGCGTTGAAGTTCGTGATGATGAAGTCGTCGAAGCTGAGCGAGAAGGAGAGCAGCGCGGCGGCCAGGATGCCGGGCAGCACCAGGGGCAGGGTGATCCGCCGGAAGGTCTGCCACTCGCTGGCGTACAGGTCCATGGCGGCCTCCTCCAGCCGCCGGTCCATGCCGGCGAGCCGGGCCTTCACGGTGACCACCACGAACGACACGCAGAACATCACGTGCGCGATGACGATGGTCCAGAAGCCCTGCGGCACCCCGGCCGCGACGAAGAGGGCGAGCAGCGAGGTGCCCATCACCAGCTCCGGGGTCGCCATCGGCAGGAAGATCAGCCCGTTGATCCCGGCCCGGCCCTTGAAACCGTGCCGGACCAGGGCGAACGCCATCAGCGTGCCGAGGACGGTGGCGACCAACGTGGCGATCAGGCCGATCAGCATGCTCCGGCCCACCGCGTCGCACATGTCGGCGGTGGCGCAGGGCTGCTTCCAGTTGTCCAGGGTGAACTCGTTGAAGTCGTAGGACAGCTTGCTCGCCGGCCGGTTGAAGGAGAGCCCGGCGACCACCAGGATCGGCAGCGACAGGTAGCCGAGGACCAGCAGGGCGGCGCCCATCACCCAGCGGTCGGCCAGCCAACGGGACAGTCTCACAGTGCCCGCCCTCCGTTCGCGACTGCGGGGCTCCGCTTCGCTGCACTCCTCCCGCTCACAGGACCTCCTCCGTACCGGCCTTGCGCAGATAGACGAAGACGATCGCGAGGATCGCCGCCATCAGCAGGAACGACAGGGCCGCGCCCTGCGGGTAGTCCAGCCGGACCAGGAACGCCGAGTCGATGACGTTGCCGATCATGTATTCGTTCGGCGTGCCGAGCAGTTCGGCGTTGATGTAGTCACCGGTGGCCGGGATGAAGAACAGCAGAGTGCCGGCGATCAGCCCGGGCATCGACAGCGGCAGGGTGACCTTCTGGAACGCCCGCAGCGGGCTCGCGTACAGGTCGCTCGCCGCCTCCAGCAGCCGGGGGTCCAGCCGCTCCAGGTTCGCGTACAGCGGCAGCACCAGGAAGGGCAGGAAGTTGTACGTCAGGCCGAGCACCACCGCGACCGGGGTGGCCAGCAGCCGGCCGTCCGGCCCGAGCAGGTGTACGTCGCGTAGCACACCGACCACCCAGCCGTTGTCCGACAGGATGGTCTTCCAGGCCAGCGTACGGACCAGGAAGCTGGTGAACATCGGCGCGACCACCGCGACCAGCAGCAGGTTCTTCCAGCGGCCGGCCTTCTGGGCGATCGCGTACGCCAGCGGGTAGCCCATCAGCAGGGCCAGCACCAGCGCGATCGCCGAGTAGACGAACGACCGGACGAACTGCGGCCAGTACGCCTGCAACGCCTCCGGATAGTTGCCGAAGGCCCAGGTCATCGCGTACCCGGTCGACAGTGATCCGCTCGGGTCGTAGAGGCTGGCCGCAGCGAGTTGCAGCAGCGGCAGGGCGAAGAAGACGAACAGCCAGGCGGCGCCCGGGAGCAGCAGCAGGTACGGCAGCAGCCGGGAGCGCCCTCGGCGGGCCGCCGGCGGCGCGGCCGACTGCCCCGAGCCGGTCGGCACGTGAGCGAGGGCGGTCATGACGCCACGCCCACCGGCGGCTCGTCGAGCAGCGGAGTGGTCTGGTCGTCCTCGCCGGCCTCGCGGTGCAGCAGGAAGGCGTGCCTGGGATCCCAGTGCGCGACCACGGGCGTGCCGACCGGGAGCCACCTGTCGACCCCACTGTTCGCGGCGAACGCGGACAACTCGCTGCCCCACGCCGTCCGCACCAGGTACTGCGTGCTCACGCCGACGTAGGAGGCGTCGGTGATGACGCCGCCGATGTGCTGGTGGTTGACCGGGACCGCGCCGGAGTGCTCGACCAGGTGCAGTTTCTCGGGGCGTACCCCGAGGAAGACCGGTCCCTGCTCGACGCGGGCCCGGCCGGCGGGCACCGAGAAGCGCGCGCCGTGCGCGGTGACCAGCACTTCGTCCCCGCTACGCCCGGCGGCCTCGCCCGCGAGCAGGTTGGACTGGCCCAGGAAGTTCGCCACGAACGCGCTGGCCGGGTACTCGTAGATCTCGGCGGGGGCGCCGAGCTGCTCGATCCGGCCCGCGTTCATCACCGCGACGGTGTCGGCCATGGTCATGGCCTCCTCCTGGTCGTGGGTGACGTGCACGAAGGTGATCCCGACCTCCGTCTGGATCCGCTTCAGCTCGATCTGCATCTGCCGGCGCAGCTTCAGGTCGAGCGCGCCGAGCGGCTCGTCCAGCAGCAGCACCTGCGGGTGGTTGATCAACGCGCGGGCCAGCGCGACCCGCTGCTGCTGGCCGCCGGAGAGCTGGGCCGGCTTGCGGCGGCCGTAGCCTTCGAGTTGCACCAGCGCGAGCATCTGCTCGACCTGTTCGGTCACCTTGCGGATGCCGCGCCGACGCAGCCCGAAGGCCACGTTCTCGTGGATGTCGAGGTGCGGGAAGAGCGCGTAGCTCTGGAACACGGTGTTCACCGGCCGCTTGTACGGTCGCAGCCCGGCGATGTCCCGGTCACCGAGCAGCACCTGCCCGCTGGTCGGCTCCTCCAGCCCGGCGATCATCCGTAGGGTGGTGGTCTTGCCGCAGCCGGACGCCCCGAGCAGGGCGAAGAACGAGCCCTGCGGGATGGTCAGACTGAGGTCGTCCACCGCGGTGAAGACGCCGAACCGCTTGGTCAGGTTGGCCAGGCGCAGGTCGCCGGCCGGTGTCTCGTGTCCCATCGTTCTCACGCCCCGATAACCTTCTGGAACTTGGCCTCGAAGTCCCGCTCCTGCTTCTCGTCCAGGGCCATGAACGGCTTGGCCTTCGACAGCATCGCCTCGTCGGGGAAGATCAGCGGATTCTTGGCCAGGTCCGGGTCGATCTTCTCCATCTCGGCCTGCGCGCCCTTGACCGGGCAGATGTAGTTGACGTACGCCGCGAGCTTCGCGGCCACCACCGGGTCGTAGTAGTAGTTGATCAGCTCTTCGGCGTTCGCCTTGTGGGTGGCCTTGTTCGGGACCAGCATGTTGTCCGACCAGAGCATCACGCCGGAGTCCGGGGCCACGAACTTGATGTTCTCGTTCTCGAAGCCGAGCTGGATCACGTCGCCGGACCAGCAGATGCAGGCGGCGATGTCGCCCTTGTTGAGGTCCTGGGAGTAGTCGTTGCCGGTGAACTTGCGGATCTGCCCGGAGTCGACGGCCCGTTTCAGCTTGGCCAGCGCGTCGTCGAACTGCGCGGTGGTGAAGTTCGACGGGTCGTGGCCGTTGGACTGGAGCAGCAGGCCCATGGTGTCCCGCATCTCGGACAACGCGGTCACCTTGCCCTTGAGGTCCGGGCGGGTGAGCAGCTCGTCGACCGTGCGGATCTCCTTGGTCACCTTGGCGTTGTACGCGAGTGCGGAGAGGCCGGACTGCCACGGGACGGAGAGCTGACGGTCCGGGTCGAAGGACACGTTGCGCAGCGACGGCAGCAGGTTGGCCTCGACGTTCGGCAGCTTCGACTTGTCCAGCTTCTGGATCCAGCCGAGCCGGATCATCCGGCTGGCCATCCAGTCGGTGAGGACCATGAGGTCGCGCCCGGTCGGCTGGCAGCCGGCGAGCTGGTTCTGCACCTTGCCGAAGAACTCGTTGTTGTCGTTGACGTCCTCGGTGTAGGTGACCTGAATGCCGGTCTTGGCGACGAACGCGTCCACGGTGGGCCGTTTGGCCGCGTTCTTCTCGTCGACGTCGATGTATTGCGGCCAGTTCGAGAACGCCAGCTTCTTCTCCGTCGCGGAGAGGTCCTCGCTCTTACAGCCAGCCTCGGTCTGCTGAGCGCCCTTGGTGCCGCAGCCGGCCAGGGTGCCCGCCGTCGCGAGCAGCGCGGCCGAGCCAAGGGTGCCGGTGAGCAGACCACGCCGGGTGAGGGGCCGGAGGGGACTACGCATGTGACGACTCCTAAGGGGGCGACGTCGGCGGGGGAACGGGGGCCTGCCAACGGGAGGGTCAATGGCGATGGACGACTGATCCTGACATGAGGTGACCTCCCTTACAAGGGATTCCGTTGCGGGAATAGCAATGGACCACGAAATACGCCAGACTGCGGCGGGCACTACGCTCAGCGCGAGGAATTCGGACATGGGGAGCGCATGATGGTCAACCGGCAACTGGAGAGCGGCAACGGGGCACGCCGGGTCACCGTGCGTGAAGGTGCCAGTCACGCACTGCTCGATGATGTTGCCAAGCAGATCATCGAGCAGCTCCAGGAGGACGGCCGACGCCCGTACGCGACCATCGGCAAGGCGGTCGGCCTCTCCGAGGCGGCGGTCCGGCAGCGGGTGCAGCGACTGCTCGACGCGGGGGTCATGCAGATCGTCGCGGTGACCGATCCGCTCCAGCTCGGCTTCCCCCGCCAGGCCATGATCGGCCTGCGTACCGACGGGGACCTGGAGTCCGTGGCGGACCGGCTCGCCGAATTCGAGGAGATCGACTACGTGGTGATCACGGCCGGCTCGTTCGACCTGCTGGCCGAGGTGGTCTGCCGCAACGACGCGCACCTGCTGGAGATCCTCCAGAGGCTGCGTACGGTCCCCGGCGTGGTGTCCACCGAGGCGTTCGTCTACCTCAAGCTGCGCAAGCAGACCTACAGCTGGGGCACAGCCTGACCGGACCGGCGGTCTGACCGGGCCGACGCGGCCGGGTCAGGCGGCGGCGACCGGATCAGGCGGAGCGCTTGGTCAGGTCGACGAAGGCGCGCCAGGCGGCCGGGGCGAAATCGAGGGTGCCACCGTCGCGGTCCTTGCTGTCCCGCACCAGCACCCGGCCGGGCAGGTTGTCGGCCACCTCGACGCAGTCGCCGCCGTTGTTGCTGCTGCGGGTGGCGGTACGCCAGCGGGCGTCGGTCTCCATGTGGTCGCCACTTCCCTGATCAGCTCGATCGACCGGCGGCGGGGGAACGCCTCACCGGCGACGCCCTCCCACCTGCGCCTCAGGCTAGCAATGTCCAGAGGGTCGCTCACGATCTCACCGCGGAGCTGGTTGTCCAGGTACGCCACCTCCGTGCAGCCGGGCAGCCGGGCAGCCGGGCAGCCGGGCAGCCGGGCAGCCGGGCAGCCGGGCGAGCATGAACGGCCCGGCCAGTCCGGTGTGCCACGGAGCATCGGCCGAAGGCCCTGGACCTGTCCCGTCAGCCCGCCTCGGGGCACCCATGGTGCGAGCGATATCGCGAACGAGTCAGCTCCAAAGGGCCTGGACCACCTAGAGCCACCCAGACGATGACTCTGCGGAATCCGTTGCGGTTGCAAACATCACTCGCTGAATCCGTTGCGCCGGACGGCTGATGCTTGCGTTATCGACACTGACTGTGGGATAACCGTGGGCAGAGCGGCCGGTGTCACCCCTGACCGGCCCGAGACCCGATGGGGCTGACATGGCCAACGCCACCGACCACCTCTGGATGCACTTCACCCGGATGGCCAGCTACTCCGCCGGCGAGGTACCGACGATCGTGCGCGGCGAAGGCGCGTACGTCTGGGACTCGCAGGGACGCCGCTACCTGGACGGACTCGCCGGGCTCTTCGTCGTCAACGCCGGCCACGGCCGGACCGAACTCGCCGAGGCTGCCGCCAAGCAGGCCGGCGAGCTGGCCTACTTCCCACTGTGGTCGTACGCCCACCCGAAGGCCGTCGAACTGGCCGAGAAGGTCGCCTCGCTGACCCCCGGTGACCTGAACCGGGTCTTCTTCACCACCGGCGGCTCGGAGGCCGTCGAGGCGGCGTGGAAGCTGGCCCGGGCCTACTTCAAGCGCACCGGCCAGCCGAACAAGCACAAGGTGGTCAGCCGCTACATCGCCTACCACGGCACCTCGATGGGCGCGCTGTCGATCACCGGCCTGCCCGGCATCAAGAGCGACTTCGAGCCGCTGGTGCCCGGTGGCATCAAGGTGCCGAACACCAACTTCTACCGCGCCCCCGAGCACGGCGACTCCCCGGAGGCGTTCGGCCGCTGGGCCGCCGAGGAGATCGGCCGCGCCATCGAGCGGGAAGGGCCGGACACCGTGGCCGCGGTCTTCCTGGAGCCGGTGCAGAACTCGGGCGGCTGCTTCCCGCCGCCGCCCGGCTACTTCGAGCGGGTCCGGGAGATCTGCGACGCGTACGACGTGCTGCTCGTCTCCGACGAGGTGATCTGCTCGTGGGGCCGGCTCGGCGAATACTTCGGCGCCGTCCGGTACGGCTACCAGCCTGACATCATCACCACCGCCAAGGGCATCACCTCCGGGTACGCCCCGCTCGGCGCGATGATCGCCAGCGACCGGCTGATGGAGCCGTTCCTCACCGAGACCGGCATGTTCGCCCACGGGGTGACCTTCGGCGGCCACCCGGTCTCCTGCGCGGTGGCCCTGGCCAACCTGGAGGTCTTCGCCCGCGAGGACCTGGTCGGTCACGTCCGGGCCAACGAGGGCGCGTTCCGGTCCACCCTGGAGAAGCTCAACGACCTGCCGATCGTCGGCGACGTCCGGGGCGACGGCTACTTCTACGGCATCGAGCTGGTCAAGGACAAGACCACCCGGGAGACCTTCGACGAGGCCGAGTCGGAGCGGCTGCTGCGCGGCTTCCTCTCCAGCGCGCTCTTCCAGGCCGGGCTCTACTGCCGCGCCGACGACCGGGGCGACCCGGTGGTGCAGCTCGCCCCGCCGCTGATCGCCGAGCAGCAGCAGTTCGACGAGATCGAGCAGATCCTGCGTGCCGTGCTCACCGAGGCGTGGGCGCGGCTCTGAGCAGCGGCTCACCTTCGGACGGGGCCGGGACTCGCGACGGCGGGGACCGGCCCCGCACCATTGGCACCGACCCGACCCCGCAGCCCGATCCGCGGCTGCGTCACGACCTGCCCCCGCCGGAGTGATGATGCGCTACCAGGAGCTGTCTTACTGGCTGTCCAGCGTGGACGAGCCGCTTGCCCCGCGCCCCGGGCTGCCCGGCGACGCCGACGCGGACGTGGTGATCGTCGGTGCCGGCTACACCGGCCTGTGGACGGCGTACTACCTGGCGGTCGCGGATCCGTCGCTGCGGATCGTCGTACTGGAGAAGGAGATCGCCGGGTACGGCGCGTCCGGCCGCAACGGCGGCTGGTGCTCGGCGCTGCTGCCCACCTCACTGCCCGCGCTGTCCCGCCGGCACGGCCGGGACCGGGCGTTGGACATGCAGCGGGCCATGCAGGAGACCGTCCGCGAGGTGGGACGCGTGGTCGCCGACGAGGGGATCGACTGCGACTGGCGGGCCGGCGGGACGGTGGTGCTGGCCCGCAGCGAGGTCCAGCTCGGCCGGGCCCGGGCCGCCGTGGCCGAGGCCCGGGAGTACGGACTGGCCGACGAGGACCTGGTGCTGCTGGACGCCGCCGAGGCCGCCGCCCGCTGCCACGCCGACGGGGTACGCGGGGGCACGTACACCCCGCACTGCGCCGCGGTGCACCCCGCGAGGCTGGTCCGCGGCCTGGCCCGGGCGGTGGAACGCCGGGGCGTACGGATCTTCGAGCGGACCCCGGTCACGGCGGTGCGTTCCGGTGCCGCGGAGACCCCCGCCGGGGTGGTCCGCGCCCCGGTGGTGGTCCGGGCGACCGAGGGCTTCACGCCCGCCCTGCCGGGGCAGCGACGCACCGTCGCACCGGTCTACTCGCTGATGGTCGCCACCGAGCCGCTTTCCGAGGCGACCTGGGCGGAGATCGGGCTGGCCGAGCGGGAGACCTTCTCCGACTACCGGCACGTCATCATCTACGGCCAGCGCACCGCCGACGGCCGGCTCGCCTTCGGCGGCCGGGGCGCGCCCTACCACTTCGGCTCCCGGGTCCGCCCCGACTACGACCGGGAGCCCCGGGTGTTCGCCGCGCTGCGTCGGGTGCTCGGTGAGCTCTTCCCGATGATCGGGCCGGAGGTGCCGGTGAGCCACACCTGGGGCGGGCCGCTCGGCGTGGCCCGGGACTGGTCCGCCTCGGTCGGGCTGGACCGGACGACGGGGCTGGCCTGGGCCGGCGGCTACGTCGGCGACGGCGTCGGCAGCAGCAACCTGGCCGGGCGTACGCTGGCCGACCTGATCCGGGGCGCGGCGAGCGACCTGACCGCGCTGCCCTGGGTCAACCACCGCTCCCCGAGGTGGGAGCCCGAGCCGCTGCGTTGGCTGGCGGTCAACGCCGGCCTGCGGGTGATGTTCTCCGCCGACGAGGCCGAACTCCGCACCGGGCGTCCCTCCCGCCGCGCCGCCGCCTTCTCCCGCTTCCTCGGCCACTGACCCCTGCCCCGGGGCAGGGTGGTGGGTGGCGCGGGTCAGTGGTTGGGGGGGATGACGCGGAGGTGGCCCCGGCGGCCGGTCTGCTGGGGGTGCTGAGGGGCGGCGTGGTCGTCCTCCGGGGGGCGCGGAGGCGCCGGGCGGGCGGCCTCGCGGACCGCCTCGGCCAGGGCGACCAGATCGTCGGTGGTGGGCGGCGGGGGCTCGAACTCGCCCTCGTGCCGGACCACGTCCCAGCCCCGCGGCGCGGTCAGGCTGCGGGCGTGCGGCTCGCAGAGGTCGTACGTGTGCGGCTCGGCGAAGGCCGCCAACGGGCCCACCACGGCGGTCGACTCGTTGTAGACATAAGTCAATGTGGCGACCGCTTGCCGGGGGCAGCCGTTACGGGAGCAGCGCCGTGGTGACCTCACGGCGGCAGGGTATCTCCATTACCGGCTCCGGCGCACCGCTTCGCGTTGCGACACGCCCGTCATGGTGATCACAATTCGTCCGATCGGATCACCGGCACGCCGTACCAGTGGCGCAACGGCGGGCGACCCGGTTGTGGGGGCTACCCTGTGCCTCATGACGAGCCCGGAACACCGCCGCCCCGGCTCCGGCCGGCGCACCCACCGCGACCGGCACGGGCGGGGGCTGCGGGGGCGGCTGGTGCCGGCCACCGTACCGCTGGCCCGGACCAAGGCCGAGGTCTTCGACGACCTGGTGCTGGACACGGTCGAGACGCTGGAGCGCCGCTTCGCCAAGGAGCTGGCGGGCGTCGAGTTCGCCGTCGAGGACGTACCGCCGGATCTGAACGTCTACGACTCGGACGTGCTGGAGGACGGCGAGGTGCCGCTCGCCCGGCTGCTGCCGGGGCGCCCGGGCCGGCAGGAGGTGCCACCGCGGATCGTGCTCTACCGGCGACCGCTGGAGTTCCGTGCCATGGACCGCGAGGACCTCGCGGATCTCGTACACGACGTGATCATCGAGCAGGTGGCGAACCTGCTCGGGGTCGATCCCGACGAGCTGGCCTGAGCCGGTCGCCCGCCGCCGCCTCCGGCCGCACGTCGCCGGCCGGGCGGTCGGGCCGAGCCGGGCGGCCCCCACCGCCCCGGCCCGGTCCCGCATCAGGCGGCGACCCGCCGCTTCAGCTTCCGCCGCTCCCGCTCGGAGAGCCCGCCCCAGATTCCGAACCGCTCGTCGTGCCCGAGGGCGTACTCCAGGCACTCCGTCTTGACCTCACACCGCGAGCAGATCCGCTTCGCCTCGCGGGTCGAGCCGCCCTTCTCGGGAAAGAACGCCTCCGGGTCGGTCTGCGAGCAGAGCGCCCGCTCCTGCCACTCCGGCGCGTTTCCGAGCAGGTCGGCCACCTCGAGCTGGCCGTCCATCAAATGCCTCCTTGTCGCGCACCGGCGTCATCGCCGCTGCAACCCCCCACGCGAAAGGCGTGCTTGTCCGTCCGGTCACAATTTGTTGCGTTCCGAGCGAACAACCCCATTCAAATTACACGCGTGTAATGCGTGCGCCGTCAAGCCAAACTTGATAATGGAGTCGCCCTCCCGACACGTTCCGGACGGTCATCTCCACCGCCCGAGCCTCGCAACCTGCCATATCGATTCAGACCCCGGACGGGTAACGCCCTCTCCGGCGAGTTGCCCGAGTTTTCTGCCGTGGCGCACCGGCGCGGACACCCCCGGCGGAGGCTCCGGCGGGCCGCACCTGGGCGGCCGTCGCGACACCGTCCAAGATCAGCATTGTGGTGGGGAAAAGGTTAACCCGCCCGGCGCGGCACCGCCCGTCGAGCCGGCGGACGCCGAGCACATCCGTCCACATGATGGACGCGACGCGACCGGGAGCGTGCTCGCGCGATCGAGTCGCAACCGTCCACTCGTCCCACCAGACGGTATGGCGACCGTTCTCCGGCCGAAGTGGACCGCGCAGCGGAAACTGCTCGGATTCGTGATCCCGGTGGTGAATTCGAAACGATTGGTGACAAGCCGATGACCGTCGCCGCCGTTGTCGACGCGAATCGGGAAAGGTTCGGCGCTACGCGCCGGCGTGACCGTACGCCGTCGTCCGCTTGCGGGCCGGCCGGCCCGCCGCCGCCGCGATCGCCCTGAGCTGCTCCTCGGTCCGGGCCGAACCGTTGCCCGAGCCGGCCATCCGGGAGATCGTCTCCTCCATCAGCGTGCCGCCCAGATCGTTGCAGCCGCCCTGGAGCATCGCCACCGTGCCCTCGTCGCCGAGCTTCACCCAGGAGCACTGGATGTTGGCGATCCGCCCGTGCAGCAGCAGCCGGGCCATCGCGTGCACCGCCCGGTTCTCCCGCCAGGTCGGCCCGGGGCGGGCGATGCCGGCCAGGTAGATCGGCGCGTTGGTGTGCACGAACGGCAGGGCCACGAACTCGGTGAAGCCGCCCGTGCGGTCCTGCACGCCGGCCAGCACCCGGAAATGGGCGAGCCACTGGCCGGGATGGTCGACGTGGCCGTACATCATCGTGGAGCTGGACCGGATGCCCAGCTCGTGGGCCGTGCTCACCACCTCGACCCAGGCGGCGGCCGGGAGCTTGCCCTTGGTGAGCACCCAGCGGACCTCGTCGTCGAGGATCTCCGCGGCGGTGCCCGGGATGGTGTCCAGGCCGGCGTCGCGGAGCTGGCGCAGCCACTCCTTCACCGGCACCCCGGCCTTCGCCGCCGCGGTGACGATCTCCATCGGCGAGAATGCGTGCACGTGCATGCCCGGCACCCGGGCCTTGATCGCCCGCACGATGTCGGCGTAACCGGTGACCGGCATCTTCGGGTCGATGCCGCCCTGGAGGCAGACCTCACTCGCCCCGGCCGCCCACGCCTCCTCGGCCCGGTCGGCGACCTGCTCCACCGAGAGCCGGTACGCGTCGGCGTCGCTCTCCCGCTGGGCGAAGGCGCAGAACCGGCAACCGACGTAGCAGACGTTGCTGAAGTTGATGTTGCGGTTGACCACGTACGTGACGTCGTCACCGACCGCGTCCCGGCGCACGTCGTCGGCGATCCGGCACAACTCGTCCAGCGCCGGCCCGTCGGCGGCGAACAGCGCCAGCGCCGCGTCGGTGTGCCGGGGCTCCAGCAGCGCCGCCGGGTCGTTCGCGGCCAGCCGCAGGCCGGTCGCCAGGTCACCCACCCCGACCGGTACGCCCCCGGCGGTCACCTTGCCGGCGACCTCGGCCCAGTCGCCGTAGACGCTGTCGAAGTCGCCCCGCCGGTCCCCGGTCCGCCCGGTGGTGTCGATGGTGGCGTGCAGGTCGGTACGCCCGCCGAAGACCTCGTCCGGCTCCTGCCAGGGCCGGCCGACCGGTCGGGCCGCCTCGACCGCCAGGCCCGTCTCCGGGTCGGCGAGGGCGGCGACGTGCGGCAGCAGGCGCGGATCCAGCCACGGGTCGCCCGCCCGGACGTACTCGGGGTAGATGGTCAGCCGCTCGCGCAGGGTGAAGCCGGCCCGCGCGGTGTGCCGGGCCAGCTCGTCGAGCTGCGGCCAGGGGCGCTCCGGGTTGACGTGGTCCGGGGTGACCGGCGACACCCCGCCCCAGTCGTCGATGCCGGCGCGCAGCAGCAGGTCGTACTCGCCCTCGATGAGGTTCGGCGGGGCCTGGACACGGGCCTTCGGACCGAGCAGCACCCGGGCCACCGCCACCGTGGCGGCCAGGTCGTGCAGCTCCGCGTCCGGCATGCCGCGCATCGCGGTGTCCGGCTTGGCGCGGAAGTTCTGCACGATCACCTCCTGGAGGTGGCCGTACTCCCGCTGGGTGCGGCGGATCGCGAAGAGCGCGTCGACCCGCTCGGCCAGGGTCTCCCCGATGCCGATCAGGAGGCCGGTGGTGAACGGCACCCCGACCCGGCCGGCGTCGTCGAGCACCCGGAGCCGGACGGCCGGCTCCTTGTCCGGCGAGCCGTAGTGCGGGCCGCCCGGCTCCGACCAGAGCCGGGTCGCCGTGGTCTCCAGCATCATGCCCATGCTCGGCGCGACCGGCTTGAGCCGTTGCAGCTCCGACCAGGACAGCACGCCCGGGTTGAGATGCGGCAGCAGGCCCGTCTCCTCCAGCACCGCCACCGCACAGGCCCGCAGGTAGTCCAGGGTGGAGTCGTAGCCGCGCTCGTCCAGCCACCGGCGAGCCGCCGGCCAGCGCTCCTCCGGCCGGTCGCCGAGGGTGAACAGCGCCTCCTTGCAGCCCTGCGCCGCGCCCTCCCGGGCGATCGCGAGGACCTCGTCCCGCTCCAGGTACGCGGCCGGGAGCCGGTGCGGCACGGTGGCGAACGTGCAGTAGTGGCAGCGGTCCCGGCAGAGCCGGGTCAGCGGGATGAAGACCTTCTTGGAGAAGGTGACCACCCCCGGGCGGCCGGCCTCCCGCAGCCCGGCGTCGCGCACCTCGCCGGCGATCCGCAGCAGCTCGTCGAGCGCGGCCCCGCGTGCGGTCAACAGGGCGCTCGCCTCGTCGACGTCCAGCGCCCGGCCGGTCGCGGCCCGGCTCAGGGCCCGCCGCACGGTCGCCTCGGTCGGCACGGACTCCCTGCGATCAACCATCCACTCAGCCTATGCGCTGCGTGGCCCGCCGCCGCCCGGCCCCGCACGGTGGGGGCGTGCCGCCGACCGGCCGACGACCGAGCCCCGGGCGTGGACACCGTGCCGGTCGGGCCGGCAGACGCGCCGAAAGAGTGGCTCCCCGGAGGGGGAAGCCACTCTTTCCGGCAACTGTCGCGCGTCCGGCACACGGGCCGGTCCGAATCAGCCCGGCCGGGCGATCAGCGCGGGTGGTTCGGGTCGTCCCGGTCGAGGCGCTGGGTGCGGTCGCTGTCCTCCGCGGCCGGCTGGCCGGGCTCGACCGGCTGCCGCGGAATGGCCTGCGTCGGGTCGGCCGACGGGGGCTGGCCGAAGGGCGGCGCCGGGTGCGGGGCGCCGAACTGGGGCGCGGACTGCGGGGCGCTGAACGGCGGCGCCGGCTGCGGAGCACCGAACGGGGGAGCCGCCTGCGGGGCACCGAACGGGGGAGCCGCCTGCGGGGCACCGAACGGGGGCGCGGCCTGCGGGGCGTGCGGCGGGGCGGTGTTGAACGGGGGCGCGGGCTGGCCGTACTGGCCCGGGGCCGGGTATCCGCCGGGCTGGCCGGGCGCGGGGTAGCCGCCCGGCTGCTGCGGCCAGCCCGGCTGGGCCTGGCCGTAGACGCCCGGCTGCGGCTTCGGCTTGGGCACGTAGAAGAGGGCGCGCCAGATCCGGTACACGACGAACGCGGCCACCCCGAAGATCGCCACCCAGGCCAGGCGGGTCAGCAGGCCGAGGAAGGCGTCCAGCACCTCGGCCTCGGCGAGCCGGCCGACCAGCCAGATCAGGAAGGTCAGCGCGCCGAACAGCGCGGCGAAGGCGTACTCGCCGAGGGCCGCCTGGGTGATCAGCTTGGCCTTGGGCAGCGCCGGCCGTACGTGGGTGGCGAGCAGGACGGCCAGCACCGGCAGCACCGCCGACTCGACGCCGACGAACACGAAGAACGTGCTGCCCGCCCGGCCGCCGATGGTGCTGTAGGCGTCCATCGGCACCAGCAGGCGCAGCAGGCCGACGAAGAGCAGCACGGCGTTCGCGCCGAGCAGGACGAGCGCGGCCAGTTCGCGCAGTGGCTTGGTCACCTGGCTGGCCTGCGTGGCGTCGCCGGACGCGGGCTCGGCGGGGCTGGTCACGGACTCCCCCTTGGGGACGAAAGCGGACAGTTGCCGACGTGAGCCTAGTCTCCCCGGCCACCGGCCGACCGACGGCTGCGCGTGCGGAAGGATGGACACCATGCGCATCGTGGTTCTGACCGGCGGAATCGGGGGCGCCCGGTTCCTGCTCGGCGTCCGGGCCTACGCCCGGGAGGTGGGGGCCGAGGTGACCGCCGTGGTCAACGTCGGCGACGATCTGCTGCTGCACGGGCTCAAGGTGTGCCCGGACCTGGACAGCGTGCTGTACACCCTGGGCGGCGGCGCCGACCCGGAGCGGGGCTGGGGCCGGGTCGGTGAGAGCTGGACGGTCAAGTCGGAGCTGGCCGCGTACGGGGCCGAGCCGAGCTGGTTCGGTCTGGGCGACAAGGACCTCGCCACCCACCTGGTCCGGACGACGATGCTCAACGCCGGGTATCCGCTGTCCCAGGTGACCGAGGCGCTCGCCACCCGCTGGCAGCCCGGCGTACGCCTGCTGCCGGCCACCGACGACCGCCTGGAGACGCACGTGGTGGTCGATCTGGACGGCGGCCAGCGGGCGATCCACTTCCAGGAGTGGTGGGTGCGGTACCGGGCGGATCTCCCGACGCACCGGTTCGTCTTCGTCGGCGCGGAGACGGCGAAACCGGCGCCGGGCGTGCTGGCGGCGATCGGCTCGGCCGACGTGGTGCTGGTCGCGCCGAGCAACCCGGTGGTGAGCGTCGCGCCGATCCTGGCCGTGCCGGGGCTGCGTGACGCGGTCACCGACGGGCCGGCCCCCGTGGTGGGCGTGTCCCCGATCATCGGCGGCGCCCCGGTACGCGGCATGGCCGACCGCTGCCTCGCCGTGCTCGGCGTGGAGTGCAGCGCGGCCGGGGTCGGTGGCCTCTACGGTGGCCGCTCGGCCGGTGGCCTGCTCGACGGCTGGCTGGTCGCGCCGGAGGACGAGGGAACGCTGGTGCCGGAGGTGACCGTACGGTCCGCACCGTTGCGGATGACCGACGAGGCGGCGACGGCCGCGATGGTCCGGGCCGCGTTGGAGCTGATGTGAAGCTGGAGATCCTGCCGGTGCTGGGCATCGGCGACGTGACCGAGGGCGACGACCTGGCGGCGCTGATCGCCACCGCGGCGCCGTGGCTGCGCGACGGCGACGTGCTGGTGGTGACCAGCAAGATCGTGTCGAAGGCGGAGGGCCGGCTGGTCGACGTGCCCGCCGACGGGCCCGAGCGGCTGGCCGCCCGGGACGAGATGCTCGCCGCGGAGACCGCCCGGGTGGTGGCCACCCGCGGGGCGACCCGGATCGTGCAGACCCACCACGGCTTCGTAATGGCCTCCGCCGGCATCGACGCGTCGAACGTGGACAAGACCCGACTGGTGCTGCTGCCGACGGACCCGGACGGGTCCGCCGAGGCGCTCCGGGCGGCGCTGCGCGAGCACTACCACCTGGACGTCGCGGTCATCGTCAGCGACACCATGGGCCGGCCGTGGCGCAACGGGCTCACCGACGTCGCGCTCGGGGTGGCCGGGATGCCGGCGATCCGCGACCACCGGGGCGAGATCGACCCGTACGGCAACGAGCTCCAGCTCACCCAGATGGCGGTGGTGGACGAGCTGGCCGGCGCCGCCGAGCTGATCAAGGGCAAGTGCGACCAGGTGCCGGTGGCCGTCGTCCGCGGCTACCTGGGCGTCGAGCGGGCCGTCGACGGTCAGGGGGCACGGGCGCTGATCCGCGACGCCGAACTGGACCTGTTCTCGCTCGGCACCGCCGAGGCGAGGG
Organism: Micromonospora narathiwatensis; assembly: GCF_900089605.1. Classification (NCBI taxonomy): domain Bacteria; kingdom Bacillati; phylum Actinomycetota; class Actinomycetes; order Micromonosporales; family Micromonosporaceae; genus Micromonospora; species Micromonospora narathiwatensis. Next base: position 6,293,542 of record NZ_LT594324.1, on the reverse strand, counting down.
CGGTCGGGCTGCGGGAGGCCGCCGTCCTGCCCGACGGCCCGGGACCGACGCCGGCCGACCCGGCCGCCGTCGACCGGGCGATCGCCGCGGTCGCCGAGGTGGTGGCGCCCGGCACGGTCTTCACCCACGTCACCGACGAGGCGGTACGCGCCGGCCTGATCGCCACCGTGCCCGGCTGGCCCGCGCCGGCCGGGGGGCTCGTCCTCGGGACCCCGCCGGTCCCGGTCGACCCCGCGGATCTGGTGCGTTTCGGCGCCGACCTGCAACGCCTGCGGACCGCCCTGGCCGCCGAGGGCATCTCCTCGGCACTGCTGTCGCCACCGGCCGGCAGCACGGCGAGCGCCGCCCTGGCCGTCTGACCCTTTCTCGGCACGCCGGCGGTGGTCAGGCGTCGAGGACCGCGCGGCCGAGGGGGGTGAGGGTGTGCAGCACGGTGTTGCGGTCCCGGTGGCTGACCAACAGGCCGGCATTGCGCAGCACGGTGGTGTGCTGGCTGGCCGCGGCGGCGGAGATTCGCAGCCGGCGGGCCATCTCCCCGGTGGTGCAACCGTCGTCGGCGGCTTCCAGCACGGCGGCGCGGGTACGGCCGAGCAGGGCACCGAGGGCCTCGCGGGTGCCGTCCGGGTTCCGCCCGGCGCCCGGCCCCGTCCTCGGGACGAGGCCACCGAGCCGGTCCACGGGATAGACCAGCACCGGCGGCAGCGTCGGGTCGAGCAGAGCGACCGGGGTCGGCGCGCAGAAGAACGACGGGACCAGCAGCAGGCCCCGGCCGTCCAGGTGCAGTTCCCGGCTGTCCGGGTAGTCCAGGACCTCCAGCACCCCGCCCGCGTACCGCATGCCGGGCCGGAGGCTCGCCAGCAGGCCCTCGGGCCCGCCGTCGAGCATCGCCCGTGCCCGCCGCGCCCGGTCGGCCTCCACCGCCGCCTGGATCCGAGGCCAGTACGGCGTGACGGCGAGCGAGTGGTAGCGGGCCATCGAGTCGGTGAGGTGGCGCAGCGCCTCGGGCTCGCCCCGGGCCAGCGCGGCGGCCGGGGTGGGCAGCCGGTTCTCCTCGGCGAGCCGGGTCAGGTCCCGGTGCAGCATGTCGACGGGGGTGCCCCGGACGGCCGCCAGCCCCGCCTGGAAACCCTCCCGGCTGGCGTACGGGGTGAGGAAGTCGGGGAAGTAGCCGCGCGGCGGGTTGAGGGCGAGGAGAAGGCGGAACCGCTCGGCGGCGCTGTCCTTCCGCAGGGTGCGGGCCGTGCTGCGGCGCCACTCGGTCAGCAGCGGCTCATTCCGGCGGCCCTGAAGCAGGTGCAGGCTGAGGACCAGCTCCCAGACCGGATCCGCGGTTGGGGCCACCCTGGTCCGCAGGATGTCCTCGCTCGTGAAAATGACCTTCAGCATGGTGCGCTCCTGGGGCGGACGGCAGGAACGCCCACCACCGTTGGCACTGTACCTGGCGGCACTAATCTCCATCTTTAAGCGTGGACTGAAAGGTCTCGACGGCGAGCGGGTCGGTCGGCGAGACTTCCGTTGCCTGTCGGGTCCGGTGTGCCGTACGGCCGGGCCGGGGCGAACGGGGGTTCGGGGGGACGCGGACGGCCGGGCGACACCAACGAGGGTCTGCGGCACTCGCCGTAGAGGTGCCATCCGGTCGTCCCACCCCGCTCGTAGAGTGTCGGAGTGCCCGACACCCACACCGGCCTGCCGGCGTACGCCGAGCTGCACGCCGACGCCACCGCGCTGTTGAACCGCTGGACGCCGACCAGCCCGGCCGCCGCCGTGGCCCGGGACCGAACCCTGGAGCTACTGACCGCCGGGCCGGTCGCGATGGGTCGCGGCCACCGCGCCGGGCACGTCACCGCGAGCGCGCTGGTGCTCGACGCGACCGGCCGGCGGGTGCTGCTCTGCCTGCACGGCAAGTTCCGCAAGTGGGTGCAGCTCGGCGGGCACTGCGAGCCCGGCGACCGGGCCCTGGCCGCCGCCGCGCTGCGCGAGGCCACCGAGGAGTCCGGGATCGCCGGGCTGGTCGTCGACCCGGAACCGATCGACGTGGACATCCACCCGGTCGCCTGCCAGGGCGACTCGCTGCACTACGACGTACGGTTCGCCGTACTCGCCCCGGCCGGGGCCAGCGAGCGGGTCAGCGCCGAGTCCGAGGCGCTGGGCTGGTTCCCGCCTGACCGGCTGCCCGAGCCGCTGGCTCACGCCACCGAACAGCTCGTCGCGCCGGCCCTCGCCGCCCTGGCCCGCCGCGCCGCCGGCTGAGCCGGGGCACGACGGACCGGCCGACGCGGCCCGGTCAGACCAGGCCCTCCTCGCCGCGCTCCTTGAGTTCGTCGACCAGCTTCTTGACGTCCTGGGCCCGCTCGCGGGGGCAGACCAGCAACGCGTCCGGGGTGTCCACCACGATCAGGTCGCGTACGCCGAGGGCCGCCACCAGCCGGCCCGAGTGCGGCACCACCACCAGGCCGGCGCTGTCCCGCAGCAGCACACCCGGCTTGGCGTCCGCGCCCAGCACCACGTTGCCGGCCCCGTCGGCGGGGAGCACCTCGCCGAGGGTGTGGAAGTCGCCGACATCGTTCCAGCCGAAGTCGCCCGGAACGGTCGCCACCCGGCCGGCGGTCGCCGCCCCCTCCATCACCGCGTAGTCCACCGAGATCTTCGGCAGGGTCGGCCAGACCGTGCCGAGGACGTCATCCTGCTCGGGGGTGCCCCACGCCGCCGCGATCGCGGTGATCCCCGCGTGCAGGGCCGGCTGCTGCCGGGCCAGCTCGGCCAGGAACACGTCCACCCGCCAGACGAACATGCTGGCGTTCCAGAGGTGCCGTCCGGAGCGGACGTAGCCCTCGGCCACCTCGGCGGCCGGCTTCTCCTTGAACTCGATCACCGGGCGCAGCGGGCCGTCGCCGGTCGGTTCGCCGGTCTCCAGGTAGCCGTAGCCGGTCTCCGGCCGGGTCGGGGTGATGCCCACCGTCATCAGCGAGCCTTGTTCCGCGCCGCGGATCGCCTGGCGTACGGTCTCGGCCCAGCGCGCCGGATCGCCGATCAGGTGGTCGGCCGCGAACGAGCCCATCACCGCTGCCGGGGCACGTTCCGCGATCACCGCCGCGGCCAGCGCGATCGCCGCGCACGAGTCGCGCGGCGACGGCTCGACCAGGATGTTCTCCTCCGGCAGGCCGGTCAGTTGCCGGGCCACCGCCGCGACGTGCGCGGCACCGGTGACCACCAGCGTCCGCTCGGGGGTGGTCAGCGGTGACAGTCGGTCCACCGTCGCCTGGAGCAGCGATGCCGGCGTGCCGGTCAACGGGTGGAGGAACTTGGGATGGCCGGCCCGGGACAGCGGCCACAACCGTGTGCCACTGCCACCTGCCGGAATGACGGCGTAGAACATCAGCACATCATGCCCGAACCGTCCCCCTTGGGACGGGGGGTCGGCGGTACCCGGGACGCCCCGCTCAGGACCGGGCCCGGCCCCACGCGGCGATGTGCACCTCCGCGCTGGACTCCCAGGTGAACTCCTTGGCCCGGTCGAAACCGGCCTTGGCCAGCGAGAGCCGGCGCTGCTCGTCGTCGAGCAGGGCGGCCAGGTCGGTGGCGATCTGGTCCGGGGCCTCGCTGGTGTACGCCACCGCGTCGCCGCCGACCTCGGGCAACGAGAGCCGTGGCGTGGTCAACACCGGCGCCGCGCACGCCATCGCCTCCAGGATCGGCAGGCCGAAACCCTCGCCGTACGACGGGTAGGCGGCGACCAGCGCGCCACCGAGGAAGCCGGGCAGGTCGGCGTAGCGAAGGTAACCCGGGCGGAGCAGCCGCAGGTGCGACGGGACCTCGGCCACCGCGCGGTCGATGTCGTCGTCGTGCCCCTGGCCGCCGGCAATGACCAGCGCCGGCGGGTCCTCCCGGTCGGCTACCGCCCGGGCCCAGCCGCGGATCAGATTGGGTACGTTCTTGCGCGGCTCCTTGGCCCCGAGGAAGGCGATGTAGCTGCTGCTGCCCAGCCCGAGGCGGGCGCGTACCCGGGCCTTCTCCTCCTCGCCGGGGGCGTGGAAGGCGGCCTGGTCGACCCCGTGGTAAGCCACGTCGATCCGGGTCGGGTCGGCGTCCAGGAGGCGGATCAGCTCGTCCCGGGTGGCCTTGCTCGGCACGATCACCCGGTCGGCGCGGCGCAGCGACGTCTTGATCGCGCTGCGGAAGAACGTCCGGCGCGACTTGTCGTAGTGCTCCGGCTCGGTGAAGAAGGTCGCGTCGTGCACGGTGACCGTCACCGGGCAGCCGGCCCGCAGCGGGCAGGTGTAGAAGGGTGAGTGCAGCACCTCCGCGCCCACCTGCTGGGCGAGCAGCGGCAGGCCGGTCTGCTCCCAGGCGAGCCGGGCCGGACGGTGCGCGACCGCCGCCGGGGCGGGGATCACCTCGGCCCCGGGCAGCATCCGGGTGTAGCGCTCCAGGTCGGTGCGGAGGCTCACCACGACCAGGTCCACGCCGGAGCCGCAGACCCGGCCGAGGGCGCCGAGCAGGCCATCGACGTATCTACCGACGCCGCCACGGTCGGCGGGGACACTCGTGGCGTCGATGAGCACGCGGGGCGGGCGACCGGCGGTCACGGGGCGACTCCTCAGGCTGTCGATCTGTGGGGAACAACACTGTCGGCAAGCCTACGCCGGGCCCGGGTCCCGGCGTTGACTGCGACCCGACGGTACGCCGACTTGTCGTTGTCATCGAGTACGGCACCGGGACGCGTATCGTTCGCGCCGATGGCCGACAACATTGCCCGGGTCTTCGCCGACGCGATCGCGACCGACCCCACCCGACCCCTGCTGACCTGGTACGACGACGCCACCGGCGAGCGCACCGAACTGTCCGGCGCGACGCTCGCGAACTGGGTGGCCAAGACGGCCAACATGCTGGTCGACGAGGCCGCCCTCGGCCCCGGCGACACGGCCGCCACGCTGCTGCCCCCGCACTGGCAGACCGCCGCCGTGCTGCTCGGCTGCTGGTCGGCGAAGCTGACCGTGGTCGACGTTCCAGGGGACGTGGACGTGCTCTTTGCCGCCGCCGGCGGGATCGACGCGGCGGCGGCCTGGTCGGCCGGCGAGCGTTACGCCCTCGCCCTCGACCCGTTCGCCCTGCCGATGCGCGAGGTGCCGGCCGGGTTCACCGACTTCGTCTCGACGGTGCGCGGGCACGGCGATCACTTCACCCCGTACCCCCAGGGTGGCGAGGGGGACGCGGAGCTGCTGGCCCGCGCGGAGGCCCGCGCCGCGGAGCTCTGCCTCACCCTCGGCGACCGCCTGCTGGTCGACGTGACACGCCATCCGGACCCGGTCGACTGGCTCCTCGCCCCGCTCACGGCCGGCGCCACCCTGGTCCCCTGCGCCAACCTCGACGAGTCCCGCCTCAACTCCCGCACAGCCTCCGAAAAAATCACCCACACCCTCCCCTAACCCACCCCACCCCACCCCCGCCCCCACCCCGGCGATCTTGCAGTTCGGGTCGCCGATTTGGGGCCTGGTGCCCCTTTCACGGGGACCACAACTGCAAGATCGCCGGGGCGGGGGGTGGGGACGGGGGGGTCAGGCTGGGGTGGGGTGGGTGGTGGGGGTGCGGCGTTGTTGGGCGAAGGTGGCGAAGGCGGTGAGGGATTCGGGGTTTGCCAGGGCGCCCTTGGCGGCGGCGTTGTCGACTGGGGTGCCGGTGAGGATCTTCTTGACCGGGACCTCCAGCTTCTTCGCCGAGAGGGTACGGGGCACCGCCCGCACCTGGTGGATCTCGTCGGGCACGTGCCGGGGGGACAGGGCGTTGCGCAGCTCGCGGCAGATCTTTTTCCGCAGCTCGTCGTCCAGCTCCAGCCCCTCGGCGAGGACCACGAAGAGCAGCAGCTCACCCGCGCCGCCCTGGTCGTCCTCCAGGTGCACCACAACCGAGTCGACGACCTCGTCCAGCCCCTCGACCACCGAGTAGAACTCGGCGGTGCCGAGCCGTACGCCGCCCCGGTTCAGGGTGGCGTCCGAACGGCCGGTGATCACGCAGCCGCCCCGCTCGTTGATCGTGATCCAGTCCCCGTGCCGCCACACCCCGGGATAGACCTCGAAGTACGCCTCGCGGTAGCGCGCACCGTCCGGGTCGTTCCAGAAGCCGACCGGCATGCTCGGCATCGGCTCGGTGATGACCAGCTCGCCGAGCTGCCCGATCACCGGGGTGCCGTCGGCGGAGCGGGCCTCCACCTTCGCGCCGAGCGCCCGACAGGTGATCTCCCCGGCGTGCACCGGCAGCAGCGCCACCCCGCCGACGAAGCCGGTGCAGACGTCCGTGCCGCCGGAGAGCGACTGGAGCTGGAGGTCGGCGCCGACGTTCTCGTACACCCAGGTGAAGCCCTCGGCGGGCAGCGGCGCGCCGGTCGAGCCGAGGCCGCGCAGCGCGGACAGGCCGGCGATCTCCCGCGGGACCAGGCCGGCCTTGCGGCAGGCCAGCAGGAACGGCGCGGAGGTGCCGAAGTACGTGGTGCCGGTCCGCTCCGCCAGCCGCCACAGCGCGCCCAGGTCCGGATGGCCCGGGTTGCCGTCGAAGAGCACGATCGTCGCGCCCACCGCCGGCCCGGAGACCAGGAAGTTCCACATCATCCAGCCGGTGGTGGTGAACCAGAAGAAGCGGTCCGCCGGGCCCAGGTCGTGGTGCAGGGCCAGCATCTTCAGGTGCTCCAGCAGGATGCCGCCGTGGCCGTGCACGATCGGCTTGGGCAGGCCGGTGGTGCCCGAGGAGTAGAGCACGTAGAGCGGGTGGTCGAACGGCACCGGGGTGAAGGTCAGCGGCTCGTCGGTCTCCGCCGCCAGCTCGGCCCAGGAGATCGCGCCCGGCAGCTCGCCGGCCGGATCGAGGTACGCGATGCCGACCGTGTACGCCACCGACGGCAGGGCGGCCCGGATCGCGGCCACCTCGCCCCGCCGGTCCACGGGCTTGTCGCCGTACCGGTAACCGTCGACGGCCACCAGGACCTTCGGCTCGATCTGCTGCCACCGGTCGGTGACGCTGCGGGTGCCGAACTCGGGCGCGCAGGACGAGAAGATCGCGCCGAGGCTGGCGGTGGCCAGCAGCAGCACGAACGTCTCCGGGATGTTCGGCGCGTACGCCGCCACCCGGTCGCCCGGGCCGACGCCGAGCCGGCGCAGCCCGGCCGCCACCCGGCGGACCTGCTCGCGCAGTTGCGCGGCGGCCAGCGTCTCGGGCGCGCGGGTCTGCCCGTACGCGATCACCACCGGGTCGTCGTCGGCCCGGCCGGGCATCCGCAGCACGTTCTCGGCGTAGTTGAGCGTCACCCCGGGGAACCAGCGGGCGCCGGGCATGTTCCGCTCACCCAGCGTCGCGGTCGGCGGGGTGTGCGCGACCACCTCGAAGTAGTCCCAGATCGAGCGCCAGAAGGCGTCGAGGTCGGTCACCGACCAGCGCCACAGCGCGTCGTAGTCGGCGAACTCCAGCCCCCGGTGCTCGGCCAGCCAGCGCAGGTAGTCGCCGATCCGGGACCGCTCGCGTACGTCGGCCGGCGGCGTCCACAGCACGTCACCCACTGCTCCACCCTCCTCAGGCCCGGTCACGACACTGTGCATGGGCCGTGGCGCCATCTTGCCCTACCTCGCGAGGCCATTGTCCGCACCGTTCACCGGAGACGGCGCGTGGCCGGCCCACATGTCCTCGTCGCGCGGCATGTGGACCGGCCCAAGGTACCCGCCGTGCGGCGCGGCCGGACCATCCCCGGCCGGTACGACCCGCCGGTCAGCACGGGGAGCCGGGGGACGGTCAGCCCGCGCGGTGGGCCTGGATGGCCCGGCGGCGGGCCAGCCGGTGGGCCCGACGGATCTCCGCCTCCCGGTAGCGCCGCTCGTCCTCCAGGGTCTCCGGCAGCACCGGCCGGACCGGGCGAGGCGCGCCGCCGACGTCCACGCCCACGAAGACGAGGTACGCCGTGGCGACCCGGACCGGCTCGTCCTCGGCCGAGTCCCAGCGTTCGGCGATCACCCTCACGCCCACCTCCATCGAGGTGTGCCCGGTCCAGTTGACCTGGGCGTGCGCGTGCACCAGGTCGCCCACCCGGACCGGCTCGGAGAAGACGATCTCGTCGATCGAGGCGGTGACCGCGGTGCCGCCGCTGTGCCGGGCCGCCGCCGCCCCGGCGACGTCGTCGACGAACTTCATCAGTACCCCACCGTGCACGGTCCCGTACAGATTGACATCGACAGCGGTCATGATCCGGCTCAACGTGACCCGCGAGTACGAGGTCGGCTTGCCGGCCGGCCCGGTGGAGGGATGATCTGTCATGCCGGAAACGGTACGGTGCGCGGATGCGACATCTGTGGAGCTTCCTCGCCGGGTTGGTGGTGGCGCCCGTCACCTGGGTGCTCGTCACCCTCGGTCAGGACGGGTCTGGACGCACCGTGCACCGCTGGGTGGAGATCGGTACATACAGCACACCCAACCTGATCGAGCCGGCCGTTTACCTCGGCGTCGCCGGCGTCCTGCTCGGCCTGCTCGGCACGCTGCGCTTCTCACCGCTCGGGCCGCTCGTGGCCGGGCTGCTGCTGGTCGTGCCCTACCTCGGCCTGTTCGTCGCGCCGTTCACCGTACGTGACCAGATCCCGGACGGCTGGAAGGTGCTCGGGGACCCGCTGCCACTGCGCGAGCCGCTGGAGAACGGCACGCTGTTCCTGATCGGCATGCTGCTGCTGATGGCCGTGTTCAGCGGGCAGCGGTGGCGGCGGTGGCCCGGGAAGCCGGCGGCCGAGACGGAGCTGCCCCCGGCCGACCAGCCGACCGAGCAGACCCACCCGCTCGGCGACTGGCCCCCGTCCGACCTGAACGACAGGGACACCGCCCCGCTCACGCTGGGCTATTCCGACACCACCCCCACCGAACCCCTGCCCCGCCGCGTCGGCGGCGAGTCGCCGTGGTCCGCGCCCCCGCGTACGACGGCCCGACCGGAGGGCACCGCAGAAACCCGATGACGACCGCGGGCGGGCCGGAACCCCGGCCCGCCCGCCCGATCGTCGCAGCCCGGCCGCTCAGCCCTTGAGGAGCTGGCGCGCCATCACGATCCGCTGCACCTGGTTGGTGCCCTCGTAGATCTGGGTGATCTTGGCGTCCCGCATCATCCGCTCGACCGGGTAGTCGCGGGTGTAGCCGTAACCGCCGAGCAACTGGACGGCGTCGGTGGTGATCTCCATGGCGGCGTCGGAGGCGAAGCACTTGGCGGCGGCGCCGAAGTAGGTCAGGTCCGCGTCGCCCCGCTCGGACTTCCCGGCGGCGGCGTACGTGAGCTGCCGGGCCGCCTCCAGCTTCATGCCCATGTCGGCGAGCATGAACTGGACGCCCTGGAATTCGGCCACCGGCTTGCCGAACTGCTTGCGCTCCTGGACGTACCCCTTGGCGTAGTCCAGCGCACCCTGCGCGATGCCGAGCGCCTGGGCGGCGATGGTGACCCGGGTGTGGTCCAGGGTGCGCATGGCGGTGGCGAAGCCGGTGCCCTCGGCGCCGATCATGCGGTCCGCCGGGATCCGGACGTTGTCGAAGTACACCTCGCGGGTGGGCGAGCCCTTGATGCCGAGCTTCTTCTCCGGCGCGCCGAAGCTGACCCCGGGGTCGGACTTCTCCACCACGAAGGCCGAGATGCCCTTGGAGCGGGCTGTGGGATCGGTCACAGCGAAGACGGTGTAGTACTCGGAGACGCCCGCGTTGGTGATCCACCGCTTCACGCCGTTGAGCACCCAGTGGTCGCCGTCCCGGACCGCCTTCGTGGTCATCGAGGCGGCGTCGCTGCCCGCCTCCGGCTCCGAGAGGCAGTACGAGAACATCGCCTCGCCGGTGGCGACCGGGGTCAGGTACTTCCGCTTCAACTCCGCCGAGCCGGCCAGGATCAGCGGCATGGTGCCCAGCTTGTTCACCGCCGGGATCAGCGAGGAGGCCGCGCAGGCACGGGCCACCTCCTCGATCACGATGGCCGTGGCCAGCGCGTCCGCGCCGGCGCCGCCGTACTCGACGGGGATGTGCGGGGCGTGGAAGTCGGCCGCGCGCAGCGCGTCGTACGACGCCTTGGGGAACTCGCCGGTCTCGTCCGCCTCGGCGGCGTGCGGGGCCACCTTCGCCGTACAGACCTCACGGACCGCTTCCCGGACCGCCTCGTGCTCCTCCGGCAACCGGTAAACGTCGAACGACTGTTCTGCGGCCATGTCGGCCCCTCCCCTTCAACGCTAAAATGCGCAGTCCGAGTGCCTTACCACCGCCGGCCGCGCAAGGTGAAGGATAGCGACCTGGGAACTGGTGCTCCTTACCGCCGCGTAGGCTCGTGCGTGATGGGCGTCGAAGCCGACCAGCGACCACAGAACCACAGCAAAAAGTCCCCCACCGGTGCCCGGCCAGGCGCCGCAGCCAAATGCGACGCAAGGAAGCGCCGCCAGTGCGAGCGGAGAAGACAGGCGTGACCATCCCGTACCCGAACACCCAGCCGATGCCGGCCATCGCCGCGGTGACCCCGCCCTCGGGCGCGGCCCGGCCCCGGGTGACCTTCCTCGGCACCGGCTACCTCGGCGCGACGTACGCCATCTGCTACGCCGAGCTGGGCTATGAGGTGCTCGGCTTCGACGTCGACGCGGACAAGATCGCCAAGCTGAACGCCGGCGAGGTGCCGATCCACGAACCCGGCCTGGACGAGCTGCTCCGGCGCAACCTGGCCGCCGGCCGGCTGCGGTTCAGCACCGACATCCAGGAGACCGCCGACTTCGGCGACGTGCACTTCATCTGCGTCGGCACCCCCCAGCGGGCCGACGGCATGGGCGCCGACCTGTCGTACGTCGAGGCGTCGGTGACCAGCCTCGCCCAGCACCTGACCCGCAAGGCGCTGATCGTCGGCAAGTCCACCGTCCCGGTGGGCACCGCCGAGTGGGTGGAGCAGCTGGTCGGCAAGCACACCCCGGCCGACCTGGGCGTCGAGGTGGCGTGGAGCCCGGAGTTCCTCCAGGAGGGCTTCGCCGTCGACGACGTGCTGCGCCCCAACCGGATCGTGGTCGGGGTCAAGAGCGAGTGGGCCAACGGCATGCTCTACGCCGCCCACAAGGGCGTCTTCGACCTGGCCGCCACCGAGGACCGTGAGGTGCCGCTGGTGGTCACCGACTTCGCCACCGCCGAGCTGGTCAAGGTCGCCGCGAACGCCTTCCTGGCCACCAAGATCTCCTTCATCAACGCGATGGCCGAGGTCTGCGAGGCCGCCGGCGGCGACGTCACCCAGCTCGCCCGTTCCATCGGGTACGACCCCCGGATCGGCAACCGCTTCCTCCAGGCCGGCCTCGGCTTCGGCGGCGCCTGCCTGCCCAAGGACATCCGGGCGTTCCAGGCCCGCGCCCAGGAACTCGGCGCCGGCGAGGCGCTGCGTTTCCTGCACGAGGTCGACCTGATCAACCTGCGTCGGCGTACCCGGGTGGTGCAGGTCGCCGCCGACCTGCTCGGCCGCCGGTCCGGGCCGGCCGGTCCGGACCTCTCCGGCACCCGGATCGCGGTGCTCGGCGCCACCTTCAAGCCGAACACCGACGACGTGCGGGACGCCCCGGCGCTCGCGGTCGCCGCGCTGCTCGGCAAGGCCGGCGCCGACGTGCACGTGTTCGACCCGCAGGGCATGGAGAACGCGCGCCGGGCGGTGCCCGAGCTGACGTACGAGGCGACCATGAACGACGCCGTCCGCGACGCCGACCTGGTCTGCGTCCTCACCGAGTGGGCCGAGTTCCGCAACGCCGACCCGGTCGCCCTGGGCGAACTGGTCAACGGGCGCAAGGTGGTCGACGGGCGCAACTGCCTCGACTCCACACTGTGGACGCAGGCGGGCTGGGCCTACCGCGGCATGGGCCGCCCCTGATCAACTGACCGTTCCGGCTCGGCGCGACTGGCGCCGCGCCACGCCCCGGGACCAGTCGACCGGCCGGCCGTGGATCCGCTCCACGGCCGGCCGGTTTTTTGTCGCCCCGGAACGCGCCGGCAACTGTCGAAATCCGCGCCCGGTCAAGGCATGCTGCGACAGTGGAGGTCCACAGTGTGGGCCGGCCGGACGGAGGGGTGTGGTGCAGGACTTCAGGTGCGCCTCGTGCGGGCGGGAGATCAAGCCGGCCGTCGTCTGCCCGCACTGCGGGGCCGACCAGCCACAGTGGGCGGATCACCTCACGGAGATCGAACGCTCCATCGCGGAGATGAAGGCACGCGACGCCGAGATCGCCCGCGAACAGCGGCAGATCGCCGCCAAGATGCAGGCCGCGCTCTTCCAGCGGGACATCCTCGCGCACGCCGGTGAGCAGCGGCAGAAGCAGGCCGGCCGGCCACGCCGGGTGCTCCGCCGGCAGCCGGGCCGCCGCCCGCCCACGGCCACCACGGGCGCGCCGCCGCGGGTCCCCCGGCAGGGCACCCCGCCGCCCGGCCCCGACGACCTCCCGCCCCGGGCCAGGCCGCACTGGCTCGACGTGGACGACCCGGAGCACCCGCCGGAGGCGTCCTCCCGGGAGGTGCAGAACATCCCGCTCGGGCTCGGCGCGCTGCTGCTCGGCGTCGCCGCGGTGGTCTTCGCCGCGGTCGCCACCAGCTCGATGGACGCGCTGGCCCGGCTCGCCGTCCTGCTGGTGGCGACGGTGCTGATGCTGCTCGCCCCGCCGGTGCTGGCCCGCCGGGGGCTCACCTCGACCGCCGAGACGATCGCCGCGGTGGGTCTGCTGCTGGTGCCGCTGGCCGGGTACGCGCTCTGGGCCGTGGACCGGATCGGTGGCGGCGCCTCCGGCTCGGCCTTCGCCGGGTCGATCTTCCTGGTCACCACCGTCGTCGCCTTCGGGTACGCGTTGTGGACCGGGCTGCGGGCACCGCGCTTCGCCACCGTGCTGGCCGCCCAACCGGTGCTGCCGCTGCTGGCGTACGAGCGGATCACCGGGCCGGCCGGCTGGGCGCTGGTGCTGGCCGTGGTGGCCGTCGTCGACCTGGCCCTGGCCCGCTCGGCGGTGGTCGTCGAACGGCCGGTCCGGCGGGACCTGCCCACCCCGCCGCCCGTACCCGCCCCGCCCGGGCAATCCGCCGCCGACGGCCGACCCGAGACGGATCCCGAGGAGTCCGCCGAGGTGCTCGCCGCGCCCGGAGACGCTCCGAACACCCCGCCCGCCCGTCCGGTGCCCTGGCTGCCGGAGCTGACCTGGACGCTGCACGGTGCGGCGATCGTCGTCGCCCTGGCGTACGCGGTCACCGCGCTGCTGCGCGCCGCGACGGTCCCGGCCGCCGCCGGCGGGGGCGCGGTACTGCTGCTCGCCGCGCTGGTCGGGCTGGCCGGGTGCCTGGCGCTGCGCCGGCCGCCGCTGCCCGACGTCGGCGCCGGCATCGTCACCCTCGCGGTGATCGGCGCGCTGGGCCGGGTCGCCTCGGTCGCCTTTCCCGGCCGGTCGCTGCTGCTCATCGCCGCGGTCATCGCCGTGACCGGGTTCGCCGTCCGCGGCGTACCCGAGGCGGCCCGGCGCGGTCCGCAGCTCGCCTCGGCGGTGGCCCTGACGGTCAGCGGCCTGGTGGTGGCCGGGGGCGCGCTGCGGGCCGGGCTGGCACCGGTCCGCGCGGCGCTGCCCGCCTGGTCGGCCGACCTGAGCCGGTGGCCAACCGAACTGGCCGCGGCGGTCGGGCCGAGCGGCTGGCAGCTCGCGGCGAGCGCGCTGCTGCTCACGATCGCCGCGGTGGTCGCCCTGCCCCCGGAGATCCGGCGCGAGTTCGCGGTGGTCGGAGCCGCGCTGACCGCGCTCGCCGTGCCGGCCTCCCTCGGGCTGGGCTGGGCGGCGGCCTGCTGGCCGATGCTGCTGACCGCGGTGGGGATCGGCATACTCGGGCTCACCGCGGCCACCGGACGGTCCGCCGTGGTCCACGCGGTCACCGCCGCCGGGCTGGGCCTGATCGGTGCCGGAGCCTCGCTCGCCCGGCCGGCGCTCACCGCCGCCGCGCTGACCACCCTCTGCCTGGCCGGCGCGCTGGTGTCGCTGGCACCCCGGGTCCGGATCGCCGCCGCCGCGGCCGACACGGTCTGCGGCTGGGCGGCCGGCGGCGCGGCGTTCGCCCTGCCCGGAGCGGTGGCCGCGTTCGTCGCGGCGACCGTGCCGACCGACCCGGCCCCGACGCCGGCGAGCCTGCGCGAGGTCACCGTCCCGATCCTCGCGGCGAGCTTCCTCGGCGTCTGCGTCACCCTCGGCTATGCCGCCGTCGTCCAGGTCGCGCAGCGGCACCTCAGCGGGCCGCACGCGGTCGGCACCGTGCTCGGGGCGGTGGCGGTCGCCGCGGCCGGCTTCGGGGCACCCGGCGCCACCGCCGCCGACGCCTGGGTGGGTGGGCTGCTGCTGCTCGCCGCCGCGCTGTTGGCGCTGGCCCCACGGGTCGACGCGGGCCGCCGTTCCGACCTGTCCCTCGACGGTTCGGACCTCGCGCTCGCCGCCACCACGGCGGCGCTGATCGCCACCATGGTCCGCATCGCCGCCGTGCTCGCGCCCGGGGGCCAGCTCGTGGTGGCGGCCGGGCTGGTCCTGTTGGTCGCCGTCGCCGCCCGGGCGATGCCCGAGGAGTGGCGGCGCGGGCCGGTCCTCGGCCTCGCGCTCGGCGGCACGCTGGTCGGCCTGATCGCCGCCTGGAGCGCGCTGCGCGGCGGGGTCGGCGTCCTGGCCACGCCCGGCCCGATCTGGGCCGGCGACCTGAGCGGCTGGCCGGCCGCGCCGACCGGCGGATCGGCCTGGCAGGCGCCCGTCGCGCTGGCGCTGCTGGCGTTGGCCGCCGGCATCCTGCTGCCGCCGCCCTGGCGGTACGACGTCGCCGGTGCCGCCGCCGTGCTCGCCACCATCGGCACCCCGGCCGCCTTCGACCTGCCCTGGTGGTCACCGGTGCTGGTGGGCGCGGTGGCCGCCACGATCTTCGGGATGGCGGCGGTCGCCACGGTGGACCCCCGGGCCGCGCTGTCCCGGGCCGTCGTGGCCGGGGTGATCGCCCTGCACGCCGCCGGCGCCGGGCTGGTCCGCCCGTGGACCACCGCGCTGGCGCTGGGCAGCATCGCGCTGATCGGGGTGGCGGTGGCCGCCCTGGCCCGGGCGCTCGCGCCGACGTTCGTCGAGGACGTCCGCACCGAGGGGATGCCGCCACATCTGGTGCAGGTGGGCGGCGCGGCGGCCGGCGCGGCCCTGCTCGCCCTGCCCGGGGCGGTCGCCGCGCTGGCCGCCGAGTTCGGCCGCTCACCGCAGGTGGTGCTCACCGCCGCGCTGGCCGCGTCCAGCATCGGCCTCGCCGCGATGGCGGCGGTCCGCCGGCAGGTGCCGCAGTACCTCCCGTACGCCAGCGTGGCCGTGGTGGGCGGCGCGACCCTCAGCGCGGTCGTGGCGGTGCTCACCCACCTGCCCTCCGGGGTGTACGCCGCGGCGGCGGCGCTGCTCGGCGTGCTCGCGGAACTGGTCCGGGCCGCCACCACCCCGCCGGTCGACTCGGCCCGACCGGTACGCCGCTGGTCGGTGCTGCTCGACGGGGCAATGCGCCGGCTGCCGGACGACGGCACCGAGCTGCGCTGGCGGGTCTCCCCCGCCGCCGGAGCGCTCGCGGCGGCCGTGGCGCCGACCGCGCTGGCCCTGGCCAGCCTGGCAACGCCGCTGCTGGTTGCCCTGGTCGAGCCGTTCCGGGTGCTGCCGCGGATCTGGCGGGGCGCGCCACCCGAACTGCTCACCCCGCCCGCCGAGGCCGTCGATCCGACCCACGTGCTGACCGCGCTGCTGCTCACCGCGACGGCGGCGCTCGCCGCCACCGGGTTCAGCGGGGGCCGGCGCTCCCGGGCCGTACCGGTGGTGCTACCCGGCGCGGCGGTCACCCTGCTGATCACGCCGGTGGCGCTCGGCCACGGATGGCCGGAGAGCGCGCTGGCCGGGTTGGCGGTCTTCACCCTCGCCATGCTGGGGCTGGCGCTGACCCCGCCCCCGTCGCTGGCCGAGCCGGCTCGTTCGCTGCGGGTCGCGCGGGTACTGGTGTTCGCGATCGGGCTGGCCGCCGGGGGCGCCGGGTTGGCCGGCAGCCTCGCCACCCGGGAGCTGACCCTGTTCACCCTGGGCGGCGCGGTCGGCGTGGGCGTGGTCGCCGCGCTCTTCGGCACCACCCAGCGGGCCCGCATCCTCGGCTGGCTGTTCGCCTCGCTCATGGCCGAACTGTTCGTGCTCACCCTCGGCCTGGTCGCCGGGCTCGCCGCGGTCTGGTCGGCGTTCGGGGTGCTGGCGGTCGGGGCGGCGCTCCAGGTCTTCGCCGCCACCCTCCCCCGGCTGCGTCGGCCCGAGGCGTACCGGGAGGCGGCCACCGTGGAGTGGAGCGGCTACGCCGCCGCCCTCATCGCGCTGGCCCTGGCGTACGACTCGCCCCGGCACATCGCCGCGCTGCTGGCCGCCTGGGGTGCCGTACTCGGGGTGGCGGCCGGGCGCCCGGGCCGACGGCCGGTGGAGCGGCGGATCCTGTTCTGGTCGGTGGTGGGCTGCGAGATCACCGCCTGGTGGATCCTGATGCGGGCGGCCGACGTGGCGCTGCCCGAGGCGTACACCCTGCCGTTCGCGGCGCTCGCCCTGCTGGTGGGGGTGCTGGAACTGCGGCACCGGCCGGACCAGTCGAGCTGGGTGGCGTACGGGCCGGCGCTGGTCGCCGCGTTCCTGCCGACGCTGGCGATCGTGCTGGCCACCGACACCAGCATGCTGCGGCAGGTACTGCTGCTGCTCGGCGCCGTGGCGGTGCTGATCTTCGGCTCGATGAGCCGGCAGCAGGCACCGGTGATCGTGGGCGCCACGGTCACGGCGGTGGCCGCGGTGCACGCGTTGATCAGCCTCGGACCGTGGCTGGTGCTGATCCCGGTCGGCATCATCCTGCTGGCGCTCGGCGCGAGCAACGAGCGCCGCCGCCGGGCCCAGGAGCGGTTGCAGACCGCCCTGCGCGGCATGAGATGAAACGGGTCAGGAGAGGGTGGCGCGGAGGGCGGCTTCCTTCTCGGCCACCAGGGTCTCCAGGCTCTGCTGGAAGTCGGCCATCCGCTGCCGCAGGACCGCGTCCGAGGCGGCCAGGATCCGGACGGCGAGCAGGCCGGCGTTGCGGGCGTTGCCGATCGACACGGTGGCCACCGGCACACCGGCCGGCATCTGCACGATGGAGAGCAGCGAGTCCATCCCGTCCAGGTGCTTGAGCGGCACCGGCACGCCGATCACCGGGAGTGGGGTGACCGAGGCGACCATGCCGGGCAGGTGAGCCGCCCCGCCCGCGCCGGCGATGATCACCTTGAGCCCCCGGTCGGCGGCGGACCGTCCGTACTCGATCATCTTGCCCGGGGTGCGGTGCGCCGACACCACGCCGACCTCGTACGCCACCCCGAACTCGTCGAGCGCCTCGCCGGCTGCCCGCATGGTCGGCCAGTCCGAGTCGCTGCCCATGATCAGCCCGACGGTGCTCACTCTGGCCTGCCCTTCGTTCGCGACTGCGGGGCTCGCAAGCTCACTCCTCGCGCTCACCCGCGTCCCTCCCGCAGCCAGCGGACGGCGCGCGCCGCCCTGGCCCGTACGTCGTCCAGGTCGTGTCCGAGCACCGTGACGTGCCCGATCTTGCGGCCGGGGCGCACCTGCTTGCCGTACAGGTGGACCTTGGCCCCCGGCTCGGCGGCGAACAGGTGGTGCAGCCGCTCGTCGATGGGCATCCCGCCCGGCTCCCCGCCCAACACGTTGGCCATCACGACGACCGGCGCGGTGAGCGAGGTGTCGCCCATCGGGTAGTCGAGCACCGCCCGCAGGTGCTGCTCGAACTGGGAGGTACGGGCGCCCTCGATGGTCCAGTGCCCGGAGTTGTGCGGTCGCATGGCCAGCTCGTTGACGACCAGGCCGGCGGCCGTCTCGAAGAGTTCCACGGCGAGCAGGCCGACCACGCCGAGCGCGGTGGCCAGGTCGATGGCGAGCTGCTGGGCGGCGACCGCCAGCTCCTCCGGCAGGCCCGGCGCCGGCGCGAGCACCTCAACGCAGATGCCGTCCCGCTGCACCGTCTCCACCACCGGGTACGCGGCGACCTGCCCGAACGGCGAGCGGGCCACCTGCACGGCCAGCTCCCGGCGCAGCGCGACCCGCTCCTCCACGATCAGCGGAGTGCCCCCGGCGAGCAGGGTCGTGGCCAGTTCGCCGGCCCGGGTGGCGTCCTCCACCAGCCAGACGCCCCGACCGTCGTAGCCGCCCCGGGCCGCCTTCAGCACCACGGGCCAGCCGACCTCCGCGCCGAAGGCGACCAGGTCGGCGGGCGCCTCGACCGGACGCCAGGCCGGGTTCGGCGCACCCAGCTCGCCGAGCCGCTCGCGCATCACCCGCTTGTCCTGCGCGTGCAGCAGCGCCTCGGCCGGCGGGAAGAGCTTCACGCCCTCGCCGGCCAGGGTGCGGATGTGCGCGGTGGGCACGTGCTCGTGGTCGAAGGTGACCACGTCACAGCCCTTGGCGAAGGTGCGCAGGGCGGCGAGGTCGGTGTGGTCGCCGTACTGGACGTCGGCGGCGACCAGGGCCGCGCCGTCGTCCGGGGCGAGCGCCAGCACGCGCAGCGACTGGCCGAGGGCGATGGCGGCCTGGTGGGTCATCCGGGCCAGCTGCCCTCCGCCCACCATGCCGACGACAGGCAGTTCGGTACGGGAATCCATAGCGCCGCCAGCCTATCCGGGCGGACGCCGGAGCCGCCCGGCCGGGCCGCCCCGGGCGCCGTTCGCCGAATGGGCGGCGAAGCCACCGGCGGAGCAGAACATCCGGTTCCCGCTGCTGCTCACGGTGCTCTTCGGCCGCCACCTGCCGGTCGCCGCCGCGCTCCCGGACGAGGCGGCGGCGACGAGAGCCTGGCGGGCGAAGCGGGCCGGCCGCCGGAGTGACTCAGCCGCCGAGCCGGGCGGCCAGGTCGTCGACCGAGGTGACCGGCCGATCGCAGACGAACCCCCGGCAGACATACGCGGTGGAGCGCCCGTCCAGCGCCGGCCGCCCGGCCAGCAGCGGGACGCCCGGCTGGTCGGCGCGGCCCGCCACCACCACCGCGCCGGGCGGGGCGTGCCGGTGGGCGGCCGCCACCAGCGGGTCGCCCGTCGGGTCGTCGGTCACCACCGCGATCTCGTACGGGCCGGAGAGCAGCGCCTCGCCGACCGTGGCCGCGTACCCGGTGAACCGGGCGTGCCGCCCCACGATCGGCGCGACCGTGGACAGGGCGGCCTCGGCGGCCTCCCGGTACCGCGTCTCACCGCTCAACGCCGCGTACGCGACCAGCGCCGCGACGATCGCCGACCGGCCGGACGGGGTGGCGTTGTCGGTCGGGTCGGCCGGCCGGGTGACCAGCCGTTCGGCGTCGTCGGCGGTGTCGTAGAAGCCGCCGTCCGGGGCGGCGAACCGGGCCAGCGCCACGTCCAGGAGCTGACCGGCCAGCGCCAGCCAACGCCCCTCGCCGGTGACCTGGTGCATCGCGCAGAACGCCTCGGCCACGCAACCGTAGTCCTCCAGCACGCCGGCCGGCTCGCCGACCACCCCGTCCCGGGAGACCCGGCGCAGCCGCCCGTCCACGACGTGCACGGTCGCCAGGTGCTCGGCGGCGTCGCGCATCGCGCCGTCGGACACGATGCTGACGCCCTCCATCAGGTTCGCGTCCTCGTCGTCCGGGTTCGCGTAGAGCGCGGCGACCTGCTGGAACTCGGCGATCGCGGTGATCGCCAGCCCGTTCCAGGCGGCCACCACCTTGTCGTCGCGGGGCGGCTGCGGGCGGGCGTCCCGGGCGGCGAGCAGCCGCGCCACCACGTCCTGCCAACGGGCCCGGATCTCCGGGTCCGCATCGTCCACGTCCCGGGCCAGCTTGAGCACACTCGTGCCGTGCTCAAAGGTGCCCTGCTCGGTCACCGCGAACAGGTCGGCGGCCCAGCGGCCGTCCTCCTCCCCCAGCACCTCGACCAGCTGGGCCGGGGTCCAGACGTAGGTGAGGCCCTCGACGCCCTGGGTGTCCGCGTCCAGCGCGGACGCGAAGCCCTCGCCGGACCGGTGCAGTTCGTCGGCGAGGAACCGGGCGACGTCCCGGGCCACCCGGCGGGCCAGCGGGTCGCCGGTGAGCCGCCAGAGCTGGGCGTAGACCCGCAGCAGCAGCGCGTTGTCGTAGAGCATCTTCTCGAAGTGCGGCACGGTCCAGTGGCCGTCCACCGAATAGCGGGCGAACCCGCCGGCGAGCTGGTCGTAGATGCCGCCCCGGGCCATCGCCTCACCGGTGTGCCGGACGATCTCCAGGCTCCGGGTCGAGCCGGTGCGCTGGTGGTGCCGGAGCAGGAAGAGCAGGTTCATGTGCGGCGGGAACTTCGGCGCCCCGCCGAAGCCGCCGTTGGCCTCGTCGTACTCCCCGGAGAGCTGATCCGCGGCGGCGTCCAGCAGTTCGGCGGTGAGCGGGGTGCTCCGGCCGCCCACGGCCTGGGCGCCGCCGATCGCCTCGACCACGGCGGCGCCCTGACGCAGCACCGCCTCCCGCTGGTCCCGCCAGGCGGTGGCGACGGAGCCGAGCAGGCGGATGAAGTTCGGCCGCGGGAAGTACGTGCCGCAGAAGAAGGGGGTGCCGTCCGGGGCGGCGAAGACGGTCATCGGCCAGCCGCCCTGGCCGGTCATCGCCTGGGTGGCGGTCATGTAGACGGCGTCGACGTCGGGCCGTTCCTCCCGGTCCACCTTGATCGGGACGAAGTCCTCGTTCATCATCCGGGCGACGGCCTCGTTCTCGAACGACTCGTGCGCCATCACGTGACACCAGTGGCAGGCCGCGTACCCGACCGAGATGATCACCGGGACGTCGCGCCGTTTCGCCTCGGCGAACGCCTCCTCGCACCAGGGCCACCAGTCGACCGGGTTGTCGGCGTGCTGAAGCAGATAGGGCGACGTGGCGTTGGCGAGTCGGTTCACCCGACGACCATATCCAGCAGGCGCACGGCGGCGCTGCGGGAGCGGACCGACCGGCGCACTGCCTGCTCCTGGTTTGCCGGCCCCGGCTCCGATCAGGAGGCGCCGTCGGCGCGCAGCGGGAACACGTTGCCGGGGGCGCTGTCCAACAGCGACCCCAGCACCGCCCCGATCTTGTCCGCCGGCATCGGCTTGAAGAAGTGGTAACCCTGGGCGGCGGTGCAGCCCAGCTCGGCCAGGGCGGTCCGCTGCTCGGCGGTCTCCACCCCCTCGGCCACCACCCGCAGGCCCAACTCGTGGGCGAGCCCGACGGTGGTCCGGACGATCGCCGCCGCCTCCGGCGAGTCGGCCATCCGGATCACGAAGGAGCGGTCGACCTTCAGCTCGTCGACGGCGATCCGGGTCAGGAAGGTCAACGACGAGAAGCCGGTCCCGAAGTCGTCGACGGCGAGCTGCACCCCCATCGACCGCAGGGTGGCGAGCACCTCGTCGATGACCTCCAGCTCGCTCATCACCACCGTCTCGGTGATCTCCAGGACCAGCCGGTGCGGCGGCACCTGGTGCCGGCGCAACGCCTCACCGATCTCCGCCGGCAGCCGCGGGTCGAGCAGGCTGCGCGCCGACAGGTTCACCGAGATCGGCAGGTCCAACCCCTCGCGGGCCCACCCGGCCGCCACGCCGAGCGCCTTGTCCAGCACATACCGGGTGAAGCTGCCGAGCTGCTCGCTGTTCTCCACGGGACGGATGAAGTCGGCCGGCCCGAGCCAGCCCCGCCGCGGGTGCCGCCAGCGGATCAGCGCCTCCACCCCGGTCGGGGCGCCGGTGGCCAGGTCGACCGCCGGCTGCAACGCCAGGACCAGCTGGTCGTCGGCCGCCAGGGCCTCCCGCAGCTCCGCGAGCAACGCCAGGTGGTCGGTGCTCGCCGCGTCCCGGGAGCTGTCGTACGCGGCGACGCTGCCGCCGCCCTCCTTGGCCTGGTACATGGCGATGTCGGCCCGGCGCAGCAGCTCGGTCAGGTCGGCGGTGCCCGCGTCGGCGACCACCACCCCGACCGCCACCTCGACGGACATCCGTACGCCCGCCACCTCCGTCGGTGCGGCGAGCCGCTCGGCGATCTCCCGGGCCTGGCGCAGCGCGTACGCCAGGGGGGCGGCCCGGTCCTCGACCACCGGGACCGCGGTCAGCAGCAGGGCGAACTCGTCGCCGCCGAGCCGCCCGAGCAGGTCGCCCGGACGGATCAGGGCGGCCAGCCGGTTCCCGGTCAGCCGCAGCAGCTGGTCGCCGGCCGCGTGCCCCAGCGTGTCGTTGACCTCTTTGAACTGGTTGATGTCGAGCAGCAGCAGCGCCACCGGGTGGTCGTGGGCGAGCTGCCGCAGCGCCTGGTCACCCTTGCTGAGCATGGCGGCCCGGTTGAGCAGCCCGGTGAGCTGGTCGTGCACCGCCTCGTACGACGAACGGGCGGTGACCAGCCGCAACTCCCGGTGGGTCGCGGCGTCGTGCAGGGCGGCGGCCAGGGCGTCGCCGAAGGCGGCGACGCCGTCCCGTTCCCGGGCGGTCGGCGGGGCGGACCGGGGAAAGTGGACCCGCAGCTGGCCCACCTCCGTGCTGCCGACGGTCAACGGCCGGACCAGCTCCTGCTCACCCGACTCGGTACGCGCCGGCGACTTCACCTCGCGGTCGCGTACCTGGCCGCCGGTGTCGCCCCGGTAGCGCCGCCACCGGCCGTCGCCCCGGGCGACGTCCACCTCGACCAGTTCGGCGCCGAAGAGGGTGAGCGCCCCGGTCACCGCGGCGGTCGCCACACCCCGCTCGTCGAGCTGGTTGAGCGCGGCGGTGGCCTCGGCGAACGCCCGCCAGGTGCGCCGTTCCTGGTCGGCCCGGAGCCGGTGCCGGTAGGTCTGTTGGAGCAGCCACAGCGGCGGCGGGAGGAGCAGCAGCCAGCGGATGTCGAGCTCCAGCAGCGTGACCACCACCAGGCCGACGGCCACGTTGCCGACGAACATGAGCAGCTTGCCGCGGATCGCGGCGAGCAGCGGCGGCCCGATCGGGATCCCGTGCCGCAGGGCGAGGCTGGCACCGCCGAGCCAGGCGGTGGTGAGCAGGTAGGTCACCGAGCCCGCGATCAGCGCGAGGGCGAGTTCGGGGGTCGGCGCGGCGAGCATCGGCCGGCCGAGCGCGCTGGCGACCGCAACGGCAAGCGCGGTGGCGGCGGTCAGCGAACCGGTGATCCGGACCAGTTCCAGCACGGGCTGCCGGTCGGCGAGCAGGGACATCGCGGCCCAGGCGGCCCCGACGCCGAGCAGGGCCGCGCCCGGCAGCCAGCCGGCCGGTACGAGATAGAGGCAGACGATGAGAGCGGCCTCGCCCCAGGTGATGCTGACCATCCCGGACGCGGTCCGGAAACGCAGCCGGGCGAGCTGGGCCACGGCGAACGTGGCGACCGCGATGCCGAAGCGGGCGGGCGCCGGCAGCGGGTCGTCCGGCGGGAGGGACGCCGTGACGGTGAGGCCGAGCACGGCGGCCACCAGCGCGGTGACCGCGACGGCGAAGGTCAGCAGAAG
Source organism: Micromonospora narathiwatensis (assembly GCF_900089605.1). Classification (NCBI taxonomy): domain Bacteria; kingdom Bacillati; phylum Actinomycetota; class Actinomycetes; order Micromonosporales; family Micromonosporaceae; genus Micromonospora; species Micromonospora narathiwatensis. Next base: position 6,270,039 of record NZ_LT594324.1, on the reverse strand, counting down.
TACCCCGGTCGGCGTGCCACGCAGGCCCAGCCGATCGGGAGGGTGGCCGCCCCTGCCGGGCGTCACGGGCCCACCCTGCCCGTCGACGGTCCGCGGGCACGGCGGGTGGCCACTGCTGCCACGGACATCGACGCCCCCTCCCGCGCACGGCTCGAGGACTAGTGGTCCCCCGGCGGAAGGCTAAGCCAAAGCCGGTGGCCGCAACAGGGGGCGACCACCGGGTTCGACGTGATTCACGTGCCGACTACCCGTTCCGGCGCTGCTGGGAGCCGTTGGGAGCGTTCGTGCGTGATTCCTGCGGCACGATCCCGTCTGTCGGATCGACGACGGTCGTCTCGACCCGATTCTGGTCGGCCTGACCCGTCTGGCGCGGGAACTGGTCCGGCAACCGACGCAGCCGGGCGTTCATGTTACGGATCAGCAGGATGGTGGCGGTGGCCAGCAGCACGATGAGGAAGAGGCCCATCGGGCCGGCCAGACCACCCGTGCGGGTGTCACCGAAGTTGTTCTCCGCGAGCACCTGGGCGGTGGTCAGCATGGTGTTCCTCCGATGTGCGGTTGCCGACCAGCGTAGCCCGCCGGGTAATCAGCGGGCATGGCACGTCTCGCGGACCCCGGCGAAGAGGTCGGACTCCGGCAGCGGGCTGTCCACCAGCGACCGGGCGAGTTGGTAATCCTCGGTCGGCCACGCGCGCTTCTGCAACTCCATCGGCACGTGGAACCAGAAGCCGTCCGGGTCGATCTGGGTGGCGTGGGCGCGCAGGGCGTCGTCGCGGACCGGGAAGTAGTCCGCGCACTCGACCCGGGTGGTGATCCGCGGGCCTTTGTCGGGACGGTCGTCCCAGCGCTTGAGCCAGTCCTGGTACGGCGACTCGAGGTCGGCGGCGAGCATGGCCTCGTGCAGGGCCATGATCTTGCCCTTGGAGAAGCCGACGTCGTAGTAGAGCTTCAGCGGCTGCCACGGCTCGCCCAGCTCCGGGTGACGCGCCGGGTCGCCGGCGGCCTCGAAGGCGGCGACGGTCACCTTGTGGGTCATGATGTGGTCCGGGTGCGGGTAGCCGCCCTCCTCGTCGTAGGTGGTGACGACGTGCGGGCGGAACTGCCGCATCAGCCGCACCAGCGGGACGGCGGCGCCGGCCACGTCCTGGAGGGCGAAGCAGCCCTCCGGCAGCGGCGGCAGCGGGTCGCCCTCGGGCAGCCCGGAGTCGACGAAGCCGAGCCAGGCCTGCTCGATGCCGAGGATCGCGCGGGCCGCGTCCATCTCGGCACGGCGGATGTCGGCCATGTTGGCCCAGACGTCCGGGCGGTCCATCTTCGGGTTGAGCACGCTGCCGCGCTCGCCGCCGGTGCAAGTCACCACCAGGACATCCACCCCCTCGGCGACATATTTCGCCGTGGTCGCGGCGCCCTTGCTCGACTCGTCGTCGGGATGGGCGTGCACGGCCATGAGACGCAGTTGCTCTGCCACCTTCGGCGCTCCTCGTGTGTGCCCGCCGGCCGGGCCCACCCGGGACCAACCGGCTGACCTGCCGGAATCCTCCCCCGCGCCCGTGAAGCCCCCGTGCTGGCCGATCGGCGGCGGGGCCGACCTGCCATCCTTGACTCAGCGCCGGGCTGGGAAGATGGACTTTGCCATTCTTGCCGATGCCGCCGACAACAACGCCAGGAGATACCCGCCGGTGAGCGAGACGCACGCCACAATCGCACCGGGTACGCCGGTCTTCCCACCCGGCCGCTACGGCCGACGCCGGGAGCCGGGGCGCCGTCGCCCTGTCCTGCGGGCGCTCCTGGTGGCCGTCCTGCTGGCGGCCATGGGTCTGGTCGCCGCCAGGCTCTACACCCAGTACGGCGACCCCGACTACCAGGCCGACGTGATCACCTACACCGGGATCACCGACTCCCGGGTGGTGGTCGACTTCCGGGTCACCCTGCCGCCGGGCGGCTCGGCGACCTGCCTGCTGCGCGCCCGCGCCCACGACGGCGCGGAGGTGGGCCACGCCGAGGTCGCGGTGACCACCCGGCCCGGCGAGCGGCACGTGACCGTCCGGCACGAGGTGCCCACGACCGCCCGCCCGTTCATCGGCGAGGTGCTGCGCTGCCGGCCGGCCGACTGAGCGCCGCCACGGGGGCTCTCCGGCCGGCCGACTGAGCGCGACCACTGCGACTCGGCGGGCGAGTCGCCCGGGCGCGGCCACCGCGACCTGCCGGAACGCCTACCCGGGGTCCCGCCGCCAGTACCCCGGGTGATCTACGGCACCCGGAGAGGTCCGGCACTGGTAACTTGGTGGTTCACCTGTCAGCCGGTACCGCACGACCAAGGAGAACGCCTGTGTCCACCAATGACAACGAGGCGCCCGCCACCTGGCTGTCCCAGGACGCGCACGACCGTCTGCAGGCCGAGCTCGACGAGCTGATCGCCAACCGTCCAGTCATCGCCGCCGAGATCAACGCCCGGCGCGAGGAGGGCGACCTGCGGGAGAACGGCGGTTACCACGCCGCCCGCGAGGAGCAGGGCAAGGCGGAGGGCCGCATCCTCTACCTGAAGGAACTGCTCCGCACGGCCAAGGTCGGCGAGGCGCCGACGGCCGACGCGGTGTCGCCCGGCATGGTCGTCACGATCTACTTCGACGACGACCCCGACGACACCGACACCTTCCTGCTCGGCTCTCGGGAGATCGCCTCCACCACCGACCTGACCGTCTACAGCCCCGAGTCCGCGCTCGGCAAGGCGATCCTCGGCGGCAAGGCGGGCCAGCACTGCACCTACACGGCGCCCAGCGGCGCCGACATCAAGGTGACCATCGTCAAGTTCGAGCCGTTCTCCGGCTGAGCCCAGAAACGGGCTCCGCGCCCGACCACCGGCCGGGTTCGACCACCCGACCGGGGCTGACAGGCCGGTCGGACCCGAGCCACCCGCGACCGCCCCGGCCCACCGGCCGGGGCGGTCGCGTCGTATCGGCCCGGATCACGCCTCGCCGGCGAACACCACCTGGTAGCCGCTGGCCCGCAGGGCGCTGATCAGCGTGTCCGAGTGCTCCACGCCGCGGGTCTCCACCGAGAGCGCCACCTCCACCTCACCGAGGCGCAGGTGCGGGTTGGCCCGCTGGTGCTCCACGTCGACCACGTTGGCCCGGTGCTCGGCGATCTCGCTGAGCAGCGAGGCGAGCTGACCCGGCCGATCCGAGCAGCGCACGGTGACCCGCAGATAGCGGCCGGCCGCCGCGAGGCCGTGCTCGATCACCCGGAGCATGAGCAGCGGGTCGATGTTCCCGCCGGAGAGCACCGCCACCACCGGCGCCTCGACCTCGACCGCCCCGGCCAGCAACGCGGCCACCCCGACCGCGCCGGCCGGCTCCACCACCTGCTTGCCGCGTTCCAGCAGCATCAGCAGCGCCCGGGAGATGTCCTCCTCCGACACCGTGACGATCTCGTCGACCAGCTCGCGGACGTGGGTGAAGGTCAACTCGCCGGGACGTCCCACCGCGATGCCGTCGGCGATGGTCGAGAACGACGACAGGCGTACCGGGGCGCCGGCCTTGAGCGAGGGCGGAAAGGCGGCGGCGCTCGCCGCCTGCACCCCGATCACCCGTACGTCGGGACGCAGGGCCTTGGCGGCCACCGCCATGCCGGAGATCAGGCCACCGCCGCCCACCCCGGTGACGATGGTCTTCACTTCCGGGCACTGTTCGAGGATCTCCAGCGCGACGGTGCCCTGACCGGCGATGACGTCCCGGTGGTCGAACGGGTGGATGAACACCGCGCCGCTCCGCTCGGCGAAGGTCTGCGCCGCGACCAGCGACTCGTCCACGGTGTTGCCGACCAGCTCGACGCTCGCGCCGTACCCCTTGGTCGCGGCCACCTTCGGCAGCGGGGCGTTGACCGGCATGAAGACGGTGGCGTGGGCACCGACCAGGCCGGCGGCGAGCGCCACCCCCTGCGCGTGGTTGCCGGCGCTCGCCGCGACCACGCCGCGGGCCCGCTCCTCGGCCGACAGCCGGGAGATCCGCACGTACGCCCCGCGCACCTTGTACGACCCGGCGCGTTGCACGTTCTCGCATTTCAGCCACGCCGGCCCGCCGAGGGCCGCGCTGAGCGGCCGGGAGGGTTCCAGCGGGGTGGTGCGGGTGACGCCGGCGAGCAGTTCCCGCGCGGCCCGTACGTCGGCGAGGCCGACCAGTTCCGTCATGCCCCGATCGTGCCACCCGCCTCGGCGGAAACCTGCGGCGACGTCCCCGTCGCATCGGTCGCCACCTGCGGCGACGGCCCGGTGACGGGCTGCGCCGGGTACGGCGGGCAGATCCGGCGGGCGGGCCGGCATGAGGACCGTCCAGGGCGCGCGGGTGCGCGCACACGCTGGGCGATCACGCAGTGGCCGGCGACCCCGTGCCGACCCGGGGATAGCCGGGAGCATGCCGCTGCCAGGGGGCCTGCAACTCGAACTGGCCGGCGACGCCGAGCAGCAGCAGCTCGGAGCCGGGCGGGCCGACGAACTGCACGCCGACCGGCAGGCCGTCCGGACGGCGGCCGACCGGCACCACGATCGCCGGCAGCCCGGCGATGTTCCACGGCGCGGCGTACGGGGCGTACCCGATGTTGGCCCTCATGTTCGCCAGCCAGGACCGGCCGGACCAGCCGGCGGCCTCCGGCGGCGGCCCGGCCAGCGCCGGGGTGAGCAGCAGGTCGATCGAGTGGTCGGTGAAAAAGGCCACCGACCGCTCGCGCCAGGCGCTCCGGTCGGCCTCCCGGACGTACCCCCGGCGCTGCGCCCAGTCGCCGAGCGCGACGTGCCGGCGGCTGCGCCGCTGGAGGCCGCGCCGCTGGACCCCGGCGGCCCGCACGTCGGCGGCGGCCGCGGCGAACCAGGTGGCGACCCCCTGCAGGCCCAGCCGGGTCGGATAGACCGGGTCGGCGGGGACGGTGTCGTGCCCGGCGGCGGCGAGCAGCCGCCCGGCGGCGGCCACCGCGTCCCGGTTGGGCGCGTCCGGCGAGACGCCACGCACCGGGGAGCGCAGCGAGACCCCGACCCGCAGCCGCGACGGCTGCTCCAGCTTGTCGGGGCGGCGCCCGGCCAGCACCGAGAAGCCGACCACCGCGTCGGCCACCGTGCCGGTGAGCACGCCGTGCTCGGCGAGGCCGAACCAGTCGTCCGCGCCGAGCTGGTAGGGGATCACCCCCCGGCCGGGCTTGAGCCCGACCAGACCGCAGCACGCGGCCGGAATACGGATCGAGCCGAGGCCGTCGTTGCCGTGCGCCATCGGCACCAGCCCGGCGGCCACCGCGGCGGCCGCGCCGCCCGAGGAGCCGCCGGGGGTACGCGACAGGTCCCAGGGGTTGCGGGTGACGCCGGTCTCGTCGTCGGTGAGCGCCCAGAGGCCGAGCTCCGGCATCCGGGTCACCCCGAGGATCACCGCGCCCGCGCCGCGCAGCCGCCGGACCACCTCGTGGTCGGCCTCCGCCACCGGCGTACGCACCGCGGCCGAGCCGTTCCAGGTGGGCAGCCCGGCGACCGGGGTGTTCTCCTTGACCGCGACCGGCACCCCGGCGAGGGGCAGGTTGGCCAGGTCCTCCTGCTCGTCGACCTTCTCCGCCTCGGTGATCGCCGCCCCGCCGCGTACCGTCCGGAACGCGGCGAGGTCGGCGTCCGCGTGCGCGACGTGATCCAGGTGGTCGGCCACGACCTGGGTGGCCGAGACGTCACCCCGGCGTACGCCCCGGGCGATCTGTTTGGCGGTCGCCCCCACCCAGGTCGTCGGCATGATGTCCGGCACGGCCACCCTCCCCAGCCAGCGGTCAGCCCAGCGCCTGCTCCAGATCGGCGAGCAGGTCGTCGACCGTCTCGATGCCGACAGACAGTCGCACGAGATCGCCGGGAACTTCAAGCGGCGAGCCGGCAGCGCTTGCGTGTGTCATCCGTCCCGGGTGCTCGATCAGGGATTCGACGCCGCCGAGGGACTCGGCGAGCACGAAGAGCTTGGCCCGGTTGCAGATCTCCACGGCGTGCTCCTCGCCGCCCGCGGCCCGGAAGGAGATCATCCCGCCGAACCGGCGCATCTGCTTGGCGGCCACCTCGTGCCCCGGGTGCGACGGCAGGCCCGGGTAGAGCACCTGGCCGACCTTGGCGTGACCGTCCAGGTAGGCCGCGATCCGCTCGGCGTTGTCGCAGTGCCGGTCCATGCGTACGCCGAGGGTCTTGATGCCGCGCAGGGTGAGCCAGGCGTCGAACGGCCCGTTGACCGCGCCCATCGCGTTCTGGTGGTAGCGCAGCTCCTCGCCCAGCGCCCGGTCGGCGGCGATCAGGGCGCCACCGACCACGTCGGAGTGTCCGCCGACGTACTTGGTGGTGGAATGGACCACCACGTCCGCGCCGAACGCGATCGGCTGCTGCAGGTACGGCGAGGCGAAGGTGTTGTCGACCACCAGCAGCGCGTCGGCCTCGTGCGCGACGGCGGCCAGGGCGGCGATGTCGGCGATGCCGAGCAGCGGGTTGGTCGGCGTCTCCACCCAGACGATCCTCGTGGTGCCGGGCCGGATCGCGGCCCGTACGGCGGCCGGGTCGGAGACCTTCGCCGGCGTGTAGTCCAGGCCCCACCGCTCGGCGACCTTGGCGAACAGCCGGTAGGTGCCGCCGTACGCGTCGTCGGGGATGACCACGTGGTCGCCCGGCTTGCAGACCGTACGCAGCAGGGTGTCCTCGGCGGCCAGGCCGCTGGCGAAGGCGAGTGCCACCGGCCCGCCCTCCAGGGCGGCCAGGCACTCCTGGAGCGCGTCCCGCGTGGGGTTGCCGGAGCGGCTGTATTCGTAGCCCTGCCGGGGCGCGCCGACCGCGTCCTGGGCATAGGTGCTGGTCTGGTAGATCGGTGGGATCACCGCGCCGGTGCGGGCCTCGGGGTCCTGGCCGGCGTGGATGGCGAGCGTCTCGAAGCCGTGACTCATGCCCGAGACGTTAGTCGGCCCGGCTGTCGCCGCGGGTTGGAACCCGACCCGGGTCGCACCCGGCATCGGTCGTACCGCTGGGCCATACTTCCCGGGTGACCCCGACCGTTTCGCTGCCGTCCCGCCTGATCGGCGTGGCCGAGCGCATTCCGGCCTCGCTCGCGCAGCTGACCGGCCCCGATCACGGCAGCGTGAGTCTGCCACTGCGCCTCGCCTGGTCCGGACCGACGGCCTTCAACGTCAGCGACCCAGGTGAACGTCTCACGCTCTACTGCCTGCTGCTTGACTGCGGGCAGCGCGAGGACGTCGTCCGGTACGTCAACGCCACGCTGCTGCGGCGGGACTGGCCCCGCATCCGACGCCTGACGGCTCGCCGAGTCGTCGCTCTCTGGGAACGTCGCCTGCCCGACCTGTCCGCCGCCTGAATGGACCCGCTGCATCGCCGCCTTCTCGAGATCGGGTTCGCCGCAGGCGACGATCTCGGGCTGGTGCTCGCCGGTGGATACGCCATGTGCGCCCACGAGCTGGTAAGCCGACCGTCGCAGGACATTGACTTCGCCACAGCGACCGCACTGCCACTTGCAACGGTGGTCCAACGGCTCTCCGACGCCTACGGCCGTGCCGGGTTCTCTGCCCAGGTGATCGAGGCCACTCCGCGCATGGCTCGGATGCTTGTGTCGGACGACGCGGCGTCCTGCGAGATTGATCTCCTCAAGGAAGCGCTGGGGCCGCCCGCACGGATGAGCATCGGTCCGGTCCTGGCCTTCGAGGACGCGGTCGGGCTCAAGGTGCGCGCCCTGCACGACCGGGCCGCCCATCGGGACTTCATCGACATCCACGCAGCCAACGAGCGGCTCAGCTGGATCGAGCTGGAGTCGCTCGGCGCACGACACACGGCGGGGTTCTCCCTCGATGAGCTGGCCGACCGCCTCGGCGCGGTGGTGGAACGTGACAATCGCACCTTCCGCTTCTATGGCCTGAGCTGGCTGGACATCAACGGGCTGCGGAGCTGGGCGTTGCGGTGGGAGTCGGACATCCGACGCCGCCTGGCAAGTGGCGAAACCGGGCCGGTCGGGCCACCACTGGAAGAGGAGTGGGACACCTATCTCGACGCGCAGTGAGTCGGCGGTAAGAGGCATCCGTCTGGCGGTACTAACCTGGCTCGGTGAGCGGGTGCGTGTTCTGCGGGATCGTGGCGGGCGAGGTGCCCGCGTTCGTCGTCGCCGACGAGCCGGACGGGGTGGCCTTCCTGGACACCCGGCCGGTCTTCAAAGGGCACGTGCTGGTGGTGCCACGGACCCACCTGGTCACCCTGGACACGCTGCCGGCCGAGGTGCTGCCCGGCTACTTCCGGCTGGTACAGCAGATCATCGTGGCGGTGGAGACCGGCCTGGGGTCCGGCGGGACGTTCGTGGCGGTGAACAACAAGGTGTCCCAGTCCGTCCCGCACCTGCACACCCACGTGGTGCCCCGTACGAAGGGCGACGGGCTGCGCGGCTTCTTCTGGCCGCGTACCCGCTACACCGACGACGCCGAGGCGACGGGCTTCGCCCGCCGGATCGCCGCCGCGCTGGCCTGAGCGCGGCACGGGCGGGTAAGGAAGCGGGGACCGGCGGTGTTGCACGCTGGGAGAGGCAAGAGAGGAGTCCCACCGTGTTCCTTCGCCGTACGAAGGCCGAGCTGCCCACCCCCGACCAGGCCCTGCCGGGCCGGTCGATCGCGATGCCGATCTCCGACCGGCACGAGGTGCTGCCGTCCTCGCTGAAGGGCCCGTTCCCGGAGGGCTCGCAGGTCGCCGTCTTCGGGTTGGGCTGTTTCTGGGGCGCCGAGCGCCTGTTCTGGACCCTCCCCGGCGTGATCACCACCTCGGCCGGCTACGCGGGTGGCATCACCCCGAACCCGACCTATGAGGAGGTCTGCTCGGGGATGACCGGGCACGCCGAGGTGGTCCAGGTGGTCTACGACCCCACCCGGATCAGCTACGAGGACCTGCTCAAGGTCTTCTGGGAGAACCACGACCCGACCCAGGGCATGCGCCAGGGCAACGACGTCGGCACGCAGTACCGCTCGGCGATCTACGCCAGCACCGACGAGCAGCTCGCCACCGCGCAGGCGTCCCGGGACGCGTTCGCGCCGATCGTGGCGCGGGCCGGCAAGGGCGAGATCACCACGGAGATCGCCCGGCTCGGTGACTACTACTTCGCCGAGGACTACCACCAGCAGTACCTCGCGCCGACCAAGAACCCGAACGGGTACTGCAACCACGGCCCGAACGGGTTGAGCTGCCCGGTCGGCGTGGCCCGTACCGCCGGCTGACCGACTCGATGTCCGTTTCCGGGCCTGCGGTGTTTGTCACAACGCAGGCCCGGACCATTCTGGTCACCCGAGCGGGCGGGACACGAAACGTCGGCGCCCGAGCAGCGTTGAAAGGGAACGGCCGGGCATTCTAGCAACCCCGCCACCGATCGTCATCGGCTCAACAGGCGAGCCGCGATGACCTCTGGCAGCATGGGCCGGCATGTGCGGACTGGCTGGGGAGTTCCGCCGTGACGGTTCACGCGCCGACGTGGCGGCAGTGGAGCGCATGGCGGCCACCATGAGTGACCGAGGACCGGACGACAGCGGGGTGTGGTCACAGGGCCCGATCGCCCTGGGACACCGACGCCTGAAGATCATCGACCTTTCCGCGGCCAGCGGCCAGCCGATCGTCGACGCCGCCGCCGGCCTCACCGCCGTCTTCAACGGTTGCATCTACAACTATCGGGATCTGCGCGCGGAGTTGCAGGCCAGGGGCCACCACTTCTTCTCCGCCGGGGACAGCGAGGTCGTGGTCAAGGCGTACGCCGAGTGGGGGCTCGACTTCGTCGACCACCTGACCGGCATGTTCGCCGTGGCGATCAGCGAACGCGACACCGGCCGGCTGGTACTGGCCCGGGACCGGCTCGGCATCAAGCCGCTCTACCTGACCGAGACGCCGGGCGTGGTCCGCTTCGCCAGCACGCTGCCGGCGCTGCTGGCCGGTGGCGGCGTCGACACGACGATCGACCCGGTGGGACTCGCCCACTACCTGAGCTTCCACAGCATCGTGCCGCCGCCGCGGACCATCCTGCGCGGCGTCGCCAAGCTCCCCCCGGCCACGATCCGGGTGTACGAGCCGGACGGCTCGACCCGGGAACGGGTCTACTGGCAGCCGTCCTTCAGCCGTGCCGCCGAGCGGGCCGACTGGACCGAGCGGGACTGGCAGGACGCGCTGCTGGAGTCGCTGACCACCGCCGTACGCCGCCGGACGGTGGCCGACGTGCCGGTCGGCGTACTGCTCTCCGGCGGGCTCGACTCCAGCCTGATCGTCGCCCTGCTGGCCGGGGAGGGACAGTCGGGTCTGTCCACGTTCTCCATCGGCTTCGACTCCGTCGGCGGCCGGGCGGGCGACGAGTTCGGCTACTCCGACCTGGTCGCCAAGACCTTCGGCACCGACCACCACCGGATCAGGGTGCCCACCGGCGACCTGCTGCCGCCGCTGGAGGCCGCCGTCGCGGCGATGAGCGAGCCGATGGTCAGCCACGACTGTGTGGCGTTCTGGCTGCTCAGCCAGGAGGTCGTCCGGCACGTGAAGGTGGTCCAGTCCGGCCAGGGCGCGGACGAGATCCTGGGCGGCTACCACTGGTATCCCCCGCTGGCCGAGGTCGACCGGGAGCGCGCGCTGGATACGTACGCGGAAGCCTTCCTCGACCGCGACGCGGCCGGCCTGGCCCGGGTGCTCAACCCGGCGTGGCTGGCCGACGGCGACCCGGCCCGGGAGTTCCTGGCCGCGCACCTGGCCCGGCCCGGGGCGCGGACCGCGGTCGACGCCGGCCTGCGGATCGACACCGAGGTGATGCTGACCGACGACCCGGTCAAGCGGGTGGACAACATGACCATGGCGCACGGGCTGGAGGCCCGGGTGCCGTTCCTCGACCACGAGTTCGTGGAGTTGGCCGCGAGCTGCCCGCCGGAGCTGAAGCTGGCCCAGGGCGGCAAGGGCGTGCTCAAGGAGATCGGCCGCCGGGTCCTGCCGCACCAGGTGATCGACCGGCCGAAGGGCTACTTCCCGGTGCCGGGCCTCACCCATCTGGAGGGCAAGCTCCTCGACCGGGTACGCGACGCCCTCACCGCGCCCGGGGCCCGCCGCCGCGACCTGTTCCGCACCGAGTACGTCGACGCGCTGCTCGCCGACCCGAACGCCGAACTGACCCCGTTGAACGGAAACAAGCTGTGGCAACTCGGACTCCTGGAAATGTGGCTCCAGAGCCACGGAATCGACTGAGGATGACCGACACCCTCGCCATCGGCACGGCTCGCCTCGACCGGGAATGGATGTCGGGCAGTCGCCGGGAACGCGTCGGCCCGGGCGGCGACCCGGTCGCGCCGGGCGGACCCGAGCCCGGCCGGCGGCCGTCCGCCGGTGCCGGCGTGGTGCTGGACTGCGGCTGGGGCCGGCTGGTCTTCGGGCAGACCTTCACCGAGCAGACCGCCGTCGCCGACGTGCTGCGCTCGGAGGCGGCCGGCGCCCGGGACATCTGCGTCTACCTGCGCGACCCGCACGTGCTGGTCTCCCGGCTGCCGGACGAGCTGTTCATCGACCCGTCGCTGACCTACCGGCTGCCGCTCGGCGAGCGCCGGCCGACCGCCAGCGAGGGCGACGACGTCCCCGGCCTGAGCATCCGACCGCTGCGCGACGCCGACGACGCGGACGCGGTGAACCGGATCTACGCCCGCAACGGCATGGTCACCGCCCCGGTACGGGTGCTGGTCGACAACGCGGGCGGCGACAGGTTCCTGCACCTGGTCGCCGAGGACAGCACCGGCGAGGTGGTCGGCACCATCACCGGGGTGGACCACGCCGCGGTCTTCGCCGACCCGGAGAACGGGGCCAGCCTCTGGTGCCTGACCGTGGACTTCAACACCGCGCCGCCCGGTACCGGCCAGGCCCTGCTCACCGCGCTGGCCGACCGGCTCGACGCGCGGGGCCGCGCGTACGTGGACCTGTCGGTGCTGGCCGAGAACTCCGGCGCGATCCGGCTCTACGAACGGCTGGGCTTCCACCGCACCGGCGCGCTGTGCGTGAAGCGGAAGAACCCGATCAACGAGCGGCTCTTCCTCCCCGCCACCCCGCCCGGCTACGACCAGCTCAACCCGTACGCGAGGATCGTCGCCGACGAGGCGATGCGGCGCGGCATCCGGGTGGAGGTCACCGATCCCGACTGGGGTGAGCTGCGCCTGGTCAACGGCGGCCGCACCATCCACACCCGGGAGTCGCTGTCGGAGCTGACCTCGGCGGTGGCGATGAGCCGCTGCGACGACAAGCGGGTGACCCGGCGGGTCCTCACCGAGGCGGGGCTTCCCGTGCCGCGCGGCCGGACCGCCACCGGCGACGCCGACGACCTGGCCTTTCTGGCCGACGTCGGCCCGGTGGTGGTCAAGCCGGCCCGGGGCGAGCAGGGCAGAGGCATCACCGTCGGGGTGCGTACGCCGGAGGGGCTGACGGCGGCGGTCGAGCTGGCCCGGCGATGCTGCCCGGACGTGCTGATCGAGGAGCGCTGCGCGGGCGAGGACCTGCGGGTGATCGTGATCGACCACGAGGTGGTGGCCGCGGCGGTCCGCCGGCCGGCGCAGATCACCGGGGACGGGGTGCACGACGTCACCGAGCTGATCGAGCGGCAGAGCCGGCGCCGGGCCGCCGCCACCGGGGGCGAGTCGCGGATCCCGGTCGACGACATGACCCGCGAGGTGGTGGCCGAGGCCGGCCACCGGATGCACGACGTGCTCCCCGAGGGGCAGGTGCTGGCCGTACGCCGGACCGCCAACCTGCACACCGGCGGCACCATCCACGACGTGACCGCCGAGCTGCACCCGGCGATCGCCACGGCGTGCGTGACGGCCAGCCGGGCGCTGGACATCCCGGTCACGGGGCTCGACCTGCTGTTGCCCGCCCCCGACCGGCCGGAGCACGTCTTCGTCGAGGCGAACGAGCGGCCCGGGCTGGCCAACCACGAACCGCAGCCGACCGCCGAACGCTTCGTCGACCTGCTCTTCCCCGGCACCCGGGCGCCGCGGCGGCTCTGGTCGCCGGCCGGTGCGGGCGGCATCCGATGAGCGGAGACCCGCCAGACCCGCCTCACCGGCCCCACACGACGTCCGGGCGGGTCGCGGCATCCTGTGATTCAAATCCGTTGCCGGGGTCACGCGGTAGTGGATAGCGTGACGGTACACGGGAAAGGAGGTGGTCCAGCTTTGTATAGCAATCGGACTCGTGAGGTGGCTGTCCGCTAGCCGCTGTCCTCGACAGTAATCCCGTCCGCCGCGAGGCGGGCACAGGCACCATCGTCGAGACCGTGTGGCAGCGGTGCGGCGAATCTACGACAGCCACCCGACCCCCGGGGTGCCGGCCCAGTCCAGCCGGCCCGCGCGAGCGCGGAAGCCCCGGGGGTCGCTTCATGCCAGCGGCAGGAGGAGCCGTGTCGATGCGCGAGCTGGTGGTGCTCGGGACGGCCAGTCAGGCCCCCACCCGACAGCGCAACCACAACGGCTACCTGCTGCGCTGGGACGACGAGGTGCTCCTCTTCGACCCGGGCGAGGGCAGCCAGCGGCAGATGCTGCACACCGGGATCTCCGCCACCGACCTCACCCGGATCTGCGTCACCCACTTCCACGGCGACCACTGCCTCGGGCTGCCCGGCGTGATCCAGCGGCTCTCGCTCGACCGGGTGCCGCACCCGGTGGCCGTCCACTTCCCCGCCGGCGGCGCGGACTACTTCGCCCGGCTGCGCCACGCGGCGAGCTTCTACGAGACCGCCGAGCTGGCCGTCGAGCCGATCGGGGCCGACGGGCAGCGGATCACCCTGGGGATCGGCACGCTGGAGGCCCGCCGGCTGCGGCACCCGATCGAGACGTACGGTTACCGCCTGGTCGAGCCGGACGGCTGCCGGATGCTGCCGGAGAAGCTGGCCGCGTACGGCATCGCCGGTCCGGCGGTCGGCGAGTTGCTCCGCGACGGCCACCTGGACCTGGACGGACGTCGCGTCACCCGGGACGAGGTGAGCGTGACCCGGCCGGGGCAGCGGTTCGCGTTCGTGATGGACACCGGGCTCTGCGACGGGGTGTGGGCCCTGGCCGAGCACGCCGACCTGCTGGTCATCGAGTCGACGTTCCTGGAGTCGGAGGCCGCGCTCGCCGCCGAGGTCGGCCACCTCACCGCCGCGCAGGCCGCGCGGGTGGCGGCCGAGTCGGCGGTACGCACGCTCGTGCTGACCCACTTCTCCCAGCGGTACGCCGACCCGCGCCGCTTCGCCGACGAGGCCCGGCAGCACTTCACCGGTGAGCTGGTGATCGCCGAGGACCTGATGACCGTGCCGGTGCCGCCCCGACGGGTAGCCTCGGACCGGTGACGATCACGCTGCGCGCCGCCACCGAGGCCGACCTGATGGCGGTCGGTGCGCTGCACCAGCGGTCCCGGGTGGCGGCGTACTCGTCGTTCCTGCCGGCGGAGGCGCTGGCCCGACCGGCGCCGGAGGAGATGGGCCGGTACTGGGTGGAGCGGCTGATCTGGGAGGGCGCGGAGCACCGGATGACGGTGGCCGTACGCGACGACCGGCTGGTCGGCTTCAGCTACCTCGGGCCGGACGACGCCGACGACCCGGATACCGGGCTGCTCAACGCCATCCACCTGGAGCCGGCGGAGCGGGGCCGGGGCACCGGCCGGGCGCTGATGGTCGACGCCCTGGCCGCGATGCGGGCGCGCGGCTGGTCCCGCGCGGCGCTGTGGGTGCTCCGGGAGAACGGGCCCGCCCGCCGCTTCTACGAGGGCGGCGGCTGGACCGCCACCGGTCTGGTACGCGACGAACACATCGGCTCGGCGCTGGTCCCCCAGCTCCGCTACACCCGCCTGCTGTGAGGCGGGACCCCGGCCCGGGGCCCCGCCGCCAGGTCAGCGCGCGCCGAGGTGGGCGAGCAGGTCCTGTCGGGTCAGCACGCCCTTGGGCTTGCCGTCGACCAGCACCAGCGCGGCGTCGGCCTTCTCCAGCATGGCGACCGCCTCGCTGACCGGCTGCCCGCCGCCGATCATCGGCAGCGGCTCGGCCATGTGCCGCTCGATCGTGTCGTGCAGGTGGGCCTGCCCGGTGAAGAGCGCGTCGAGCAGATCCTTCTCGGCGATCGAGCCGGCCACCTCACCGGTCACCACCGGCGGCTCGGCCTTGAGCACCGGAAGCTGGGAGACGCCGTACTCGCGCATGTAGTCGATGGCGTCGCGCACCGTCTCCGTCGGGTGGACGTGCACCAGCTCGGGCAGACCGCCCGGCTTGCTGGCGAGCGCGTCGGCAACGGTCGGCTCGGCGCCCGCGTTGTCCAGGAAGCCGTACCGGGCCATCCACCTGTCGTTGAAGATCTTCGACAGGTAGCCCCGGCCGCCGTCCGGCAGCAGCACCACGATCACGTCGTCCGGGCCGGCCTTGCGGGCCACCTCCAGGGCCGCGACCACGGCCATGCCGCAGGAGCCGCCGACCAGCAGCCCCTCCTCGCGGGCCAGCCGCCGGGTCATCTCGAAGGACTGCTTGTCCGACACCTCGACGATCTCGTCGGCGACGGTCCGGTCGTACGTCTCCGGCCAGAAGTCCTCGCCGACCCCCTCGACCAGGTAGGGACGCCCGGTGCCGCCGGAGTAGACCGAGCCCTCCGGGTCCGCGCCGACGACCTTGATCCGCCCGTCGGACGCCTCCTTGAGGTAGCGGCCGATGCCGGAGATGGTGCCGCCGGTGCCGACGCCCGCGACGAAGTGGGTCATCCGCCCCTCGGTCTGCTTCCACAGCTCCGGACCGGTGGTCTCGTAGTGGGAGCGGGGGTTGGCCGGGTTGCTGTACTGGTTGGGCTTCCAGGCGCCGGGGATCTCCCGGGCCAGCCGGTCGGAGACGTTGTAGTAGGAACGCGGGTCCTCCGGCGCGACCGCGGTCGGGCAGACCACCACCTCGGCGCCGTACGCGCGCAGCACGTCCTGCTTGTCCTGGCTGACCTTGTCCGGGCAGACGAAGACGCACTTGTAGCCCTTGAGCTGGGCCACCAGGGCCAGCCCGATGCCGGTGTTGCCGCTGGTCGGCTCGACGATGGTGCCGCCCGGCTTGAGGATCCCCGCCCTCTCGGCGTCCTCCACCATCCGCAGCGCGATCCGGTCCTTCACCGAACCGCCCGGGTTGACGTACTCCACCTTCGCCAGCACGGTCGCCTGGATGCCCTCGGTGACGTTGCGCAGGCGTACCAGCGGGGTGTTGCCGATCAGCTCGACGACGTTGTCGTAGTACTGCACCTCGTTGTGCCCTTCGTTGCGGCACCGGCGCCGGGGGCCGGGCGGACGTCTGTTCGTCGCCCAGGGTACGTGTCGTCAGGGCACCACATGCCCTGGGATGACCGAGCTGCGACGTGCCTCCCACTCCAGGAACCGCTCGGTCTCGGCGAGCACGCTGCCGGCCAGCCAGCTCACCATCACGGCGTCGTCGGCCAGCCCGAAGATCCCCAGCGGGAACTCCGGGATCAGGTCGATCGGCGAGACGATGTACGCCGTGGCCGCGGTCATCAGGGCCAGCCGCAGGCCGCCGTCGTACTCGCCCTTCGCGGTGGCCCGGATCATCCGCGGCAGGGCCGCCAACCGCGTACCCACCGACGGGCCGCTCCGCGCCCCCACCATCAGCGCCCGGGCCAGCGCGGCGAACGCCGCGCTCCGCTTCAACGTCTTCGCCATTCTCGTCGCCCCTTTCCGCCACCAGCGTGCGGTCCCGGCGCAAGTGTGCGCCGCTGTCGGCATACGTACCCGGAACCGTGGTTCCCCAGCCGCACGATCGCGGGAGAGCGGGGTGTCGGTGCGGCGCGATAATGTCAGTTCATGGGGGACGCTGGTTCCGTCGCACCGGCCGGTTGGCGGGATGTCCGGCGGATCGCCCGCCTGGCGGCGATCGGCACGGGTGCCACCGTGGCGGCCACCGTCGCGACCGGCGGCGTGCTGCTCGGCCAGGCCCGGCAGGCCCGCCGCACCATCCCGATGGCCGAGGCGCCCCCGCCGCGCTGCGACGGCGTGTACGCCGCGAAGCTCCCCGGCCCGCCGGTCACCATGGTCCTCCTCGGCGACTCCTCCGCGGCCGGCTACGGCGTGCACCGCCGCCGCGAGACACCGGGCGCGCTGCTGGCCACCGGGCTGTCCCGCCGGCTGCACCGCCCGGTGCGGCTGCACCGGTTCGCCGTGGTGGGCGCCCTGTCGGCGGGGCTGAGGCCGCAGGTCGAGTCGGCCCTGGAGGTCGAGCCGGACATCGCGGTCATCCTGATCGGCGGCAACGACGTCACCAACCGCACGTCACCCTCGGTGGCGGTGCGCTATCTGGTCGACGCCGTACGCACGCTGCGCGCGGCGGGCTGCGAGGTGGTCGTCGGCACCTGCCCCGACCTGGGGGCGATCCAGCCCATCCATCCGCCGCTGCGGTGGCTGGCCCGCCGCTGGAGCCGTCAGCTTGCCGCCGCCCAGACGGTGGCCGTGGTCGAGGCGGGCGGCTGGACGGTCTCCCTCGGCGACCTGCTCGGTCCCCGGTTCGCCGCGGAGCCGGCCCGGATGTTCGCCTGGGACCGGTTCCACCCGTCCGCCGAGGGCTACGCGGTCGCCGCGGCGGCCCTGCTGCCCACCATGCTCTCCGCACTGGGCCTCGGCCAGGAGCGCCGGGCCCCGCTCGCCGGTCGGGCCGGCGTACGGTCGCTCCCGGAGGCGGCCCACGAGGCGGCCCGGCACGCTGGCACCGAGGTCAGCGGCACCCAGGTTCGGGGGCGCGACCGGGGTCCCGGTGGTCGCTGGGCGCAGCTTCGGCGGCGTGCCTTCTTCGGTGTCGGCCCGGTGCCGCACCCGGAGCCCACCGCCGATTCTCCGACCCTGGAGGGACTGGCATGAGGGCGGGTGGCAGGGGCATCATCAGGCACAACGCAGGCGCGACATGAGCGCGCCTCGCAAGCTGGCCGGCCCCTGCGCCGGCCCCGGGGAGGTGTCGCCATGACTGGGCGTAACGAGCTCGTGGTCCGGCTGGGTCGGGCCGCGGCCCTCTCCCTGGTCGCCGGCACGGTGGGCGGGGCGGCCATCCTCGCCGGCCAGGCCATCGTCGCCCGCAGCCGTCAGTACGCCCAGCCCGAGCTTGGCCTCGCACTGCGCGCCACGGTCGGCCGGGCGGGCGCTCCGCCGCTGCGCCTGGTGCTGCTCGGCGACTCGTCGGCGCTCGGCGTCGGCGTGGAACGCTTCGAGGAGACCATCGGTGGCCAGTTGGCCCACCTGCTCGCCGAGGGGCCGGCCGGCCGGCGGGTGCAGCTGTCCAGCGTGGGCGTCTCCGGTTCCCGCTCCACCGACCTGGCCACCCAGGTGGCCCGGGCCCTGCTCGGTGAGCGCCCCGACGTGGCGGTGATCCTGATCGGGGCCAACGACGCCACCGCGCTGGCCCGGCCCACGGACGCCGCGGCATACCTCGCCTCGGCGGTACGCCGGCTGCGCGAGGCCCACGTCGAGGTGGTCGTGGGCACCTGCCCCGACCTCGGCGCGGTACGCGCGGTCGCGTCCCCGCTGCGGCAACTGCTCGCCTGGTCGGGGCGGCGGGTCGCCCGGGCCCAGACCTCGGCCGTCCTGGACGCCGGCGGCACCGTGGTCGACCTGGCCGTCGAGACCGGCCCGGTGTTCCGGGCGGACGCGGGGACGCTCTGCCACGACGGCTACCACCCCTCCGCCGACGGCTACCGGGTCTGGGCGCACGCCCTGCTGCCGGCGGTCGAGGCGGCGGCGACGGTCGCCTCCCGACACCACTGACCCGACGCCGGGCGTGACATTTCCCGCCCGGTGGCCGGCTTCCGCCACAAGTTACCCGCGAGTTAACGTTGCGTCATGCCGATTGAGTCGCCCCGCGACGCCGTCATCGTCGCCACCGCCCGGTCCCCCATCGGTCGCGCGGTCAAGGGATCCCTGAAGGACGTCCGCCCGGACGACCTCGCCGCCACCATCGTCCAGGCCGCCCTCGACGAGGTGCCGGCGCTCGACCCCACCACGATCGACGATCTCTACCTGGGCTGCGGCCTGCCCGGCGGCGAGCAGGGTTTCAACCTGGCCCGGGTGGTCGCCACCCTGCTGGGCCTGGACGGCCTGCCCGGCGCCACGCTCACCCGATACTGCGCCTCCTCGCTGCAGACCACCCGGATGGCCATGCACGCGATCCGGGCGGGCGAGGGCGACGTCTTCATCTCCGCCGGCGTCGAGACCGTCTCCCGGTACGCCCGCGGCAACTCGGACGCCCTGCCGCCCGAGGCGCAGGCGCCGGTCGGCGGCGGCTGGGAGAACGCCCGCTTCGCGGCGGCGCGGGCGCGCTCGGCGGCCCGCGCCCAGGGCGGCGCCGAGGTGTGGACCGACCCGCGAGAGGCCGGCCAGCTCCCCGACATCTACCTGGCCATGGGGCAGACCGCGGAGAACCTCGCCCAGGTCTACGACATCACCCGCAAGGAGATGGACGCCTTCGGCGTACGCAGCCAGAACCTGGCCGAGAAGGCGATCGCGGACGGCTTCTGGGCCCGCGAAATCACGCCGGTGACCACGCCGGACGGCACCGTGGTCAGCGCCGACGACGGCCCGCGTGCGGGGGTGACCCTGGCGGGCGTCGCCGGCCTGAAGCCGGTGTTCCGCCCGGACGGCCGGATCACCGCCGGCAACTGCTGCCCGCTCAACGACGGCGCCGCCGCCGTGATCGTGATGAGCGCCCAGCGGGCGAAGGACCTCGGCCTCACCCCGCTGGCCCGGATCCTCTCCACCGGTGTGACCGCGCTGTCCCCGGAGATCATGGGACTCGGTCCGGTGGAGGCGTCGAAGCAGGCGCTCCGGCGGGCCGGCATGACCATCGACGACGTCGACCTGGTCGAGATCAACGAGGCGTTCGCCGCCCAGGTGATCCCGTCGTACCGGCAGCTCGGCATCCCCGAGGAGAAGCTGAACGTGATGGGCGGCGCGATCGCCGTCGGGCACCCGTTCGGCATGACCGGGGCCCGGATCACCGGCACCCTGCTCAACGCCCTGCAGTGGCACGACGGGACCATCGGCCTGGAGACCATGTGCGTCGGCGGCGGCCAGGGCATGGCCATGGTGCTCGAACGGCTGAGCTGAGCCGACTCGACGGCCCGTCCGGGCGCGCGGAGCGGCCACACCGGCCGGCCGCGCCCCGGACGCCGGCTACAGCGCGGAGCGGGTCCGGGCGACCGCGGTGGCGGCCTCGGCCAGCACCGACTCCGGTGGACCGGCCGCCACCAGGTCGGCGGCGACCACCCGGAGCTGGTCGGGCAGCACCAGGTCGCCGGCGAGCCGGGGCACCTCCCGGCGCGGCCCTCCCTCCGCGTCCGCCGCCAGGTTGGCGATCTCCTGCACCAGCTTGTGCACCAGGTCGGCCCGGGAGACGTTGCCGCCCTCGGCCGTCGCCGACCAGCGCGGCTGCTGCCAGTGCCCGACCCGACGGACCAGCAGCTCCACCGCCCGGTCCAGTTCCGCTGCGCTCATCGCGGCGAGTCTACGACGGCTCCAGGTCGTGGCGGGGTTGCAGACGCGCCGAGCTGGCGCTGTCAAACGGTCAGCGCCGGGCGTAGCCGAGCAGCCGGAGGATCTGCCAGTACAGGAAGATCAAGCCGACCAGCAGCCCGAACGCGCAGTACCAGGCGTATCGGCGGGGCAGGCCGGCCCGCACCGACCGCTCGACCAGGTCGAAGTCGAGGATGAAGCTGAACGCGCCGGCGATGATCGCCACGACCGAGAAGACGTACGGCAGCCAGCCCACCCGCGCGGTCAGGCTGTAGACCGCCAGCCCCTGCCGCCCGGTGAACAGGTACGTGACCAGGTTGACCAGGCTCAGCACCAGGATCCCGAGCAGCGTGCCGGCGACCAGCCGGGCCATCCGCGGGGTGGCGCGGACCACCCGGGCCCGGTAGAGCAGCGCCATGCCGAGGAAGACGCCGAAGGTGCCGATCACCGCCTGCACCACGATGCCCGGGTACACCAGCTCGAAGGCCCGGCTGGCCACCCCGAGCAACACCCCCTGGAGCACCGCGTACCCGACGATGAGCGGCGGGTTGGTGATCTGCCTCAGCGAGATGAACAGCACCAGCGCCAGGCTGGCCAGGGAACTGCCGGCCAGCGCCGCCGGGATCCACGCCGCCTGCGGTACGACCACCCAGGCGACCGCCGCGGTGGCCCCGGTGAGCAGCAGCAGGCCGACCGTACGGCTGACCACGTCGGTCACGGTCATCGTGTCGGCGGCGCCGAGCACCTGACGCTCGGTCCGGCCGACGTCGTCGAGTCGGGTCAGCACCGGGTTGGCACTCCGCACCGCGACCTCCTCGCCGACGTACCCGCCCTCACTGTGCCTCGGGCGGCTCGGCGACGGCGGGAAAACGACGACGCCCGCCGCCGCGGTCGCGGCAGGCGGGCGTCGGAGGTCAAACGACGGTCAGTCGTCGCCCTGGAAGTAGCTGAGCAGGCGCAGCACCTCGAGGTAGAGCCAGACCAGGCCGACCACGATGCCGAAGGCGGCCGTCCAGGCGTAGCGCTGCGGAAGGCCCATCCGGACGCCCTCTTCGATGTTCGCGAAGTTGAGCACGAAGCTCAGCGAGGCGACCACGATGCAGACCAGGCTGAAGACGATGGCCAGCCCGCTGCCGTCGCGCAGGTGGGTGTTGACGCCGAAGAGCGAGAGCACCAGGTTGATCAGCATGGCGGCGAAGAGGCCGCCCATGATCGCGACCATGATCTTGGTGAATTTCGGGGTGGCCCGGATGACGCGCGCCTTGTAGAGCATCGTCATCACGAAGAAGACGCCGAAGGTCGCCACCACGGCCTGGAGCACGATGCCGGGGTAGCGGTTGTCGAAGAACTTGCTCACCGCGCCGACGAAGACACCCTCGATGATCGAGTACGCCACCACCAGGGCCGGGTTCGCCATCCGGGAGAACGAGATGACCAGGCCGAGCACCAGGCCGATCACCGCGCCGCCGAGCCAGGCCGCCCCGAGCAGCTGGTCCGGGACGAGGACCCAGGTGGCCGCCGCCGCGCCGCCGAGGATCGCCAGCATGGTGACCGTCTTGACGACGACGTCGTCCAGGGTCATCGGGGCCGCGGTGGCCGGAGTCACCGGGGAGTCGTAACCGGTCGCGTACTGCTGCTGCGGGTGCGGCTGGTACTGCTGCGGGTATCCGGGCTGACCGTACGGCCCGGGCTGGGCGTACCCGGCCGCCCGCTCGCGTTCGGCCGCCTGGCCGAACCGCGAGAGCACCGGGTTCGAGGTCTTCACTTTCAGGCCTCCCTCAGGGGGTCGATGCACGCGAACGCGCCCCTCCAGGGTAAACGGGACGTGCACCCCCGCGCCGGGAGTGAAGCTGTGGGAAACCTGAGAGTCTGGGTGCCCGGGGCGGGGCTCGAACCCGCACGCCTCGCGGCAGCCGCTTTTAAGGCGGCCGTGTCTGCCGTTCCACCACCCGGGCGGGTGACACCCGCGCCTCGACGCGCGGCGGTGCAGGTCTCACCGTAGCCGTTGCGCGGCGAGCTGGCGTACCCGGCGGGGCCCCGCCGTTATGGTCGAAGCCGTGACCAGCGCCGCCCGTACGGCCCTCGGCCCGGCCGGCCGCCTCGGCCCGGCGGTCGCCCGCCCGACCCGCACGGCCCGGCTGCTGGCCACCGTGGCCCGGCACCGCGCGGGGCTGCTGGCCGGACTCCTCTTCGCCGTGCTCGCCGGATGGCTCACCCACGGCCTGTGGCCGGCACCGGGGCAGCGGGTGCTCGCGCTCAACCCGGCGGACCAGACCCTCTACGAATGGTTCCTGGCCGTCGACTCGCGCGCCCTGCTGGGCGACTTCGGTCTGCTCACCGACCGGCTCAACGCACCGGACGGGGTCAACCTGCTGGCCAACACCACGGTGATCGCGCTCGGCGTGCTGCTCGCCCCGGTCACGTTCGCGTTCGGCGCGCCGGTCACCTTCGCCCTGCTGGCCGCCGGCAATCTGGCCGGCACGGCGGTCGCCTGGTACCTGCTGTTCACCCGGACGCTGCGCGCCCACCCGCTCGCCGCCGGCCTCGGCGCCGCGCTCTGCGGCTTCGGCCCGGCCATGGTCTCGCAGAGCAACGCGCACCTGCACATGACCGCGCAGTGGCTGGTCCCGGTGCTCGTGTGGCTGGTGGTCAGGATGCTTCGGGCCGCCGACCCGGCCGGACGCACGGGCGGGCCGGACCGCCGGCGGGTGGCCGCCTCGGCGGTCGGGCTGGCCACGGCGGTCACCGCCCAGCTCTTCATCGGTGAGGAGGTACTCCTCCTGACCGGGGTCACCCTGCTGGTGATGGCACCGGCGTACGGGTTGGCCGACCGGGCCCGGCTCCGGCGGGCGCTGCCCGCGTTCGGCGGTGGGCTGATACTGGCCGCCGGTCTGGCCGGGTTCGTGCTCGCGTACCCGATTTGGTACCAGTTCGCCGGTCCGCAGGCCGTCTCCGGGGCGCTGTTCGACCCGCACCACTACGCCGCCGACCTGACCAGCTGGGTGACGTTCTCCCCGCTCTCCGTGCTGGGCGGCGACGCGTCCCGGCTGACCACCGGCCCGGCCGAGTTCAACACCTTCCTCGGCTGGCCCCTGCTGCTGGTCACCGTCGGCTGCGCCGGCTGGCTCGGTCGCCGTCCGGTGGCGGTCGCCTGCACGGCCGCCGCCGTGGTCATGGGCGCCCTGTCGCTCGGCCCCGAGGTGCTGGTCTCCGGCGTACGGAGCGGGCTGCCCGCCCCGTACGCGCCGCTGGTCGGGCTGCCGGTGCTGGACAACGCGCTGCCCACCCGGTTCGGCCTGGCGGTGCTGCCACTGGCCGGAACGATCCTGACCCTCGCCGTGGACCGGGCCCTGGCGGGGCGCGGCCGGGCCCGGCGGCTGGTGCCGCTGGCCGTCGGCGTGGGTCTGCTCAGCGTCTTTCCCGCGCCGCTGCCGACCACACCCCGGCCGGCGCTGCCCGAGTTCGTGACCGCCGGACACTGGCGGCAGTGCGTACGCCCCGGCGGGGTGCTGGTCCCGGTGCCGGCGGCCAGCCCGACCGACCCCTGGCCGATGCGCTGGGCCACCGCCGCGAACGCCGCGTTCGGCATACCGGAGGGCTTCTTCATCGGCCCGTACGGCAACGACGGCGCCGCGTCCGTCGGCACCTACCAGCGGCCCACCTCGGCCCTGCTGACCGAGGTCGCCTCCCGGGGGGTGCCGGCGGCGATCGGCGCCGAGCAGCGCCGGCAGGCCGCCCGGGACATCCGCTTCTGGGGCGCCTCCTGCGTGGCGCTGACCGACGACGCGCCGCACGCGGAGCCCCTGCGCCGGACGCTGGAGGCGCTCTTCGGCCCGGGTACCCGGGTCGCCGACGCCTGGACCTGGCGCTTCTGACCGGAGACGGATACGCCGAAGGGCCCTTCCCGTCCGGGAAGGGCCCTTCGGCCGACGAAGTCAGCGGGTGCTGACCGGCTGGGACGCCTCGGCGAACTCCTCGCGCGGGTCGTGCAGCTGGCCGAGCGCGACCACCTCACGCTTGAGGAAGAACGCCAGCGTCCAGTCGACCACGACCCGGACCTTGCGGTTGACCGACGGGATCCGCGACATGTGGTACGTGCGGTGCATGAACCAGGCCGGCCAGCCGGTCATCTTCACGCCGTAGACCTGCGCCACGCCCTTGTGCAGGCCGAGGCTGGCCACACTGCCGGCGTGCTTGTGCTTGTAGTTGACCGGCTCCCGCCCGCGAACCACGTTCACGATGTTGTCGGCCATCCGGGCGGCCTGCCGTACCGCGTGCTGCGCGCTCGGCGAGCAGTAGTTGCCCGGCTCCTTGGTCAGGTCCGGCACCGCGGCGCAGTCGCCCGCGCTCCAGGCGCCCTCGACCACCCGGTCGCCGTCGACGATCTGGAGGGTGGGCAGGCAGGTGACCCGGCGACGCTCGTCACGCGGGAAGTTCGTCGCGTCCAGCATCGGCGACGGCTTGACCCCGGCCGTCCAGACGATGGTGTCGGTGGGGAAGCTGTCGCCGTCGGAGAGCTTCACGATCCCGTCGACGCAGGATTCCAGCCGGGTGTCCAGGCGGATGTCCATGTTCCGCTTGAGCAGCTGCTGCACCGTGTAGGCGCCCATGTCCCGATCGACCTCGGGCAGCACCCGCTGGGTGGCCTCGACCAGGACCCAGCGCATGTCCTCCGGCTTGAGCTCCGGGTAGTAGCGCAGCGCGTCCCGGGCCATGTCCTCCATCTCGGCGAGCGCCTCGATGCCGGCGTAGCCACCACCGACGAAGACGAAGGTCAGCGCGCGCCGACGGACCTCCGGGTCGGTCGTGGCCGCCGCCACGTCGAGCCGGTCCAGCACGTGGTTTCGGAGGAAAATCGCCTCGCCGATGGTCTTGAACCCGATACCGTGCTCATGCAGGCCGGGAATCGGCAGCGTGCGGGAGACCGAACCCGGGGCGACCACCACGTGGTCGTACCGCACCTCCCGGGTGGGGCCGCTGATCGGCTGCACGAGGGCGGTCTTGCGGTCGTGGTCGATCCGGGTGACCGTACCGGCCAGGACCTTGCACCTGCGCAACTCCCGGCGCAGGGGCACCACGGCGTGCCGCGGCGAGATGTTGCCCGCGGACGCCTCGGGGAGGAACGGCTGGTACGTCATGTGCGGCTGCGGGTCGACGACGATGACCTCAGCCTCACGAGACTTCAGCTTCTTGGACAGGCGCAGCGCGGCGTACAGGCCGACGTGCCCGGCACCCACGACAAGGATCCGCTTCGGATTCACGCTATCCATCTTTCCCCGGGCGGCTCGGCTAATCCCTTTCGAGACCCCGTTCTGTGACGGAGCACAACCCTTGTGACCTGCGCAACGTCCCGAGACGTTCCGCTATCTGCGACGCAGCAGCCAGCCGAGCAGCGCGCTGAGCGCCACCGCGACGAGCAGACCGGCCAGGGTCACCGCCTGGAAGCCGCGGTCCCCGCCGACCCCGCCGAGCCAGGCCAGCACGACGCCGAGCACCGCACTGGCCAGCACCACCCCGCCGGCCCGGACCAACCAGCGGACCACCAGTTCCGGGTCGACCACCGCGTCGAACGGCAGCAGCGCGGCCAGCGCGCAGAGCGTGTGCGCCAGATAGAGCAGGGCCGCCACGGCGAGCAGCCGCCACAGCGCCGGTGGCCGGCCGAAGCCCAGCGTGGCGAGCAGCCAGCCGCCGACCGTGACCAGCGCCGCGAAGGTCGGCCACACCCGGCGCGGCCCGACCGCCGGCAGCACCGCCACCACCGCGAACGCCACCAGCGACCGTGGGGTGAACGTCTGCGCCGGGTACGCGACCAGGAGACCGACCAGCACGGTCAGGAAGATGCCGGCCCGCACCAGGAGCGGGATGAGGCTGATCCGGTTGACCGCGTACCGCATCGCCCGGACCCGCTCGTGCAGCCCTTCGACCAGTTCGTTCATGCGTGTCCGCCTTCGCCCGCGCTCACCGGCCACCGACCCGGGGCGCCGTGGCCAGCCGGGCCACGTCCCGCAGCACCTGGTCGAGGCTGCCGGCGCCGGCCCAGCGCACCACCGGTACGCCGTGCTCGCGGAGCTGCCCGATCATCGTGTCCCGGTCCAGCCGCCACAGCCGGTACGCCACCTCGGCCCAGCCCCGCTCCCGGGGCATCGGCAGGTCGGCCGGCAGGGTGTCCACCGCCACCACGAACCGCCCGCCCCGTGCCATCCGGGCCAGCATCTGGGCGGACCGCTCGTCGAGCAGCGGGGTGAGCACCACCACCAGCGCGTCCGAGGAGAGCACCTGGTGACCGAAGACCTGGTCGTACGGCTCGTGCGGGGAGGACTCGGCCCGCACGTCGAGCAGCCACTCCAGCACGGTCAGGTACTGCCGGCGGCCGGTGGCCGGTCGTAGCCGCCGCGCGGCCGGGCCGTACTCCAGCAACGCCACCCGGTCGCCCCGGTGCAGGTAGTGCTCGGCGATCGCGGCGGCGGCCCGGACCGTGGTGTCCAGCACGGAGGCCGGGCCACGGATGCCACCGGAGCGGCCCGCCTCGGCCAGCACGTCGAGCAGCACCACCACCTCGGCGTCCCGGTCCGAGAGGGTGGCCGCCACGTGCAGCTGCCGGGCCCGCAGCGACACCCGCCAGTCGATCCGGCGCAGCCGGTCGCCGGGGGCGAAGACCCGTACGCCGGCCAGCTCGCCGCCCTCCCCCGGCCGTCGGGAGCGGTGCGCGCCGACCAGCCCGGCGGCCCGGGGCATCGCCTCCACCGCCTCGAACGGCTCGGTCATCGGATAGACCCGCATCCGGACCGGATCGGTGATCACGGCCCGCGAGACCAGCAGCCCGTCGGCGGCGGCGACCCGTGCCCCGGCCGGGCCGATCGGGTGCCGGCCCCAGCGCAGCGCCGTCCCGGTCAGCTCCAGGTCGATCGCCCGGCCGGACGGCACCGAGGTGGCGAAGGGCCGGTCGGCCCCGCCGGACCGGCTCACGTCCACCCCGGCCCCGCCGAAGCCGGCCTTCTCGACCCGCAGCCAGCGCGACATCCGGGTCCGCACCACCGCCAGGTCGTACGACACGGTGTCCGGGTTGGCGACGGCGACCGCGGCGGTCATCGGCGTGCCCTCGACCAGGTGCGCCTCCCCGGTGGCGATCTCCAGCTCGGGCAGCGCGGTGGGACGGCGGCGCAGCCCGTACGCGGTGCCCAGGGCGAACGGGGTGGCCAGCACGACCAGGTCGATCCGGCCGAGCAGCACGGCCGCGACCAGCAGCAGCCCGGTGAGCAGCACGGCCCGGCCGAGCGCCCGGGTGGGCGCCCAGCCGCTCGCCGGCTCGTGACGGTCGGCCATCAGCGCCCGGCGGGCCCGGCCGCGTAACTGGGCAGCGCGCCGCTGGCCGGGGCCGACGTGGACGACAGGACCTCGCCGACGACGAAGGACGGGTCGACCCGACGCAGCCACATCTCCGGACGCAGGGTGATCCGGTGGGCCAGCGCGGGCGCCGCCACCGCCTTGACGTCCTCCGGCACCACGTAGTCGCGGTTGGCGAGCACCGCCCGGACCCGGGCGAGCAGCAGCAGCGCCAGCGAGCCGCGCGGCGAGGCGCCGACCAGCACGGAGGGGTGCTCGCGGGTGGCGGCGGTGACCGCCACGATGTACCGGCCGATGGAGTCCTCGACGACCACGTCCTCCAGCGCGGCCTGCATGGCGCGCACCGTGGCGGCGTCCACCACCGGCTTGATCTCGGCCTCCTCGCGGCGGCGGGCGATCCGCCGGCGCAGCACCTCCCACTCCTCCTCGTGGTCGGGGTAGCCGAACGACACCCGGAGCAGGAACCGGTCGAGCTGCGCCTCGGGCAGCGGGTACGTCCCCTCGTACTCGATCGGGTTGGCGGTGGCGAGCACGTGGAACGGTTCGTCCAGCCGGTACGTCACGCCCTCGACCGAGACCTGCTTCTCCTGCATCGCCTCCAGCAGCGCCGACTGGGTCTTCGGCGGGGTCCGGTTGATCTCGTCGGCGAGCAGCAGGTTGGTGAAGACCGGCCCGGCGCGGAAGGAGAAGTCGCCGCTGCGTTGGTCGTAGAGGAAGGAGCCGGTGACGTCGGCGGGCAGCAGGTCCGGCGTGAACTGGAGGCGGCGGAAGTCCAGCCCGAGGGCCTGCGCGAACGAGCGCGCGGTCAGCGTCTTGCCCAGGCCGGGCAGGTCCTCCAGCAGCACGTGGCCGCCGGCCAGGATGCCGGCGAGAACCAACTCCAGGGCCTCCCGCTTGCCGACCACGACCGTGCCGACCGCGTCCAGCACCGCCCGGGCCAGCCGGCCCACCTCGGCGGGGGGCATGCTCCGGTCCACGTCGTTCATCACAGCTTCTCCAGTTCGGCGACGATCGCCGCGAGGTCGCGCGGCGACGGGGGGCGGCGGCGGGGGGTCGTGTTGAGGAACGTCCACAGCGGCTCGCCCAGCAGAGCGCGGGCGCGGGTCGGGTCGGACTCGCGGGTGACGCCGTGCCGTTGGCGCAGCCGCTCGTCGGCCAACTCACCGAGCCGGGGCAGGATCACCTTGGTGAACCGCTCGGGCCGGGTGGCGGACCAGTCCAGCGGGGTTTCCCAACCGTTGATCGCGGCGCGCAGCGCGTCCCGGGCTCCCCAGTTCCAGGTGCCCGGCTCCTCGCCGGCCGGGGCCCGGCCGCCGGCCCGGGGCGGCGGCGGGGGTGCCAGCGCGGCGGTGAACCGGCGTACGGCGAGCAGGGCGAGCACGCCCGCCACGATGATCCAGAGCGAGACCTGGAGGCCCACCGCGCGCAGGCCGACCACGACCACCGCCACGATCGCCGCGGTGCTCAGGAGCGCACGCGGCAGCCAGCGCAGCCGGCCGCGCCGCTCCCGGGCCGGCTCCTCGGCGTACTCCTCGGACGACAGCAGGTCGTCGATGCTGGTGCTCACGCCGTCGTCCCCACGGCGCCGAGCCTGCCGGTTCGCTCGTTCATCGCGGCTCCTCGCCGGCCCCGGCCAGGCTGGTCAGTTCGCCGCGCAGCCGGCGCAGCGCGGCCCGGGCCTGGTCGCGCATCCGCTCGTCGACGGTGTGGGTGGCGTACCGGGCCTCGCGGTAGACGTGCGCGAAACCGTCCAGCACGTCGGCACTGGCGATAGCCGGGACGCCGGCCGCCGGGTCGCCGCGCAACAGCCGGCTGACCAGGTCGGTGGAGGTGTCCTCGGCGAGTCGCGGCACCCCGGCCTCCTCGGCGGCCTCCTCGAGGCGGACCCAGCAGGCGATCACGGCGGTCCGGGGGTCGGTGGACCGGTCGTCCAGCTCCTCCAGGCCGGCGTCCAGGGCGGCCACCACCTCCCGTGCGGTGCCCTCGGCGGTACGCCGGGTCCGCTTCGTCGGGAGGGCCCGGGTGGTCCGCCGCAGCACCCCGCCGACCACCGTCCAGATCGCGTACGCGAGGGCGACCAGCATGGCCAGGCCCAGCACGACCAGCGCGGCGGTGAGTATCCACTGGGGAATCCCGCCGGAGGTGGGCTCGCCCACGTCCCGTGGCTCGACGGGGATCGAGGGCGCGGGCTCGGCGGTGGGGTATTCCGGCACGTACGGGATGTTGTCCGCGGCGGGCGGGATCCGGCTCGCCCCGATCGTGGAGTGCCCGGCGGCCAGCGCGGTGCCGGCCAGCAGCAGGGTCACCGCCGCGACCGGCCACCACCTGCGCAGCACGCCGAGGTCCATCCCACCGCCCCACGCATTCCTCAGTCCACCCCCGCCAGCCGTTTCGCCCGGGCGAACACGTCGTCCAACATCGTTGGTGTCAGCCGCCCGGTGAACGTGTTCTGCTGGCTGACGTGGTAGCAGCCGAGCAGCGCCGGTGCGGACGTGCCGGACCAGTGTGCCCCATGGCCGAATGCGGGGCGAGGTGTGGGCGGGCGCTGACCGTACACATCGCGCAGCAGTGGCCACCACGCGGCCCAGGCGAACGCGCCCAGCGCGACCACGACCCGCAGGGTGGGCCGGATGAGCGTGACCTCGCGGTGCAGCCAGGGCGCGCAGGTGTCCCGCTCGACCGGGGTGGGTTTGTTGTCCGGCGGGGCGCAGCGCACGGCGGCGAAGATGCGGGTCTCGCGCAGGGTGAGGCCGTCGTCGACGGCGACGCTGGTCGGCTGGTTGGCGAGCCCGGCGCGGTGCAACGCGGCGAAGAGCACGTCCCCGGAGCGGTCACCGGTGAAGATCCGGCCGGTGCGGTTGCCGCCGTGCGCGGCCGGCGCCAGACCGAGGATCGCGATCCGCGCGTCCGGCGCGCCGAAGCCCGGCACCGGCCTCCCCCAGTACTCCTGGTCACGGAAGGCCGCCCGCTTCGTCCGGGCGACCTCCTCCCGCCAGGAGACCAGGCGCGGGCAGGCGAAACAGTTGCTCACCGCGCCGTCGAGGTCGGCCAGGTCGGTCGCCCGCGCGGCGCGGGCGACCACGTCCTGCGGGGTACGCGGCTCAGCCAAGCCTGGCCCGGAAGAGTTCCAGCGTACGGGCCCAGGCGGTGGCCGCGGCCCGTTGGTCGAAGTGCTCCGGACGGTCCTCGTTGAAGAACGCGTGCGCGGTGCCCGGGTAGTCGTACGTCTGGCAGGCGCCTCCGGCGGCCTCGATGGCCCCGCGTACGCTCTGCACCCCGTCGGCGACGGAGGTGCCGTCCGCTTCGGAGCAGTGGATGAGGGCGGCCTTGCCCGCGTAGTCGGCCCAGTCGGTCCGCATGCCCTCCCAGGGCAGGCGCGGATAGAAGCCCGCGGTCGCGACGATCCGCTTCGAGAACACGCCGGACCAGAGGGCCAGGCTGGCACCGGCGCAGAACCCGGCACACCCGATCCTGCCGGCGACCTCGGGACGGCCCGCGAGGTATTCCGCGGCGGCGGCGATGTCCGTGGCCGCCTCGTCCATCTGCGTGCTGTTCAGCATCTGCCGGGGCTCACTCGGCCGGCTGGCCGGGCCGCCGTGCCGGAAGTCCGGCGCGAGGGCGACGAAGCCGGCCTCCGCGAAGCGGTCCACCACGGCCCGGACGTGGGGCACCAGGCCCCACCAGTCCTGGATGACGATGACCGCCGGGCTGGCCGCACCGTCGGAGGGTATCGCGAGATACCCCTCGCTCGTCCCTCCGTTGCCGGTGAAGCTCACCATCTCGCCCATCGACCCGTCCTCCTAGCGGTCAGTCATCGTCGGCTGGTCGCACAGTGGGTGTTACGTGCGGGTAGCCTGCCACGCGCTGACCGGCGCGCGGAAGACGCGCGCAGAGTGGCATTCACCTCGCGTTCGTCTTGTGGACGAGACAGAGCAGGTAACCGTCGCCGTCGTCGCCGACCCGGTAGAGGACGTACCCGTCGTCACCCGGCCGGAAGTACGGCTCGCACGCGTTCGCCGAGCGGCTCCGCGCCGCCGCCGGGTCCTGCACCCGGCCGACCACCTTGTACGCGGCGTCGGCGGAGCCGCAGGGGACCACCCGGGCGTCGTCGGCCGGCTTCGCCTCCACGCCGGCCACCCGGGGCAGTTCCGCGACGCAGTCGCCGGCCTTCGCCTCGGCCGTGCCGTCGCCGCCGGCGAACACGTCGCGCAGGTCGCCGCCCGGCCCGACCCGGATCAGCAGCCCCACCAGCATGGCCGCCGCGACGCCCAGCAGGAGTACCACCACCCCGAGCACGGCACCGAGGCGGGACGGCGGGGGCGGCGCGGGGGCGTCGTCGATCTCCGGCGGTTCGGGCGCGAGGGCAACCTGCTCAGACACGGGCGGTCCCTTCGTGGGAGTCGATGGAGCAGACGCCACCGTAGCGACCGACTCCGGGCCCCGCCACACCACCCCACCCGTTCTGTCCATGGTGGACGCAGCGAGGGCGCCCGCCGGTCGGCGGACGCCCTCGGGCGGGCTCAGCGGGTCGGGATCGGCTCCGGCGGAGTCCGCTCCGGCGCCCCGGTCGGCGCGCTCGCGGTCGGCGCGGCCGGGGCGCTGTCGGTCGGCGTCGCCGGCGCGCTTCCGCTCGGCGTCGGCGTGGGCGACGCGCTGTCGGTCGGCGCGCTCTCGGCCGGCGGGCTGTCGGTCGGCGCGGGCGGGGCGCTCTCGCTCGGCATGGGCAGCGCGAAGGGAGCCTGCTCCGGGCAGTACGGGTAGACGTTCCGCGGCGGCGCCGCCTGCCAGCGCGGGTCGTCGCAGGTTGGATAGCCGAGCCGGATCGGTACGCCGTTCTGGTCGAACAACCGGGCGTTGGGCACCAGTCGACCATGCTCGTCGTAGACGAAGACGTCCTGGATCGAGTCGTACGGGTTGCCCACCGAGACCTCGTGGTAGCTGCGGAACTCGTCCGAGCTGGCGTGCTGGTCCACGTTCAGCAACGCGGCGACGGCGAAGAGCAGCAGAGCGGCCGTGCCGACGCGCAGCAGCCGCCGTGGCCAGCCCCGCAGGCCGCCGGAGCGGTGCCCCAGCCAGACCGAGGCGAGGACCGTGCCGGCGAGCAGGAACAGGCCGGCCAGCACGTTGCCGCTGAGCCGGGGCAGCAGCCCGGACGGCTCCCCGAGCAGGGCGGAGATCAGCAGCGCGGCCAGCCAGCCGCGAACCAGCCACCAGGCCGGGCGCAGCGGCCGGAGGAACTCGCTCGCCGAGGCGTACCCGAGCAGTGGGCCGAGCCGGGTGTCCAGGCCGAGCAACAGGGCGGCGAGCCGCTTCCGGAGGGCGCTGTACCGCCGGTCGAGCGACGAGCGTCCACGCTCGCCGTCGGCGCCGGCGGCGGCGCGCAGTTCGGCCGCGTACGCCTCCGGGGTGCCCAGCCGGTCGACCAGCGTGCCGTCGGCCTCCGCGGCCACCTCGGCCAGGTGTTCCGGCAGGTCCTCGGTCAACTCGTCGCGGACGGCGGGTGGTAGATCGGCGAGGGCGGCCCGCACCCGGTCGACGTAGTCCGCGATCTCCTGCCCAGTGACGGTCATGCCGCCATCCCCCGATCGTCGAGCAGTGCGTCCATGGTGGTGGCGAACGAGCGCCAGGTCTTGCCGGAGCGGGCTAGCTGGTCCCGGCCGGCGGCGTTGAGCGCGTAGTACTTGCGGTGCGGGCCGGACTCGCTCGGCACCACGTAGGTGGTGAGCAGGCCGGCGGCGAAGAGCCGGCGCAGGGTGCCGTAGACCGAGGCGTCGCCGACCTCCTCCAGGCCGGCCTCGCGCAGCCGGCGGAGGATGTCGTAACCGTAGCCGTCCTCGTCCCTGAGCACGGCGAGAACGGCCAGGTCGAGCACGCCCTTGAGGAGCTGCGTCGTATCCACGTCTGGCACAGTACTGTGGATTGCGGAGTACCGTCAAGAAAACAGTAGTTCTCCGCCGGACCGGCCGTACGTTGAGGGCATGTCATGGAGCAGCTACGCCTCGTTCCTGGTCTTCGCCCTGGTGCTGGTCCTGATCCCGGGACCGGATTTCGCCGTGGTGACCCGCAACACCCTGGCCGCCGGACGCCGGCGTGGCAGGTGGAGCGCGATCGGGGTGGCCAGCTCGAACGCCGTACAGGGCGGCACCGCGGCGGCCGGGCTGGGCGCGCTCGTCGTCCGCTCCCAGCCGCTGTTCGAGACGATCCGCTGGGCCGGGGTGGCGTACCTGCTCTACCTCGGGGTGCAGGCGTGGCGCTCGGCCTGGCGCGGCAGCTACCCCCCGTTGGCCGGCAAGGCGGCGGATACGCCCGGACAGGCGCTCACCGGCTTCCGGCAGGGCTTCCTGTCCAACATCACCAACCCCAAGGTGCTGGCGTTCTATCTGGCCGTGCTGCCGCAGTTCGTCGGCCCGTCGGCGCCCCTGGAGGTGCTGCTCGCCTTCGCGTTCAGCCACGCGGTGCTCAGCCTGACGTACCTGATGGTGCTGGTCACGGCGCTGAACCGGGTCCGCCTGGTGCTGTCCCGGCGACGGGTGCGGCGCTGGCTCGACGGGCTGACCGGGGTGGCCCTGCTCGGCTTCGGCGCCCGCCTCGCCGCGGAGAGCGCCTGAGTTCGCTCACTCGTGGCGCTGGGTCACGTCGACGGCCGCGCCGCTCGGGTCGCGGACGGATCGGTTCTGTGCCGGCCCTTAAATTTCGCTTATGGGCCCGCTGATCCACGAGGATGATCGGTACCTTGCCCCGATGCGACACATCGGAACCGTGATCGCCGCAGCCATCGTGGGCCCGCTGGCCTGGGTCCTCTTCGCCCTCGGCCAGGATCGGTCAGCGCAGGCGTTCGCGGACGCACAAGACGGCGGTGTCCTGGACAGCGGCGACTTCGTCCGCCCCGCGCTGGTGCTGGCGGCTGCTGGGATCCTGCTCGGAATCATCGCCACGCTCCGGTTCTCGCCGCTGGGCGCGGCACTGACCGGCCTCTTCTACTCGGCCAGCTACCTGGGCCTGCTGTTCAGCCCGACCTCGTTGATGAAGCTCGTGAACCACAAACCGACCCTGGCCGGCCAGCAGGTCGACCTGGCAGCCCCGGTCCGGAGCGGGACGACCCTGCTGGTGGGCTCGCTGTTGCTCGTCGCGGTGGTCAGCGTCCGCCGGTGGCAGCGGTGGCCGCAGCCCGTGGCCGACAATACCGCGGCGCTGGAACCAGACGAGATCCTCTCGCCCACAACGCAACGGGATCGCCCGCTGGGCGCGGACGGTCTCGGCCCGGGCACACCGAGCGGGACCCCCGAGCCGGAGTTGGTTCGGGCCGGCACTTCGAGCGGGTCCGGTAGTTCGGACTGGACCAGCACTTCGGACTGGGCCGGCTCCCTGTCGTCGGGCGGTTCCGGCGACCGGCCCAAGCGATCGTCGGACTGGCCGCGCCAGAGCCGCTGACAGCTCAGCGTCCCCAAGGGGTGCTCGGTCGTCCCACCGCCGGGCACCCCAGCACCACCCACGATGCTTCCCGACGATGCCGTCCCGATGGCTAGGCGAGGCTCCAGGCGATACCGTCGAGGATGTCGTGCTCGGAGGCGACGACGGAGGGCATCCCGGCGCGCTCCATGATGACCCGCAGCACCAGCGCGCCCGCCCCGATCACGTCGGCCCGGCCGGGATGCATCACCGGGATGGCCAGCCGCTGCTCGCGGGTCTTCGCCAGCAGGTCGGCGGTGACCTCCGCGACCTGCTGGTACGACACCCGGGCGTGGTGGATGCGCTCCGGGTCGTACGCCTGGAGCCCTTGGGCGACGGCGACGACGGTGGTGACCGACCCGGCGAGGCCGACCAGCGTGGCCGCCTCGCGCCCCGGCACCACCTCCAGCGCCCGGTCCACCGCCACGGCGATGTCGGCCTGCGCGGCGGCGACCTGGTCGAGGCTGGGCGGATCGCCGTGCAGGTGCCGCTCGGTCATCCGGACACAGCCGATGTCCATCGACACGGCCGCCTGGACCCCGCCCTCGCGGGTGCCGACCACGAACTCGGTCGAGCCGCCGCCGATGTCGACCACCAGGTACGGCGCCTTGGCGTCGGCGGGCAGCCCGCGCACCGCGCCGGTGAACGAGAGCCGGGCCTCCTCGTCGCCGGTGACCACCTCGGGCGGCACGCCGAGGGTCTGCTCGACCATCGCCCGGAAGTCGGCGGCGTTGCTGGCGTCCCGGGTCGCCGACGTGGCGCACATCCGGACCCGCTCCGCACCGAACTTCTCGATCTCGGCCGCGTAGTCGGCGAGCGCCACCCGGGTCCGCTCGATCGCCTCCGGCGCGAGCCGGCCGGTCCGGTCGACGCCCTGGCCCAGCCGGACGATCTCCATCCGGCGGCACAGGTCCACCAGCGGCGCCTGCGGGCCGGCCGCCGGCTCGGGCAGGTCGGCGACCAGCAGTCGGATCGAATTGGTCCCGCAGTCGATGGCGGCCACGCGCGTCGTCACGGCAGCAACCCTACGGCAGGCCGGGCCCTCCCCGAGGCGGTGGCGGTCCGAAAGCCCGCGCCCGCACGTCGCCCACCTCGCGGCATCCCGACCGCTCCGACCACGCCGGACCGGCGACGTGGCGCACGCCGCGGCATGCCGGCCAGGCAGCGCCGCAACAGGCGCGCCCGGGGGAGCTAGGACCGGCGACGGAATCGGGCCAGGGCGAACGGCAACCAGGGCAGCGCACCTGCCAGCACCAGCAGCGACAGCAACGGCAGCCGCCACCACCAGGACACGGTCGGCGGGGGCGGGTCGGGCGTCGGCGCCACCCACGGGCGAGCGGTCTTCGACCAGACCAGGAAGGCGTCGCCGACCGGGAGCAGGCCCAGGGCGTACCGCTTGGTGTGCGGGGTGTTCAGCGGCAGGCCGACCAGTTCGCCGTAGTTCGCCAGCGCTCCGGCCAGCGCCGCGTCCCCGCGTACCTGTGCCGCGCCGAGAGTGACCACGGTGGCGGAGAAGCTCACCCCGAGCGGCAGCGGCCCGGAGTCCACGTCGGCCGGGCCGTCCATCCCGCGCGGATATTCGCGGACGGCTGGGCCGAGGCCCAGCGGCGTGACCACGTACAGCGAACGGAACCGCAGGTACTGGGCGTGGGCGAAGGCCGGGTCGACCTCGCCGAGGAAACGGTGGATCACGCTCTGCGAGGTCGCCCGGGCCACCTCGGCCGGCGCCCCGGTGGTTAGTTCGACGCGGTGCGGCATCAGCCCGGTCCGGGGGTCCAACCGCTGGCGTACGCCGTCCAGCCAGCGCCGTACCGTGGGCGCGAAGCGGGGCGGCAGCAACGTGTCGTGCAGCCGCAGCGAGGCGACCGCCACCGTCGAGTCCACCGGCCACGCCTGCCCGGGGTACGCCGCCAGGTACGGCGAGGCCGAGGCGTCGAAGGCGGCGGCGAGGCCGGCCGAGACGTCGGCGAAGCGGCGTACCTCGGCCGGATCGCGCCGCTCGGGCGCCTGGAGGGCGAGCACGCCGCCGCGCAACCAGTTCGTCCAGCCCTGGTAGAAGACCCCGTAGGCGGGGGTGAGGTCGGGACTGAACGGCGCCCGGCCGGCCGGCGACTCCAGCCGCTCCAGCGCCCAGCGTGCCTCCCGGACGGCCTCGCCCCGCTCGCCCGCCGGCAGCCGCATGCCGCTCTCCACCCGGGCCAGGCCGTAGAGGACGTGCGCGAAGAACCACCCCTCGGGGAACAGGGCCTGGGCGTCCTCCCCCGCACCCCGGTCCAGCTCGGCGCGGAGGAAGGTGAGCTGCCGGCTCACCCCGGGCGGCGATCCGCTCGGTCCGGCGGCGATGGCCGGCGCGACGAGGCGGACCACCCCGATCAGGGCGGCGAGCGACACCAGCGCGCCCGCGCCCCGGCCGACCCACCCCAAGATCCGCATCCAGACAGCATGCCCGAGCCGGTCAAGCGGTCGTCAGAGGCGCAGCAGCATCCGGGTGTTGCCGAGGGTGTTCGGCTTGACCCGTTCCAGGTCGAGGAACTCGGCCACGCCCTCGTCGTACGAGCGGAGCAGCTGCTCGTAGACCGGATGCGGCACCGGTGCGCCGTCGATCTCCCGGAACCCGAACGAGCCGAAGAACCCGGTCTCGAAGGTCAGCACGAAGATCCGGGCCACCCCCAGCTCCCGGGCCGCGTCGATCAGCTCACCGACGATCCGCTGCCCGATCCGGTGCCCCCGGCACACCGGGTCCACCGCCACCGTACGGATCTCGGCCAGGTCCTCCCACATCACGTGCAGCGCCCCGCAGCCGACCACGGCGCCGTCCGGCGCCACCGCCACCCGGAACTCCTGGACGTCCTCGTAGAGCGTGACGGTGGCCTTGCTCAACAGCCGCCGATCGTCGGTGTAGGTGTCGACCAGCCGCCGGATGCCGCGTACGTCCGAGGTACGGGCCCGACGGACCACGATCTCGTCGGCCGTCATCTCACTCCGCCGCCGGGACGTCCACACACGGACCGGTGGCCCACCACTTCTCCACCAGCGCCAGGGTCTCGTCGCCGAACGGGTTGACCCCCGGCCCGGCGGCGAGCGCATGCCCGAGGTGCACGTGCAGGCACTTCACCCGCCCGGGCATGCCGCCGGCCGAAATGCCGGCGATCTCCGGCACCTGGCCGATCGCCTCCCGACGGGCCAGGTAGTCCTCGTGCGCGGCCCGGTAGCGGGCGGCCAGCTCGGGATCCTCGGCGAGCCGCTCGGCCATCTCCTTCATCAGCCCGGCCGACTCCAGCCGGCTGCACGCCGCCGTCGCACGCGGGCAGGTCAGATAGAACAGCGTCGGGAAGGGGGTGCCGTCGGCCAGCCGGGGCGTCGTCTCCACCACGTCGGGCAGGCCGCACGGGCAGCGGTGGGCCACCGCCCGGGTGCCCCGGGGCGGGCGTCCGAGCTGCGCGGCCACCGCGGCCAGGTCGGCCTCGGTGGCCGGTTGCCGCTCCGGCAGGGGTACGGAATCCGCCGCCGGATCCTGCGGTGGTACGACGCTCACGGGCTCGCCTTTCGTTCGCGACTGCGGGGCTCGCAGAACCGGCTCGCTCCTCGCGCTCACGGGCTCGCCTTTCGTTCGCGACTGCGGGGCTCGCAGAACCGGCTCGCTCCTCGCGCTCACGGGCTCGCCTTTCGTTCGCGACTGCGGGGCTCGCAGAACCGGCTCGCTCCTCGCGCTGGGGTTGCTGCTCACTTGGCGGGGCGCTCGGCGTTGGCCGCCTGCACGCTCGACCACAGGGTGTCGTACCAGCGGTCGGGCTGCTTCGGCGGCCCCGGCTTCCCCTTGCCGGCGTCCTTCGCGGCCCCCTCCGGGTCGGAGAGCACCACCAGGGGGGTCTCTCCCGACCGGACCATGAAGAACCGCTGCCGGGCCTGCGTCTCGATGTACGCCGGGTCCTGCCACTTGGCCGCCTCAGCCGACAGGCCCTCGATCAGCTCGCGCTGATCGGCCTGGGACGCCTCCA
Organism: Micromonospora narathiwatensis; assembly: GCF_900089605.1. Classification (NCBI taxonomy): domain Bacteria; kingdom Bacillati; phylum Actinomycetota; class Actinomycetes; order Micromonosporales; family Micromonosporaceae; genus Micromonospora; species Micromonospora narathiwatensis. Next base: position 6,230,721 of record NZ_LT594324.1, on the reverse strand, counting down.
TCCGCGCGATGTCCGCCTGCTGGTCCAGATAGACCCGGACCGGGTAGGTGTAGGCGAGGGCGAGCGCGATCAGCACCGCGAAGAGCACGGTGGCGCGCCCGGTGAAGCGCCGGGGTTGGGGTGCGGTGAGGCGCTTGACCGCCCCGCCGGCCGCCGTACGCCGCGCGGCCGCGGGACGGCTCGCGGAGCGTACGCCGTCGGCGCCGCGGGTGCCGCCGGGCGACCGGCCGGCGGCGCGCGGCTCGGCGCGGACGCCACCGTCGCGGACCGACGACCGGACCCGGGCCCCGCCCGCCCGACCGGCCTGACCCGGCCGATGGGCGGGACGCTGACCACCCGGTGTGCGGCGCTGCTGCATCGTCACACCCCTCCCCGGAGCTTGCGGCTCAGGCCGAACGGTAGCGCGGGAACGCGCCGACGCCGGCGTACCGCGCCGCGTCGGCCAGCTCCTCCTCGATCCGCAGGAGCTGGTTGTACTTGGCGACCCGGTCGGACCGGGCCGGGGCGCCGGTCTTGATCTGGCCGCAGCCGAGGGCGACCGCCAGGTCGGCGATGGTGGTGTCCTCGGTCTCGCCGGAGCGGTGGCTCATCATGCACTTGAAGCCGGCCCGGTGGGCCAGGTCCACCGCGTCCAGCGTCTCGGTCAGCGAGCCGATCTGGTTGACCTTCACCAGCACGGCGTTGGCGGCCTTCTCGGTGATGCCGCGGGCGATCCGCTGCGGGTTGGTGACGAAGAGGTCGTCGCCGACGATCTGGATCCGGTCGCCGAGCGCCGCGGTCAGGGTGGCCCAGCCGCTCCAGTCGTCCTCCGACAGCGGGTCCTCGATGGACACGATCGGGTAGTCGCCGACGAGCTTGGTGTAGTAGTTGCTCATCTCCTCGGCGGTCTTCGCGCTGCCCTCGAACGTGTACGTACCGTTGTCGAAGAACTCGGTGGCGGCCACGTCGAGGGCGAAGACGATGTCGGTGCCGAGCCGGTAGCCGGCCTTCTCGACGGCCTCGGCGATCAGGTCCAGCGCGGCGGCGTTGGTCGGCAGGTTCGGGGCGAAGCCGCCCTCGTCGCCGAGCCCGGTCGACAGGTCCTTCTTCTTCAGCACCGACTTCAGCGCGTGGTAGACCTCGGCGCCGGAGCGCAGCGCGTCACGGAAGGTGGGCGCGCCGATCGGCGCGATCATGAATTCCTGGATGTCGACGTTGGAGTCGGCGTGCGCGCCACCGTTGAGGATGTTCATCATCGGCACCGGGAGCAGGTGCGCGTTCGGGCCGCCCAGGTAGCGGAAGAGGCTCAGCTCGGCGCTGCCCGCGGCGGCCTTCGCCACCGCCAGCGAGACGCCGAGGATCGCGTTGGCGCCCAGCTCGGCCTTGTTGTCGGTGCCGTCGAGGTCGAGCATCTTCTGGTCGATCAGCCGCTGCTCGCTGGCCTCGTAGCCGATGAGCTGGTCGACGATCTTGTCCTCGATGTTGGCGACCGCCTTCTCGACACCCTTGCCCAGGTAGCGGTCCTTGTCACCGTCGCGCAGCTCGATCGCCTCGAAGGCGCCGGTGGAGGCGCCGGACGGCACCGCGGCGCGGGCGATCGTGCCGTCGTCGAGCCCGACCTCGACCTCGACCGTCGGGTTGCCCCGCGAGTCCAGGATCTCCCGGGCGACGATTCCCTCGATGGTTGCCACTGAGTCGCTCCTCGATTGTGTGTTCCGGTCCGGATGGGCCGCGACGGTGCGGCTGAGGCAGGTGTTGAACGCAGCGTATCGGGCGACGCCCGGCCGCACGCCTCCACCCGGCGCCAAGCAGGGGTACGGATCCCGGGCCGGGACCCGCACCCTACGGAGAGTTGGACGGACATTCCCGGTTTCTCGGGCGTCAACCGGCATCGGGTTTGCGAGAGGTTGACCCGATCGACAAGGCTGGGGCGCATGCCTGCCGCCTCGACGACTCTCCGCGTGTTCACCGCCTCGGTCATCGCGTCGCTCACGGTCACCGGCTGCCAGGCCCTCGACGACGCCGGGGTCGCGCTCGGGCGGGCCGACCTGGTCAACGACCTCGCCGCCCGGATGGACCGGGCCCTGGAGCAGACCTGGGCCGCCGACTACCAACTGCCGGGCGGCCGGACCGCCTCGATCGCCCAGACGATGGAGCCGCTCCGCTCCGCGTACACCTGGCCGGAAGGCAAGATCACGGTGACCCAGCAGGCGGTGACGCGCTGTGAGACCACCAGCGACGGGCGGTCCTCCTGCGTCGTGTCGCCACCGGTGCTGACCGCCGGCAGGCCGTCGGTGGTGGTCTACACCGAGGCCCGCAAGCACAACCTGGTCACCCCGCCGGCGGTGATCCGGCTGCTGACAAACGCCGCGCTCGACCGCGAGGCGAGCATCGAACAGAGCGACACCACCCTGGCCGGGCACCACGCCACCTGCGTCGACGTCACCCGCGCGGGGGAACGCTTCACCGCCTGCGTCACCACCGAGGGCGTGCTGGCCAGCTTCACCGGGGCCCTGGACGGCAAGCCGGCGGAGATCACGCTGAGCCGGTACACCGACACGGTCGAGGCGACCGCCTTCGACGTGCCGGCCGAGGCCAAGGTGGTGGACAACCGCACGGCGACGTCGTGATCCCCGCCGCGCCGACCGGCCTGGGCGGATTCGTCCCGGGCGCCGACCGGAGCCGACCGCCCGCGCCCGGCGACCTGGCCGTGCCGGTGGCCGGACGCAGGCTGCTGACCGGGCCGGACGGGCGGTTGCACCGGATCGGCGAGCTGCCCGCCGACCTCGACTGGGTGCCGATCGGGACGCTGGACGGTACGCCGGCCTGGGCGGCCGAGCCGACCGACGCCGAGGCGCTGCCCGGACGCTGGCGGAGCTGGCGGGGGATCGCCGCCGAGCTGCCGGAACCGCTGGCCACCCTCGCCGGGCGGGCGCTCGCGGTGGTCACCTGGCGGCGTACGCACCGCTGGTGCGGGGCGTGCCGGACGGAGCTGACCGACGTGCCGGACGAGACCGCCCGCCGCTGCCCCGACTGCGGCCTGACCGTGTTCGTGCCGCTCTCCGTAGCGGTGCTGGTGGCGATCACCCGCCCCGGCCGGGCCGGCGGCCCCGACGAGCTGCTCCTGGTCCGGCACGCGTACGGGCCGACGGAGCTGTGGGCACTGGTGGCCGGGTTCGTCGAGGCGGGCGAATCGCTGGAGGCGACCGCGCACCGGGAGGTCGGCGAGGAGGTCGGGCTGACCATCGGGCGGCCCACGTACGTCGACAGCCAGCCCTGGGCGATCTCCGGGCCGGGCACCCTGCTCGCCGGCTTCACCGCCACCGTCTCGGACCCGGACGCCGAGCCGGTGGTGGACGCGCGGGAGGTCACCGAGGCGCGCTGGTTCCCGGTGGACGCGCTGCCGGCGGAGCTGCCTCCGGCGTACTCCATCTCGCGCTGGCTGATCGACGGCGTCGCCGCCCGCGCGCGGCGCTGAACCCGCGCGGACCCCGGTCAGATCCCCAGCAGGGTACGCAGGTGCCGGGGCGGTGGGCAGTCGTGCGACAGCATCGCGTCGTGCCACTCGCGGACCGACACCCCGTCGGGGCGGGCGCGGGCGATGTCGGCCATCTCGCTGTACCCGACGAAGTACGTGGAGAGCTGGGTGGAGGTGAGCAGCGCCCGGCGCCACTTGCCGGCCGCCTCGCCCTCCTCCTGGAAGCCGCGCCCGGTCATCAGCGCCATCGCCTCCGCCTCGGGCATCCCCTCGCAGTGCACGAGCTGGTCGAGCAGCGCGTTGATGGTCATCCGCAGCTGCATCTTGAGCTGCTGTAGCCGGACCGGCAGGCCGCCGAAGCCGAGGCCGGCCATCACCTCCTCGGCATAGACCGCCCAGCCCTCGACGAACACCCCGGACTCGGTGAGCGCGCGGACCCGGGTCGGGCCGGCGTACCGGCGGGCGTGGGCGAGCTGGAGGAAGTGACCGGGCATCGCCTCGTGCACGCTCAGGTTCCGGATCATGTGGTCGTTGTATTCCCGGTAGAACGACTCGACCCGCTGCGCCGGCCAGTCCACCGGCGTGGGCGCGATGCAGTAGAAGGTCGGCACGTCCGCCGTCTCCAGTGGGCCGGGCGAGTCGCAGTAGGCCACCGCCACGCCCCGGGCGAACTCCGGCATCTCCTGGATCACGCACGGGTCGTCGACCAGGCTGACCACGTCGTGCGCGCGGACGAAGTCGGTCGCCTCGTCGAGCGTCACCGAGGCGAGATCCACGATCGTGGCGTCGTCGGGGTGCTCGGCGGCGAGCAGGTCCAGCGCCCGGCGTACCGTCTCGTCGTCGGCCGGGCCGCCGACCAGCTCGACGGCCGCCTCGCGGATCTCCGCGGTCACCCGGTCCAGGTTCTCCCAGGCGCGGCGCTGGATCTCGGCGGCGCTCAGCTCGGTGTCCAGGGTGTGCCAGAGTCGCGCCTCCCAGCGCCGCCGGCCCAGCCGGGGGTCGCGCCCCGGGCCGGCGTCGGCGGCCAGCCCGATCCGCAGCCACGCCACGAACTCCTCCAGCGCGGCGATCGCGGCGGTCACCGCCGGCTCCACCCGGTCGTGCAGCGCCGGTGCCTGGGCGAGCAGCGCCGGCACCTCGTCGCGGATCAGCGCCGCCGTGCCGGTGAACTGCCCGACCGCCGTCTCCGCGTGGATCCGTGGCATGTCCCGCAGCGTCGCGCGCGCGGTCGCCAGGGCATCCGGTACGGCCGCCAGCCGCCCGGTGAGCTGGGTCAGCCGCTCCTCGACGGGCGCGTACGGGCGGGCCAGCAGGGCGTGCAGCAGCGGGCCCGGGTTGTGCCGCAGCGGGTCCCACTCGTGCGCGCGGATCTCGGTCAGCTCGAACAGCCCCTGGTCGACCATGCTGCTGAGCAGCGCGTGGTCGACCCGTTCCTCGACGTCGAGCGAGTCCGGGTCGATCTCGGAGAGCGCGTCGGCCGCGTCCCGCAGCATCGCCTGGTCGGCCGCGAGGGCGTCGGCGGAGAGGTCGGGCAGCCGGTCGTCGTACCGGTGGTCCCCGGCCGACGTGGCCAGCCCCGGCCGGCTCTCCAGCAACGCCTCGACGATCCGCTCCGCCAGCGGCACGAACGATTCCATGCCGACGACCCTACCGATCTCCCCCGACCTTCCGGTTGATCAAGGAGTTCGCGTCGGCCGAGCGGCGTGAGCCGGACGCGAATGTCTTGATCAACTCGCCGGGTCGGGGGCGGGACGGGCGGCGCGTTCGGCGGCGCGCACGGCGTCGGCGTACGCCAGGGTGGCGCGGCGGAGGGCGGCCTCGGGGTCGATTCCCGCCTCCCGGGCCGCGGCGACGGTGGCCAGGAGGCTGGCGCCGAGTCTCGCTTCCGGGTCCACCTGGGACTCGGCCAGCGGCGGCGGCACCGCCAGGCCGATCCGGCCGGCCCGGTCCAGGATCTTCGCGGCCAGGGCCAGCGCCGGTTGGCTCAACGCGATGCCGTCCAGCACCGACTCGCGGGTCTTCTCGGCCCGCTTGATCCGCTCCCAGTTCGCCTCGATCTCCTCGATCGAGCCGGCCTCGGCCCCGCCGAAGACGTGCGGGTTGCGCCGGACCATCTTGTCGACCAGGCCACCGGCCACGTCGTCGACGGTCCACCGCTCGCCCTCCGGCAGTTCCTCGGCGAGCCGGGCGTGCAGCAGCACCTGGAGCAGCACGTCGCCCAGCTCCTCGCGGAGCGCGTCGGTGTCGTCGGCGCTGATCGCGTCGTACGCCTCGTAGCACTCCTCCAGCAGGAAGCCGGCGAGGCTGCGGTGGGTCTGCGCCCGCTTCCACGGGTCACCGCCGGGGGAGGCGAGCCGATCCATCACCTCGACCGCGTCGAGCAGTCGGGCACCCGGCGGGTCCCACGAGCCGTACATCAGCTCCAGCTCGGCCAGGCCCGGCTCGCGAGCCAGCCGCAGCCCCAGCTCCCGGGCCAGCGCCTCGTCGCCGGTCGGCCCGGCCAGCCAGACCGCCGTGCCGTGCGCCGCCACCTCGTCGAGCAACGCCTGGGTGGCGCCCTCGGCCACCACCGTGACCTCGGCGCCCGCCGCCCCGACCGCCCTGGCCAGCTCGCTCTCCGTGCCGGCCAGCACCGGCCCGGAACGTACGACGTCCCAGGCGGGCGCGGTCAGCAGGCCGGCCGGCAGCCGCGGCGAGGTGACCAGCAGGACGATCCGTGCGGTCATGCTCAGTGGGTGACCGGGTCGCCGGTCTCCGGGGCCTCGGGGGTCGAGATGTCGGTGACCGGGCCGTCGTGGTTGATGAAGGGCAGCGAGTAGAAGACCAACGACTGGCCGGTGCTGACCACCGACGGCACGCCGATCGGCCCGTACTTCGGGTTGATCGAGGCGCCCGACTTCTCGGCCTCCTCACGCAGCGCCGAGCTGAGCGCGGTGGCGCTACGGACGAAGCCGCCCTCGCCGAACGCCTGCCGGACCTCGGCGACCGACAGCCCCGCGCGGATCGCGCCGGTCTGCGCGATGGCCTGGTAGACGGCCATCACCGCGTCGTCGCTCAGCTCGGCCGGCGGCAGCTGCTTCTGGAGCGCATCGGAGATGTCCACCCACTCGCCCCAGAGCTGGACGTACTCGGTGCTGGCCGGCAGCTGGAGCTGCTGCTGGAGCTGCTCCGGGGTGAGCATGTCGGGGATCTCGATCCCCTTCTCGTCCGCCAGGCGCTTGCCCAGCTCGACGCTGACCAGCAGGTTCACCACGTCCTGCCGGGTCACCGAGGAGCGCAGTTCCTCCGGCGCCGGCGTGGCGCCCATCTGCTCCTGCTGGCTGCGGACGGCGTCGGCGTACTGCGTCTGGGCGTCGTCGTAGATCTCGTTGACCCGGTCGACGGAGAACGTCCGGTCCCCCACGTAGGCGGCGACGCCCGGCGCGGACCGGCCGCAGGCGGCGAGGGAGAGGACAGCGAGGGCCGCGACGCTGGCGGCGGCGGTGAGACGGCGTGCACGCATGTCGGCCACTCTCTCACGCCCCGTACGAGGCTGTGACGCCGCCCACCCGGCCTGACTCACCGCGCCCCCGCCCCGGCCAGCGCCGCGGGCTCGCCCAGCACGTCGGAGAGGAGCTGGGCGCACCACTCCAGCAACGCCTGGTCGCGCAGCGGCTCGCCGCCGACCCGACGGGTGCTCGGCCGAGGCACGCTGACCTGGTCGAGCGCCTGCTTGTAGACCGAGTCCGGGTGGTAGCGCTTGAGTCGCAGCTGCTTCGAGTCGGGCAACGGCAGCGGGCCGAACCGGATGTGCTTGCCCTGCATCGAGACGTCGGTGAGGCCGTACCGGCGGGCCAGCAGCCGGAACCGGGCCACCGCGACCAGGTTCTGCACCGGCGCGGGCGGCTCGCCGTAACGGTCGGTCATCTCGGCCACCACCTCGCGCAGCCGCTCCTCGTCGCGGGCCTCGGCCAGCTTGCGGTACATCTCCAGGCGCAGCCGCTCCACCCCGACGTAGTCGTGCGGCAGGTGCGCGTCGACCGGGAGATCCACCTTGACCTCGGACTCCTCCTCCGGCTGCTCGCCCTTGAAGGCGGAGACCGCCTCGCCGACCATCCGGATGTACAGGTCGAAACCGACGCCTTCGATGTGCCCGGACTGCTCGCCGCCGAGCAGGTTGCCCGCGCCCCGGATCTCCAGGTCCTTCATCGCCACGTACATGCCGGCGCCCAGCTCGGTGTGCTGGGCGATGGTGGCCAGCCGCTCGTGCGCGTTCTCGGTCAGCGGCCGGTCCGACGGATAGAGGAAGTACGCGTACGCCCGCTCCCGACCGCGGCCGACCCGACCCCGGATCTGGTGCAGCTGGGCCAGGCCGAGCAGGTCGGCCCGCTCCACGATCAGCGTGTTGGCGTTCGGGATGTCGATGCCGGACTCCACGATCGTGGTGCAGACCAGGACGTCGAACTCCTTCTCCCAGAAGCCGACCATCACCTTCTCGAGCGCCTCCTCGCTCATCTGGCCGTGCGCCACCGCGACCCGGGCCTCGGGCACCAGCTCACGGATCCGGCGGGCCGCCTTCTCGATCGACTCCACCCGGTTGTGCAGGTAGAACACCTGCCCGTCGCGGAGCAGCTCGCGGTGGATCGCCGCCGCCACCTGCTTGTCGTCGTACGCCCCGACGAAGGTGAGCACCGGGTGCCGCTCCTCGGGCGGGGTGGCGATGGTGGACATCTCCCGGATGCCGGTGATCGCCATCTCCAGCGTGCGCGGGATCGGGGTGGCCGACATGGCCAGCACGTCGACCGAGGCGCGCAGCGTCTTCAGGTGCTCCTTGTGCTCGACGCCGAAGCGCTGCTCCTCGTCGATGATGACCAGCCCGAGCTGCTTGAACCGGGTGGACGCCTGGAGCAGCCGGTGGGTGCCGATGACGATGTCGACGGTGCCGTCGGCGACCATCGTCAGGGTCTGCTCGGTCTCCTTCGGCGTCTGGAACCGGGAGAGCTGCCGGATGGTGACCGGGAACTGGCTCATCCGCTCGGCGAAGGTGTTGTAGTGCTGCTGCACCAGCAGGGTGGTGGGCACCAGCACGGCCACCTGCTTGCCGTCCTGCACCGCCTTGAACGCCGCGCGGACCGCGATCTCGGTCTTGCCGTAACCGACGTCGCCGCAGATCAGCCGGTCCATCGGGACGGTCTGCTCCATGTCCCGCTTGACCTCTTCGATCGCGGCGAGCTGGTCCGGCGTCTCCTGCCAGGGGAAGGCGTCCTCCAGCTCCCGCTGCCACGGGGTGTCCGCACCGAAGTTGTGCCCCTTGGACGCCTTACGGGCGGCGTAGAGCTGGATGAGCTGGGCGGCGATCTCGCGGACCGCCTTACGGGCCCGCGCCTTGGACTTCTGCCAGTCGGAGCCGCCCATCTTGTGCAGGGTGGGCTGCTCCCCGCCGACGTACCGGGAGAGCTGGTCGAGCTGGTCGGTGGGGACGAAGAGCCGGTCGCCGGGCTGGCCGCGCTTGCTCGGGGCGTACTCGATGACCAGGTATTCCCGGCTCGCGCCGTTCACCGTGCGCTGCACCAGCTCGACGTACCGGCCGATGCCGTGCTGCTCGTGCACCACGTGGTCGCCCGCCTTCAGCTCCAGCGGGTCGATGGTGTTGCGCCGCCGGCTGGGCATCCGGCGCATGTCCCGGGTGGAGGTGCCCCGGCCGCCGGTCACGTCCTCGCCGGTGAGCAGCACGAACCGGGACGCCTCGTCGACGAAGCCGGCGGTCAGGCAGCCGCAGGAGACCAGCAGCTCGCCGGGGGCGGGCGCGGTCGGCACCTCCTCGGTGAGCCGGGCGCCGAGGCCGGCGTCGCGGAGCACCTCGACGGCCCGCTGGGCGGGGCCGTGGCCCTCGAAGACCAGCGCCATCGACCAGCCCTCGCCGGCCCAGCGCTTGAGGTCGTCGACCAACCGGGCGGTCTCGCCGTGGTAGAGCGGGGCCGGCTGGGCGGCCAGGGTCACCGCGATCGCGTCGTCGGGGGTGACGTCGACCTCGGTCGGCGCATCCTCCCACGGCTGCCGGGCCGGGGCGGCGTCCGCCTCCCGCAGGCCGAACGGCGCGAGGGTCCACCAGGGCTGGCGCAGGGCGCGGGCGGCCGCGCGTACGTCGGCCAGGGTGCGGAAGGCGGCGGCGCCGAGGTCGACCGGGGCCTGGCCCCCGACGGCGGCCGCGGCCCAGCTCGCCTGGAGGAACTCCTCCGAGGTACGCACCAGGTCGTGCGCCCGGGTGCGGATCCGCTCCGGGTCGCAGAGTACGACGTGGGTGCCGGCCGGCATGCAGTCCAGCAGCAGCTCCATCGACGCATGCGGCGAGTCGCTTGGCGCGGCCGCCACCTCGGGCGGCCCGCCGCGAGTCGGCGCGTGCGCAGGCCCGATCAAGGCCGGGGCGAGCGACTCCATGCCCTCGACCGGGATGCCCTCGGCGAGCTTGTCGAGGATCTCGGCCAGCTCCGGGTGCTCCTGGGCGAGCGCGGCGGCCCGCCTCCGCACGGTCGGGGTGAGCAGCAGCTCGCGGCAGGGCGGGGCCCAGAGCTGGGCGACCTGCTCGATGGTGCGCTGGTCGGCGACGGCGAAGGTGCGGATCTCCTCCACCTCGTCGCCCCAGAACTCGACCCGCGACGGGTGCTCGTCGGTGGGCGGGAAGACGTCGAGGATGCCGCCGCGCACGGCGTACTCGCCCCGCTTGGTGACCAGGTCCACCCGGGCGTACGCCATGTCGGTGAGCCGGCGGGCGACCTCCTCCAGGTCCGCCTCGTCGCCGGCGGCAAGCTGCACCGGCTCCAGATCGCCGAGCCCCTTGAGCTGCGGTTGGAGCAGTGACCGGACGGGCGCCACGACCACCCGCACCGGCCCGGTACGCCCGTGCGCGTCGGCGGACTCCGGATGCGCCAGGCGGCGCAGCACGGCCAGTCGCCGGCCGACCGTGTCGGAACGCGGCGAGAGCCGCTCGTGCGGCAGCGTCTCCCAGGAGGGGAAGACGGCCACCTGCTCCGGCGGCAGCAGGCTGCCCAGCGCGGAGGCGAGGTCGTCCGCCTCGCGGGTGGTCGCCGTCACCGCCAGCACCGGGCGTCCCGCGCCGCCGGCCGGCTCGTCGGCGGCGACGGCGGCGACGGCGAACGGGCGCAGCGCGGCCGGGGCGGTGATGTCGAGTCCGTCGACCTGGGCGGCACCGGAGCGCGCCAGGTCACGCGCCCGGGCCAGCCCGGGGTCGGCCAGGGCGGCGGAGAAGAGTCCGGTGAGCATCTGTGATCACTTCCAGTGCAGGGTCGGCGCACGGCGATGGGCCCCTCGTCCAGCCGGACGGGGGGTGCACCTGTCGAGACTATCCCCCGGCGGGGACAATCCGGGTGGCGCCGCGTACGGCGCACAGGGGAGGAACGATGCCGGAACGGGTCGGTAGTGATCCCAGGAGACGGACCACACCCGGACGGTGGCAGGTGCTGGGCGCCCCGCGGGGCATGTTGTTCTATCAGGTCAAGTGCATCGTCGAGGACCCCGGCTGGCACGGGCCGACGCCCGAGGTCGGCCACCGACTCTTCCTCGGCCGCGCGGGTAGCGCCCAGGTGCGGCTCAACGACCGGCTCATCCTCACCGACGCCACCACGATCTGGCTGACCCGGCCGGGCGACGAGATGGCCAGCAGCCACCCGTACGGTGACGGCGACGTCTACAGCTGTCTGGAACTCGCCCCGGAGGTCCTCGCCGAGCGCCCGGACACCGAACAGTGGCTGCACCGACGCGGCTGGTGGGGCAGCGTCGACGGGCGGCTGGATCTCGAACACCGGATGCTCGCGGCGCACTGCCGGCGCGGCATCGACCAGTTCGAGGTGGCCGAACGGCTGCACCGGTTCCTGGGCCGGCTGTTGAGCCGGACGCCGCTGGGCGTCGGCGAGCCGGGCGCGGAGATCGAGCGGGCCGTCGGCCGGCGGCCGGCCACCCTGGCCGCCCACCGGCGGCTCGCCGACCGGGCCCGCGAGGTGCTGGTCGCCTCCGACTTCCGGATCGGGCTGACCGAGGTCGCCGAGCAGGTGGGTTGCTCGCCGCACCACCTGAGCCGGGTGTTCCAGCGGGTGACCGGCCACAGCCTCACCGCGTACCGGAACCGGCTGCGGGTGCGGTCGGTGCTGACCGTGCTGGCCGACGGGGACGGGCCTCCGCTGGGCGAGGTCGCCGCCACGCACGGCTTCGCCGACCAGGCCCACCTGACCCGGGTGGTCCGGGAGCAGGTCGGTCACCCGCCGGCCCGGCTGCGCCGGCTGTTCGCCGCCCACGACACCGGCTCCGACGCTGCCTGAGCAGCGCGGGTCACCCGAACCGCGCAAGATTCTTCAAGAACCGGGCCGGCCACGCCCCGAGGATGGATTCCGTCAGTCCGGGCTCTGGCCGCCGGGGAGAGGGGGAGCCGGAGCAGGGGAACGCGGGCCTGTTCGGGGAGGTCCGACCCCCGTTACCGGACCTCCTGGCGGCTCGCCTCTCGGCGTGCCCCGCCGAGGTGCCGTGCTCCCCCCAGTACGGCACCTCACCGCCCGCCTTCCCGGCCGGTCGTCGGCACCGGGTCCGACGCGCGGATCTTGACCGCTGGCCGCCCGGCGTGGTGCGCTGAGAGCGTGACGGGGCAGCATCGGACGCGGTTCGTCGAGTTGAGCCATGTGATCACCGACGGGATGACCACCCTGCCCGGCTGGCAGCCGCCCCGGATCACCGACTGGCTCACCCGCGAGGAGTCCCGACCGAGGTACGCCCCGGGCGTCGAGTTCCACGTCGGCCGGATCGACATGATCGCCAACACCGGCACCTACCTGGACACCCCCTCGCACCGGTGGGCCGACGGGCCGGACCTCACCGGTGTGCCGCTGGACCGCCTCGCCGACCTGCCCGGGCTGGTGGTCCGGGTGCCCGCCGGCACCCGGGCGGTGGATCGGTCGATGCTGGCGCCGTACGACGTCTCCGGGCGGGCGGTGCTGTTGCACACCGGTTGGGACCGACACTTCGGCACCGACCGGTACGCCGCCCCCGATGCCCCCTACCTGACCGGGGACGGCGCGGACCTGCTGGTCGAGGCGGGTGCGACCCTGGTCGGCATCGACTCGATCAACATCGACGACATGACCCCGGCCGCCGCCGGCGAGCGCCCGGCGCACAGTGCCCTGCTCGCCGCCGGCATCCCGATCGTGGAACACCTGACCGGCCTGGGCGACCTGCCTCCGGAGGGGTTCCGGTTCACCGCCGTGCCGCCGATGGTGGCCGGCATGGGCACCTTCCCGGTCCGCGCCTTCGCCGCCGTCGACGGCTAGGCCGGCCCACTCCAGATACGCGCGTGGGCCAGGGTCAGTAGCGCACCGAGATGCGCCGCTCGACCGCGTCGACCCGGACCTCCCCGCCGTACGGGATGATCAACTGCGGGTCGGTGTGGCCGAGGTCGACGTCGAAGACCACCACGGGGTCGTCGGCGTAGTCCGCGAGCGCCCGGGTGACCGCCTCCCGCTGCGCCCCGCCCCACTCCCGCCGCTGCTCCGGCGTGTGCGGGCGGTCGAAGTCCCACGCCTTCGGGCGACCGACCACGATCGCCGGGAAGGCCGCGAGCAGGCCCCGCTCCCCCATGTTCCGCACGATCCGGAAGACCTCCTGGGCGGTGGGCAGTTCCTGCGACGTCTCGACGACCAGCACCGACCCGGCCAGTTCCGCCGCCGACGGCACCCGGCCGGTGGCCATCAGCCAGTGCAGGATCTCCAGGTTCCCGCCCCAGGTGCGGCCCTGCACCACGGTGGCCGGCCCGTGCCACCGCCAGCCCTCGCCGGGGAACATCACCGGCTCGTACGCCAGCGTGGACGGGTCCCGCCAGTCGTTCGGCTGGTCACCCCACTCGGGCGCGGGGGTCAGCTCGTACCAGCCGGAGGTGAACAGGGCGGCGCGCAGCGAGTCGAAGGTCAGCGGGTGCGGCTTGCCGGGCCGGCCGAGGTGCACCAGCACCGACCCGCCGTGGTACGCCACCAGGCCCAGCCGGTACAGGTGGTTGAGGATGTTGGTGTTGTCCGAGTAGCCGTAGTACGGCTTCGGGTTGGCCCGCAGCACCTCGTCGTCCAGATACGGGGTGACCGTGATCAGGTCGTCCCCGCCGACCGTGGCGAGCACGGCGGTGATCGTCGGGTCGGCGAAGGCGGCGGTCAGGTCCCTTGCCCGGTCCCGCGGGTCGGCGCCCATCCGCCGGGTGGTCGGATACTCCACCGGTTCCAGCCCGAACTCCTCGCGGAGCCGGCGCAGGCCCAGCTCGTACACGTGGGGGAAGAGGCCGGGCAGGCCGGCGGAGGGCGACACGACCGCGACCCGGTCGCCCGGCCGGGGCTTGGGCGGGTAGCTGGGGTTGCTCATGATCGGACGCTATCCGGTCGGACCAGCGATTTCCGCCCCGGAAAGCACTCATCCCCGGCATGGCGGGTTAATACGCTGAGCCGGCGCGCCTGTCCCAGAGTGCAGATCATCACGCGGTCCCCCTGCTCTCGGGCGGCCCCGCGCGGATACGATCCAGGGAGTCGGACAGCGCTGTCCTTCGTACTCTCGTAAGGAGCGCACCCGTGACCGACCAGCACGACCACGACGGCCCGGACGCCGCGCTGCGGGCCGACATCCGCCGCCTCGGCACGCTGCTCGGGCAGACCCTCGCCCGGCAGGAGGGCCGACCGCTGCTCGACCTGGTCGAGGAGATCCGCGCCCAGGTCCGATCCGACGCCCCGGCCGCCGCCCAGCGCCTCGCCGGGCTCGACGTCACCACCGGCACCAAGCTGGCCCGCGCCTTCTCCACCTACTTCCACCTGGCCAACATCACCGAGCAGGTGCACCGGGCCCGTGACCTGCGCCGGCGCCGGGCCGTGCACGGCGGCTGGCTGGACCAGGCGGCCAGGATGATCGCCGAGCGGGGGGTGCCGGCCGAGGAGATCGCCGCGGTGGCCCGCCGGCTCGCGGTACGCCCCGTCTTCACCGCCCACCCGACCGAGGCGGCCCGCCGGTCGATCCTGTCCAAGCTGCGCGCCGTGGCCGACGAGCTGGACGCCGAGACCGCCAACGCCATCCTCTACGGGGCCAGCGACGAGGGCCCGGCCAACCGGCGGCTGGCCGAGCTGCTGGACCTGATGTGGCAGACCGACGAGCTGCGGCTGGACCGGCCGGACCCGACCGACGAGGCCCGCAACGCCATCTACTACCTGCGCGACCTCCATGCCGAGGCCGCTCCGCAGGTCCTCGACGACCTCGCCGACACGCTGCGCACCCTGGGGGTGGAGACCTCGCCGACCGCCCGCCCGCTGACCTTCGGCACCTGGATCGGCGGCGACCGGGACGGCAACCCCTTCGTCACCCCGGCGGTCACCCGGGAGGTGCTGCGGATCCAGCACGAGCACGGCATCGAGGCCACCGAGAAGGCGATGGACGCGCTCATCAGCGAGGTCTCCGTCTCCCGCCGGCTGCGCGCGGTCTCGCTGGACCTCTCCGCCAGCCTCGCCGCCGACCTGGACGCGCTGCCCGAGGTGGCGCCCCGGTTCCGCCGGGTCAACGCCGAGGAGCCCTACCGGCTCAAGGCGCGCTGCGTGAAGGCGAAGCTGGCCAACACCCGGGAGCGGCTGCGTACCGGCACCGCACACGTGCCGGGGCGGGACTACCGTGGCTCGGCCGAGCTGATCGCCGACCTGGAGCTGCTGCGCGCCTCGCTGGCCCGCAACTCCGGGCAGCTCACCGCCGTGGGCCGGCTCGCCTCGACGATCCGTACGGTGTCCGCGTTCGGGCTGCACCTGGCGACCATGGACGTCCGCGAGCACGCCGAGGCGCACCACGCGGTCCTCGCCCAGCTCTACGGCGCGGTCGGGGAGGTGTCCGACTACCCGTCGCTGACCCGGCTGGAGCGCACCAAGCTGCTCGCCGACGAGTTGGCCGGCCGCCGGCCGCTCTCCACCCTGGACAGCCCGCTCACCGAGGGCGCGCAGAAGACGTTCGACGTGTTCACGGCGATCCGCGAGGTGCAGGACCGGTTCGGCGCCGAGGTGATCGAGTCGTACATCATCTCGATGACCCTCGGCGTGGACGACGTGCTCGCCGCGGTGGTGCTGGCCCGCGAGGCCGGCCTGATCGACGTACACAGCGGCCGGGCCCGGATCGGCTTCGTCCCGCTGCTGGAGACGCCGGCCGAGCTGAACAGTGGCGGGGAGCTGCTGGACGAGCTGCTGTCGCTGCCCGCCTACCGGGCGCTGGTCGCGGCGCGGGGCGACGTGCAGGAGGTGATGCTGGGCTACTCCGACTCCAACAAGGAGGCCGGCATCACCACCAGCCAGTGGTCGATCCACCGGGCCCAGCGCGCGCTGCGCGACGTGGCCGCCCGGCACGGCGTGCACCTGCGGCTGTTCCACGGTCGGGGCGGCACGGTGGGCCGGGGCGGCGGCCCCACCCACGACGCGATCCTGGCCCAGCCGTACGGCACCCTGGACGGCGCGATCAAGGTGACCGAGCAGGGTGAGGTCATCTCCGACAAGTACACACTGCCCGCGCTGGCCCGCGAGAACCTGGAGCTGACCGTCGCGGCGGTGCTCCAGGCGACGCTGCTGCACACCGCGCCCCGACAGCCGGCCGAGATGCTGGAACGCTGGGACGCCACCATGGACGTGGTTTCCGAGGCGGCGTTCCGGTCGTACCGGTCGCTGGTCGAGGACCCGGACCTGCCGGCATACTTCTGGGCCTCCACCCCGACGGAGTTGCTGGGGGCGCTCAACATCGGCTCCCGGCCGGCGAAGCGGCCGAACACCGGCGCCGGCCTGGCCGGCCTGCGGGCCATCCCGTGGGTGTTCGGCTGGACCCAGACCCGGCAGATCGTGCCCGGCTGGTTCGGCGTGGGCTCCGGCCTGGCCGCCGCGCGGGCCGCCGGTTTGCAGGACGTGCTCGCCGAGATGCACCGCAACTGGCACTTCTTCCGCACGTTCCTGTCGAACGTGGAGATGATGCTCACCAAGACCGACCTGAGCATCGCCCAGCGGTACGTGGAGACGCTCGTCCCGAAGAAGCTGCACCCGATCTTCGACGAGATCCGGCAGGAGTACGAGCTGACCAAGCAGGAGGTGCTGGCGGTCACCGCCTCGCCGGCCCTGCTGGAGAACTCGCCCGTGCTCCAGCGCACCCTGGCCGTACGGGACACCTACCTGGAGCCGCTGCACCACCTCCAGGTGGCGCTACTGCGCCAGTACCGCGACTCCGGTGCCGCCGGCCGAGCGGTCGCGACCGCGCCGGGCGGGCGACGCGGCCCCAACGACGGTACGGCGCTGGAGCGGGCGCTGCTCACCACCGTCAACGGCATCGCCGCCGGCATGCGCAACACCGGCTGAGAGTAGGAAAGGGCCCCCGGCCAACGCATTTCGCGTGGCAGGGGGCCCTGTCGACAACCGCGCCGGGCGCGGCCGGGCCTCACCAGTCGCCGCCGCCGAAGTCCCCGCCGAAGTCGCCCCCGCCGAGGTCCCCACCGCCGAAGCCGCCGAAATCGCCGCCGGAGAAGTCGCCGCCGCCCTGGCCACCGGCGAACTGGCCACCGCCGAAATCATTGCCGGCGATGTCGTTGCCGGCGAACTGGTCGCCGCCGAAGTCGTTGCCGGCGTGGTCGCCGTAGTCCTGGCCGTCGCCGAAGCCGTCCTGGAAGCCCTCCTGGTAGCCGGCGTCGTAGCCGTGGCCCGGGTCGGCGAAGGCCGGCGAGAAGAGCGCGTCGGCGATGAGCATGCCGCCGATCACTCCGGCGCCGGCACCGAGCGCGGTCTTCCACCACGGCGTCGAGTACCAGCCGGCCGGCACCCGCCGCCCCTGCCAGCTGCCGCCGGGGTAGTAGTACGGCGTCTGGTTGCCCGGCTGCGGCCCGGCCCGGTAGGTCTGCCCCTGCACGTTGACCTCGCGCTCCTTGGTCAGCATCCCGGCGCCCCGGGCGGCGGCCAGCGCCGGCAGCTCCGGCCCCGGGTCGATGCCCATCGCGGTCCGCGCCGCCCGGATGTACGCCAACCCCTCGAGCGAGGTCTCCCGGGCCAGCGCGAACTGGTGCGGGGTGCGCGCCTGCTCCAGTTGGGAGCCGGCCGCGTTGTACCGCTCACCCGCGTCGGCGAGCGCCTGGCGTACCGCCGGGGCGTCGCCGTGCAGGTTCATCAACTGCCCGCCGAGCCGCTCGTACCAGCGCTGCGCCTCGGCGCGGGCATCGGCCAGCTCCGTGGCCCGCCGCGACCTGCTTCCCGACCTCCAGAACACCAGCGCACCTCCGAGCATCAGCACCAGAACGAGGCACAGCAAAACTTTCATGACTCGACGGTACCCATCGGGGTCACGTCGCACCCGTTTGGCAAGCTTCGGAGGGTGACGAGCTTCGCAACGCTGGCCGTGGTGATCGTCTGTCTCGGCGCGGGCGGCGCGCTGGGTTGGCTGGCCGCCCGGGCCCGGTCGGCCGCCGAGGTCGCCCGACTGGAGGCGACCCTCGCCGCCGCCCGGGCGGGTGAGGGGCGGCTGGAGCAGTCGATGCGGGCGCTCAGCTACGAGGCGACCGCGCAGTCCCAGGAGGCCGTCGCGCGGGCGGTGGCCCCGCTGCACGAGACCCTCCGGCGTTACGAGCAGCGCGTCACCGAGCTGGAACGCGACCGGGTCGACGCGTACGCCGAGCTGCGTGAGCAGGTGCGGGCGATGAGCACGGTCTCCGGCGAGCTGCGCACCGAGACCAAGCAGCTCGTCGCGGCGCTGCGCGCCCCGCAGGTCCGGGGCCGCTGGGGCGAGCACCAACTGCGTCGGATCGTCGAGGCGGCCGGCATGCTGGAGCACTGCGACTTCAACGAGCAGGTCACCGCCGCCACCGACCACCAGGGGGTACGCCCCGACCTGGTGGTCCGGCTGCACGGCGGCCGGACGGTGGTGGTCGACGCCAAGGCGCCCTTCGACGCGTACCTGACCGCGATGGAGGCGCGCGACGAGCGGGGGCGGGACACCCACCTCGACGCGCACGCGCGGCACCTGCGGGCACACGTGGACTCACTGGCCGCCAAGTCCTACTGGGCCGCGTTCGACCAGTCGCCCGAGTTCGTGGTGCTCTTCGTGCCGGCGGATCCGTTCCTCGACGTGGCGTTGCAGCGCGACCCGACGCTGCTGGAGCACGCGTTCGCCCGCAACGTGGTGCTGGCCACGCCTGCCACTTTGGTGGCGCTGCTGCGCACCGTGGCGTACTCGTGGCGGCAGGAGGCGTTGGCGCGCAACGCCGCCAGCGTGCACACGCTGGCCCGCGAGCTGTACGGGCGACTGTCCACCCTCGGCGACCACGTCGGCAAGCTGGGCGCGTCGCTGGGCGGGGCGGTGACCGCGTACAACCGGGCGGTCGGTTCGCTGGAGGCGCGAGTGCTGGTCAGCGCCCGCAAGCTGGCCGAGCTGGGCGTCTCCGACCAGGAGCTGCCGGCCCCGCCCCAGGTGGAGCTGGCACCGAGGCAGCCGCAGGCGCCGGAGCTGGCCGGAGGCGACACTTCTCCGGCGCTGTAGCGCCGCTGGCCACGCCTTTGTTACATCACCGATCGGACATATCACAGGCGGGTCACAACCGGCCGCATGCTAGTGACAGCCTCCGATTCCACATACAGGATCGCTTCCTACTCGCCCTGGACCCCTCTGGGCGGCTTTCTCTCATCGGAGGAAGAGAACGTGAAGAAGCCCCCAACCTGGATCCGGCGTGCCTCGGCCGGGTTCGTCGCGTCCGCCCTCACGGCCGGCGCACTGACCCTGGCGTCCGCCGGCACCCCGGCCCTCGCCGGGTCGTCCCCCGACATTCCCAAGGCCGGCTGGAGCCCGACCGACCAGGATCGACTGGCTCAGGCGGAGGCCGAGGGCCAGCAGACCGTCGACGTTCTGGTCGGCGCGCAGGACGGCCAGGCCAGCGCCGTCGCCGACCGTCTCGCGGCGCTCGGCGCGAGCGTCGACTACCGCGACGACAGCCTCGGCTACCTGCGTGCCAGCGTGGCCACCGACCGGGCCGACCGCATCGCCGAGCTGAGCGGCGTGGAGACGGTCGAGATCGACGCGGCGCTCGCCGTGCCCGACCCGCGTCCGGACGCCAGCGAGTCGCCGGCACCCCAGCCGGCACCCGGCGCGGCCACCCCCGCCGCCAACCCGTACATGCCGATCCAGGACATGAACGCGGCGCAGTTCGTGGCCGAACACCCCACACTCGACGGGCGCGGCGTCACCATCGGCATCATCGACACCGGCGTCGACCTGGCGCACCCGGCGCTGCGGACCACCACGACCGGCGAGCGCAAGATCGTCGACTGGGTCACCGCGACCTCGCCGACCGACGACGGCGATCCGACCTGGATCAGCATGGCGACCAAGGTGTCGGGCGCCACGTTCACCGTCGACAGCCGCACCTGGACCGCGCCGCGCTCGGGCTCCTACCGCTTCGGCGTCTTCAACGAGCGGGCCGCGAGCCTCGGCGGCGAGGTCGGCAACGACGTCAACCGCGACGGCAACCGGGCCGGCAGCAGCGGGCTCTTCGGTGTCCTGTGGGACGGCGACAAGACCGTCTGGGTCGACACCAACCAGAACGGCTCCTTCGCCGACGAGACCCCGATGACCGACTACAAGGTCCGCTACGACGTCGGCACCTTCGGCACCGACAACCCGGCGACCCCGGTGGTCGAGGCGATGCCGTTCGTCGTGCAGATCGACGGCAAGAACAAGTTCGTCAACATCGGCATCGTCTCCGGCCAGCACGGCACGCACGTCGCCGGCATCACCGCCGGCAACGGGCTGTTCGGCGGCAAGATGACCGGCGTCGCCCCGGGCGCCAAGCTGGTCTCCGTACGGGTCTGCATGTTCGCCGGCGGCTGCACCGCGCACGCCCTCATCGAGGGCATGATCTACGCCGCCAAGCAGGCGAACGTGGACGTCATCAACATGTCGATCGGCGGTCTCCCGTCGCTCAACGACGGCAACAACACCCGCGCGCTGCTCTACAACCGCCTCATCGAGCAGTACAAGGTGCAGATGTTCATCTCCGCGGGGAACAGCGGGCCGGGCACCAACACCGTCGGCGACCCGTCCGTGGCCGAGAAGGTGATGAGCGTCGGCTCGTACATCACCGACGCCACCTGGCGGGCGAACTACGGCTCCAGCTCGCCGTACCAGGAGAACCTGCACTACTTCAGCTCCCGTGGGCCGCGCGAGGACGGCGGCTTCAAGCCCAACGTCGTCGCCCCCGGTTCGGCCATCTCCACCACGCCGACCTGGCAGTCGGGCGGGCCGGTCGCCGGCACGTACCCGCTGCCGCCGGGCTACTCCATGCTCAACGGCACCTCGATGGCCTCGCCGCAGGCGGCGGGCGCCGGGGCGCTGCTGGTCAGCGCCGCCAAGGCGGAGGGCTTCCAGCGCAAGCCGGACCAGATCCGGCAGGCCATGATGTCCTCGGCCCGGTTCCTCGACGGCGTCGGGGCGTTCGAGCAGGGCGCCGGCCTGATCGACGTCAAGGCGGCGTACGCGCTGCTGCGCCAGAACATCAAGACCGTCGGCATCACCTCGTCGGTGCCGGTGAACACGGTGCTCGCCGGCTACCTCGCCACCCCCGGCGTCGGCGTCGGCATCCACGACCGTGAGGGTGTCACGGCGGGTCGGAGGTACACCCGCACCTACACCTTCACCCGCACCACCGGTGGGTCGAAGGCGATCACCTACGACCTGTCGTGGGTGGGCAACGACGGCACCTTCTCGTCCGGCACGTCGGTGGCCCTTCCGCTGAACAAGCCGGTCGACGTGACCGTGGCGATCGACCCGGCGACCCCGGGCGCGCACTCGGCGATCCTGCGGCTGGACGACCCGGCGACCACCGGCGTCGACTACCAGACGATGAACCTGGTGGTCGTCCCGTACACCTTCCGGGCGGCGGACAACTTCCAGGTGACGATCAACGACAAGGTCGGCCGTAACCAGGCGCTGCGCTACTTCTTCCAGGTTCCGGCGGGCACGCCGGCGCTGAAGGTGGACTTCACCGGCCCGACCGGTGAGCCGGGCACCGGGCAGGCGCGCTTCCTGCGCTACCACCCGTACGGCGTCAACATCGACGACAACGCGTCCACGTCCTGCTTCGTCCCGGCCGCGGGCGCCTGCGCCACCGGCTCGCCGAACAGCCGGACGACCGGCAGCCCCCTTCCCGGGGTGTGGGAGGTCACGGTGGACGCCCGGCGTACCTCCGACGCGGAGTGGACCAAGTTCACGCTGACCGCCTCGGTCCTCGGCGCGACGGTCTCCCCGAACCCCGACGTGATCGACTCCGCCACGGCGGGCGTGCCGGTGTCCCGGTCGTACTCGCTGACCAGCACCCTCGGCTCGTTCAGCGGCCGGGCGGTCGGCGGCACGCTGGGTAGCGCCCGGCAGGGTCCGTTCACCATCGGCAACCGCGCGGTCCAGGATTACGACCTGACGGTGACCCCGGGCTCGACCCAGCTGCGGGCCACCATCGGTGGCACCTCCGACCCGGCCGCCGACCTGGACCTGTTCGTGCTCAACTGCACGTCGGGCACCTGCGTGGAGGCCGGCCGCAGCGCGGGCGGCAGCTCCGAGGAGTCGGTGACCATCAACAACCCGGCGCCGGGCGCCTGGAAGGTACGCGTCGACGGCTACTCGGTGCCCTCCGGCTCGACCAGCTACAACTATGTCGACGTCTTCACCAACCCGGCCTTCGGCACCCTCGCGGTGACGGACACGAACGCGTCGCGGCCCAGCGGCAGCTCGTGGACGGTGCCCGGTTCGGTGACGGCGAACGCCGCGCCGGGCAGCGGTCGGGTGCTCTACGGCACGGTGCAGGTCCGGACCGACACGAACCTGCTGATCGGCAGCGGTGACGTGGTGGTAAGGAACGTCGGCTGACGGTCCGGCGAAGAAGACAGGAGGCCCGTCCCCGCGTGGGGGCGGGCCTCCCGCCGTATCGGCGCCGGCTTCGCGGTCGCCGTTCAGGCCGGCTTCGCGGACTCCACGACGAAGGGGGTGCCCTGCTGGCAGGTGGTCATCAGATCCGGCTGGGGATGACCGGTGACGGTCACCCGGGTGCCCGCCTTCAGCACGTCACGCGGCCCACCGACCAGCAGGTTGCCGTCCAGCAGCAGGCAGTTCGGCTCCACGCCGGCCTGCACCGTACCGGTGAGGGTGGTGGCGCCGGGCGACGCCGACACCGGACCGGTCGGCGCGGTCGGGTCACTCGGGGTGGCGCTGGGATCGGGGCTGGGCGTGCTGGTCACCGGGCCTCCCGTCGGGCCGGAACTGGCGGGCTCGGTGCCCGGGCCGGCGCAGGCGCCCAGCGCGGCGCAGGCGAGCAGGGCGACGAACGCCATCCGCGGAGTCTTCATGAGTGGTTGGACGTGCCAGGCGGGCGATTCGTTCCGGCTCGTCAGCCGCGTGCGGCCGCGGCGGCCTTCAGGTCCCGCTTGAGTTCCTGCGGCAGCGAGAAGGTCAGCCGCTCGTTGGCGGTGGTGATCTCCTCGACGTCGGTGAAGCCCCGCTCGGCCAGGTGCGCGAGCACCTGCTGGACCAGTTCGTCCGGCACGCTGGCACCGGAGGTGACGCCGACCGTACGGGCGTCGGCCAGCCAGGCGTCGTCGATCTCGTGGGCGAAGTCGACCAGGTGCCCGGCGTTGGCGCCCGCGTCCAGGGCCACCTCGACCAGGCGTACCGAGTTGGACGAGTTGCGCGAGCCGACCACGATCACCACGTCGCAGTCCGGGGCGATCTCCTTCACCACGTGCTGCCGGTTGGAGGTGGCGTAGCAGATGTCGTCGCTGGGCGGCGACTGGAGCAGCGGCAGCTTCTGCTTGAGCCGGCCCACGGTCTCCAGGGTCTCGTCGACCGAGAGGGTGGTCTGGGAGAGCCAGACGACCTTGTTCGGGTCACGCACGGTTACCTTGTCGACGCCGTCCGGGCCGTCCACGAGCTGGATGTGCGCGGGGGCCTCGCCGGCGGTGCCGATGACCTCCTCGTGCCCCTCGTGGCCGATCAGCAGGATGTCGTAGTCCTCGGCCGCGAACCGCCGGGCCTCCTGGTGCACCTTGGTGACCAGCGGGCAGGTCGCGTCGATCGCCTTGAGCGAGCGCGCCTTCGCCTGCTCGTACACCTCGGGGGCGACACCGTGCGCGGAGAAGATGACGGTGGCGCCCTCGGGCACCTCCTCGTTCTCCTCCACGAAGATCGCGCCCTTGGCCTCCAGGGTCCGCACCACGTGCTTGTTGTGCACGATCTGCTTGCGGACGTAGATCGGGGCGCCGTAGAGCCTCAACGCCTCCTCGACGGTCTGCACCGCCCGGTCCACGCCCGCGCAGTAGCCGCGGGGCTTGGCCAGGAGCACGCGCTTGCCGGTCCGGGGAGTCGTCTCAGCATCAGTCACCCGACCATCGTACGTGCCCGGTTTCTCCCGAGCTGATGGCGCGGGCGGGTACCGCCCAAACCCTCCCCGCCCTCGCCTGATCGCGTTGATCAAGAGGTTCGTGTCTGGAAACGCCCGCCGCCGGACGCAAATCTCTTGATCGTCAGGGGTGGGCCGTAGGGTGGGCGGGTGAGTGAGGCGGGGCAGGGCGGCAGCGACGCGGGGCGGAGCACGTCCGAGGAGCCGTGGCCGGTCCGGGTGGTCAGCCAGAAGATCGGCGCCTGGATCGCGCGGCTGGGCTGGGTCTGGGTGGACGGGCAGGTCGCTCAGATCAGCCGCCGGCCCGGCGCGACCACGGTCTTCCTCACCCTGCGTGACCCGTCGGCCGATCTCAGCCTGACCGTCACCACAAACCGGGACGTGCTCGACGCGGGCGCGCCGGAGCTGCGCGAGGGTGCCCGGGTGGTGCTGCGCGCCAAGCCCGAGTTCTACGCCGCCCGGGGCACGCTCAGCCTGCGGGCCGACGAGATCCGCCAGGTCGGGCTCGGCGAGCTGCTGGCCCGGCTGGAGAAGCTCAAGAAGCTGCTCGCCGCCGAGGGGCTCTTCGACCGGGCCCGCAAGCGTCGCCCGCCGTTCCTGCCCGGGCGGATCGGGCTGATCACCGGCCGCGCCTCGGCCGCCGAGCGGGACGTGCTGACCAACACCCGGCGGCGCTGGCCGGCGGTGGAGTTCCGGACGGTCAACGTCGCGGTGCAGGGCCCGAGCGCGGTGCCGCAGATCGTTGACGCGCTGAAGGTGCTCGACGCCGACCCGACCATCGACGTGATCATCATTGCCCGGGGTGGCGGCAGCATCGAGGACCTGCTGCCCTTCTCCGACGAGGCGCTCTGCCGGGCGGTTTTCGCCTGCCGTACGCCGGTGGTCAGCGCGATCGGCCACGAGACGGACGCGCCCCTGCTGGACTACGTCGCCGACGTCCGCGCGTCGACGCCGACCGACGCGGCGAAGCGGATCGTCCCCGACCTCACCGAGGAGATACGTCTCATCGGCCAGGCCCGGTCCCGGCTGGAGCGGGCGGTCCGCAACCTGGTCGACCGGGAGCAGCACCGCCTCGACCTGCTCCGCTCCCGTCCGGTGCTGGCCCGCCCGCAGGTGATGGTCGACCAGCGGGCCGCCGACGTCGCCGCCCTGCGCGACCGTACGGGCCGCTGCCTGGACCACCGGCTCGGGGCCGCCGCCGACGACCTGCGACACACCCTGGCCCGGCTGCGCGCCCTCTCCCCCGCGGCCACCCTCGACCGGGGGTACGCGATCGTCCAGCGCGCCGACGGCCAGGTGGTTCGCGCCGCCGGCGACGTGACCAAGGGCGACCCGCTGCGGGTACGCCTCGCCGAGGGCGAGCTGACCGCGACGGTCGACGGCTGACGGTTCTGCACAAGGATGGGTGCGATGACTGACGAGAAGAAGGACGAGCGGCTCAGCTACGAGCAGGCCCGCGCCGAGTTGGCCACCGTGGTCGAGCGGTTGGAGGCCGGCGGCACCTCGCTGGAGGAGTCGTTGGCGCTCTGGGAGCGCGGCGAGCAGCTCGCCGAGACCTGCCAGCGCTGGCTGGACGGCGCGCGGGCGCGTATCGACGCCGCCCGCCAGGGCACCGACGCCTGACCCTGCCGGAGCGCTCTGCGGGCCGGGCCCGGCCAACCCCGCAACGGGTCGACGGGACGGCCGTGGCCGTCCCGTCGAGTCGTCGTGCTCAGTTGAACAGGTGGTAGAACTCCGCCGGTGCCTCGACGACCTGGTCGGCCGGGGGCTTCTGCGCGGCGGTGGCGTTGCCGTAGTCGGCGTACGTGATTTTGATCTCCTGCGCGGCGTTCTGGCCGGCGGCCGGCACCCGCATCACCAGCTCGCTGAGCCGACCCTGCGGGTCGACGCCGGCGGTGAACGGCACCGACTTCGCCTGCGTCCCGAGCGCGGTGATCAGCGCCGGGTCGAGCGAGCCGGCCTCGGCCGCCTTCGACACGTCGAGCGTGCCCTCGTAGGTGCCGTCGCCGGTCCGGCGGACCTCGGTGACGCCCTGGGTCAGCACGGCGCTGCCGGCCGGGTCGAGCTGGTCGAAGTCGAAGCCCAGCGCCCGGTTGCCCTTGATCCGGGTCTGGTCGAGGTGCTGGTACTTGCCGAGGTTGAGCTGCCGCACCCCGGGTACGCCGGCGGCGGCCCTGCCGCCCAGCTCCAGCTTCACCCAGCTGTCCGGCTTGTAGTGGATCAGGTCCAGCTTCATCATCAGGTCGGACGACGGGTCGCCGATCGTCATCCGCATCTCTGCGCTCTGGCTCGGCTCGTGCACCTGTCCCTCGGCGGTCGAGCCCGCCCCGGAGATGGTGAACCGGAAGTTCCCGTCGCGGATCGCGTTGGTGGAGTTGAGCAGGGCCTGCTTGGCGTCGCCGGTGTCGGACGTACCGCTCGGGGCGATGCTGCCGGAGGCGGCCGGGGACGCGGAGGCCCCCGCCTCGCCGGTCCCGTTGTCGTCGCAGGCGGCCAGGCCGGGGCTGAGCAGCGCCGCGGCGAAGGCCGCCGCGCTGAAGCGTCGAATCTTCACGTGAACCACTCCAGGTGGGTCGTCCGGCGCACGAGGGCGCCGGAGGCGGGGCGCCGCAGCTCTCCCCCGGCTGCGGGCGCACGAGCCCCGTCCGGCCGGCGGGGCGGCCCCGGCGGGCTCGTGCCCTCCTCTGTTCCCTGAAGCGGCGTTGCGCAATCCCCGTCCGGTTCGCGGATGGTCTCCCGCGCCCGGATGCCGGTCGGGAACGGGGTACGCCGTTCCCGACCGGCCTCGGTATCAGCCCTTGAAGATCTCGTAGAGCTGGTCGGACGCCTCGACGACCTCACCGGCCGGCGGCGCCTTGACGGCGGCGGCCGAGCCGTAGTCGGCGTACGTGACGGTCAGGGTCTGCGCCTTGCCGCTGTCGGCGGCGGGCACCTCGACGGCGAACTCGGTCAGCCGGCCCTGCGCGTCGACCTTCGCGGTGAACGGCACAGCGCTGGCCCCGGCACCCAGGGCCTTGACGGTGTCGGCGTCGAGCAGGTCGGAGTCGGTCGCCTTGGTGGCGTCGATCGTGCCCGCGTACGCGCCCTCACCGGTCTGCTTGACGTCGGTGATCGCGTTGATCATCTTCTCGGCACCGGCCGGGTCGACGTCGGCGAAGTCGAAGTTCAGCTCCTTGACCCCGTCGAGCTTGCTCCGGTCCAGGTGCTGGTACTTGCCCTTCATCGCCTTGAAGGCCGGGACGGAGTCGGCCATCGGCCCACCGAGCTCCAGCTTCACCCAGCTGTCGTTGTCGATGAAGACCAGGTGCATGGACATCGACAGGTCCTCGGCGGCCTGGCCGGTCTCCATCTTCATCTCGGCGCTCTTGGACGGCAGGTGAACGGTACCGCTGCCGTTGAGCTCCCCACCCTTGATCGCGAAGGTGAAGTTGCCCTTCTGGAGCTCCTTGGTGGAAGCGGCCAGCGCCTCCTTCGGGTCCGCCGGCTTCTCGGCCGCGGCCGAACTGCCGGCGGCCGGCGAGTCGGCCTCGGACTTGCAGGCGGCCAGACCCGGGACGAACAGGGCAGCGGCGAGGACGCCGGCGCTCCACCGTCGAATGTTCACGTCGATCTCTTTTCCAGTTGCTTTCCGGACACTTCGGTCGTGCCGGTTGTCGAATCGGGGCAGCCTAACCGACCGGCCCGACATTCGGCCGCCGGGGAAAGTGCGCTGCTCAGCGCAGCGCGGTGGCCAGCTCGCGCAGCTCGTTCTCCCCGGCGTCACCGATCACGATCACCGTACGGGTCGGTTCCAGCAGGACGAGGGCGTGCTCGTTGCTCCGGGCGGTGTACCGCTGCCAGCTTCCGCCCGGCAGGGCGGCCGGCCCCTGCGGCTGGCCGCCGCTCAGCTCGGCCGGGAGCAGCTTGTCGGCGGGCACGTTGCTCTCCACGAGCTGCGCTCCGCGCCCCTCCGGGGTCAGGTAGCCGATCCGCAGCGTCGCGCCGCCCGGCTCGGCCCGGTAGCGGGCGCTCACCGTACGCCAGTCCGAGCCCAACCCCTCAGGCTGGCTGACCGGGAACGCGGCCTCCTCCCGGGCCTGCTCGACGGCGGTCGTCGGGTCGACGGTGGTCGGCTCCTCACCACCGAGGAACCCCCGGTAGAAGGCGAGCAGCAGCGCGATCGGGACCAGCAGCACCAGCAGCGAGAGCGCCATGTCCTTCGGCGACCGCTCGGAGCGCGCCCGGGCCCCGCCGGCGGGCGCGGCCGGGTGGCGGGCCGGCTCGCCCGAATCGGCCAGCGGCGCGGCGCCGGCCGATTCGACCAGCGCCGGTTCCCCGGCCTGCGGGGTCGGACCGGCGGTCGTCCGGACGGGCGGCTGGCCGTCGGGCGGGGTGGCGTCGGTGGGTACGCGGTCGGCAGGCTGTGCGGCTTCCACCTGCCCATTGTCGCAGCCGTCCGGGTGACGTCATCCGGGCCTCCTCCGCCCCGCCCCGGCGCGGGAGCCGCCATCGTGTGAGGATCAGCGACAGAGCCGGCGGCGGCGACGGCCGCATCCCGCCGGTCCACCCCGCAACGTCGCGAGGAGGAACCCGTCATGACAACCACCAGGACGCGGACGCCACAGAACCTCGACCGCAACCTCGCCCTCGACCTGGTCCGGGTCACCGAGGCCGCGGCGATGGCCGCCGGCCGTTGGGTCGGCCGGGGCGACAAGGAGGGCGGCGACGGCGCAGCCGTCGACGCCATGCGCAAGCTGATCAACTCGATTCCGATGCGCGGTGTCGTGGTGATCGGCGAGGGCGAGAAGGACAACGCCCCGATGCTCTTCAACGGCGAGGAGGTCGGTGACGGGAGCGGTCCCGAGGTGGACGTGGCGGTCGACCCGATCGACGGCACCACACTGATGAGCAAGGGCATGCCGAACGCCCTCGCGGTGCTCGCGGTGGCCGAGCGCGGCGCGATGTTCGACCCGAGCGCCGTCTTCTACATGGAGAAGCTCGCCGTCGGCCCGATGTACGCCGACGTGGTCGACATCAACGCCGGGGTGGCCGAGAACATCCGCCGGATCGCCAAGATCAAGGGATCCGACGTCGCCGAGGTGACGGTCTGCGTGCTGGACCGGCCCCGGCACGACGACCTGGTGAACCAGATCCGGCGTACCGGCGCGGGCATCCGGTTCATCTCGGACGGCGACATCGCCGGCGCCATCGCGGCGGCCCGCGGCGAGTCCGACGTCGACGTGCTGATGGGCGTCGGCGGCACCCCGGAGGGCATCACCGCCGCCTGCGCCCTCAAGTGCATGGGCGGGATGATGCAGGCCAAGCTCTGGCCGAAGGACGCCGAGGAGCGGGAGAAGGCGCTGGCGGCCGGGCACGACCTGGACCGGGTGCTGTTCACCGACGACCTGGTCACCGGGGACAACTGCTTCTTCGTGGCGACCGGGGTCACCTCCGGCGACCTGCTGCGCGGCGTGCGCTACCGGGCCGGCGGGGCGTACACCCAGTCGATCGTGATGCGCTCCAAGAGCGGCACGATCCGGGTGATCGACTCGTACCACCGGCTGGAGAAACTCGCCCTCTACTCGGCGGTCGACTTCGACGGCCGGCCCCTGGCCGAGCAGGAGTGACCGCGACCGCGACGGCGACAACCCCCACGCTGCCGACCGGGCGGCGGGTCGCCGGCGTCGGGCTGGCCACCGCCTCAGGGGTCGCGGTGGCCGTACAGTCCCGGATCAACGGCGAACTGGGCGTACGACTGGCCGACGGGATCGCCGCCGCGGTGGTCTCGTTCGGCCTGGGCCTGCTGGTGCTGCTGGTGCTGGTCCCCGCCACCCCGGGCGGCCGGCGGGGCCTGGCCGCCCTCCGGGCGGCGTTGCGGGAGGGCTCGCTGCGGCCGTGGCAGTGCCTCGGCGGGGTGTGCGGCGCCCTCCTGGTCGCCACCCAGGGGCTGACCATCGGCACGCTCGGCGTGGCCGTGTTCACCGTCGCCGTGGTGGCCGGGCAGTCCGGCAGCAGCCTGCTGGTCGACCGGGCCGGCATCGGCCCGACCGGGCGGCAGCCGGTCACCCCGTACCGCCTGGTCGGCGCGGCGCTGACCGTGCTGGCCGTGCTGCTGGCGGTGAGCGACCGGCTCGGCGACCCGGGTGCGCTGGCGCTGGCCCTGCTGCCGCTGGCGGCCGGGGTGGGCATCGCCTGGCAGCAGGCGGTGAACGGCCGGGTACGGGGAGCGGCCGGCAGTGCCCTGACCGCCACCCTGGTCAACTTCACCGTCGGTACGCTGGCGCTGCTCGCCACCCTCGCCGTGGAGGTGGCGATCCGGGGCCGCCCGGCCGGCGGCTTCCCGAGCGAGCCGTGGCTCTACCTGGGCGGCCCGATCGGCATCGTGTTCATCGCGTTGGCCGCCGCGATCGTCCGCTTCACCGGGGTGCTGCTGCTCGGCCTGGCCACCATCGCCGGGCAGGTCGTCGGGGCCGTCCTGCTGGACGTGCTGCTGCCGACCGCCGCCTCGCACCCCGGCCCGACCACCCTGGTCGGTGCGGCACTGACCCTGGTCGCGGTCCTCGTCGCGGCGCTCGGCCCGCCGCGCCGCTGACTCCTCAGGCGCGCAGCCCCGCCACCGTCTCCTTGATCGCCTGGTCCAGCGGGGTCGGCTCGATGCCGAGGGTGGCGGTGGCGGCGGTCGAGTCCATCACGAACGGCCGGTGGAACTGGTGGGCGGTCTCCCGCAGCTCACGGGCCATCGGGTTGGCGAGTCCGCCGAGCCAGAGCACCGGGTAGGGCATCCGGCTCAACCTCGGCGCCGGTGCGCCGACCACGGCCGCCGCGCGGGCGGCCAGGTCCCGCATCGGCACGGCGGGCGCGCTGGGCACGTGCCAGGCCCGTCCCCGGGCCCGCTCGTCGGTCGCGGCGGCGACCAGGGTACGGGCGACATCCGGGATGTACGTCCAGGTGTGCGGCGCGTCCCAGTCCACCGGCAGGAACACCCGTTGCCCGGCGAGCACCCGGGGGAGCACCATCATCGCCAGCGAGGTGCCGCCGACGCCGACGTAGTCGGAGCCACGTACCTCGGTCATCCGGATTCGGCCGGCCCGGTGCGCGGCGAGCGCGTCGGCCCACATCCGGTTCCGCACCCGCCCCTTGGCGCCGGTCGCGGCGAGCGGGGTCGCCTCGGTCATCGGGGCGTCGACCGGCCCGTACCCGTAGAGGTTGCCGACGGTCGCGAGCACCGCCCCGGTCCGCTCGGCGGCGGTGAGCAGCGCGGCGGCCAGCGGCGGCCAGTCGACCGGCCACCGGTGGTACGCCGGGTTGGCGCAGTTGTGCAGCGCCACCGCGCCCTCGGTCAACGCGGTGAGCCGGGCCGCGTCGGCGGCGTCGGCGGCGATCCGCTCGACGGCCGGGTGCTCGGGTCCGGTGCCGCGGCGGGTCACCACCCGCACCCGGTCGCCGCGCTCGGCGAGCAGGCGGGCGGTGGCGGTGCCGACGGGTCCGGCGCCGACGATCACGTGCAGGGCCATGGTGGGCCACCCTTCGAAGCGGGGATCCATATCGAGAGCAGCGCTCTCGCGGTGACATCACCAGCATGACTCCTGCACCGCTCACCGTCAAGAGCAGTGCTCTCTATTTGAATCAGCGCACCGATTCGTGGCAGAGTGGGGGCATGGTCGCTCCCTCGCTCCGCGCCCGGGTCCGCGCCGGAATGATCGAAGAGATCAAGGCGGTGGCCCGCCGCCACCTGGCCACCGACGGCGCGAACCTCTCGCTGCGCGCGGTCGCCCGGGACATGGGCATGGTCTCCTCCGCGATCTACCGCTACTTCCCCAGCCGCGACGACCTGCTCACCGCGCTGATCCTGGAGGCGTACGAGGCGCTCGGCGACGTGGTGGAGGCGGCCGACGCCGCCGCCGACCCGGCCGACCTGCGCGGGCGCTGGCACGCGGTGTGCCGGGCCGCCCGGTCCTGGGCGCTGGCCCACCCCGCCGAGTACGCGCTGCTCTACGGCAGCCCCGTCCCCGGGTACGCGGCCCCGGAGGACACCGTCGCGCCGGCGTCGCGGCCCCCGCTGGTCCTGGTCGGCATCCTGCGCGACGGTCTCGCCGACGGCCGGCTCAGCCCGCCCGAGGACGACCTGCCCGAGCCGGTCCGCGCCGACCTCGCGGAGCTGGCCGCCGGGTTCTTCCCCGGGCTGCCCGAGGCGCTGATGGCCCGGGGGATGGCCGGCTGGACCCAGCTCTTCGGGTTGATCAGCTTCGACCTGTTCGGCCGGCTGGACCCGGCCGTCCCGCATCGCGACGAGTACTTCGACCACCAGACCACCCTGATGGCCGACCTCATCGGCCTGCCCTGAACCTCAACGGCCCGGTTCGTCCGGCACCCCTGGCCGGAGCGGACCCGACGGGTCAGGCACCGGACGCGACGGGTCGGGCAGCGGAGCGTGCGGCTCGACCGGCGGCAGCAGCGGATAGGACGGGTCGACGAGCGGTTCGAACGGCCCGACCAGCCGGGCCGCCCGCCAGCCGAGCAGCAACCCCGGCACCGTGGCCAACCCGGCCAGCGCCAGCGCGGTCGAGGTGTACGCCGGACGGCCGTAGAGCCACCCGGCCAGCGGCAGCCCGGCCAGCACCAGCGTGAGCCCGGCCGCCAACAGCGCCTCAAGGGTCCACCGGCCCGGCGCGTCCCTCAACCAGATCGGGATCAGGGCGAGCCACGGCGTGCCGAGCAGCAGGGCGACACCGGCGGGGACCGCTACCAGGAGGAGAATGGAGTCGTCGAGGGCCCAGATCACGACCAGCACCAGCGCGGTGACGAACGTGAGCGTACCGAGCAGGATCGGCAACCAGCTGCCGCGCCCGACCTTCATCCCGGCCCGCGCACCGGAGACGATGAGCACCACTGCGGCCAGGGCGAGTGCCAGCAGTACGGCCCGAAGCGGATCCGAGTGGCGCTCCGCGGGCGAACTCGCGCCAAGCGGCGGAGGGCTGTCCTCGGCGGAATAGGCGCCGGCGAACCCGATCCGCCGCCAGTCGCCGTCAGGCCCGCGCACGGCGAAGCCGTCCCGGCCGTTCGCCACCAGCACCACGTGCCGTCCACCGTCGACGTCCAGGACGGCCAACTCCTGGCCGGTGATCCGCCCCCCGTGCGGCCCGGCCTCCTGGTGCAGCCGGCTGAGGATCGCCCGCTGCTCCTCGGTCACCTCCCAGGCCAGTCGCCAGGTCCGGCCGGCGTCGTCGCTCTCCTCCACCCGGATCCGCCCGGCTACCAACCGGTAGCAGCGCTGCGGCGTCGCGACCGAGCAGTCCTCCCGGGTCGGCGTGGACGGGAGAGCGGACGGCGACGGGGCAACGGGCGACCCGGACGGCGACGGGACCTGCGGAACCAGGACCTGCTTCTCATCAGCAGTCGGATCACGCCACGTCACGCCGCCGTCGTCGCTCACCCGCCACCTCGGGGCGAACGAACGAAGGTCCGCGCCCCAACTCTCGCCGATGCCGGCGGCCAGCCGGCCGTCGACCAGCGTCGCGCCGACCGCGTCGTGGTACCAGACCGCGCTGGTCGCGGCCACCGCGAGCGTTGCCGCCGGCAGCAGCACCAGCAGCCGGACCAGCCGGGCCGACCGGCGCTCCACCGGATCGCGCC
This sequence comes from Micromonospora narathiwatensis, assembly GCF_900089605.1. Taxonomy (NCBI): domain Bacteria; kingdom Bacillati; phylum Actinomycetota; class Actinomycetes; order Micromonosporales; family Micromonosporaceae; genus Micromonospora; species Micromonospora narathiwatensis. The sequence goes on along the minus strand of NZ_LT594324.1, from coordinate 6,197,212 downwards.
GGGCCCGAAACCAGCTCCAGCCGGCCAGGGCCAGTGCCGGCAGGGCCAGCAGGTCGGTACGGTCGGCCCGGACCAGCGACGGCCCGCTGACCACGCTCCACGCCGCCGAGGCGGCTGCCGCGGCGTACCCGCTGGTCTTGACCAGGGTGAAGCCGATGCCGACCAGACCCAGCCCGAGCCCGGCGGCGGCCCTGGCCGGAAGGCGGGGCAGGATCAGCGCGGTGAGCGCCGCGACGAGCGGCGGGGCGAGCACCAGGCCGGCGACGTCGCTCAGTTTGCCGGTGAGCCAGCCGGGCTGGGCGGCCTTGAACACGTGGTCGTTGAGCACCAGGACGACCAGCGCGAGCACCGTCAGCGGATGACCCAGCCAGGCCAGCGCGACCCGGGCAGCGTCCGGCACGGGCGGGTCCGAGCGTTGCATCGGTCCACTGTGGCGACGGCCGGTCTCGATCGGGCCACGCCCCGGCGGGGATCCGGCATCAACCGGCGTCGGAGGAGTGCCCCGGGAAGAGGTGGGCGGTCGGGTCGATCGTCACGGCCGCGTTGTTCACCGCCGTGGCGGCCTCGCCGAACCCGGTGGCGATCAGCCGGACCTTGCCCGGGTATTCGGTGATGTCCCCGGCCGCGAAGATCCGGGGCAGGTTGGTCGCCATCGTGCTGTCCACCACGATGTGCCGCCGGTCCAGGGTCAGCCCCCACTCGGCGAGCGGCCCGAGGTCGGCGGTGAAGCCGAGCGCGGCGACCACGGTGCTCGCCGGCACCTTCTCCGCCACGCCGCCGCGTACGGTCAGCTCGGCGCCGGTGACCTGGTCCTCGCCGTACAGGCGGGTCACCTCGGCGTTGACCACCACCCGGACGGGCAGCGACCGCACCCGGGCGACGGTCGAGGCGTGGGCGCGGAACTTCTCCCGCCGGTGCACCAGGGTCACCGACCGGGCGATCGGCTGGAGCGTGACCGCCCAGTCGAAGGCCGAATCTCCGCCGCCCACGATGACCACGTCCTGGCCAGCCAGCTCGGCCGGCTGCGGTACGAAGTAGACGATGCCGGCGCCCAGGAATCCGTCGGCCACCGGCAGCGGCCGGGGTGTGAAGCTGCCCAGCCCGCCCGTCACCAGCACCGCCCCGCAGTGCAGTTGCTCGCCCCCGGCCAGGCCGAGCACCGGCCGCCCGTCGAGGTAGGCGAGCTTCTCCGCCCGGGTGCCGAGCAGATACTCGGGGTGGAACGGGGCGGCCTGTGCGACCAGGTTCGCCACCAGTTCCCGGCCCTTGATCGCGGGAAATCCGGCGACGTCCAGGATGAGCTTCTCCGGGTACATGGCGGCCACCTGGCCGCCCGGCTCGGGCAACGCGTCGATCACCGCCACCGAGAGCCCACGAAACCCGGCGTAGTAGGCGGCGAAGAGCCCGGCCGGACCGGCCCCGATCACCGCGACATCGACCTCGCGCATGGCGTACCGTCACTTTCGGTCACGGATCTACGCGTGCTGATGCCGACGGTAGGCGGGCCGAGGCCCCTGGGGCAAGCACGTCCCGCGGACGCGCCGACACCCGGTCAGTCAGCCCAGGGTGGCGGTCGGTGACCCGGGCCGCTCCGACGCCGACAGGTCCGCGCGGCGGCGGAACAGGATCGCCGCGACGATCCCGCCGAGCAGCCCGAAGAGGTGTCCCTGCCAGGAGATGCGCTCGTCGGTCGGCAGGATGCCGATCAGCTGCCAGCCGTAGAGCAGGCCGACCAGCAGTACCACGCCGAAGTTCCACCAGCTCCGCTCGACGATGCCCCGGGTGAGCAGGATGCCGAGGTAGCCGAAGATGACCCCGCTGGCGCCGACCACCACCGAGTTCGGCGAGCCGGTGAACCACACCCCCAGCCCGCTGACCAGAATGATCACCATGGTCGACCAGAGGAAGCGGCGGGTGCCGGCGGCCAGGACGAAGGTGCCGAGCAGGATCAGCGGGATGCTGTTGCTGTAGAGGTGGTTGAAGTCGGCGTGCAGGAAGGGCGAGAAGAACACCCCGTCGAGCCCCTGGATCCGATGCGGAATGATCCCGGCGGTCACGTCCAGGTTGAGGCGCAGGCCGACGTCGAGCGCCTCGATGAGAAACAGCACCGGCACGACCGCGCACATCGCGACGAAGGCCCGGCCCAGCGAGGCGTAGAACGCCTCGGTGCCGAACCGGTGGGGGTTGCCGCCCGTCGGGTTGTCGCGCCAGGTCACCTGTCAACAGCTATCAGCAAATGGGGCCGGCCGCCACTCGCGTCCCGTACCGCGACGGCGGGTGTGCGGATCCGCACACCCGCCGTCGCCAGTGTCCGATCAGTACCAGCCCTTGTTCTGGGAGTGCTGGTAGGCAGAGCACGGGTTGTCGTACCGGCCCTCGATGTAACCGAGGCCCCACTTGATCTGGGTGGCCGGGTTGGTCTTCCAGTCGTCCGCGACGGAGGCCATCTTGCTGCCGGGCAGGGCCTGCGGAATCCCGTACGCCCCGGAGCCCTCGTTGTAGGCCTTGTGGTTCCAGCCGCTCTCCTTGGTCCAGAGCCGGTCCAGGCACGGGAACTGGTCGATGCCGAAGCCCTCGGCCAGCATGATCGCGCAGCCGACCTGCCGGTTGCCGCTGTACTGGGCGCAGGAGGTCGGGATCGGCCCGTCGTACGGCTTGGCCGCCTTCGCCGCGGCCTCGGCCGCCAGCCGCTCCTTCTTGCGTGTGGCGGCCGCCGCCTCGGCCTTGCGGGCCCGCTCGGCGGCATCCTTGGCCGCCGCCGCGGCGCGCAGCTTCGCCTGGTACTCGGCGGCCCGCTGCCGGGCCGAGTCCACGCGCTGGCCGGCCTGCCGGTCACGCTGGTACGCGTACTCCGCCCGGTCGACCTGCAGGCCGACCTGCGCGGTCAGGCCCTGTTGCTGGGTCTGTCGGTCTTCGCCCAGGTAGTAGCCGCCGGCAACGCCCACGGAGAGCAGCGCGACAGCGGCCGTACGGGCGCCGAACCGGCTCCACAGCCGACTCACGAAGTGGTCCCTTCGTCGGGGGCAAGGACACGACGCGACGGGTGGCCGTCCGTGGCCGTGCCGGCGCCGTGAGCGCCCCGACCCTCGCGGTCGCAGCCGCCGCACCGGCGTCGGTGGCCTTCCGCCCTCCGTGGCGGACGACGCTCGACGATCTTCCTGGTGCGTACGACGGCTCCAGCGACGGCTTCAGGTCACGGCGCGACGTCATACGCGCCGAACTGAAGCCGTCGTAGCTGCGCGGCGTCAGCCGCGCCGAACTGGAGTTGTCGGAGGCGCTCGATGGACACCATTGCGCACAGTGAGGCGGATGGGAAACCAAGAGAGCCAATTGTGATTTGCACCACAGGAAAAAGGCCCTCGAACAAGGACAAAATCAGGGGCGAATCGGCCTCAGAGCGGAGAGTCCTCCAACAGATCAGTGACCATAGCGGCGATCGGAGAACGCTCCGAACGGGTGAGGGTGACGTGCGCGAAGAGGGGATGACCCTTCAACGCCTCGATCACCGCGGTCACGCCGTCGTGCCGGCCCACCCGCAGGTTGTCCCGCTGGGCGACGTCGTGGGTGAGCACCACCCGCGACCCCTGACCGATCCGGGACAGCACGGTGAGCAGGACGCCCCGCTCCAGCGACTGCGCCTCGTCGACGATGACAAAGGCGTCGTGCAGGCTGCGACCGCGGATGTGCGTCAGCGGCAGGACCTCCAGCAGGCCGCGGGAGGTGACCTCCTCCAGCACGTTCTCGTGCACCACCGCGCCGAGGGTGTCGAAGACCGCCTGGGCCCACGGCGACATCTTCTCCGACTCCGAACCGGGCAGGTAGCCGAGTTCCTGGCCGCCGACGGCGTAGAGCGGACGGAAGACGATCACCTTCTTGTGCCGGCGGCGCTCCATCACCGCCTCCAGGCCGGCGCAGAGCGCCAGCGCGGACTTGCCGGTGCCGGCCCGGCCACCCAGCGAGACGATGCCGATCGACTCGTCCAGCAACAGGTCCAGCGCGACCCGCTGCTCCGCCGAGCGGCCGTGCACGCCGAACGCCTCCCGGTCGCCGCGGACCAGCCGTACGGTCTTGTCGGGCAGCACCCGGCCGAGCGCCGAGCCACGCGTCGAGTGCAGCACCAGCCCGGTGTGGCAGGGCAGGCCGGCGGCGACGTCGAGGTCCAGCGTCTCCCCCGCGTACAGCCGGGCGATCTCCTCCTCGGCCAGTTGCAGCTCGGCCATGCCGGTCCAGGTCGGGTCGCTGGCCTGGCCGTGCCGGTACTCGTCGGCCCGCAGGCCGACCGACGCCGCCTTCACCCGCAGCGGCATGTCCTTGCTGACCAGGGTGACCTCCCGCCCGTCGGCGGCCAGGTTGAGCGCCACGGAGAGGATCCGGGCGTCGTTCGAGTCGGTGCGGAAGCCGGGCGGCAGCACCCCGTCGTCGGTGTGGTTCAGCTCCACCCGCAGGGTGCCGCCCTGGTCATTGGCGGGCACCGGCCGATCCAGCCGGCCGTGCTTCACCCGCAACTCGTCGAGGATGCGCAGCGACTGGCGGGCGAACCAGCCCAGCTCGGGGTGGTGCCGCTTCCCCTCCAGCTCGGTGATGACCACCAACGGCAGCACCACCTCGTGCTCGGCGAAGCGGTGGAACGCCGCCGGGTCGGAGAGGAGGACCGAGGTGTCCAGCACGTAGGCCGGGCCGGCTGGTCGGGGCTCCTCGGTGCCCGCGGACGCGGCCGAAGCGGCGCGGCGGCTGCGGGTGGTCCGGCGGGTGGTGGCAGTCGCGGCCGGGGTCTGGTCGGCACCGGCTCGGGTACGGCGAGTGGTCACAGGCCTGCTCCGCGGGCGGGCACCCGGCCACCCGTGTTCCGCCTCGTCCGGTGCCCGGTGGACACGGGGTCGGATGCGGGCCCCGTGCGCGAGGTCGCAGGTCCGGGCTCTCCGGCTGGCTCGGGAAAACCCCGTGCCATGCCTAGACGCTAGTGTCCCGAAGGCCCTTCGGCTAGTGGGTGAAGTTGATCCCACCCGACCGGGAGATGAACGGCGCGCGGCGGTACCGGCCGGGATGCATGCCCCCTGCGCGCATCCCGGCCGGCGGAGCCGCCGTCACCGGTCTGACGTGGCTCCGACGGTGCGCGTCCGCCGCGGACGGCACACCGTGTCCTGGGTGGGCCTCAGCCCTGTCGCCGGACCAGGGTCCCGGTCTGCCGGCCGCCCGCCGTGCCGGCGGAGGCGCTGAACGAGGACCCGGTGTACGTGGTGCCCGGCCGGGTGGCGAGCCCGCCGAGCTGTGCCGTCGCGGTGGCCCGTGACGGGGGGCCGGACACCGGCCGGGCGGTGACCGCGGCCGGGGCTGCCGTGCCGGCGACCGGCACCGTGGCGCGCGTCGCCGCGGCGGGCATCGGTACGGGGCGGGCCAGCGCCGAGGCGATGGCGGCCTGCGCGTCGCGCCGCCGCCGGTTCCAGGCGCCCCGGTCGCCGTCGAAGTAGCCCTGCCGGTAGCCGAACCGGTAGCCGATCCGGTAGCTGAGTTGACCGTGCAGCCGGCCCGCCGCGTAGCAGGTGGAGCCGAGCACCAGTACGAGCACGACGGCGAGGAACGGGCTCATCCGGTCACCCCCGCCGGCGTCAGGGCCCGCCGGGTCATCGCTCCTCCGGCTCGACCAGCGGGTCGACGACCAGCAACTGGTCCAGGTCGGCGGTGCTGACCTCCTCGACCAGTTCGACGCTGATCCGGCAGCCGTCCAGGATCACCTCGGCGACCGAGGAGCGCCGGATCTCGCCGCCGACGTCGTAGACCCGCACGCTCAGCTCCGGGCAGCCGAGGTGGGTACGCCAGGCGTTCCACTCGTCCCGGTCGCCGACGCTCAGCGAGAGGTACCGGCAGCCCCGGGCCAGGTAGAGGCGCCACGGGGCGGTCAACCCGGCGGCCACCCCGTCCGCGATCAGGCCGAATGCCTGGGCGCGGGTCGCGAGCTCGGTCACGAGCCCCCCTCGTCACCCGCGGAGTGACGCATGTGAGCACTAGTCGTCTCATGCACGTGACACACCGTAAGTTGTCTCATGAGCGTGACAGTATCAGCTTTTCGTCCGTTTACCGCCGTCCTGGCGTCCATCTATCCTGCCCGAGTGACACCCCTCAGGAGCAGCACTGAATCGTTTACCGGAAATCCGAGGAAGCCGTCACGTCAGCGTGACAGCAGCGTGCCGGGACGCGCCGGTACGGCCGGCTGGTCGTACGGTCACGGGGTGACCGAGACCGCCAACGCCCGGAAGATCGCCTTTGCCACCTTCGTCCGCCGCGCGCTGGCCGACGCCCGCACGATGCGGGCCTGGAGCGGCACCGAGGTTTCCCGGCGTACCGGCGTCTCCCGCCAGACCATCAACCGCTGGGTACGCGGCGACTGGGCCAGCGACCCCGAGGCGGAGCGGGTGGTCGCCTTCTGCGAGGGCCTGGGCCTCAACCCGGCGGCGGCGTTCACCGCCCTGGGCTGGGATCGCGCCACCACCCCGCCGGCCGCCACCACCCCGCCGCCGATGGACCCCGACGTCGAGGCGTTGCTGCGCCGACTGGTGGACCCGAACGTATCGGACGCGGAGAAGTTCCACATCCGGGAAACCATTAGGTATCTCGCTTATCGCCCGACCTTTCCGGTCGATATCCGAAATAACACTAAAGAGGCCGGGTAGTTCCTCAGATGGCGAAAGAACGGAAGGGCAGGTCCGATCGTTTCGCTCCGGGGCCGGAACGGGCACGCTAGCGTCCCTATTCGTACTGCTTGGGCTCGTCGTCGGCGGGGGGACGGGACAAGGCCGAACCCAGCCCTGCGGGACAGAAGGAGGGGTCTGTCCATGACCCTGAAATGGTGGGCAGTCGTGGTCGCGGTGGTGTCGGTGACATCGTGCGTGACCGGCAACGTGGTGGTCGGCGTGCTGAACGGCGGGGAGCTTCCCCTGGTCGTCAACCTCTGCACCCTCACCACGGCCGGCACCGCGGTGGTCCTCGCCGTCGTCGCCGAACTGCACGACCGGCTCAACGACCGGGTCAGCGCGCTCACCGAGTTCCTGGTGGCGCGGCTCAACGAGATCGAGGCGCACACCGGGGACCGGAACGCCGGCTTCGTGGAGGGTTACCTGCTCAACCACGGCCCGGAGGCGGCCGTGGTGCCGTTCGGGCGGCGGGGTCGGGGAGCCGCCGAACGCTGAACCCGTCGCGACGTTCGCACGTCACATCTCGGCCACGAATACGCCCTCGTGTCCGGGGTACGCTGACGCGCGTGCCGCCGTTGAATCTGGGCAACCAGCAGCCGAACACCCCGTTGGACGCCGAGCACGCGTGGCGTGCCACCGCAGCCCGCGCGAACGACGTGGTGCTCTTCTTCGACTTCGACGGCACCCTCGCGCCGGTCGGCGACGACCCCACCGCGGTCCGGCCCGCCCCGAACGTGCTCGCCGCGCTGGAGGCGCTGGCCCCGCACGTACGCCGGATCGCCATCGTCTCCGCGCGCCCGGTGGAGTTCCTCCGCGACCACCTCGGCGGCCTCGCCGGCATCGACCTGTACGGGCTGTACGGCCTGGAGCACAGCCACTCCGGCGGCGAGACCGTCACCGAGCCGGCCGCGCTGCCCTGGGTGCCCACCATGTCCGAGCTGGCCGAGCAGGCCCGGGCCGAACTGCCGCCCGGCGCGCTGGTGGAGTACAAGCGGCTCTCCGTCGCCCTGCACTGGCGGACGGCCCCGCAGCTCGGCGACCTGATCCAGGAGTGGGGCCGGGCCCGGGCCGAGCGGCTGGGCCTGCGCTGCCAGGCCGGACGGATGGTGCTGGAGCTGAAGCCCCCGGTCGACCGGGACAAGGGCATGGTCATCGGCGAGGTGGTGCGGGACGCCGGCGGCGCCTGGTACTTCGGCGACGACGTCTCCGACATCAAGGCCTTCGCCGCGGTGCGCGCCCGGGGGGCCGCCGACCCGGACTTCGTGGGCGTCTGTGTCGCCGTCGCCAACCCGGAGACCGGTCACGAGGTCGCCGACGCCGCCGACCTCACCCTGGACTCCCCCGCCGCCCTGGCCGACTTCCTAACCACCGCCCTCCCCCACCTCCGCTAACCCCCGCCCCCGTTGTCTCGCCGATCTTGCAGTTGGTGACGGGGCACAAGGGGACAAAAGCCGTGTCGGTGCGGCCGTAAGTGCAAGATCAGCGCGGAAAGCGGCGATCAGGTGCCGAAGCGGCGTTGGCGGGTGGCGTAGGAGCGGAGAGCACGGAGGAAGTCGACGCGGCGGAAGTCGGGCCAGTTGAGCTCGCAGAAGTAGAACTCGGAGTGGGCGCTCTGCCAGAGCATGAAGCCGGAGAGGCGCTGCTCGCCGCTGGTCCGGATGATCAGATCCGGATCGGGCAGGCCCTTGGTGTAGAGGTGCTCGGAGATGTGGTCGACATCGATCGTGTTGGCCAGTTCCTCGATGGTGCCGCCGTTCGCGGCATGCTCCAGCAGCAACGACCGGACCGCGTCGGCGATCTCACGCCGGCCCCCGTACCCGACGGCGATGTTGACCTGGGCGCCGCCGCTGCGGTCCCGGGTGCGCTCCTCGGCGGCCTTGAGCGCGACGGCGTGGTGCGCGGGCAGCACGTCGAGGGCACCGACCATGCGCAGCCGCCAGGGGTTGCCCGCCTCGGCCAACTCGGTGGTGAGGTCCTCGATGATCTGGAGCAGCGGATCCAGCTCGGCGGCCGGCCGGGAGAGGTTGTCGGTGGAGAGCAGCCAGAGGGTGACGTGCCCGACACCGGCCGCGTCGCACCAGCGCAGCAGCTCCTTGATCCGCTCGGCGCCCATCCGGTGGCCGTCATTGGGGTCGACGAAGCCCATGTCCCGGGCCCATCTGCGGTTGCCGTCACACATCACGCCGACGTGCCGGGGCACCGGCTTGCCTGCGAGCTTCGCCGTCAGCCGGCGCTCGTACACGGAGTAGAGGATTTTCCGCAGAGTCATCACCTTGCAGGGTAGCGACCCGCCTTGAAGATCAGTGTTGCGGTGGCTGAACCCGCGACACCTCAGGTCACGGCGCGGCGGGCGAGACCGATGCCGATCATGCCGAGGGTGCGGGCGTCGAGGTGTCCGTCGCCCAGGCCCAGCTCCACCACGCTCCGGTAGACGCGGTCGTCCCGACGGGCCGCGCGGACCGCCGCGTCCACCACCGCCCGCCGACGGGCCAGCCACGCGGCGGCGGAGCTGTGTCGCAGGTGTGTGCCGAGCCGCCGGCGGAGGGTGTCGGCGTACCGGCGGGCCGCCTGGCCCGGGGTACCGGCCGCCGCCGCGCCGGCCAGGGCCCCCGAACGCAGGGCGTAGAAGATGCCCTCGCCGGTGAACGGATTGATCAACGAGAGGGCGTCTCCGGCCAGCACCACCCGCCCCCGCCCCGGCGCCGGCCGGTGCGTGGACAGCGGCAGGTGGTGGGCCCGCAGGTCGGTGACCACGGCCGGGTCGGTGCCGGGCAGGAGGGCCGCCAGCCGGTCCAGCAGGTGCGCCCGGGTCAGCGGCTCGCCTCGCAGCACCTCCCCGTACCCGACGTTCGCCCGGCCGTCGCCGATCGGGAACGACCAGGCGTACGCCGGCCAGCGCGGCGACGAGGTGACGATGAGCTGTTCGGGCGGGCCGGACCGGGCCGGGGCGTAGCCGCGGATGGCGAGCGCGAGGTGACGGTCCGGGTTGACCGGGTGGCCGAGCGCCCGGCGGAGCACCGAGCCCGCACCGTCCGCCCCCACCACCGCCCGGGCGGCCAGTTCCCCGTCGAGCACCACCCGGTCGGCGCGCACCTCCACCCGACGTACGGTGTGCCGGCGCAGCTCCGCACCGGCCGCCACGGCCGCCGTCACCAGCCGGGCGTCGAACACCCTCCGGGGCACCGTGTACGCGGGCCGGGGCAGCGCCCGCGCCACCGTGCCGCCACCCGGGCCGGAGAGGCGCAGCGCGGGCAGCGGAGCGTACCCGTCGACGGCGCCCGTCACGCCCAGCTCGGCGAGGACGTCCAGCGCGTGTGCGGCGATCCCGTCGCCGCAGGGCTTGTCCCGGGGGAAGTCGTACCGGTCCAGCAGCAGCACCCGGGCCCCGCCGCGTCGCGCGGCCAGCGCCGCGGCCGACCCCGCCGGCCCGGCCCCCACCACGATCACGTCCCACTCGTCCGCCACGCTCCCATCCTGCCCCACCCACCCGGTCGGCATCGGTGATCGTGAGCATGGCGGCGAGGCGGTCAGGCGCGGTGTGCGGACACGACGGTGGCCGCCGGCACGGCGAGCGGGATGGGCGGCACCCGGACGGCTGACGGCCGCCGAACCTCGACGGGTTCGGCGGCCGTCAGCTCGGCATCCGGTACGGGCCTACTTCTGCGGCTCCACGTCGAGCCGGGCGCGCAGGGCGTCCAGCTCGGCCCAGAGGACGCCGGGGAGCTTGTCCCCGAACTTGTCGAACCACTCGCTGACCAGCGGCAGCTCGCGGCGCCACTCCTCCGGGTCGACCTTGAGGGCGATGCGGACGTCCTCCGGGGTCATGTCCAGGCCCTCGGTGTCCAGCGCGTCCTGGGCCGGCACCATGCCGATCGGGGTCTCGACGGCCTCGGCGCGGCCCTCGATCCGCTCGATGACCCACTTGAGCACCCGGGAGTTCTCGCCGAAGCCCGGCCAGAGGAAGCTGCCGTCCGGGTCCTTGCGGAACCAGTTGACGTAGTAGATCTTCGGCAGCTTGGCCTCGTCGCCGTCGGCGCCCTTGCCCATCTCGATCCAGTGCCGGAAGTAGTCGCCACCGTTGTAGCCGATGAACGGCAGCATGGCCATCGGGTCGCGGCGGACCACGCCGACCGCGCCGGAGGCGGCGGCGGTGGTCTCCGAGGAGAGCGTGGCGCCCAGGTAGACGCCGTGCACCCAGTCGCGGGCCTCGGTGACCAGCGGGACGGTGTCCCGGCGCCGGCCGCCGAACAGGATCGCGTCGATCGGGACCCCGTTCGGGTCGTAGTAGTCGTCGGCCAGGATCGGGCACTGCGTGATCGGGGTGCAGAACCGGCTGTTCGCGTGCGAGGAGAGGCTGTCGCTCTCCGGCGTCCAGTCGTTGCCCTTCCAGTCGATCAGGTGGGCCGGCGGCTCGCCCATGCCCTCCCACCAGATGTCGCCGTCGTCGGTGAGGGCCACGTTGGTGAAGATGGAGTTGCCGCGGTCCAGCGTCCGCATCGCGTTCGCGTTGGTCTTCCAGTCGGTGCCCGGCGCGACGCCGAAGAGGCCGTACTCGGGGTTGATCGCGTAGAGGCGGCCGTCCGGGCCGAACCGCATCCAGGCGATGTCGTCACCGATGGTCTCGACCTTCCAGCCCGGGATGGTCGGCTCCAGCATGGCGAGGTTGGTCTTGCCGCAGGCCGACGGGAACGCGCCGGCGATGTGGTAGACCCGGCCCTCCGGCGAGGTGATCTTGAGGATCAGCATGTGCTCGGCGAGCCAGCCCTCGTCGCGCCCCATCACGCTGGCGATCCGCAGCGAGTAGCACTTCTTGCCGAGCAGCGAGTTGCCGCCGTAGCCGGAGCCGTAGGACCAGATCTCCCGGGTCTCCGGGAAGTGCGAGATGTACTTCGTCTCGTTGCACGGCCAGGCCACGTCCTGCTGGCCTGGGGCGAGCGGGGCGCCGATGGAGTGCAGCGCGTGCACGAAGTCGGCGTCGTCACCCATCGCCTCCAGGATCTTCGACCCCATCCGGGTCATGATCCGCATCGAGGCGACCACGTACGGGCTGTCGGTGATCTCGACACCGAACATGGGACTCTTCGCCTCGACCGGGCCCATGCAGAACGGAATGACGTACATGGTGCGGCCCCGCATCGAACCCCGGTAGAGGTCCGTCATGACGCGCTTCATCTCGGCCGGGGCCATCCAGTTGTTGGTGGGGCCGGCGTCCGCCTCGTCGACGGAACAGATGAAGGTGCGCTCCTCGACCCGGGCGACGTCCGACGGGTCCGTCCGCGAGTAGAACGAGTTGGGCTTCTTCTCGGGGTTCAGCCGGATCAGAGTGCCGCTCTCGACGAGTTCGTCGGTGAGGCGGCGCCACTCCTCATCGGACCCGTCCACCCAGACCACGCGGTCGGGGGTGGTCAGTGCCGCGACCTCACGTACCCAGGCGAGCAGTTTGGGGTGGGACGTCGGGGCCTGATCGATACCCCGAACAGTAGCCGGAGCAACCATGTCACATCTCCTTGTGGTCGACGCTGACCGATGTATGGGATGCACGAGTTCTGGCGAGCCATGGCATCGCCTTCGTGGAAACCTGGGATTGGGCTCAGCGTAAACCGGGCTGCCTCGCGAGTCAGTGGGACTGGTTGTGAAGAACTGCACAAGGTACGGCCACGCTGCGGCATCGCGATCTGATACCCGCTTTCGCGCGCAGTTTCACGCAAATCCTGCGGAAAACCTTCGGCCCTCGCCGGCGTCGGTGGTCCCGCTCGGATACGCGATGTGCGGAAGGGCACCCGGATGTCGTGAACCACGATTCCGTGATCCCGTCCACGATTACGCCACAGCCGGTTACGCTGCGCTCACCGACTCCGGAACGGCCGCAACGGAGTCCGGAACGGACGGTGCGCGCCGGAGGACGCACCGTCGTCGATTCGCCGCGGGCCGGCCGACCGAGGGGCCGACCGGTGACCCGGGCCCGGCCCCGCTTGCGGTTGCTACCGCCCCGGGGTACCTCCAACCGGTACTCTCTGCGGGTGGCCGCGACGATGACCGGAGACCAACCGGGGGCTCCGAAGACCCGCCGGGGTCTGCTCAGGGCCCTGCTGGACCGTTTCGGTCACCTCGTCCGCGAGCTGAGCAAGTTCGCCACGGTGGGCGGGTTCGCGTTCCTCGTCGACCTCGCGCTCTTCAACTACCTGGCCAGCGTGCAGCACGTGCCGTCCGTGGGGGCGAAGACCATCTCCACGGTGGTCGCGGCGACCCTCGCCTTCCTCGGCAACCGGTTCTGGACCTGGCGGCACCGCCCGCGCTCGAACCCGGCCCGCGAGTACGCGCTGTTCTTCTTCTTCAACGGGGTCGGCCTGGGCATCGCCGTCGGCTGCCTCGCGCTGAGCCGCTACGGGCTGGGCGCCATCTGGCCCCGCGTCTTCCAGACCGCCCTGGCCGACAACGTGGCCAGCTTCGTCGTCGGCACCGGCCTCGGGACGCTGTTCCGATTCTGGTCGTACCGGCGGTTCGTTTTCGTGGAGGGGGGAACTCCCCCTGTTCCGGGAACGAGCCACGACCGAGAGTCCGAGGCGTGACCCTCCACCCATCCCGTCCCGCCGGGCCGAGCCGGCCCTGCCTGCTGCCCTAAGGTGTTTCGCATGCCTGGAGTCCGTCTGCTGCCCGAGCGCTGGCAGAAGTTCATCCATGAGGCGCTGAAATTCGGCATCGTCGGCGGCATCAACACCGTCATCAATTACGCGGTGTTCAATGCGCTGGCACTCACGGTTTTCCGAGACGGCCAGCTCAAGGCGACCGTGGTCGCGACCATCGTGGCCACCATCACGTCGTATCTCATGAATCGTCACTGGACGTACCGGGATCGACCCAAGGCGGCTCTTCGCCGGGAATACACCCTGTTCTTCCTGTTCAACGCCACTGGCCTGATCATCGAACTGGGCGTGCTGGCGGCGGCGAAGTACGGCCTCGGCATCACCAGCCTGCTCGCGCTGAACGGGGCGAAGACCGGCGGCGTCCTGCTGGCCACCGTGTTCCGCTTCTGGTCGTACCGGACGTTCGTCTTCCAGCCGCCGCCGCAGCACGCCGAGGAGAACTGGCACGCCATCCCGCGTGACGAATGGGACAACGTGGCGGAGATGGACCCGGTGGCGGAGCTGGCCGAGTCGGTCAGCGAGCTGGAGGAGACCGAGCCCCACCCGGGCGTACGGCCCGACTACGCCCCGCACCAGCAGGGGCGTCCCGCCCCGGCGGACGCCGGCCTGGGCCGTACCCTCGGCGGGGGCCTGAACCCGGAGCTGGCCACCGAGTTCCAGGGCGGCACCCGCCGCCTCCCCCGCCACTGACCGCGTGCCCACGGCGGCCCGGCCCGCCCACCACCGGCGATCATGAAGTTGTCGCCGCCCGCACGGCGGGTGGTGGCGACAAACCTCATGATCGACGACGGCGCCCGAGGAATCAGGCCGAGGGATCGCGCAGCGGCTTGCCCTCGCGCATGTCGGCGAGGATCTCCCGCATCTCGCCGTCGCCCAGGCTGTGCTTGTCGTGGTGGGCCTCGACCAGCTCGTAGAGCCTGGTCTGCACCCGGTCGACGTGCGGGACGTCGTGGAGCACCGACTGCCCACGCTCACCGGCCGACTCGATGGTGAGCGTCCCGCAACCGAGCAGTCGCTCGATGAAACGCTGGTGCATGGAGTGGTCGTTGATCCGGGTCAGCGGCAGGTCCCGCCGGTCACGGGAGAAGACGCCCTGCTGGAGCAGCACCCGCTCGTTGGTGAAGAGATAGTGCGTGGTACGCCAGACCAGGTACGGCCAGAAGGCCAGCCAGAGCACCAGCGCCAGGCAGAGTGCGGCGATCACGTAGAGCGCGATCGTGCCGCCGCCGCCCTCGGGCAGCAGGATCCAACCCGCGACCACCGCCGCGACGGCGAGCACCAGCACCAGGATCGGCCGGATCAGCGCCTTCCAGTGCGGGTGCAGGTGCAGCACGACGTGCTCGTCCTCGGTGAGCACGTCTTCAGGGAACGCCACGGGAACCTCCTCGCAGAACTGGACGCGCTGACCGTAACCGGTCGACGCATCCCCGCAGAATCGGCCGCGCGGCGGGCGTTGGGCGGGACGCCGTCCCGCGCCGGAGCCGGTCCGGTCAGCGCAGGTGGAGGACGTCGCCGGCCGCGAGGCGGAGTTCGCCGGCCGGCCCGTCGACCAGGAGCTGACCGTCCGGGTCGACGCCGGTGGCGGTGCCGCGTACCTCGCGGCCGTCGGGGAGCAGGACCCGGACGTCACGGCCGACGGTGGCACAGGCGGCCACGTACGCGTCCCGCAGGCCGCTGGCGACCGCGTCGCCGCCGGCCGCGCGCCAGCGGTCGTACCAGTCGGCGAGCGAGCGCAGCAGAGCGCGCAGCAGCGGGTCCCGGTCGGTGGCGGCGGCCCCGGCGAGCTGGAGCGAGGTGGCGGGCAGCCCGGTCGGGTTCGCCGGCAGCTCGTCGGCGCGCAGGGTGACGTTGAGGCCGATGCCGACCACGATCGCGGGCGGCCGGGCCGCGCTGCCACCCGGCACCGCCTCGGCCAGCACCCCGGCGCACTTGGCGCCCTCGATCAGCAGGTCGTTGGGCCACTTCAGGCGGGCGTCCAGCTCGGCCAGCCGGGCCACCGCGTCGACCAACGCGACCCCGGCGAGCAGCGGCAGCCAGCCGTACCCCGCGGGTGGCACGGGCGACCAGCCGCGCTCCGGAACGGCCTCGCCGGGCCGGAGCAGGACGCTGGTCGCGATGCCGGCCCGGGGCGGCGACTGCCAGACCCGGCCGCGCCGGCCCCGGCCGGCGCTCTGCCGCTCGGCGACCACCACCAGACCCTCCGGCTCGCCGGCCGCGGCGGCCTCGACCACGTCGGCGTTGGTCGAGCCGGTCTCCGCGCGCAGTTCCAGGCGGCGCCACGGCCCGTGCGGCGCGACCAGCGCGCGCCGCAGCCGGGCCGCCGACAGCGGCGGGCGGTCCAGATCGGTGTACGGCGAGCCGGGCATCCCGCCAGCCTACGGCCCGGCGGCGCACGGTCCCCGGTAAGCCGGTGAGGCGCACTGCACAACGGGCCCCAGCTGAACCATCGTTATATTCCCTGGGTGACTACCGAGACCGGGATCAACATCCACACCACCGCCGGGAAGCTGGCGGACCTGGAACGCCGGGTCGACGAGGCGGTGCACGCCGGGTCGGCGCGCGCGGTCGAGAAGCAGCACGCCCGGGGCAAGAAGACCGCCCGGGAGCGGATCGAGATGCTGCTCGACGAGGGCTCCTTCGTCGAGCTGGACGAGTTCGCCCGGCACCGGTCCACCAACTTCGGGCTGGCGAAGACCCGGCCGTACGGCGACGGTGTGGTGACCGGCTACGGCACGGTGGACGGCCGCCAGGTCTGCGTCTTCGCGCAGGACTTCACGGTCTTCGGCGGCTCCCTCGGCGAGGTCTTCGGCGAGAAGATCGTCAAGGTGATGGACCTGGCCATGAAGATCGGCTGCCCGGTCGTCGGCATCAACGACTCCGGTGGCGCGCGGATCCAGGAGGGCGTCGCCTCACTCGGCCTCTACGGCGAAATCTTCTTCCGCAACGTCCGGGCCAGCGGCGTCATCCCGCAGATCTCGCTGATCATGGGCCCGTGCGCGGGCGGCGCGGTCTACTCCCCGGCGGTCACCGACTTCACCGTGATGGTCGACCAGACCTCGCACATGTTCATCACCGGCCCCGACGTGATCAAGACGGTCACCGGCGAGGACGTCGGCATGGAGGAGCTGGGCGGCGCCCGGACCCACAACGCCCGCAGCGGCAACGCGCACTACCTCGGCTCCGACGAGGAGGACGCGATCGAGTACGTGAAGGCGCTGCTGTCGTACCTGCCGTCGAACAACCTGGACGAGCCGCCGGTCTTCGACGCGCCCGCCGTGCTGGAGGTGACCGACGACGACCGTGCCCTGGACACGCTGATCCCGGACTCGGCGAACCAGCCGTACGACATGCACCGGGTCATCGAGCACGTCCTCGACGACGGCGAGTTCCTGGAGGTCCAGCCGCTCTACGCGCAGAACATCGTGGTCGGTTTCGGCCGGGTCGAGGGGCGCCCGGTGGGCGTGGTCGCCAACCAGCCGATGCAGTTCGCCGGCACCCTGGACATCGCCGCGTCGGAGAAGGCGGCCCGCTTCGTGCGTACCTGCGACGCGTTCAACATCCCCGTGCTCACCTTCGTGGACGTGCCCGGCTTCCTCCCCGGCACCGGCCAGGAGTGGGACGGCATCATCCGCCGGGGCGCGAAGCTCATCTACGCGTACGCCGAGGCCACCGTCCCGAAGGTCACCGTGATCACCCGCAAGGCGTACGGCGGCGCGTACGACGTGATGGGCTCCAAGCACCTCGGCGCGGACCTGAACTTCGCCTGGCCGACCGCGCAGATCGCGGTGATGGGTGCGCAGGGCGCGGTGAACATCCTCTACCGGCAGGAACTCGCGAACGCCGAGGACCCGGCGGCCGTCCGCGCCGAGAAGATCGCCGAGTACGAGGACACCCTGGCCAACCCGTACATCGCCGCCGAACGCGGGTACGTCGACGGCGTGATCCCGCCGCACGAGACCCGTACCCAGATCGTCCGGGCGCTGCGGGTGCTGCGTACGAAGCGCGAGACCCTGCCCCCGAAGAAGCACGGCAACATCCCACTCTGATTCTCAATCCGCGCAACTTCGGGGAGGTTGGCCCATCCCGAGGCCGGGAGGCAGCAGCTTCCCTGAAGTTGCGCGGCTCCTGCTGCGCCGAGGACGGTCAGCAGCGGGGGTTGGCGGCGAGACACATGCGGCGGGTGGCGACCACCGCCAGGCGAAGGTAGTCGGACTCGCTCGCCCAGACGCCCAGCCGGAGGACGGTAACCAGATCCCCGACGCGCACCACCGCGACGGTCTGCGGATCCGGCGCCTCGGCGAGCACCTCCTCGGGGGCGTCGTCGCGTCGGGTCTCGCTGGTCGTGTGCCGGATCAGCACCGCGTCGTCGCCGGCGAACCCTCGGGCCACCACCTCCCAGCTGTGACGCGCGAACGACGTGGTCAACTCCCCGATGACCGGCCCGAGCCCGACGTTCTGACCCGTTTGGACGTCCAGCCAGTCCAGGCAGGGACGGATCCGACGGTCGATGTCGGCGGAGAAGCTCGCCGCCAGCTCCGGACCGATGCGGTAGACGTCCTGGCTGAGCTGCATGTCCTGGTCCGTCCGCGGGTCCCGCACGAACGACTGGGAGCGGGAGTAGCGGGACATCTCCCAGATGGGCGAGACGTTTCGCTCCGCCAGGCACTGGGCCCAGACCGGTTCGATGACGATCGGCTCACCGAGACCGGCCCCGGTGAGCGCCGATCCGGCCTTCACCGGCAGGTCCTCGGGCTGCAACAGCGCGTCGAGTGGAATCTCGGCCCGGCCCGTCGGGGACGCGGCCGGCCCGGTCGCCGTAGGCGGGCCCGACAGCCCGGGCAGCCCGGCGGTGGCCACCGCCGAGGAGGACAGGAGGACGAAGACGACGGCCGCTGCACCCACCACCCGGCGCCGGCTGCGACGCCGGGCCCGGGCACGCAGTTCGGCGGCGTCGGGCCAGCGGACAACGCCCAGTTCCCGCTGCACCAGTTCGACGAATGCCAGGTCGTCGTCACGCATCGGTGGCCTCCTCCAGATCCACGACCGCGAGCAGTCCGGCGAGCGCGGCACGCCCCCGGGAGAGTCGCGCCTTCACCGTGCCGACCGGGGCCGCGGTCTCCCGGGCGACCTCGGCGACCGGCATGCCGAGCAGGTAGTAGAGCGCGATGGCGGTGCGCTGCTCCTCGGGGAGCCGGCGCAGCGCGGCCACCACCTCGACGGTGTCGCTGTTGGGTGCGGGGACCGTTTCCTCCGCGCCGTGCCGCAGGTAAGCCCGGGCCCGGCTGCGCAGGCTGCGCCACCGGCTCACCGCGATCCGGCTCGCCACCACCCGCACCCACGCCTCCGGGTCGTCGTACCCCTGCACCGTCGACCACCGCTGCCAGGCCCGGATGTACGCCTCCTGCACGGCGTCCTGGGCCTCGGCGAGGTTGCCGGTGAGCACGTAGACGAAGCCGAGCAGCCGCTGTCGGCTGCCCCGGTAGAACTCGTCGAACCCGTCGACGTCCGTCACTCTGCTACCTCCCCGGCGGCGGTCGCAGGGGAGACGCCTGGCGCCGGGCGTGCGGTTGCCCGGTCAGCCGACCATTTTCGCCAACTCGGCGAGGGGGAAGCCGCCGGCCGGGATCCGCTCGCGTACCGCCCGACGGACGGCGACCTGGACCGCCGCGTTCGCCGGGGCCGGTACCCCGTGCAGCCGGCCGAGCAGCACGATCTCGCCGTTGAGGTGGTCGGCCTCGGCGGAGCCGGCGCCACGGGCCAGGCTCTGCCAGGTGGAACCGCCGGCCCGCGCCTCGCCGCCGACGGGACGGTGCCGCACCTGGTCGCCCCGCTCGGCGGCCTCCTCCTGTCGGGTGGTGTGCGGGATCCCGGCGGCGGCCAGCACGGCCTCCCCCTCGGCGCGTACCCGGGCGGCCAGGGGCTCGGGGATGTCCGCGCCGAGCAGCGCCTGGAGGCCGTTACCGAGGTTGCTGAGCAGCTTGCCGTACTTCCAGCGCATCACGTCGTCGCGGACCGGGGCGGCGAAACCGGCGGCGGTCAGGTCGGCGGCCACCGACCGGCTGGTGTCGTCCGATCCGGCCGGGTAGCGGCCGATGTGCAGCATCCCCGGGTGCGGGTGCCCGTTGGCGACGACCACGCCCGGGTCCAGGTGGGTGGCGGGGAGCCAGACACAGACCGGGTGCACCCGGGCGAAGAGCCGCAACGCGGCCCGCTCGTTGGCGACGCCGTTCTGGGCCAGCAGGATCGGCAGCCGCTCGCCCGCCGTGCCGCCGCCCTCGACGGGCGCGTCCACCCAGGTCGCCAGGGCCGCGTCGGTGTCCTGCGACTTCACCGTCAACACCAGGGCGGTGTCGGCCGGCAGCGGCCGGTCGCCCGGGCCGGCCAGGGCGGGCAGCCGGCTGGTCACCGAGCCCTCCGGGGTACGCAGGGTCAGCCCCCGCTGCCGGATCGTGTCCAGGTGCGCGCCGCGGGCCACCAGCGTCACGTCGCGGCCGGCCTCCCCCAGGCGTACGCCGATGGTGCCGCCGACCGCGCCCGCCCCGATGATCACGTATCGCATTCGTCCGATTCTGCCCCCAGCCCGGTCAGTTCGCGGTTACGGGCGGCGAAATCCTCGGTGACCCGGCGTCAGAGGGCGAGGCCCGCGTCGGTGAGGATCGGGCCGGCGAGCAGCAGCGCACCGCCGACCAGAACGGCCAGGTTGATCAGGGCGAAGACCGTCACCCAGAACAGCGCCGGGAACGGGGTGAGCCGGGCGAGCTGGTCCGCGTCGGACTCGGGCATCCGGCCCCGGCTGCGTACCCTTTGCAGCTCGACCACCGGGCGTACGCCGCCGAAGAGCAGGAACCAGACCGACGTCCAGGCGAAGGCCGCCTGCACGTCGGGGGACGCGTACCAGGAGACGGCGAGCACCACACCGCCGGTGACCAGCACCGACAGCACGCCGAACACGTTGCGGATCAACACCAGCATGGCCAGCAGCAGCGCCACCGCGATCCAGAGCAGCAGGGTGATCCGGTTGCCGGCGAGCAGCCACCCCCCGGCGAGACCGATCAGCGACGGGGCGACGTACCCGGCGAGCAGGGTGACGATCATCCCCGGCCCGGTGGGCCGCCCGGCGGAGAGGGTGAGCCCGGAGGTGTCCGAGTGCAGCCGGACGCCGCGCAGCTTCCGGCCGGTCAGCAACGCCGCCAGCGCGTGACCGCCCTCGTGGGCGATGGTGACCGCGTTGCGGGCGACCCGCCAGGGCACCCGGGTGACGACCACGGTCAGCGCGACGACGGCGGTGACCAGGACCAGCAGCGGCGGCGGGGCGGGCTGCGCGCTCAGCAGCTTGTCCCAGAGGGTGGTGAGGCCGTCGATGAGGGGCATGGGCGGGCAGCCTACCGGCCCGAGCTGTGTCGCCTCGCAGGCGCGGCCTCGTGTCGTTGGAGGACCGGGTGGCCAAGGCCGGCGAGAGCCTCGCGCTCACCGAGCCGTTCCGCTGGGCAGCGGCCCCGGCCACGTTCCATTGACCGGCATGGTCGCCAACAAGTCGGCGGCAGCGGGACCGGCTGGGAATGCTGGTCCGGCTGCCGCCACCGTCGTGTCCGTCGCCCGGTCAGGCCCTGCGTCGCGCGCCGACCGGTACGGGCAGGGCGCTCCGTCCGGTCAGGGTGGGCCGCCGGGCCAGTCGCCAGGCCGCCGTCCCCGCGACGACGAGGGCCGCGACAGTGAACGCCGCGGCCGGCGCGGAGAGGCCGGCCCCGGTCAGCAGCAGGACGATGTTCCCGAGCGCGACCAGCATCCACAGTGCCAGCCGGGCCCCGGTGTCCTTGAGTCGGTGACCCATGTCGTACCTCCTTCCGTCGTCGCAACTTCCATACCCCGTACGACGGAAGGCCATGCGAATCACGTTCGCGGCGGCCGGAGAGCCTGGTCTCAGTTCCTCCGGTCCGGCTTGAAGCCCTTGGTGATGATGTCGAAGTTGGCGAGGTTGGCGTCCCAGTCGGTCACCGGCACCTCCCAGCGCAGCGCGTAGCCCCGGTTGCTGGCGGTGACCACGCCCCGGTTGCGGGTGTGGATCCGGACGCCGTCCCGCGTCTCCAGCCAGTCCCAGTCCGCACAGGTGCGGTAGTAGGGGTCACAGGGCCTGATGTCCAGGTACTTGTAGTCCTTGACGAACCTCTTGCGATCTTTTTCCTTGCTCTTCCAGTCGGCGTACGCATCGGTCCCAGGCGTGTTGGTCCACTGCATGAAGAGCCGTCGCGGACTGTTGGGGTCGTAGAGGGTGACCTGATCGGAGCGCTCGGTGCTGGCCCGCCACCCGTCCGGGATCGGCACCTGGAAGCCGTTGCGCCCGGTGTAGTAGTGCCAGCCGGTGGGCAACGCGTCAGCGGAGGCGGAGGGGGTCGCCGACGGCGTGGGGCTGGGTGCGGTGCTGGTCGGGGCGGCCGACGTCGGTGCGGCGGTGGTCGGGGGCGGCGGCGCGGAGGCAGCCGAGGTGGCACCCGCCCCGCTCGGCTGCCCGCCGTCGCCCTTGTCGTCGCCGCTGATGAGCAGCGGTACGGCCACCGCGAGGCCGAGCACCAGCACCGCGGCGAGCGCGACAATCAGCAGATTGCGCCGGTTGCGCTCCGGCTTCGTACCCTCGATGACCTCGGCCCGGCCGGTCGACGGCGCCGGACTCACCGGCTCCGCCAGCACGGAGGTGGGGCTTCTCGGCGGAGACGGCGGCTGCGCCGGGGCCACGACGGCCGGAGTGCTGTCGATCCGCGTCTCGTCGAGGGCCGGGTCCGGTCCGTCCACCAGCGCCTCGACGTCGCCGGGCTCTGGGGCGTCGAGCACCGGTGCGGCATCGAGCTTCGCGGTCGGCGGCTCGGCGGCCGGCGGGGCAAGCTTCGTGGTCGGCTCGGCCGGCGGCGGGGCCACCTTCGCGGTGGGGGCCGCGTCCAGGCCGTCGGGAACCTTGGCGGTCGCGTCGTCCGCCGCGACGGCCGGACTCTGGTCGGGCTTGCGCGGAGCCGGGGTGGCCGGGGAACGCTCGACGTGGCCGTCGGCCGGGCGCGGCGCCGGCACCAGCGGTGGGCGCGGCTCGCGCGGACCGTTCGGCCCCGGCCGGCGTACGCCGTCCAGCAGCGAGATGCCCCGCGCACGCCGCCCGGCGGCCTTACGGAGCATGCGCTCGGCCACCTCGGCCGTGATCCGCTCGGCCGGGTCCTTGCGCAGCAAACCCTGCAGGACCGGCTTGAGCGGCCCGGCGTTCTTCGGCGGCGGCAACGGCTCGACGGCGAGCGCGGCCAGGGTGGCGATCGCCGACGGCCGGGCGTACGGCGACTTGCCTTCCACGGCGGCGTAGAGCGTCGCGCCCAGCGACCAGAGGTCGGCCTCGGGCCCCGCCGTGCCGTCCCGGGCCCGCTCCGGCGCGATGTACGCGGGCGAGCCGAGCACCATGCCGGTGCGGGTGACGTTCGGGTCGCCGGGAATGGTGGCCAGACCGAAGTCGGTGAGCACCACCCGATCGTCGTTGCCGATCAGCACGTTGCCCGGCTTCACGTCGCGGTGCATGATGCCGGCCTTGTGGGCGGCCTTCAACGCGCCCAGCACCCCGAGACCGATCTGGACCGCCTTGGCCGACGGCACCGGCCCGTCCTCGGCGAGGATGTCCTGCAACGACTTGGACGGCACGTACTCCATGACGATCCACGGATCGCCGTCCGTACGCAGCACGTCGAAGATGCGGACCACGTTGATGTTGTTCAGCCGGGCGATCGCCCGCGCTTCCCGCAACGAGCGTTCCCGCATCTCGCGGCGCTCCTCAGGGGTGAGGCTGGGCGGCGGGACCAACTCCTTGATGGCCACGTCCCGGTGCAGCACCTCGTCGCGCGCCTTCCACACCCTGCCCATGCCACCCTGGCCGAGCGGCGAGATGAGCCGGTACCGGTCAGCGACGAGTTGGGGAAGCGCGTTCGACATCGCTGAAACCGTACCCGGCAGCTCCAACGGGCACATCGCCGGCACGCCACTGTGCGAGGAAGGTCAAGTTCTCGACGCGTACCCTGAACTCATGTCTGCCGAAGAGCCGCTGTTCCGGATCGTCCGCGGGGTGCCCACCCCCGAGGAACTGGCCGCCCTGGTCGGCGCGATCGTGACGCGGACCCGACCGGCCACCGCCGCCGCGCCGGCCGCCGTGTCGCAGTGGACGCGCGGTGCCCGCCCGGCGGGCGCGGCGCTCGTCGCCGGTCCCGGCGCGTGGCGCGCCTCCGGCCTCCCCCGCTGACAATTTCCGGGTACGACCAGCCTGCGCTCGGCGGGGCCACCGGGACTGCCGGGATCCTCGCCAAGCCGATAGCCTCACTCTGGGAAGCGGTACGGTGACAGACGGGGAGGGCCGATGATCCCGGAGGAGGACCGGCCGGCGGGCTGGCTGCGAGACCACGGCGGCATCGAGGCCGACATCCGACAGATGCGCGAGTTCGCCGATCGACTCCAGGACGAGGTCACCCGCAACTACGCCCCGCATCTGTCGTACATCGCCGATGACATGAAGGCGGCGATCCCCAACCCGGCCGACGCGTTCATCGAGCTGGTCCAGTTCCTCCAGGCACACCACGAGACCCAGCAGGCCACCGTCCACATGGTCTGGGACCTCGGCCCCGCGACCGGCCACCTCGCCGACGCCGCCGGCCGGATCGCCGACCAGTACGTCCACACCGACGCGTTCTCCTCCGCCCGGGTCGCCGACGTCGAACGGGCCCTGGGCCACACCGGCGCGACCGGGGCACGGCCGCTCCCCGTACTGCCCGATCCGACGTCGGCGGCGGGCGGGCCGGTGGTGCTGCCATGATCGAGCGGGGCCACGGCCGCACCTCGGGCCTCACCGACTGGCGGCTGATGAACGTGCTCAGCATGTGGGCGTGCCTCCAGGATCAGGAGACCACCGGGCAGTGGAAGCAGGTCGCCGGGTGGCGCAAGGTCTGCGACCTCGCCCTGGCCCACCTGGGCCGGCTGAAGGAATACCGCCGAGGGCTCGCCGAAGCCTGGCCGCCGGAGAGCAACGCCGCCGCGCGGGCGTACGTCGCCGAACTGGACCAGCTCATCGACAAGGTGCAACGCACCCACGACGCCGCCGCCGCCAACTACGACGCGCTCGCCGCCGCCACACGCGCCATCACCAGCACCCGTACCGACCTCAAGCCGATCTACGACGAGTACGCCGCCAAACTCCAGCAGAAGCGGGCGTACGAGGCGACGCTCGCGGACCCGAAGGCGGTGGCCGGCAGCCGCCTACCCGAACGGCCACCGGTGACGGACGCGGACCTGGAGCAACTGAACATCCGAGCGCGGAGCCTCATGACGGGGCTGAGCGGCGAACTCCAACAAGCCCAAGCAATGCTCCGCCAACCACCACCCACCCCAAAGACATGGCCTGGACGAGAACACCTCGACCCCGACGTCTACGGCAACTCCGCGACTCCAGCGCTCCCGCCAATCGTGCCGGTACCAGTGGCACCCACTGGCCATGCGCCAGGAGCAAGCCGCACATCGACGACGACTGAGCTGGTTTCGCCGCCGGCGGCACTCCGGCCTGGGGCGGCATCTGGAGCGGGTCCAGTTCTCGGCGGCGTCGGCACCGATCTCGCGCCTACACAGGCCGCTCCGAACTTGCCGAGCACCTCACCACCTCCGGCATCGAACGGCGGCAGCGTAGGAGCTCCACCAAACCTGCCGCCGATTTCCGGTGCCACAGGTCGCGCCCCCAACTTAAGTTCCCCGCACGGCCAACCGGGCACGATCGGCCGCTCAACTGCCGGAGGCGAGGCTCATCTACCTCACACCACCGCATCCCGGCCGATGCCGCCAGGTGGCCTAATCGGAGGTACACCAGGCATGGGACTCCGCCAACCCGGAGGGGGCGCAATCCCGCCTCGCAGGGTCAATCCAGTGGGCGGCGTAATTGGTGGCGGCGGTGCAGGGACAGCACCAACCGGTGCCGCCGGTTCGCGCCCAGGTACGGGCCGCGCCTTCCCTCTTAATGGAATGCATGGAATATCCCCAATGGGAGGCACCCCGGGGGTCGGCCCACGGACACCGGACACTCAGGTGCCACCCGATCGATCAGGGAGGTGCGGACAAGGCGAGGACAAGGCCCATCGCTGGGACCCGGACAATCCGTGGAAAATAGACACCGGGGTCAACCCGGTTGTTCATCCACCAAACGAACAAGGCCCCATCGATCCCGGGCCGGCCATCGGCATTGACCGGTGAAGCAATATCACGTTCTAACGGCCTTCAGCGCCGCTCTGATCGCCATGACGCAAGTGCTGCCACCGGCGGCGTCATCCTCGACCGCCCCTCACCCTCCTGGGGCCGAACAGGTGCGGACCGATGAATGGCACCTCAGTTTTCTAAAGGTGACTAACGCACACCGAATTAGCCGCGGCGTCGGCGTTATCGTCGGCCTGCCGGACACCGGCGTGGATCCACACCCCGACCTAGCCGGCAATCTACTTGCCGGCATCGATATGACTGGGAGCGGCGACGGTTTACAGGACCAGGATGGTCACGGCACTGCAATGGCCGGCCTTATTGCGGCTCATGGTCAACGCGATGGGACAGGAGCACTGGGCATAGCTCCAGAGGCGAAAATATTGCCTGTTCGCGGGAAGCGAATCAGCGATGGAGGCGAAGCCGAGAAACTTGCAGCAAGCATCGAATATGCAGTACGACAAGGCGTCGACGTCATTTGCATCTCTGCCGTTACCCCGAGAAGTGCTCGCCTCGAACGCACAGTGGAAATGGCTCTCCGCGCGGATGTTGTCGTCGTCGCCGCAGCTGGGAATCGCCCGGACGACGTAAATGTGGGTTATCCCGCTTCTCATGCCGGCGTTATCGCCGTCGCGGGCACTGATCGCCTCGGAAGACACGCCCCAGTCTCAGCGAGCGGTCCCGAGATCGATGTTGCCGCGCCCGCCGTCGACATCTACAGCACAAGCTATGGCGGTAACTACTCCAAAGGCACCGGAACATCGGCAGCTACGGCGATCGTTGCCGGGGCGGTCGCGCTGATCCGGTCCAAGTACCCCAACCTTCCTGCTCAGGAGGTCGTGCACCGCCTGACTGCCACCGCTATCGACAAGGGACCGCCCGGCCGGGACGACGAGTACGGCTACGGCGTCATCGATCTGGTCGCCGCGCTCACCGCGGACGTGCCTCCACTGGGCTTCGAGTCGGTGGCAGCGACCGCGCCCACCTCAGCGCAGGCGACGGCACCGGACGACAGCACAGGTGACGGCGCGACGGCGCGCGGACTGGCGACGCTGGGCGTACTGGTGGCGGCGGGTGGCGGCTATCTGGTGTGGCGTCGTCGTCGCCGTGCCGACGATCCGCCGCCCCGGATCAGCCGGTAGCGTCGGTGGGGTGTTGAGTTCCGTACCGCTGCGCCTTGTGCTCGCCTCCCAGAGTCCCGCCCGCCGCAAGCTGCTCCAGGCCGCCGGGATCGAACCGGATGTGCTGGTGAGCGGCGTCGACGAGTCGCAGGTGGTCAGCGACCAGGCCGAGGAGTTGTGCCTGGAGTTGGCCCGGCTGAAGGCGCAGGCTGTGTTGGGCCGGCTGCGCGCGACGCCGGACGAGCGGACGTTGGTGCTCGGCTGCGACTCGGTGCTGGCCTTCGACGGCGAGATCCTGGGCAAGCCGGCGGACGCGGCGGACGCCACGCGACGGTGGCAGCGGATGCGCGGGCGTAGCGGGGTGCTGCACACCGGGCACTGCCTGGTCGACGTGGTGCACGAGTCGCGGGCGGAGGGGGTCGCCTCGACGACGGTGCACTTCGCGGACATCAGCGACGAGGAGATCGCCGCGTACGTGGCGACGGGCGAGCCGTTGGCGGTGGCCGGGGCGTTCACCATCGACGGGCTGGGCGGGGCGTTCCTGACCGGCATCGAGGGCGACCCGGGCACGGTGGTGGGACTGAGCCTGCCGCTGCTGCGTACTCTCCTCGGCGAGTTGGGGCTACGCGTCACCGACCTGTGGACGAAGGTCGCGCCCGGGGGCCAGGAGATCGAACATCTCGGCTAACGTCCGATCATGAGCACGAAACCGCTGCCGCTGACCCCGGAACTGTATGCCTATCTCGTGGCGCACGGTTCCGCGCCCGACGAGATCGTCCAGGAGTTGGCCGAGGAGACCCGGGCCGCCCTTCCCGCGCAGGCTGACATGCAGGTCGCGCCGGAGCAGGCCGCGTTCCTGACCTTCCTCACCCGGCTGCTCGGGGTGCGGCAGGCGGTGGAGGTGGGCACGTTCACCGGGCTCTCCTCGCTGGCGATCGCCCGGGGCCTCGCCGACGGTGGCCGGCTGACCTGCTTCGACATCTCCGAGGAGTACACCGGGATCGCGCGCCGCTACTGGACCCGCGCCGGCGTGCAGGACCGGATCGACCTGCGGATCGGTCCGGCCGCCGACCGGCTGCGGGAGTTGCCCCGCGAGCGGTACCTGGACCTCGCGTTCATCGACGCCGACAAGGTCGGGTACCCGGTCTACTGGGACGAGCTGGTGCCCCGGATGCGGCCGGGCGCGGTCATCGCGGTGGACAACACGCTGCGTGGCGGCCGGGTGCTCGCCCCGCAGAACGCCGACGATCGGGCCATCGCCGCGTTCAACGACGAGATCCTCTCCGACGTCCGCGTCGACGTGGTCATGCTCCCCATCGCCGACGGGGTCTCCCTGGCCAGGGTGCGCTGACGGCCGAGCCGCCGACGAGATCGCCGATGTGGCGGTGTCCGAGGCACCGCGACACCGCCACATCGCCGACCTGGATGGGCCCACGCAGGGTCGGTCAGGAGGCGCCAGCGGCGACCGGATCGCGGCCGGTGGCGGGGTGCGCGGCGCGTAGGACGCGGCCGAGCCGCACGGTGAGCAGCACGGACGCCGCGATGAAGCCGGGCAGCAGCAGGAAGGCCAGGTGCGGTCCGACGCCGTCGGCCACCCAGCCGAGCGCGACCGGCGCGATTCCGAAACCCACCCCCATCGAGTACGACGACCAGCCGGCCGCCTTGTCGGCGGCCGGCCCGGCGACGGCGAGCGCGATGGAGATCGCGAGGGGGTAGTGCAGCGCGTTGCCCAGGCCGAGCACGACCAGGCCGGTGATCGCGAGCCAGCCGACCGGGGCGGACCAGAACAGGGCGAACCCGGCCAGGGAGACGGTCAGCGCGCCGAGCAGCAGCGGCACCGGCGGCCAGCGCAGCGCGAACCGGCCGCCGGCGAGCCGGCCAGCGAACATGCCGCAGACGATCGCGGCGACGGCCGCCGAGGCGCTGCCGGCGTCGAGCCCGGCGTGGGTACGGAGCACGTCGGCGGTCCAGAGCGACAGGCAAACCTCGATCGAGCCGGTGGCCGACATCAGCACCCAGGCGATCCAGTACGCCGCCGGCAGCCGGCCCGCCACGCGGGTACCGGCCCGCCCGCCCCGGACGGCGCTGGCCGGGGCGGCCAGACTCTCGCCGCTGGGCTCCGCCCCCGCCGGGGCGGTCGGCCGGGCCGGGTCAGCGACGGCCGGGGCAGCCATTCCGACAGGGTCGACGGCAGCCGAGGCGGTCAGCACGGCCGGGTCGGCGGCAGCCGCGGCAGCGGAGGCGGCCTTCGGCAGGCGTACCCGGAAGGTCAGGGCGGCGAGGGCGACCAGCGCGATCAGCCCGACCTCGACGGCCATCGCCGGCCGCCAGCCGTGGCCGGCGTCCACGGCGGCGCCGATGACCAGCGGCGCGAGGATGCCCATGCCGGCGCAGGCGGCGTTGGCCTCGGTGAGCGCGGCGGGCGCGGCGGGCCCGTGCTGGGCGGTGAGCACCACGTTGACCCCGCTGATCACCATCATGCCGAAGGCGGCGATCACCGCGACCGCAGCGAGGGTGGCGGGCAGCGGACGCAGCAGCCCGAGGGCGGCGACGCCGGCCGCCACCCCGGCGAGGCCGAGCCAGATGGCCGGGCCGCGGCCGAGGCGGCGGGCGGCCGGCGCGAAGAGTGCCCCGCCGAGCAACGCACCGACCGCGATGCCCGTGCTGTGCAGGCCGGCGACGGCGGCGCTGGTGCCCTGTTCGTCGCGGAGCAGCGGTACGACCGGACCGAACCCGTAGAGGAAGAAGCCCCACAGCCCCAGCTGGGCGTAGGCGAACCAGGTGGTCTTGTCACGGGTGAGGCGGGGCACCGGCCCACGCTACGCGCGTCGGGTCGGTGCCCCGCCCCGGTTGAGAGACAGCTCTCGTCGGGTCAGCGGACGCTGCGGGCGAACTGCCGCGCGGCCCACACCACCCCGGCGACGGCGAGCACCGCGATGATCGTCAAACCCTGCCAGACCCTGTCGTTGCCGAGGTCGCCGGCGAAGAGCGCCCGGGTGCCCTCGACCGCCCAGGAGAACGGGTTCCAGTTGGCGATGCCCTGGAGCCAGCCGGGGGCCAGGGCGAGCGGCAGCAGGATGCCGGAGAGCAGCAGCACCGGCTGGGCGACGGTGTTCATCAGCGGGGCGAGCGCGTCCTCGCTCTTGACCTTGAGTGCGACGCCGTACGAGACGGCCGAGGTCATCAGCGCGATCAGCGCCAGCATCAGGTACGCCAGGAGCAGGTAGCCGATGAAGACGCGCAGGTCGAACAGGAGCGCCAGCAGGGTGATGATGATCGCCTGTGCGATCAGCGAGACCACGTCCCGCAGCGAGCGGCCGAGCAGCAGGGCGAGCCGGCTGACCGGGGTGACCCGGGACCGTTCGATGACCCCGGCGCGCAGCTCGGCGATCAGGCCGAAGCCCTGGAACAGGCCACCGAAGATGGCCAGCAGCACGAGCAGGCCGGGTACGAAGATCTTGTACGCAGCGGCCTGGGTCGGCGCGTTCAGCGCCGCCTTGAGCAGCGGGGCGAAGAGCAGCAGGTACATCACCGGCTGGAAGACGCCGACGAAGAGCCAGACCGGGTTGCGCAGCAGCAGCTGGAACTGGCGTTGGAAGATCAGCCAGGTGTCGCGGGCGAATTTCATGACAGCTTCTCCGGGGGTCAGGACTCGCGCAGCGAGCGGCCGGTCTTGGTGAGGAAGACGTCGTCGAGGCTGGGACGGTGCAGCTCGATGGAGCGCAGGTCCAGCCCGGCGCCGTCGAGACGGCGCAGCACCTGGGGGATGGCGGTGGCGCCTTCGTCGACGTAGAGGCGCAGGCCGCCCTCGTCGACGGTCTCCAGCTTGTTGACGTACGCCTCGGTGTCGAGCAGCTCGGCGGCGCGCGGGGTGACGGCGGCGTCGAGACCGACCTGCACCACCTCGCCGGAGATCTCCCGCTTCAGCTCGGCCGGGGTGCCCTCGGCGACCACCTCGCCATGGTCCATGATCGCGATCCGGTCGCAGAGCGCGTCCGCCTCGTCGAGGTAGTGCGTGGTGATGAAGACGGTCATCCCCTCGGCACGCAGCCGACGGATCTCGTCCCACATGTGCGCCCGGCTCTGCGGGTCGAGGCCGGTGGTCGGCTCGTCCAGGAAGACGATCTTCGGCTCGTGGATGATGCCGAGCGCGATCTCCACCCGGCGGCGCTGACCGCCGGAGTACGTCTTGCACTTGCGGTCGGCGTATTCGCTGAGCTGGAAGGCGTCCAGGGCGCGGGTGGCACGCCGGCGGGCCTCGGCCTTGCTGATGCCGTAGAGCCGGGCGTGGAGCACCAGTTCCTCGCGGGCGGTGGACTCGTCCCAGGTGCTGCCGCCCTGGGCCACGTACCCGATCCGGCGGCGCACCTCGGCCGGGTCCTTGCGCAGGTCGGCACCGGCGATGGTGGCCTCGCCGCCGTCGGGCTCGATGAGGGTGGCGAGCATCCGCAGGGTGGTGGTCTTGCCGGCCCCGTTGGGGCCGAGGAAGCCGAAGATCTCCCCCTCGGCGACGTCGAGGTTGACGCCCCGGACCGCGTCCACGGTCTTCGTCTCGCGACCCGCGCGGGAGCGGAACGACTTCCGCAGCCCCCTGGTCTCGATCATGTCTGCTCCTGGTCGTCCGGGCCGGACGTGACCGGCCGCCGATCGTCCGCGACGAGCGCACACGGCTCCCCTACGGCTGGCGCTGACCGTAACGCGATATAGCTCTTGTGGTCAACGTTGATTATTGCGCGTTGCTGCCACCGAGCGCCCCGTCCGTCCAACCGGACCAGCCCTCGGCCCCCTCCATTGCAGCGGGCAGGTACGACACTCCCGACTCGATCCGCTCGGCGATCCGGCCGCACCAGGCCATCTCCGCCTCGGCCCGGGCCAGCCACAGCTCGAACATCCACCCGACGTGCACCGGCTTCCGGTCGCGCACCCAGTCCGAGTCGAGCGAGGCGCGCATCGACTCGACCCCGGCCCGGAGCAGGTTGGCCCGGTTGCGCAGGGCCGCCGCCGCCTCGTCGCGCGGCATCGCGGGCAGGAAGGAGAACGCCGCCACGAACGGGTCCGGCGGCTCGTGGAGCTGCCACCACTGCGCGCGCAGCAGGGTCTCGAACTCGCCCTCCCCCTTGGCGGTCACCTCGTACGTGGTGCGGGCGGGACGGGCGCCGACCTGTTCCGTCGACACCGCCCGCAGCAGCCCCTCGTCGGTGAGCTTGCGCAGCGCGTGGTAGATCGACCCGGGCTGCACGTTGGCCCACTTGTCCGCACTCCAACTCAGCAGCTCACGGCGCACGTCGTAGCCGTGCACCGGCTGCATCCACCTGACCAGGCCGAGAATCATCATCCGCGTTGCCGACACCGGGCAAGCGTATTAAGCAAATTTGACTAAAGCTCGGTGGGCAGTGCCGCATCCCACACTGAGCGATCGTTAGGGCCGGGAGGCCGGCCGATAAACTCCCGGCATCGACCTCCGGGGAGGAGCCACCAAGGTGCGCAAGGTACTCATCGCCAACCGCGGCGAGATCGCCGTCCGCGTCGTCCGCGCCTGCCGCGACGCCGGCCTGGCGAGCGTCGCCGTCTACGCGGACTCGGACCGGGACGCCCTGCACGCCACCCTCGCCGACGAGGCGTACGCCCTGGGCGGCGACACCGCCGCCGACAGCTACCTGCGGATCGACAAGCTGATCGACATCGCCGCCCGGTCCGGTGCCGACGCCGTGCACCCCGGCTACGGCTTCCTCTCCGAGAACGCCGACTTCGCCCAGGCCGTCATCGACGCCGGGTTGACCTGGATCGGCCCGACCCCGCAGGCGATCCGTGACCTCGGCGACAAGGTGACCGCCCGGCACATCGCCCAGCGCGCCGGCGCGCCCCTGGTCCCCGGCACCCCGGACCCGGTCGGCAACGCCGACGAGGTGATGGCCTTCGCGGTCGACCACGGCCTGCCGGTCGCCATCAAGGCGGCCTTCGGCGGCGGCGGGCGCGGCCTCAAGGTGGCCCGCACCATGGAGGAGATCCCGCAGCTGTTCGAGTCGGCCACCCGCGAGGCGGTCGCCGCGTTCGGCCGGGGCGAGTGTTTCGTCGAGCGTTACCTGGACCAGCCCCGGCACGTCGAGGCGCAGGTCCTCGCCGACCAGCACGGCAACGTGATCGTGGTCGGCACCCGGGACTGCTCGCTCCAGCGGCGGCACCAGAAGCTGGTCGAGGAGGCCCCGGCGCCGTTCCTCACCGACGCGCAGCGCGCCCAGATCCACGACAGCGCCAAGGCGATCTGCCGGGAGGCCGGCTACCACGGCGCCGGCACGGTGGAATACCTGGTCGGCGTCGACGGCACCATCTCCTTCCTGGAGGTCAACACCCGGCTCCAGGTGGAGCACCCGGTCACGGAGGAGACCGCCGGCATCGACCTGGTCCGCGAGCAGTTCCGGATCGCCGACGGCGAGAAGCTGCGCCTCACCGAGGACCCGACCCCGCGCGGGCACGCCATCGAGTTCCGGATCAACGGCGAGGACCCGGGCCGCAACTTCCTGCCCGCCCCGGGCACCATCACCGCGCTGCGGCTGCCGAGCGGGCCGGGCGTCCGGGTGGACACCGGCATCTCGGCCGGCGACGTGATCGGCGGCAACTTCGACTCGCTGCTGGCCAAGGTGATCATCACCGGCGAGACGCGTACCGAGGCGCTGGAGCGGGCCCGCCGGGCGCTGGACGAGATGGTCGTCGAGGGCATGGCCACCGCGCTGCCGTTCCACCGCCTGGTGGTCCGGGACGAGGCGTTCACCGCCGAGCCGTTCACCGTGCACACCCGGTGGATCGAGACCGAGTTCGACAACACCGTCCCGGCGTTCACCGCCCCGGTCGGCGCGGCCGACGGCCCGGCCGAGCGCGAGACCGTCGTGGTCGAGGTCGGCGGCAAGCGGCTGGAGGTGGTTCTGCCCGCCGGCCTCGGCACGGGTACGGCCGCCGCCGCGCCCACCGCGCGGAAGCCGGCCCGCCGGGGCGGCGGGGCGAAGGCCGGCGCGGCGGTCAGCGGCGACACGCTCGCCTCCCCCATGCAGGGCACCATCGTCAAGATCGCCGTAGCGGACGGGGACACCGTCGCCGAGGGTGACCTGGTCGTCGTCCTGGAGGCGATGAAGATGGAGCAGCCGCTGCACGCCCACAAGGCGGGCACCGTGAGCGGCCTCTCCGCCGAGGTCGGTGCGGTCATCACCGCCGGCGCCCCGATCTGCACCATCGCCTGAGGCGCGCGCGGGCCCCGGGCGGCGGGGCCTGGCCGGTTCAGCGGAGCGCGACCGCCGCCTCGGCGCGTACGGCGTCGGTGAGCGCGGCGAGCACCCGTGACTCCAGCCGCCAGTGCTGCCAGTACAGGGGCACGTCGACGTGCCGCCCCGGGTCGAGGTCGACGCAGCCGCCGCCGGCCAGGTCGGCCTCGGCCAGCCGCTCCGGGACCAGCCCCCAGGCGAGGCCGCGCCGGATCGCCTCGCTGAACGCCGGCACCGACGGCACGTGGTGCACCGGCGGGTCGAGTTCCCGGCCGGTCACCGCCCGCAGGAAACGGTGCTGGACCTGGTCCTTGCGGTCGAAGACGAGCATCGGCGCCCCGGCCAGGGCCCCGGCCGTCAGCCCGTCGGGGAACCAGCGGTCGACCAGCCCCGGGGCGGCGATCGCCCGGTAACGCATCGCCCCGAGCGGGCGTACCCGGCAGCCCTGCACCGGTTCCCGCTGGGCGGTCACCGCCGCCAGCACCGCGCCGTCGCGCAGCAGCTCCGCGGTGTGGTCCTGGTCGTCCTGGCGTACGTCGAAGCAGACGGCCAGCTCGGCCGGGACCCGGGCCAGCGCGGGCACGAACCAGGTGGCCAACGAGTCGGCGTTGACCACCACGGGCACCCGGGTCGGCCCGGCCGCCCCGTCCACCACCCCGCGCGCCTCGGCGACCGCCTCCCGTTCGAGCAGCGTCAACTGGACGGCCAGGCGGAGGAGCGGCTGCCCCGCACCGGTCGCCTGGCAGGGGCGGCTGCGCCGGACCAGCACCTGCCCGACGACCTCCTCCAGCGCGCGGATCCGCTGGCTCACCGCCGACGGGGTGACGTGCAGCACGCGCGCCGCGCCCTCGAAGCTGCCCTCGCCGACCACGGCGGCCAGGGTGCGGAGTTGGGCGGTGTCGAGTCCTTCCATAAGACCAGCTTACGAAGCTTCAGAAAGATTAGTTGGACTGCACCTGGTGCCGGTCCCTAGCGTCGGACCCGTGCCCGACCCACTTCCCTCGGCCGTCGCCGGGTTCTCCGTATCGCTCGCGCTGATCGTCGCCATCGGCGCGCAGAACGCCTTCGTACTCCGTCAGGGGCTCCGCCGTGAGCACATGCTCCCCGTGGTGGTCGCCTGCGCCGCCTCGGACGCCCTGCTCATCACGGCGGGCATCGCCGGCCTCGGCACCGCCGTGGCGGACCGACCGGGGCTGCTCTCCGCCATCCGCTGGGGCGGGGCCGCGTTCCTGCTCGGGTACGCCGTGCTCGCCGCCCGCCGGGCGCTGCGTCCGGGCGCCCTCACCCCCACCGACCGGCCCCCGACCACCCTGCGGGCCACCGTGCTCGCCTGCCTGGCCTTCACCTACCTCAACCCGCACGTCTACCTCGACACCGTGTTGCTGCTCGGCGGCGTGGCCCAGCAGTACGAGCAGCGCTGGGCGTTCGGCGTCGGCGCGACGTCGGCCAGCGTCGCCTGGTTCACCGCGCTCGGCGCCGGGGCGCACCGGCTGGCGCCGCTGCTCGCCCGTACCACCGCCTGGCGCGTGCTCGACGGCGCGGTCGCCGTCGTGATGACCGGGACCGCCGCGGCGCTGCTGCTCGGCTGAGCGCACCCGGCCGGAGGGTGTTTTCCGTGACCATCGCGGGCCGGGACGGGTGACGGCCGGGAATGATGTTCCGGTGCGGTTCCTTCATGGCGCGGTCCCCGCGCACGACCTGACCTACAACGACGTCTTCATGGCGCCCAACCGCTCCGAGGTGGGCTCCCGGCTCGACGTCGACCTGGCCTCCGGCGACGGCACCGGCACGACGATTCCGCTGGTGGTGGCGAACATGACGGCCGTCGCCGGCCGGCGGATGGCCGAGACCGTGGCCCGCCGGGGCGCCGTCGCGGTGATCCCGCAGGACATCCCGATCGAGGTGGTGGCCAACGTGGTCGCCTGGGTCAAGCAGCGCCACCTGGTGCACGACACGGCGATCACCCTCGGCCCGACGGACACCGTCGGCGACGCGATCCACCTGCTGCCGAAGCGCGCGCACGGCGCGGTGATCGTGGTCGACGCGGCCGGTCGCCCGGTCGGTGTGGTCACCGAGGCGGACACCGTGGGCGTGGACCGCTTCGCCCAGCTCCGGCACGTGATGTCGTCCGAGCTGCACACCGTGCCGGCGGACGCCGACCCGCGTACCGGCTTCGACCGGCTCTCCGCCGGGCGGCGGCGGCTCGCCCCGGTGGTGGACGCCGAGGGGCGGCTGGTCGGCGTGCTGACCCGGCAGGGCGCGCTGCGCGCCACGCTCTACAAGCCGGCGGTGGACGACCGGGGCCGGCTGCGGATCGCCGCCGCGGTGGGCATCAACGGCGACGTGACCGGCAAGGCCGCCGCGCTGTTGGAGGCCGGGGTGGACACGCTGGTCGTGGACACCGCGCACGGCCACCAGGAACGGATGATCTCCGCGCTGCGGGCGGTCCGCAGGCTCGACCCGGCCGTCCCGGTCGCGGCCGGCAACGTGGTCACCGCCGACGGCGTACGCGACCTGGTCGAGGCCGGCGCCGACATCATCAAGGTCGGCGTCGGGCCGGGCGCGATGTGCACCACCCGGATGATGACCGGCGTGGGCCGGCCGCAGTTCTCGGCGGTGCTCGACTGCGCCGCGGCGGCCCGGTCACTGGGTCGGCACGTCTGGGCCGACGGCGGCGTACGCCACCCCCGGGACGTGGCGCTGGCCCTCGCGGCGGGCGCGTCGAACGTGATGATCGGTTCCTGGTTCGCCGGCACCTACGAGTCCCCCGGGGACCTGTACACCGACGCGGACGGCCGGCGCTACAAGGAGAGCTTCGGCATGGCGTCGTCCCGGGCGGTCAGCGCGCGTACGGCCGAGGACACGGCGTTCGAGCGGGCCCGGAAGGCGATCTTCGAGGAGGGGATCTCCTCGGCCCGGATGTACCTGGACCCGACCCGGCCGGGCGTGGAGGACCTGATCGACGAGGTCGTCTCCGGGGTACGCAGCGCCTTCACCTACGCCGGTGCCCGCAACCTGGAGGAGTTCCACGAGCGCGCCCTGGTCGGCGTGCAGAGCGCCGCCGGCTACACCGAGGGCATGCCGCTGCCGACCAGTTGGTGACCTGCCCCGGCGGGCAGGAATCCCCGTGCCGGGGCCCGGCGTTGTGCGGTCATGACGGGTCCCGGGCGGGGCGCCGGAGCCAGTTCCGGAAAATAGTTTGGACCCTGACCATCTGGTCGCTAATCTGATGCCCGTGAAGATGGAACCGCTCGTCCGCTTCCCCGAGGTCCTGCACCAGGCGCCCCTCGGCCGGCTGATCGCGATCGCCGGGCACGTGGTCGAGCAGCACTGGGGGCGTTACCTGGCCGAGCACCACGGGCTCACCTCGGCCGGCATGCGGGTGCTGGTCATCCTGGCCCGCCTCGGCGACACGACCCACCGGGAGGTCGCCGAACGCTCCTTCGTCCGCCCGGCCACCCTCACCGGCATCGTCGACACCCTCGAACGGGACGGGTTCGTCGAACGCCGCCGGGACGTCAACGACCGACGCAGCGTCCAACTCACGCTGACCGACAAGGGCCGCGAGCACGCACAGGCCCTCATCGAGATGATGCACAGCAACCGGCCGCTCACCTCCGTCGATGCCGACCCGGCGAAGCAGGCGGTGATCCGTGAGTTCCTCGCCGAACTCATCGCGACGATGTCCGAGGGAGACGTCGGCCGGTTGAACCCAGACAAGGAATCCACCGACATGACGACACGGGGGCCTCGGCCGTGCTGATCCGCCTACTCCGTACCCATTTACGCCCGTACCGGCGGCTGCTGGCCGCCGTGGTGGCGCTCCAGTTCGTCGGCACGATGGCCTCGCTCTATCTGCCGAGCCTCAACGCCGAGATCATCGACCGTGGTGTCGCCGTCGGCGACACCGGCCAGATCATGCGTACGGGCGGCTGGATGCTGCTCGTCAGCCTGCTCCAGATCACCTGCTCGATCGCCGCCGTCTACCTCGGCGCGAAGACCGCGATGAGCTTCGGCCGGGACGTCCGGGGAGCCATCTTCGGCCACGTCAACCGCTTCTCCGCCCGCGAGGTGGCCCGCTTCGGGGCGCCCTCGCTGATCACCCGGAACACCAACGACGTACAGCAGGTGCAGATGCTCGTCCTGCTGACCTGCACCATGCTGGTGGCCGCGCCGATCATGAGCATCGGCGGCGTGGTGATGGCGCTCCGCGAGGACGTCGGGCTCTCCTGGCTGATGCTGGTCTGCGTACCGGTCCTGGCGATCGCCCTGGGCCTGCTCATCCGGAAGATGGTGCCCACCTTCCGGCTCATGCAGACCCGGATCGACACGGTGAACCGGGTGCTGCGTGAGCAGATCACCGGCATCCGGGTGGTCCGCGCCTTCGTCCGCGAGCCGTACGAGACGGAGCGCTTCGGGGTCGCGAACGGTGACCTGACCGCGACCGCGCTGCGGATCGGCCGGCTCCAGGCGCTGATCTTCCCGCTGGTGATGCTGGTGCTCAACGTCTCCAGCGTCGCGGTGCTCTGGTTCGGCGCCGGTCGGGTGGACTCCGGCCAGATCGAGATCGGCGCGCTGACCGCGTTCCTCCAGTACCTGATGCAGATCCTGATGGCGGTCATGATGGCCACCTTCATGCTGATGATGGTGCCCCGCGCGGCGGTCTGCGCCGAGCGCATCGTGGAGGTGCTGGACACCGAGTCCTCGGTGGCGCCGGCGGCCCGGCCGGTGACCGAGGTGTCCGGCCGGGGCGAGCTGGAACTGCGCGGGGTTGCCTTCCAGTACCCGGGGGCCAGCGCCCCGGTGCTGCACGACATCTCGTTCCGCGCCGAGCCGGGCCGGACGACGGCGATCATCGGCTCCACCGGCGCCGGCAAGACCACCCTGCTCACCCTGATCCCGCGGCTGGTCGACCCGACCGCCGGGACGGTCCTCGTCGACGGGGTGGATGTCCGCGAGCTGGCCCCGGACGAGCTGTGGCGGCGGATCGGGCTGGTGCCGCAGCGGCCGTACCTGTTCAGCGGCACGGTCGCCAGCAACCTGCGGTACGGCAACCCGGACGCCTCCGACGCCGACCTCTGGGCGGCGCTGGAGATCGCCCAGGCCCGGGAGTTCGTCGCCGAGATGCCGGGCGGGCTGGACGCGCCGATCGCGCAGGGCGGCACGAACGTCTCCGGCGGCCAGCGCCAGCGGCTGGCGATCGCCCGCGCGCTGGTCCGCAAGCCGGAGATCTACCTCTTCGACGACTCGTTCTCCGCGCTCGACCTCGGCACGGACGCCCGGCTGCGGGCGGCCCTGAAGCCGGTCACCGCGGAGGCGGCGGTGGTGATCGTGGCCCAGCGGGTCTCCACGATCGTCGACGCCGATCAGATCATCGTGGTCGAGGACGGAGGCGTCGTCGGGGTGGGCCGACACGAGGAGCTGCTCCAGACCTGCCCCACGTACGCCGAGATCGTGGCGTCCCAGCAGACCGCGGAGGTGACGGCATGAGCGCCGTGCAGGAGAAGGAGACGCCGAAGCGGCTGCCACCGGCCGGGCGGCGCGGGGGCGGCGGCCCGCCGCACATGGGCATGGGCATGCCCGCCGAGAAGGCGATGAACTTCGGGCCGTCCGCCCGGCGCCTGCTCGGGCGACTCCGGCCGCACCGGACGCAACTGACCGCCGTGCTCGCGCTGGCCCTCGCGAGCGTCGGACTCAGCGTCATCGGGCCGAAGGTGCTCGGCCACGCCACCGACCTGATCTTCAGTGGGGTGATCGGCCGGCGGCTGCCCGCCGGCACCACCACCGAGCAGGCGGTGGCCGCGGCCCGGGCGTCCGGCAACGGCAACTTCGCCGACATGCTGGCCCGGATGGACGTGGTGCCCGGCGTCGGCATCGACTTCACCCGGCTGGGCCAGGTGCTGGCCCTGGCGATGGCGCTCTACCTCGGGGCCAGCGTGCTGATGTGGGCGCAGGGCTGGCTGCTCAACGGCGTGGTGCAGCAGACCATCCTGCGGCTGCGCGCCGAGGTGGAGGAGAAACTCAACCGGCTGCCGCTGCCCTACTTCGACCGGCAGCCCCGCGGCGAGCTGCTGAGCCGGGTCACCAACGACATCGACAACATCTCGCAGACCCTCCAGCAGACGCTGAGCCAGCTGGTCACCTCGCTGCTCACCGTGGTCGGCGTACTGGCCATGATGGTCTGGATCTCGCCGCTGCTGGCGCTGGTGGCCCTGGTGGCGGTACCGCTGTCGGTGCTGGTCACCGGCCTGATCGCCAAGCGCTCACAGCGCAAGTTCATCGCCCAGTGGACGCAC
The DNA here is from genome assembly GCF_900089605.1 of Micromonospora narathiwatensis. Lineage (NCBI taxonomy): Bacteria > Bacillati > Actinomycetota > Actinomycetes > Micromonosporales > Micromonosporaceae > Micromonospora > Micromonospora narathiwatensis. The sequence goes on along the minus strand of NZ_LT594324.1, from coordinate 6,156,963 downwards.
ACCGGCGAGCTGAACGGGCAGATCGAGGAGGCGTACACCGGCCACGAGCTGGTCAAGGTCTTCGGCCGGCAGAAGGAGGTGGAGGCGGCCTTCCGCGCCAAGAACGAGCAACTGTTCCAGGCGAGCTTCGGCGCGCAGTTCGTCTCCGGGATCATCATGCCGGCGATGTTCTTCATCGGGAACCTCAGCTACGTGGCGATCGCCGTGGTCGGCGGCCTGCGGGTGGCCTCGGGCACGATGAGCCTCGGCGACGTGCAGGCGTTCATCCAGTACTCGCGGCAGTTCACCCAGCCGCTCACCCAGGTCGCCTCGATGGCGAACCTGCTCCAGTCCGGGGTGGCCTCGGCCGAACGGGTCTTCGCCGTCCTGGACGCCGAGGAGCAGAGCCCGGAGCCGGCGCGACCGGCCCGGATCGCCGAACCGCACGGCCGCGTCGAGTTCGAGCACGTCTCCTTCCGGTACGCCCCGGACAAGCCGCTGATCGACGACCTGTCCCTGGTCGCCGAGCCGGGGCACACGGTGGCGATCGTCGGCCCGACCGGCGCCGGCAAGACCACGCTGGTCAACCTGGTCATGCGGTTCTACGAGCTGGACGCCGGCCGGATCACCCTCGACGGGGTGGACATCACCACGATGCGCCGGGACGAGCTGCGCGGCCGGATCGGCATGGTGCTCCAGGACACCTGGCTCTTCGGCGGCACCATCCGCGACAACATCGCGTACGGGCGGCCGGACGCCACCGAGGAGGAGATCCTGGCGGCGGCCCGGGCCACCTTCGTGGACCGGTTCGTCCGCAGCCTGCCCGACGGCTACGACACCGTGATCGACGAGGAGGGCAGCAACGTCAGCGCGGGCGAGAAGCAGCTCATCACCATCGCCCGGGCGTTCCTCGCCGAGCCGTCGCTGCTGATCCTCGACGAGGCGACCAGCTCGGTGGACACCCGGACCGAGGTGCTGCTCCAGCGGGCGATGGCGGCGCTGCGTTCGGACCGGACGAGCTTCGTCATCGCGCACCGGCTCTCCACCATCCGCGACGCCGACCTGATCCTGATGATGGAGCAGGGCCGGATCGTCGAGCAGGGCACCCACGACCAGCTCCTCGCCGCCGACGGGGCGTACGCCCGGCTGTACCGGTCGCAGTTCACCGGCGCGGTGATCACGGACGAGGTCCCGGCACCGACCGGGGGCATGCCGGCCGGGACACTCCCGGCGGTCGCGCCGGCCAAGAACTGACGTGGACCGGCCGACCGGCCCGGCACCGGCTCCCCGCCACGACGGCGGGAGGCCGGTGCCGGCCGGCGTCCGGGATGCCGACCAGGCGGCCGGTGCGCTCCCGGGCCGGCGGCCGTCAGGCGGCCGGGAGCAGGCCGGCCGACCGGGCGGCGACCACCCGCCCGATCAACCCCAGCGCGTCGGCCACCGGCATCGGGTCGAGTCCGCGGCCGTCGCGCAGGCGCAGGGACACCGACCCGTCGGCCGCCTCCCGGGGGCCGACCACCCCGACGTACGGGACCTTCCGGCGGGCCGCGTCCCGGATCCGGGCGCCCAGCGAGCCGGTCAGGTCGACCTCGGCCCGCAGCCCCGCCTCCTCGGCCCGGCGGCACAGGTCGACGGCAGCGTCCGCCTGGCCGTCGTCGACCGGGAGGAGCAGCAGCTGCACCGGGGCGTACCAGGCCGGAAAGGCACCGGCGTGCACCTCGATCAGGTACGCGAACAGCCGTTCCATGCTGCCGACGAGGCTCCGGTGCACCATCACCGGCCGCTTTCGGCTCCCGTCCGCAGCGGTGTACGACAGGTCGAACTTCTCCGGTTTGTCGAAGTCGAGCTGGATGGTGGAGATGGTCGACTCCCGGCCCGCCGCGTCGACGATCTGGATGTCGATCTTCGGGCCGTAGAAGGCGGCCTCGCCCGGCCCCTCGGTGAAGTCGACGCCGTCGAGCGCCGCGCGGAGCAGTTCCTCGGCCCGCGCCCACCGGGCGTCGTCCCCGACGTACTTCTCGCCCGGCCCGCGCAGCGACAGCCGGAACCCGGCCGGCCGTACGCCGAGCGCGGCGTGCGCCTCGCGGATCAGCCGGAGGATGTCGCGTACCTCGTCGCCGACCTGCTCCAGCGCGCAGAAGTTGTGCGCGTCGTTGAGCGAGATGGCGCGTACCCGGGCGAGACCGCCGAGCACCCCGGAGCGTTCCGCCCGGTACATCCCGCCCAGTTCGCCGACGCGCAGCGGCAGCTCACGGTAGGACCGGCCCCGGGCCCGGTAGACGAGCGCGTGGTGCGGGCAGAGCGCCGGCCGGAGCACGAACTCGTCGTCGGCGGAGAGCCGCATCGGCGGGAACATGTCATCGGCGAAGTAGCCCAGGTGCCCGGAGAGCTCGAACAGCTCCCGCCGGCCCAGCGGTGGCGAGTAGACGTGCCGGTAGCCGGCCCGGCGCTCCAGTTCCCGCACGTACTCCTCGACGGCGTGCCGGGCGGCGGCGCCGGCCGGCAGCCAGATGGGCAGGCCGGCGCCCGCGAGCGGGTCCGAGACGAACAGCTCCAGCTCCCGGCCGAGCCTGCGGTGGTCGATCATGTCGCTCTCCTTGATCGGGTACGACCCGGAGGCGAGCGGGCCCGGAACGCCGCGAGGCCCCGGGGCGGTTCGCCCCGGGGCCTCGTCGACGGATACGTCAGTGCGGCGCGCCGGGGATTCCCGGCGTCGTGGTCACCACCGCGCTGCGCATACGGCGACGGTACGACCGGCACGGCACCCGGGGCGAGCGGTTTTCCGGCCGCCGCCGCCCGCGCGAGATCAACGCTTCTCGCAGGCGATGCCGTCCTTGTCCCGGTCGAGGCGGGTGTTCTTGGCGTAGACCGCGTTGTTCACCGTGAAGTTGGTGACCGGCTTGGTCGTGCCGCGGACCTTGTCCTTCGCGCCCTTCTTGCCCACGCCGTGCTTGTAAACCTTCCTCAGTTCGGTGCAGTTCTTGTATTGCTTTGCCGCCGCCTCGGCCGGGCCGACGGCGACGAAGGTGCTGCCGCCAAACGCCAGGGTCAGGGCGAGCGCGCCCCGAGCCAGCCTGGAAACCATCGAGGTGCCTCCCGATTGGGGTTGTCGGTGGAGCCCGGGATCGTATCCGGCCACCGCCTCGACGGAGGGCGTGCTGTCGACGATTTGACAACAGGGCTGCGGGCGGGTCGCCGGCACGGGACCTGCCGGCGACCCGCGGCGGCCCGGTCGTCGGGAACGGGGGACCCGACGGCGGCGGGACCGCGTTCTGACAACGGTACGCCGGGGAGCGCTCTTCCGCCGCCCGCTCCGGTGGGCGCCGCCACTCCGAAGCGCCGTCACGCCGGACACCGTTGGGTCGTTGTCCACGGGTGGCCCGCTGGTGTCAGTGGTCACGACCGGGCGGGGCTGCCCGCAGTGACGTGGGACACGCCGTCACGCTCGGTGCGGTCGAACGGGGAATTCCGGCGAGGTGGCGGTCGTGCCCGAACTCATCTCTAGCGTCGCGTCGCCGACGTGGGCCTACCTTGTGCTGCTGGGGTTGCTGGCCGCCGACGCCTTCGTGCCGGTCGTACCGACCCAGGTCGTCATGATCACCAGCGGCGCGCTCACCGTCTACGGCGGGCTGAGCCTGCCGCTCACGATCGTCGTCGGCGCGCTCGGCGTCTTCGTCGGCGATCTCGCCTGCTACCTGCTGGGCCGGAGCGCCCCGAACCGTCGGGCGGCGCGGCACACGATGCCCGGCCGGGCCCGCCGCGCCGCCGCCCGGGTCACCCGCGGGCTGCGCGAGCCGGGGCCGCTGGTGATCCTGCTGTGCCGCTTCGTACCCGGCGGACGGATGGCCGCCTGCTTCTCGGCCGGGCGCAGCCGCTACCCCTACCGGCTTTTCCTGATGTACGAGGGCGCGGCGGCACTCGGCTGGGCGGCGTACGGCACGCTGGTCGGCCACCTGGGCGGCACGGCGCTGACCCAGTCGGGGTGGCGACTCGCGCTCATCGGCGCGGCGGCGGCGGCCGGATTCGCGGCGGCCGGCTGGGCGGTCAGCCTGCTCAGCGCCCGCAACACCCGTGTCGAGGCCCCGGTGGAGGAACCGACGGCGGCGTCCTGACGGCGGGTGTGGACGGATCGCCGGACCCGGAGACGCCGGTAGGGGAAGTTCCCGGGATCGAAGTGGGTGCCCGTCCCGGATCCGTTTCGGGTGGCCTCGGCGACAGGCTGAGACATGCCCGGAACCCGGAGAAACGGTCTGTTGGCCCTCGGCGGGATCGCCCTGGCGGCGGTACTCGCCGTGGTCGGTCACCTCGTCGTGAACGACGACCTCGACCCCTGGTCGCTGACCGTCAGCGACTTCGCAGTATCGGACCGGGGCGGCGTCATCGACGTGGCCATGGCGCTGCTCGCCGCCGCTACGGCGGTGCTGATCCCGGCCCTCCGGCGTACCGGATCGGGGTCGAACCCCGCACGGCCCGGCGGCGACGGACGGCGGCTACGGGTGGCCGGGTTTTTCCTCGCTGCCTGGACCGCCGGCCTGGCGACCGCCGCCGTGGTCCCGACCAACGAGCCCGGCCTGCCCATGGACACCGCGGCCTACCTGCACCGGTACGCCTCGGTGATCGCCTTCCTCGCCCTGCCGGTCGCCGGTTGGCTGCTCGCCGGGCAGCTGGGCGGTCGCGCGGCCGGCTGGCTACGCGCGCTCACCCTGGCCAGCCTGCTGCTGGCCGGGGCGATGGTCTGGTCCGCCTACCCCGGCGACCGGATGCTGCTCGGCCTGGTCGAACGCCTGCTCATCGTCGCCGAGGTGGCCCTGCTCTGCGTGGTCGCGGCGACCCTGGTCCACCCGCCCGGCAGCCGCCTCGCCGGGGCGGCTCGTCGATCCGCCACGGCGGCCCGACCGTTGACTTGAAGGAAGCTTCAACTCCTAACGTCTGCACCAGGGGTCGGTGGCGGCCCGGTACGGCGAGGAGGCGGGGATGATCCTGGTGACGGGGGCGACCGGCACGGTGGGCCGGGAGGTCGTGTCGATCCTGGTGGGACGCGGCGACAAGGTCCGCGCGGTCAGTCGGAACCCGGCGACCGCCGGGCTGCCGGCGGAGGTCGAGGTGGTGGCCGCCGACCTCGCCGACCCGGCGACGCTCGCGCCGCATTTGGCCGACGTGGACGCGGTCTTCCTGATCTGGCCGTTCACCGACCCCGCCGTGGCGCGGACGACAGCGCCGGCCGTGGCCCGGGTGATCGCCGCCCGGGTGCCCCGGATCGTGTACCTCTCCGCGCCCGGCGCCGACCAGCCGGAGTCGTTCTGGGGGCTCGTGGAGCGGGCGGTCGAGGAGTCCGGCGCAGAGTGGACCTTCCTCCGCCCGGTCGGATTCGCCAGCAACACCCTGATGTGGGCCGGCCAGATCCGTGCCGGCGACGTGGTGCGCTGGCCGTACGGGGACGCCGCCCGGTCACTGGTCCACGAGCGGGACCTCGCCGAGGTGGCCGTGGCCGCGCTGACCTCGGACGGCCACACCGGCGCCCGCTATCTGCTCAGCGGTCCGGCGACGCTGACCCAGCAGGACCAGGTACGCGCCATCGGCCAGGTGATCGGCCGGGAACTGCGCTGGTCGGAGATGCCGGTCGGGGAGGCCCGCGCGATGCTGGCCGCCGCCTTCGGCGACCCGGCCTTCGCCGACGCCGCCCTGGCCGGCTGGGCCGGCTTCGTCGACCAGCCCGAACAGGTCACCGACACGGTACGGCGGCTGACCGGGCACCCCGCCCGGACGTACGCCGAATGGGTCGCCGACCACGCCGCCGCCTTCCGCTGAGCGGTGCCCGGCCCGGCCCGGCCTGATCGGGCCGGCCGGGCGGGCGGGTCACTCCAGTTCGTGGAGCATGAGCTGGCGGGCGGCCTCGGTGATGGAACCGGAGAGGCTCGGATAGATGGTGATCGTCTGAGCCAGCTCGTTGACGGTGAGGTTGTTCTCCACCGCCATGGTGATCGGCAGGATCAGCTCGCTGGCCTTCGGCGCCACCACCACGCCGCCGATCACCTGACCGCTGGCCGGGCGGCAGAACAGCTTGACGAAGCCGTCGGCCAGGTCGTCCATCTTGGCCCGGGCGTTGCCCGACAGCGGCAGCATCACCTGGCGGGCCGGCACCTTGCCGGCGTCCACCTCGTTCTGCGAGACGCCGACCGTGGCCAGCTCCGGGTCGGTGAAGACGTTCGCCGCGACGGTACGCAGCCGCAGCGGCCGGACCGCCTCGCCGAGCGCGTGCCACATCGCGATCCGGCCCTGCATGGCGGCGACGCTGGCCAGCGGCAGCACCCCGGTGCAGTCACCGGCGGCGTAGACGCCGGGGACGTTGGTCCGGGACACCCGGTCGACGGTGACGTAACCGCCCCGGGCCAGCTCGACGCCGTACTCGGCGAGGCCCAGGTTGGCGGTGTTGGGGATCGAGCCGACCGCGATCAGCGCGTGCGAGCCGACCACCACCCGGCCGTCGGCGAGCACGACCTCGACACCGTCGCCGATCCGGCGGACCGCCTCGGCGCGGGAGTTGTTCAGGATGCTCATGCCCCGGTTGCGGAACACCCGCTCGATCGCCATCGCCGCGTCGGCGTCCTCGTGCGGCATCACCCGGTCCCGGCTGGAGACCAGGGTGACCTCGACACCCATCGCGAGGTAGGCGCTGGCGAACTCGGCGCCGGTCACGCCGGACCCGACCACGATCAGGTGCTCCGGCAGCTCCGGCAGGTCGTACACCTGACGCCAGGTGAGGATGCGGTCGCCGTCCGGCAGTGCGGTGGGGAGCTGACGCGGCGTCGCGCCGGTGGCGATCAGGACGGTGGACGCGTCGATCGAATACTCCGCGCCACCGCCGGCCGGGGTGACCACCACCCGGTGGGTGTGACCGAGCGTGTCCTCGCCCAGCCGGGCGGTGCCGGCGACGAACTCCACCCCGGCCTTGACCAGCTTGGCGTGGATGTCGGCGGACTGGGCCAGGGCGAGCCGCTTGACCCGCTCGTGCACCGCCCGGGCGTCGACGGTCACCGCCTCCAGCCCGTCCGAGTGCACGCCGAACTCCTCGGTGTCCCGGTAGCCGGTCACCACCTCCGAGCTGGCGATGAAGGTCTTCGACGGGACGCAGTCGGAGAGTACGCACGCGCCACCGGCACCGTCCGCCTCGACCACGGTGACATCAGCGTCCAGCTGGGCGGCGACCAGCGCCGCCTCGTACCCGGCCGGCCCCCCGCCGATGATCACGATCTGGCTCACCACGCTCGCCCCTCGTCAGTGCTCACAGTGACTTTCTTCTCCCCGTCGCGCTCGACACGCACCGTCGTATTCTCCCCCACCCGCCAGCCGGGCTATCGTCATCGCCGTGCGTCTGTACGCCGCTTATGGCTCAAACCTGGACCCCGCTCGCATGCGCGCCTACTGCCCGCATTCGCCGATGGTGGACACCGGCTGGCTGGAAGGGTGGCGGCTCACCTTCGCGGGCGAGGGCGTCATCGGCTGGGAGGGCTCCGTCAGCACCGTGGTCGAGTCCCCGGGCGACCGGGTCTTCGTGGCGCTCTACGACATCCACCCGTACGACGCCGCGCAGCTCGACGAGATCGAGGGCGTGACCGCCGAGACGTACCGGAAGCTCACCGTCCGTATCTCCACGCTCGACGGGGACGTGACCGCGTGGGTCTACGTCTTCGACGGGTACGAGGGCGGCCTGCCGACGTCGTGGTACCTGTCCGAGATCGCGAACGCGGCGGAGAAGGCGGGCGCGCCGGACGACTACGTCACCGAGCTGCGCTCCCGCCCCACCGGCACCGCCTCCGCGTAGCGCGTATCGCACGCGTCCAGTCTCCCCGGCCGGTCCCCCGGCCGGGCGGCGACCCCGGGTCCGGGTCGCCTATCACACACCCGTGGCGGTGACCGTCCGCTCGTACATGTCGGTCCAGCGCGCCTCGCGCAGCCCGACCGAGCGGTAGAGGGTCACCGGGACGGTCGGGTTGGCCAAGTCGACGCCCAGCCCGGCGGCGGCCCGGCCCTTCGCCGCGTACGTGGCGAAGGCCCGGCGCAACAGCGCCGCCCCCACCCCGCGCCGCCGGTACGCGGGCAGCACCGACAGCGTGCGTACCCAGCCCATGTCGTGCTCCACCGCCTGGTCGGAGGACTGGAGGGCACCGGCCGGCTCCCCGTCGACCTCGGCGACGAACCACTCGTGCCACACCTTGCCGTACGACGGGAGCTGCTCCCGCCACCCCGCGAAGCCGAGCGGCTCGTAGTCCGGGGTGTCCCGGAACGCGGTGTCGAAGATCCGATGGAACTCCCGCAGGTCGGCCTCGTCGTCGGGGCGCAGCGGCCGGATGGTCACCCCGGCCGGCGGGACCGGCTCGGCGGGCAGGTCGGCCAGCGAGCGGGTCATCCGGACGTACCGCTTGATCCGGGTGAACCCCGCCTCGACCAGTTCGGCCGCCCAGCGCGTCTCCGGGGCGAAGACACCGCTGCGTACGGTCAGGGCGGGCAGGTCGCGCTCGGCGGCCCGCTCGGCGACCCGGTCGAGCACCCGGGCCAGCAGCGGGGCGCGCAGGTCCGCGCCGCGGTCGGGGTCGACCAGGACGTCGACGAACTCCCGGCCCACCCCGGTCGGGTTGTCGATGATCGACCAGGCGACCGCGACGCCGTCCGGGTCGGTGACCAGCCACGAGTCCCGGGCCGGGTCGAAGAAGGGTGCGGTCAGCGCGGATCTGACGTCCTCTTCGTCGAAGTCGGGGTGGCCGACCGCGAAGGTGTCGGCGGCGTGCACCACCTTCAGGATCCCGGGCACGTCGTCGAGGGTGGGGCGGCGGGCGGTCCAGCCGGCGGGGAGCGTCACGCCGCCGATCCTGGCAGCCCGCCCGGCGACCACGCCTCCCATTTATCCGCCGCGCAGGTGCAGCTTGGCGGCGGTGAGCAGGTTGAGCAGCTCCGCCCCCTCGCCCGGGGCGAGCGCCCGGAACGCCGTCGAGGCCAGCCGGTCGGTCACCGCCTCGGCCCACAGCCGCCGCCGCACCAGCGGCCCGACCGGCGGGTACGGGGGCGACCAGCCGCAGGCGGCGGCCCCCGCCTCCCCCTCCGGCCCGGCCAGCACCGCCTCCAGCGGGGTCATCCCGGCCGCCCGGACGGCCAGCAGGTACGCCCCGGCGAAGTGCTCGCGGAGCAGCAGCAGCGCGACGGCCACCCGTGCGCCCGCCGAGCGGTCCGGCACCGGCATGGACCGCCAGGCGGCGAAGAGCGGCATCCCGCTGCTGTCGGCCGCCGCGGTCGCCCGCGCCAGCAGGCCGGCCAGTCGGGGCGCCTGGGGCGCGTCGCCCAGTTGCTCGGCGCCCCACCGGCAGCACTCGGCCAGGTTCGCGCCGGCCACCTCCAACGGCCGGACCGTACGGGCGGCGGCGTCCCAGCCGTCGGCGACCGCCTCCGGGGCGATGAAGCCGAGCGCGGCGGCGACCGTCTCGGCCCGGACGTCACCGAGCGCGCCGGCCCGGCCGGTGATGTAGAACGCCCAGCCGGAGATGCCGAGCAGCCGGGCGCGGCGCAGCGTCGCCGGACGGCGGGAGAAGGTCTCCCCGAGCGCCAGCACCAGCGGCTTGCTGGCGGCGGCGACCTGCACCGGAGTCATCGACGGGGCACCGCCGTCCATCCACCGTGGTCATCCATCCCGATCAGTCTGCCCGGTCGTCGGCCGCGTCGGCATCCCCCTCTTCGGCGTCCAGCGCCTCCATCGCCGCCTCCACCTCACCGGTCCGCCGACGGGCGGCGGTGACCGAACGTTCGGCGCCCCGTCGGGCCAGCTTGGCTCGGCTCAGCTCCTGCTCGGCGACGGCCCGGCGGCGTTCCAGCTCGGCCAGTTCGGTCTCGATCCGGTCCAGCGTCGCGGTGCCGTCCCGTTCGGACCGGACAGCCTCGGCCAGCTCCTGCTCGGCCCGGTCCTGGTCGCCGCGGGCCTTCGCCAGCTCGCGGTCCAGCGCGCGACGGCGTCTCGCCCGTTCGGCCCGGGCCGCCCGCTCGGCGGCCTGCTCGTCGCGGGCCCGCCGGGTCCCGGCCGGCTCGGGTACGGGCGGCTCCTCCGCGCCACCGGTGACCAGCCGCAACTGCGGCCGGGGCACCTCGCCGAACCCGGCGTAGTGGGTGGCCCGGAGCAGCCGGCCGGCCCGGATCTGCTCGGCCACCCCGGTGTCGGACAGGGCGGCGTTGAGCGTCGCCTCCACCTCGGCGAGCGGCAGCTTGCCGGCCGGCGGGGCGTCCGGTTCGGCGGTGGCCAGCTTGCGTACCTCGCCGACCAGCGCGCCGACGACGGCCCGGCGCTGCGCGGAGAGTTCGCGCAGCTTGCCACCGCGCAGTTCGCGTTGGGCGACGCGCAGCGACTCGGCGAGCTGGGCCAGGTCGGCGACCAGCTCCGGCCGCCGGATGGCCAGCAGGTTGACCAGCCACGCGGCGACGGTGGGCCGGCGCAGCCGGCCGATCTCCCGGGCCGCCTTCGGGTCGCCGGCCTGGCGCGCCTCGGCGACCGCCGCGTCCCGGGCCGCGACGAACCGGTCCGGCGGCGTCGCGTAGAGCCGCTGGACCAGTTCCGGGGGTGGACCGGCCATCGCCGGTCAGGCGTCGATCCGGGTGCCCGGTTCGAGACGGCGGTAGTCGGTCTTCGACAGCGCGGTGTACTGCCGGTCGTAGATGCCGAAGCCGTTGCCGTTGAGCAGCCCGTCGTGCAGCGCGTACGCGCGGCGCGGGGCCACCGCCCGCATGAACTCCACCACCTCGGAGAACTTCGACCAGGGCGCGTGGATCGGGGCGAAGAGGGTGTCCACCTGGATGTCGTCGGGTACGAACAGCGAGTCGCCCGGGTGGTAGACGACGTCGTTGAACACGTAGCCCACGTTCTGGATCACCGGGATGTCGGGGTGGATGACGGCGTGCTGCCCGCCGTACGCCCGGACCGGGACGCCGGCGGCGGTGAACGACTCACCGGGCGCGACCACGACCAGCGCCTCGGCGGCGTCACCGAGGACGCCGGCGAGCGAGGCCGGACCGTTGACGGTGAACGGGCGGCGCTCCAGCGCCCGGGTCAGCGCCTCGATGTTCACGTGGTCCGGGTGCTCGTGGGTGATCAGCACCGCGTCCGCCCCGTCCAGCGCCTCCGGTTCGCTGTAGACCCCGGGGTCCACCACGAGCACTCCCCCGTCGTGCTCCAGCCGGACACAGGAGTGGCCGTACTTGGTGAGCTGCATCGTGACTCCTCGATTATCGAATCGTGACGTCCTGAGCGCAGTCTGCCGGAACCGGCGCGCTGGCGCGCCGCGTCCGAGGTATCGACCCCGGGGCGGGGTCGTCGAGGATCGGAGCGGGGAATGAGCGAGTGTCAGCGGACGAATCATCGGTGCGGCGCCGTGTTGTCTCAGGCCGGCGCCGAGCGCAGCGAGGTGACGGCATGAGCGTGGGAGGAAGACGTCTCCGGGCCGTGGCGCTGGCGGCGGTGGGACTGGTGGCGGTGCTGGCCGTGGGGGCCTGCTCCGCCGACGGCGGCAACAGCGCCAGTGATTCCGGGGCAGGGCCCGCCATGGGCAGCGCCGCCGACGAGGCCGGGGCGGCCAAGGTGGCAGGCGGCGCCGACCAGGACAAGGCCGCGGCGGGCGGATCGGGCGCGGCCGACCTGCGGGTGGACCAGCGATCGATCATCTACACCGGAACGATGCAGGTCCGGGTGGACGACGTGGAACGGGCGGCTCGGGAGGCGATCGCCCGGGTCCGCGCGGCGGGTGGATTCGTCGGTGGCGACCAGCGGTCCAGCGAGTCGGCGGACGCCCGGGCCGAGCTGACCCTGCGGGTGCCGGCCGACCGGTTCACCGCGGTCATCGACGGACTCGCGGGGCTCGGCAAGCAGGAACGCCGCGAGATCCGCACCGAGGACGTCACCGAGGAGACCGTCGACCTGGATGCCCGGATCGCCACCCAGCGGGCCCGGGTGGACAGCGCCCGGAAGCTGCTGGCCCGGGCCACCTCGATCAACGACCTGGTCACCCTGGAGAACGAGGTGGGCCGGCGGGAGGCCGACCTCGCGTCGCTGGAGGCGAAGAAGCGCCGGCTCGCCGACCTGACCGCGCTCTCCACGATCACCGTGACCTTCGTCGGTCCGCACGCCGTGACCGTCGAGAAGGACGACGAGCTGGGCTTCCTGGTCGGGCTGCGGGGCGGCTGGTCGGCGTTCCTGAGCTCGCTGACCGTGGCCCTCACCGTGCTGGGCGCGGTGCTGCCGTTCGCGCTGGTGATCGGCGTACCGGTGGGGGTGGTGATCTGGTTGGCGCGGCGTCGGCGGCCGCGGCGGGCACCGCCGGCCGGCCCGGCGCCGATGGTGCCGGGCCCGGCCGGGCCGGTGGGTGGTCCGGCGCCTAGCGCGCCGCCGCCAGTGCCCGCAGCGCGGTCTGGACCATAAGGCGTACGCCGACCGGGATGGCGCGCTCGTCCACGTCGAACGAGGCCCGGTGCAGGTCCACATTGGGCCCGTTCCGGCCGACCCCGAGGCGGGCGAGCGCGCCCGGCACGTGCTCCAGGTACCAGGAGAAGTCCTCGCCGCCCATGCTCTGCGGGGTCTCCGCGATCCCCTCGGGGCCGAGGGCCGCGGCCGTGGCGGCGGTGAGCACGCCGATGGCCCGGGCGTCGTTGGTGACCGGCGGCCGGCCGCGCAGGTACTCCAGGTCGACGGTGGCGCCGGTGGGCGCGATCACGTCGCGGACCACCTGGGCCACGATCTTCGGGGCCTGGTCCCAGGTGTCGCGGTCCATCACCCGTAGCGTGCCGGCGGCGCAGGCCTCGGAGGGGATGACGTTGTAGCGGGTGCCGGCCGAGGCGTGGCCGAACACCAGCAGCAGCCCGCTGTTGGCCGGCACCCGGCGGCTGACGAGCGTCGGCACCTCGGTGACCAGCCGACCGAGCGCGTCGACCAGGTCGACCGTGAGGTGCGGGCGGGCGGTGTGCCCGCCCGGGCCGGTGAGCCGGACGGTGACGTTGTCGGCGGCGGCGGTGATCGGGCCGACCCGCAGGCCGACCCGGCCGACCGGCAGGTTCGGGTCGCAGTGCACGGCGAAGATCTGCACCACGTCGTCCAGGCCGCCGGCCTCGATGACCTCCAGCGAGCCGCAGGGCAGGATCTCCTCGGCCGGCTGGAAGATGAGCCGGACCCGGCCGTCGAGCTGGCCGAGGTCGGCGAGCTGGGCGAGCAGCATGCCCACGCCGAGCATCACGGTGGTGTGCACGTCGTGCCCGCAGGCGTGGCAGACGCCGTCCACGGTGGACCGGTACGGCACGTCCTTCGGGTCGGTCAGCGGGAGGGCGTCGATGTCGGCGCGGAGGGCGATCACCGGGCCGTCGGGGCGGCCGTCGATGTCGCAGATGACGCCGTTGCCCTTGGGTAGCAGGCGCGGTTTCAGCCCGGCGAGGGAGAGCTCCCGGTGGATCAGCGCGGCCGTCTCGAACTCCTCACCGGAAAGCTCCGGATGGGAGTGGATATGACGTCGGGTGGCGATGAGGCCGGGTACCCGGAGCGCCAACAGATGGTCGAGCTCGAAAGGCAGGGGCTGGGACCCGGATGGCGCCTCCGGCCAGGACGACGCCAGCGGGCTGCCGGAAGGCAGCGTCAACGCACTCGTCACGTCGAATTCTCGATCACTAGAAGTGGATGGATCATCGGGCAGAACAGCAGACAGCCTAGACCTCCGACGGTGACGCTGGGCAACATCTTTCGCGTAGCGATCGGACCGCGCAGCGTCACGAATGCCCTGGTGGGAAGGCTCGAGTATCTGCGGGACAGCAGGTAGATCGCGGTCGTACGCCGTCATCTGCCCCACACCTCCTACAACGCGTAACCGATTCAGCGGTCACCAAATCCCGGGCCGCCGTTCCGAATTGTCGCATTAGTCGCGGCAATTAACTGCCACTCCGACAATTGCGCGACAACGGTCGGCTGCCGGACGACTCCCGACAGTGACATGACGACCGGAAGTGCGACCGCACAGCTTGTCCGTCCCGTTCACCCGATCGGGTTACCCGCATTCCCGATCCGCACACGCGCGTCACGGCCGGGGCCCCACTGCCCCACGGCTCCGACGGACGGGCCGGGCGACGTCGCCCGGGAGGTCCGCACCGAGGATGCCGCGGGCGGGCCGGCAGGCCCGAGCCCGCCGACACCTTCGCAGAGCCGACACCGCTTCCGCCGACGTGCGGGAGAACATCGACTGTACGCCGCGACGAGTACGTCCGCCCAGCTCAGACCGGGTTCGGACAGCACGACGGCCAGGCCGGGCGCCCGGGCGGGCACCGGCGGGCCGCACCGGGTCAGAACCGGTCGCTCGGCCGGTACGTCCCCCACACCTTCCGCAGCGTCCCGCACACCTCGCCGACGGTGGCCCTGGCACGCAGCGCCTCCCTCATCGGGTAGAGCACGTTCCCGGTGCCCTCGGCCGCGGCGCGCAGCTCCGCGAGGGCCCGCTCGACCGCACCCGAGTCCCGCTCGACACGCAGCTTCGCCAGCCGCTCCGCCTGCGCGACCTCGATCGCCGGGTCCACCCGCAGCGGCTCGTACGGCTCCTCCGCGTCGATCTGGAACCGGTTGAGCCCGACCACCACCCGGTCACCCGAGTCGATCTCCTGGGCGATCCGGTACGCGGACTGCTCGATCTCCCGCTTCTGGAAGCCCGCCTCGATCGCGTCCACCGCCGACCCGTGGTCGAAGACCCGCTGCATCAGCTCGTCCGCGGCCGTCTCGATCTCGGCGGTCATCGCCTCCACCACGTACGACCCGGCGAACGGGTCCACGGTCGCGGTCAGGTCCGTCTCGTACGCCAGCACCTGCTGGGTACGCAGCGCCAGCCGGGCCGCCTTCTCGGTGGGCAGCGCGATCGCCTCGTCGAAGCTGTTGGTGTGCAGCGACTGCGTGCCGCCGAGCACCGCGCCGAGCCCCTGGATCGCCACCCGGACCAGGTTGACCTCCGGTTGCTGGGCGGTGAGCTGCACGCCCGCGGTCTGGGTGTGGAACCGCAGCATCATCGACTTCGGGTTCTTCGCCCCGAACTCGTCGCGCATCAGCCGGGCCCAGATCCGCCGGGCCGCCCGGAACTTGGCGACCTCCTCCAGCAGGGTGGTCCGGGCGACGAAGAAGAACGACAGCCGGGGCGCGAAGTCGTCCACGGCCAGCCCGGCGGCGAGCGCCGCCCGGACGTACTCCACGCCGTTGGCCAGGGTGAACGCGATCTCCTGCGCGGGCGTCGCGCCGGCCTCGGCCATGTGGTAGCCGGAGATGGAGATGGTGTTCCACTTCGGCACCTCGGCCCGGCAGTACGCGAAGGTGTCGGCCACCAGCCGCAGCGAGGGCTTCGGCGGGAAGATGTACGTCCCCCGGGCGATGTACTCCTTGAGGATGTCGTTCTGGATGGTGCCGTTGAGCGCCGCCCCCGGCACCCCGGACTCCTCGGCCACGAGCTGGTAGAGCAGCAGCAGCACCGAGCCGGGCGCGTTGATGGTCATCGAGGTGGAGACCTTGTCCAGCGGGATGCCGTCGAAGAGCAGCCGCATGTCCTCGATCGAGTCGATGGCGACGCCGACCTTGCCCACCTCGCCGTGCGCGATCGGGTCGTCGGAGTCGTACCCCATCTGGGTGGGCAGGTCGAAGGCGACCGAGAGGCCCATGGTGCCGGCGCGCAGGAGCTGGTGGTAGCGCGCGTTGGACTCGGTGGCGGTGCCGAAGCCGGCGTACTGCCGCATGGTCCACGGACGCGAGGTGTACATCGTCGGGTAGACCCCGCGGGTGTACGGGTACCCGCCCGGGGCGCCCAGCCGCTCGGCCAGTTCCCCGGGGAGGTCGTCCGCCGTGTAGACGCCCTTGATCGGGAAACCGGACTCGCTCGACCGCCGTTCGCTCATCCCCGGATGGTAGGACGCGACGGGCCGTCGATGGCTGAGGGATAGGGCACACCCAGGGGTTCGGCGAGCCCCGGCAGGGGCTGAGTAGCTGACCGCGTACCGTCGAGTAGGTAAACGTCCGCCGCGTCGGGTTTCGCATCGGGCGTCGGAACCAGCAAGATAGGGGGGTTGTGTCCCAGCCCCCTCGATATCCCCCCGGTGGCTTTTCTGTGACTCAGATCCCGACGTGGAGCGGCGGACCAGTCAGTCCCCCCACTGGACGCGCGGCGCCCGGCACGACCATTGGCGGTCGCTACTCGCTGCGCTCTCCGGTGGGCAACGGCGGCATGGGGACGGTGTGGCGCGCCGCGGACACACTGCTGCGCCGCGACGTGGCGGTCAAGGAGGTAGTCCTCCCCCCGGGACTGGCGCCCAGCGACCGTGACGCGATGTACGAGCGGACCCTCCGCGAGGCCCGTGCCGCCGCCGCGATCCAACACCCCGCCGTGGTCCAGGTGTACGACGTGGTCACCGAGGGTGGCCGCCCGTGGATCGTGATGGAACTGCTGGACGCGCGCAGCCTGGCCGACATGGTGATCGAGGACGGGCCCGTCGCGCCCCGCGCGGTCGCCAAGATCGGCATCGCCCTGCTCGGCGCCCTGGAGGTGGCGCACGCGATCGGCGTGCTGCACCGCGACGTCAAGCCGGCCAACGTGCTCATCTGCACCGACGGTCGCTGCGTGCTGACCGACTTCGGCGTCGCCCGGATGCCCACCGACGTGCAGCTCACCACGCCCGGCATGGTCCTCGGGTCGCCGCACTTCATCTCGCCCGAGCGGGCGATGGGCCAGGATTTCGGCCCGCCGAGCGACCTGTTCTCGCTCGGCGTGACGCTCTACACCGCCGTCGAGGGGCGTCCCCCGTTCGACAAGGGCGACCCGATCGAGACCATGCACGCGGTGGTCGAGGACCCGCCGGCTCCCCCGCAGCGCAGCGGCCCGCTGACCCGGGTGCTGATGGGCCTGCTGGAGAAGGACCCGGCCCGACGGCTGGACGTGCACACCGCCCGGGGCATGCTGCGCGAGCTGCTCGCCGGCCCGCTGACCAGCAACGCCACCGCGGTCCACTCGGTCACCGACCCGTACGCGGTGGTGCCGGTGCAGCGGCCGTCCACGCCGCCCGCGATCATCGCGCCCGAGCCGAAGCCCACCGGCCAGATCGGCGGCCGGGCGATGATCGCCCCCGGCGAGTCGCTGACCGACCGGCTCGCGTCCCTGCGTCGCGGCGAGCGCCCCGAGCCGAGCGCCGGCTCGGCCGCCGCCGCGCTCGACGAGACCAGCGCGGACGCGCTGGCCGGCCCGCTGCACACGCCAACCGGCGCGATGCCCGCCGCCCCGGATGCCACCCAGCACATCTCGCCCGACGCCACGCAGCGCCTCGGCGGCCACCCGGACGCGACGCAGCCGGTCTACGGCCGCGGTGCCGACGCGACGCAGCCCGTCTACGGCCGCGGGGTCGACGCGACGCAGCCCGTCTACGGTCACGGGGTCGACGCGACGCAGCCGGTCTACGGCCGCGGCGCGGACGCCACCCAACCGGTCTACGCGGGCGCCCAGTGGTCGGTGCCCGGCAGCGGCCAGCCGTGGCCCACCGCCCCGGCCCCGGCGGCCGACGGTGGCGCGCTCGGCAAGGCTCGCGGCGTGGGCAACCAGATCGTCGGCACCGTCAAGGGCTGGCCGCGCAAGGTGCAGCTCGGGGTGGCCGGCGGCGTCGCCGTGCTGCTGCTGATCACCGTGATCGCTCTCAACAGCGGCGGCGACGAGGCCCAACCGCCGGTCGGGGGCCCGGCGCCCACCGCCAGCGCCGCGGCTCCGTCGGTGGAGACGCAGGCTTTCTCGGGCAAGGGCGTCAGCGTCCAGGTGCCCAAGGGCTGGCAGCGGCAGACCGGCGGCGTGTACGTCGACTTCATCGACCCCGAGGACAACGGACGCAAGGTCCGCGTCCTCGCGGAGGACTGGAAAGGGAACTCGATCAGCTGGGCGGAGTTCGCCTCGCGGAATCTCCGGAAGAAGGCCGCCGAGAGCAAGACCTGCCCGGCGCCGTACGCCGAGGTGTCGGTGACCGAGCAGAAGCTGGCCGGCGAGCCGGCGGGCGAGCTGGAATACACCTGCGGTGAGGGCGACAGCATGCGCCACGGGGTATGGCGTGGCGCGGTGAAGAACGGCAAGGTCTACTCGTTCTACCTCTCCTCCACCGATGCCAGATTCGCCGAGAGCAAGCCGATCTTCGACGCGATGGTCCAGTCGTTCCAGATTGCCGGGGGCAACTGAGCCGAGGCCGACGGAGAGTGGTGATCCGCCGCCGTGCTATCAAGGGGCAATGGCGGCGGATACCACTGACCTTGACGAACTTCGCGAGCGAGCCCTCCGGTGGCTCGACGACGACCCCGACCCGGCCAGCCGGGACGAGCTGCGCGCTGTCCTGGACGGGCTGCCGGGCAGCGCGCCGGAACTGGCCGACCGGTTCGCCGGGCCACTGACCTTCGGCACCGCCGGGCTGCGCGGCCCGCTGCGCGCCGGCCCGAACGGCATGAACCTCGCGGTGGTCACCCAGGCCGCCGCCGGGCTGGTCGCCTGGCTCGCCCAGCAGGGCGGCACGGGTCCGCTGGTCATCGGGTACGACGCCCGGCACGGCTCGCGGGCCTTCGCGGAGCGCACCGCACAGGTCGCCACCGGCGCGGGTCGCCCGGCCCTGGTGCTGCCCCGCCCGCTGCCCACCCCCGTGCTGGCGTACGCGGTGCGGCACCTCGGCGGGGTGGCCGGCGTCATGGTCACCGCCAGCCACAATCCGCCGCAGGACAACGGCTACAAGGTCTACCTCGGCGCGCAGCTCGGCGGGGAACTCGGCGCGGGCGCGCAGATCGTGCCGCCGGCCGACGCCGGCATCGAGGCGGCCATCCGGGCGGTCGGCCCGCTGGCGAAGGTGCCGCTCGGCCCGGCCGGCGAGGTGCTCGGCGACGACCTGGTCGCCGCGTACGTGGAACGGGCCGCCGCGGTGGTCGACCCGGCCGGACCGCGCGACCTGAAGGTGGCGTACACGCCGCTGCACGGGGTGGGCGCCACGGTGCTGACCGCCGCGTTCGCCCGGGCCGGGTTCCCGACCCCCGGCGTGGTGCCCGACCAGGCCGAACCGGATCCGGCGTTCCCGACGGTGAACTTCCCCAACCCGGAGGAGCCGGGCGCGGTGGACAAGCTGGTCGCGCTGGCCGACTCGACCGGCGCGGACCTCGCCATCGCCAACGACCCGGACGCGGACCGCTGCGCGGTGGCGGTACCGGAGGGCGGCACCTGGCGGATGCTGCGCGGGGACGAGGTGGGTGCGCTGCTCGCCGACCACCTGATGCGTCGCGGGGTCACCGGGCTCTACGCCACCACCATCGTGTCGTCGTCCCTGCTGCGGGCGATGTGCACGGCCCGGAACCTGCCCTACGACGAGACGCTGACCGGGTTCAAGTGGATCGTCCGGGGCGGTGGCGGGAGCCAGCCGCTGGTCTTCGGGTACGAGGAGGCGCTCGGCTACTGCGTCGCGCCGGAGCACGTACGCGACAAGGACGGCATCACCGCCGCGCTGACCGTCGCCGAACTGGCGGCCGGCCTCAAGGCCGGGGGCCGTACGCTCACCGACCGGCTGGACGAGCTGGCCGCCGAGTTCGGCGTGCACCACACCGACCAGCTCTCGGTGCGGGTGGACGACCTGCGGTTGATCGCGCAGATGATGACGCGACTCCGGGCGGCCACCCCGACCTCGCTGCTCGGTCACCCGGTGACCGAGGCGTCCGACCTGATGCCCGGCGCGGACGTGGTGATCCTGCGTACCGACACGGCCCGGGTGGTGATCCGCCCGTCCGGCACCGAGCCGAAGCTGAAGGCGTACCTGGAGGTGGTGGAGCCGGTCGCGGACGGCGACGTGCCCGCGGCCCGCGCCCGCGCGACGGCCGCGGTGGCGGCCCTGCGCACCGAGGTGGCCACCGTCCTCGGCCTCTAGCGCTGAGCACGGGCCCCTGTCGACAAGGGGCCCGTGCTCACCGGAGGCGTCGACAGGGGCTCACGGCTCGCGCTTGCCGAGCGCGGCGTCGACGGCCTGGGCGAGGGCGGCGACCACCAGGCTGACGGAGGGGCGGACGACGCTGTCGTCCAGGCCGACGGTGCCGGAGAAGCCGGCGACCCCGGCGATCTCCTCCAGCCGGCGGTGGGCGTCCCGGGCGCCCTCGCCGGTCAGGCCGAGCGCCGGTTCCATCCGCAGCACCGCCATCAGGGTGGCCAGCGCCGCGGTCCGCTCGTCGGGGAGTTGGCCGGCGGCCAGCGCCTCGGCCAGCCGGCGGCGGGAGTCCGCCTCCACCGAGGCGTCGACGACCGGGTACCGGTGCACGTGGATGAAGCCCAGCTCGGTCTCGTCGACGTCCCGGACCACGCCCCGGCCGCACAGGTCGCCGAGGATCCGGTCGCGCAGGCCGTGCCGCAGCCGCTGCACCCACGACGACGGGGTGTGCGGGGTGTCGGCGGCGATCCGGACGAGGACCTCGTCGGCGATCGGCTCGCCGGTCGGCGACGGGTCGATCACCGCCAGGGAGCCATCCGCGTACGCGATCCGGCCGGCCAGGGCCAGCTCGACCAGCACCGCGGCGGCCATCCCGAGATCAAGACTGATCCGGGGCATGGTCGCCTTGCCGGTCTCGTCGTCGTACGCGAGGAGCAGCAGCTCTTCGGCGAGCGCAACACCAGTCATGGCCCGGAACGCTAACGCCTCTCCCCGCCCCCGAGGCGCCAACGCGCCGCAGCGTGTCGATCATGGGCGGGTGGCGACGGTTTTCCGGCTTTTGTGGCCCTCGTCCGCCGCCACAACTCCATGATCGACGCCGGCTGCGGGGTCAGAAGCGGGGCATGCCGCCGAACTGGCGGTCGCCGGCGTCGCCGAGGCCCGGGACGATGAACATCCGGTCGTTGAGGCCCTCGTCGATGGAGGCGGTGACCAGGCGCAGGGGGAGGCCGGAGCGCTCCAGCCGCTCGATGCCGACCGGCGCGGCGAGGACGCAGAGCACCGTGATGTCGGTGCAGCCGCGGTCGGCGAGCAGCCGGCAGCAGTGCTCCAGCGAACCGCCGGTGGCCAGCATCGGGTCGAGCACCAGCACCGGCAGGCCGGTCAGGACGCGGGGCAGCGACTCCATGTAGGCGCGCGGCTCGAACGTCTCCTCGTCGCGGGCCAGGCCGACGAAGCCCATGGACGACTCGGGCAGCAGACCGAGCGCGGCGTCGGCCATGCCGAGACCGGCCCGCAGGACCGGCACGAGCAGCGGCGGGTTGGCCAGCCGGGTGCCCTCGGTGGCGGTGACCGGGGTCTGGATCGGGTACTTCTCGACGGGGAACGAGCGCGCGGCCTCGTACACCAGCATGGTGGTGAGTTCGCGCAGCGCGGCCCGGAACGACGGCGAGTCGGTCCGGGCGTCCCGCATGGCGGTCAGCCGCGCCTGGGCGAGCGGGTGGTCAATGACGTGTACGTCCACGAACGCTCAACCTACCGGGCGGCCTCGCCGCGCACCGCACGCGCCGGCTGGCCAGCGACCTCGCTCACGTGTGGCACCCACAACCAGGCCGCCGTGACCAAGATCACACCCCGGCGGGATGCGTACTATTCACGCCATGACGGCGACAGCGACGTCGGCCCGGTCGGACCTCTCCGAGCTGGGACGATCCGAGACCGCTCTGCGGACCTTCCTCCACGGCCTACCCGGCGTGGACCAGGTCGGCGCGGAGCAGCGGGCGGCACAACTCGGCACCCGATCCATCAAGACCACCGCCAAGGCCCAGGCGATCGACCTGGCGATCCGGATGGTCGACCTGACCACCCTCGAAGGGGCCGACACCCCCGGCAAGGTGCGGGCGCTGGCCACCAAGGCGCTGCGCCCCGACCCGGCCGACCCGTCCTGCCCGCACGTCGGCGCCGTCTGCGTCTATCCCTCCATGGTCCCGTACGTGGCCGAGGTGCTGCGCGGCAGTGGCGTGCACCTGGCCAGCGTGGCGACCGCCTTCCCGTCGGGCCAGGCCCCGCTGGACGTCAAGCTCGCCGACACCCGGGCGGCGGTCGCGGCCGGGGCCGACGAGATCGACATGGTGATCAACCGGGGCGACTTCCTGGCCGGCCGCTACCAGGCGGTGTACGACGAGATCGTCGCCACCAAGGAGGCGTGCGGGGACGCCCACCTCAAGGTGATCCTGGAGACCGGCGAGCTGACCACGTACGACAACGTGCGGCGGGCCTCCTGGCTGGCCATGCTGGCCGGCGCCGACTTCATCAAGACCTCCACCGGCAAGGTCCCGGTCGCGGCCACCCTGCCGGTGACCCTGGTCATGCTGGAGGCGGTCCGCGACTTCCGCGCCGCCACCGGGCGGCAGATCGGCGTGAAGCCGGCCGGCGGTATCAAGACCACCAAGGACGCGATCAAGTACCTGGTCATGGTCAACGAGACCGTCGGCGCGGACTGGCTGGACCCGGACTGGTTCCGGTTCGGCGCGTCCAGCCTGCTCAACGACCTCCTCATGCAGCGCACCAAGCTGAAGACCGGGGTCTACTCCGGTCCCGACTACTTCACCCTGGACTGAGCGCGATGTTCGAATACGCCCCCGCCCCCGAGTCGCGCTCGGTGGTGGACATCAAGCCCTCGTACGGGCTCTTCGTCGACGGAAAGTTCGTCGACCCGGTCGACGGCGGCAGCTTCAAGTCGATCAACCCGGCCTCGGAGGAGGTCCTCGCCGAGATCGCCGAGGCCGGCAACGAGGACGTGGACCGCGCGGTCCGCGCCGCCCGCAAGGCGTACCAGAAGGTCTGGGGCCCGATGCCGGGCCGCGACCGGGCCAAGTACCTGTTCCGGATCGCCCGGATCGTCCAGGAGCGCTCCCGCGAGCTGGCCGTGCTGGAGTCGCTGGACAACGGCAAGCCGATCAAGGAATCCCGGGACGTCGACGTACCGCTGGTCGCCGCGCACTTCTTCTACTACGCCGGCTGGGCCGACAAGCTGCCCCACGCGGGCTTCGGGCCGAACCCGCAGCCGCTCGGCGTGGCCGCCCAGGTCATCCCGTGGAACTTCCCGCTGCTCATGCTGGCCTGGAAGATCGCCCCGGCGCTCGCCGCCGGCAACACGGTGGTGCTGAAGCCGGCGGAGACCACCCCGCTGACCGCGCTGCTCTTCGCCGAGATCTGCCAGCAGGCCGACCTGCCGGCCGGCGTGGTCAACATCGTCACCGGCGCCGGCGAGACCGGCCGGGCGCTGGTCGAGCACCCGGGCGTCGACAAGGTCGCGTTCACCGGCTCCACCGACGTCGGCAAGGCCATCGCCCGCGCGGTCGCCGGCACCCGCAAGAAGCTCACCCTGGAGCTGGGCGGCAAGGCCGCCAACATCGTCTTCGACGACGCCCCGGTCGACCAGGCCGTCGAGGGCATCGTCAACGGCATCTTCTTCAACCAGGGACACGTCTGCTGCGCCGGCTCGCGGCTGCTGGTTCAGGAGTCGGTCGCCGACCGGGTGCTGGAGTCGCTCAAGCGCCGGATGGCCCAGCTCCGGGTCGGTGACCCGCTGGACAAGAACACCGACATCGGCGCGATCAACTCGGCCGCCCAGCTCGACCGGATCCGGGAGCTGTCCGAGGCCGGGGCCGCCGAGGGCGCCGAGCGCTGGTCGCCGCCGTGCGAGCTGCCCGAGCGCGGCTTCTGGTTCGCCCCGACGATCTTCACCGGGGTCACCCAGGCGCACCGGATCGCCCGCGAGGAGATCTTCGGCCCGGTGCTGTCCGTGCTGACCTTCCGCACCCCGGCCGAGGCGGTGGAGAAGGCGAACAACACCCCGTACGGGCTGTCGGCCGGGATCTGGACCGACAAGGGTTCCCGGATCCTGTGGATGGCCGACCGGCTCCGCGCCGGCGTGGTCTGGGCCAACACGTTCAACAAGTTCGACCCGACCTCGCCGTTCGGCGGCTACAAGGAGTCGGGCTACGGTCGCGAGGGCGGCCGGCACGGGCTGGAGGCGTACCTCAATGTCTGAGCGGGTCGCGGTACGCAAGACGTACAAGCTCTTCATCGGCGGGAAGTTCCCGCGCAGCGAGTCGGGACGGTCGTACATCGTGCAGGACTCCAACGTCTCCCTGGCCTCCCGCAAGGACGCCCGGGACGCGGTCGTCGCCGCCCGGGCCGCGGTGAAGGGCTGGGCCGGGGCGACCGCGTACAACCGGGGTCAGATCCTCTACCGGGTCGCCGAGATGCTGGAGGGCCGCCGCGAGCAGTTCGTCGCGCTCGGCGTACCGGCCGACGAGGTGGACGCGGCGATCGACCGCTGGGTCTGGTACGCCGGCTGGTCGGACAAGCTCCCCCAGGTGTACGGGGGCGCGAACCCGGTGGCCGGGCCGTACTTCAACCTGTCGGCGCCCGAGCCGACCGGCGTGGTGGCCGTGGTGGCCCCCGAGGCGCCGGCGCTGCTCGGCCTGGTCAGCGTGATCGCCCCGGCGATCGTCACCGGCAACACCGTCGTGGTGGCGGCCTCGCCGGCCGCGCCGCTGGCCGCGGTGACCCTGGCCGAGGTGCTGGCCACGTCCGACCTGCCGGGCGGGGTGGTCAACATCCTCACCGGCCGGATCACCGAGACGGTGCCGACGCTGGCCGGGCACATGGACGTCAACGCGATCGACCTGACCGGGGTGGCCGACGCCGAGCTGGCGGCGGAGCTGGAGGCCAAGGCGGCGGAGAATCTCAAGCGGGTGCTCCGGCCGGCCCCGGCCGACCAGGACTGGTCCACCGATCCGGGCGTCACCCGGATGACCGCCCTCCTGGAGACCAAGACCGTCTGGCACCCCAAGGGCGTCTGACCCGGGCGGGCCGCCCGAGGTCCAAGATCTGCACCAGCTCACGGAAAGAGTGGCCGCCGCACGTCGGATGGCCACTCTTTCCGTATCTGAGGGCCCTCCGTACCTACCGGCCGAGGGAATCTACTACGGGGGGTAGGATTGGGGGGTGACTCGGCTGGGCGATCTTGAGCGTGCGGTGATGGACGTGCTGTGGGACATGGACCCGGGCACGTCGGACGGGGTGACCGTGCGCGAGGTGGCCGATGCCCTGGACGGGCGGGAGCTGGCGTACACCACGGTGATGACCGTGCTGGACCGGCTCGCCGGCAAGGGCATGGTGCAGCGCCGGCGGGAGGGGCGGGCCTGGCGTTACCGGGCCGCGGCCAGCCGGGAGGCGCACATCGCCCAGCTCATGCTCGACGCCCTCGATCTCGGCGGCAGCCGGGACGCCGCGCTGGTGCGCTTCGCCCGCTCCGTGACCGGCACCGAGGCGGAGGTGCTGCGCGCGGCGCTGAGCGCCGAGGCCGGGCTGACGGACCGGGTCGAGGACCCGCGGGCCGGGCGGCCGGCGCTGGCCGACGAGGCGACGGACCGGTAGGGCGGCGGCCGTGGCGTACGCCGTGCACTTCGCCGCGAGCATCCTGGCCTGCTGGTTGACCGCGCAGGTCCTCGCCGTTTCGAAGTGGACCTGGCAGGCCCCGCGCGTGGCGATCGTCTGCTGGCAGGCGATCGGACTGGCGCTCGGTCTCTCCGCGATGGGCCTGCCGATGGCGCTCGGCCTGACCGCCTACGACCGGCCGACCGGGAGCGCGCTGCTCGCGCTCGCCACCGACCTGGCCCACGGCAGCCTGCCGGCCGGGGTCGGGGTGGTCCACCTCGGCCTGGTCGGGGTCGGCTTCGGCATCGGCGCGGTGCTGCTCACCACCACGGTCCGCAGCATTCACGGCACCATCCGCGCCCAGCGCCGGCACCGGGAGCTGCTCAGCCTGGTCGCCCGGCGGGACCCGACCGTGCCGGGCGCGCTGGTGCTCGACCACCCGAGCGCGGCCGCGTACTGCCTGCCGGGGGTGCGGCCCCGGGTGGTGGTCAGCGCCGGCACGCTCAGCCTGTTGGACCGCGCCGAGCTGGCCGCGGTGCTCACCCACGAGCGGGCGCACGCCGAGGAGCGGCACGACCTGGTGCTGCTGCCGTTCACGGCGCTCTGCCGGGCCCTGCCCTGGTTCGGCTGGGTGCGCCACGCACACGAGCGGGTGGCGCTGCTGGTCGAGATGCGGGCCGACGACAAGGCCCGCGAGCTGCACGCCGAGGCGCCGCTGGCCGGGGCGTTGCGCCGGTTCGCCGCCGCCGGGCACCGGATCACCCCGGCCGGCGCGCTCGGCCTCGGCGACCGCGACCTCGACGTACGGGTGCAGCGGCTGCTGGTCCCGGACCGGACGCCCCGGCTGCTCGGCGCCACCGCGCTGGCCGTCGCGACCACCGTGGCCGGCCTGCCGATCTCCCTCTTCCTGAGCTGACCGTCCCCTGGTTCGCGGACTCGCCATGGTGGCGCGCCAATAGGTAGGCAGGCTACGTGTAGGCTCCCTATGACAAGCGAGTCAACCCGTCCGTGGGAGAACGGCATGGACCCCCTGCTCCTCGCCCGCCTTCAGTTCGCCACCACCACCTCGATCCATTTCCTGTTCGTGGTGGTCACCCTCGGCCTGGTCACCCTGCTGGTCGGGTTGCAGACCGCCGGCTTCGTCACCGGCAAACCGGTGTACGAGCGACTGACCCGGTTCTGGGGCCAGCTCTACGTAATCAACTACGTGCTCGGCATCGCCACCGGAATCGTGATGGAGTTCCAGTTCGGGCTGAACTGGAGCGGCCTGTCGCGCTACGTCGGCAACGTCTTCGGCGCACCACTGGCCATCGAGACGCTGGTCGCCTTCTTCCTGGAGTCCACGTTCCTCGGCATGTGGATCTTCGGTTGGCACCGGCTGCGTCGGGGCGTCCACCTCGCGCTGCTCTGGGGCGTCGCGCTCACCGCGTACGCCTCGGCGTTCTGGATCATGGTCGCCAACTCCTGGCTCCAGCACCCGGTCGGCTACGAACTCCGCGACGGCGTGGCGCACCTCACCGACTTCGGCGCGCTGCTCACCAACCCCACCCTCGGCTTCGCGTTCGGGCACGTGGTCTCGGCGAGCCTGGTCACCGGCGGGATGCTGATGGCGGCGGTCAGCGCCTGGCACCTGATCCGGCGTACCCCGGACTTCGCGCTCTTCCGCAAGTCGCTGCGGCTCGGGCTGCTCACCTTCGCGGTCGCGGTGGTCTTCCTGATCGGGTTCGGCTTCGCCCAGTTCGGTTCGGTCGGGCAGGTCCAGCCCACCAAGTTCGGCGGGGGTGCGGACCGGGACGCGCTGGTCGCCGAGTGGACGACGAGGTTCGGTCCGGGCGACTACGCCCCGCCGGCGCTGTCCAACGACGGGCTCGGCTTCATGATCCTCATCGGAATGGCGCTCTTCTTCGGCATCCTGGTGGTGCCACTGCTCTGGCGGGACTGGATCATCCGGCTGCGCTTCCCGCTCTGGCTGGTCCTGCTCGCCCTGCCGCTGCCCTTCGTCGCGGTGATCCTCGGCTGGATCGCCCGCGAGGTCGGCCGCCAGCCCTGGGCCGCGTACGGGCTGCTGCCGACCGGGCAGGCCGTCTCACCGGTCGGCGCCGGCCTGATGCTCACCTCGCTGATCGGCTTCAGCCTGCTGCTCGGCGCCCTCGCCGTCGGCAACTGGGTGCTGCTGGCCCGGCACGCCGCCCGGGGCGCACACGACCCGGCCCTCGGCCGGCCGCCCGCGCCGGACACCGACCACCGCCCCGACCCCGTGTTCGCCTGAGGAGCCCGCCGTGGAACTCGCCTGGTACGCCCTGCTCGGCCTCTTCTTCGCCGGCTACCTCGTCCTCGGCGGCTACGACTACGGTGTCGGGCTGCTGCTCGCCCGCGGCGCGGCCCCGGCCGCCCGACGCGCCGCACTCACCGCCGTCGGGCCGTTCTTCCTCGGCAACGAGGTCTGGCTGGTGGCCGCCGTCGGCATCCTTTTCGGCGCTTTCCCGACGCTGGAGGGCGAACTGCTCGCCGGCTTCTACCCGGCCGTGCTCGGCGCGGTCACCGGGGTGGTGCTGGTGACCGCCGGGGTGCAACTGCGCAGCCGGCCACGCGCCGAGTCGGCCCGCGCCGGCTGGGACCGGACGGTGGTGGCCGGCAGCGCGCTCGCCGCCCTCGGCTGGGGTGCCCTGCTCGGCGGGCTGCTGCAAGGGGTACCGCTGCGATCCGACGGGCACGTCGCCGGGGTGGCCCACCTCTTCACCCCGTTCGTGGCCGCCACCGCGCTCGCGATGCTGGCGCTGATCGCCGTGCACGGTGCGACCTTCCTCACCCTCCGGCTGCCGGCCGCCGACGTACCGCCGGTCGCCCGGCTGGCCCGCGGCCTGGTGCCGGCGGCGCTCGCCGCGGTCGCCACGGCCACCGTCCTGGGCCTGCTCTCCGATCGGGTACGCGCCGCCGTGGCGCGGCCGGCGGTCGCCGTACTCCTGCCGTTGGCGCTGGTCGCGGCGCTGCTGGTGGCCCGTGCGGCGCTCGGCCGGGGCCGACCCGGGGTGTCCTTCGCGGCGAGCAGCGCCGCGCTGGCGCTGCCGGTGGTGCTGGTCGGCGCCGCCCTCTGGCCCCGGGTGCTGGTCTCCACCGGCGACCCGGGCATCTCGTTGACCGTCGCCGACGCCGCGGCGAGCGGGCCCACGCTGTCCCTGCTCGGCTGGCTCGTGCTGCCGCTGCTGCCGGCCCTACTAGGCTTTCAGGCGATGTGCTGGTGGGTGTTCCGGGGACGGACCGACGGCAGGGCACCGGTGTACTGGTGAACCGCCGTCCGTTCGACCCGCGGCTGCTGCGCCGGGTCCCCGCGGCCCGGCGCGACCTCGCCATGCTCGCGGTGTCGGGCGGGTTGACCGCGCTGCTGGTGGTCGCGCAGGCCACCGCGCTGGCCACGCTGCTGGCGGCGGCGGTCGACGGGCGGCTGCACCGGCCGGCGCTGGCCGGCTTCGTGGCGGCGGTCGCCGGCCGGGCGCTGGTGAGCTGGGCGCAGGGCACGGTGGCGGCCCGGGCGGCGGCGACGGTGAAGGCCACGCTCCGCGCCGACCTGCTCGGCGCGGTCGGCCGGCACGGGCCCACCTGGGTGGCCGGCCAGCGGGCCGGGCAGCTCGCCACCCTCGCCGGGCGCGGGCTGGACGCGCTCGACCCCTACTTCACCGGCTACCTGCCGCAGCTCGTGCTGAGCGTGACCGTGCCGCTGGCCGTGCTGGCCCGGATCGTCCTCGCCGACTGGAGTTCGGCGGTGATCATCGCGCTGACCATCCCGCTCATCCCGATCTTCGGCGCCCTGCTCGGCTGGCAGGCGCAGGCCGCCACCGAGCGGCAGTGGCGGCGGCTGTCGCTGCTCGGCGGGCACTTCCTCGACATGGTGGCCGGGCTGCCCACGCTGCGCGCGTTCGGCCGGGCCCGGGCCCAGGTCGACGTGGTACGCCGGATGGCCGACGGGCACCGCCAGGCCACCATGAAGACGCTGCGGATCGCATTCCTCTCCGCGCTGGTCCTCGAACTGGTCGCCACCCTCTCGGTGGCGCTGGTCGCGGTGCCGGTGGGCATCCGGCTGCTCGGCGGCGGGATCACCCTCTCCACCGCACTGCTGGTGCTGCTGCTCACGCCGGAGGCGTACCTGCCGCTGCGGGCGGCGGGGAGCCGGTTCCACGCCAGCATGGAGGGGCTGACCGCGCTGGACGAGGCGCTCAGCGTCTCCGCCGGGCCGGCGCCCACCGCGCCGACCGGCGGGCGGCGGCCGGCCCCGGCCGGGTCCGGCGAGATCCGTTTCGAGGGCGTCACCGTCGAGTACGAGCGGACCACCGCGCTGCGGGACGTGACCCTCACCATCCGCCCCGGCGAGCGGGTCGCCGTCATCGGGCCCAGCGGCGCCGGCAAGAGCACCCTGCTCGGCCTGCTGCTCGGGTTCGTCACCCCGACCGCCGGCCGGGTCACCGTCGACGGGGTGGACCTCGCCGACGTCGACCTCGACGCCTGGCGGCGCCAGGTGGCCTGGGTGCCGCAGCGAGCCCACCTCTTCGCCGGCTCGCTGGCCGACAACATCCGCCTCGGCGCGCCCGACACCCCGGACGCCGCGCTCGCCCGCGCGGTCACCGACGCGGCGCTGGACGAGGTGGTCGCCGCCCTGCCCGACGGGCTGGCCACCACGCTCGGCGAGCGCGGGCACGGCCTGTCCAGCGGGCAGCGGCAGCGGGTGGCGCTGGCCCGCGCGTTCGTCCGGGACGCCCCGCTGGTGCTCCTCGACGAGCCGACCGCCCGGCTGGACACCGCCAGCGAGGCGGTCGTGCTGGCGGCAACCCGGCGGCTGGTCGCCGGGCGTACCGCGCTGCTGGTCGCGCACCGGCCTGCGCTGCTGGAGGACGCCGACCGGATCCTGCGGGTCGAGGACGGCCGGGTGACCGAGCTGAGCCCGGTGCCGGCGGGAAAGGTGGCGGGATGAGCCGAGGCTCCGACCAGCCCGGGGACGGTCCGGCACCCGGGCGGCCCGCGCAGCCGGAGGTCGTCTCCGGCGGCGAGGTCGTGCCGGGGCGCCCCGACCAGCCGGTGCGGGCCGTGCCGGGGGGCGTCTCCCGGGACGGGGTGAGCCCGGCCGCCCGCGACTCGGGCGCGCCGACCGCCGCCGAGCCGAACCCGTCCGAGCTGGCCCCGACCGGCCTGCGCGCCGGTGCCGCCCGCGACCGCCGGGCGCGGGCCGAGCGGGCGGTGCTGCGGCTGGCGCGACCGTACCTGGGCCGGCTGCTGGGGGCCGGGCTGCTCGCCGCGGCCACCGAGTTCGCCGGGCTGGCCCTGATGGCCACCGCCACCTGGCTGCTGATGACCGCCGCCGGGCGGCCGACGCTGGACCGGCTGACCGTCGCCATCGTCGCGGTCCGGGCCCTCGCCGTCAGCCGGGGCGTGTTCCGCTACACCGAACGACTCGCCGGGCACGACGCGGTGCTCCGCATGATCACCGACGTCCGGGCCCGGGTCTTCGCCACCCTGACCACCCGGCGGGACACCGCCGCCCGGCGGACCGGGGACGCGCTGAGCCGGCTCGTCTCCGACGTGGAGGCGGTGCAGGACCTGCTGCTCCGGGTGCTCGTCCCGGGGGCGGCCGCCGCGCTGGTCAGCCTGCTCGCCGTCGGGGGCGCCGCACTGATCTCGCCGGCCGCGGCCGGGGTGCTCGCCGTCGGGCTGCTGGTCGCCGGGGTGGGGCTGCCCGCGCTGGCCACCGCGCTCACCCGGCGTGCCGCCGACGAGGTGGCCCCGCTGCGCGGCGCGCTCGCCGTGGACGCGGTCGACCTGACCCACGGCGCCGCCGACCTGGCCGCGTTCGGTGCCACCGCCACCGCGCTGACCGCCGCCGAGGGGCGGGCCCGCCGGCTCGCCCGGCTGGAACGCCGGCTCGCCGCGACCGGCTTCGCGGTCGACGCGACCGGGGTACTGGTGAGCGGGCTGACCGCCGCGGCCGTGGTCGTGGTGGCGCTGCGCGCGGGTGTCGGCGGGGTGCTGGTCGGCGTCCTGGCCGTCGGCACCCTGGCCGCCGTCGAGATCGCCCTCGCCCTCGTCGGGGCCGCCCGGCAGCGCACCCAGCTCCGGGCCGGCCTGGCCCGGGTGGCCGCCCTCCTGACCGCGCCCGTCCCGCCGTCCACTCCCGCCCCGGCCTCCGCTCCGGGCCCGTCGCCCGCTTCCGCGCCGACACCCGCTCCCGGCCCGGGTCCCGGCCCCGGGGGCACCCCGGCGACCGCCGGGCACGACCTGCGGTTCGCCGGGGTGACCGTGCGGTACCGGGAGGGGGCGGCACCCGCCCTCGACGGGGTCGACCTGGACCTGCCCGCGGGTCGCCGGGTGGCCGTGGTCGGGCCGAGCGGCGCCGGCAAGAGCACCCTGGCCGCCGTGCTCACCGGCGCGGTACGCCCCGATGCCGGTCGGGTCACCCTCGACGGGGTGGACGTGTCCGCGTACCCGGCCGAGGAACTGCCCCGGATGGTCGGCGGCCTGCTCGCCGAGGCGTACGTCTTCCACGCCTCGGTACGGGACAACCTGCTGCTCGGCCGGCCGCGGGCCGACGAGGAGGAGCTGACCGCCGCCGCCCGGGCGGCCGGCCTGCTGGACTGGGTACGCGCCCAGCCCGACGGCTGGGACACCGTGGTCGGCGAGCAGGGCGGGCAGCTCTCCGGCGGCCAGCGGCAGCGCCTCGCGCTGGCCCGGGCGCTGCTGGCCGCCCCGGCCGTACTGGTGCTGGACGAGCCGATGGAGGGCCTCGACCCGGCCGCCGCGGACGCCGTGCTCGCCTCGGCGCTGGCCGCCACCCCGACCGGTCACTCCGTCCTGCTGATCAGCCATCGGCTCAGCGGCCTGGCCGGGCTCGACGAGATCGTGGTGCTCGACGCCGGCCGAGTGGTGCAGCGCGGCCGGCACGACGAACTGGTGGCGCAGCCGGGCTGGTACCGCGACCAGTGGCTGCTCCAGGCGGCGGCCGAGCGCGGCTATCTGGCCCTCGCCCCCTGAGCGCGGTCCGGGAAATCCCCGGACGCGGCCACCGCCGCCGGATGGCAGGGTGGTGGCATGCGGGGCTACCAGGACGTGCTCGTGGAGCAGCGGCTGGGCGAGCTGGCCGGCCGGTTACGCGGCCCGGCCCGCCTCAAGGCCGACCTGCTCACCGAGGCGCGACACGCGTTGCTGGACGCCGTCGAGGCGTACCGGGAGGGTGGCCTGTCGCCGGCGGAGGCCGAGCGGCGGGCGGTGGCCGAGTTCGGCAGCCCGACCCAGCTGGTCCCCGGCTACCAGGCCGAGCTGGCGGCGGGCGCGCTGCGCGGGCTGGCGCTGCGGGCGCTGGTGGTGGCGGTGGCGCTGATGGCCGGCGGCGACCTGACCTGGCGCGGATCGAGCTGGAGCGAGGGACCCCGGCCACCGGCGGGCTACCTGGTGCTCCACGCCTCGCTGAACGGGATCTGGGTGCTGGTCGCCGGCCTGGCGGTGGCCGGGCTGCTGCTCGGTTTCCTGGCCGCCCGGTACGGGTCGTCCCGCCTCAACCGGCTGGCCCGCGCGGTGGGCTACGGGCTGACCGGCGGGTTGGCGGGCGGTGCGCTCGCCGGCACCGCCCTGTTCGGCTGGTCGGTCGGCCTCTGGGAGGCGGCCCTGACCTGGCCACCGATGATCATCGGCGCGATGCTGGTCGGCACCGGCTGGTTCGCGCTCGCCCGGGCGACCCGCTGCTGGTTGCTGAGCGCCTGCTGACGGTCCCCGCCGGGCAGTCCTGCGGCGGGCGGATGCGGGCAGACCTGGGCGGATGCGGACAGACCCGGGGGCGGGGGCGGGTCCCGGCCCGATCGGGCGGGTGCGGTCAGGCCGGCGTGGCGGGCGGCTCGTCGGCGCCGAGGAAGCGGCCCACCGTCGCGCTGAACTCGCGCCAGCCGGCCCGCTCGCCGGCCAGCGCCCGGCCGCCGGCCTCGGTGAGCTGGTAGGTGCGTCGTTCCCGACCGTTGACCGTGCTCCACGAGCTGGCCACGTAGCCGGCGCGCTCCAGGCGGCGCAGTGCCGGGTAGATGGTGCCGGTGGGCAGGTCCAGGCTGCCCCCGCTGCGTGCCCGGAGCGCCTCGATGATCGCGTAGCCGTGCAGGGCGCCCTGCTCCAGCACCGCCAGCAGCAGCGCGTCCAGGTGTCCGTGCAGCGCCTGCGCCTTCATACGTAGCAAGGCTACTTGTCTGCTGGCCGGGACGCCACCGGGGTGGACTCCCGGCCCACCGGGTCGCCCACTAGGGTATGTGCGCAGAGTCACTCGGCGGCCGGAGGCGTCGCCGGGTGGGCAACCCGAAGCACACGGAGGTCAGCGTGGCCCGCCAGTCGCCCCAACGGCCCGACGCCGACGAGCCCGAGCTCGACGACACCACCGCGTCGGCCGCCGAAGACGAGGTCGAGGCCGATCGCCCGGCCCCGGACCGCACGCTCTGGGATGAGCTGCGGATCGACCCGGTGGAGATCGCCCTGCCCGCCGGCACCGGCTTCACCCTCCGGGCGTACCGGCCGGCGCGGGAGCTGACGCCGACGGACGTTGCCGAACGCGACCAGGAGGACCCCTTCCTCGCCCGTCGCCAGGTCGTCGAGACCGAGGACGACGAGGAGGTGGTGATCCTCGACGAGGAGTTCGCCGCGCTCTCCGCCGAGGAGGACGAGGAGGCCGGGAAGGGGCGGCCGAAGGGACGCCGGCGCGCCGGGGCCGAGGCCACGGACGCCGACGAGGACGACGAGGCTGCGGACGAGGACGGCGAAGAGGACGAGGACGAGGCAGACGACGCCGGCGACGAGGAGGTCCCGATCTTCCTCAGCCACCGTGGCCGGCTGCTGCTGTTCAAGACCCCGGAGTCCCTGGTCAGTTTCGTCCGTTCCGGTGCGCCCAACGACCTGTCTCAACTGGACAGTTGGAATGAACTGTCCGAACGGGTGGAGCCGGCCGACATCGCGCCGCTGGACGAGGACACCTACGAGCTCGACCTCGTGGTGGAGAACCTCCGCGGCGGCCACGACGCCTGGGATGCCACGCTCCTCATCGAGGCCGGCGAGATCGCCCGTGACGTGGCGTACGGGCTGCGGCTACCAGCCGTACTGGACATGCTCTCCGCCGGCTCCAGCCTCGACGACCTGGACGAGGCCCTGCGGGCGACGACCAACGGCGGGATCGGCGGTTTCCTGGGTCGACGCCGACTGAAGAAAATCGGGGCACAGACCGCAAGTTTGGGTTGGCGCACCATTGTCGGCAAGATCTCTGCTGTTGTGGACTGGCGCGACTGACCCGTAGCGGGGAGCATCAGTCTCTGGCAGAGCAAGCCCTGTGTCCGGGAGGAGGACGACGCCGTGGCGCTCGTGCGCGTGTACTGCGGTCTGGCCTCGGCGGATCCGGCCGACCAGCCGGCTTCGGCCGGTTCGGCGCTGACGTCCGCTGTGGTCGACGACGCAGGCCGTCTGCTGCATGTCTGCGAGATCGGCGACGACCCCGCTGGCTACGCCCAGCTGGTCGCGCTGCTCGTGGAGCGGTCGGGCGGGCCGAGCGGTGCGGCCATCGCTGCCGACAGTGACGACCACACGGTCACCTCGCTGCTCAGCGCGGCCGGCCGGCCGCTGGCGATCGCCGACGACGACTCCGTCGACGACTTCGCCGAGCGCTTCGCCGACGACGACTCGCTGGAGGAGATGCAGTCCCCGCCCGCCGAGCGGCGGGCGGTCGGGCTGGCCCGGGCGTTGCAGGCCGGCGCCCTCTCCGCGGTCACCCTGCCGGCGCCCCGCGACCTGGCCGGCTTCAAGCAGGTCCTCGCCGCGCACGCCGCGCTGGCCAGCGGGCGGCACTCCGCCGCCGTGGCGCTGCGCGAGGTGCTCCGCGAGCTCTACCCGGCCGCCCTCCGGGCCTACCCGGACCCGGCCGAGCCGGTCTCCCTGGCCGTCCTCGACGCGCTGCCGGAGCCGGGCATGCTCAGCGGCACGGTGGCCCGGGGCCGCGAGGTGTCGGTCGCCGCGGACGCCGTCGCCGCGCACCTGGCGGCCGAGGGCGTCGCCGACGCCGACACCATCAACGACGCGGTGACCGCGCTGCGGGTCGCCATCGCCGAGACGCCCCGGCGGGCCACCGTCAACCGGGCGCTCACCGCCGCCGTCGCCGAGACGGTGCGGCAGGCGGTCTCCTCCGTACGGGCCTGCGACGCCGGCTGCGAGGCCCTGGTGGGTGCGCTCAGCGCCCGGGTCGGCACGCCCGCCCCGGCACCCGGCCGCCGGGCCGCCGCCCGGCGCGGCGAGTCGGTCGAGGAGCGACCCGAGACCACCAACGCCGGCGCCGGTCTGCGGTCGGTCCGGCCGACGGAGCCCGAGCCGGTGGGCCGACGCGGCCGCCCCGAGCCGGTCTCCGGGCCGGCCGCACCGGCGTCGCCTCGGCCGCTCGGCCCGCCTCCGGTCGCCCCGCCACCGGTCGCACCGCCGCCCGTCGCCCCCGCGCCGGTCGTCCCGGCCGCCGCGGCCGGCCGGCCGACCTCGGCTCCGCCGTCGCGTCCCGAGCCGACCGGCGCGCCGATGCCCCAGCGCGTGGACGGACCTACCAACCGGCCGATCTCCGCGCCGCCTCCCCCGCCCCCCGGGATCACCCCGATCGCCCCGGCGCAGCGGAGCAAGGTGCCGCCGGCCGAGGCCGGCGAGCCGTTCCGCCCGACGCTGACCACCGCGGCGATCAACAAGGCCCGCGCCGAGCGCCAGCGCACGGTCATCCCACCGCGCCCCAAGACCACCCAGGAGCCACCGACCGGCGGCTTCAGTGCCACCGATCTGAACGTCCCGGTGCCGACGCCGCGCCCCGGGCAGGAGGCCGCTCCCCCGGGTTCCCGCGCCAACTGGCCGCTGGTCAACAACGAGCAGGACGATCGCGCCGTGGAGGCGCCGGCCGGCTACCCGTACGGCGACCGGAGCGTGGACGCGCCGAGCGATCCCGGCACCAGCCGGGTCACCCCGCCGTGGCTCGCCGACGACCTGCCCCAGGAGCCACCGATGCTGCGGCTGGTGGAGCCACCACCGCTGGCCGACCGGGCGCTGCGTGCGGAGTTGGACCCGCCGACCGACCCAGGTCTGGACGCCCGGTCGCTGCGGCTGGTCGACCAGCAGCGGGCCGACCGGTCCGGCCGGCCCGCACCCCGCGCCGACCTGCCCGCCGCGCCGGAGCGCCTCGACCACGCCAACTCGGCACGTCTGGCGCCGCGCCGCGACCAGGAGCAGCCGCCCGCGCCGAAGGAGCACCGGCCGCCGCCGGTCTCCGACGAGGGCGACGGCGACCTGTTGATCTTCGCCCAGGCGAAGTCCGCCTGGTTCGTCGGGCACGGCGACGACGCCGATCTGGACTGGTCGAGCACCGCCGACACCGGCTGGCAGGCCGCCGAGCAGGCGGCCCGCCCGGCGGTGGGCTCGGAGACCAAGGCCGGCCTGCCGAAGCGCGTCCCGCAGGCCAACCTGGTGCCGGGCTCGCCGCTGCGCGACGAGCGGCCACTGCGGATCGTGCGGAACGCGGCCAGCCTCGCCGAGAACACCACGGGCTACTTCCGCGGTTGGCGTCGCGGCCAGGAGATCGGCGGCTTCGCCGTCGGCGGTCGTCCGGGGCGGGAGGCCGCCGGTGGCTGGGACTTCAGCCGCGACACCGGCGACCGCGACGACGAGCGGGAATACGAGTACCGTTCCGCCGGCTACCGGTCCTGATCGGAATCGCCCTACCCACCTGCGTGTTTCTGCCCACACCCGGATAATTTGACGCCGGGTTGGGCCGGCCGGGAGCATACCGGCGGAACAGCCGGCGGCGGACGTCGCCGGGGTGGGAAGGCGATTCCAATGGCGACACCGGCATTCGACTCCTCCGTGCTTACCCGTCGGGGCGTCCTCGCCGCCGCAGCCGGCAGCCTGCTGCTGGCCGGGTGCGGGCAGCAATCGGACGACGGCCGGACCGGCGACAACTCCGCGCCCAACAGCCACGAGTTGGTGATCGGCGCCAGCCTGGAGCTGACCGGCAAGGGGGCGGCTCTCGGCGTACTTCAGCAACGGGCCATGGAGATCACCGTGGAGGAGCTGAACCTCACCGGCATCCCGGTCGGCAACCTGCGGCGTACGGTCCGGGTGGAGTTCCGGGACAACCGCAGCGACCCCCAGGAGGCGGCCCGGCAGGCCACCGAGCTGACCCGGCGGACCCAGGTGCACGCGCTGGTCGGCGGCACCTCCACGGAGAACTCCATGGCCATCGTCGAGGTCGCCCAGAAGCTCCAGGTGCCGTTCGTGTCGCTGGCCGCCGGGGACGACATCGTACTTCCGCTGGCTCAGCGCACGTACATCTACAAGCTCACCCCGGACGCGGGCGACGTGGCCCGCCGGATGGCCCGCCTGATCGAGTCACTGGGGATCCGGCGGGTCGCCGTGCTGGCCGCCGCCGGGCTGCACGGCGACTCGGGCGTGCAGGCGGTGCGCAGCGCGCTGCGCGACGTCGACGTGGCACTGGTACGCACCGTCCGGTTGCCCGCCTCGGGCCGGAGCTTCACCTCCGTCGCCCGTCGGACGACGGCCGGCGAGCCGGACGGGATCATCGTCTGGGGCACCGCCCCGGACTCCGGTGCCGCGGCCCGGGAACTGCGACGGGCCGGCCACCGGGGTCCGATCTTCTTCGACCCGGGCGCGGTCGCCGAGGACACCCTCTCCGGGGCCAACGCCGCCGCCGTCGAAGGGGCGTACGCCGTGCACCCGTCCTGCCTCGCCGCCAGCACGCTGACCGCGACCACCACCGCGGAACTGGCCCGACGGGACTTCACCTACCGCTACATCCAGCGGCACGGCAGCTTCAGCGGCTTCGCCCCGTACGGCTCGGACGCGGTCCAGTTGCTCGCCGCGGCGGCCCGATCGGCGAGCAGCGTCGACCGTGGCCGGCTGCGGGCGTACCTCCAGACCCAGGTGACCGAGGGCATCGCCGGCGGGTACGCCTTCGCCCCGATCCGCCACGGCGGCATGGAACGGGACTCGCTCGCCGTCTACGTGGTCAGCCGGGCCGCCTGGAGCCGGTACTCCTGACCGTCCGATCCGGCCGGCGCCGAGCCCGACACCACCCCGTCCTCCGGGCCCGGCCGGCGTTCTGCGGGCAGCACTCAGCGCCCGGTGACCAGCGAGGTCACCGGGCGCTTCGGCACGCCGGTCAGGCGGGTGCGACCGCCCGCGAACGCCGCATGGTGAGCACGTACTCGACCAGCGAGATCAGCACGTGCTTGGTCGACTCCCGGTTCCGGGCGTCGCACGCCACCACCGGCACGTCGCTGGAGATGGCCAGCGCGTCCCGGACGTCCTGCGGGTTGTGGTACTGCATGCCGTCGAAGCAGTTGATGGCCACCAGGTACGGCAGCCGCCGGTGCTCGAAGAAGTCGATGGCGGCGAAGCAGTCGGCCAGTCGACGGGTGTCGACCAGCACCACGGCGCCGATGGCACCGCGGACCAACTCGTCCCACATGAACCAGAACCGGGTCTGACCCGGCGTACCGAAAAGGTACAGGATCAGATCACGGTCTATCGAGATACGACCGAAGTCCATCGCCACCGTGGTCGTCGTCTTGCCCGGCACCTGCCGGGTGTCGTCGACGCCCACGCCGGCGGAAGTCATGATCGCCTCGGTGGTCAGCGGCGTGATCTCCGAGACCGAGCCGACCAGCGTCGTCTTGCCAACGCCGAATCCACCGGCGATAACGATCTTCGCCGACGTCACGCGCCCGCTCTGGGCCGGCGGCCGGTGCGACATGTCAGAGCCTGCGAAGTCCACTCAGCACCCTCTCCAGCAGTTCAGTGCCCACCGCGTCGTCGGAGTCGTCCAAAATGGTCGGCTCGTGCACCGCGACCAGGCCGTCCGTCGCCATGTCGGCGATGAGCACCCGGGCCACGCCCAGCGGAAGCTGCATCCGCGCCGCGATCTCGGCGAGCGATTGCACGCGTCCGTCACACAGCGCGGCGATGTACTGGTGCTCACGGCTCTGGCCGCCATTGCCAGTGGCAATGGCCCGGCCGCGCACCGTCGTCTCGACGAGCGCCTCCAAGGCGATCTCGAGTCGGGGACGGGTACGACCTCGGGTCACGGCGTATGGACGGACCAACGCGCCGGTCGGCTCGTCACGATCGACCATGTCGCCGCTCACCTCCTTCGTATCCGGTACCGGCTCGTTCCGGTGACACCCGTCGTTGTCGTAGTTGTTGCCGCTCCTGACCCACTGGTCAGCGCGTCGATCAGCCCATCATCCCGACAGCCGAACGCGGCTGCGGGGTCAGGGCGTCGCCCACCCGGTCGACGAGCAGAGCCATCTCGTAACCGACCTGGCCGACGTCGGAACTCCGCGCGGCGAGCACCGCGAACGAGGAACCGTCCGAAATGGACATGAGAAACAGAAAGCCGTTGTCCATCTCGACGACTGTCTGCAGCACCGCCCCGCCCTCGAAGCAACGGGCCGCGCCCTGCGTCAGGCTGACCAGGCCGGACGCGATGGCCGCGAGCTGGTCCGCACGGTCCCGCGGAAGGTCACGGGACGAAGCGAGGAGCAGGCCGTCGGCCGAGACCGCGACCGCGTGCGCCACACCGGGCACCCGGTCGGCGAAGTTGGCGAGCAGCCATCCGAGATCCTGCGTACTAGTCATCGTTGTTGCTCCTTCTGCCCGCTCCCGGCCACCGGGCCTGAGCCAGACTGCGAAGACTGCTGCCCGCCCAGAGTCGCCTCCGGGCCGGCCGAGTTGCTGTCGGACGGGTGGTTACGCCCCCGCTGTACGCCCCGATGGTAGGCCGAGAGCAGACCCCGAACACCCTCCGGCGTCCGGCGCTGCACCGACGTGCTCGGCTTCTCGACGCCACCGGGGACGAGCTGCGCCATCGGCACCCGCTTGGGCAGGCCCTTCTGGGTGGTCTCGGCGACCGGCACCTCGGTGGCAGCCGAGGCGGCCCGCCAACCGTCGTCCGCCGCCGTCTGCCAGCCAGCGGACTGCTGTGGCACCCGCCGGTTCGGCAGTTCCTCGGCATAACCGGGACGCCCGCCCCCGCTCGCCGGTCCGTTGTCGTACGGCGCTCCGCCGGCCGTCGGAGTGTGTGCCATCGGCGTGTTACCTGTCGTCCCGGGTGTTGTCTGCTGGACGGCCCGGCCGGCGGCGTCGACCCTGGCGAACTGCTGGGTCGGGGCACCGCTCGCCGCCGGGGTAGGTGCCGCGGCCGACTCCTCCGGCCCCGGCCGGCGGGTACGGAACCAGTTCGACTCGAGCTCGCGGAAGATCGGCAGCTCCATCGTCTCGTCCGCGTACCGCTGGCGGTTGGCCCCCTGCTGCGGGGTAGCCGGCTGCGGAGCCGCCGGCGCCGGCATCGGCCGGTTGACGGCCGGCGGCATCTCCGGGCGGGCGACCCGGGGCAGCTCGGTGGTCATGTCGAGGCCGGCGGCGAGACGCTCCGGCACCGGTGGGGCGGCGGCCGGATCGGGCGCGGCGACCGGTGGCCAGGCCGGCGGGGCGCCGAAGCTCGGCGCGGGGGCCGGCGGGGCCGGACGCGGCGGCACGGAGACCGGCGCGGCGGAGACGGGCTGGCCCGAGACCGGCGAGGCGGAGACGGGTACCCCGGAGATCGGCGGCAGCGGCGGCGCGGAGACCGGCGGCGGGCTGTACGGGCGAGCCTCGGGGCTGCTCGGCAGCTGGCGCGGGATGGCCGGCTGCTGGCCGGTGCCGGTCGGGTCGCTCTCGGACGGGCTGCGCCGCTGCGGCAGCGGGTCGATCGGCTGGCCGTTAGGCGTCCGCGGGGCGAACGCCTCGCCGCCGGCGAAGCCGCTCCCGCCGGTCGCCCCGGTGAGGTCGGACCAGGCCGGCATCGACCGCCCACCGCTGGCGGCGGCCGGAATGCCGGAGCCGTTGGACGGCGTCGGATCGAAGGAGCGGCCGCCCAGCGTCACCTGGTTGCCGGACGCGCTGGGGCGCGGGGCCGGCGGGGTGTTCGGGCCGCTGCCGAAGGCGGCGAGGGCACCGAACGCCGGGGCCGGGCCGCCGGCCTGCTGCTGGCTGCTCGCCGCAGCCGGGAGGGCGGCCACCTGCTGCCCCCGGCCGGAGAGGGCCCGCGGCACCAGGACCGAGGTAGGCAGTGTGACGTCCGCCACCGTGCCCCGGTCGGCACCGGGCCGCAGCTCGACCTTGACCCCGTGCCGGGACGCCAGTCGGGCGACCACGACCAGACCCATCATCCGGGAGACCGCGACGTCCACCTGCGGCGGCGTGGCGAGCCGGTCGTTCAGCTCACGCAGCTGTTCGCCGCTGATGCCGATGCCCCGGTCCTCGACGTAGAGCGAGGCGCGGTCGCCCACCCGCCGGGCCTCCACCATGACGTGCGAGTCCGGCGGGGAGAAGGCGGTGGCGTTGTCGAACAGCTCGGCGACCAGGTGCACCATGTCGTTGACCGCGTGGGCCGCGACCTCGATGTCCCGGTCGATCACGCCGAACTCGATCCGGGTGTAGTGCTCGACCTCGGACTGGGCGGCGCGGAGCACGTCGATGAGGGCGGCCGGCTCGCGCTGCACGCGGGTGGAGTCCGCACCGGCGAGGACCAGCAGGTTCTCGTCGTTGCGGCGCATCCGGGTGGCCAGGTGGTCGAGCTGGAACAGCTCGGCCAGCCGGTCCGGGTCCTCCTCGCCGCGCTCCAGCCGGTCGAGGTGGCCGATCAGCCGGTCGACCAGGATCTGCGATCGGCGGGCCAGGTTGACGAACATCGTCGCGACGGACGCCCGGAGGGCGGCCTGCTCGGCGGCGGTCCGGACGGCCTCCAGGTGGACGGCGTTGAACGCCTCGGTCACCTGACCGAACTCGTCCTTGCTGCGGACCGGCAGCGGCTCGGCGATCTGGTTGGCCAGCTGGATCGGAGAGAGCTGGCCGGTGACCTGCGGATCGCGCAGTCGGGCCACCGCCTGCGGCAGGCCGTACTGGGCCACCGAGAGGGCGCCCTGCCGCAGCTCGCGCAGCGACCGGGCCATCGACCGGGCGACCAGGTAGGCGAAGAGGATGGACAGCACCAGCATGGCGAACAGCAGGCCGCTCTCCAGGAGCACCTGGCGCTGCGTGTCCGAGCGGAGCTGGTCGGCCTGGCGTACCACGTTGTCGTCGAGCTTCGCCTCGACCGTCCGGATCAAACCGGTGTTGGCCACCACCGTGGCGTCCCACTGGTCCGGTCCGAACGTCACGCGGGCCAGGCTGCCATCCTGGTACTCGTTGACCTGGGAGGAGTAGTTGGTCAACTGGCGCAGGTCTGGGCCGGCCACGACCTGGTCGTAGTAGTCGGCGTCGGCCGTGGTGGCGACCGCCTTGAAGCTCTGCAACGCCTGCGACTGGCCGGTTTCGCTGGCGATGAACTGCTCGCGCAGATTCGGGGTGAGGCGCTTGCCCACCAGGGCCTGGTGCACGA
This sequence comes from Micromonospora narathiwatensis, assembly GCF_900089605.1. NCBI lineage: Bacteria > Bacillati > Actinomycetota > Actinomycetes > Micromonosporales > Micromonosporaceae > Micromonospora > Micromonospora narathiwatensis. Next base: position 6,114,131 of record NZ_LT594324.1, on the reverse strand, counting down.
CCACGCGGCGCTGGGAGAGGTATTCCCGCTGCCGGGCGACCGCGGCGGCGGCGCGCATGCGGTCACTCAGGTCGTTGTCGCCGGCCATCTGGGTGGCCGAGTCGCGGATCGCGAGCAGGTCGTTGATCAGACCCTCGTACGCCTTCTCCACGGCGGTGATGGTGAGCTTGCCGTTGAAGACCTGGCTGCGGGTGCCCGGCAGGTCGGAGAGGTTCTGGTCGATCCGGTCGAGCAGAACCTCGAAGTTCTTCGGCAGGCCGTTGATCGAGGTCCGCTGCCGGGAGTAGGGCCCCTTCCGCTGGTCGACCCGGGAGTTGGCCCGACTGTAGGCCTCCTGGTACTGGGCCCTGGTCTGGACCCGCTCGGCCTCGGTCTGGCCCGGGCGATCCGCGTTGAGGAAGAGCACGGCCGTGACCCGCTCGTCCTGCAGGGTGTCGACCAGGTCACCCGAGTAGCCGATCAGGTTGGCCAGGTTGCCGGCCCGGTTGGCATCGTTGAGAGTGCCCAGGTGGTCGACCAGACCGCTGGTGCCGACCACGACCGTGGCGATGGTCGGCACGATCATGATCAGCCCGAGCTTGGACCAGATCGGCATGTCGCGAAGCCGGCTGGCCGGCCGGCGTAGACGCGACAGGAAGGAGCCCGCCGTCTTTGGCCGTTTGCTCACGTCACCGCCCTCGCATTACCGCGTCCGGACGTTGCCTGTGGGCAACGCCGAGCGACCGACCCGGCGGGTCGGACCTCCGAGATTCCATCACGCCGCCCCGCAAAGAGAAAGCCCAGGTTGTCCCTCACCGGAGGTGTGATGAGATGTTGATGCAATTTGATAGCAATCCGTCTGTCCGGAGTAACCCAAGGTAATGAAGCACCCTCATCACGTCGTCCTCCTTGCTGGCCCCTCCGGCTCCGGAAAGTCGTACATCGCACAACGAACCGGACTTCCAGTGCTGTGCTTGGACGACTTCTACAAGGACGGCGATGACCCTACGTGCCCACTCCGAAACGGACAGGTGGACTGGGAGTCACCACTGTCCTGGGATGCGGCCGCAGCGGTGGAAACCATTGCCCGACTGGTCCAGGACGGCAAGGCCGAAGTGCCGGTTTATGCGATCGGCGCGGACCGCAGGGTGTCCACCCGGCCATTCGATCTCGCCGGATCGCCACTGTTCGTGGCCGAAGGGATCTTCGCCGCCGAGATCGTCGAGGAGTGCCGCCGCCGCGGCCTGCTCGCCGGGGCGTACGCGCTGCGCCGGCCGCGCGGGGCGACCTTCGTCCGCCGGCTCGCCCGCGACCTGTCCGAGCAGCGCAAGGCACCCCGGTTGCTGATCCGGCGCGGAATCACGCTGCTGCGTAGCGAGCCGGCCGTGCTGCGCCGGCAGACCGGACTGGGCGCCGAGGCGGCCCGGGCCGGTGAGGTGCTGCGCCGGGTGGCCGCCCTGCTCGCCGGCCACCCGCACGCGCAGCCGTGATCAGCCGAGCAGCTTGGCGTACGCCGGCTTGATCACCTCGTCGATGATCTTCAGTCGTTCGTCGAACGGGATGAAGGCGCTCTTCATCGCGTTGATCGTGAACCACTGGAGTTCCTTCCAGCCGTAGCCGAAGGCCTCCACCAGCAGCGCCATCTCCCGGGACATCGAGGTGCCGCTCATCAACCGGTTGTCGGTGTTGACGGTCACCCGGAAACGCAGGTCGCGCAGCAGCCCGATCGGGTGCTCGGCGATCGACGGCGCCGCCCCGGTCTGCACGTTCGACGACGGGCACAGCTCCAGCGGGATCCGCTTGTCCCGGACGTACGCGGCCAGCCGGCCCAGCACCGGCGGCGGCCCCGGGGTGATGTCGTCGACGATCCGGACGCCGTGGCCGAGCCGGTCAGCGCCGCACCACTGGATCGCCTGCCAGATCGACGGCAGCCCGAACGCCTCGCCTGCGTGGATGGTGAAGTGGAAGTTCTCCCGCTGGAGGTACTCGAAGGCGTCCAGGTGCCGGGTGGGCGGGAAGCCCGCCTCCGCGCCGGCGATGTCGAAGCCGACCACGCCGGTGTCCCGGTGCCGGACGGCCAGCTCGGCGATCTCCTGCGAGCGGGCGGCGTGCCGCATCGCGGTGAGCAGGGTGCCGATCCGGATCGGGGTGCCCGCCTCGGCGGCCAGGGCGCTGCCCTCCGCGAAGCCGGCCACCACGGCCTCGACCACCTCGTCCAGGGTCAGGTTCTTTTCCAGGTGCTGCTCCGGGGCGAACCGGACCTCCGCGTACACCACGCCGTCGGCGGCCAGGTCGAGCGCGCACTCGCGGGCGACCCGGCGCAGCGCGGGCGCGGTCTGCATGACCGCCACGGTGTGCGCGAACGTCTCCAGGTAACGCTCCAGCGAGCCTGAGTTCGCCGCCTCGACGAACCAGCGACCGAGCGCCTCCGGATCGGTGGCGGGCAGCTCGTGGCCGACCTCGGCGGCCAGCTCGACGATCGTCGCGGGCCGCAGACCGCCGTCGAGGTGATCGTGCAGCAGCGCCTTCGGGACCTTGACGATGTCCTCGTAACGGATAGCGACCATGCTCAGACACTAGTCACCGGCGGTCCGGCCCCGAAACTGGACCGGCCCTGGCCCGGGACCGCCAGCCGGGTCCGTGCGGAGCGGCAACGCCACGCCGGCGCCGACGCGGGCCAGCCCGAGCGGGAACCGGACCGGCCGAGCCGGCAGACTGGTCGACATGTCATCAACCGCAGGTCCGCCGGAGTTCTGACGTGGACCCCCGGATCCTCGACCGGCTGCGCTGCCCGGTCTGCGCCGAGCCGCTTGCCGAGACCACCGCCGGCACCGCCCGCGCGCTGCGCTGCCCGCGCCGGCACAGCTTCGACATCGCCCGCCAGGGGTACGTCAACCTGCTCGCCGGCCGCGCCCCGCACAGCGGGGACAGCGCCGAGATGGTCGCCGCGCGCGCCGACTTCCTCGCCGCCGGCCACTACGACACCGTCGCCGCCGCGCTCGCCGCCACCGCGGCCGAGGTGGTCGACGGGGTACGGGCGGCCGGGCCGCGCCGCACCGACATGCCGCCCGGCCAGGCTGAGATCGGCGCGGCGGGGACCGCGTACCCCCTGGTGGTGGACGCCGGGGCCGGGACCGGCTGGTATCTCGCGGCGGTGCTGGCGGCGCTGCCGGACGCCGTCGGCCTGGCCCTGGACGTCGCCAAGCCGGCGCTGCGCCGGGCGGCCCGGGCGCACCCGCGTGCGGCGGCGGCGCTCGCCGACACCTGGCAGCGGCTGCCCCTGGCCGACCACTCCGCCGCCCTGCTGCTGAACGTCTTCGCGCCGCGCAACGGCCCGGAGTTCCACCGGGTGCTCGACCCGGCCGGCGCGCTGCTGGTGCTCACCCCGGCCGCAGACCACCTCGCCGAGTTGGTCGACGCGCTCGACCTGCTCCGGGTGGACCCGGCCAAGGCGGACCGGGTGGCCGGCAGCCTGGGCACGCACTTCACCGAGGAGTCGGCCACCGAGCACCGGGCCCGGCTGGCGCTGCGCCGCGCCGAGGTGGCGACCCTGGTGGGGATGGGCCCGAGCGCCTGGCACACCGACCCGGCCCGGCTGGCCGAGCGCATCGGCGCGCTGCCCGAGCCGGTGCCGGTGACCCTCGCCGTCCGGCTCGGCGTGCACCGGCCGCGCTGACCGCGCTCCGGAGCCGCGCCCGAGCGGCGGACCACGCTCAGGTGGACAGGTCGACCTCTTCCCAGCCGGGCGGCTCGTCGTGGTACGGCCCACGCAGCACCACCGCCCACTCCAGCGCCCACCGGCGCTGCCCGATCGCGTTCGCGTCCACCAGCCCGGGCAGCGCCCGGCCGGTGTGCTCCGACTCCAGGTACGCCCAGTCCAGGCAGTAGTGCAGGTCGAGCAGCGCGGCGGCGTCGACGGGATGCTGCGGCGCGGCCAGGATGCGGGCCCGCCACTGCGGGAAGGTCTCCCGGGCGACCAGGTTCGGCATCCGCTCGACCAGCCGCTCGTCGACCGGCACCGTCGGGTCCAGCTCCTTGGCCAGCCCCAGCACCCAGGCCAGCGAGAAGAGCGCGTCGTGGTGCAGTACGAAGGAGCGGTGGTCGCCCTTGCCGCCCATGACGAACTGCCACTCGGGCGGAGTCACCGTGTCGACCAGGTGCGACTCCAGCAGCCAGCTCATCGCCGCCTGCGCGGGCATCCCGAAGCACCGGGCCAGGATCAGGTGCAGCACCGCGATCCGCGCCTCGATCTCGGCGGTGGGACGCAGCTCGACCTCGTCCCCCGGCTCCCACACGAGCGGGAACTGCGCCGGGGGCAGCGGCAGACCCAGCCGGGACAACTCGTCGAGGCTCGCCTCACGGACGGCCCGGGGATCCGGGGCGGATACGCGCACGGCTCAGGTCCCTGTCTGCTCGCGTCGGCTCATCGCCGATCGGGTCCCCCTGGCCAGGGAGAATAGCCGGTCGACGAGGCCAGCACCACGGCCGGAACCGAACGGAAACGATCAGCCGATCCGCTCGATCACCAGCGGTGGCGCGGCCGGAGCGTCCGGGGCGATCCGGACCGCCTGCCGCGCCTCGGCCAGCGCGGCCGGAATGCGCTCCGCGTGCTCGGCGCGCAGCTCGTACAGGGGTTCGCCGGCGCGTACCGGGTCGCCGGGGCGCTTGTGCAACACCACGCCGGACGGGATGCTCACCGGGTCCTCCTTGCGGGCCCGGCCGGCGCCGAGCCGCCAGGCGGCCACTCCGATGGCGTACGCGTCGATCCCGGCGACGTAGCCGTCGGCGTCGGCGTGGACCACCTCGACCTCGTTCGCCGTGGGCATCGGGGCGTCCGGGTCGCCGCCCTGTGCCCGGATCATCGCCCGCCAGGAGTCCATCGCCCGGCCGTCGCGCAGCGCCGCCGCCGGGTCGGCGTCCGGCAGGCCCGCGGCGTCGAGCATCTCCCGGGCCAGCGCCAGGGTCAGCTCCACCACGTCGGCCGGGCCGCCACCGGCGAGCACCTCGACCGACTCGGTCACCTCGACCGCGTTGCCGATGGCCAGGCCGAGCGGGGTGGACATGTCGGTGAGCAGGGCCGCCGTCCGCACCCCGTGCGCCTTGCCCAGCTCCACCATGGTCCGGGCCAGCTCGCGGGCGTCGTCGACGGTCTTCATGAAGGCGCCGGAGCCCACCTTCACGTCGAGCACCAGCGCGCCGGTCCCCTCGGCGATCTTCTTGCTCATGATCGAGCTGGCGATCAGCGGGATCGCCTCCACCGTGCCGGTGACGTCGCGCAGCGCGTACAGCTTGCGGTCGGCCGGGGCCAGCCCGTCGCCGGCCGCGCAGATCACCGCGCCGACGTCGCGGAGCTGGGCGATGAACTCCGCGTTGCTCAGCGCGGCCCGCCAGCCGGGAATCGACTCCAGCTTGTCCAGCGTGCCGCCGGTGTGGCCGAGGCCCCGACCGGAAAGCTGCGGTACCGCCGCGCCGCAGGCGGCGACGAGCGGGGTGAGCGGCAGGGTGATCTTGTCGCCGACACCGCCGGTGGAGTGCTTGTCCACGGTCGGCCGGGTCACCGACGAAAGGTCCAGCCGCTCCCCGCTGGCGATCATCGCGGCGGTCCACCGGGCGATCTCCGGCCCGGTCATGCCGCGCAGCAGGATCGCCATGGCCAGCGCCGACATCTGCTCGTCGGCCACCAGCCCCTTGGTGTACGCGTCGACGACCCAGTCGATCTGCCCGTCGCTCAGCACACCCCCGTCCCGCTTGGCCCGGATGACGTCAACCGCCGTAAAAGCACTCATCAGATGATCTTTCCTAGTCGTTGCGAAACCGATCCGCGTACCGCGACCACCGAGGGGGCCGACCGTGACCGGCGGAGGGATCAAGCCTGACCGCCCGGAGCCGGGCGCGGTCGGCCCCATCCCCCAAGCTCAACCCCAGCGGACCGGAATCTCCAGCGGAGGCTCACCCTCACCGGCCCAGAAGATGGTGCCCGACGCGTCAACCACCACCACACGCGGTGTCCGAGCCAACCCCCAGGTGATCGCCTCGGCCGGGTCGTCCCAGGTCGGGCCCTCCTCCAGCACGCCGGTCTCGGCGCCCTCACTGTCCCCGGCCGACCGCTCCCAGTACGCCGTCCAGACCTGCTGCCCGGCGGAGAGGTCCGGGTGCACGAAGACCGTGCCCCGCCCCCGCCAGGCGGCCAGCCGGTCCGGCACCACGGGCACCGGGTGCTCGCCGGTCACCGCGTCGAGGTCGGCCACGTCGAACGCGTGCGGCAGCAGCTCGGCCATCCGCAGCGGGCCGCCCTTGGCCTCGATCAGGCACTCCGGGCCGCCCTGCTCCCACAGCAGCTGGCGGCACCGGCCGCAGGGCATCAGCGGCTCACCGGTGGCGTCGACGCAGGAAAGGGCGACGATCCGGCCACCGCCGGTGGCGTGCAGCGAGGAGACCACCCCGCACTCGGCGCAGAGCACCACGCCGTACGCGGCGTTCTCCACGTTGCAGCCGACCACCACCCGGCCGTCGTCGACCAGGGCGGCCGCCCCGACCGGGAACTTCGAGTACGGCACGTACGCGTGCCGCATCACCTCAACGGCGGCGGCCCGCAGCCGCTCCCAGTCAATCTCGGTCATCCTGCCATTCTGCCGAATGCCGATTCTCGCTGGCACGGGGCGTTCCGTGCGCCGCCCACGACACGCGTTGGCCGACCGGGCAGCCCCGGCCGACCAACGCGGTGGATCGGGCCAGTACGCCCTATCGGGTCAGTACACCCAACTGGTGCAGCCGTCCCAGGTCGAGGGGAGCACCCAGCTGGTGCCGCTCTTCACCCCGTAGCCGTAGCAGATACGGTGCTTGTCAGCGTCGCCCGAAGAGTTGGTGATGTGAGTGGTGTTCCAGGTGCCCTCCAGGCCCTGCGCCGAGAGCTTCGTCTTGGTGCTCGCCTCGTCGAGGAAGTAGCCGTAGGGGGACTTGATCTGTCGCTCGATCTTGATGGCGAGCGGGGTGTCGAACGCCGACGCCACGTAGTCGATGACGATCTGCCCCCAGCGCTGGTTGCAGTCGGTGCTCTGGGCGAGCTTCCACCCCTTGATGATCGAGCCGTTCAACGTCACGTACTTCGCGTCGACCACGCTGCTGCAGGCCGCCGAGGCCGGAGTGGCCGGTGCCGCCACCACGGTGAACCCTACGATCGCCCCGACCACCAGAAGAGCGCTGGCCACGCGCCGACCAAACATTGCCTTCTTCATCTTTCCTCCTTGCCGCTGAGATCGACGTCTCGTCGTCCGGAACAAGGTAGGAACGCTGCCCATCGAACAGCCATCGCAACGCTAACTTCCGCCTCAGTCGGGAGCGATGGCGTTTTGATTGCGGCGCAGTGGAGGGGCGGTTCGTCCGACCGTGTCATTCGGCATCGCCTCCGATGGCATTCGCCGAGGTTTGGAATCCCAGAAATGGGTGAGTTCGACATATCAATTGAACGACCGCCGCTCCCCGTCTCCCAGCACAACGGCCGCTGGCGGAATTCACCCTATCCGCGTGGCTACAGCCAGGCCCCGCAGGCCCGCGCGCACCGGACAAATCGCCAGGCTTCAACCTCGTACGAGTCGAGCCCAGCGCTCCGGCACCGCCGTCGCCCTCTGGTCGGACCGCCACCCCGCCGGCCGACGTCGACCTGACGCGAGCCTCGCCAGGCGGATCGCTTGGTCGAGCGCGGCCAGTTTTCGCCCGGCCACCCTCCATCCGCCGGTCAGGCCGCATGGAGCCGCTCTCCCAGGCCGCATTTCCCCCCGTAAATGAATCTTGACAGCCGGTAGGGGCGCCCGCAGGATGACTCCAGTCCGGCTATGCATGGGCCGGTACGAGACGGGGGTAAGGCCATGCGTTTCAGAATCTTGGGCACACTACGCATCGAGGACGCTCCCGGGGTGAGCGGACGCCGCACCAGCATGCTGGCGGCGATGCTGGTGGCCAACGTCAACAAGAGCGTCTCGGTGGACCGCTTGGTCGACGCCGTTTGGGAGAAGCGTCCACCCGTCACCGCTCGTGAGCAGGTCCAAAACTGCGTGTCGATGCTTCGGCGGGGTTTCGGCGGGGCGAACGGTGTCACCATCAGCCGAAGCGGGCGAGGCTACCAGCTCAATGCCGATCCGAGCGAGATTGACGCCCACTGCTTCGAACGGGATGTGCGTGCCGCCGCCGAACACCTCGCCGCGGGCCAGCCGGAAGCGGGGGTGGCGACCTATCGTGACGCTCTCGCGCTGTGGAGCGGCCCCGCACTCGACGGTCTGGACGGAGTCGAGCTTCGAGCCCACGCACACCGCCTCGACGAGCTCCGGGCGGCCGCTACCGAACGGCTGATCGAGACGCAGATCGAGCTCGGGCGGCTGGACGAGGCAGTGGCCGACTTGCGGTGTCTGACCCGTTTGAATCCGACGGGCGAACGATTCATGGTGCTTCTGGTGGACGCCCTGCTGCTGTGCCACCGGCACCCGGAGGCCCTGGCCGCCTATCGCGACTTCGCGAGGAGCCTGGCGGACGAGCTCGGCACCCGTCCGGGCCCTGCGGCGCGAGCTGCGGAGCGGCGGATTCACGAGGCGCTGCGCGACGACGGCCTGCCGCCCACCGCAGGAGACTCGCCGGCTCGAACCGACCGCGACCTGATGACTCTCGTGTCGGTCCGACGGCACCCCACCGATGCGACGAGCCAGGAGTGGGATCTGCTACGCCATCTTCAAGAGGCCGTGTCCCACATTCACGCGGCCTATTCACTCCTACCAAGCCGCGCGGGCTCCGCCGTCGAGCGCCTTTCGGGGCACAGCCGGGTGGCCTAGCGCTGTCGACCAGGCCACCCGACCGTCGTCACATCAGCCCTTGATGTACGGCTTGCCGTCGGCCGCCGGGGCCCGCACCCGGCCGACCAGCCCGGCCACGGCCAGGATCGTCGCCAGGTACGGCAGCATCGCCAGGAACTGGCTGGGGATGCTGCTGCCGATCGCGCCGAGATACGTCGCAAGCTGGTCGGCGAAGCCGAAGAAGAGCGCCGCGAGCAGCGCCCCGGTCGGACTCCACCGGCCGAAGATCAGCGCGGCGAGGGCGATGAAGCCCTTACCGCCGATCATGTTCTTGGTGAACGAGTACAGCGCCAGGGTGTACGAGGCACCACCCACGCCGGCCACCAGCCCCGCCATGATGACGTTGCGGTAGCGCAGCCGCAGCACCTTCACGCCCAGGGTGTCGGCAGCGGTCGGGTGCTCACCCACCGACCGGGTCCGCAGGCCCCACCGGGTACGGAACAGCGCGATGTGGATGACCAGCACCAGCAGCAGGCCGAGGTAGAGGAAGATGTTGCCCCGGAACAGCGCCGGACCGATCAGCGGGATGTCCTTGAGCAGCGGGATCTCCCAGTTGCTGAACCGGGGAGCGCTGTTGTACTTCGTCGCGTCCCGCTGCATCAGCCGCTCGTAGAGGAAGCCGGTCACGCCGACCGCCAGCAGGTTGAGCACGATGCCCATGACCACCTGGTCGACCAGGTAGCGGATGGCGAAGACGGCGAGCAGCAGCGAGATGAACGCGCCGCCGATCGCGGCGGCGACCAGCCCGACCCAGACGTTGCCGGAGAGGCTGCCGAAGAGCGCGCCGGAGAAGGCGCCCATCAGCAGCTGGCCCTCGATCGCCACGTTGACCACGCCGGACCGCTCACAGAGCACCCCGGCCAGCGCACCGAAGATCAGCGGCAGGGCCAGCAGGAACGTGCCGCGGACGACGTTGACCAGCGGCATGAAGTTGCGACCGTCGGGAGCGGCGGAGACCTGCCAGCACAGGAAGCTCACCACGAAGGCGACCAGCCCGACGCCGAGCAGCAGGGTGAACCAGCGCTTCGGCACCCCGGCGAGCAGGGCGCCGCCAGCCCCGGCGGCGATGATCCCGAACAGGATCGCGCCGGTCGTGCCCTGGATCGCCAGGGCGGCACCGCCCTCGGTCTCGCTGAGCGTGAACCGGGCCTGCTGGCCGGTGGCGAGCGCGCCGAAGAGCACCGCCGCGAGCACGCCCAGCCCCAGCAGGACCGTTCCGGTCTTGCGGGCGCGCGTCCAGAAACCCTCGTCGACCGCGGTGACGGCGACCTCGGGGACAGCCATGGTGGACATGCCTCACCAGCCCTTCGCGAGGCTCGTCTGCAGCCGGGCCGCGCGGGCCGCCCGGAGCTGGAAGATCGCCTTCACCAGGGCCGGCGCGGCGATGAAGATGACGATGAGCGCCTGGAGCACGGTGACCAGCTCCAGCGAGATCCCGGAGTACGACTGCATCCGGTTGCCGCCGGCCTGGAGCGCGCCGAACAGCAGCGCGGCCATCAGCACGCCCCACGGTTTCACCCGGCCGAGCAGTGCGACCAGGATGCCGTCGAAACCGATCTGCGCGACCACCTGCGGGGTGAGCGAGTCCGCCGTCGAGCCGAGCACCATGTTCGAGCCGCCGAGGCCGGCCAGCACGCCGGCGATCACCATGACCAGCACGTACGTCTTCGTGACGCTGATGCCCGCGGTCCGGGCGGCGTCCGGGTTCGCGCCGACCGCGCGCAGCTCGAAGCCGAGCGTCGAGCGGTTCAGCAGCCAGGCGACGAACGCGGCGGCCAGCACGGCGAGCAGGATGCCGGCGTGCACCCGCAGGTTGTCGCCGAGCAGCCGGGGCAGTTGGGCGGAGGCGTCGACCGGCTTGCTGATCGCGTCGGCGCGCCGCGGGTTCTGCACGCCGTCCTGGATGATGATCCAGGCCAGGAAGTAGACCGCCACGTAGTTGAGCATGATCGTGTTGATCACCTCGTGGGCGCCGGTCCGCGCCTTGAGGATGCCCGGGATGAAGCCCCAGAGCGCGCCGCCGGCCGCGCCGGCGAGCAGCGCGACGAGCAGGTGCAGCCCCGGCGGCAGCGGCAGCGCGAAGCCGGCGGCGGCGGCGAGGATGACACCGATCGTCGCCTGGCCCTGGGCGCCGATGTTGAACAGGCCGCCCCGGAAGGCGAGCGCCACCGCCAGGCCGGTGAAGACCAGCGGCGCGGTGTAGGTGAGCGTCTCCGAGATCGGGCTCAGCGCGGCGGTGAAGCCGGTGGCGTCCGGGTCGAAGACGGCACCCTTGAACAGGTTCGCGTACGCCTCGCTGACCACGGTCCAGCTCGAGTTGAGCGCGTCCGACGGCCGGGCGGTGATGTAGCTGTAGGTCGCCAGCACCTCCGGGTCGGAGATGATGATCAGCACCGCGCCGACCAGCATCGCCAGCAGCACGGCGAGCACCGTCACGGTGACCGTGTTCGCCGCCCAGAGGTTCTCCAGGAACAGCCGGCCCAGCGACGGGCGAGGCTCGGCGGGGGGCTCCTTGGTCGCGGTGGCGGTCACGGCACGCTCGGCGTCGCCGGCGGGCGCGGTCGGGTTGGCCCGCGCCTCGCTCCGCGCCTCCTGCGTCTCGGTCGCCGGTTCCTTGTCCGGGGAGCCCGACACCGGGTTGGGGTTGCTCATGCCTTTTCCTCGTTGCCAGGGCCGTCGGGGGCGGGGGCCGCCGCGCCGCCGGTGCCGTCGGTCGCCGTGGCGCTGTCCGGGGTGATGCCGGCCATCAGCAGGCCGATCTCCTCGCGTGGGGTGTCCGGGCCGACCACGCCGATGATCCGGCCGCGGTACATCACCGCGATCCGGTCGGCCAGGCCGATCACCTCGTCCAGTTCGCTGGAGACCACCATGACGGCGGTGCCGATGTCCCGTTCGCGGATCACCCGGCTGTGGATGAACTCGATCGAGCCGACGTCGACGCCCCGGGTGGGCTGCGCGGCGATGAAGAGCTTCAGCGGCCGGGAAAGCTCCCGGGCCACGATCACCTTCTGCTGGTTACCGCCGGACAGGGTGCCCACCGGCGTGTCCGCCGAGGAGGTACGGACGTCGAACTGCTCGATCCGCTCCTTCGCCGACTTCGCGATGGCGTCCGGCTTGAGCGACAGACCCTTGCCGAAGGGCGGCTGGTCGTAGATGTCCAGCACCAGGTTCTCCGCGACGGAGAACTCCTTGACCAGGCCGTCGACGCTGCGGTCCTCCGGCACGTAGCCGACGCCGGCGCGGAGCACCTTCTTGGTCGGCCAGCCGTGCACGGCCTCGCCGTCGAGGGTGACGGTGCCGGCGAGCGCGGGCCGCAGGCCCATGATCGCCTCGATCAGCTCGGTCTGGCCGTTGCCCTGCACGCCCGCGATGCCGAGCACCTCACCGGCGTGCACGGTCAGGTCGACGCCGTCGACCGCGCGTACCTGCCGGTCGTCGTCGACGACCAGGCCGGAGACCTCGAGGATCGGCTCGCCCGGGGTGGCCGGCTGCTTGTCGACGGTCAGCCGGACGCTGCGGCCCACCATCAGCGCGGCCAACTCGTCCCGGCTGGCACTCGGCTCGGCGGTGCCGACCGTCTTCCCGCGCCGGATGACCGTGATCCGGTCCGCGATGGCCTTCACCTCGCCCAGCTTGTGGGTGATGAAGACGATCGACTTGCCGGCGGCCTTGAGCGACCGCATCACGGCGAGCAGTTCCTCGGTCTCCTGCGGGGTGAGCACCGCGGTCGGCTCGTCGAGGATCAGCAGGTCGACGTCGCGGGTGAGCGCCTTGACGATCTCCACCCGCTGCTGGATGCCGACCGGCAGGTCCTCGATCACCGCGTCCGGGTCGACCCGGAGGTTGTACCGCTCGGAGACCTCGGCCACCTCACGGCGGGCACGCCGGCGGTCGAGGAAGCCGGTGAAGCCACCCTTGACCTGCTCGGCGCCGAGCATGACGTTCTCGGCCACGGTGAACACCGGCACCAGCATGAAGTGCTGGTGCACCATGCCGATCCCGGCGGCGATGGCGTCCGACGGGCCCTTCAGCTTCAGCGGCTGACCGTCGACCAGGATCTCGCCCTCGTCGGGCTGATAGAGCCCGTAGAGCACGTTCATCAGGGTCGACTTGCCGGCGCCGTTCTCACCGAGCAGGGCGTGGATCTCTCCAGGCTCCACCGTCAGGTCGATGTGGTCGTTGGCGACCAGATCACCGAACCGTTTGGTGATGCCGCGCAGTTCGAGTCTCAGCGCAACCTCCTGGAGTGCGAGCGATGGTGCAGCGTAGCTGCTGCCGCGCCGGCCATCGAGCCGGAGCGGTTCCTCGGGGTAAGGTCACCGGCCGCCCCGACGCCGTGGGTCATCTGCCCGCGTACGTCGAGGCGGCCGGTCTGTGGTGCTGGTGGGCCGCCGGCCTCCGCCACCGATGCCCTCGGTACGGCGGCCGGCGGACCGGTCACTCCGTGGTCGGCTGGGCCTTCGAGGTGACCTTGATGGTGCCGGCGGCGATGTCCGCCTTGATCTTGTCGACCTCGCCCTTCAGCTCGGCCGGGACCTTGCTGTCGAAGTCGTGGTACGGGGCGAGCGACACGCCGTTGTTGGCCAGGGTGCCGACGAAGCCCGGCGTCGCCGGGAGCTGCTCGCCACCGGCGGCCTTGAGCACGGCCTCCTTGACGGCGTCCCGGATGTTCTTGACGACCGTGGTCAGCAGCGCCGGGCAGTTCGGGGTGCTCTCGCAGCCGTCCGAGTCGACCCAGATCGCCGAGTACTTGCCACCGGAGGCCTGGGCGGCGGCGGTGGTGCCGAGGCCCGCGCCACCGGCGACCGGCATGATGATGTCCGCACCCTGGGCGACCAGCGCGTCGGAGACCTTCTTGCCGTCGTCCTGCTTGTCGAAGGAGTTGGAGAAGGAGCCCTTCTGGGTCGCCTTGTCCCAACCGAGGAGCTGGACGCTCTTGCCCTTGGCCTGGTTGTAGTAGGCCACGCCGTCGGCGAAGCCGTCCATGAAGATGGTCACCGGCGGGATCGGAATCGCGCCGTAGGTGCCCACCTTGCCGTTCTTGCTCATCCCGGCGGCCAGGTAACCGGCCTGGAAGGCGGCCTGAGCGGTGTCGAACTGCATCGGGTAGATGTTGTCAACACCCGGGTTGGCGTCCACGATGCCGAACTGCTGCTTCGGGTTCGCCTCGGCGGCCTTCTTGGTGGCGTCGGACATCAGGCCACCGACGGCCAGGATGAAGTCGCACTTCTGGTTGACGAAACCGGTCAGGTTGACCTCGTAGTCCGCCTCGGCCTTCGACGCGACGTACTTGATGTCGATGTTGTCGTTGGCCTTCTTGGCCTCCTGGAGGCCGGCCCAGGCAGAGGTGTTGAACGACTTGTCGTCGATGCCGCCGACGTCGGTCACCATGCAGGCGCTGTACTTCTTGGCGCCGGTGCCACCGGCGTTGTCGTCCTTGGGGGCCTCACCACACGCGGCGGCGCCAAGCACGAGGCCACCCGCCACGAAGGCGGAGGCGATCCGCATCCCACGCACAGAGCGCAAGACGTCTCCTTCCCATTGCACACCGCGTCGTGCGCGGTGGCAGCCCTTGCGCCGGCCTGCGGTGTGCCGCCGGCGTCCCACGTTACGGACGGGAGCGTACGCCCGCGCCCACCCACCGGCCGACAATCGTGCACGACTGTTGAGCGTCCGTTACCCCTACGTAACCGTTGCGTGGGGCAAATCACTTTGGCCGCCGGTACGCTTCCGCTCCGGTGTCGCGAACGTCCGTTTCCCGTGGCGTTTCCGCTGCTGCCGGTGCTACCGCCAGAAGACCGCCACGGCCGCGTTGACCAGGGTCAACCCGATGATGGCGAGGAAGTGACCACGGTTGACCGACTCCCGTTTCCGGGAGAAGAAGACCATGACGAAGATCAGCAGCGCGAGCACCAACTTGGTAACAAGTTTCGCCGGGTCCGGCTCGTGCCCGTTACGCAGCGGCGCGGCCAGACCGAAGCCGGTCAGCAGCCCGATCACCGAGCCCCAGAGCATCGCCGCGTTGATCCGCAGCCGGCCACTGACGTACTGGGCGATCGAGCCGCCGAGCAGCATCGCGAACCCGATCAGATGGACGTAGAGAAGTACCAGCCGAAGAGCTTCCACGGGGCCCATCCTCCCTCATCAACGACGACTCGTAGTAGCCCGCGCGCCGAGCTGCCGTCATATCGTGATCTCCGCAGGTCGGCCCGGGTCCGCCACCGGGGCGGCGGCCCCGCCCGTGCGGAACCGACCGGCCAGCACCAGCAGCAGGCCGAGCAGGGCGTAGCCGGCCAGCACGGCGAGGGGCCGGTACGCGCCCGCGCCGTCGAAGTACGCCGTCGAGCGCAGCAGCGTGCCGCCGGCCCCGACCGGGAGGAACTGCCCGACCAGCCCCCACGGCTGCGGCAGCAGTTCGGGGGCGGCGCTCACCGCCGAGAGCGGGTTGCCGACCAGGAACACCAGCAGCGCGCCGAGGCCGACGCCGGGGGCGCCGAGCAACGCCCCGAGCCCGGCCACGAGGCCGGCGGCGGCCAGCGCGAAGAGGGCGATCGCGCCCGCCTCGCGTACGGGGTCGCCGGTCAGGACGCCGAGCCACCCGTGCAGCACCGCCGCCCCGGCCAGGCCGGCCAGGACCGCGTAGCCGAGCAGCCCCAGCAGCCGGGCGCCGCGACCGGCGACCAGGAAGGTGAGCAGCGCCCCGGCCAGCATGCTGGTCAGCGCCAACGGCAGGAAGCCGGCGGCGAAACCGGCGCCGCGCGGGTCGTCCGGGGCGGCCGGCACGACCTGCACCACGGGCACCGGACGGCCGGCGGAGAGCTGGGCGGCGGCCTCGGCGAGCAGCGCGGCGACGGTGGGGCTGGCGGCCGGGGCGGTGTGCAGGGCGATCCCGTCCGGGCCGGCGACGAAGGCCGCGTACACCTTCCGGTCGCGCAGCGCCCGGTCGGCGGCCGCCGCGTCGGGCAGCGTGGTCACCTCGAACGCGCCGGGCCGGGCGGCGGCGAGCCGATCGGCCAGTTCGGTCGCCGCGGGCGGCGGCCCGGCCACGGCGACCGGCAGGTCGCGCGGTGCCAGGTTCGCCGCCGGCGCGGCGAAGAGCGGTACGAGCAGCGCCTGCACCGCCACCGCCAGGGCGGCGAGCAGGACGGCGAGCAGCCAGGGCGAGCGGACCCGGAACGGGTGAGCGGACATCTCCGCCTCCTAAAACGAACGTTCGTTCTCTTAGGGTGAGAGTGCGCCCCGGACCGGCCCCCGGTCAAGAACGAACGCTCGTTTTATGCTGGGCGTCATGCCGCGCGTATCGGACGAACACCTCGCGGCCCGCCGTCAGCAGATCCTCGACGCGGCCCGGCGATGCTTCCTGCGCGACGGCTTCCACAACACCTCGATGCAGGACGTGATCGCCGAGGCGGGGCTGTCGGTGGGCGCGGTCTACCGCTACTTCCCGAGCAAGAACGACCTGATCACCTCGATCGCCCAGACGGTGATCGGCGGCGCGGACGAGATCTTCGCCGAGCTGGCCCGGCACGAGCCACCGCTACCCCTCAGCGAGGTGCTGGAGCGGGCCCTGACCTACGTGGACAGCCAGACCGGCGAGGACGGCGTACTCCGGCTGGCGATCCAGGTCTGGAGCGAGTCGCTGCGCGATCCCGCGCTCGCCGAGTTCGTCCGGACGACGTACACCGGTTTCCGGGAGCACTTCGTGGCGATGGCCCGGCGCGCCCGCGACGCCGGTGAGCTGCCCCCGGAGGCCGACCCGGCGGCGGTCGGGACGGCCCTGTTCGGCCTGGTCCCCGGCTATTTCATGCAACGCATCCTGACCGGCTCCCCCAACCGCGCCAGCTACCTCGCGGGCGTCCGCACGCTGCTCGCCGGGTGACCGGTCGGCGAGGCCCCCTGCGCAATCGAATCCGTTGACAGGGGGCCCTGCCTACCTCACATCCGCCAGACCTGGAAGGTGGGGCCGGCGGCGGGGAGGGTCACCGCGCCGTCGGCGTCGGGGCGCAGCGCCGGGGCGCCGCCGTACAGGTTCTCGCCCGCCGGCAGACCGGCGAACCGGACCGGGGTGCCGGGCGCGCGGCGGGCCAGCACCAGCACCGTGCCGGTCGGCGCCTCGCGCAGGAAGACCAGCGTGTCCGTGTCCGCGTGCACCCAGCGCAGGCCGCCGTGCCGCAGCGCCGGCTCCGCGCGGCGCAGCGCCAGCAGCGACCGGTACGCCTCGAACATGCGCCGGTCCCAGCTCTCCGGCCGGTGCCACGGCATCGGGGTACGCGACCCCTCCCCGTTCGTGCCGGTCAGCCCCAGCTCGTCCCCGGCGAAGACCACCGGGGTCCCCGGCATGGTGGCGAGCAGGCCGGCGGCCACCTCCTGCCGGGCGGCGTCGCCGACCACGGTGCGGATCCGGGCCGAGTCGTGCGAGCCGAGGAGCTGCCACGAGTGCACGTACGACCGCCACGAGATCAGCGACCGGTAGGTGTTCATGGTGGCGAGCACCGCGCCCGCGTCCCGCCGGCGCGCCCCGCCCGGGGTGCCGAGGAAGTTGGGCAGCGGGTCGTCGCCGTGGCGCAGCCAGGACCAGACCGGATCGGTGAAGCCGACGTAGTTCATGGTCCCGTGCCAGCCGTCCCGGTCCAGGTCACCGGTGTGGTCGTGGCCGTGCTCGGCGAGCAGCAGCCCGTCGGCGCGGGTGTCGGCGACCACCTCGCGCAGCAGCCGCGCCACCTCGTGGGTGTACGCGTCCGCGCCCCGCCGGCCGGTCATGTTCGCCACGTCCACCCGCCAGCCGTCCAACCCGTACGGCGGGCGCAGCCAGCGGCGCAGCAGCGAGTCCTCGGCGGTGGCGAAGCGACGGCGCAGCTCGGCGCTGCCCCAGTTGAGCTTGGGCAGCGACTTGACGCCGTTCCAGGACTCGTACTCCCCGCCGGCCAGGTCGAAGTAGTACAGGTCCCGCTCGGGTGCGGTGACGTCGGAGGCGGCAGCGGTGAACCACTGGTGGGCGTCGCCGGTGTGGTTGCTGGTGATGTCGCCGAGCAGCCGCCAGCCCCGGGCGTGCACCGCGTCGGCCAGCCGGGCGAGGGCGGCGTCCCCGCCCAGCAGCGGGTCGACGGTGTCGAAGCTGGCCGCGTCGTACCGGTGGTTGGACCGGGCCGGGAAGACCGGGGTGAGGTAGACGGTGTTCACCCCGAGCCGGTCCAGGTGGTCCAGGTGCTCGGTGACGCCGTCCAGGTCGCCGCCGTAGAACTGGTGCGGCGTCTCCGGGCCGCGCCCGATCACCGGCGTGTCCCAGTCGCAGGGGATGGCCCAGTCCGGCGCGGTCCGGCCGTCGGCGGCGGCGGAGCGGGCGAACCGGTCCGGGAAGATCTGGTAGATCACCGCGTCCCGGGCCCAGGCCGGCGGCGGGGCGTAGCTGACCAGCTTGAAGTCCCCGTGGTCGGGCACGTCGTGGTCGACCAGGCCGGCGGCGTTGAGCCAGCGGCAGCCCGCACGCCCGTCGAGCATGAAGCGGTAGTTGCTGACCGGGTTGCGGACCTCGACGTCGGCCCGCCACCACACGTCACCGCCCTCGGTGCGGTCGACCACGGCCTCGGCGAAGCGCGGCTCGCCGTCGCCGGTGGTGCGCACGTGCACCTGGCGTACGTCGGCGCCGGCCGGCACCCGGACGAAGACCGGGACCCGCTGCCCGAGCGCGGGCTCCTGTTCGGGCACGTAGGTGGCGGATCCGTCGTGGTGCGGCTGCAGGGACATGGGGAACCTTTCGTCGATCGGACGAGGAGAGGAGGGGTCGCCCGCCGCGGCCGGTCTCCCGGCCGCGGCGGTCAGCCCGTGACTGCTCCGGTGTACGTCGACCCGACGCCCTTGCCGCAGCGTGATTTCCGGGACCTATCCCTTGACCGCTCCCGCCGTGAGGCCGGAGACGATGTAGCGCTGGAGCAGTTGGAACACCAGCACCGTGGGGATCGCGGTGAGCAGCGTGCCCGCCGCGAACATCCCGAAGTTGTTGTTCCGCTCACCGGCCACCAGGCCGAACATGCCGACCGCGAGGGTCTTCGACTCGGTGTTGGTGAGGAACACGTTGGCGATGATGAACTCGTTGATCGAGCCGATGAAGGCGAGCAGCCCGGTCACCGCCAGGATCGGCGCCACCAGTGGCAGCATGATCCGGAAGAAGACCTGCGCGTGCGAGGCGCCGTCCATGGTGGCCGACTCGTCCAGCTCCTTGGGCAGGGTGTCGAAGAAGCCCTTCATCAGCCAGGTGTTCGCGCCCAGCGCACCACCCATGTAGAGCAGGAACAGGCCCCACGGGGTGTTGAAGCCGATCGCCGGGTACAGGTCGGTGATCGTCGTGAAGATCAGGAAGATCGCCACGATGGCCAGGAACTGCGGGAACATCTGGATCAGCAGCAGCGCGAGCAGGCCGACCCGCCGGCCGGCGAAGCGCATCCGGGAGAACGCGTACGCCGCGAGCGACGACAGGAAGATCGACGCGAAGCTGGCCACCCCCGCCAGCAGCAGCGAGTTGAGGAACCAGTGGGCGAAGGCGGTCTTGCGGAAGAGGTTGCTGAAGTTCTCCAGCGAGGCGCCGGTGGGCAGCAGCTCGGTCGAGGAGAGCGTGCCGAGCGGGTTCAGCGCCGCCGAGATCACGAACAGGATCGGGAAGAGGCTGAACGCGACGGCCAGCACCCCGACGACATGCCGCCAGCCCACCTGGGCAAACCAGCGGCTCCTCGACTTCCTGGCGGAGTTGCGGTTGGCGACCGGGGCGTCCGCGTAGGTGGTCACGAGTACACCTCCTCCTGCTTGCGGGTCCGCGAGAAGCTGATCGCCGACACCGTGGCCACGATCGCGAAGATGAAGATCGAGACCGCGGCGGCCATGCCGTACTCGGCGCCCTGGGCGCCGAAGGCGAGCCGGTAGGTGTAGGTGATCAGCAGGTCGGTCGCGCCGTTGGTCGGGTTGTCGGGCGCGAACGGGCCACCCTCGGTGGTGAACAGGATCGCGTTGACGTTGTTGAAGTTGTACGCGAACGACGCGATCAGCAGCGGCGAGAGCGCGACCAGCAGCAGCGGCAGGGTGACCGCCCGGAACGACTGCCACGGCGTCGCCCCGTCGACCGAGGTGGCCTCGGTCAGCTCGCTCGGGATCGCCTGGAGCGCGCCGGTGGCCACCAGGAACATGTACGGGTAGCCGAGCCAGAGCTGCACCAGCAGCACCGCGGCCCGGGCGGACCAGGTCTGGCCGAACCAGTCGACGCCCAGCCCGAACAGGTTGTTGACCAGGCCGAAGTCGGTGTTGAACATGTCCCGCCAGACCAGCAGCATCGCGAACGACGGCATGGCGTACGGCAGGATCAGCAGCACCCGGTAGAAGTTGGTGCCCCGCATCCGGGGCGAGTGCAGGGCGAGCGCGATGGCCATGCCGAGCAGGAAGGTGAGCCCGGTCGAGCCGATCGCGAAGGCGAAGTTCCAGAGCAGCGTGCCGAAGAACGGGCCGGAGATGTCCGGATCGGTCAACACCCGGCTGAAGTTCTTCAGCCCGACGTTGACCTTCCAGCCCTGGGCGAGCCGTTCGCCGTCGGCGGCGACGAAGGAGCCGGTCGTGGCGTCGGCGGTCCAGGTCTTGCCGGTCTCGCTGTCCTTGACGCAGTCGCAGCCCGCGTCGTACGCCCGGAGGGCCGTGCCCTCGTAGGCGCGGGACAGGCCGTTGGACCGGATGGCACCGCCGGAGGTCGGCACGATCAGGTCGGTGATCTCCTTGCTCCGTACGCTGGCCTCGCCGAAGTTGAGCACGGTGTAGCCGTCGGCGGCGGTGACCTTGCCGGTCGGGCTGACCGTGACCTGACCGGGGTCGAGCCGGTGCAGCCCGTCCGCGTCACCGGCGGAGACCTCCCGGGTCTTCGGGTCGCTGAGCAGGAAGACCAGCGGGCCGGTGGCCGGGTCGCCCTTGGTGGCGATGGAGAGGGAGTACTCGGTCGAGCCGGGGACCTGCTTGACCGAGGAGGTCTGGATGGCGACGATCGCGTCGTCCTTGCTGCCGCGGTGGCCGTCGCCGAAGTTCGTGAAGGCGGTGCTCGCGGTGTAGAGCACCGGAAAGACCTGGAAGGCGATCAGGAAGAGCGTGCCGGGGACCAGGTACTTGGCCGGGATGTGCCGGCGGGTGAGATAGAGGTAGAACAGGCCGGCGGTGGTGGCCGCCAGGATGGCCAGCCCGATCCAGTGCCCGGCCTCGACGAGCGGGAACGCCGCCCAGATCGCGATCCCGGCCGCCAGGCCGAGCAGGACCACCTTGACGACCAGACCGGTCGCGGTGATCGGCGCGTGGTGCCGCGCGGTACGGGACTTGCCCGGGAGCCCGCTCCGAACGGGCTCCCGGCCCGGGGTCTGCGTGGCAGACCCCGGGCCGGGCAGCGGCGTGCTCATTACTTGATCTGGCCGGCGATGGTCTTGCCGGCGGCGGTGATGGTGGTGGCCGGGTCGGCGCCACCGATGATGGCGGCCTCCGCCTTGCCGAACGGGTCCCAGATCGCGGCCATGGCCGGGATCGCCGGGAGCACCTGGCCGTTCTTGCCGGCCTCCTGGAACTTGGCCAGGTCCGGGTCCTCGCCCTTCACCTGGTCAAAGGCGGCGGTCAGCGCCGGCGGGCGCGGCTCGGCCTGGTAGAGCGCGACGGCCAGGTCGGGCTTGGTCACGTAGTTGGTGACGAACTCCTGGGCCAGCGCCTTGTTCTGGCCCTTGGCGGCGACGTAGAACGCCTGGACGCCCACGAACGGCTGGGCCTCCTTGCCACCGGCGAAACCGGGGACCGGGGAGATGTCGTACTTGATGTCGGCCTTCTTGGCGTCGGCGATGGCCCACGGGCCGGAGACCAGGAAGGCGCACTTCTTGCCGGTGAAGGTGGCGATGGAGTTCTCGCCGGTGATGGAGCGCTTCAGCGCGCCGTCGCCCTTCTCACCGAGCTTCGCGATCTTCTGGAAGGCCGCGATCGACTCCGGCTTGCCCACGCCCAGGTCCTTCGGGTCGTAGTCGCCGTTGGCCGCGGTGCCGAACAGGTAGCCGCCGCCGGAGGTGTACAGCGGGTAGATGTGGTAGGCGTCGCCGTTCTGGCCGGACTGGAGGCAGAGGATCTCGCTGGCCTTCTTCTCGGCCTTGAGCTTCTTGCCGGTCTCGACCAGCTCCTCGATGGTCTTCGGCGCCTCGGGGGCCAGCTCGGTGTTGCGGATCAGCGCGACGTTCTCGGTGGCGTAGGGGACGCCGTAGAGCTGGCCGTTGAAGGTCACCGCCTTGATCGCGACCTCGTTGAACGCGCTCTTCTGGTCGGCGGCGAGCTGCACCGGGTCGATGGCGCCGTTCTGGACCAGGTTGCCGATCCAGTCGTGCGCGCCGACCACGACGTCCGGCCCGCTGCCCTGCTGCGAGGCGGTGACGAAGTTCGTCTGCAGGTCCTTGGAGACGGCCTGGACCTCGACGGTGACGCCGTTCTCCTTGCCGAACGCCTCGGCGAACGGCTTGAGGGCCGCGGTCCGCTTGTCGTCGGCCCAGATGACCAGCTTGCCGCCGGTCGCCTTGCTGGATTCCTTGGCTGCCGGCTTGTCGCTGCCACTGCCACCGCAGCCGGAGGCGGCGAGCGCCAGGCCGAGGACAGCGACCACACCCGCGGTACGGATGCGCATCGGTACTCCTGTCGTCATGGCGGCCCGCCGGGGGAGGGACGGCCCGCCAGTGGAAACCTCTGAAATTTCTTGCTGACCGGCGCTGGGTGTTGCGCCGCTGCTCTCGCGTGTTGCGGGGACGTTAGCAAGGCGTTGCAGAGAATGGAAGGTATTGCAGAAGTGTACGCAAGAACTTTCCCGTGAGCTAAAGTGCCGCCATGCGCGCTCGACTGTCCGACATCGCCCAACAGGCCGAAGTCAGCGAGGCCACGGTGTCGCGGGTGCTCAACGACCGCCCCGGAGTGGCCCCGGAGACCCGGCAGGCCGTCCTGACCGCCCTCGACGTGCTCGGGTACGAGCGCCCCGCCCGGCTGCGCAAGCGCAGCGCCGGGCTGGTCGGCCTGGTGGTGCCTGAGTTGGACAACCCGATCTTCCCGGCCTTCGCCCAGGTCATCGAGTCGACGCTGGCGCAGAGCGGCTTCACCCCCGTGCTGTGCACCCAGACCCCCGGCGGGGTCACCGAGGACGAGTACGTCGAGATGCTGCTGGACCGGCAGGTCTCCGGGATCGTCTTCGTCTCCGGCCTGCACGCCGACACCGCCGCCAACCACGACCGGTACCGGGCGCTGATCGGCCGCCCGCTGCCGATCGTCATGATCAACGGGTACGCGCCCGGCATCGCCGCGCCCTTCGTCTCCTGCGACGACGGCGAGGCCACCGAACTGGCCGTCGCGCACCTGGTTGCCCTGGGCCACCGGCGGATCGGCCTGATCACCGGCCCGGACCGGTTCGTACCGGTGCAGCGCCGGGTGGCCGGCTTCCGGACCGCGATGACCCGGCTGGTCGGCACGACCGAGGCGGAGGTCGGGGAACTGGCCGAGCTGTCCCTGTTCGGCGTCGAGGGCGGCGAGGCCGCCGCCGGCCGGCTGATCGAACGCGGGGTCACCGGCGTCGTCTGCGGCTCCGACCTGATGGCGCTCGGCGCGATCCGGGCCGCCCGCCAGCGCGGTCTCTCCGTACCCGGCGACGTCTCGGTTGTCGGTTACGACGACTCCCCGCTGATGGCCTTCACCGACCCGCCGCTGACCACGATGCGCCAGCCGGTGACCGCCATGGCGGTGGCCGCGGTCCGGGCCCTGGTCGACGAGATCAACGGCCACCCCGCCCCGCACTCGGAGTACCTGTTCCGGCCGGAGCTGGTGGTACGCGGCTCCACCGCGGTGGTCCGGCAGGGCGGCACCGGCGCCAAGCCCCAGCGCCCGGCCCCCTCCTCGTTCGCCGTCCCGGCCTGACCGCCGGGCACGACCACATTGCCGACGTCGCGGTATCCACCCGGCTCCGACACCGCCACATCGACGAACCGGAGGCGGGCGAGGCCCGACCGGACTTGGTCGGTACCATTCCTTGCGCAAGGTTTGCTTGACTCTTGCAGCGTTCCAGCGGCATTCTGCTCAGACACCCCCGCGCGTCGCACCGGCGTGGGTGCCGCCGTCCCGCGCCGAAGAAACGGGGATCGTCACCGATGACCGCCGCCACCCATCCCACGCCGCTGACCTCCGACGACGACTGGTGGCGATCCGCAGTCGTCTACCAGGTCTACGTCCGCAGCTTCGCGGACGCGAACGGCGACGGTGTCGGTGACCTCCAGGGCATCCGGGAACGCCTGCCCCACCTGCGCGACCTCGGGGTGGACGCCCTCTGGCTGACCCCCTTCTACACCTCGCCCCAGGTCGACGCCGGCTACGACGTGGCCGACTACCGGGACGTGGACCCCCTCTTCGGCGACCTCGCCGACTTCGACGCGATGATCACCGACGCGCACGCCCTGGGCCTGCGCATCATCGTGGACCTGGTCCCCAACCACACGTCCAGCCGGCACCCCTGGTTCCAGGCGGCCCTCGCCGCCGGACCCGGCTCGCCCGAACGCGAGCGTTACCTGTTCGCCGACGGCAAGGGCGAGGCGGGTGAGCTGCCGCCGAACGACTGGGAGAGCATCTTCGGCGGCCCCGCCTGGACGCGGACCGCCGACGGCCAGTGGTACCTGCACCTGTTCGACCCGGCCCAGCCCGACCTGAACTGGCGCCACCCCGAGGTACGCGCCGAGTTCGAGGACGTCCTGCGGTTCTGGCTGGACCGGGGCGTGGACGGCTTCCGGATCGACGTGGCGCACGGAATGATCAAGGCCGAGGGGCTGCCGGACGTCGGCTTCAACTCGATGACCACCGGGCGGCGCCAGTCCGAGCTGCTGGGCAAGGGCCAGTTGCCGTACTTCGACCAGGACGAGGTGCACGACATCTACCGCGCCTGGCGGCCGATCCTGGACAGCTACCCGGGCGGCCGGATGGCGGTGGCCGAGGCGTGGGCGGAGACCCCGCAGCGGCTGGCCCGCTACATCGGCCCGGACGAGCTGCACCAGGCGTTCAGCTTCGACTTCCTCGACGCCACCTGGTCGGCCGACTCGTTCCGCAAGGTGATCGACACCGCGCTCGCCGAGTCGACCATCGTCGGCGCCCCGACCACCTGGGTGCTCTCCAACCACGACCGGCAGCGGCACGTCACCCGGTACGGCGACGGCGAGGTCGGCCTGCGCCGCGCCCGGGCCGCCGCCCTGCTGATGCTCTCTCTGCCCGGCTGCGCGTACGTCTACCAGGGCGAGGAACTGGGCCTGCCGGAGGTGCTGGACCTCCCCGACGAACTGCGCCAGGACCCGGCGTTCCTGCGCACCGGCGAGAGCCGGGACGGCTGCCGGGTGCCGATCCCGTGGGGCGGCGAGCTGCCCCCGTACGGGTTCGGCCCGGCCGGCAGCGAGCTGAGCTGGCTGCCGGCCCCGGCGACCTGGCGGGCCCTCTCGGTGGCCGCCCAGACCGGCGTGCCCGGCTCGACGCTGGAGCTCTACCGGACCGCCCTGCGGATCCGGCACGAGCACCCGGCGCTGGCCGGCCTCGCCGGCATCACCTGGTTGGAGACCGAGCCCGGGGTGCTGGCCTTCCGCCGCACCGCCGAGGGCGTCGAGCTGACCTGCGTGGTCAACCTCAGCGGCGCCGAGGTCACGATCGCCGGCCACGGCCGGCCGATCGCCGCCAGCACCGACCTCACCGAGCGGGGCGACGGACACGTCCTGCCGGTGGACTCAGCTGCGTGGTTCGAACGGCGGTGAGCCGGGTAACCACCCATTGACCTGGTCGTCCGTTGTGCCCCGCGCCGACGGGCGGCTGGGCTACCGACCCCTTGTGGTGGGGGGTGAGGTGGCGCCGGCACCTCGGGGAGTCCGCTTCCCGAGGTGCCGGCGTCCATCTGGGACGGCCGCTCAGGCGCCCCGGCTGGTGAGCAGTCCGGCGATCCGGGCGAACCCCGCCCGCACCTCGTCCCGGCTCGGCGCGGTCCTCGGCGCCGCCACCGGCTCCCGCTCGGCGGCCAGTTCCAGCTCCTCGTCGATGGTGTCCTCGAAGTCGCCGTAGAGGTCCGCCTGGTCGACTTGGGCCGCCTCGTCCTCGGCGGCAAGCTGCGCCGCGGCGATCTCGCCACGGATCTCCTCCGGCGTCAGCGCCGGCAGCAGCGGCTCGACCACCGCCATCAACTGCTCCTCGGCGACCACCGCCTCGGCCAGGGCGAGCGCGTGCGGCCGCTCGTACGGGCCGCAGACCACCGGTTCCCACTCGTCGTCGTCGCCGAGCGGGCCGAAGGTGATGATCCACGGCAGGCCGAGCATCGGCGAGTCGTCCGGCAGGTCCAGTGTCACAAGCGCGCCCACCGGCTCATCATCGTCACCACCGCCGCGGGCCGTACCCATGATCCGCACTGTTGCACGGAAAGAGTGGTCCGCCGGCCACGGCGTTGACCTGAGTGGTCAGCCCGCGCCGCCCGGCGTGCCCGGTTCGATCACCTCGTCGGCCTCCACGTCCACCTCCCGGGCCGCGCCGCCCTCGGCCAGGTCGACCACCCGGCCGTACCGGCTGGTCGCGCAGAGCGCCGCCCCGAACAGCACCAGTTGGTTGAGCAGGTAGAGGTAGAGCAGCAGCCCGACCGCGGTGGTGACCACCGCGTACGCCGGGTTCCGCTCGGTGCGGACCACGTAGTAGCGCCCCACCGTGTTGAGCAGGGTGATGCCGATCGCGACCACGAGCACGACCGGGCGCAGCCGGCGACGGCTCATCCGCAGCCGGGGCACCGCCACCAGCAACGCCGCGGCCAGCACCACGTTGATCAGGACGCTGAGCAGCGCGCTGACCGTGGTCAGGCCGACCGACCCGGTGCTGCGCAGCAGGAACCGCAGCACCGACCCCAGCGCGTCGACGGCGGCCACCGAGACGCCGAGCAGCAGGAAGACCGCGACCAGCACCCCCAGGTCGACCAGGCGACGGAGCACCAGATTGCCGGGCTGCTGGTTGAGGCCGTACATCAGCCGCTGCGAGGAGCGGATCGCCTCCACCCAGCCGATCCCGGTGAAGACCAGGATGACCAGGCCGACCACCCCGACGGTGTTGCTGCTCTGCGCGATCTGCTGCGGATCGAGGAACGGCAGGTTCTTCTCGAGGAAGTCGGCGGCGGCCCGGCTGACCTCGTCGTTGTCCTCCAGGACCGCGCCGAAGACGGCGTACACGACCAGGGCGAGCGCGAAGACCGCGAAGAAGCCGTAGTAGGCGATCGCCGCCGCGAGCCGGCCGCCGAGCACCCCGGCGTAGAGCGTCCCGGCCCGCCACAGGTGGTCGAAGACCGGCAGCCGGTCCCGGGCCGCGTCGATCCGGCGGCCCAGCGCGGCCTCGACCCGGCCGAACACGTTCAGCACGTCGTCCTCACCGCTCCCCCGCCCGGACCCGGGCAGGCCGGTCGCGCACTCAGCTCAACCGCCCAACCGGAAGTCGCGGCGCGGCTGCCACCGGGTCGCGCCGCTGTGCGAGAAGAGGGTGAACGCCTCGACCTCGAACAGCGCCGAGAAGTCGGCCAGGTCCTCGTACGCCTTGTCGAGCGCCTCGGGCGGGACGTCCTGGGCCACCGTGACATGCGGGTGGTACGGGAAACGGGCCTCCCGGTGCAGCTCGGGCGCCGAGTTGATCGCGGCGGCGAGCAGCTCGCACTCGCTGATCCCGGCCGCCACCGCCACGAAGACCACCTGGGTGACCGGGCGGAACGTGCCGGTGCCCCGCAGGTGCAGGGTGAACGGCAGGTGCGCGGCGGCCACCCGGGCCAGGTGCTCCTCGACGGCGGGCAGCGCCCGCAGCGGGATCTCGGTGGGCCCGAGCAGGGTGACGTGGGCCGGGACGACCTGCGGGTCACCGGCCTCGACCCGGCGACGGGTGAGCATCCCGCCCCACGGCTCGGGGATGTCCACCGCGATCCCGATCTCGATGGTGTCGCCGGTGTCCGGCACCCCGTCCCTGCGATCCACGCTCCCCGCCACCCCTCCCGCCACCGGCTGTGTACACCCTCTCCCGACGTGCCCGGGCCGTTACTCGGACCGCAGCGGAGGGAAGAAGCCGATCCGGTCGTACGTGGTCCGCACCGTCGCCGCGGCGACCACCCGGGCCTTTTCCGCGCCCTGCGCGAGCAGCTTGTCGAGCTGGGCCGGGTCGTCCAGGTAGACGCGGGTGCGCTCCTGGATCGGGGTGAGTGCCTCCCGGACCACCTCGGCGAGGTCCTTCTTCAGATCGCCGTAGCCCTTGCCGTCGTAGGCGGCGACAAGGTCGTCGATGCCGCGGCCGGAGAGCGCCGAGTAGATGCTCAGCAGGTTGGCGATGCCCGGCTTGCCCACCGCGTCGAAGACGATCTCGCGCCCGGTGTCGGTGACCGCGGAGCGGATCTTCTTGGCCGAGCGGGCCGGGTCGTCCAGCAGGTCGATGATGCCGGCCGGCGAGGAGGACGACTTCGACATCTTGGCGGTCGGGTCCTGCAGGTCGGTGATCTTCGCGGTGTCCTTGACGATGTGCGGCGCGGGCATGGTGAAGGTCGGCCCGAAAATCGTGTTGAACCGCTGGGCCAGATCGCGGGAAAGCTCCAGGTGCTGGCGCTGGTCCTCGCCGACCGGCACCGCGTTGGCCTGGTAGAGGAGGATGTCGGCGGCCATGAGGACCGGGTAGGTGAAGAGGCCGACGCTGGCCCGCTCACTGCCCTGCTTCTGCGCCTTGTCCTTGAACTGGGTCATCCGGCTGGCCTCGCCGAAGCCGGTGATGCAGCCGAGCACCCAGGCCAGCTGGGCGTGCTCGGCCACCTGGGACTGGACGAAGAGGGTGCTGCGCTCCGGGTCGATGCCGACCGCGAGGAGCTGCGCGGCGGCGACCCGGGAACGCTGCTTGAGCACCTTCGGGTCGTGGCCGGCGGTGATCGCGTGCAGATCGACCACGCAGTAGAACGCGTCGTGGCTCTCCTGGAGGGCCACCCAGTGCCGTACCGCGCCCAGATAGTTGCCGAGGTGGAACGAGTCGGCGGTCGGCTGGATGCCGGAGAAGACGCGGGGGCGGGCGGGTACGTCTGACATGCCGGCAATTCTGTCAGCACGGCCCCGGATAAGTCATGACGGGCCGGTGGATCCGTTCTCGGCGACCGTGACCCGGGCGGTGACCTCGCGCCGCTGCTCAGGCAGGCGCGCGGCGGAGACCGCAAGCCGGGACACCCGCCGCCCCTCCAGGGCGAGCACCCGCAGCAGCCAGCCGCCCGGCGGGTCATCCGGATCGGGTCCGCCCGGGCCCTCCGGGGCGGGGGTCACCGGCACCTCGTCCCCGGCGACCGGGAGCCGGCCCAGGGCGGCCATCACGAAGCCGCCGACCGTCTCGTACGGTCCGGCGGGCAGCGGCACCCCGGTGCGGTCGGCGAAGTCGACCAGGTTGAGCCGGCCGTCGACGACGGCGGGCAGGCCGGCGTGCGCCGGGTCGGGCGGGGCGTGGTACTCGTCGTGGATCTCCCCGACCAGCTCCTCGACCAGGTCCTCGCAGGTGACGATGCCGGCGGTGCCGCCGTACTCGTCGACCACCACCGCCAGGTGGTGCCCCTCCCGGCGCATCTCGGTGAGCGCGGCCAGCACCCGCTTGCTGCCGGGCAGCCGCTTCACCTCGCGGGTCAGCTCCCAGACGCCGACGCGGCTCTCCTGCTCGGGGCGGAGCAGCACGTCGCGCAGGTGGACGAAGCCGACCACGTCGTCGTGGGTGCCGTCGACGACCGGATAGCGGGTGTGCGGCTCGGCCCGGACCAGCCGCTCCGCCTCGACGACGGTCAGCCCCGCGGAGAGGAACACCACCTCGGTACGCGGCACCATCACCTCGCGGACCAGGCGTGCCCCGGCCGCCAGCACCTCGTCGATGATCCGCCGCTCGTCCGGGTCGAGCACCGTGTTGGCCGCGACCAGGTCCCGCAGCTCGGCTTCGCTGATCCGCTCCCGGCCGGCCGCCGGGCTGGCGCCGAGCAGATCGGTGACCAGCCGGGTGGCGCCGTCGGCGGCGCGGACCACGAGCCGGGCCACGGTCCGGGCGAGCGGCCCCGGTTCGCGTCGCGGCCGCCCCGACGGGCGTCGCCGGAGTCGGGGACCGCCTGCCTCCATGAATGGATGGTAGACAGCGGACGCCGAGCGCTCCGGCCCATGTTCGCATCTGTTCGGTCATGATGGATCGTGATTGAATCGCCGAGGGTCATGGCCAGCCGCGGCACAGCCGGCGGCCGTAGGGTGATCACGGACGGCCGCCGCAGGACGCGGCCAGGCAGGAGGAATCCGACGTGAGACTGCTCGTCACCGGCGGCGCCGGCTACATCGGCAGCGTGGTGACCCGGATGCTGCTGGACCACGGCCACGAGGTGATTGTCCTGGACGACCTGCGCACCGGCCACCGCGCGGCCCTCGCCCCCGAGGCGACCCACGTCGACCTGCCGGTGCACGAGGCCGCCCGCGTCCTCACCCCCGACGCCGGCTTCGACGGCGTGCTGCACTTCGCCGCGCTGATCGCCGCCGGCGAGTCGATGGTCAAGCCGGAGCTCTACTGGCAGAACAACACCGTCGGCTCACTCGCCCTGCTCGACGCGGTACGCGCCGCCCGGGTGCCCCGGCTGGTCTTCTCCTCCACCGCCGCCGTCTACGGCAACCCCACCGAGGTGCCCATCCCGGAGACCGCCGTCAAGGCCCCCACCAACACCTACGGGGCGACCAAGCTGGCCGTCGACATGGCGCTCACCTCCGAGGCGATCGCGCACGACCTCGCGGCCGTCTCGCTGCGCTACTTCAACGTCGCCGGGGCGTACCTGCACGACGGGCGGGCCATCGGCGAACGGCACGACCCGGAGACCCACCTCATCCCGCTCGCCCTCGACGTGGCGGCCGGCCGGCGCGACAAGCTCCAACTCTTCGGCGACGACTACCCGACCGTCGACGGCACCTGCGTCCGCGACTACATCCACGTCGCGGACCTGGCCCGGGCGCACCTGCTGGCGCTCACCACCGCGACACCCGGCCGGCACCGGATCTACAACCTCGGCAACGGCAACGGCTTCACCAACCGGCAGGTGATCGAGGTGGTCCGCGAGGTCACCGGCCACCCCGTACCGGTCGAGGTGGCCCCCCGCCGCGAGGGCGACCCGGCCGAGCTGGTCGCCTCCTCGGCGCTGGCCCGAAAGGAGCTGGGCTGGGTGCCGGAGAAGCCCACCCTGCACGACATGGTCGGCGACGCCTGGGCCTTCTACCGCGAGCACGTGCTGGGGCAACGGTGACCGGCCGGACCGCGGCCACCGCGACGCCGACCGCGACGCCGGGCGACGTCGCGGCCCGCGCCACCGCCGGCTTCCGGCAGCGGTACGGCGTGCAGCCGGCGGGCCGCTGGGCGGCTCCCGGCCGGGTCAACCTGATCGGCGAGCACACCGACTACAACGACGGCTTCGTGCTGCCCTTCGCGCTGCCACTGCGTACCGTGGTCGCCGCGGCACCGCGGGACGACGAACGCTGGACGGTCTGGTCGGAGCTATCCAGCGACCCGGTCGAGTTCGGCCCGGCCGAGGTCGACGAGCCCGGTCGGGTCACCGGCTGGGCCGCCTACGTGGCCGGGGTGGTCTGGTCGCTGCGCGCCGCCGGGCAGGCCGTCCCCGGCGCCCGGCTGGCCGTCGCCTCCGACGTGCCGGTCGGCTCCGGGCTCTCCTCATCGGCGGCCGTCGAGGCGGCGGTGCTCGCCGCCCTGGTCGAGCTGGGCGGGCTGGACCTGCCCACCGACCGGTGGCCCCGGCTCGCCCAACGCGCCGAGAACGGCTACGTCGGCGCGCCCACCGGGATCATGGACCAGTCCGCGGTGATCCGTGGGCGGGCGGGGCACGCCCTCTTCCTCGACTGCCGCAGCGAGGAGGTCGAGCAGATCCCGTTCGACCTGGACAGCGCCGGGCTGGCCGTGCTGGTCGTCGACAGCCGCGCCCCGCACCGGCACGCCGACGGCGAGTACGCCGCCCGCCGCGCGTCCTGCGAGGAGGCGGCGCGGATCCTCGGCGTGCCCGCCCTGCGCGACGTGACCGTCGCCGAGCTCGACGCGGCGCTGGGGAAACTGCCCGACGGCGAGACCCGACGGCGGGTCCGGCACGTGGTCACCGAGAACCAGCGGGTGCTCGACGCCGTCGAGCTGCTACGCGCCGGCCGGGTACGCGACACCGGCCCCCTGCTGACCGCCTCGCACGCCTCGATGCGCGACGACTTCGAGATCACCGTGCCCGAGGTGGACACCGCCGTCGACGCGGCCCTGGCCGCCGGGGCGTACGGCGCCCGGATGACCGGCGGCGGCTTCGGCGGCTGTGTGCTCGCCCTGGTCGACGCCGACCGCGCCCCGGCGGTCGCCGACGCCGTCACCACCGCGTACGCCGAGCGCGGCTTCGCCGCCCCCGGCACCCTGACCGTCCTCCCCGCCGACGGAGCCGCCCGCCTCGGCTGACCCGCGCGCCGCGCGGGGCCCGCGCCGAAAGGCCCGCGCCGGGGAACCCGGCACGGGCCTTGGCGGAGCGTGGTGGGTCAGCCGGCTTCGACGATCATGCCGGCGCCGACCGTACGGTTGGTGGCCTCGTCGATGATCACGAAGCCGCCGGTGGTGCGGTTGCGCCGGTACTCGTCGGCGAGCAGCGGGACGGTGGTGCGCAGCCGGACCCGGCCGATCTCGTTGAGCCTCAGCTCGCCGGCCGCCTCGTCCCGGTGCAGCGAGTTGATGTCCAGCCGATAGTGCAGCCCGCGCACGATCGCCCGCGCCGAACGGGTGGTGTGCTTGATGGCGTACTTGCCGCCGACCTGGAGCGGACGGGTCTCGTCCATCCAGCAGACCATCGCCTCGATGTCCTGCGCGACCGCCGGGGAGTTGTTCGGCCGGCAGATCATGTCGCCGCGCGAGATGTCGATCTCGTCGGTCAGCCGGACCGTCACCGACATCGGCGGGAACGCCTCGTCGACCGGACCGTCGGCCGTCTCCACCGAGGCGATCCGGCTCGTGAAGCCGGACGGCAGCACCATCACCTCGTCGCCGGGTTTGAGCACGCCCGAGGCCACCTGGCCCGCGTACCCCCGGTAGTCGGTGACCGTGGTGGACTGCGGCCGGATCACGTACTGCACCGGGAACCGCACGTCGACCAGGTTGCGGTCGGAGGCGATGTGCACCCGCTCCAGGTGGTGCAGCAGCGACGGGCCTTCGTACCAGGGCATGTGCTCCGAGCGGGCGACGATGTTGTCGCCCCGGAGCGCGGAGATCGGCACCACGGTCAGGTCCGGCACGTCGAGCTTCGCGGCGAACGCGGTGAACTCGTCGGCGATCCGCTCGAACACCTCCTGCGACCAGTCGACCAGGTCCATCTTGTTGACACAGAGAACCAGGTGCGGCACCCGCAGCAACGAGCAGAGGAACGCGTGCCGCCGGGACTGCTCCACCAGGCCCTTGCGCGCGTCCACCAGGATCAGCGCCAGGTCGGCGGTCGACGCGCCGGTGACCATGTTCCGGGTGTACTGGATGTGCCCGGGGGTGTCGGCGATGATGAACTTCCGCCGCGGCGTGGCGAAGTAGCGGTACGCCACGTCGATGGTGATGCCCTGTTCCCGCTCGGCGCGCAGGCCGTCGGTGAGCAGCGCCAGGTTGGTGTATTCGTCGCCCCGGGCCGCGCTGACCGCCTCGACGGCGGCGAGCTGGTCGGTGAAGAGCGACTTGGTGTCGTACAACAGCCGGCCGATCAGGGTCGACTTGCCGTCGTCGACGCTGCCGGCGGTGGCGAACCGCAGCAAATCCATCGGCCGGGACTCCGGCCCGGCGGCAGCCCGGGCGTCCGTGGCCAGCGTCTCGGTGCTCATCAGAAGTAGCCCTCCCGCTTGCGGTCCTCCATGGCGGCCTCGCTGACCCGGTCGTCGCCGCGGGTCGCGCCGCGTTCGGTGATCCGGGTGGCGGCCACCTCCTCGATCACCTTCTCCACGGTGTCGGCCTCCGAGCTGACCGCCGCGGTGCAGGAGGCGTCGCCCACCGTCCGGTACCGCACCTGGGCCTTGACCGGCTGCTCACCGGAACGCGCCCGGAAGAACTCGTTGACCGCGTACAGCATGCCGTCGCGCTCGATCACCTCACGCTCGTGCGCGTAGTAGATCGACGGCAGCGGGATCCGCTCGCGGGCGATGTAGTGCCAGACGTCCAGCTCGGTCCAGTTGGACAGCGGGAAGACCCGGATCGACTCGCCCGGGTGGTGCCGGCCGTTGTAGAGCGCCCACAGTTCCGGGCGCTGGTTCTTCGGGTCCCACTGGCCGAACTCGTCCCGGAAGCTGAACACCCGCTCCTTGGCCCGGGCCTTCTCCTCGTCCCGGCGGGCGCCGCCGAAGAGCGCGTCGAAGCGGTGCTTCTCCACCGCGTCGAGCAGCACCGGCGTCTGGATCCGGTTGCGCATCCCGTCCGCCGACTCGCGCACGAGGCCCTTGGCCAGGGCCTCCGGCACGCTAGCCACGATGAGTTGCAGGCCCAGCTCGGCGACCCGCTGGTCCCGGTATTCCAGGACCTCGGGGAAGTTGTGCCCGGTGTCGACGTGCATCACCGGGAACGGGATGTTGGCCGGGGCGAACGCCTTCTGAGCCAGCCGGAGCATCACGATCGAGTCCTTGCCGCCGGAGAAGAGGAGCACGGGACGCTCCATCTCGGCGACGACCTCACGCATCACGAAGATGCTCTCCGCCTCCAGCGCGTCGAGGTGGGATACCTGGTACGCGGCGGGGGACGTCATGACACGAACTCGCTTCGCTCGGATCCGCACATCGGGATTCCAGACCTTTCCGGTCGGAGTCGTAAAGATGAACGCTCAGGCTACCCGGAATGCCGCTGCAACGCTGCAAGCAACCGGCTGGCGAGATCCTTCCGGCAGACCAACAGGTCCGGCAGGCGGGGATCGGCCTCGTTGTATTTCAGCGCAGAACCGTCGATCCGGGAAGCGTGCAGTCCGGTGGCCGTCGCCACAGCGACCGGGGCGGCCGAGTCCCACTCGTACTGGCCGCCGGCGTGGATGTACGCGTCGACCTCACCGGTGACCACAGCGGCGATCTTCGCCCCCGCGGAGCCCATCGGCACCAGATGAGCGCCGACGTCCGCTGCCAGATCGGTCAGGAATACCGGCGGACGGCTACGACTCGCCGCCAACCGGATGGTCCGCGCGCCGCCCGAGGTCGCCGCCTCCAACGTCATCGGGGGGTACGCCGGCGGGTAGTCGGTGCCCAGCACCCGGTGCTGCGCCGGCAGCCCCACCGCGCCCGCGACCAGGCCGTGCGGCGTCGGCGCGCTCCGCGCCCAGAGCGCCACGTGCACCGCCCAGTCCGACCGGCCGTCCTCGGCGAACTCCCGGGTACCGTCCAGCGGATCGATGATCCACACCCGGTCCGCGGTCAGCCGGGACACCACGTCGGAACTCACCTCGGCGGTCCAGGCCAGCCGGGAGCCCTCGTCCTCCTCCGACAGCACCGCGTCCGCCGGCCGCCACCTCGCCAGCTCGGTACGGATCAGGTCGTGCGAGACCTTGTCCCCGGCCGACTTCAACGCCCCCGGGTCCGCGAAGCCCATCTCCGCACGCAGGTTCATCAGCGCCTGCCCGGCCCGCGCCGCCAGCCACCGGGCGAACGCTCCGTCGATCATCGGAGGACTGCCCATGGTTCCGCTCCCGTCGTCCGCCGTCAGCCGGCCGTTCAGCCGGCGGAAAGGCGCAGACTATCGGCCCGTACCCGCCGGACCAGGCAGGCCCGCCCGGAACTCACCCGCCGTGGTACAGGTTCTGCGTCGGCTCCACCCCGCGGGTGACCACCGACTCCACCACGTCGGCCGCCCGGTCGACCAGGAACTCCAACTCCTTGCGCTCCACCGAGGAGAAGTCCGACAGCACGAAGTCGGCCGGATCCTGCCGCCCCGGCGGCCGGCCGACGCCGAACCGCACCCGCACGTAGTCCTTCGTGCCCAGCGACTTCGACATCGAGCGCAGACCGTTGTGCCCGCCCTCGCCGCCGCCGCACTTCACCCGCACCTGCCCGTACGGGATGTCCAGCTCGTCGTGCACGGCGATCACCCGCGCCGGCGGGATCTTGTGGAACTGCGCCAGCCCGGCCACCGGGCCGCCGGAAAGATTCATGTACGTCAGCGGCTTCACCAGCACCAGCTTCGGCCCGCCGAACCCGAGCCGCCCCTCGGCGGCCTCCGCCACCACGCGCTTGTGCCGCCCGAACCTGGCCCCTACCCGGCCGGCCAGCAGGTCGGCCACCATGAAGCCGACGTTGTGCCGGTTACCCGCG
Organism: Micromonospora narathiwatensis; assembly: GCF_900089605.1. NCBI lineage: Bacteria > Bacillati > Actinomycetota > Actinomycetes > Micromonosporales > Micromonosporaceae > Micromonospora > Micromonospora narathiwatensis. Next base: position 6,077,938 of record NZ_LT594324.1, on the reverse strand, counting down.
TACTCCCGGCCGGGGTTGCCCAGGCCGACCACCAGCCACGGCCCCGCCTCGTCCGTCACGCCTCGCCCCTTCCGTCACCTGCGACGACAGCTCGGCGCGTCCGTCGCCGCGCCACGCCCTCGAAGCCGTCGTCCGACCACCCCGGCCCGGCGCGTCCGCCGCCGCGCCACGGCCGGAAGCCGTCGCGCGGGCCGTCACCCGGCGGCCGTCCCCGATACGCCGACAGGCGCCCCCGGGAACCGGGGACGCCTGTCGCACAGCCAGTGGACCGATCAGGCCTCGGTCTTCGCCTCGGCCGCGGCCTCCTCGGCCTCGGCGGCCGGCACGCCCTCGGGCGCCTCGGCGGTCTCCTCGCCGACCTCCGCCTCGGCCTCCTCGGCGGCCTCCTCGACCTCGGGGAGGGTCGCCTCAAGCTGCTCGGCGGTCGGGGCGGCGGTCACCGTGGCGACCGGCAGCTCCGGGTCGGCGGCCAGCTCGACACCGGCCGGCAGCTGGACGTCAGCGGCGGTGACCTGGACGCCCGGCTCGGCGCCCGCGATCGAGGCCTCCAGGTGGTCCGGCACCTTGGTGGCGTCGGCGGTCACCGAGAGGGTGTCGTGGTCGTGCACGATCAGGGTGTCCTGCGCGGCCTCGCCGGTCAGCTCGACCGGAACCTCGACGGTGACCTTCTCGCCGCGGCGGACCAGCAGCAGGTCGACGTGCTCGAAGGTGTCCTTGATCGGGTCACGCTGGATCGCCTTCGGCAGCGCCAGCACCTGGGTGCCGTCGCTGACCTCGATCGCGAAGAGCTGGTTCGCCCCGCCCTTGCGGATCGCGGCGGCGAACTCACGCGCCGGGAGCGCGATGTGCTTGGGCTTCTCGCCGTGGCCGTACAGCACGGCGGGCACCTTGCCGGCCCGGCGGGTACGACGGGCACCACCCTTGCCGAACTCGGTACGGGGCTCGGCGCTGATCTTTACCTCGGACACGGGGAAACTCCTGATGCTTCGCTGCTGGCGGCTTGTCGTCTGGCGGTGCTGGGCGAGGGGCTCGCTGGGGGCTCATGCGTCATGATCGACTGCCCGGAGCACCGCGTCGATGACGGCGCCTCCGTGCGGCGCTTCTTCAGCGGCCCGCAGGGCACCCTCGCCGTGGCAACCGCACCAGTCTACCCGAGCCGATTCCGAGCTTTCCGGCAGTCCCCCATATCACCGTTCCGACGGGGCCGCAGGGCAACCGCCGCACCGCCGGCGGCCGTCCGCGACGACCGCCGGGCGGCGGAGAGTCAGCTCAGGCCACCGAAGAGGGTGGTCACCGACCCGTCGTCGAAGACCTCCCGGATCGCCCGGGCCAGCAGCGGCGCGATCGACAGTACGGTGAGCTTGTCGAGCTGCTTCTCGGGCGGCAGCGGCAGCGTGTTGGTCACCACGACCTCGCTGATCGGGCTGTTCTTCAGCCGCTCGGTCGCCGGGTCCGACAGCAGCGCGTGGGTGGACGCGACCAGGATCTCCGCGGCACCGGAATCCTTCAGGATGTCGGCGGCCTTGGTGATCGTGCCACCGGTGTCGATCATGTCGTCGACGATCAGGCAGACCCGGCCCTCCACCTCACCGACCACCCGGTTCGCCACCACCTGGTTCGGCTTCAGCGGGTCCCGGGTCTTGTGGATGAAGGCCAGCGGGCAACCGCCCAGCCGGTCCGTCCAGCGCTCCGCCACCCGTACCCGGCCCGAGTCCGGCGCCACCACCGTCATCGGACGGCCCGCGTACTTGTGCTCCACGTACTCGGCGAGCACGTCCATCGCGAACAGGTGGTCCACCGGGCCGTCGAAGAAGCCCTGGATCTGCGCGGTGTGCAGGTCGACCGTGAGGATCCGGTTGGCACCCGCGGTCTTCAGCAGGTCGGCCACCAGCCGCGCCGAGATCGGCTCCCGGCCCCGGTGCTTCTTGTCCTGCCGGGAGTACGGGTAGTACGGCAGCACCACGGTGATCCGCTTGGCCGAGCCGCGCTTCAGCGCGTCGACCATGATCAGGGTCTCCATGACCCAGGTGTTCACCCCGTGCGTCACGGACTGCACCACGAAGGCGTCCGAACCGCGCACCGAGTCCTTGTACCGTACGAAAAGCTCACCGTTGGCGAACTCGTACGAGTCGGTGGGCGTCGGCGCGACGCCGAGCACCTCACCGATCTCCTTGGCCAGCTCCGGAAAGCCCCGTCCGGAGAAGAGCATCAGGCTCTTGCGGTTTTCGGCGACGATGCTGCCCATGGGCCCGTCTGCTCCCGTTTTGTCGGTCGTTCCCGGCGGCGGTGGAGCCGGGGACTATTCGGTTGCAGTATCCCCCGGGTTCACCGAGCCGCCTACGGACTCGGCACCCTCGTGGATTCAGTCACCTTCACTTGCGGCCCCGCCCCCGCCCGACGCATCCTCGCCGGCCCGCTGGGCCCGTTCCGCCGCCTCGGCCGAGACCGTGCCGGGCCGCTTCCGGGCCACCCAGCCGTCGATGTTGCGCTGCGGCGCGCGGGTCACCCCGAGCGCTCCCGGCGGGACGTCCTGGCTGATCGCGCTGCCCGCCGCGACGTACGCCCCGGCGCCCACCTCGACCGGCGCGATCAGGTTGGTGTCACACCCGACGAAGGCGCCCTCGCCGACCGTGGTGTGGTGCTTGTTCACCCCGTCGTAGTTCACGAAGATCGTCGCCGCGCCGATGTTCGCCTTCGCCCCGATCGTCGCGTCCCCCACGTACGACAGGTGCGGCACCTTGGCGCCCGCCCCCACCTGGGAGTTCTTCACCTCGACGAACGTGCCCACCTTGGCCTTCTCGGCGAGGCGCGCGGCCGGCCGCAGGTACGCGAACGGCCCCACGGTGGCCCGCGGACCGACCTCGGCGCCCACCGCGTGGCTGCGCAGCACGCTGGCGCCCGCGCCGACCGTGGTGTCGATCAACGTGGTGTCCGGGCCGACCATCGCGCCCGCGCCGACCACGGTCGCGCCCTGGAGCTGGGTGTTCTGGTCGATCACCGCGTCCCGCTCGACGGTCACCGTCACGTCGATCCAGGTGGTGTGCGGATCGAGGATGCTCACCCCGGTCCGCATCCAGCCCTCGTTCACCCGGTCCCGCAGCAGTTGGCGGAGCCCGGCCAGCTCGACCCGGTCGTTGCAGCCCAGCGTCTCCACGTGGTCGGCGGCGCAGTGCACCGCCACCGGCTCACCGGCGTCCCGGAGCAGCCCGAACACGTCGGTCAGGTACTCCTCACCCTGGTCGTTGTCGGTGGAGAGCTTGCCCAGCGCGTCCCGCAGCCGCGCCACGTCGAACGCGTAGATGCCCGCGTTGATCTCGCGCAGCGCGCGCTGGGCGGGGGTGGCGTCGCGCTCCTCGACGATCTGCTCCAGCCGCCCCTCGGCGTCCCGCACGATCCGACCCAGTCCGGTCGGGTCGGGCACCTCGGCGGCGAGCACGGTCGCGGCGGCGTCGGCGTCCTCGTGCGCCTCGACCAGGGCCCGCACGGTCTCCGGCCGCAGCAGCGGCACGTCACCGTTGATCACCACCACCGTGCCGGTGACGTCCGGCACCGCGTCGAGCGCGATCCGGACCGCGTGCCCGGTGCCGAGCTGTCGCTCCTGGAGCACCGGAGTGGCCTCGGGGGCGACCTCGGCCAGGTGCGTCCGCACCTGGTCGGCGCCGTGCCCGACCACCACCACCGTGCGGTCCGCCGCCAACGGATCGGCCGCCGCCAGTACGTGTCCGAGCAGAGTACGACCGAGCAGCGGGTGCAGCACCTTGGGCAGGGACGACTTCATCCGCTTGCCCTCACCGGCGGCGAGCACGACAACGGTGCGGAGGTGGGGCTGGGACACGACGTGGCTCCCGTCGGGACGGCGACAGTCTCGCGGCCATGCTAACCAGACCGCGGTGGAGGCCACCGAATACCCCGACAAGGCGGGATTCGCACCCGGAACTTGCTCGGCCGCCAGGATTCGAACCTGAAACTCAAGAGCCAAAATCTTGGGTGTTGCCAATTACACCACGGCCGAAGGTCGCCGACAGCTTAGCGCGTGACGTCCGGTCCCGGGCTACCCGCACCTGGCGGCGCACCTGCCGCCAGGCCGTCCACGGCACTCCCGAGGCACCCGTTTTCCGGGAAGGTGTGGCGTCGCCGCCTGCCTGAAAGGCCATTTTCGGGGTTCTCGGTGTGGATCTTGGCGGAGCGCGGGTCCGCTCGGGCGGGGGAACGCCGCGGCAAACCCGTACGGGCGTACGACACGTCGGCCATTCACGATTGGGACTGTCCGATGCGGCGTGGCCGCCCGCTGGTTACGGTGACGTAGGCGTAACCAGTCTTCCTGGGAGGTGTCATGGCGACCGCCCTGACCGACCCGAACACCGGACCCAAGCCACTGACCCAGGGTCACCAGTCCCGGGGCATCCTGATCGCACTCTGGGCCTTCGTGGTCATCCCGTTCGTCGCCCTGCTCGCCGCCGTCCCCGTGGCCTGGGGCGGCTGGCTGGCCTGGAGCGACATCGGCGTGGCCGTCTTCTGGTACATGCTCTCCGGCCTCGGCGTCACCGTCGGCTACCACCGCTACTTCACCCACGGCTCGTTCAAGGCGAAGCCCGGGCTGCGGATGTCGCTCGCGGTGGCCGGTTCGTTCGCGGTGCAGGGCGAGGTCATCCAGTGGGTGGCCGACCACCGCCGGCACCACGCCTTCTCCGACCTGGAGGGCGACCCGCACTCGCCGTGGCGGTTCGGGGAGAGCGTACGCGGGCTGACCCGCGGGATGTTCCACGCGCACGTGGGCTGGCTGTTCAACCGGGAGTTGTCCAACCGGGAGCGCTTCGCCCCGGACCTGCTCGCCGATCCGGCCATCCGCCGGGTCGACCGGATCTTCCCGATGCTGGTGCTGGTCTCGTTGCTCGGGCCGGCGGCGATGGGCGGGCTGCTCACCGGATCATGGCAGGGTGTGCTGACCGCGTTCTTCTGGGGCGGGCTGGTCCGGATCGCGCTGCTGCATCACGTCACCTGGGCGATCAACTCGGTCTGCCACGTCTACGGGGAGCGTCCGTTCGCGGTACGCCAGGGCGACCGGGCCGCGAACTTCTGGCCGCTGGCGCTGCTGTCGTTCGGAGAGAGCTGGCACAACCTGCACCACGCCGAGCCGACCAGCGCGCGGCACGGGGTGCTGCGGGGTCAGTTCGACCCGTCGGCGCGGGTGATCTGGCTGCTGGAGCGGACCGGCGCGGTGTGGGCGGTCCGGTGGCCGAAACCGGAGCGGATCACCGCGAAGCTGGTGGACTCGGGGCAGGCCCAGGGCACGCCGACGGAGCCGCATCGGTGACCGGTCGCCCGGGGGCGCGGCGGTGATCGGCCAGCCAACCGTGCGGCGGCCTGGCAGGATGGCCGGGTGACCGAGCTTCAGCGCCGCCCGGCTGGCGACCCGGCCGGGCCACGGACCGGCGAGGCATCCCGATGAGCGAGCGTCAGCGAGCGAATCATCAGTGCAGCGCTGGGCAGCCTCATGACGGCGGCGAGCGAAGCGAGGCGGCGGCATGAGCGGGCAGATCCCACGGCAGGGCGTCACCGAGCGCCGGCGAGGGGACGAGATGGCCGAGGTTCCGGGCAACGACGCCGGCAAGGCCCGGCGGCGGGCGGTCCCGGCGGCCAAGTCCTCTTCCCGGGTACGGATGTCCGCGGCGCAGCGCCGTGAGCAGCTGATCTCGATCGCCCGACAGATCTTCGCCGAGCGCGGGTTCGACGCCACCTCGATCGAGGAGGTGGCCGCCCGGGCCAAGGTCTCCAAGCCGGTGGTGTACGAGCACTTCGGCGGCAAGGAGGGCCTGTACGCGGTGGTGGTGGACCGCGAGGTCCGGTCGCTGCTGGACCGGATCACCAGCGCGCTGACCGCGGGGCATCCGCGGGAGTTGCTGGAGCAGGCGGCGTTGACGCTGCTGACGTACATCGAGGAGGAGACCAGCGGGTTCCGGGTGCTGGTCCGGGAGTCTCCGCTGATGTCGGCGACGGGCAACTTCAGCAGCGTGATGAACGATGTGGCGCACCAGGTGGAGCACATCCTGGGCGCGGAGTTCTCCAGCCGGGGGTACGACCCGAAGCTGGCCGAGCTGTACTCGCAGGCGCTGGTGGGCATGGTGGCGTTGACCGGCCGCTGGTGGCTGGAGGTACGCAAGCCGCGGAAGGAGACTGTCGCGGCGCACCTGGTGAACCTGGCCTGGAACGGGCTGTCGCATCTGGAGGCGAAGCCGGGCCTGATCACGTTCCGGAAGCCGGGCTGAGCATCCGGCCGGGCCGGGTGCGTAGTGACGGTGTGGCGGCGGCCGGGTCAGCGGTGCTGCTCGGCGACCGGGTGGAGGCGGCGTTCGAGTTCCGTCGTCGCGTGCTCGGGGGGACCGACCTTGTCGTAGAGGCCGGTGGCGAGCAGGACCAGCCCGAACAGCAGCGACACGATGACGGTGGACATCGAGAAGTTGAGGAAGTTCGCCTGCGTCTGGAGCAGGGACATCATGAGCAGGCCGGTGAACAGGAAGACCGCCCCGGCGGTCAGGTTCATGTAGTGGCCGAGGTTGCCGCGCCGGGACGCCCCGATCAGCAGGAACGCGCCGAAGACCACGGAGACCACGGAGAAGGCCAGGTTGGTCCGGAGTCCGAGCGCCCAGTCGCTGCCCCGGCCGAAGAGGCCCCTGTCCCAGGTGAGGACGACCCCGTACACCCCGAACGTCAGGATGTAGAGCCCGATCAGTCCGGCCAGGACCCGGTAGAGCGGCCGTGCGGGGTGGTTCACCGGGATGTGCGCCATGGGGACCTCCAGCCGAATGACCGTTTCGGGGAGATTGTCCTCCGTGTCACTCGGCTGCGTACCCGGAAACGCCAAAGGCCCGGCACGAGCCGGGCCTTCGGACAGGACTGCGGTCAGAGCACGAGCCGGGCCTTCTGCCAGGCTTCCTTCTCCTCGTCGGTGCCGACCTTGCCGTACATGCCGGCCATCAGGAGCACCATGGCGAGGGTCAGCACCACGACCACGGTCATGATCGAGAAGTTGAAGATGTTGGCGTCGGTCTGCAGGAAGGCCAGCTCGGCCAGGCCAAGGGCCATCAGCGCGTAGGAGAGCCACTGGTTGATGGCGACGTCGAGGTTGCGGCCGATCACGACGCCGAGCAGGATCACGGCCCCGAGCACGATCGAGAGCAGCGAGAAGCCGAGGTTGGTGCCCTGGCCGAGGGCCTTCGTGTCGTCCTGGGCGAGCACGTCGTTACCGGCGCTCGCGATGAGGCCGATCACGCCGAAGAGGACGAAGTACAGACCAACGAGCCCGCCGATCGCCCGGTAGACCGGCCGCGCGGGGTGGTTGACGGGGGTGTGGGCCATCTCTGCGTCTCCAAGACCGTTCGGATGCGGGGTCGCCAGCGATTGTCCCGCACGACGGGTTGTGACGCCGCACACCCCCCACCCCAAGGTCGAGGTCAGCCGGCCGGCAGTTCCTCGGCGAGGCTGAGCCAGGCATCCTCGGTGCGTTCCCGCTCGGCCCGCAGCTCCTTCAGCTGGGCGTCCAGCTCGGCCACCTTCGCGTAGTCGGTGGCGTGCGTGGCGAGCCGGTCGAGCAGGTCGGCCTCCTTCTGCTCCAGCTTGGCGATCTGCCGCTCCAGCCTGCCGAGTTCCTTCTTCGCGGTACGTACCTCGGCGGCGGACATGCCCTCGCGGTCCGGAACGGCCGCGGCCGGGGTGAGGTCGGCGGGCGCCGGGCCTCCGCCCGCGGCGGCCCGGGCCAGGTACTCGTCGACCCCGCCCGGCAGGTGCACCAGCCGCCCGTCGCCGAACATCCCGTACGCCACGTCGGCGACCCGCTCGATCAGATAGCGGTCGTGGCTGGCCACGACGATGGTGCCGGGCCAGGAGTCGAGCAGGTCCTCCAGCGCGGCGAGGGTGTCGGTGTCCAGGTCGTTGGTGGGCTCGTCGAAGAGGAGCACGTTGGGCTCGCCGGCGAGCAGCCGGAGCAGCTGCAGCCGGCGGCGTTCGCCGCCGGAGAGGTCGCTGACCGGGGTCCAGAGCCGCCGGTCGTCGAAGCCGAAGATCTCGGCGAGCTGGGCGGCGCTGATCTCCCGGTCGCCGAACTGGACGCGCCGGGCCACCTCCTCGACGGCCTCCAGGACGCGCAGGTGGCCGGGGAGTTCGGCGAGTTCCTGGGAGAGGAAGGCGGGCCGCACGGTCTGCCCCGTGGTGAGTCGCCCGCCGTCGGGGCGGGTGACGCCGGCCAGCATCCGCAGCAGGGTGGTCTTGCCGGCGCCGTTGCGGCCCAGGATGGCGACCCGGTCGCCGGGGCCGACCTGCCAGGTGACGTCGTGCAGGATCTCCTTCGGCCCGGCGTACAGGGTGACCTGGTCCAGGTCGTACACCTGCTTGCCGAGCCGGGCGGTGGCGAGCCGTTGCAGCGACATGGTGTCGCGCGGCGGCGGGACGTCGGCGATGAGCGCGTTGGCCGCCTCGATGCGGAACTTGGGCTTCGAGGTACGCGCCGGCGCACCCCGGCGCAACCAGGCGATCTCCTTGCGGAGCAGGTTCTGCCGGCGGGCCTCGGTGGCCGCGGCGACCCGCTGCCGCTCGACCCGGGCGAGGGTCCAGGCGGCGAAGCCGCCCTCGTACGCCCGGACGGTCTGGTCGGCGACCTCCCAGGTGGTGGTGCAGACGGCGTCGAGGAACCACCGGTCGTGGGTGACCACGACGAGCGAGCCCTTGCGGGTGACCAGGTGTCTCGCCAGCCAGTCGACGCCACCGACGTCGAGGTGGTTGGTGGGCTCGTCGAGGATGAGCAGGTCGGCGTCGCGGACCAGCAGCGCGGCGAGGGCGACGCGGCGGCGCTCGCCGCCGGACATCGGGCCGACGGGCGCGTCGAGGCCGAGATGCGGCATGCCGAGGCCGTCGAGGATGGCCCGCACGCCGGCGTCGCCGGCCCACTCGTGCTCGGCGCCCATGCTCTCGCCGAGCCAGGCGGTGCCCAGGACGACGTCGCGGACGGTGGCGTCGGGCGCTAGGTTCAGGGTCTGCGGCAGCCAGGAAACCCGCAGGTCGCGGCGGTGGGTGACCCGGCCGTCGTCGGGTTCCTCGATGCGGGTGAGCAGCCGCAGCAGGGTGGACTTCCCGGCGCCGTTGAGGCCGACGACGCCGACCCGGTCGGCGTCGTCGAGGCCGAGCGAGACGTCGGTGAGCAGCGGCCCGGCGGCGCCGTACCCCTTGGACACCCGGTCCAGGTTGACGATGTTGGCCACTCCCCCACCTTTCATGATCAAGGCGTCCCGGTGCCGGTGGCACCTGGGGACGCCTGGCCCCTCAGGGTACGCGGATCCGCCCGACGGACGTCAGGCCCCGTTGCGGCTCAACGACCCCCGCCGCCCGGTTTGTTCCGCCCGCCGGGCGCTCCGCACGCAGATCGCCGGCCTGGCGGTGTCCGGCTCACGGGGATACCGCCAGATCGCCGACCTCGCGGTATCCAGGTCACCGGGATACCGCCACATCGGCGACGCCGAGCCGATCTTGCTGGGCCGGACGGGTGCCGACCCCTGGCCGGACGGGCCGGAACCGGCTGGACGGGCCGGAGCCCGGCTGGGCGGGGCCGGCCGGACCGGGCGTCCCGGCGGTCAGACGACGCGGGCGCCGGCGACCGGGCCGTGGGCGACCCGGGCCTCCCGGCACACCCCGGCGGCCTCCAGTTCGGCGGCGATCCGCCCGGCGTCCGCCTCGTTGGTGGCGAGGAAGACGCAGGTCGGGCCGGAGCCGGAGACAATGCCGGCGAGCGCGCCGGCCGTCTCGCCGGCCTTCAGGGTCTCGGCGAGCGCGGGACGCATGGCCAGCGCGGCGTCCTGGAGGTCGTTGCCCAGGGCGGCGGCGAGGACCCGCGGATCGCGCTGGCGCAACGCGGCGAGCAACGTGTCGGTGCTGCCCAGCGGCTCCCCGGCGGCGCCGGCGTCGCGGAGCCGGTCCAGCTCCCGGTATGCGGCCGGGGTGGAGAGGCCGCCGTCGGCGACCGCCACCACCCAGTGCCAGGACGTGGGTCGGGCGAGCACCGGGCTGACCGCCTCGCCCCGGCCCGTGCCGAGAGCGGTGCCCCCATGGATCAGGAACGGCACGTCGGAGCCGAGATCGGCGGCGATGCCGCCCAACTGTTCCCGGGACAGTCCGGTGCCCCAGAGCGCGTCGCAGGCCACCAACGCGGCGGCGGCGTCGGCGCTGCCGCCGGCCAGCCCGCCGGCGAGGGGGATCTGCTTGCGCAGGTGCAGCCGGGCGTGTGGCAGGACACCGGCGTAACCGGCGAGCGCGTGGGCGGCCCGGATCGCCAGGTTGGAGTCGTCGAGGGCCAGCTCGCCGGTGCCCTCGCCCTCCATGGTGAGGGTGAGGGTGTCGCCGCGCCGGGCGGTCAACTCGTCGTAGATGGAGATCGCGTGGTAGACGGTGTTCAGCTCGTGGTAGCCGTCCCGGCGCAGCGGCCCCACCCCCAGATGCAGGTTGACCTTGGCGGGCACCCGGACCTTGACCGGCCCGCCGGCCCCGCGCCGCTGCTCGCCCTCGTCGTCCGGTCGCCAGGCCTCGGTCACGGGACGATGTCCCGCGGGCACAGGCGGATGTCGAACGGCTTCTCCACGATCAACTCCTCGGCGGGGTCGGGCAACGGCGCCCAGCCTACTGGGCCGGGCCGGGCGCGGTCGGGGCCGACGCGGCGACGGCGGCGAACTGCTCCACGGTCAGCGACTCGCCACGGGCACCCGGGTCGACGCCGGCGGCGGTGAGCGCGGCAGCCGCCCGGTCCGCGCCGCCGGCCCAGCCGGCCAGGGCGGCACGCAGGGTCTTGCGGCGCTGCGCGAACGCCGCGTCCACCACCGCGAAGACCGCCTCCCGGCGTACGTCGGCGCGGGGCGGCTCCCGGCGGGTGAAGGCGACCAGCCCGGAGTCGACGTTCGGCACCGGCCAGAACACGTTCGGCGGGACCTTGCCGGCGGCTCGGGACCGGGCGTACCAGGCGAGCTTGACCGAGGGGATGCCGTACACCTTCGAGCCGGGACCGGCGACGAGCCGGTCGGCGACCTCCTTCTGCACCATCACCAGGCCGTGCCGCAGGGTGGGCAGCTCGGCGAGCAGGTGCAGCACCACCGGCACGGCCACGTTGTACGGCAGGTTCGCCACCAGCGCGGTGGGCGCCGGGTCGGCCAGTTCGGCGGCGGTGACCCGCAGCGCGTCGGCGGGGTGCACGGTGAGCCGGGCGGCGTCCGGGCCGGCGAACCGGGCGGCGGTCTCCGGCAGCGCGGCGGCCAGCGTCGGGTCGAGTTCCACGGCGTGCACGTGCGCGGCGGCCGGGAGCAGGGCCAGGGTGAGCGAGCCGAGCCCAGGGCCGACCTCCAGCGCCACGTCGTCGGGGGCGAGCCCCGCGCTGGCGACGATCCGGCGGACCGTGTTGGGGTCGTGCACGAAGTTCTGGCCGAGCTTCTTGGTCGGCGTCACGCCGAGGCGCGCGGCGAGTTCCCGGATCTCCGCCGGGCCGAGGAGACCGGTCACGGAACCAGAGCCTACGGCCAGCGACCCCGGTCGGGCGGGCCAGGTGGGGCAGAAAGCGGCGCACCCCACCAACCCGATCGGGTTGTGGATCGTGTGTAGGTCCGAAAGGAGGCGCTGATGGATGCCTTCGAAGGCTTGTCGGAGTTCGTCAGAAGCAACACGGCGACGCTGTCGCGGCTGGCCTATCTACTGGCCGGCAATCATGCCGACGCCCAGGACCTGGTGCAGTCCGCGTTGACGAAGACCGCGGTGCGCTGGCGCCGGGTCTCCGGCTACGACGATCCGGTGGCCTACGTCCGGCGGGTGATGGTGAACGAGGCCACCAGTCGGTGGCGCCGGTGGCGCCGGTTGAGGATCCACCCGGTCGGGGGAGTGCCGGAGCGGACCCGGCCCGATGACGCCGCCGAAGCGGTCGGCCGGGTGGTGCTGTGGGAGGCGTTGGGCCGGCTGACCAGCCGTCAGCGGGCCCTGCTGGTACTGCGGTTCTACGAGGACCGCTCGGTGCAGGAGACCGCTGACCTGCTCGGTTGCTCGGTCGGCACGGTGAAGAGTCAGACCCACCACGCGTTGGCGCGCCTACGTGCCATCGCGCCCGAACTCGCCGAACTGGAGGTTGTGGCGTGAACGAGCTGCGGGAGCTGTTGCACACGAAGGCCGCCGAGGTGCCGTGCTACGACGTCGGCGGGCAGGTGCTGCGGGCGGCCCGCCGGCGGCGGCGGGTGGTGCTGGGTGCGCCGGTGGCCACACTGGCGGGGGTGTTGGCCGTGGTCGGGGTCGTCGCGGCGACGGCCCCGTTCGGTGGCGACGTGCCGATCGTCGCCGCCGACCGCCCCGCGCTGGCCGTTTCCCTGCCGTGGCTGCCGGCCACCGTGGGCGAGGACGACGGGAAGGCCGCGCCGTTGCCCACCAACCGGGGCGTTGGCGCCGGCTCAGTCCTGTACGCGCGGTGCGCCCTGCCCTGCGCCCCCCGGCTCATCACCGAGGACGGCCGGGAGTACGAGCTTCCCGGGCCGGAGACGATGCCGCCGGCGGCGCCCCGGGTGCCGACGCTGTCGCCGGACGGACGATGGCTGTCCTACCCCGACGCCGGGGGTCGATACGTCCTGCGTGACCTCACGGACGCCCGGACAGTGCCGACGGGAACCCGGCGGGTGGTTGGCTGGTCGGCGGACAGCCGCTGGGCGGCCCTCGCCGACGCCGACGACGAGGACGTCACCGCGCTGCTGTCGGCGGCGGACGCGCGGGAGGTGCCGGTGACGCTGCCGGCCGATGAGCAGCGACCGCTGGCGGGGTTGACCAGGGATGGCGGAGTTGTGTTCGGGCCCACCGAGGCACGGGCGAACGACGCACCGGTCGACTTGCGGATCATCGACGCCGCTGGTGCCACGCGTACCGTCCGGGTTGACACATCCGACCTGTTCGGGCCGGACGAGGAGCTGTCGGGCGGCCCGGTGCTCGCCGCCGACGGAACGACCGTGTTGTTCCAGGTGATGCGGGTGCGGGACGGGCTCGCAGCACCGGGAGACCTGGTCCGCGTCGATTTGGCCGACGGCTCGGTCCGCGCCCGGTTCCGGTTGCCCGTCGGGGACGCGGACGTCCGGCCGGGCCGGACGGACGGCGGCCACGAGACCGGCCCGACCGGGGGCCAGCACCGGTCGCTCGTCTCGGCGCTCGCCGAGGGGGCGGTGCTGGTGCACTACCAGGGTCCCCCGCCGCACGCGGTGGAGGTACTCGACCTGCGCAGCGGCGATCGGGAGGTGATCACCAGCGTCGCCGACGGCGTGGTCTGGTTGCGGGTGCGCGGCCAGACCGTCTGACCGGAAAGGAGGGGGTCCTTGTCGACAGGCGTCTGTTGACAAGGGCCCCTCCTCTCACCAGGGGCCGAAGGCGCGGTCGCCGGTGGCGGAGATGGCGGCGCAGAGGGTGGCGAGGTCGGTGCCGGTGGTCTCGGCCAGGGCCCGGACGGTGAGCGGGATCAGGTACGACGCGTTCGGCCGGCCCCGGTGCGGCATCGGGGTCAGGTACGGGGCGTCGGTCTCCACCAGCAGTTGGTCGATCGGGGTCACCACGGCGGCCTCGCGGAGCGTCCCGGCGCTGCCGAAGGTGACCGTGCCGGCGAAGCTGAGCAGGTAGCCCCGGCGTACGCAGTCGCGGGCGAAGTCGGCGTCGCCGGAGAAGCAGTGCATGACGACGGTGTCGGGGGCACCCTCGTCGTCGAGGATTCGCAGCACGTCGGCGTGCGCGTCCCGGTCGTGGATGACCAGTGCCTTGCCGTACCGCTTGGCGATGGCGATGTGTGCCCGGAAGCTCTCCTCCTGCGCGGCCCGCCCCTCGTCCCCGGTACGGAAGAAGTCCATCCCGGTCTCGCCGATCCCGCGTACCCGGTCCCGGGCGGCGAGGGACTCGATCTCACGCAGCGCCTCGTCCAGGTCGGACAGCCGGGGCGCCTCGTTCGGGTGCAGCGCCACGGTGGCCAGCACCGCGCTGTGGCGCCCGGCGACGTCGGCGCCCCAGCGGGACGACTCGACGTCCACGCCGACCTGGACCAGCCGGTCCACGCCGACGGCGGCGGCCACCGCGACCGCCACGGCGACCGGGTCGTCGACGGGTCCGCCGCTCGCGCCGCCGTCCGCACGCGGCTGCGGCTCGCTGCCCGGAGGTACGCCGTATTCGCTCACGGTGATGTCGAGGTGAGTGTGGCTGTCCAGCACGGGGACGGGCAGCGCCTCGGGGGCGGGCGGGAACTCCCCGGCCCGGCGGGCGGCCCGCTGTCTGCGGGTTTCGGTCTGCTCGGTCATCGCGGCCAGCATCACACACCGCCGGTGGCCGGTGTTCCCGGACCGCCACCGCCTGTTCACACCCCCAACATGTGTCGCGCTTACCGTGCGGATCGTGACCGTCACCCCTCAGGCCAGCGGAACCGGGCTGCATGTGACGTACGACGGCCGCGTCCATCCGGCGGACGAGATCGCCCGGGGTGCGGCGTACGAGTTGTTCAGCGCCGAGGAGGTGCCCGGCTTCGAGTGGGCGCCCCGGCCGGGCGTGGCGCATCCGTGGCGGAGGTTCGTGCACGCCACCGAGGTGAGCGCGGTGCACGGCGGGACCCCGCCGACCGAGGAGGCGGACGCGCCGCTGCTGATGCCGGTGCACCGGGAGCACGACTGGTCGTACGTGCACCAGCTCAGCCAGCAGCCGGCGGCGGCCGGGGACGCGACGCTGGCCGCGGTGCGCGGCTCGGCGGTGATCCGGCCGGGCACCCGGATGGTGAAGGTGCTGTCCGCCCGCCAGCTCGCCGGCTACGTGCGGGGCCTGCTGCCGCACGGCTTCTGCTACCGGGAGCACGATGTCGCGCACCTGCGTACGCCGGCCGGGCTGGCGGTGCTGCGCGGCGACGGCGAGGGCGGCGACGTGGCGTACGCGCTGCGCTGGCGGGCCGCCGATCCGGCCGACTACGACGTGCCGGTCGGGTCGGCGCACCAGGGGCTCATCGCGCTGCCGCCCCGGGACCGGCTCGGGCCACCGGTGCTGGGTACCGGGTTCGTGCCGAGCAACGCCCAGCTCGTCCCGGAGTTCGTCACCCGGGACTTCGCCGACCTGCCGATGCCGGCCAACGCCGCCCTGGTCGCCTACCCGGCCGAGGGGGTGGAGGTGGTGCTCTACACCTACCAGGCGGAGCAGCGGGGCTGGCTGCGGATGGTCGGCCCGCAGTGGCGGCATCTGCTGTCCGCGGTGCCCGGGCTCTCCCCCGACCAGGAGTACGTGCCGACCGGCGACGCGCCCCGCTCCACGCGGCTCGTCGGCGCGTAC
The DNA here is from genome assembly GCF_900089605.1 of Micromonospora narathiwatensis. Classification (NCBI taxonomy): domain Bacteria; kingdom Bacillati; phylum Actinomycetota; class Actinomycetes; order Micromonosporales; family Micromonosporaceae; genus Micromonospora; species Micromonospora narathiwatensis. The sequence goes on along the minus strand of NZ_LT594324.1, from coordinate 6,062,602 downwards.
CGGAACCACGAGTACGAGGCGGTGGCCGACCAGCCCGGCGGGTTCCGGGTGCTGGCGATGACCCGGGCGGCCCGGTACCCGGTGGAGGCGGCGGCCCGGCGGCTGCGCTACGCCGCCTGGCGCGGGGTGCCCTGCCTGGTGCTGCGGGAGGAGTCGGGCTGGCTGCGGCTGCGGCTGCGCCGGCCGGACCCGGACGCGGTGGTGGCCACCGGGGCGCAGTGCCACGAGCGGGGCGTCTACGAGACCTGGGCGCCGGGCGCCGAGGTGACCGACGACCAGGTGGTGGACCTGCCGTACCCGCGGGCATAACCGGGGGCAGTGCGGGAATCCGCCGGGGTCCGCGACGGCATCCCAGCTCAGGAGACCCGATATGCCCTTCGTAACCGTCGGCACGGAGAACTCCGCGCCCATCGACCTGTACTACGAGGACCACGGCTCGGGCCAGCCGGTGGTGCTCATCCACGGCTTCCCGTTCAACGGCGCGACCTGGGAGAAGGTGTCCATCCCGCTGTTGAACGCCGGATACCGGACGATCACGTACGACCGGCGCGGCTTCGGCTCCTCCGCCCAACCGGTCATGGGATACGACTACGACACCTTCGCGTCCGATCTGGACGTGCTGATGACCGAGCTGGACCTGCGCAACGCGATCCTGATCGGGCACTCGATGGGCACCGGCGAGATAACCCGCTACCTGGGCACGTACGGGTCGAACCGGGTGGACCGGGCAGTGCTGTTGGCCCCGCTGGCGCCCTTCCTGCTGAAGACGGCGGACAACCCGGAGGGGGTCGACAAGGGCCTCTTCGACGGCTTCCAGCAGGCGATCATCGACGACCGGTTCGCCTACCTGACCCAGTTCTGCCAGAGCTTCTTCAACTTCGACGAGAACAAGGGCAAGCGGGTCAGCGACGATGCGTTCCGGGGGCACTGGGAGATCGGCGCGCGGGCGTCGGCCAAGGGCACCCACGACTGCGTGGACGCGTGGCAGACGGACTTCCGCAACGACCTGCCCCGGATCGACGTACCCGTGCTGATCGTGCAGGGCGACAAGGACGCGGTGCTGCCCCACCCGGCGACCGGTCAGCGGTTGGCGCCGATGCTGCCGAACGCGAAGCTGATCGCCCTGAAGGGCGCACCGCACGGCATCCCGTGGACCCACCCCGAAGAGGTCAACCAGGCGATCATGGAATTCATCGGCGTGTCGCGGATGGCGCGCGCCTGAACGTGCCGGCGGCGCGGCCCGGGAGTCCGGGCCGCGCCGCCGCGCGTACGGTCAGCCGGCCAGTCGGGCCAGCTCCTCGTCGACGATCGAGGGGTCGAGCTTGCGGAACACCGGCTTCGGCGCCGCGAGCGGCCGACCCACCTCCAGGGGTACGGGCTCCCAGCGCGCGCCGACGGTGTAGTCGCCGGTCAGCACCGGGTACGCCGGCCCGCCGTCGAGGTCCTTGACCTCCTCGATCACCGGCATCGGAGCGTGTACGCCGGTGCCGCCGAGCAGTTCGTGGATCTTCTGCGCGGAGTGCGGCAGGAACGGGGTGAGCAGCGTGTTGGCGTCGCTGACCACCTGGAGGGCGACGTGCAGGATGGTGCCCATCCGCGGCTTGTCGTCCTCGCCCTTGAGCTTCCAGGGCGCCTGCTCCGACAGGTACTTGTTGGCCTCGGCCACCACCCGCATCGCCTCGCCGATGGCCTGCTTCTGCCGGTGCTTGGCGATCAGGTCGCCGACGGTGGCGAAGCCGGCCCGGGCGGTGGCGAGCAGCGCCTGGTCGGCGTCGGTGAGCCCGGCCGGGTCGACCGGCGGGATCGCGCCGAAGTTCTTCGCCGCCATCGAGACGGACCGGTTGACCAGGTTGCCCCAGCCGGCGACCAGCTCGTCGTTGTTGCGGCGGAGGAACTCCGACCAGGTGAAGTCGGTGTCGTTGCTCTCCGGGCCGGCGACCGCGATGAAGTAGCGCAGCGCGTCGGCGTCGTACCGCTCCAGGAAGTCCCGGACGTAGATGACGACCTTGCGGGAGGAGGAGAACTTACGCCCCTCCATGGTCAGGTATTCGCTGGAGACGACCTCGGTGGGCAGGTTGAGCCGGCCCAGCTCGCCCGGCTCGCCGTCGCGTGACCCCTCCCCGGAGTAGCCGCCGAGCAGCGCCGGCCAGATCACCGAGTGGAAGACGATGTTGTCCTTGCCCATGAAGTAGTAGCCAAGGGCGTCCTTGCCCTCCGCGTCGGCGGACCACCACCTGCGCCAGGCCTCGGGGTCGCCGGTGCGGCGGGCCCACTCCATGGAGGCGGACAGGTAGCCGATCACCGCGTCGAACCAGACGTAGATCCGCTTGTCGGACCGGTCGCGCCAGCCGTCCAGCGGGATCGGCACGCCCCACTCCAGGTCGCGGGTGATGGCCCGGGGCTGGAGGTCGTCCAGCAGGTTCCTGGAGAACCGCAGCACGTTGGGCCGCCACCCCTGCCGGGTGTCCAGCCACTGCCGCAGCGCGTCGGCCAGGGCCGGCAGGTCCAGGAAGAAGTGCTCGGTCTCGACGAACTCCGGCGTCTCCCCGTTGATCTTCGATCGGGGGTTGATCAGGTCGATCGGGTCGAGCTGGTTGCCGCAGTTGTCGCACTGGTCGCCGCGGGCGCTGTCGTAGCCGCAGATCGGGCAGGTGCCCTCGATGTAGCGGTCGGGCAGGGTACGGCCGGTGGACGGCGAGATCGCCCCGGTGGTGACCTTCGGGATGATGTAGCCGTTGCGGTGCAGCCCGAGGAACAGCTCCTGCACCACCGCGTAGTGGTTGCGGGTGGTGGTGCGGGTGAACAGGTCGTACGACAGTCCCAGCGCCCGCAGGTCCTCGGCGATCACCCGGTTGTACCGGTCGGCCAGCTCGCGCGGGGTGACCCCCTCGGCGTCGGCCTGCACCTGGATCGGGGTGCCGTGCTCGTCGGTGCCGGAGACCATGAGCACGTCGTGGCCGGCCATGCGCATGTACCGGGCGAAGACGTCGGAGGGAACGCCGAATCCGGATACGTGGCCGATGTGGCGCGGGCCGTTGGCGTAGGGCCAGGCAACCGCGGCGAGAACGTGACTCATGAGCAGCAAGCGTAGTGATTGCCTCCGGTCGACCGCGAACCAATAGGGCACGTCCCGCCAGCCAACCCGGACAGGTCGTCCGATTTGTCGTCGACACGCGGCCTGAGCTGCCCGATCGCCCCCGCGTACCGGTGTGAAATGAACGGCGTGACCAGCAGACCAGCGGCGCCGGAGCAGGACGGGCCGGCCGCCACCCCGGCGGAGGACGCCGCCGCGCCCCGGACCGGGGCGGCGGCGCGCGGCGGGTCCGTCGCCCCGCAGCCGCGGGTCGAGCCGGCCGACCCGCCCGCGGAGGTGGAGCCGACCACCGGGGCGCCGGTGGACGCGGTGCCGCGCCGGGTGCCGGTCCGACAGCCACACTGGCAGCAGCCCACCCCGGGCGGCACGCCGGTCGGCGGGATCTCCTGGGCACCCATCGAGGAGGTGCACTGGGACGGCACGCCGCTGCGCGCGGAGCCATCCCGGCGGGCGGGCCGGCAGCGGCTCCGGCCGGCGTCCCGGCAGCGCCCGTCCCGCCCACCGGAGCCGCTGCCGGCGATGGTGGTGCTGGTGGTGTTGAGCCTGCTCGCGGCGTTCTTCGCCTGGGTCAGCGCCGAGCCGTTCTGGCTGGCCGCGGGGCACGCCACGAGCGGGACGGTGGTGATCACCGACTGTGCCGGCGGCGGCCTGACCCAGCGCTGCCGGGGGATCTTCCTGGCCGGCGGCGAACGGTTCGTCGCGCACGGGGTACGGGTCAGCGGCGTGCCGGCCGACCACAGCGCCACCGGCAGCGCCCTGCCCGCCCGGATGACCGGGCCGGGCGGGGGCACCGCGTACGCGGACACCGGGGTCGGCCGGCACCTGCGCTGGCTGCTCGGGCTGCTACTGGTGCTGGGCTGCGCGGCCGGGATCGCCCGGTGGACCGGCGCCACCCGGCTGCCGGACCGGCGACACCGCCGCTGGGCGGTGGGCGTCGCCGTGACCGGCCCGCTGCTGATCACCGCCGGTTTCCTCGCCGCCGCCTGGTGACCGGCGTCAGGAGGGGTTGACGGGGCGCCCTTCCGTCAGCTGTGCACGACGGCGTAGACGTCGCGACGGCGGAGGTTGTGCTCGGTGGCGACCTCGGTGATCGCGTCCCGCCGGGACAGCCCGGCCGCCTCCCGCTCGGCCACCGCGGCGCGGAGCGTGTCGTCGTCGGGCCGGACCGCGGCGACCGGCGGCGCACCCGCCACGACCAGGGTGATCTCGCCGCGCGGCTCACCCGCCGCGGCCCACTCGGCCAGCGCGCCGAGCGGCCGGCGGACCACCTCCTCGTACGTCTTGGTCAGCTCCCGGCAGAGCGCGGCGGACCGGTCCGGGCCGAACACGGCGGCCAGGTCGGCCAGCGCGCCGGCGATGCGGTGCGGCGCCTCGAAGAGGACCAGGGTGCGTTCTTCGGCGGCGAGGGCCCGCAGCCGGGACCGGCGGGCGGCCGGCGTGCGGGGCAGGAAGCCCTCGAAGCAGAACCGGTCACAGGGCAGCCCGGAGAGCGCCAACGCGGTGGTCACCGCGCTCGGGCCGGGGGCCGCGGTGACCGGAACGCCGGCGTCGAGGGCGGCCCGGACCAGCCGGTAGCCGGGGTCGGAGACGCTGGGCATGCCGCCGTCGGTGACCAGGGCGACCGTGTAGCCGGCGGCGAGCACCTCGACCAGTTCCGGGGTACGCCGCTCCTCGTTCCCCTCGAAGTAGGAGACGATCCGGCCGGGCACGGTCACGTCGAGGTCGCGGGCCAGCCGGGTGAGCCGCCGGGTGTCCTCGGCGGCGACCACGTCGGCGGTGGCGAGCACCTCGCGGAACCGGGTCGAGGCGTCGGCCGGATTGCCGAGCGGTGCGCCGAGCAACACCAGCCGCCCAGCCTCGGACATTTCACCCACCAAGTGCGCTCCTTCATCGATAGCCGTACCAATCTCGGAGACGACAGGCGCCACCGGGCACCTTCGCAGCCTACGATCGCCGGGTGACGAGTGCGTCGACTGCACAGAGCGCGAGCGCGGATCGGGCCGGCACGGACCGACCGGCCGCCGACCTGTCCACCACCGAGCAGGCCGCCGGTTCCGAGACGAGTGGCGGGGGCGGTATCCCGGCCGTCGTACGGCGGCGGCTCGCCACCGTCGACGCCCGCCTCGACGGGCACGCCTGGCTGGCCACCGCGGTCGTCGTGGCGATCGCGGGGATCCTGCGGTTCCTCGGGCTCAGCGGCCCCAAGGGCAAGATCTTCGACGAGGTCTACTACGCCAAGGACGCGTACGGGCTGATCGACCGGGGCGTCGAGTGGAACTACAAGGACAACGGCCCCTCGTACGTGGTGCACCCGCCACTGGGCAAGTGGCTGATCGGGCTCGGCGAGTGGGCCTTCGGCTACCAGGACCCGGAGACGAACATCTCCGTGCCGGGGCACCTGATGACCACCGCCCCGGAGTTCGGCTGGCGGTTCGCGGCGGCCGTGGCCGGCACCCTGTCGGTGCTGCTGCTGGTGCGGATCGGCCGGCGGATGTTCCGCTCCACCACGCTGGGCTGCGCGGCCGGGCTGCTGCTCGCCCTGGACGGTTTCCACCTGGTGCTCTCCCGCACCGCGCTGCTCGACATCTTCCTGCTGCTGTTCGTGCTGGCCGCGTTCGGCGCCCTGGTGCTGGACCGGGACGCCCGGCGACGCCGCTGGACCCGCGCGCTGGAGGCGGGGCTCGATCCGTCTCGGCCGGGGCGGGCCGGCCGGCCGCCTTCGACCTGGCGGGAGTGGCCGTGGTGGCGACTGCTCGCCGGCGTGCTGCTCGGCTGCGCCTGCGCGGTGAAGTGGAGCGCGCTGTACTTCGTGCCCGCCTTCGCGCTGCTGGTGATCCTCTGGGAGGTCGGCGTACGCCGGTCGGCCGGCGTACGCCACCCGTGGCGGGACGCCCTGCTGGACGAGCTGCCCTGGCTGCTGCTGGCCGGGGTGCTGATGGTCGCGACCTACGTCGCCACCTGGTCCGGCTGGCTGCTCAGCGATGACGGCTACTACCGCCTGGCCAGCCGCTACCCGAACGCGGGGCTGAGTGACGCCCCGGTCATCGGGCCGCTGATCAACCTGTGGGAGTACCACCGGGCCGCGTACGGCTTCCACACCCAGCTCGACGACCCGCACAAGTACCAGTCCTGGCCGTGGCAGTGGTTGCTGCTCGGCCGGCCGGTCGCCTTCTACTGGTCCGGCGACGGCGGCTGCGGCGCGCCGAGCTGCGCCTCGGAGATCCTGCTGCTCGGCACCCCGCTGCTGTGGTGGTCGTTCCTGCCGGCACTGGCTGCGCTGGCCTGGCTCGGGCTGGCCCGCCGGGACTGGCGGGCCGGCGCGATCCTGCTCACGGTGGCCGCCGGCCTGCTGCCGTGGTTCTGGTTCGCCCTCGACAACCGGACGATGTTCTCCTTCTACACCGCCCCGGTGGTGCCGTTCCTGGTGTTGGCGGTGACCTACGTGCTCGGCGCGATCGCCGCACCGGCGCCGGCCACCGCCCCGGCCGGCGCGCCACCACCGAGTCAGCAGGACGTCGCCGATCGCCGGCTGGTGGGTGGCGTCATCGCGGGCGCGTACGTGCTGCTGGTGGCCCTCTGCTTCGGCTACTTCTACCCGATCTTCGTGGGCCGGTTGATGACCTACGCGGACTGGTCCGCCCGGATGTGGCTGGACGGCCGCTGGATCTGATCCGGGACCGCCCGGTCGACGGATGACCGGGCGGTCCCGGCGCACAAAAAGACGCGCCCCGATCGCCTGCCACGGGGGAAGCGGGCGATTGGGGCGCGCAGATGAAGCTTAACCACACTTCGAGCAGTCGCACAACGGGTCGACTCCAGTCAGATTTCCGACGAATACCCCTTCCGACAGTTGCCCCACAGCGGGCAACTAACCGTGGGTGACACGGTCGGAACAGTACGAATTCCTTACCGCCTCCGGACGCGCACGGTGACCGGACCATCACCGGCGATCATCCGCCGACGCGCCGGCCGACCAGCGGTCGGCGGACCCGGATGATCTTCCAAAGTGGATCTCACTACACTTCGCCCGGTGATCAACAAGAGACGATCGACGGCCGTCCTGCTCGGACTGCTGGCGACGACCGCGCTGATCGGTCCGGCGCCCGCCAAGGCCGTCGACAACCCCACCGAGACCCCCGCCGAGCCGCCCAAGGTCGAACTCGTCCTCGACGTCAGCGGCTCGATGCGGGCCCGCGACATCGACGGACGCAGCCGGATCTCCGTCGCCCAACAGGCGTTCAACGAGGTCGTCGACGCGCTGCCGGACGAGACCCAACTCGGCATCCGGGTGCTCGGGGCCACCTACACCGGCAAGGACAAGAAGCAGGGCTGCCTCGACACCCAGCAGATCGTGCCGGTCGGCCCGGTGAACCGGGCGCAGGCCAAGGCAGCCGTGGCCACGCTCCGGCCGACCGGCTTCACCCCGGTCGGGCTGGCGCTCCGCTCCGCCGCGCAGGACCTCGGCACCGGCAGCACCGCCCGCCGGATCGTCCTGATCACCGACGGCGAGGACACCTGTGCCCCGCCCGACCCCTGCGAGGTGGCCCGCGAGCTGGCCGCCCAGGGCACCAAGCTGGTCGTCGACACGCTGGGCCTCGCCCCCGACGAGAAGGTACGCCGGCAACTGCTCTGCATCGCCGGCGCGACCGGCGGCACGTACACGGCGGCGCAGAGCGCCGACGAGCTGACCGGCCGGATCAAGCAGCTCGTGGACCGGGCCCGGGACACGTACACCGCCGCCCCGACGGTGGTCGGCGGGTCGGCCGAGTGCGCCAACGCGCCACTGCTCGGCCCCGGCGTCTACACCGACCGGGAGGCGTTCTCCGAGCACCGCTGGTACCGGGTGCCGGTGCGGCCCGGCCAGGAACTGCGCGCCTCGGTCAGCGTGGCGCTGGACCGGCCGGTCAACCCCGACTACGGCGTACTGCTGCGGGCCACCGCGCCGGACGGGCGCGAGCTGGTCCGGGGGGTCGACGCCGGCAGCGGGCGGACCGACGTGGTCTCCGCCGGCCTGCGCTGGTCGGCGGTCGAGGAGGACACCCCCACCCCGTCCCCGACCGGCACCGTGACCGCGCAGACGGTGTGCCTGGTGGTCAGCAACTCGTTCGCCCCCCGCCCCGGCACCGAGGCCACCCCGGGCATGCCCGTCGAGCTGACCGTCGACGTGGTCGCCGCCTCCCCCGCCCCGGACGGGCCGGACCTCGGCCGCAGCTGGGCCCTGCTGCTCCTGCTCACCCTGGCCGGGCTCGTCACCGGGCTGGTCACCGGGCTGCTCACCCGCTGGTGGGTCGCCACCTGGAGGGAGAACTGAGGATGCGTACGCTGATCCGGTCCGCGGCGGCGCTGGCCGCCGCCGGGCTGACCCTCGCCCCGGCCGCCGCCTCGGCGGACCCGACGCCCTCCCCCGGTGCGACCACGGTCACCAAGTCCGGCACCTCGTTCCTGACCGCCACCGCCATCACCGCCGGGCAGCCCGTCCAGGTGGGCGCGTCGACCGGCGACCACCTCTACTGGTCGTTCCGGGCCGACGCCGGGCAGACCCACCAGATCACCGCCACGGTCTCCTTCCCGAAGGGCCGCACCGGCAAGTCCACCTGGGCCGTCGACGTCTTCGACGGGCTGCGCCGCCGGCAGGCCTGCACGGCCGGGGCGCAGACCCCGACCGCCGACGCGGCGGCGACCAGCGTCACCCTGGGCTGCACGCTGCGCCGGGTCCGGCCGTGGGCGGAGCCGTGGTCCGGTGACCCGCTGCCCGGCACCTACTACGTCCGACTCGCGGTGACCGACCTGCCCGAGCCCGACCTGGGCCTGCCGATCGACGTGGACCTGCTGGTCGGCGTGGACGGCGAGGGCGGCGCGTCCGGTGACGACGGAAAGCTCGAGGCGCCGCTGGTGCCGAACACCCGGGCCGGCACCGTGCTCACCACCGAGCCGACGCCCGAACCGGTCGCCGAGGCGGAGACCAGCCTCACCGGCTGGCTCCCGGAGGCCGGCTCGCGCTGGGTCTGGACCACCGCCGGCGGCGTGCTCGCCGCTGTGGCCGGCGTGGTCGGCTTCGCGCTCACCCGGCGACCCCGCCGCCCCTGAGGGACCTCCGGTGGCCGTCGCGCGAGTGGACGCGGCGGCCACCGGAGCAACCGTCAGAAGGTACGCCCGCCGCGCGGCACCCAGCCGATGAACCGGGCCTGCAACGACACCACCGGCGCGGCGTGCAGGTCCTGCGTCGCCGCCGCGAGGCAGGAACCCAGGTAGACGCTCAGCGCGGCCCGGTCCACCTGATACTCGTCCAACAGCCGGATGCGTTTGGTGGCACAGGGCCACTCCTCGCCGCACGAGCCGCAGTTCCAGTCGGGGGTCACCGGCGCGTGATCGTCCGGTCCCGGGCCCGACGCCTTCGCACCAGGCGTCATCGGCACTTCCTCTCGCAAGTGGACGGGTCCTGTCGGCCGTCGCCAATGGACGTGGCCAGCCCCGTGACGTCCCAACAGCGCCACCCAACGCTGTGGCGTTACATCCCTACGGTACGTTCACCATCCATGGCCGCCACGAACCACGCCGCAGGCGCGGAAAACCCCTCCCACCTGCGACGACGCCCCACGCGGCTGTCCGGTGCGTGACCTCCTGCCACCGGCGGTCGCGGTGGCCGTGGCCGGTCCGGAGGACTGGTCCGGCGTGCTGCTGCCGGCCGAGCGGGCCTGCCTCGGCGACCGGGCGGTGGCCAGCCGACGCCGGGACTTCACCGCCGGCCGGGTGTGCGCCCGCCGGGCCCTGGCCGGGCTCGGGCTGCCGGCCGTGCCGGTGACCTCGGCCGCCGACCGCTCCCCGGTCTGGCCGGCCGGTGCCGTCGGCACCATCACCCACACCCGTGACTACTGCGCGGCCGCCGCCGCCCGCGCCACCGACTTCCGCGCCGTCGGCATGGACGCCGAGCGGCCCCGCGAGCTGAACCCTGGGGTACGCCGGGCGATCTGCCTGCCCGAGGAGGAGGCGGACCTCGCCCGGCTGCCCGCCGGTCTCCCCTGGCCGACGGTGCTGTTCAGCGTCAAGGAGACCGTGTACAAGGTCTGGCACCCGGTGGTCGGGACATGGCTGGACTTCCACGACGCCCGGGTGACGCTCGACCCGGAGGCGGGCACCTTCACCGCCCGGATCGCGCCGGCGCGGGTCGCCGCCGCCCCGGTGCCCGATCCCCCGGCATCGATCACCGGCCGGTTCACGGTCGACACCGGCCTGGTACGCGCCGCCGCCGTGCTGGCACCCCGCTGACGCCGCACCACCCCTATCCGGCGGCCCGGTGGCATCGTGGTGTGGACGGGCTGCTTCTGGGGGTGGTCGGCACCGTCGGCCGCGTCCGTGACATCACCCGGACGGGTCGTGTTTGCGCTGGTCAAGACGGATCGGCAGGGCTTGTGGCGGCGGCCGGAGCGGGTGTCCCACCGCGTTGGTGATCGTTCACCACCATCCCGGGCGAACGCAGCAATCTGAGCGAAGACACAGCCCCGGACCCTCACGATGCTGACTCCCGGTGCAGGGCCGGGAGCCGACCGGCTGGCGGCTACGCGCATCCACAGCGTCTGGAGGAGACGAATGAGCAAACTGATGCGACGTGCCGGTGTCGTGCTGGTCGCAGCCGCCGTGGCGGTTGGGGTCGCGGCGGTGCCGGCCAGCGCGCACGTGGTGACCACCCCCAACACGGCCGACACGAAATCGTTCCACACCGCGTTCCGGGTGGGGCACGGGTGTGACGGCTCCCCGACGACGGCCGTACGGGTGCGGATTCCCGAGGGCGTGCACCTCGTCGACCCGGACCCCGTGCCCGGCTGGACCGTCGAGGTCACCCGGGCGCACGGCAACGGCCACGGCTACGGCCAGGTGGTCGAGGTGGCGTGGGTCGGCGGGCCGCTGCCCGACCATGACGTCCAACTCTTCGGCCTGGGCTTCCGGATCGACCGGAAGGCGCCCGAGGTGCTGTGGTTCCCCACCGTCCAGGAGTGCGAGGTGGGCGAGAACCGCTGGGTGGAGATCCCGCCCAGCGTGGCGGAGTGGCACAGTGTGCCCAACCCGGCCCCGTACGTGATCAACGCGGCCTGGTAGTCCCGCCCTCGCGTCGATCATGGAGTTGTGGCGCCCGATCCGTCGGGATACCGGCGCTTTGCACGGTCCACAACTCCATGATCGACGGCTTGGGGGGTGGTGAGCGCGGGGGAGCTGGTCAGGCGGGTGTGGTGGGTGGGAGGAAGAGGTGGCCGTGCCACGCGCCACGGACGGTGCGGGTCGCGACCGTCGCCCAGGCGGCGAGCAGCAGCGCGTACAGCAGCACGGCGAGGGCGGCCAGCAGGGCCGAGCCGGACCGGGCGGCCAGGCCGGTGACGCCGGTGACCAGGGTGCCGACGGGGAAGGTGAAGCTCCACCAGGTGAGCGAGAACGGCAGGCCGGCGCGCGCCGTGCGCACCGTGATCGCGGCCGCCAGGGCCAGCCAGAGCAGGGCGAAACCCATGACCGGTACGCCGTAGAGCACAGCGAGCATCTGCGCGCCGGCCGCGTACGGGTCGGGCAGGACCCCTTCGGCGGCCCGGCCGAGCAGATGCGCGGCGGTGATCGACTGGCCCAGCGGCCCCAGCACGATCCACAGCGTCGGCACCATCCGCGCGGCGCCGACCCGGTGGGTGACCAGCCGTGCCCAGAGCTGCGGCAGGATGATCACGGTGGCGGCCAGGCTGATGCCGAACATCGCGTAGCAGGCGATCACCAGGTCGAGCCGGGCCTGCCCGGGCGGCAGGTACGGCACGAGCAGCGCCCCGTTGGCGGCCGAGACCATCGGCGGCACCACCGGCATCAGCCAGCCGGCAAACGCCGCGTCCGGCCCGATCCGGTGCCGGGTCATCATCAGGTACGGGATCGCCACCGTGGTCAGCAGGCCCAGCCCGGTCCCGGCGCTCCACAGCACGAGGTCGATCGCCACGGCAGCCGATTCGCCGAGCCACGCACCGCCCAGCAGCAACGCACCGCCGCCGACGGTCATCAGGGCCATCGGTGGTGCGCCCCAGAACTGCGCCATCACCGGATCGGCCGCGTACCCGAGCGCGGTGTTCCGGTGCCGGCGCAGGTGCACCGCCCACGCCGCGATGAGCGCCACCAGCAGCAGCGCCGCAGCGGCCCAGACCACGGTCGCGGCGAACCGCAGGCCCGGCAGGCGCAGCGGCAGGCCGGCAGCGGCGGTGGCCACGATGCCGGTGCCCATCACCGAGGCGAACCAGTTCGGCCCCAGGTACGCGAAGACGTCGCGCGGCTGCGCCAGCGCCGACAGCGGCGCGGGCCGCCCGACGACGTCGGGGCGACGACGCGGCAGGGTAGGTGGCTGGGGCAGGGTGTTCATGTGATCGACTGTCGGGCCGCCGCGACCGGGCCGGTAGGCATCGATTCCGTACCGAGCCATAACCTGCCCTTATGCCTCTGCCGCCACAGGTGACCGACCTGACCAGCTTCGACCTGCTGCTGTCCGTCGCCCGCCTCGGCAGCATCGGCCAGGCCGCGGCGGAACACCGCGTCTCCCAACCGGCCGCCAGCGCCCGGCTCCGTCACCTGGAACGTCGCCTCGGCCTCACCCTGCTGCACCGCACTCCCCGTGGCACCGTCCTCACCTCCACCGGAGCCCTGATCGCCGACTGGGCCCGTGGCGTGGTGGAGGCCGCCGATTCGCTCGCCGCCGCCGTACAGACCCTGCGCAGCTCGCACGAGAGCCGGCTCACCATCGCCGCCAGCCAGACCGTCGCCGAGTACCTGCTGCCGGCGTGGCTGGTGGCGCTGCGCGCCCGGCACCCGGACCTGACCGTCACGCTGCGGGCCGCCAACTCCGCGGAGGTGGCCGCCCGGCTCCTCGCCGGCAACGTCGACCTCGGCTTCGTCGAGGGCCCCGACCTGCCGCCCGGCCTGGATGCCGCCACCGTCGCCGCCGACCGGCTCACCGTCGTCGTCGCCCCCACCCACCCGTGGGCCCGTCGCCGGCGCGGCATCACCCCGGCCGAACTCGCCGCCACCCCGCTGGTGTCCCGGGAGGCCGGCTCCGGCACCCGCCGCGCCCTGGAGACCGCCCTACGCGAGCACCACATCGACGTGCTCGCCGCGCCGCTGCTCGAACTGTCCTCGACCACGGCCATCAAGCACGCCGTCGCGGCGGGCAGCGGCCCGGCCGTACTCAGCTCGCTGGCGGTCAGCACCGAACTCGCGGCGGGCACCCTGACCGGCGTACCCGTCACCGGCCTCGCCCTGCACCGCCGGCTCCGCGCCGCCTGGCCGGCCGGCGCGCAGCTCATCGGCCCCGCCCGCGACCTCTACGCGATCGCGGGGCGGCACAGGTAATCGATGCCCGGCGAGACCGGTCAGCGCGGCGAGATGCGTGGCCACAAGGGATGCCGGACACCGGGGTAGCGTGCCCTACGTGCGGGAGCAGACGGGCAACGGGCGGCAGGTGTTCGTGTCGACGCATGAGCGCCCCGACCAGCGAGATACGCCGGTGATCGACCTGGACGCCACGCGGGAGCAGCCCGCGTGTCCCGATCCGGACGGGCAACGGCACGGCTGGCAGGCGCTCCGGTCGAGGCAGGTCTCCCTGCCGCTGGTCCTTGCCCTCCTGCTGGGCACGGCAGCCGCGGCTGCTGTCGGCACCTACCGGTGGCAGGCCCGGCATCAGCGTCTGGCCGAGGAGTCGGCTGCTTCCGTGTATGTCCTCGCGCAAGCCGAGATAGCCGGCGTCGAGCGGGACGGGCCGTTGGCCAGAATCAAGTCATCGGTGATCGTGGCGAACACCGGCCCCCTGCCGGTGGAGGTCACCGACATCCAGGCCGTGGAGGGCAGCCTCGCACTCAGCGCGGTCGGCCCCGACGTCGTACGGCCAGGGCTGCGGTCGTTCGCCGCCTGGGTGACGGTCGACTGCACCACGCCGGTGCCGAACGAGTCCGTCCCGGTCGTGATATCCGTCCGCCCCGCGGACGGAAAACCGCGCGACCTCACCTACCAGGTGCCGCCCCGCCCCTGGCAGTACGCGTACGAGTCCGTGTGTCTGCCACCCCCGCAGCTCAGGGTCGTGCGGGTGCCAGCTCAGTAGCCGACCAGGGTTTCCACCCACGGACGAACGGGGAATCCGGAACCGAGAGGGGGCGGACGCCGCCCCCGGTTCGCCACAACGACAGGGAGCCGACATGAGCTCTACCGAGCGGGCGAAGGACAAGGTCGAGCGGGTGGCCGGCGCGGCGCGGGCCCGAATGGGCAACATGGCCCAGAACGAGCGGTCGGAAGCGGAACGGGTGGCGCGGCGGGATGAGATCCGGGGCGAGCAGCCCGGTGAGCACGTCCAGGAGGACGCACGGGACGCGCGGGACGACTTCAGCAGCTGATTCGAAAACGCCCAGAAGATCAAAAAGGCCGTCTCCCGGACTGGGAGGCGGCCTTTCAACTGAAGTGGAGCTGAGGGGATTTGAACCCCTGACCCCCTCGATGCGAACGAGGTGCGCTACCGGTCTGCGCCACAGCCCCTCCGCTGGCGTACCAGCGTCGGTCCCACCCGGCTTGCACCGGGCGGGCCGGCGCTAAGGCTAACAGGTCCGGCACCTCCGACGCGAACCGCCCCACCCGATGAGGAGATCTTGGTAGGAACAGGCCCCCGAGGGGCCCGAACCTACCAAGATCTCAACATGCGGGGCCCGCTAGGCGGCCTCGGGGACGTACGTCAGGTTGAGGACGCCGGACTTGAAGGTCTCGTGGCTCGCCAGGCGCAGCGGGTGCGTCGGGGTGTCCTCGAACAGCCGCTGGCCCCGCCCCACGGCGATCGGGTGGACCAGCAGCCGCAGCTCGTCCAGCAGCCCGTTGGCCAGCAGCCACCGGACCGTGGTGGCGCTGCCCGACATGGCGATCTCCCCGTCGGCCCGCTCCTTGATCTCCCGCAGCCGCGCGGCGACCTGCGCCGGGTCACCCGACAGCAGGGTCGAGTTCTGCCAGGTCGCCTGGGTGAGCGTGTTGGACAGGACGTACTTCGGCACCGAGTTGATGAAGGTCGCGAAGCCGGCGTCCTCGCCCCCGCCGTGGTTCGGCCAGAACTCCGCCCACTCCTGGTACTGCCGGCGCCCCATCAGGAACGCCGTGGTCGCCTCCACCCCGCGCCCGACGGCGGCGCCCATCTCGTCGTCGAAGTAGGGGAAGTGCCACTGGTCCGGCCGCTCCACGACGCCGTCCAGCGAGATGAAGAAGTTCGAAACGATCTTGGCCATGGCCCGCGCTCCTGTTCGTCGGTCGTGGCCGGCTCCGCGCCGGCCTTCATCAACCCGTCGAACGGCGCCCGCCGGATTCGACAACCCGGCCCAAGATTTTTCTCAGGCGCTGTGCGAACCGCGTCCGGCCTCGTAGGCCCGGCCGCGCAGGCCGCCGGCCCGCCGGTAGGAGACCGAGCCCCCGCTCGCGGCCCGGGGCAGGTCGGAAGGAAGGTCCAGCCCCATCGCCGTACGCCGGACCGCCTCGCGCTGGACGGCCAGCCGCCGCTGGGCCTCCCGGCGGGCCGCGGCGCGCCTCGCCTGCTCGCGGCGCACCTCGGCCTGGCGGGCGGCCAGCCAGGCCGCCTCCCGGGCCTCCGCGCGCCGCCGCCGGCGGTCGGCCAGCGCCAGCTTCCGCAGGTGTACGACGTACGCCACGAGCAGGGTGCCGGTCACCGAGACGCTGATCCAGAACCCGGGGCCGACCAGCACCACGCCGATCAGCTCGACGAAGTTGAGCAGCAGCAGCGCGGCCAGCACCCGGCGCCGGCGGTAGATCGCCGGGGTGTGGCGGCGCTTCGGCGGGTGCCGTCGACGGGACCTGGCCGGGGTGGGCGGCACCGATCGGAGCCGCCCGGACCGGCGGGCTGCGGGCGGCGCGGAGACCGGTGCGACCAGACCCTTCGTATCCGCGTTCTCACTCAGCGTGACGACAAGGGAGCGGGGCGGCCGGACCGGTCGCCGTCCCGGCACGGTACGACGCCGACGGTGGCGCTGGAGCACCCGCGCCGTCGACTGCGCCCGCTCCGCCACCAGCCGCTCGGTGGCGTCGTACCGGCGAACCAGCGCCGGCGCGAGGGCGAGCAGGCCGGCGGCGGCGAGGACGGCGAGGAGCACCGAGGTCGGCACCCTCACCCCTCCCGTCACCAAAATTCGGGCCCGCGCCATACGACCGCAACTTGTTCCGTCAACCATCGGTCACGGCGCAGATCATGCAGTCACGCAGCGCTTGCCACAGCTTGCAGTTACTTGAGGTTACGGGCCGCCGACCGGGTTGACCGTACGCCGCGCCGGGCGTGGCAGGTGGGACGCTTCACCCGCGACTGTCACGTACGCGGTGCCAGCGGGCCAGCAGTCCGCCCTCGGCGGCCACTTCCTCGCTGGTCATCGCGTATCCGATGTGGTCCCGCCAGGCGCCGTCGATGTGCATGTAGCGGACGTGGTACGCCTCCTCGCGGAAGCCCAGCTTCTCCACCACCCGCCGGGACGGTTTGTTCTCCGGCCGGATGTTCACCTCGATCCGGTGCAGCCCGCCGGGGCCGAACGCGTGGTCCACGGCCAACGCGACGGCGGTGGGAATCACGCCGCGACCGGCCACCCGGGAGTCCACCCAGTAGCCGACGTACCCGGAGCAGAACGCCCGGCGGACGATGCTGCCGAGGTTGACGTGCCCGACCAGCCGCTCCTGCCCGTCCTCACGCAGGCAGACGGCGAACGGCATCCCGTCGCCGGTACGCGCCGAGCGGCGCTGGTCGGCGTGGACGAAGCGGAACGCGGCCGGCGAGTTCAGCTCGTCCCAACCGCCGGGCAGATGGGACTCCCAGGGGGACAGCCAGGCCCGGTTCGCGCGCCGGATCTCCGACCAGGCGGCGGCGTCGGAGCGCCGGTACGGACGCAGCACCACCGGACCGTCCACCAGCACCACCGGCCAGCCGGGCGGACGTCGAAACAGGCTCACCGGGTCGGCCTTCCGCTCGCGGCCGTGGGGCTCGGGCTCACCTGCGTCGGTCCAGCAGCAGCACGTCCACCGTGGACCCGGCCGCGGCGGTGGTGACCCGCTCGCCGAGGACCAGCAGGCCGTTCGCCTCGGCCAGACCGGAAAGGGTGAACGGCCCGCCGGCGAGCGGCTGGACCGTGTAACCGCCACCACGCCGCTCGGCCACGTGCGCGGGGCGGAACTCGCGCAGCCCGCCGGGCGACGAGACCGTCTCCAGCAGGTGCGCCCGGACACTGGGCCGGAACACCGGCTCGGCGCCCGCCAGCAGCTGGATGGCCGGACGGGCCAGCACCTCGAAGCCGATCAGCGCCGCGCCGGGCTCACCGGGTAGACAGACCACCGGCACCTCCTCGGCGCCGACCGTACCGAATCCGAGAGCGGTTCCGGGATAGAGGGCGACCTCTGTGAAGGCCACCGGCCCGGCCCGGCCGCCCTCCCGTCGGGACAGGATCCGGCGGACCATGTCGCCGGGCCCGGTGCCGGTGCCGCCGGTGGTGATGATCAGGTCGGCCCGCAGCGTCTGGTCCTCCAGCAGGCCGCGCAGCGCCTCCGGGTCGTCGTCGCAGATCCCCACCCGGTAGGCCAGCGCGCCCGCCTCGGCCGCGGCGGCCGTCAACGCGTGCGAGTTGGTGTCCACCACCTGGCCTGGCTGGCTGGCCCGGCCGACGTCGACCAGTTCGTCGCCGGTGGCCACGATGACCACGCGCGGGCTGGGCCGGACCACCACGTGCCCGATGCCGGTGGCGGCGAAGACGGCGACCAGGGCCGGTGAGACGTACGCGCCGGCACGGGCGAGCAGGCTGCCGGCGGGCAGCTCCTCACCGGCGCGGCGGACGCCGTAACCGCGCTTGGGGGTGCGGAAGATCTCCACCACGGCCATGCCCTGGTCGGTCCACTCCACCGGGACCACCACGTCGGCGGCGATGGGCAGCGGTGCCCCCGCCGCCACCGAGAAGCAGGACCCGGGGGTGAGCCGGACCGGTCGCCAGCTCACCGCGCCCAGGTCGCCGACCACGTTCAGCCGAATGACGCGGCCACCGGGCACGCCGGAGGGGGCCGGGCCGTAGCCCGGACCCCGGCTCCCTCCGGAGATGTCCTCCCACCGCGCGGCGTACCCGTCCACCGCCGCCTGGTCGAAGGCGGGGTACGAGTGCGGCGCGACGACGTCCTCGGCGAGGACGTTGCCGTACGCCTGGGTGAGGTCGAGGTCGAGCGGAGGCAGCGCGCGTAACCTGCGCAGCACACTGCCCAGGTAGTCGGCGAGCGGCGTCAACTCGTTCGCGGCCGCCTCGGCGTCGGCCGTCGCGGTCATGTATTGGGACCGCCCGACGCCTTGCGTACCCCGTCCAGGATCGCCGAGGTGACCGTCTCGTCGCCCCGGTTGACGAACTCGGCCAGCCACTTGCGGAACTCGGCGCCCAGATCCTCGCGCTCGACCGCGATCTGGACGACGGTCTGGAGGTAGCCGAGCGGCATGCCGGTGTCGTAGCGGGTGCCCCGGTAGACGATCGCGTGCACCGGCACCCCCTCGGTACGCAGCAGCTCCATCGCGTCGGTCAGCTGGATCTCGCCGCCGCTGCCCGGCTCGGTCCGCCGGATCGCGTCGAAGATCCGCCCCGGCAGCACGTACCGGCCGAGGACGGCGAGGTTGCTCGGGGCGTCCTCCGGGTTCGGCTTCTCCACCATCCCGGTGACCTTGACGACCTCGGCGATGTCGGTGAACTCCGGCTCGGCCGGCTCGACCGAGGCGATGCCGTACCGCTTGGTGTCGGCCGGGTCGACCTCGAAGAACGCCAGCACGATGCCGCCGGTACGGGCCTGGAGCTCCAGCATGGCCGGCAGCAGCGGCTCGTCCATCTTGACGAACTCGTCGCCGAGCAGCACCGCGAAGGGCTGGTCGCCGACGTGCGACTCGGCGTACCCGACGGCGTGGCCGAGGCCGAGCTGCTCGGGCTGCCGGCAGGTGTAGATCTCGGCCAGGTCCTCGGTGCGCCTGACCGCGGCCAGCAGCTCGGGCTTCTTCGCCAGCCGCTCCTCAAGGTCGGGGCGGCGGTCGAAGTGGTCCACCATGGCCGTCTTGCCGCGCCCGGTGATCAGCAGCACGTCGCTGATGCCGGCCTGGGTGGCCTCCTCGACGATGTACTGCAGCACCGGCCGGTCGACGACCGGCAGCAGCTCCTTCGGGACCGCCTTGGTGGCCGGCAGGAACCGGGTGGCCAGGCCGGCGGCCGGGATGACGGCCTTGACCGCGCGGGAGCGACCGGACGCGGCGGCCGCTGAGGGGTTCGCTGAGTGCTCCGACATGTCGCGAGACTATCGGCCACGGCTCTGCCGCGGCGGGTGAGGACCAGAAGACGCGCCGCCCTGACCCGCGCCGGCGGGGTCCGCCGCGCCGGCCCTGGGCAGCCCGTCGGGTGGGCTGACCGCGGCGGACACCACCGGGATCTCCCGGGTGGCTGCCGGGTCTGGCTGCCGGGCCAGCTGGTAACCGTCCCGACCTGCGGACTTGGCCGCGTAGAGGGCGTCATCGGCGGCGTCGAGCACCTGCTGGCCGGTGGCGGCGTGGTCGGGGTAGACGGCGATGCCGATGGAGACGGTCACCGGCACCCGCAGCCCGCCGTGCCCGTCGACCGGCACCGGATGCTCCCGGACCACCGCGCCGAGCCGCTCGGCGACGATGGCCGCGCCCCGGGCGTCCGTCTCCGGCAGCAGCACCACGAACTCCTCGCCGCCCTGCCGGAACGCCAGGTCCACCTCGCGGATCTCGCCGCGTACCCGGCGGGCGAACTCGACGAGCACGGCGTCCCCGGCGGCGTGGCCCCAGGTGTCGTTGACGTCCTTGAACCGGTCCAGGTCGAGGGCGAGGACGCTGAGCATCCGACCGAACCGGTTCGCCCGCTCCACCTCCCGCCGGATCGACTCACGCAGATAGCGGTAGTTCCACAGGCCGGTCAGCGGGTCGGTCAGGGAGAGCCGCTGCGCCTCCTCGTGCACCCGGACGTTCTCCACCGCCACCGCCGCGTGCCCGGCGAAGGTCCGCAGGGTGAACAGGTCGTCGTCGTCGAACTCGTCCGCCCCGAGCCGGTCGTAGAGGGCCAGCACCCCGAGCGCGCCCGACGACGGCTCCAGGTCGCGGCGCGGCGTCAGACCGGCCTTCGTTCGGTCCGGAGCGCCGCCCAGCGGCGCGGAGGCCGAATTATGGCCGCCGGCCGCACTGGAGTTGTCGGAGCCGCCCGGGTCGGACGACGACCCCGGATCGTCGGCCGGCGGGTGGCCGGGCCGGTCGGAGCCGGCGCGCCCGCCCAGCTCCGCCGCCCCGGACGCGGCGAACGGCACCGCGATGTACGTCTCGCAGGTCGGTTCCCCGCTCGGGACGTGCGCCGGTTCCCACCGGCCGCGCAGCGGCTCGCCGGTCGCGGCCACCGTGCCGACCACCCCGGTCCCGACCGGGACCCGCAGCGTCGCCGGGTCGGACCGGTCGGTGGTGGGCCAGCGCCCGTCCAGCCCTTCGACGCACCGGCCGACGAGCACGCCGTCACCGTCGAGCAGCAGCACCGCGCCGGCCCGCGCGCCGGTCGCGGCGATCGCGCTGTGCAGGATCACCCGCAGGATGCGTTGCAGGTCGTGGGTGCTGGCCAGGGTGTCGCCGAGCACCGCCAGGTGACCGCGCAACTGGTCCCGGCTGCTGGTCAGGGCCGCCACGTAGCTGCCGGTCTCCCGGGTCATCCGGTTGAACGCCCGGGCCAACCGGCCGATCTCGTCCCGGCTGCGCACCGGCACCCGGGCGGTCAGGTCGCCGTGCGCCACCCGGTCCACCGCGCCGGCCAACTCCACCAGGGGACGGGTGGTCACCCGGGCCAGCCGCCCGGCGGCCAGCACGGCCAGCGCCGCGGCGAGCGCGACCGCGCCGACGAGGACGGCGTACAGGCCCGGTGGGCGCTCGCCGGGGACCGAGAGGACCAGCGGCAGCGGCTGCCGCGGGGACGGGCCGAGCCGGCGGACGTACCGGCCGTCGGTGGTCTCGGTGACCCGGTCTCCGTCGACCGTGCGGGCGGCGGCCAGCACCGCCTCGCGTACCTCCTGGGTTTCGGTGGTGTGGGTGACCCGGTCGGTGCCGGAGGGTTCGTCGAGGAGGGTGACCGCGACGCCGGTCACCGCGGCGAGCCGCGCGACGAAGGCCGGGTCGACGGGCTGCGCGGCGGCGACCGTGCCCAGGTCGACGCCGGCGGCGTCGCGGAGCTGGACCCGGGCGGCGAGCGCGCGGACCGGGCCGGCGACCGACGACTCGCCGGCGCAGTCCTGCCAGGGCCCGGCCGGACCATCCGGGGTGGCGTAGCTGGTCCGGCCGGCGTTGTCGGTGATCAGCACGGCGGCGGCCAGCCCACGCCCCACCACCTGGTCCGCCGCGCGGGGCCGGGCGGCCGGGTCGCTGACCAGCGCGACCGCGTCGGCCGCCGCGCGCAGTTGCTGGCAGAGGGCGTCCACCGAGGTACGCACCCCGGCGGCGGCCAGGCCCAGCCGTTCGGTGGAGCGGCTGCGGTCGACGGCCGACATCATGGATCCGACGAAGAACGCGCCGAGCAGTATCGGGCCGAGCACCACCGCGAGGAAGGCCGCCGTCAACCGCCCGCGTAGCGTCAAGCTTCCCCCCGGAAGTTCCGCGCCCCTTGTTGCGATGCTGACACAGAGCGACCGGGAGGCAAGCGTTGTGTCAGGAGTGTTGCGTGCCGGAATTTTCTGATGGAGCGGATGTCGCACATGAGGCAAAGCGCGACCTGCGGGTGGCGTTGCTCGCCCACCGCCGGTCGCTGTCCGCCGCCCGGCGGGCGGAGGCGGCGGCGTGCGTTCAGGCCGAGCTGCTCTCCCTGGTACGCCGGCTCCGCCCGGCCCGGATGACCGGGTACGTGCCGGTCGGCTCGGAGCCGGGCGGCGGCGAACTCCCGGAGGTGCTGCGGGCGGCGCTCCCGCCGGAGGCGGAGCTGCTGCTGCCGGTGCTCCGCGACGACCTGGACCTGGACTGGGCCGCATACGCCGGCACGGCGTCGCTGCGGGCGGCCGGGCGGGGGCTGCGCGAGCCGACCGGGCCCCGGCTGGGCCGTTCCGCCGTGGCCACGGCGGAGCTGGTGATCGTCCCGGCCCTGGCCGTCGACCACCGGGGACGGCGGCTGGGACGGGGCGGCGGCTCGTACGACCGGGTGCTGGCCCGGGTGCCCGCGGCCGCCCTGACGGTGGCCCTGCTGCACGACGGGGAGCTGGTCGAGGCGGTGCCGGCACAGCCGCACGACCGGCCGGTACGCGCTGTGATCACCCCCGCCGGCCGGCTGCGTACGCTGCCGGTGGTGCCCGGTGTGGAACCGAACGCTTCCGCTGGACGAACCCGGGTGCCATGACGCACCATTGGCACTCGAATCCGTCGAGTGCCAACCGGCCGTGCCAGATCCGGAGGAGAACGTGCCTACGTACCAGTACGCCTGCACCGCGTGCGGCCACCAGCTCGAGGCGGTGCAGTCCTTCAGCGACGAGCCGCTGACCGAGTGCCCCGCGTGCGAGGGGCGGCTGCGCAAGGTCTTCAACTCGGTCGGCGTCGTGTTCAAGGGCTCCGGCTTCTACCGCACCGACTCGCGCTCCAAGGGGTCCGACAGCGCGACGAGCACCACGAGCAAGCCGGCCAAGTCCGAGTCGTCGTCGAGTTCGTCGAACGGGTCGGGCAACGGCTCGGCGGCCTCGACCGGCGGATCGTCCGCCAAGGCCCCGGCCGCCAGCAGCTCCACCAGTTCCTCCTCTTCTTCCTGAGACCCACCGCTGGCGCCCGCACCACCCACCGGCGCCCACCCGCTCAAGATCTGCGCGATTTGCGAAAAGGTGGTCATTCCGGCGCGAATGGCCACCTTTTCCTGCCAAGAGCCACCGGACGGCCGAGAACGGACCCGGGGTGACTAGCAGAGGCGGGCGAGGTTTGGGGGTTGTCCACAGGCCGCTGGGTTATCCACAGGGTGCCGCCTCCGGCCGGCGTAAGTTCGCTCCGCGTTCCTAGGCTGCCGGCGTTCGGGCGAGTCGGCGAGCGGGAGGCGCGGGTGGTGGCGGGCGAAGGATCACTGCGGCCGGTGCGGTGGCGGGGCCTGCCGCGGGGCGGGAGCCTGCTCCGGGTGGTGCTGGTCGCGGCGCTGCTCGGCCTGGCCGCCGCGGTCCTCCAGACCCCGGCCGGTTGCCCGCCCGGCGCGACCCCGGCCCCACCCGCCCCGGCCGCGCCTTCCTCGTCACCGGCCGACGGCCGCCCGAACGACGCGCTGCCACTGCCCGGCGGATCGGTCGGGGTGCCGGTCCGGCTGGCCGAGCCGGCTGCCCTCGCGGTGCTCCGTCCGGGTGCCCGGGTGGACCTGCTGGTCGTACCGGCCGGCACGGCGGCCGGGGAGGCGACCCTGCTCGCCCCGCGGGCGTTGGTGCTCGACGTGGTGGGCGCCGGGGCGCTCGACGGGTCCTCCGCGCTCTACCTGGCGCTCCGGCCCGAGCAGGCGCAACGGGCCGTCGGAGTGCCCGAGGGCAGCCGCTTCGCGGTGGTGGTACGCGGATGATCCGCCAGTTTCAGTCCCAGTGCGGTGGGCGCTCGGCCAACAGCCAGTCGTCGTTGCCGCCGGACCGCTCGCCCCAGCCACGGTCCGTGTCGTCGGTGGTCTGCTCGGGCAGCACCACGAAGTCGTCGCTGAGGTCGACCACGCGGTCGTCGTCGCCGCGGGCGCCACGAATGCCGGGATCGCTCACGAGCGGCAAGGATACCGGTGCGAGGGAAGCAACCCGATCGTCCGACGCGCCGCCGGTCGGCTCGCCCGTCGCGTCCGGCGAGCCGACCGGCCGGGGCGTTGGTAGCGTCGGACGGCGTGACGACGCCCAGCGGTGGCAGCCCCGAGGACGAGTTCTGGCGACACCCGACACCGGACCAGCCGGAGGGCAGGCTCGGCGGCGGCCGCCCCGACGAGCCGGCTGTCGCCGACCGGCCCGGCGAGCCGGCGACCGATGTCGGCCCGCCCGCCGCTCCCCGGCCCGACCCGGGGCAGTCGCCCAGTCCGTGGTCGGCCGCGGGTCAGGCGGACAGTTCGTGGGCAAGGCCCGCACCGGGCGCGGACGGGCACCCCGTCAATGGCCAGCCACGGTCCGCTGATGGCGACTGGCCCGGTGGTGGTGGGGCCGGTGGTGGCTGGTCCGGCGGCGGTGCCCCGGCCGGCGGATATTCCGGTCCACCGCCGACCACTCCTCCCCCGCCCGGCTGGCGACCGCCCGTGCACGTACGGCCCACCCCACCTCGGCAGCTGCCGCCACAGAACATGGCCGCCATGGACCAGGCGGAGCAGCAGTCCCAGCGGCTCACCTACGGCATCGGGGCGGTCGCCGGGGTGGTGCTGGTGATCCTGACGTGCCTGCTCTGCTCGCGGGTGATCTTCTGACCGAGGGTCAGAGTGTTCCGCTCCAGACAGCCTGTGCGCCGGTGTCGCCGGTCTGATAGACGTACACCAGCGCGAAGGCCGCGAGGACGATCACCACCCCGGTCAGCACCGGGGCCAGCCAGCGGGGCAGGGCGCGTACCCGGGCGAGGCCGCTGGTGACCAGCAGGAGCAGCAGCGCCGCCACCGCCAGCCCGATGGTGAACCAGAGCAGGGTGCTGCCGTACTCGGAGTGCTCCTCGATCTTCCTGAGCAACTCGCCACCGAGGCCCCGCTGCCGCAGCGCCTCCTCGAACGCCTCGCCAGATTCCTTCGCCACGAAGGTGGCGATCGGAGTCACCACGGCGAGGCCCGCCACCGCCCAGTCGAGCCGGGACCGCCACCGGGGCAGCACCCCGTACGCGACGGAGGCCAACGCCAGCAGCGGCACCAGCACCACGACGGCGTGTATGACCAGGACGTGGCCCGGCAGCCCGCTGATCTCCCTGAACACCGACACCCCCACGAGTAGACCGAACCGCGCGGTCAGCGTACGACGGGGCTCCCGCCGTCGCCGTTCGTCACACCGACCCACGCGCGTTTCACCGGTGCGGTTCACCCTGTGTCCCGGGCCACCCCGGTTCCGGCTCGGTTGTCGCCTCCGGAAACGCGTGCTGTCATTAGCTCATGTCCAGCGGTGAGGAACTGCTCCGGTCGAGGGGCCTGCGGGTCACCCGACCGCGCCTCGCCGTGCTGGACGTCCTCGCCGACGGCGGCCACCTGGAGGTCGACGAGATCACCCGCCGGGTGCGGGAGCGCCTCGACTCGGTCTCCACGCAGGCCGTGTACGACGTGCTCGCGGCGCTCTCCCGGGCCGGGCTCTCCCGCCGTATCGAGCCGGCCGGCAGTCCCGCCCGCTACGAGGCGCGCGCCGGGGACAACCACCACCACGTGGTGTGCCGCGGCTGCGGCGAGATCGCCGACATCGACTGCGCGACCGGCAGCGCCCCCTGCCTCGATCCGGACACGACGCACGGCTTCGAGGTGGACGAGGCGGAGGTGACCTTCTGGGGTCTCTGCCCCACCTGTCAGACCCGCCGCTCCGCCGACGACTGACAGCGGGCCGGTACGAGGCCGGTCCGGCGCGTGGCACCCTTGGGCGGTGGACACCGATGACCTCGGCCTGTTCGGTCCGGGATCGGTCACGTGGAAGGTGCACGCGGAGCCGATCCTGATCGTCGCCGGCCTGCGTTCGCTCTACCTCCAGGCGTTGCACCCCCGGGCGATGGCCGGCGTGGCCCAGAACAGCAACTACCGCACCGACGCGTGGGGCCGGCTGGTCCGGACCGCCAACTACGTGGCGACGACGGTCTACGGCACCGTGGCCGAGGCCGAGTCGGCCGGCCACCGGCTGCGTACGCTGCACGGCCGGATGCGGGCCACCGACCCGTTCACCGGTGAGCGGTTCCGGATCGACGAACCGGAGCTGCTGCGCTGGGTGCACGTCGCCGAGGTCGAGTCGTTCGTCAGCACCGCCCGTCGGGCCGGGCTCGCCCTCACCGACGCCGAGGTCGACGCCTACTACACCGAGCAGCGCCGGACGGCGGCCCTGGTCGGGCTGGACCCGGCCGACGTGCCGGGCACCGCCGCCGAGGTGGCCGACTACTACCGGCGGATCCGTCCGCAGCTGCGGATGACAAGGGAGGCGGCCGAGACCGCCCTCTTCCTGACCGCCCCGCCGATCCCGTGGAAGCTCAGCCTGCCGGCGCGGCTCGGCCTGCACCTCGGCCCGCCGCGCTGGGCGTACCTGGGGATCGCCGGCACCGCGCTGGCGCTGCTGCCGGCCTGGGCCCGCCGGTTGTACGGCGGCCTGGGCCTGCCCACCACCGCGCTGTCGGCGGATCTGAGCGTCCGGGCGCTGCGGCTGGCCCTGGCGGCGCTGCCGCGCCGCTATCGGGAGGGGCCGTTGCAGCAGGCCGCCAGAGAACGCGCGGCCCGGCTCACCACCGCCTGACGGATCAGTCGAGGCCGGAGATCGGGTCGGCGGGCCGTTCCACGGCCGACCACGGCTCCTTGCCGGGCGTCTGCGCCCCCGTCGGGCAGGTGCGCCGGTAGTCACACCAGCCGCAGCGCGGCCCCGGGGTGGTGGGGAACGCCTCGTCGGGGTCGGTGCCGTCGGCGACCGCCCGCTCGGCGGCCATGATGTCCCGGGCGGTCTCCTCGGCCCGGGTCAACTGCCGGTGCAGCGACTCGGCGGTGTGCTCGTGCGCGGCGACCGTGCCGGTGGGCAGGTGGTGCAACTCGACCCGGCGGCAGGGCCGGCGGAACACCCGCTCGGCCGCGTACGCGTAGAGGGCCAGGGCCTGCGAGCCGCGGGCGTCGTCGGTGTCCAGCCCGGTGCGGCCGGTCTTGTAGTCGACGATGACCAGCTCGGGCCGCCCGTCGGGACCGGGACGGGAGTCGATCCGGTCGGCCCGGCCGTTGAACGCGAGCACCCCGGTCTTGACGGCGACCACCCGTTCCACCCCGACCGGCTCGTCGGCCGGATCGAGCCCCGCCACGTACGACTCCAGCCAGGCCAGCGCCCGGCGGAAGGCGTCCCGCTCCTGCTCGTCGTCGCGGTAGCCCTCGCGCACCCAGGTGCCCTTGAGCAGCGTGCCCAGCGCCTCGGGGCGGCGGCGGTCCGGCGCGAGCGCGTACCAGTTCTTCAGCGCGGTGTGGACGCTGGCGCCGAGCGAGTTGTGCGCCCACGGTGGCCCCTTGGGCGGCGCGGGCCGGTCGACGTAGGAGTAGCGGTAGCGCCGGGGGCAGTCGGCGTACGCGCCGAGCTTGCTGGGTGTGCAGACGAAGAGGCGCTCCGGCATCCCCTCGAAGCCGAGCTGCTCGGCCTGCTCTGGGCGGGGCCGGGGCGGCCGGCCGCCGGTCGGTCGTCCGGTCGGGGAGGGTCGTCGCACGCCTGAGATCCTGCCATCCCGGTACGACACGCCGGCGACGACGGGCCGGCGGGTCAGTGCGTGGTGACGTACTGGGTCACGAAGGCGGCCACCGCGTCGGCGATGAGCTGCACCGCGATGGCGGCCAGCAGCAGGCCGGCGATCCGGGTCAGCACCTCGATGCCGCCCGGCCGGAGGACCTTGACGATCACGCCGGAGAAGCGCAGCGCCACCCAGACGGTGGCCATCACCGCGACGATCGCGAGGGCGATCGCGAGATAGTCGGTGAACCCACCGGCCTGCTGCACGAAGAGCATGGTCGCGACGATGGCGCCCGGCCCGGCCAGCAGCGGGGTGCCCAGCGGCACCAGGGCGATGTTGGAGGTGCTCTGCTGGCTCGGATCGTCGGCCTTGCCGGTCAACAGCTCCAACGCCACCAGCACCAGCAGCAGCCCGCCGGCGGCCTGCAACGCCGGCAGCGAGACGTGCAGGTAGGCCAGGAGGGTCTGCCCGGCGACGGCGAAGACCACGATCACCCCGAGCGCCAGCGCGACGGCCTGCCAGGCGGCCCGGTTCCGGTCGCGCGCGGGCAGCGGCCCGGTGAGCGCGAGGAAGATGGGCAACATGCCGGGCGGGTCGACGATCACCAGCAGGGTCACGAAGACCGCGCCGAAGAGCTTGAGATCCACCCGAACACGGTAGCCGCGTCGCAGTGGATCAAAACGCGGGTCACCCCGAAGCGACCGGGGTCACCCCGCTGGCCAGGGCGACGAGGCGTTCGTACACCTCGGGGTGGGTGGTGTGCGCGCCGAGCTGGACGGTCTTGTGCGTGCCGTGGAAGTCCGACGACCCGGTGACCAGCAGGCCCAGCTCGGCGGCGAGCCCCCGGACGTGGGCCCGCTCGGCCGGCGTGTGGTCCTCGTGGTCGGCCTCCAGGCCGGCCAGCCCGGCCGCCACCAGTGCCACGATCAGCTCGTCCGGCACGATCCGCCCGCGTCGGGAGGCCCGGGGGTGGGCGAAGACCGGCACCCCGCCGGCCGCCCGGATGAGTGCCACCGCCCGGAACACGTCGATGTCCTCCTTGGGCAGCCGGTACCGCTCCCCCAGCCAGTCCGGCGCGAACGCCTCGGTGGTGGTGGCCACCAGCCCGGCGCGGATCAGCGCCTGGGCGATGTGCGGCCGGCCGACCGTTCCGCCGGCCGCGCCGGCCAGGATCTCCGACCAGCTCACGTCGATGCCGTCGGCCTGCAACAGCCGTACGATCCGCTCGCCACGTTCCTCCCGGGCCCGCCGGACCCGGGCCAGCTCCGCGACCAGCTCCGGCTCGTTCGGGTCGAAGAGGTACGCGAGCAGGTGCAGCGGGATCGGCGGCTCGACGCCGTACCAACGGCAGGAGATCTCCGCGCCGCGGACCAGGATGAGCCCGGCCGGCAGGGCGCGGACCGCGGCGTCCCAGCCCGCGGTGGTGTCGTGGTCGGTGATCGCGACGACGTCGAGGCCGGTGTCGGCGGCGGCCCGGACCAGCTCAGCCGGGCTGAGGGTGCCGTCGCTGGCGGTGGAGTGGGCGTGCAGGTCGATCCGGGCGGCAACGGTCACCTCGCCGACGCTACCGCCCCGGTGCCGCCGCCGGCCGCCCGCCGCCCGACGCCGCCGCCGGCACCGCGAGCGGACGCCGGTTCAGGGCGGGTGTCGGTTCAGGGGCGGCTGTCGGCCACCACGACCGGTTGCTCGCCGGGGGCCACTCCGTCGACCGGCGAGGCGGTCGGCCGTTCGCCGTCCGCCACCCGCTCGGGGCGTACCCGGATCAGCCCGCCGGTGGCGTCGACGTGCAGGGCGGCGCCCGACCCGGTCCACCTCACCACCCCGGTCGCCGCCGGTCCGGCGGGCCGGGCCGAGGTGCCGGAGCCGAGCGTGCGCAGGTCGACCAGGAGCGCGTCGTCCCGCGCGCCGTTGACCAGCAGCCACCGCCCGTCGACGGAGACCTCGCCACGGCCGTCGGTGGCGAGGTCCGGGCCGCAGCCGGTGCGGACCGGGGTGAGGTCCCGGGCCGGGTCGAGCAGGGCCAGGCAGGGCCGCCGGGGCGTACCGGCCGAGATCTCGCCGACCACCCGACCGTCGGGCAGCGTGCCGTAGACGTTGAGTACGTCCCGGTTCGCGATGCCCAGCCGATCGTCGACCGGCGCGTGCCAGACGCTGAATCCGCCCCGGTCGGCCAGTCGGATCAGCACGGCGTCGCCGGCGAGGGCGACCGGCACGGCCCCCTCGGGGGCCGCCGTACGGCGGTTCGCGAGGAATTGGCCGGCAACCATGCCGGCGAAGAAGATCTCCGGGCCGTCGCGCCAGGCGACCTGGCGTCCGTCCGCGGCGACCGCGACCGCGTCCGCGCCGGCGAGGAGCACCTGCGTCGACCCGCCGTTCGGCGGGACCCACCAGAGGGTACGGCCGGCCGCGGTGACCCCCGAGGTGAGCAGCCAGCCCCCGTGGTCGGAGACGCGCTGCGCCTGCTCGACGCTGCTCACCCCGGTCAGCTCCCACCGCTCGCCACCGTTCGTGTAGAGCCAGGGGCCGACGATCATGTCGAGTTCGGGGCGGACCGGGCCGGCCGTGGGGGCCACGGCGGACTCGGTGGGCAGCGGAGAGGGCGAGAATCCGCGTGGATCGCCGAGCACCACGGTCGGCGTGTCCTGGTGAGCGGACGATCCGCCGAACTGGGCCGTGCCGGTGCTGACCAGCACCGTGGCCACCCCGGCCAGGGCGAGCCCGGCCAGCGTACGGCGGTGGCCGCTCCGCCGTGCCCGCCCGACGGCCACGCCGGCCGGGTCGGCGGCGAGCGGTCGCGGTGTGGCGACCTGGCGGGCGAAGGTGTCCCGCAGCGCCCGCTCCAGCTCGTCGTCGGTCACGGGAAGTGGACGCTCCAGACCGCCCGTCTGGTTGTCACCGCGGTACGGCGAACGGCTCATGCCGCCACCTCACTGCGCTCGCTCATGGCGCCACCTCGCCGTACCCTGACGATTCGCTCGCTCATCGGGTCTCCACCGGCACGCTGGTGGCGGGGCGGGCGATGGCCGGGCCGGCGGGCAGCGGGGCCGGCCGGACCGCCGGCGGGCGCGCGGCCGGCGGCGGCACGGCGCGGGGCACCGACGGCGTACGCGGCGCGGGCGCGGCCTCCTGCTCGGCGGGCAGACCGAGGGCCGCCGCGGAGCCCAGCCGGCGGCGCAGCGTGTTCAGCGCGCGCGAGGTCTGGCTCTTCACGGTGCCCGGGGAGATCTCCAGCAGCGCCGCGGTCTGCGCCTCGGACATGTCCTCGTAGAACCGGAGCACCAGTACGGCCCGCTGCCGGGCCGGGAGGGCCTGGAGGTGCCGCCAGAGCGCGTCCCGGTCGAGCTGCTGCTCGATCTCGTCGACGCCGGCCCGCTCGGGCAGCACCTCGGTCGGGCGTTCACCGTGCCAGCGACGCCGCCACCAGCTCGTCGAGGTGTTGACCAGGACCCGGCGGGCGTACGGCTCGATGGCCTCGATCCCGCCGAGCCGCTTCCAGGCCAGGTACGTCTTGGTCAGCGCGGTCTGGAGCAGGTCCTCGGCCGTCGCCCAGTCGCCGGCCAGCAGGTACGCGGTACGCAGCAGGGCACTGGACCGGGCCGCGACGAACTCGCGGAACTCCTCCTCCAGCGGGTCCCTGCTCGCCACCGCTCACCTCCGCGCCCCGTCTTGCATGGCAGGCTGCCACGTCCGGGTGGGTCGGGTCGACGGCAAATGGTGCGCAGTTCATCCGATGTTCGGACGAAAAGTTTCAGGCCCCGTCGTCCGCCTTGGCCTCGTCCGCCTCCTTGCCCAACCGCGCCTCGACCGCCTGCGGCTCGTACATCTCCTCGACGACACGCAGGTAGAGCTCGTTCGGGTTGGGCAGGTTCTTGACCTCGCGGAGCGCCTGCTCCTGGCCGGCGGACTCCAGCACGAAGGTGCCGTAGTTGAGCGCCCGCCCGGCCGGGGTCTGCTCGTACTTCATGTCGGTGACCCGGACCAGCGGCATCATCGCCACCCGGCGGGTGATGATGCCGTTGACCACCATCACCCGTTTGTTGGTGAGGATGAACCGGTCGTACCACCAGTCCGCGACCCGCCAGGCGACCCAGCCCATCACGGCGAACCAGAGCAGCACCGCGACGGTGGTCAGCGCCCCGACGTTCCGCCCGGCCAGGAAGCCGGAAAGGTAGCCGAGGACGAAGGTGGCAGCGACGCCGATGATGATCGGCGTGGAGAGGTGGATCCAGTGCCGCTTCCATTCGCCCCGGTAGCGCTCGGTGGGGAAGAGATAGCGGGCCACCAGCGAGCTGGGCTCGTCCTCCAGCGGCAGCACCCGACGGGGGGCCATGCCGGAGGCGTCGACACGCAGCCCGGACAGCTCGTCCTCGGAGATCTGCGGCGGCTGGTAGCCGCCCTCCGGGTCGCGGATCCAGGCCCGCCCGGACTGGCCCTCGCCGGCGAAGCCCGGCCCGTCACCGAAGGCGGCGTCATCCGAAAGGGAGGGACCGGCGCCGTAGCCGGGACCGGGACCGTAGCCGGGGCCGTCGTCAGGGTCGATCCGGGGGATCGGCTCGGTGTCGCGCTCCCGGCGCTCCCGGTCGGGATCGTCGGGGTCGAAGGGCGGACCGGAGGGGCTTCCCATCGGCGGCTAGGCGACCAGGCTGGTGAAGAAGTCGCCGAATCCCTGGGCGATGTCCATGATGCCGCCGCCGAGGGACTTGAAGACGTCGGCGGCGGAGTTCGGCCGGTAGGCAACGAAGAAGATCAAGAATGCGATGCCGGCCCAGGTGAGGACCTTCTTGACCATGGCGGGCCATCCTCTCGCGCGGCACCGGGTGCGTTTATCGCAGTGGCACCCAGAGTATCAGCATGGTGTCGTACAGTGAATATCTGTGTTGTTCTCCAACCGCCGGTGCCGGCCGATCAGGCCCGTCCGTGCAGGTACGGAGATGGTGCGCCGTACACGAGTTCAGGCGGAGTCCACTCGGTGAGGTCGTGCAGCACGACTTCTTCCGCGAGGAGGTGACCCGCACTCGCCGGCCAGGCTATCGCATGAAGCCACATTCCCCGAGCCTCGCCGGCGTACGCGCTTCGATCGGTCGGGGAGTTGACGAGCCACAGTGGAGTCGGGTGGCCGGCGACCCGGATCTTCGCGCGCGGCACCCGTTCCGGATGGCCCGGGCCGGGCTCCGACAGGGCCTCCGCGACCTGTGGCCCCGGGTCGGGACCGGGCAGCCCGGCGAACCGGGAGCCCAGCCCGACGCCCGGCTCCTCGGCCACGAAGAGGAGGTCGGCCGGCCCGCCGTCGAGCGGAGCCGGGCCGGCGCAGGCCACCGCGGTCGCGCGAACCCCGCCCGGGTCGTCGCCGGCCCAGGCCACCCCGCTCAGCGTCCACCCGGTGGGCAGCGGCCACGGGCACCAGAGCGGTACGCCCGCCCGGCCGGCCGGGTCGGCGTCCGCGGCCACCCGCTCCACCACACTGGCCAGGATCTCGGCGCCGATGTGCTCGGGTACGTGCAGCGGCGGCACCGGACCGCAGCGCACGCACCGCGACTCACCGTGCATCAGGTCCGGCCCCCGGACCGACCCACCGCACCTCGGGCAGCTCATCGCGACACTCACGTCCCCACCGTCACCCCGCACGGGCGGGGCGTCAAGCGGAGCGGGCGGATCGGTCGGATGGCGTCAGTCCGGCGGCGGCCCGGCGTAGGCACGGACCCAGGCGTGCATGGCGATGCCGCTGGCCACCCCGGCGTTGATCGACCGGGTCGAGCCGTACTGGGCGATGGAGAAGAGCTGGTCGCAGGCGGCTCGGGCCACGTCGGACAGCCCCGGCCCCTCCTGGCCGAAGAGGAGGACGCAGCGCCGGGGGAGGACGCTCGTCTCCAGCGGCTTCGAGCCGGGCAGGTTGTCGATGCCGACCACCGGAAGCTGCCGCTCCGCCGCCCAGGCGACGAACTCCTCGATCGTCGAATGGTGCCGGACGTGCTGGTAGCGGTCGGTCACCATGGCCCCGCGCCGGTTCCACCGCCGCCGCCCGACGATGTGCACCTCGGCGGCGAGGAAGGCGTTGGCGTTGCGGACCACCGTGCCGATGTTGAAATCGTGCTGCCAGTTCTCGATGGCCACGTGGAAGTCGTGCCGGCACCGGTCCAGGTCGGCCACCACGGCCTCCCGCCGCCAGTACCGGTAGCGGTCCACCACGTTGCGCCGGTCGCCCTCGGCGAGCAGCTCCGGGTCGTACCGCGGGTCGTCCGGCGGGTCGCCGGGCCACGGCCCCACACCCACGTCGAGCTGCTCGTCGGTCACGGTTTCCAGAGCGTACGGCCCGGACCGGCGCCCGCCGCCGCGAGGGTCAGCGCAGGTCGAGCGCGCCGCCGAGCCGGTCGAGAAAACGCCGGTCGGCCGGGCTGGCCCCGTCGCCGACCCGGCAGACCCGGGCCGCGACGGACTCCACCCACTGCCGGTAGGCCGCCGAGTCGGCCGGGTCGGCGCGTCGCCTGAGCACGCGTACCGTGGCCCGGCAGGCAGCGAGCAGGTCGACCATGTCGGTGAGCCGGTCGTGCCGCTCAGCGGCACCGTCGTGCCGGGCGTAGATCGCGGAGACCACGGCTCGGACCAGGTCGCTGTCGAACCCCCGGCCGGCCGCGACGGCGTCCAGCCCGGCGAGCCCGGCGGCCACGCCGCGGGGTGGGCGCCCGGGTCCCGCCGAGGCGGCGGCGACGAGGACCCGACCGGGAAGATCGGTCAACAGATCCCACTCCGCCGGGGAGTAGACGGCGATGGTCGGCGGTGCGGCACGACGCCCGGCGGCGGGCGGCTCACCGGCGACGGAGTGGCTCATGCCGGCGTCTCGCTTCGCCCGACGCCGTCATGAGGCTCACCAGCGCTGTGCTGATGATTCGCTCGCTGGCGCTCGCTCATCGGGGGACCTCCGGCGTCAGCATATGCCCCGAAACGGGAAACGGGCCCCTTCCGCACGGATCGGAAGGGGCCGGCGTCGTACGTCGGGCGTCAGCGCGGCTCGGGGAAGCTGGGTCGCTCCGGGTCGACCCCCTCGGGCAGGGCCGCCGCCGCGTACTCCTTCTTCGGCACCATGACCTTGCGCCGGAACACGCAGACCAGGGTGCCGTCCTGGTTGTAGCCCCGGGTCTCCACGGCCACCACGCCGCGGTCCGGCTTCGAGGCGGACTCCCGCTTGTCCAGCACCGTCGTCTCGCCGTAGATGGTGTCGCCGTGGAAGGTCGGGGCGACGTGCCGCAGGGACTCGACCTCCAGGTTGGCGATCGCCTTGCCGCTGACGTCCGGCACCGACATGCCCAGAAGCAGGGAGTAGATGTAGTTGCCGACCACCACGTTGCGCTTGAACTGGGTCGCCGTCCCGGCGTAGTGGGCGTCCATGTGCAGCGGGTGGTGGTTCATGGTGAGCAGGCAGAAGAGGTGGTCGTCGTACTCGGTGACCGTCTTGCCCGGCCAGTGCCGGTAGACCGCGCCGACCTCGAACTCCTCGTAGTAGCGGCCGAACTGCATCCTTGTCCCCTTCGACGGGCGGCGATGGAGTTCGGCACAGCATGCCTTACCGCCTGTTAAGGCGACGGCAGGGGCACTTCGGGCGAGGAAATGTCACACCCGGACCGATCCGGGTGGAGACGCAATGAGCGGCGGGGCCCTCCCCGGCACCCGCCGCCCACGCTCTGATGTGAGAGATTCTGCCGTACGACAAGGCCGCGCCGACAGAGACGGATGTCACATTTATCTTTTTGTAACAATACGCTCGGTGACGAACGGCCACCCCGCAGGCGATCTCCACAGCCCGGATAGCTCCTTGTCAAGCGACAAGTTACCGTTTCGTAGCGCACACTCGCAGTGATCTCCCTGGAAACGCTCCCATCACGTGCCGTCACGCAAGTGCGTCCTGCACTTGCGTTTCACACAACGGCCGGACAGATTAGCCTCGATGGGTCGGAGCGTGACGGCAGCGCTGCGCAGCGTTTCGTCGCGTACGTCACGGGAATTAAAGGGCGTCAGCCCTGGTTCCACGGGTCGTAGGCAATCCGCGCTGATCGGAGAGTGCAATGGCAACGGTTGAGCTGACCACGGCCAACTTCGAAGAGGTGACCGAGCGCGACGGCATCGTCCTGCTCGACTTCTGGGCCGACTGGTGCGGTCCGTGCAAGCGCTTCGCGCCGGTCTACGAGCGCTCGTCCGAGAAGCACCCGGACATCGTCTTCGGCAAGGTCGACACGGAGGCGCAGCAGGAACTCGGGGCCAAGTTCAACATCCGCTCGATCCCCACGGTGATGGCGATCAAGGACGGCGTGATCGTCTTCGCGCAGCCGGGCGCCCTGCCCGAGTCCGCGCTGGAGAACCTGATCGAGCAGGTCGAGAAGCTGGACATGGACGAGGTCCGCCAGCAGCTGGCCGCGCAAGGCCACGAGCACTGATCCGCACCGCCGACTACGACACCGGCCGGGCCCGCGACTCAAGGGCCCGGCCGGTGTCGTCTCCGGGCGGACCGCCGCGCGGTCCGACCGCCCGCCGACACGGCCAGCGCAAACTGGACGACGGACGGACACCTCCCGGCTTTTCATCGCGTATCGTGACCAGCCGATGGAGACCTTGACCACCCGCGCACGCGCGGTCCGGCTGGGTGCCACCGTGCTCGGGTTGGCGCTGCTCCTCGCCGGCACCGTCCGGGGCACCGACGACGACTTTCCGTTCGGGCCGTTCCGGATGTACTCCACCTCCGACCCGCCGGACGCGCCCGCGCCGGACACCCGGGTCGAGGGCGTGGACCGCACCGGAGCGGTGGTCTCGCTGGGCCAGGACGCCACCGGCATCCGCCGGGCCGAGATCGAGGGCCAGCAGAGCCGCTACGTCGGCGATCCGGCCCTGCTGCGTCAGGTCGCCGACGCGTACACCGAGCGCCACCCCACCGCCCCCGCGCTGGTGGAGGTCCGCATCGTGGTCCGCTGGTACGACATCCAGGGCGGCCGTCCCACCGGCCGGTGGACCGACGAGACCGCCGTACGCTGGATGGCCACCCCGTGACCGGCTGGCTGACCGAGGCGGTCCCGCGCGGCCGGGTGGCCGCCTTCCGTACCCTCGTCTACCTCTTCGTCGCCGCCGACCTGGTCGTCTTCACCCCCTGGGTACGCACCCGCGTCGACGTGCCCGGCGACCTCTACCGGCCGCTGCTGATCGGTCGACTGCTGGGCCTGCCGACCCCCACCCCGGCGCTGGTCGCCGTGATCTTCTGGGGGCTGCTGGCCCTCTCCCTGCTCGCCGCGACCGGGCGGGCGCCGCGCCTGCTCGGCTGGGCGGTCTTCGCGCTCTACTTCGAGTGGATGATCGTCGCGATGAGCTACGGCAAGGTCGACCACGACCGGTTCGGGCTGCTCGTCGCGCTGGCCGTCCTGCCCACCGCCGGGCGCGCCCGGCACGGCGACCCCACCCGCACGGAGGCTGGCGGCTGGGCGTTGCGGGTCACCCAGATCGCGGTCATCTGCACCTACTTCCTGGCGGCCTGGGCGAAATTCCGCTTCGGCGGCCTGGACTGGGCGACCGGATCCGTGCTGGCCCGGGCGATCATCCGCCGCGGCACCGAACTGGCCGACGTGATCGCCCAGGTGCCGCACCTGCTGGTCGTCGCGCAGTTCGGCATTCTCGCCTTCGAGCTGCTCAGCCCGCTGGTCTTCGTGCTACCCCAGCGGTGGCGGCTGGCCGCGGTGGGCTTCTTCTACTCGTTCCACCTGGTGACCATCGCGACGATCACCATCTCGTTCGCCCCGCACCTGGTGGCGATGACCAGCTTCCTGCCGCTGGAGAAGGTCCGCCCGGTGGTGTGGGCCCGCCGGCTGCTGACCCGTGGTCGCGGCACCCCCGGCAGCGAAGCGGCCCCGCCCACGACGGCCACCCCGGCCACCGACGCCGAGCCGGTCGCCGGCCCGGCGACGGGCCCCGAGCCGGCCGTCGGCCCGGCTGCCGGCACCTGACCGGCCGGGCATTCGCCCCACCCGCCGTCGCCACGATCCAGATTGTGACCCTCGCCGCGCGGGCCGGGCGGCGAGGCGCGGGGGCGGCCGGTCAGGATCCGGCGGCGGGACGGCCGGTCGGGCCGTAGAGGCGTTCCCGGGCCTCCTGGGGCAACGCGCACGCGGCCGTGCCACCCGGCATCCGGTGCCGGTTGCGGGCCACCCACCGGTACGCCGGCCAGGCGGCGGCCCGCACCGGCGGGAAGCGCAGACCGGCGCCGGCGGTCCGCCACAGCGGCGTGCTGTCGCCGAGCAGTCTGGCGATGGCGTCCGGGCCGGCGGCGCGGGAGCCGTCGGCGCCCACCCACTGCACCGCCTCCTCGCACTCGGCCTCCGTCAGCCCCAGCGCCGCCAGGTCGGCGAACTGCCAGGGCACCACCCGCGCGCCGGTGGGGATCCGGCGCTCGATGAACTGCGCGCAGCGGGTGCAGAACGCGCAGTCGCCGTCGTAGACGAAGGTCGACGTCTCCATGCCACCATCCTGCACCCGATCGGCCCGCTCGGGTCGCGGATGTCCGGCGCGTCACTTGCGCTGCGTTCGTACGCGTGTTCGAATTGGCTCCATGCGCTGGGACAACCTCTCCGCTCCCCCGGACGAGGGGACTCCCGACGGGGCAGCGCCGGCGGCTCCACCCCTGCCGCTGGCGCTCCCCGGCGCCGTCGCCCGCACCTTCGACACCCCCGGCTTCGCCGGCATGACGTTCTACGAGGTGCAGGCGAAGTCGATCATCAACCGGGTGCCCGGCCAGTCCCGCGTCCCGTTCGAGTGGACGATCAACCCGTACCGGGGCTGTAGTCATGCATGCCGCTACTGCTTCGCCCGCAACACCCACACCTACCTCGACCTCGACGCCGGCGCGGACTTCGACCGGAAGGTGATCGTCAAGGTCAACGCCGGCGAGCTGGTCCGTCGCGAGCTGGCCGCCCCACGCTGGCGCGGCGCGCACATCGCCATGGGCACCAACGTGGACTGCTACCAGCGGGCCGAGGGGCGCTACGCCCTCATGCCGCCGATCATCGAGGCGCTGCGGGACTTCGCGAACCCGTTCTCGATCCTCACCAAGGGCACGCTGCTGCTTCGGGACCTGCCGCTGCTGCGCCAGGCCGCCGAGGTCACCCGGGTCGCGCTGTCGTACTCGGTGGGGTTCGTCGACGAGGCGCTGTGGCGGGCGGTCGAGCCGGGCACCCCCGGCCCGCGCCGCCGGCTGGAGGCGGTACGCCAGCTCACCGACGCCGGGTTCGAGGTGGGGGTGCTGATGGCACCGATCCTGCCCGGGCTGAGCGACGACGAGGAGTCGATCGACGCCACCGTGGCCGCCGTCGCCGCGTCCGGGGCCACCGGCGTCACCCCACTGCCGCTGCACCTGCGCCCCGGCGCCCGGGAGTGGTACGCGCACTGGCTGGCCCGCGACTTCCCGCACCTGGTCCCCCGCTACCGGCAGCTCTACCGCTCCGGCGCGTACGCGCCGCAGGCCTACCAGCGGGAGGTGACCGCGCGGGTGCGGATGGCGGCCCGCCGGCACGGCCTGCACCGGGGCGAGGCCGGCGACAACCGGCGGCTGCCCGAGCCGCCACCGACCCCGGCGGACCAGTTGACGCTGCTCTAGGCGGCGCCCCGGGGTACGACAGGGATAGGCTCGTCGGGTGCGTTCAGCTCAACAGATCCTCGCCGACTCCGCCGTGATCGCCGTCGTGGGCGCGTCCCGCGACCCGGGCAAGGCCGCGCACCGGGTGCCGGCGGAGATGCGACGGTACGGCTGGCGGATCATCCCGGTGAACCCGACGGTGGACGAGCTGTTCGGCGAGAAGGCGTACCCGTCGCTGGCCGACATCCCGCACCCGGTCGACCTGGTGGACGTGTTCCGTCCGGCCCGGGACGCGGTCGACGTGGTCCGGCAGGCGGTGGCGATCGGCGCGCCGGCGGTGTGGTTGCAGCTCGGGATCGTCTCGGCGCAGGCGCGGCAGGTCGCCGAGGAGGCGGGGATCGACTACGTCGAGGACCGCTGCCTCATCGTCGAGCGGGCCGCGGCGGGCCTGACCCGGCTCGGCTGACCGCCCGGGCCCGCGAGCACCTGGCGGTGCAGCCCTCCGCATCGGGTGGCTGGCCCGGCCAGCCCGGCGGAGGGGGACCGACGAGCGGGCCCCTCGGTGGCGGAGGGACCGTACCCTTCGCTGGTGCCCACCCCCCTGCTGGGCCGGCTGCCCTCGCCCGGCGACGGCCTCTGGACACGCCGGTTGCTCGCCGTCGCGACCGCCGCCGTGATGGCGGCGCCGATGGCCGCCGGGCTGCTCCGGCTGCCGCCACGCGATCAGCTGGACCCCATCTGTCTCATGTGGCTGGCCTGGTGTGCGGGGTGGCTGTCGCGGCGGTGGCGGCCCCGACGCGACGGCCGTCTGGTGTGGCGATCACGGGTGGCGGGCCGGCACTCGGTGGAGCCCGGTCTGGTGGCACGGCGGTCCCTCGCCGGCTGGGCCGACCTGGTGACCGGCATGATGACGGTGACCGCGACCGGGGTGACGCTGATCGGCATGCTCCCCGAGGGGGCGCGGTGGGCCGAGGCCGGGCGCTCGTTGCTCGCGGTCGGCGTCTCCGCGGCCGTCGGGCAGGCCGTCTACGAGGAAATCCGGCTCACCGGGCGACTGGCGCTCACCGCCGGCGGGATCCGGCACGGCCGCCGGCTGTACGACTGGGGAAACATCGACCGGGTCGGTCCGAAGAAGCAGGACGGCCGGGTGGACGGCGTACGGCTGCGCCAGATCGTGCGGAAGCCGCTGGAGCCGGAGCCGGTGGTGGGCGGCCGGGACACGGCGGTGCCCGAGGAACGGCTGGTCGCGGCGATCGAGCACT
This sequence comes from Micromonospora narathiwatensis, assembly GCF_900089605.1. Classification (NCBI taxonomy): domain Bacteria; kingdom Bacillati; phylum Actinomycetota; class Actinomycetes; order Micromonosporales; family Micromonosporaceae; genus Micromonospora; species Micromonospora narathiwatensis. Next base: position 6,022,235 of record NZ_LT594324.1, on the reverse strand, counting down.
TCCGGTCACGGCCGGAGATGCTGGCGGTGGGGTTGCCGGTCACCGCGCCGGAACCGGCCGCACAGCCGGCCGGCGGGTGATCGGCGCGCCGGTCAGAGCTTGTACTGCTTGAGCAGGCCGCGGGAGATGATGGTCTTCTGGATCTCCGAGGTGCCCTCGCCGATGAGCAGGAACGGGGCCTCCCGCATCAGCCGCTCGATCTCGTACTCCTTGGAGTAGCCGTAGCCGCCGTGGATGCGGAACGCCTCCTGGACGACCTCGGCGCAGTATTCCGAGGCGAGCAGCTTGGCCATGCCGGCCTCGACGTCGTTGCGCTGGCCGGCGTCCTTGAGCCGGGCGGCGTTGACCATGAGGGCGTGCGCCGCCTCGATCTTCGTACCCATCTCGGCGAGCTTGAAGGCGACGGCCTGGTGCTTCGCGAGGGGCTGGCCGAAGGTGCGGCGCTGCTGGGCGTACGCGACGGCCAGCTCGAAGGCGCGGATGGAGATGCCGCAGGCGCGGGCGGCCACGTTGACCCGACCCACCTCGATGCCGTCCATCATCTGGTAGAAGCCCCGGCCGACCTTCTCCTCGCCGCCGAGCACGGCGGAGGCGGGCACCGTGACCCCGTCGAGCACCATCTCGGTGGTCTCGACCCCCTTGTAGCCCATCTTCTCGATCTTGCCGGGGATGGTGAGGCCGGGCGCGGTCTCGCCGAAGCCGGGCTGCTTCTCCAGCAGGAACGTGCTCATGTTGCCGTAGACCGAGTCGGCGCCGGTGTCGGTCTTGACCAGGGTGGCCACCACCGAGGAGTACGCGCCGTTGGTCAGCCACATCTTCTGGCCGTTCAGCACAAAGGTGTCGCCGTCGCGGACCGCCTTCGATTTGATCGCCGACACGTCGGAGCCGCACTCCGGTTCCGACATGGAGAAAGCGCCGCGCACCTCGCCGGTGGCCATCCTCGGCAGCAGCCGGGCCCGCTGCTCCGCCGAGCCGTGCTGGGAGATCAGGTACGCCACGATGAAGTGGGTGTTGACGATGCCGGAGATCGACATCCAGCCCCGGGACAGTTCCTCGACCACCAGGGCGTAGGTGAGCAGGGACTCGCCGAGGCCGCCGTGCTCCTCGGCGATGGTGAGGCCGAAGAGGCCCATCTCGCGCATCCCGTCGAGGATGTCGGCGGGGTACTCGTCGGCGTGCTCCAGCCGCTGGGCGTGCGGGATGATCTCCTTGTCGGCGAACTCCCGGACGGTCTCCAGGATCGACCGCTGCACGTCGGTCAGGCCGGGCGTCTGGGCGAGTCGGGCCATCTCAGCCTCCGGGGTCGGCGCATTACTCATGGGTAACTGAACGCTCGGTCAGTATCGGCCGCACGACCGGCGAGGCCAAGGTGACCAGTCCACACAACCGCTGTGAAAAGGTTCACCGCTGCGGGTAGCGTCCGCAAGAGAGAGGTCCGTTGACCTGCGACGGAGGGGGCGAGCGGCGTGAGCCAACCACCCGGCGAGCCGGACCAGCCGCCGTCGCCGTACGAGCCGCCGCCGTACGGGCAGCCGTACGGGCACCCGCAGCAGCCGCCGTGGGGCCAGCAGCCGCCGTACGCCCCGCAGCCCCCGTACGGGCAGTACGGGCCGCCCGGGCAGGGACCGCGACCACGCGGCGGCGGGCCGAACGTGCTGGCGATCCTGTCGCTGGTCTTCGCCTTCGTCTTCGCCCCGGCCGGCATCGTCTGCGGCCACCTGGCCAAGCGGCAGATCCGGCAGACCGGCGAGGAGGGCGACCAGCTCGCCAGCTGGGGGCTGATCCTCAGCTACATCTTCACCGCGATCGGGGTGCTCGTCTGCTGCGGCTGGATCGGCCTGGTCATCTGGGCGAACTCCGACAACGGCTCCTACCGCTGACGCGTCAGCGGTACTGCGCCTCCCGGACACTGTTGCCGCCGTCGACCACCAGCATCTGCCCGGTGATGTACGAGGCGGCCGGCGAGCAGAGGAAGGCGATCGCGGCGGCCACCTCGTCGGGCGTGCCGGGCCGGCCGACCGGGGTGCCGAGCCCCTGTTTGATCTCCGCCATGGTGGATGCCGCGGTGTGGATGGTGCCGGGCGCGACCGCGTTCACCGTCACCCCGTCGGCGATCATCTCCATCGCCAGGGCCCGGGTCAGGCCCACCACGCCCGCCTTCGCCGCCGCGTACGCGGCCTCGGTGGGCAGCGCGTTGACCGGGCCGGCGGTGGCGGCCAGGTTGACGATCCGCCCCCAGCCCCGCTCGGCCATCCCGCCGATGAACGCCCGACTGCACAGGAACGCGGTGGTCAGGTTGCGGTCGATCTCGCCGCGCCACTCGTCGTAGCTGAGCTGGGCCACCGGCCGCAGCACCTCCGGGCTCGCCCGGCTGGCCAGGCCCGCGTTGTTGACCAGCACCTCGACGTCGCCGACCTGCTCGGCCACCGCGTCGGCGAGCGCGCCCACCTCGGACTCGTCGGTGAGGTCGGCCACGAAGCCGGTGACCCCCAGCTCGCCGGCGCGCTCGTGGATCCGTCGGGTGGTGGAGACGATCGCCACCCGGGCCCCCAGGTCGGCGAGGCGGCGCGCGGTCGCGTACCCGATGCCGTCGGGGCTGCCCGCGCCGGTGACCAGCGCGACCCGGCCGTCCAGGCGCATGGTGACCGGCTCGGCGAGGGACGCCGGCTGGTCCTGCTCGGCGGGCCCGGCCAGGTGGCTGCCGCGAGTGCGCCGCACCAACCCCGGGCGGCTCACGTTCCGTCGCGACCGACCGCCGCGCGCGTCAAAGGCCATGCCGAGATCCTGCCCGCTGTGGACGTTCCGGGCAACGCGGCACCCGAAAAGAGGGCTCTCGGTGTTGCCCGGCACTGGCTACCCTGACGAAACCCGCACGCTCTGGAGATGACCTGATGAGCTATCCCCCGCCGTCCGGTGGTTGGCACGACCCGTACGCGCCCGGCCAGCAGTCGAGCCCGCCCGCCGATCCGACCATGCCGATGGGCGGCAGCCCGATCCCGAGCCAGCCGACCTCGGCGGATCCGTACGCCGGCGCGCAGCCGCCACCGAACGCCCCGCCCGCGGCCCCGTACGCCGACCCCGGCTACCCGCCCCCCGGCTACCCGCCCGCCGGCGACCCGTACGCGGCCGCCGGCTACCCGCCGCCCGCCTACCCGGCGTACGCCCCCGCCGCCGCCAAGACCAACACCATGGCCATCGTGGCGCTGGTGCTGGCGCTGGTCGGCTTCGCCTCCTGCATCACCGCGCCGATCGGCGCGATCCTCGGACACGTCGCCCGCAAGCAGATCCGGGAGACGGGCGAGCAGGGCGAGGGGATGGCGAAGGCCGCCATCATCGTCGGCTGGATCCTCACCGGCCTGATGGTGCTGCTGATCGCCGTCTACGTGGTGGTGATCATCTTCGCGATCGCCAGCACCGACACCGGCGGCAGCACGCCCACCTTCTGAGGGACGGTGCCGCCCCGGGCCCCGGGGCGGCACCGGCTCACTCCCCGGGCGGCGTGAAGGACGAGGTACGCGTCATCCCGGCCGCACGCCCCTTGGCGGCGATCACCAGGGCCATCTTGCGGGACGCCTCGTCGATCATCTCGTCGCCGAGCATCACCGCGCCGAGCTTCCCGCCCGCCTCCGAGGTGTACCAGTCGTACGCGTCGAGGATCAGCTCGGCGTGGTCGTAGTCGGCCTGCGCGGGCGAGTAGACCTCGTTGGCCGCGTCGATCTGGCCCGGGTGCAGCACCCACTTGCCGTCGAAACCCAGCGCCGCCGACCGCCCGGCCACCTCGCGGAACCCGTCCACGTCCCGGATCTGCAGGAACGGGCCGTCGACGGCCTGCTTGTCGTGCATCCGGGCGGCCATCAGGATGCGCATCAGGATGTAGTGGTAGGGGTCGCCCGGGTAGTCCGGGATCAGCGCGCCGACCGCCAGCGACCTCATGTTGATCGAGGCCATGAAGTCGGCCGGGCCGAAGATGATCGTCTCGACCCGGGGCGAGGCGGCCGCGATCGCGTCCACGTTGACCAGCCCGGCGGCGTTCTCGATCTGCGCCTCGATGCCGATCCGGCCGACCTCCAGGCCGAGCGTCTTCTCGATCTGGGTGAGGGTCAGATCCAGCCACTGCACATGGCCGGCGTTCTGCACCTTCGGCAGCATGACGCAGTCCAGATTGGCGCCGGCACCCTCGACGACCTCGATCACGTCCCGGTACGTCCACGGCGTGGTCAGGTCGTTGACCCGGACCACCCGGGTCTTGCCGGCCCAGTCACCCTCGTTCAACGCGGCGACGATGTTCTTGCGGGCTTCCGGCTTGGCCAGCGGTGCGACCGCGTCCTCCAGGTCGAGGAAGACCTGGTCCGCGGGGAGGCCCTGCGCCTTGCCGAGCATCTTGACGCTGGAGCCGGGTACCGCGAGGCAGGACCGGCGGGGGCGACCGACAGCGGCCATGGATGCGCTCCTTCCAGCGTCCGGCGGGCACGCCGACGCCGACAAAGACGAAGTACGCGAACTTAACGATCCCAAAGGGCGTTGTGACGCCACGGTAACCTCGTGCCGTGACCGGGGTGAATGGACCTGTGGAAGATCTCACTGACCGTAGGACCGTGGTGGTGACGGGCGCCAGCTCGGGCATCGGACTGGCCGCTGCGGTCGACCTGGCGGGCCGGGGCGACCGGGTGGTACTGGTCGGCCGGGATCCGGCCCGGCTCCGCGACGCCGGGGAGCGGGTCCGCGACAGCTCCGGCGAGCAGCCCGAACTGTTCCGCGCCGACTTCGCCGTCCTGGACGACGTACGCCGGCTCGCCGAACGGCTGCGCGCCGCGTACGACCGGATCGACGTGCTCGCCAACAACGCCGGCGCGATCGTGCTCCAGCCGGTCACCACCATCGACGGCTTCGAGCTGAGCATGCAGGCCAACCACCTCGCCCCGTTCCTGCTCAGCCACCTGCTCCAGGACCGGATCGGCCGGACGGTGGTGACCGCCTCCGGGGCGCACCGCAGCGGCGTCCTCGACCCGGACGACCTGAACGCCACGCTGCGCGACTTCCGGCCCTACCGGGCGTACGGCACCAGCAAGCAGGCGAACATTCTCTTCGCCGCCGAGGCGGCCCGGCGCTGGCCGGACGTGCCGGCGTACTCGTTCCACCCGGGCGTGGTGCGCACCCGGTTCGGCAACGAGAGCCGGCTGGTCGCCCTCGGCATGCGGCTGCTGCCCTTCCGCAGCCCCGAGCGGGGCGCCGAGACCCTGGTCTGGCTGGCCAACCAGGACCCGTCCCGGCTGACCTCCGGCGGCTACTACCGCGACCGGAAGCGTCGCCGGCCGCTGTCGAAGGCGGCCGATCCGGCGCTCGCCGCCCGGCTCTGGACCGCCAGCGCGCAGGCGGTCGGGATCGGGTAGTGAGCAGCCGCGCCGCAACCGGTGACGGTCACTCGGGGACGTGGACCGGGACGCTGGTGACCACCACGCCGGGCAGGGCCCGCAGCGCGCCGCGGAGCCGATGCTCGGAGCGGCTGTGCAGGAACCGGTGCCACCGGTGGCGCAGCACCACCTCCGGCACGATCACGGTCAGCGTCAGCTCCGGCCGAGCGGCGTGCAGCGCCTCCAGATAGTGCGCGAGCGGCCCGATCACCGCCCGGTACGGCGACACGATCGTCTCCAGCCGCAGGTGGTCGCCCCACGCCCGCCACTGCTCACGGAACCGGTCCGCCTCGGCGTCCTCGGGAGCGATGTGCACGGCCAGGGTCGGCTGGCCCAGTGACGCCGCGTACGCCAGGGCCCGCAGCGACGCCCGGTTCAGCCGGGCCATCGGCACCACCACCAGGTGGCGTACCTCCTGGGGCAGTTCCTCGGCCTCGGCGGACCCGCCGGGACCACGCCGACCGGCGGGCGGGGCGGCACCGCCGGGCGGTGGATGCAGCGCGAGGGCCTGGTGCACCCGGGCGTAGTGGCGGTGGATCCGGCGGGCGAGCAGCACCAGCAGCGGCACCGCGACCACCACCACCCAGGCACCCTCGGCGAACTTGCCGACCGCGGCGACCAGCAGCACCATCCCGGAGAGCGCGGCGCCGACCGCGTTGAGCACCAGTCGGCGGCGCCAGCCCCGGTCCCGGTGGCGGCGCCAGTGCACCACCATGCCGGCCTGGGACAGGGTGAACGCGAGAAAGACGCCGACGGCGTAGAGCGGGATCAGCGACGCGGTGTGCCCGCCGAACGTGACGAAGATGAGCGCCGCGGCGACGGCGAGCGCGACCAGGCCGTTGTTGAACGACAGCCGGTCTCCCAGGTGCAGGAACCGGCGGGGTGCGTGGCCGTTGCGGGCCATGAAGAACAGCAGCCGGGGGAAGTCGTTGAAGGCGGTGTTCGCCGCCAGCAGCAGGATCAGCGCGGTGGACGCCTGGAGGAGCGCGTACCAGGGCCCGGTGGGGAAGGTGAGCCGGCCGAGCTGGGACAGGATCGTCTGGTCCGACCGGGGCACCAGGCCGTTCAGGTGGATCAGGCCGATCAGGCCGGCGAAGAGCAGCACCAGCATGCCGACCATCCAGCCGAGCGTGGTGCGGGCGTTGCGCCACTCCCGGGGGCGGAACGCCGGGATCGCGTTCGACACCGCCTCGATGCCGGTCATCGACACCGCGCCGGAGGAGAACGCCCGCAGCACCAACAGCAGGCCCAGCCCCTCGGTGGCCGGCACCGGGGGCGGCGGCGTCGGCACGAAGCCCCGGCCCGCCGCGCGGGTGTAGCCGACCGCCAGCACGGCCAGGAGCGCCCCCACGAAGGCGTACGTGGGCAGCACGAAGATGTTGCCGGCGGTGCGCACCCCGCGCAGGTTCCCGGCCAGCAGCACGGCGATCACCAGCACCCCGAGCAGCACGGTGGCCGGCGCGAGCCGGGGTATCGCCGAGGTGATCGCGCTCACCCCGGCCGCGATGGACACCGACACGGTGAGCACGTAGTCGAGCATCAGGCCCGCGGCCGCGGTGAGCCCGGCCGTCGTACCGAGGTTGTCCCCGGCCACGATGTACGACCCCGCCCCGTGCGGGTACGCCGGAATGGTCTGCCGGTACGACAGCCCCACGGCGATCATCAGCACCACCAGCACCGCGGCCAGCGGCAGGGAGAGCCCGAGCGCACCGCTGCCGGCCAGCACCAGCACGACCAGCATCGCCTCCGGCCCGTACGCCACCGAGCTGAGCAGGTCCGAGGAGAGGATCGGCAGGGCGACGAGCTTCCGCATCCGCTCGTAGATCACGGCGGAGCTGGACAGCGGCGGGCCGAACACCGCCCGGCGCAGCCGGCTGAGCGCCCGCCCGGTCCGGGAGCCGGGCTCGTGGGCCGGCCCGGTGGCGCACAGCTCGCCCGGCTCCTCGACGGTGAACATGTCGATCGGGGTCAGCCGCCCGAACCGGCTCGGCGTCGGGCCGGCCCGGCGACGGCCCAGGGCCGGGTCGACGGGAAGCTCGTCGGGGCGGCGGGGCGGCCGCCAGCGCTCCCCGATCCGGCCCAGCGCCGCCCGCTCCTCCGGACCCAGCGGCGGGAACTCTGCCGAGGGAGTGACCAGCGTCCCCCGATCCGGCTCAGGGCCACGCGGCTGCTTCGCTCCCGTCCCCACCCTCCGCACTTTCACGGAAAGCGGGCTCTCGGGAGGCCGAATGGCCACACTTGCCGAAAAAGAGCGACCCGGCGCGGGCTCGGCGGCGGGTCAGTCGGCCAGCGGGGCGGCGTCGGCGGGGACCGGGACCGGTTCGGTACGGCGGCCGGCCCGCGCCCCGCCGAGAACGACGACGGCGACGCCGGCCAGCAGCAGGGCCAGCCCGGGCAGGGCGAGCGGGCGGGGCAGCTGACCGAGCCAGACCCAGGCGAGCAGGGCCGCGCCCGGAGCCTCCAGCAGGATCAGCACGCTGACCGTGGTGGCGGAGACCCGGTGCAGGGCGTAGTTGAACATCGAGTGGCCGAGCAGTTGGGCGCCGGCCACCAGGCCGAGGATCGCCAACCAGGTGCCGGGCGCCCAGCCGTGCAGGGGCACCCCGCCGACCAGGCAGACCACCAGCAGGATCACCGCGCAGACGCCGTAGCAGATGGTGGTGTAAGTGGTGGTGCTGATGGTGGCGCGGGCACGCTCGCCGAAGGCGGTGTAGACCGCGGCGAACATGCCACCCACGATGGCGAGCAGGTCGCCGGCGAAGGCCCGGCCGGAGACGGTGAAGTCGGCGCCGGTGGCCAGCACCGCGCCGAGCACGGCCACCCCGATCCCGGCCCAGGCCGCCACCGGCAGCCGCCGCCCCTGCCAGCGAGCGATCAGCCCCTGCCACACCGGCTGGGTGGCGCCCAGCGCGGTGGCCGCGGCGACGGTGGTGAGCTTTGCGCTCGGCATCCAGGTGGCGAAGTGGGCGGCCAGCGCCACCCCGGACACCACGCAGTACAGCCCCTCGCGCCGGCCGGAGCCGACGGTCAGCGCCCGGACCTCGGCCCGCCGGCGGGTCAACGAGAACGGACCGAGCACGGCGGCCGAGAGCAGGTTCCGCCAGCAGGCGACGGCGAGGGCCGGCGCGGCGGCGAACGCGATCAGCGGGGCCGACGACGAGACGGCGGTGACGGCCAGCACGAGCGCGCCGAAGGTCAGCGCGTCGAGCGGCGGGCGGTACGGAGCGGACGACACGGGGAGCAATCCTCACACGATCAGCGGACACCACGGACGGTCAGCGCTCCGTTACGATCATGCCCGTCCCGGCGACCCTCCCCAATACGCCCGGAGGCACTCCCCCATGCCCAGCTACCAGGCGGTGTTGTTCGACTTCTTCGGCACGCTCACCTGCGGCGTCCAGCGTGGCGCCGCCCATCAGGCCATCGCCGAGCAGCTCGGCTGCCCGCCCGACACCCTGATCGAGGTGCTCGACCGCACCTACTACCAGCGCGCCAGCGGCCGGCTCGGCAACGCCGAGGCGACCCTGCGCTGGGTCTGTGACCAGGCCGGCGTCCACCCCTCCCAGCGGGCGGTACGCGCCGCGGTCGCCTCCCGCCACCGGGCGATACGCGCCGACACCCGGCTGCGGGACGAGGCGGTGCCGGTGCTGGCCGCGCTGCGCCACCGGGGCGTACGCACCGGGCTGATCAGCGACTGCACCCATGAACTGCCGGCGTTCCTGCCCCAACTGGCGGTCGCCCCGCTGCTCGACGTACGTGTCTTCTCGGTGCAGCTGGGATGCTGCAAGCCCGACCCGGCCCTCTACTGGGCCGCCTGCCACCGGCTCGGCCTCGCCCCGGCCGACTGCCTCTACGTGGGCGACGGGGGCAGCCAGGAACTCACCGGCGCGGAACGGGCCGGCATGACGGCGGTCCGGCTGGCCGCCCCGGACCTGGCCGACCACATGGTGTTCAACGCCGACCGGTCCTGGCACGGCCCGGCGTTGACCTCGCTGGCCGGGGTGCTCGACCTGCTCAACCCGGTCACCTGCACCGTCCGGGCCTGACGCCCGACGGCCGGCCGTGCGCCGACGCCCAGCGGCCGGACCTTGTGCCACCGGCCAACGCTCAGCGGCGGACCTTGTGCAGCCGGAACGGCTTGCGGGTGGTCCGGACCACCGGGGCCTCCCGGGGCCGCTCGGCCAACGAGCCGGCCGGCAGGTCGGCGCCGGCGGCCGGGCTGCCCGCCGGGATGAGCCGGTTCAGCGCGCAACCCCCGTCGGCCCAGCGCTGTGCCAGGTCGGCGGCCGGGCCGGGCGCGTTGAGCCGCTTCGCCGCGACCAGTGGCGCGGCGGCGTCCCACTCCTCGGTGCCCGGGCGCAGCCGGGTCACCCGGGCCGGCCAGGTGACGATCCGGCCGCCGTGGTCGCCGCGCAGGGTCACCTCCGCCGCGTCCGCGTCGGCGAGCCCGGGGGCGGACTGCTCGCCCGGACCGCTGACCACCAGGAGCGCGCCGTCGAGCGGCAGGCACCACAACGCGTACGCCGCCCCGCCGGCCACCGACACCCACGCCACGGCCGCCTTCTTGACGGCCTCGTCGACGAGAGGGGTGGTGACCCGCTCGTCCACCTCTTCGCTCACCCTGGCATCCTCCCGCATCCTCGCCGGCCCTCAGCCCACGAAGGGCGGTACGGCGATCTCGCCGCGGGCCACCGGCATCACCTGGCCGGCGACCGTCGCCCCGAGGGCCACCCCGCCGGCCGCGGTCACCGTGCAGGCCAGCGCGGACGGCCGGTTGATCTCGATGCCCTGGCGCACCGCGTACTCCGCCCGGCCCTCGCCGGGCAGCAGCCCGCTGGCGACCAGCCAGACGCCGAGGCCGAGGGCGGCCGATCCGGTCGCCGGATCCTCCGGCACGCCGAGCCCCGGCACGAAGACCCGGGCGTGCGCGGTGCGAATGTCGGCGTCCCAGGAGAAGACACTGACGTGCTCCACGCCGTACCGCTCGGCCGCCGCCGGGTTCACCTTGGCGCGGGCCACCGCGTCGGGGCGTACCGGAAGGTAGGGGAACTCCAGCCCGCAGCCGGCGACCCGGGGTGCCGGCCCGGCGTGGTCGGCGGCGGTGAGGCCGGCCATCTCCAGCAGCGGCTCCGGGTCGAGTTCCGGGCCGAGGGTGGGCGTCCCGCCGGTGAGGATCGCCCCGGTCCCGCTCACCTCGATCGGCAGCACCCCGGCGCCGCACTCCTGGGTGACCGTGCCCACGTCGAACATCCCGCGGCGGCCGGCGGTCACCGCGGCGCCGACGCTGGGATGGCCGGCGAACGGCAGTTCCTCGACCGGGGTGAAGATCCGTGCCCGGTACGTCGCGCCGACCTGGGTCGGCGGCAGCACGAACACCGTCTCCGACAGGTTGAACTCCAGCGCGAGCGCCTGCATCTGTTCGGTGGCCAGCCCTTCCGCGCCGAACACCACGGCCAGCGGGTTGCCGGCGAACGGGCGGTCGGTGAAGACGTCCACGATCTCGTAGGCCAAGGTCGACATGTTGATAAACACTAGGCCCTTAGGCTGGTGCCGTGAGCACGCCGAACCGGGTCTACATCGCGCGACTCGCCGGAGTCGCCGTCTTCGACCCGAACGGCGACCAGGTGGGCCGGGTCCGTGACGCGGTCGCCCGGATGCGGTCCAACCAGCGCCCGCCCGAGGTGGTGGGGCTGGTCGCCGAGATGCCGATGCGGCGGCGCATCTTCCTCTCGATCAACCGGATCACCTCGATCGACCCGGACGCCGTGGTGCTCGGCAGCGGCACCCTCAACCTGCGCCGGTTCTCCAAGCGCCCCAACGAGCTGCTCGTGCTCGCGGAGGTGCTGGACCGCCGGGTCCAACTGGAGGACGGGCCGGCCGGCTCGGTGGTCGACGTGGCCATGGAGTGCGGTCGCGCCGGCGAGTGGGCGCTGACCCGGGTCGCCGTCCGCGAGCAGACCGGCCGTCTCGCCCGCCGCGGCCACCTCCACCAGGTCGAGTGGGACCGGGTCCGCGGCCTCGGCGCGGTCGGCGACAACCGGGGTACGGCCAACCTGCTCGCCGTGCTGGAGGAACTGCGCCCGGCCGACCTGGCCAACGCGTTGCAGGACCTGCCCGACGCCCGGCGCAACGAGGTGGCGGCGGCGCTGGACGACGAACGTCTCGCCGACGTGCTCAGCGAACTGCCCGAGCGCGACCAGGTGGAGATCCTGGCCGCGCTGGACCGGGAACGGGCCGCCGACGTGCTGGAGGAGATGGATCCGGACGACGCCGCCGACCTGCTCAACGAGCTGCCGCCGCCCGAGCAGGACGTGCTGCTCGACCTCATGGAGCCGGACGAGGCCGACCCGGTACGCCAGCTGCTCCGCTACGCCTCGGGCACCGCCGGCAGCGTGATGACCTCCGAGCCGGTGATCCTGCCGCCGGACGCCACGGTGGCCGAGGCGCTGGCCCGCATCCGGGAGCCGCAGCTCTCCCCCGCCGTGGCGGCGCAGGTCTTCGTGGCCCGTTCCCCCCTGACCACGCCGACCGGGCGGTACCTGGGCATGGTCCATTTCCAGCGGCTGCTCCGCGAGCCCCCGGCCGACCTGCTGGGCGGGGTGGTGGTCAACGACATCGACCCGCTCCGCCCGACCACCCCGCTGCCCGAGATCACCCGCCGGATGGCCACCTACGACCTGGTCGCCATGCCCGTGGTGGACCGGAACAACCGGCTGGTCGGCGCGGTGACCGTGGACGACGTGCTGGACCACTCACTGCCGCCCGACTGGCGGGACCGGGACGCCGTGCGGGCCGCGGCTGCCGCCGCGAACGAGCCGCTGGACGGGACCGATGGCTGACCGACGACGCGCCGAGCGGCTGGACCAGCCGCACGTACCCCGGGGTCTCCGACTGCCCCGGGTCGACCAGGAGACCTTCGGCAAGTGGGCCGAGGGGATCGCCCGGAGCATGGGCACGGCGCTCTTCATCGTCTACATGACGCTGGTCCTCGGCGCGTGGTTCGTCTGGAACACCCTCGCCCCCGAACGCGCGCGCTTCGACCCGTACACCTTCACGTTCCTCACCCTGATTCTCTCCATCCAGGCGTCGTACGCGGCCCCGCTGATCCTGCTCGCGCAGAACCGGCAGTCGGACCGGGACCGCATCGCGCTGGAGGAGGACCGGCGGCGGGCGACGATGCAGAAGGCCGACACGGAGTACCTGGCCCGGGAGATCGCCGCGCTGCGCATCGCGATGGGCGAGGTGGCCACCCGGGACTTCGTCCGGTCCGAGCTGGCTCGGCTGGCCGAGGAACTGGACGAGGCGGCGCAGCGCCGGCAGCGGCGGGAGCTTCGGCAGCAGGGACGTGAGGCGCCCCGGCGGCCCGGTGGCGGCGAGCCGCTCGACGAGCCCCGCGACGACCTGGACGGCGACCACGCCCGCGACCGGCCCACCGAGGGCTGAGCGGGGGCGGAAGCATTGAACGCCGCGCGCCTCAAGGGGTCAGGCGGGCGACGTTCGTCTCGATCGTCCCACTTCGCGGCACGACCCGTCCACCCCTCGGTCGACGCCATCGAATCGCTCACACCGCCCCCCGCCAGCGGCGGACGCCGATGACCACCGACGTAGCATTGCGGGCATGTCAGCACCCGTCAGCACCGTCTCCGAGGCGATTCAGGCCGCTCTGGCAACCGTCAACGACCCGGAGATCCGTCGGCCGATCACCGAACTCGGCATGGTCCGGTCCGCCGAGATCGGGGACGACGGCGTCGTCCGGGTCGAGTTGCTGCTCACCGTGGCCGGCTGCCCGCTGAAGGACAAGCTGCGTACCGACATCACCGCAGCGGTGGGCGCGGTGCCCGGCGTGACCGGCGTCGAGATCGAGTTCGGCGTGATGAGCCCGGAGCAGCGCCAGCAGTTGCAGTCCAAGCTGCGCGGCGGCGCCACCGCCGAGCCGGTCGTCCCGTTCGCGCAGCCCGGCTCCCGCACCCGGGTGTACGCGGTCGCCAGCGGCAAGGGCGGCGTCGGCAAGTCGAGCGTCACGGTCAACCTGGCCGCCGCGCTGGCCGCCCGGGGCCTGTCGGTCGGCGTGGTCGACGCGGACATCTACGGCCACTCGGTGCCCCGGATGCTCGGCGCCGAGGGCGCCCCGACCCGGGTCGAGGACATGATCATGCCGCCGCAGGCGCACGGCGTGAAGGTCATCTCGATCGGCATGTTCACCCCGGGCAACTCGGCCGTCGTCTGGCGCGGCCCGATGCTGCACCGGGCCCTGCAGCAGTTCCTCGCCGACGTCTACTGGGGTGACCTGGACGTCCTCCTGCTCGACCTGCCCCCGGGCACCGGCGACATCGCGATCTCGGTGGCCCAGCTCCTGCCGAACGCGGAGATCCTGGTCGTCACCACCCCGCAGGCCGCCGCCGCCGAGGTGGCCGAGCGGGCCGGCGCGATCGCGCTGCAGACCCACCAGCGGGTGGTCGGCGTCATCGAGAACATGTCCTGGCTGGAGCTGCCGGACGGCTCGCGGATGGAGGTCTTCGGGGCCGGCGGCGGCGCGGCGGTCGCCGAGTCGCTCACCCGGACCATCGGCGCGCAGGTGCCGGTGCTCGGGCAGATCCCGCTGGACACCCGGGTCCGCGAGGGCGGCGACGCCGGCACCCCGATCGTGCTGGCCGAGCCGGACGCCCCGGCCGCCCGGGCGCTGGCCCAGGTCGCCGACCGCCTCGCGGTCCGCCGCGAGTCCCTGCTCGGCAAGCCGCTCGGCCTCAAGCCCTCCGCCCGCTGACCCGACACCCTTCCGAACCGACCCCTCCTCGGCCCGGCCGAGGAGGGGTCGGTGTCGTTTGATCACAAGCTTGGCACCGCCCGCGCCCAGGTCCGTCTCGGACGGGGCGGCGGGTCAGGTGACGTCGTCGTAGCTGGCGCGGGGGGCGGGGGCGGCCGAGGTGGTGCCGCCGGTCGCGGTGGTCGGGCGGGTGCCGTTGGTACGCAGATCCGCCGCCTTGGCGACGCCCTTCAGGTCCTCGTGCACGCCGCTGACGTCCGAGCGCAGGTCGTCGTACATGCTCTGCAGCGGCTTCCGGATGGCCTGCTCGTCCTCCTCGCTGAGCAGGTGCTTGCGGATGAACGCCTTCGGGTGCAGGTCCTCGAGCTGGATGTCGGTGCCCAGCTCGCGGCTCAGGTCGCCGGTGGCGTTGCGGGCCATGGCACGCAGGTTGCGGACCATCCGGAGACCGTCGTTGATCACGGTGGGCAGCCGGTCCCCGAAGATCAGCAGCGCCAGGAGCAGCAGCGCGCCGATCTCCCACCAGTTCAGGTTCTCGAACACTCCGGCCTCCTCGTCCGCGTCAGGGCAAGACTACGCACGACACGGGGTCGACCGGGAGGGGGTGACGGCTGCTCACTTCGCATCTGCGGCGAGAGTCACCGACGCGTTCTGCCGGGTCGACCCCCGCCGGTACTCCACGGTCACCACCGAGCCGGGGGCGTACTTGCGGACCAGCGCCACCAGGTCGGCGGGCTCGGTCAGCGGGTGCCTGTCCAGCCTCAGCACCACGTCGCCGGCCTTGAGCCCGGCCGCGGCGGCCGGCCCGGAGGGCTCCACCGCGTTGAGGCGTACGCCCCCGGTGGTCACGCCGGTGCCGCCCACCTGGGCGCCGATCACCGTACGCCGTGCCTTGCCGGTGCCGATGATGTCCTGGGTGACCCGCTTGGCCTGGTTGATCGGAATGGCGAAGGCGAGCCCGATGTTGCCGGCCTCCTGCCCGTCGGCGACCAGCGACTTGATCGTGGAGTTCACCCCGACCACCCGCCCGGCGCCGTCGACCAGCGGGCCGCCGGAGTTGCCGTGGTTGACCGCCGCGTCGGTCTGGATCGCCGCGTAGTAGCGCGTCGGGCCGCCCGGCTCGCCCGCCTGCATGGTCCGGTCCAGGGCGCTGACGATGCCGGCGGTGACGGTGTTCGCCAGCGAGAGCGGCGAGCCGATGGCGAGCACCGGGTCGCCGACGGCCAGCCCGTCCGAGTCGCCGAACTCCACCGGCCTCAGCCCGGTACGCGTCGCCTTGATCACCGCGAGGTCGGACTCCGGATCCTGGCCGACCACCGTGGCCGGCGCCGAGCTGCCGTCGTTGAAGATCACCGTGGCCTTGCCGGTGCCGCCGGAGACCACGTGGTCGTTGGTGACGATGTGCCCGTCGGTGCTCACCACGAAGCCCGAGCCCTCGCTGATGCCGCCCAGGCTGGCCATCCGGATGGTCACCACGCTGGGCAGCACCTTCTCGGCGACGCCGGCCAGTGACTCGGGCTTGCGCTGGGCGAGCGCCGGGGCCTGCCCCGACTCCGCGCCGAGGCGGGGCACGGCCGGGCCGCGCAGGAAGGCGTACGTCAGGGCACTGCCGAGCGAGCCGGCGAGCAGGGCCGCGATCAGCGAGACCAGCACGACCTGCCGCAGCCCGGGCGGGCGAGGTGCGTCCGGGTCGCTGACCGGTTCGGGCTCACTGGCGGGGTCGGGCGGGGCGGCGGGGATCACCACCGCGGCGGGCGCGTACGGATCGCGCCACGGGTCGGCGAGCGCGTCGGACCACCAGGGCGACGTCGGGCCGCCCGCGGTGCCTTGAGGGCCCGGAGCCGGGCACCCGGGCGCCGGCCCTCCCGCCGGTGCCGGGTACCCGCCGGGCCGGCGCCCGTCCCAGCCGTCGGTCACGTCGGTGCCTCCCAGTCCGTCGCGCGCGTCCCGCGTCGGGGTCGGCGGAGCCGACCGGCCGTGACACCCGGGACACCGTCCAGGATTGCACGGATGCCCCGAATGGAGTCAGGGGTTGCCCGCCGTGATCATTATCGGGGGCCGACTGGCGGCTGCGCCCGTCGCAGCCCGCCTCTAGGCTCATACCCGCAAACCCGCCCCTCGCATCACTCCCGCCGCCCGGAGGTGTCCCATCGCCACGGTCGCCAACCCCGGCAACTCGATGGCCCAGGTACTCCAGTTCGCCGAGTCGTACGTCACCGAGGATCTCGTGCTGCGCACGGCCCGCAGTCTCGCCCACGAGGTCGGTGTGGACGCGGTGACGCCGGGGGCCGGGGCCGCACTGCGGCTGCTCGCCGCCGCCGGCAACGCCCGCGCGGTGGTGGAGATCGGCACCGGCACCGGGGTCAGCGGGGTCTGGCTGCTGCGCGGCATGCGCCCCGACGGGGTGCTCACCACCATCGACGTGGAGGTGGAGCACCAGCGGATCGCCCGCCGGATCTTCGTGGAGGCGGGCGTCCCGTCGGGGCGTACCCGGATCATCACGGGCCGGGCCCTCGACGTGCTGCCGCGGCTCGCGGACGGCGCCTACGACCTGGTCTTCGTCGACGCGGAGGCGACCGGATTCAGCGCCTGCGTGGACGCCGCGCTGCGGCTGCTGCGGCCCGGCGGGGTGCTCGCGCTCAACGGCGTCCTCGCCAGCGGCCGGATCGGCGACCCGGCCGCCCGGGACGTGGAGACGGTCACCGTCCGGGAGACCATCAAGGCGGTCCGGGAGTCGGAGCAGTGGGTCCCCGCACTGCTGCCGGTCGGGCACGGCCTGCTCGCCGCCGTGAAGGGCTGACCCGGCGCCGGCCGCCGCCGGGCGCCGGGTCCCGAGCGCGGTCAGCCCAGCGTCGCCAGCCAGCGCAGCAGCCCGCGTACGCCCCAGCCGGTGGCGCCCCGGGTCAGCTCGGCGTGCTCGTCGTCGGACCAGGAGGGGGCGGACATGTCCACATGCACCCAGCGGTCGCGCAGGTCGCCGGTGAACTCGCGGAGATAGAGCGCGGCCACCACCGACCCGGCGCCCCGGTCCGGGGAGCTGTGCAGGTCGGCCACCTCGCTGCCCAGGTACTCGACATAGTCGGCGGGCAGCGGCATCCGCCAGGCGCGTTCTCCGGCCGCCGCGATGGCGGTCAGCAGGTCGGTCGCGAGCTGGTCGTTCTCGCTGTAGAGGGCACCGTGCCGCTTGCCCAGCGCGACCGCGTTGGCACCGGTGAGCGTGGCCAGGTCGACCAGCAGGTCGGGCTTGAGGTCGCGGGCCGCGTACGCCATGGCGTCGGCGAGCACCAGCCGGCCCTCGGCGTCGGAGTTGGTGCTCTCGCTGGTCAGGCCGCCGTAGTGGCGGACGATGTCGCCGGGGCGGAACGCCGAGCCGCTGACCATGTTCTCGGCCAGCGGCGCGAGCGTGGTGACCCGCACCGGCAGCCGCAGCGCGGCGGCGCCCAGGGTCGCGGCGACCACCGCGGCGGCACCGGCCATGTCCTTGCGCATCAGCTTCATCGCCGGCACCGGCTTGATCGAGATGCCACCGGTGTCGAAGGTGATCCCCTTGCCGACCAGCACCACGTGGGTACGCGCGTCCGCCGGTCGCCAGTCCAGCTCGACCAGGCGGGGTCCGCTGGCCGAGCCGCCGCCGACGGCGAGGATGCCGCCGAAGCCCTCGGCCGCGAGTTCGGCCGGCTCGCGTACCCGCAGGTGCAGGTCGGGGTGACCGGCCGCGGCGGCCTCGATCTGGGCGGCGAACCAGGCCGGGTTCTTGGTCGACGAGGGGGTGTTGGTCAGGTCGCGGGCCAGCCGGGTCATCTCAGCGGCGGTCCGGGCCGTGGCCAGGGTCGGGGCGAGGGCGTCCGGGTCGGCCACCACGACGTCCACCTCGGCCAGCGCGGGCGCCTCGCCGGCCTCGGTCAGCCGGAACCGGTACGACCCCAGCAGCAGGCCCTCGACCAGGCCACGCAGCGCCGGCACGTCATCGGCCGGCAGCACCACAGTGATGTGCGTCTCATTCTTGGCGGCACGCGCCAGCGCCGCGCCCGCGCTCCGCCACGCGGGTTCGTCGCCCGCGCCGACGCCGAGCAGGACCAGGCGCGACGGTGCGCCACCGGGGCGCAGGTGCTCCCGGACCTCGCCGGCATCGCCGGTCAGCCGGGCTGCGGGGAGCAACGCGGTGGCCTCGGCCCGGATCTCGTCGGCGGGCGGCGAGGCGGTCGGAACCAGGGCGGCCGGCGCGTCCGGCCCTTCGGGACGAACGGGCAGGACGAGGGTGTCGAGCCGTACCGGCTCGTTCACCAGACGAATGGCCAGCACGCTGGACCGTACCTCCGAAAGTTCTCAGAGCGGGACTATTCGCCGCTCCTCGGCCGGCAAAGTCCCTGAGCCACCAGCGCCGCCGGTGGCTCAGGGACGAACGAACCGTTCGCGCGACGCGTGCCGCGCGAACCGCTCCTCGATCAGCCGGCGGCCGCCTTCAGCGCGTCACCCAGCGCGGTGGCCTCGTCGGGAGTCATCTCGACGACGAGCCGGCCACCGCCCTCCAGCGGGACCCGCATGACGATGCCCCGGCCCTCCTTGGTGACTTCCAGCGGACCGTCGCCCGTCCGCGGCTTCATCGCCGCCATGTTGTCTCCCCTCAGACCTACACCAGGGTCGGTGGGTTGCCCCACAGCCACTTCGCCATAGCCACCGCAACCATCACGGGGGCGTCGACCAACGATTTTCCCTGATGAACACCGCCGGACCCAAACCGAAGCAGCATTGGTATAACAGCGCCTAGCATATCTTGGGTAGGCCTGTCACAATGTGCGGTCATGCAGGCACGGTCGGCACTCTTCGACCTGTACGGCGACCACCTCCGGGCCAGGGGCGGGCGGGCACCGGTCGCCGCCCTGGTCAAGCTGCTGGCGCCGTTGGGAATCGCCCCACCGGCGGTACGCACCGCAGTATCCCGGATGGTCCGGCAGGGCTGGCTCGAACCCCTCCGGCTCGCCTCCGGACCGGGATATTCGATCACACCCAAGGCGGCTCGCCGACTCGACGAGGCGGCGGCCCGGATCTACCGCACCGGCCGGCACAGCTGGGACGGCCGGTTCGATCTGCTCGTGCTGGAGGCCCCCGCCTCCCGACGGGACCGGCAACGGCTCGCCGCCAACCTGACCTTCCTCGGTTACGGCACGCTCGACGACTGCACCTGGGTGGCCACCCGGCCGGGTGAGGACGTGGACGTGCTGCTCGCCGAGGCGGGCGTGCACTACGAGCGGTTCACCGCCGCCCACGCCGCCGGCACCCCCGGCGCGATGGGGGTGGTCCGCCGCGCCTGGGACCTGGCCGAGATCGGCCGGGCGTACGAGCGGTTCGTCACCCAGCAGAAGCCCCTCCTGTCCGGCGTCACCGCGCGCAGCAGCGACGAGGACGCGTACGCGGCCCGGTTCCGGCTCGTGCACGCGTGGCGTACCTTCCTCTTCCGGGACCCGCAGCTGCCCCCGGCGCTGCTCCCCGAGCGCTGGTCGGGCGCCAGCGCGGCCAGCTTCTTCGACCGGCACGCGGCCCGGCTCCGGCCGGCCGCCGACCGGTACGTCGAGCTGTGCCTCGACAACAACAACCGCCTCGCCCGACAGAAGGGTCGTTAGAACGTGACCGAGCCGCTGCTCGTCGACCGCACCGACGCCGTCGTCACCCTGACACTGAACCGCCCGACGGCGATGAACTCGCTCGACGTCGCGCTCAAGGAGGCGCTCCGCGACACCCTGGCCGACCTGGAGACCGACCGCTCCTGCCGGGCCGTCGTGCTGGCCGGCGCGGGCGGCTCGTTCAGCGCCGGGCAGGACCTGCGGGAGCACGTGCAGACCCTGGAGTCCGGCGAGGCCGACCCGCTGGCCACCGTGCACGCCCACTACAACCCGATCGCCGCCCGGCTGGCCAACCTGCCCAAGCCGGTGGTCGCCGCGGTGCGGGGCATGGCCGCCGGGGCGGGCGCGTCGCTGGCGTTCCTCGCCGACTTCCGGATCGGCGGCCCGAAGACCAGGTTCCTGATGGCCTTCGCCGGGGTCGGGCTCGCCGCCGACACCGGCGCCTCCTGGACGCTGCCCCGGCTGGTCGGCCACGCCAAGGCCGTCGAGCTGCTGATGCTCGCCGAGCCGGTGGGCGCCGAGGAGGCCAGCCGACTCGGCCTGCTCACCCGCCTGATGGACGACGACGAGCAGGTGCTGCCGACCGCCCAGGAGCTGGCCGCCCGGCTCGCCGCCGGCCCCACCGTCGCGTACGGGGCGATCAAGCGGCAGCTCTCCATCGCCGACGCCGGCACCCTCGCCGACGCGCTCGCCGCCGAGGCACAGGCGCAGTCGATCTGCGGTGCCACCGCCGACCACAAGGCGGCCACCATGGCCTTCGTCAACAAGCAGAAGCCGACCTTCGCCGGCCGCTGACCCGTCGTACGCCGCCGCCGCGCGCCGCTCAAGATCCGCACATCGTCCTGGAGATAGTGGCCATTTCCGGCATGGGTAGCCACTATTTCCAGGAAACGGGCGAACTGTGCCCGTGGTGGCGGGCGGGGCGGGGCAGACTCAGTCGTCCTCTTCCGGGTCCTGGTTGGCCTCGACCCCGAGCACGAAAGCCTGCATGGCCAGCTCGTCGCCGCTGGGCGAGACGAAGGCGGGCAGCTCCCGGGGGCCCAGCTCCTGCACGTACGACCAGAAGATCCGGACCGCCTCGGCCGGCGAGGCCGCCTCGATCGGCAGGTCGAGGCTGACCAGCCAGGACCGGCGGGCCGGGGGCGGGCCGAGCCGGTCGGCCAACTTCCGCCAGACCGCCTCGTCGAGCCCGGTCACCGGCCCGTCGAGGGCCAGCCCGTCGACCGGCACCGGCTCGTCGAGCGCCCGCCGGGTGTACGACACCACGAGCGTCCCCGGCCCGGCATCGGACTGCGGGTCGTCCGGATCCTCCCGGGTCTCCGTGGTGGCCAGGGCGACCCGGCCGAGCGCCACCAGCCGCAGCGGCTCGTCGACCAGCACCGCGACCAGGTCACCGGGGCGGGGCCGGACCGCGTCGTCCAGCCCGGTCAGCTCCAGCGTGTCGTGGTGCACCAGCCGCTCGGCCTCGTACCGCTCGGCGGGCAGCAGCACCGCCCAGGCGCCGGTCGTGGTGCCGTCGATCGTCCCGCTCGTCCGGAGCACGGTGTCGGTCATGGTCCAATCCCACCACGCCCGGCGGGTGCCGGTGCCGGCACATCCGCCGGACGCCGTTCAGGTCACGCCCGCGCCGGCTCGGCGCCGACGTGGCAGTCGGCGAGATGGTCGTCCACCATTCCGGTGGCCTGCATCAGCGCGTACGCCGTGGTGGGGCCGACGAAGCGGAAGCCGCGCTTCTTGAGCGCCTTGGCCAGCGCGGTGGATTCCGGGGTGAGCGCCGGCACCTCGGCGAACGACCCCGGCCGGGCCGGCCGGGGTGGCGGCGCGTACGACCAGAGCAGCGCGGAGAGGCCGTCGGGCAGCTCAAGGGCGGCCCGGGCGTTGGCGATGGCCGCCTCGACCTTGGCCCGGTTGCGCACGATCCCGGTGTCGGCGAGCAGCCGGGCGACGTCGGCCTCGCCGTAGCCGGCGACCTTCTCGATCCGGAACTCGTCGAAGGCGAGCCGGAACGCCGGACGCTTGCGCAGGATGGTCAGCCAGGACAGGCCGGACTGGAACGCCTCCAGGGTCAGCCGCTCGTAGAGCGCGTCGTCGCCGCGCAGCGGCCGGCCCCACTCCCGGTCGTGGTAGACGGCGTAGTCCGGGGTGCTCGCCCCCCAGGCGCAGCGGGGCAGCCCGTCGGCGCCGATCACCAGGTCAGTCACGCCGTACACGGTAGGGCAACCCACCGACAGCGGGGTCGCTCACCGGTCAGGGCAGCCGGCCCTGCTCCACCAGCCGGGCGAACCTCTTCAGTGCCTGGGTGAGGCCGAACTTCGAGCCCGGCCAGAGCACCGGCCGGGTCACCCGGCCGGCGGCCCCGCTCGGCAGGTGGAACCACTCGTGCCAGACGACCTGGGTCCGGTCCTGCTCGACCGGGGTGCAGCGCAGCACGCCGGGGCCGCGCAGCAGCTTGCCGCAGTGCACCACCCCGACCTCGTACGGGGCGTCCACCCGGACCACCCGCAGCTCGTCCCGCAGCACCGCCGGACCGAGCGTGGTGACCGCCTCGACCAGGCTCCCCTCGCCGCCGTCCCCCTCGACCACCCGGACGGTGGTGAACGGGATCCAGTCGGACTGCCGCTCCCAGGCGGTCAGCGCGGCGAAGACCCGCTCGGCGCGCGCGTTGACGATCACCGTCGCGGTGACCTCCCCGGCACCGGGCTGGGCCGCCTCGGCGAAGCCGTCGCCCTGCGGGCCGGTCACGCCGACTCCGACCGGACCACCCCGCCACGTTCCCGGTCGTCCTCGGCATCGGCATCGTCGGCGGCCTGCTCGCCGGTGGACCCGGTGGCCGGCGGACGCAGGGCGGCCGGCCGTTCGGCCGGCTCCTGGTCGACGGGCGCGGCGACCGGGGCGAGCGGACCGGCCGGCGCCGAGACGTCCGCGCCGGGCACGGTCTCGTCCTCGACGGCGGCCGCAGCCGGCGCGGCGGCCACCCCGGCCTCGGCGGCCGGACGGTCGGCGTCCGGGGTGGTGCCGTCGGCCGGGCGGTCCACGGCCGACGGCGTGTCGCCGGCCGGGCTCGGCGCGCCGGCCGGATCCGTCCGGGCGGCCTCCTCCCGGGTACGGCGCAGCGCCTCGGCCTCCTCGGTCCGCCCCTCGCGGAGCGCGGCGACCTCGGCCTCCAGCACGCCGATCAGCTCGGACTTGTAGCCGATGTCGTACGCGGCCCGCCGCATGGCCTGGTCGACCTGGGCCATCCGGTAGCCGCGCAGCGCGGTGTCGAAGCGCACCTCGGTGACGTCCAGTTCGTCCAGGGGGCGGCCGCCCGGCAGGGGCACCGCCCGCCCGTCCGGCTCGGTGGGCACCAGGCCCGGATCCCGTCCGGACACCAGCACCGTCACTCCGAACACCACTGCCGCGACGGTCAGCGCGACGACCAAGAGGAGCAGAACCTGACCCATGGGGAGATCGTGGCATGCGCGCCGGGATCGGGCGAGCCCTCCAAGCGCTCCGATCGTGTTTCGATGCCTCGCCGTACCGGGCGGGCCGGCCGGAGCGGGACCGGATAGCGTCGGGAACGGCCGGCGGACGACCGGGGATCAGGAGGGCTGGCATGGCCGGTGCGCTGCGGCTCGGTGGGCGGACGTTCTCCCCGGGCGAACTGGTGGTGATGGCGATCGTCAACCGCACGCCGGATTCGTTCTTCGACCGGGGGGCCACCTTCGCCGCGGACAGCGCGCTGCGCGCGGTGGAGCGGGCGGTGACCGAGGGCGCGGAGATCATCGACATCGGCGGGGTGAAGGCCGGGCCGGGCGACGAGGTGGACGTGGCCGAGGAGGTCCGCCGGACGGTGGACACCATCGCCGCGGTCCGGGCCGCCTTTCCCGACGTGGTCATCTCGATCGACACCTGGCGGGCCGAGGTGGCGGTGGAGGCCGTGGCCGCCGGCGCCGACCTGCTCAACGACACCTGGTCGGGGGCGGACCGGGCGCTGGCCCGGGTCGCCGCCGAGACCGGCGCCGGGCTGGTCTGCTCGCACGCGGGGGGCCTCGCGCCGCGGACCCGGCCGCACCGTGCGGCCTTCGACGACGTGGTGGCCGACGTGGTCACGACGGTGACCGGGCTCGCCGAGCGTGCGGTCGCGCTCGGCGTACGACCGGACGGGATCCTGATCGACCCGGCGCACGACTTCGGCAAGAACACCCGGCACTCGCTGGAGATCACCCGGCGGCTGGCCGAACTCACCGACACCGGGTGGCCGCTGCTGGTCGCCCTGTCGAACAAGGACTTCATCGGCGAGACGCTGGACCTGCCGGTGCCGGACCGGCTGGAGGGCACGCTGGCCGCCACCGCGGTGTCGGCCTGGTTGGGCGCCCGGGTGTTCCGCGCCCACCAGGTCCGCGAGACCCGGCGGGTGCTGGACATGGTGGCGTCGATCAGGGGGGACCGGCCGCCGGCGCTGACCCGCCGGGGCCTGGCCTGAGCAGACGACGGCTCCGGCGCGGCCCCTCGGAGCCGCGTCAGGTCCAGCGGAGGATGTTCTTGCGCCAGGCGTAGAGGATGCCGAGCGCCACCACGGCGACGAAGACCGCCATCTCGACCACGGTGGTCACGCCGAAACCGGGCCGGTCGAAGATCAACGCCCAGGGGAAGAGGAAGACCGCCTCCACCGCGAAGAGCACATACAGGTACGCGTAGACGTAGTAGCGGATCTGCATCTGCGCCCAGTCGCCGCCGACCGGGTCGAGACCGCACTCGTACGTGGACCGCTTGCCCCACGGTTCGGCGGGGCGGCCAGGGCGTAGCACCCGATTGGCCGAGAACGCGGTGACGAAGAAGAGCACGGCGGCGAGCAGCAGGAGACCGAGCGTGGCGTACGAGCCGAGGTAACCGGTCACGGTCGGCAGCGTACCGGGCCGACCGCACGCCGGCCCGTGTCCGGTCGTGCGGTGATGTGAATTACGAGCAGCGCTACCAAACCCCGCAAATCCGGGCATACAGTAACCAGATCGGGTCCCATACGTCGGACCTCGACCAAGGTTGCCCTAACGGGCCGACGTAGGCTCTGACGTGAGAAATGGAGCGGGCCGAGCCCAGGGACGGACGGCCGGCGGCAACAGCTCGTCTAGGAGGGCACGTGGCCGGGCAAGGCGGGGTCACCATCATGTTCAGCCGCCCCTGCGACGGCGCTGAGCGAAGCGAGGTGCGGGCGTGACCAAGCAGATCCGTCAGTTGGATCGGGTGGTGATCCGGTTTGCTGGTGATTCGGGCGATGGTATGCAGCTCACTGGTGATCGGTTCACGTCGGAGACGGCCCAGTTGGGTAATGATATTTCGACGTTGCCGAATTTTCCGGCGGAGATCCGGGCGCCTGCGGGGACGTTGCCGGGTGTGTCGAGTTTTCAGGTGCATTTCGCTGATTACGATATTTTGACTCCTGGTGATGCGCCGAACGTGTTGGTGGCGATGAATCCGGCGGCGTTGAAGGCGAATCTGGCGGATCTGCCGCGTGGGGCGGACATCATCGTGAACACCGATGAGTTCACGAAGCGGAACCTGACGAAGGTCGGCTACACGTCCTCGCCGTTGGAGGACGGGTCGTTGGACGGGTATGTGGTGCATCCGGTGGCGTTGACGTCGATGACGATCGGCGCGTTGGCGGAGCTTGCGGTGTCGAAGAAGGACGCGGAGCGGGCGAAGAACATGTTCGCGCTCGGTTTGTTGTCGTGGATGTATTCGCGGCCGTACGCGTCGACGTTGCGGTTTTTGGAGCGGAAGTTCGCGGCCCGGCCGGAGTTGGTCGCGGCGAACGTGGCGGCGTTCCGGGCGGGTTGGAATTTCGGGGAGACGACGGAGGATTTCTCGGTCCGGTACGAGGTGGCGCCGGCGCGGATGTTGGCGGGCACCTACCGGAACATCACCGGTAACCAGGCGTTGTCGTTGGGTTTGGTGGCCGCGGGGGTGCGGTCGGGGCTGCCGGTGTTCCTGGGGGCGTATCCGATCACGCCGGCGTCGGACATTCTGCACGAGTTGAGTAAGCACAAGCGGTTCGGTGTGGTCACGATGCAGGCCGAGGACGAGATCGCCGCGGTGGGCGCGGCTCTGGGCGCCTCCTACGGCGGCTCGTTGGGTGTGACGACGACCAGCGGCCCGGGTGTGGCGCTCAAGAGTGAGACGATCTCCCTGGCGGTGGCGTTGGAGTTGCCGCTGGTGATCGTGGACGTGCAGCGGGCCGGCCCGTCCACGGGCATGCCGACCAAGACCGAGCAGGCCGACCTGAACATGGCCCTGTACGGGCGGCACGGTGAGGCCCCGGTCGCGGTGATCGCCCCCCGGTCCCCGGCGGACTGCTTCCACGCCGCGTTGGAGGCGGCGCGGATCGCGTTGACGTACCGCACCCCGGTGATCCTGCTGTCGGACAACTACGTCGCCAACGGCTCCGAGCCGTGGCTGCTGCCCGACGTGGCCTCGCTGCCGGACCTGCGGGTGCGGTTCGCGACCGCCCCCAACGGTGAGGACGGCACCACGTTCCTGCCGTACCTACGCGACCCGCACACCCTCGCGCGGCCGTGGGCGGTCCCGGGCACCCCCGGCCTGGAACACCGTATCGGCGGCCTGGAGAAGGCCGACAAGACCGGTGACATCTCCTACGACCCGGCCAACCACGACTTCATGGTCCGCACCCGCGCCGCCCGCATCGACACGATCCCCGTCCCGGACGTGGAGGTCGAAGACCCCGACGGTGACGCCCGCGTCCTCGTCCTCGGCTGGGGCTC
This sequence comes from Micromonospora narathiwatensis, assembly GCF_900089605.1. Lineage (NCBI taxonomy): Bacteria > Bacillati > Actinomycetota > Actinomycetes > Micromonosporales > Micromonosporaceae > Micromonospora > Micromonospora narathiwatensis. Next base: position 5,995,681 of record NZ_LT594324.1, on the reverse strand, counting down.
CACCTACGGGCCGATCGGCGCGGCCTGCCGCGGCCTACGCCAGCGGGGCCTGCCCGTCGCGCAAGCCCACCTGCGACACCTCGCCCCGATGCCCGGCAACCTCGGCGACGTACTCGCCGCCTACGACCGGGTGGTCATTCCCGAGATGAACCTCGGCCAACTCGCCCACGTGATCCGGGCCAAATATCTGGTCGACGCGATCGGCTACAACCAGGTCCGCGGCCTGCCGTTCACCGCCGCCGAGCTGGAGACAATGCTGGAAGAGGTCTGCAAGAATGTCTGAGCCCGTCGCCCTCAAGCTGACCGCGAAGGACTTCAAGTCCGACCAGGAAGTCCGCTGGTGCCCCGGCTGCGGCGACTACGCCATCCTCGCCGCCGTCCAAGGCTTCATGCCCGAACTCGGCATCCCCCGCGAGCGGACCGTGTTCATCTCCGGGATCGGCTGCTCATCACGTTTCCCGTACTACATGAACACCTACGGGATGCACTCCATCCACGGCCGCGCCCCCGCGATCGCCACCGGCCTGTCCGCCACCCGCCCCGACCTGTCCGTGTGGGTCGTCACCGGCGACGGCGACGCCCTGTCCATCGGCGGCAACCACCTCATCCACGCGCTACGCCGCAACGTCAACCTCAAAATCCTGCTGTTCAACAACCGGATCTACGGCCTCACCAAAGGCCAATACTCCCCCACCTCCGAAACCGGCAAAATCACCAAATCCACACCCGTCGGCTCCGCGGACGCCCCGTTCAACCCCCTGTCCCTCGCCCTCGGCGCCGAAGCCACCTTCGTCGCCCGCACCATCGACTCCGACCGCAAACACCTCCAATCCGTCCTACGCGCCGCCGCGCAACACCAAGGCTCCGCATTCGTCGAGATCTACCAGAACTGCAACATCTTCAACGACGGCGCCTTCGACCCACTCAAAGAACCCACCACCCGCGACGACTACCTCATCCGCCTCGAACACGACCAACCAATCACCTTCGGCACCGACGGACAACACTGCGTCGTCCACCCACCCGGCGGCTTCGGCCTCGAAGTCCGCGACACCGCCACCACCCCCACCGACCAGATCCTGGTCCACAACCAGGGCGTCACCGACCCCGCCTACGCCTTCGCCCTGACCCGCCTACCCGACCTCAACCTACGCAACACCCCCATCGGCGTGTTCCGCTCCATCACCCGCCCCACCTACGACGCACTAGTACAGGAACAAGTCACCACCGCCAAAGCCAAAACCGACGAAACCCCGGAACAACAACTCACCAGCCTCCTCGCCACCGGCGACACCTGGACCATCGCCTAGAGTGCGTTCTCCCGGACGAAGTCCCCGATCGTCCGGGAGAAAATCTCCGGCCGTTCCAGGTGCCACAGGTGTCCGACGCCTGGGACGATCTCCAGCCGCGCGGCGGGAATCCCTTCGGCCAGTTCCTGGGCACCCCGCAGGTTGGCCTTGTCGCGTGACCCGCAGAGCACCAGGGTCGGCGTGGTCACCTCGCCGAGCCGCGGACGCAGGTCGGTGCGGGCGAGTTCCCGGAGCGCGTCCAGGTAGGTACGGCGGCCGACGGCCCGGAAGTCCTCGGTCGCCTCGCTGACGGTCCGCGCCCGTTCGCTCTCCGGCAGCCCGCCGAGCGTCGGCGCGAGCACGCGGGCGGCCAGCTGCGCCATGACGCGCGCCGGGACCAGGGCGGCGACCGCCCGCTGCACCGCCAGCGCGGGCGGCGGGGCGGCGATGCCGCCGGAGAGCACCAGGCTGTCGAGCCGCCCCGGACGGGCCAGGCAGGCCTGCACGGCGACCGTGGCGGACAGCGACAGCCCCACGAGGTGCACCGGGCCGGGCTCGCGGTCGAGCAGGCCGGTCACCTCGGCGACCGCCCGATCGAGGGTGAACGGCCCGGGAGTGCTTCCGTGGCCGGGCAGGTCGGGAGTCAGCACCGAGAAGTCCGTACCGAACGCGTCCACCTGGCGGCGCCAGGTACGGGCGGTAGCGGCGAGCGGCGGCAGCAGAATGATCGTCTCCACGCCGTCGTCTCTACCAGGGCGCGTCAACCGGCGCTGCTCCGGCGACTCAGCCCGTGGCGACCGACTGAGCGCGGTCGTCGCGCACGTACACGAGCATGTCGCCGGTCTCGATCTCCGCGCCGGCCCGGTCGGTGAGCGTCACCACCCGGCCCCGGCGGACCAGGGCGATGACCAGGCACTCCAGCTCGCGCGGCGACCGGCCCACCTCGCCCCGGTCGGCCGAGCGCATGGCCAGCGCCATGCCCTGCCCGGGGGTGAGCAGGTCCTCCACCACGTCGATCAGCGGCGGGGCGGAGGTGGAGAGGCCGAGCAGCCGGCCGGCGGTCGCCGAGGAGACGATCACGTGGTGCGCGCCGCTCTGCTTGAGCAGCGGCGCGTTCTCCGCCTCGCGTACGGCGGCGATGATCCGGACCTGGCCGGCGGTGAGCTGCCGGGCGGTCAGCGCCACCATTACCGACGAGTCGTCGCTGTCGGTCGCGATGATCACCGCCTTGGCCGTCCGTACGTGTGCCTCCTCCAGCACCGCCGAGCGGGTCGCGGAGCCCTCGACGGTGACCAGCCCCGCCGAGGTGGCCTGCCGCAGCGCGGTGCCGTTCCGCTCCACCACCACGATCCGGGACTTTTGCAGCCCGTCCTCCAGCAGCGCGGAGACGGCGCTGCGGCCCTTGGTGCCGTAGCCGCAGATGATCACGTGGTCCTTCACGGTGCTCCTCCACCGGATCAGGCGACGGCCGTTCCGGTACTGGTCGGTCAGGACTTCCAGGGTGGTGCCGACCAGGATGATCAGGAAGAGCACCCGGGCCGGGGTGACGAACAGGACGTTGGCCAGGCGCGCCGACTGGCTGGCCGGGGTGACGTCGCCGTAGCCGGTGGTGGAGAGCGAGACCACCGCGTAGTAGAAGCAGTCGAGGAGGGTCATCCCGTCCTCGTTCGCGTCGTGGTAGCCGTCCCGGTCCAGCCAGACCACGGCCACCGTGGCGCAGACCAGGGCCAGGGCGGCGAGCACGCGCAGGCTGAGGGCGCGCAACGGCGCCCGCCGGTGCGCCGGAAAATGGATCACCGTCGGCCTCGCCCCGCAACCCTCGCCTGCACGTGGACAAGATAGCTCGTGTTCGGCTTCCCGGCCGCTCGGGCCACGTTCCCCTCCCGGCGGCCGGACGGGGCATGATGGGGGACGTCGGGACGACGACCGCGAGGAGGCCCGCATGTCGTTGCTGCGACGGGTGATCGGCGGGGTGCTCCGCCGGGTACGGCTGCGTCAGGGCCGGACGCTGCGCGAGGTCGCCCAGGCGGCCGGCGTCTCGCTGCCGTACCTCTCGGAGGTGGAGCGCGGCCGTAAGGAGGCCTCCTCGGAGGTGCTCGCGGCGATCTGCCGCGCGCTCGGCATCCACCTCTCCGACCTGCTGGAGGAGGCCCGCGACGAGCTGCGCCGGGTCGAGCGGCGGACGCCGGTGGCCTCCGGGCTGACGCTGGCCCGGCTGGACCGGGCGCCGGCGGGGCCGGGCGGGCGTACCGGCCCGCAGCTACGGGCCGGCGGTGGGCCACGGCTGCACGTCACCCGGCGTCCGGCCGCCCCGATCCCGCTCCTCGGTGGGGCGCTGCGGCACCCCGCCGCCGGGCCGGCGGCCGTGGGCCCCGCGATCGGGTACGCGTCGCCGACGTTCTTCGGGTCGGGCACCCGGATCTGGCTGATCCCGTCCCCACCGGCCGCGCGCCGCCGGCCGCGTACCTCGGTCACGCTGGCCCGGCGGCGGGCCCGGGCCGGCCGGCTTCGGCTGGCCGCCGCGTAGGCCCGCCCGGTTCTGCCCACGGCGGATCTGCCGCCGGCAGAAGCGCTGGTCCCCGGGCTGCCGTCCGCCGGAGGCTGGAGACCGCCGGTTGCCGGGCGGTCCGTCGCCCGCCGGCACGGAGGGTGGTCAGGTCATGGGGTATGGCATCTGGATGCTGGACGGCGGGCAGCCGTCCTTCGGTGATCAGGTCTTCGAGCGGCTGCTCAAGGAGCGCATCATCTTCCTCGGCACCGAGGTCACCGACGCCTCGGCCAACCAGATCTGCGCGCAGATCCTGCTGCTCGCCGCCGAGGACCCGGAGCGCGACATCTTCCTCTACATCAACTCGCCGGGCGGTTCGGTCAGCGCCGGGATGGCCGTCTACGACACCATGCGGTACGTCAACAACGACGTGGCGACCCTGGCGCTCGGGATGGCCGGCTCGATGGGGCAGTTCCTGCTCTGCGCCGGCGCGGCCGGGAAGCGCTTCGCGCTCCCCCACTCGCGGATCATGATGCACCAGCCGTCCGGCGGGATGGGTGGCACGGCCGCCGACATCACCATCCAGGCGGAGAACATGCTGCACGTGAAGCGGACCATGCAGGAGCTGATCGCCCGGCACAGCGGCCACACGCTGGACGAGATCCAGGACGACTGGGACCGGGACCGCTGGTTCACCGCCGAGCAGGCCCGCGAGTACGGCCTGATCGACCAGGTCATCGCCCGCGCCGAGCAGCTTCCGGCGTGAGGGCGGCCGGCGGGGCGGTTCCCGCCGGCCCCTCACGCCGGCTGATCAGGGCAGGTCGACGAAGGGGGCGAGGAAGCCGCGGGCGCTGGGGGTGTCCATCCGGTACGCCACGTTGGTGGCGTAGCAGGGGCCGTCGCCGGTGATCGTGGTGCCGGCGAGGATCAGCCCGCCGCCGAGGGTGACGAAGTTCGGGCCGCCGGAGTCGCCGTAGCAGGCCCCGCCGTAGCCCCGGCTCTCGTTCATCGCCAGCCGGACCCAGGTCTTGTTGAGCGCGTTGAAGCCGAGTGGGGCCTTGTTCCGTACGCCGCCGCCCGGGTGGGTGTGGCCGCCCGGACCGCGCTTGGCCTCCTCGGTGCCGTACCCGGTGACCTGCCAGGACGCGGCGTCGAGGGTATGGGAGCCGACAGCGTCCAGTTGGCCGGCGGTGGGCAGGGTGGCCGGGGTGAACGGCCAGCGCTGGGCGAGCGTGGCGGCCTGCGCGTCGGTGAACTCGATGACCGCGATGTCCTGCGAGTTGGCCGAGTTGCCGGGGTACGCGGGGTTGGTGTGGGCGGTGCCCTCCACGCCGACGGCGGCCTTCGCGGCCGGGGTGGTCGCGGCGTCGAGCGCCGCCTGGACGTCCTGGGCCAGGGAGACGTAGAAGCGGGTGCCGGCGGGCCAGTCGGTGGTGCAGTGCGCGGCGGTCAGGAACGTGTTCCGGTCGATCATGGTGCCGGAGCAGTACCAGTCGACGACCTCGGCCGTGCCGTCGCCGTCGCGGTCCCACTGCACCACGAGCGCGCCCACCTCGGTGCGCTCCGGGGCGGGCTGGGCGTTGTAGGCGCTGACGGCCGACGCCGGGGTGGTGGCGGTCAGCGCCGCGGCGACCGCCGCCGTGGTCAGGGCTGCCAGTAGTGCGGAACGACGCAACGGATCCTCCGGTTCGAGCAGGGTGACCGGGACGGGTTCGAACATCGACGACGGCCGGCGTCGGACACGCCCCCTCTACCGCCTCCGACACCCGTCACGAGCAACCGCGACGCGCCGGTCGTCGATGTACGCCGGAGCCTAGGGCCGGGACGCGCTTCGCGCACCGGGCAGCGGGCGCAGCGCCTTCCGGTGATCTTTTGTTACATCACCGGGGCGCCGCGCCCGCACCCGCGCTCGACTCAGGGGTAGTTGATCACCGGACTGGTGCCGTACGAGCCGACGACCGGGGTGCCGGCCTCGTTGATGGTGCGCTCGATGCCGCCACTGCCGTCGAGGAAGACGGTGATCGCGTCGTGGAAGCGCACCCCGGCCCGGCGCGGCGCCTCGATCGCCCGGTCGCAGCGGATGTCCACCTTCTGGTTGAAGTACGAGTAGACGCCGAGCCCCCACGCCTCGTGCTCGCGGACGTGCTCGGCGACCTTGTACGACGCCCAGCCCTGGCCGGTAGGGCTGCGCCAGGCGGCCTGGCTCGGCGGGTCGTACGGCAGCTCGCTCTGGTAGAAGACGGTGCGCCCGCGCTCGCCGTTCCAGACGGTCTGCCACCGCTGGTAGTGCTCGACGAAGAGCCCGTACGCGATCACGTCGTCACCGTTGACCACCACGCCGGTCGCCGCGGTGTTGACGGTCCAGCCGATGGTGCCCGGCTTGCCGTGGTCGCCGCGCCAGGCCCAGATGTTGTCGATCAGGGTGTGCCGGCTGTTGACCACCAGGCTGGTGACCGCGCGGCCGGCGTACGGGCCGCCGATCCGGAAGAAGACATCCTGGAGCGAGATCGGGTTGGTGGCGTGCGACCGGTGACTGTTCCGCTTGCCGACCTCGACCAGCACCTCCGACTCGACCGGGCCGGCGTCGACGAGCACCCCGGCGACGCGTACGCCGTCCACGTCCTCGATGCGCAGCGCGGCGTCGCCGGTGGTCGGGGCGAGGCTGGGCATGCCGAGGCCGAGCACGACGGTGTCCGGGTGCTTGACCCGCAGCGCCCGGTCCAGGTGGTAGACGCCCGGGGTGAGCAGCAGGTGCCGGCCCTGGGACAGCTCCTGGTTGATCCGCTTCGCGGAGTCGGTCGGCTTGGCGATGAAGAAGTCCGCCAGCGGCAGCGTGGGCACCGGCCGGGCGCCCGCGCCCCAGGTGGTGCCCGCGGTGTCGCGGCGCAACCCGGGTACGGCCACCCGCCAGCGGCCCGCGCCGTCGACGAGGAGGTACGGCTTCTCCCGGGTGACCGGGCTGGTCGGCAGGGTGGTGTACGGCGGGTTCGGGAAGCCCTGCGCGGGCGCGCCGATCACCCCGGAGAAGACCTGGTTCCACACCCCGTTGGTCCAGTCGCCGCCGAGTTCGCTGTCCCGGGTCAGCCACTGCTGCTGGGAGCCGTTGATGGTGATGCCGTCCACCTTGGAGTCGGCGATGTAGCCGCCGCTGGAGTAGCCGCCGTTGCCGGGCTCCAGCCAGAGGATGCCCTTGACGTGCACCCGGCGCATCGGGGACGCCTGGGAGACCGCCCACTGGTTCGACCAGTCGGTCGGGGCGACGGCGAGGTTCTCCACCGAGCGCCAGAAGTTGGTGAGGGCGGAGATCCCGGCCGCCGAGTTCGGGTCGGGTTGTCCGACGACCCGTACCGCGCCGTGGATCTCCACGTCGTCCGGGTGCGCGCCGAGGCCGGCGACCGTGGTGTAGTAGCCGAGTTTGGCGTCGACCTCGTACCGGCCGGGCTTGAAGAGCACGGCGTACCGGTCGGCGCCCATCTCGTTGTGTTCCTGCGCGGCGAAGAGGCGGTCCAGGTTGGACTGGATCTCGGCGGTCGGGGTGTTCGGGCCGTACACGAAGACGTTGGGGCCGAAGTCGGGCTCGGCGTCGCCGCGGCGGTCGGGCGCGGCGGCGGCCGGCAGGGCCGGCAGCCCGAGGGCGGTGAGCGACGCGGCCGAGACGGCGGTGAGGGTGAGGAAGCGGCGGCGGGACGGGTCGAGTGATGTCATCTGCCTGCCCTGTCGATGGTGGGGTAGGAATCGACCAGGAGCGACGTGAGAGCGCTCTCCTGATCGGACGTCCTGTTCCTACCCCATCGACGGCGATCGCGCCAGGGCGCGTCGGTTCCGGAACCGTCAGCGGGCGTCGTAGCGGTCCCGGGCGGCCTCCACCTCGGCCAGGTGGGTGGTCGCCCACGTCTCCAGGCCGGCGACCAGGTCGAGCAGGCTGCGGCCGAGGTCGGTGAGCGCGTAGTCGACCCGGGGCGGCACGCTGGCCTGCACGGCACGGGTCACGAGGCCGTCGCGCTCCAGGCCGCGCAGGGTCTGGGTGAGCATCTTCTGGCTGATGCCGTCGATCCGTCCGGCCAACTCGCCGTAGCGCTTGTCGCCCTCGGCGAGGGTGAGCACGACCAGCACGCTCCAGCGGTCGCCGATCCGGTCGAGGACCTTCCGGCTGCCGCAGTTCCGGTTGAACGGGTCCGCCCGCACAGCTCACTCTCCTTCAGTGCGTACCGAACTTCAAGGTGCCTACTCTCCAACGGGAAGTAAGGCCGCGATGTTCCCGTTGCCGTGCGATGACAGTGTTCTACCGAACGACCACAGGGAGTTCCCATGTCCATCGTCGTCACCGGCGCCACCGGCCACCTCGGCCGCCTGATCGTCTCGTCGCTGCTGGACCGGGGCGTACCGGCCGGCCAGATCGTGGCGGTCGGCCGCGACGTCGACCGGCTGGCCCGCCTCGCCGAGCGCGGGCTGGTCACCCAGCGGGCCGACTACGACGACCCGGATTCGCTGCAGGCCGCCTTCGCCGGAGCCGAGAAGCTGATGTTCGTCTCCGGCAGCGAGGTCGGCCGGCGCGTGGTGCAGCACGGCAACGTCGTCACCGCCGCCAAGGCGGCCGGCGTCGGGCTGGTCGCCTACACCAGCATCCCCAGGGCGGACACCTCCAGCCTGGTGCTCGCCGCCGAACACAAGGCCACCGAGCAGTTGATCCTGGACGCCGGGCTGCCCCACGTCTTCCTGCGCAACAGCTGGTACCTGGAGAACTACACCGCCCAGCTCCCCACGTACCTCCAGCACGGCGTCGCGGGCGCGGCGGGCGACGGCCGGGTCAGCGCGGCCACCCGCGCCGACTACGCCGAGGCCGCCGCCGTGGTGCTCACCACCGAGGGCCACACCAACCGGGTGTACGAGCTGGGCGGCGCGCCGTTCACCATGACCGAGCTGGCCGCCGAGGTCTCCCGGCAGAGCGGCAACACCGTGTCGTACCTCGACCTGCCGGTCGACAAGTACACCGAGCTGCTGGTCGCGGCCGGCCTGCCGGAGGGATACGCGGCCGTGCTCGCCGACGGCGACCGCGGCCTCGCCCAGGGCGAGCTGGAGGTGGCCGGGAACGATCTGACGAAGCTGCTCGGCCGCCGGCCGACCACGCTCGCCGAGGCGATCGACGCGGCCCTGTAGGACGCCGGCGAAGTGGGGCCGGCGCGCGCCGGCCCCACTTCCGTCCTCGGCGGTTACGCCCGCTGGGCGTGCCGCCGGACCAGGTCGTCGACGAGCACCCGCACGTAGTCGGCCGTCTCCTCCCAGCAGGTGACGGCGTGGCACTGGATGCCCATGGCCTTGACCGGGTAGTCGTTGCCACCGTGGTCCAGCCGGTCACCGACGAAGAGCACGTTGTCGTGCTTCAGGTCCAGGCACTCCAGCAGCTTGCGCATGCCGTACGCCTTGTCCACGCCCTTGCGGGTGACGTCGATCGAGGTGGAGCCGCCGCCGCGTACCTCCAGGTCGGGCAGCTTCTCGGCGACCGCGTCGCGGAGCCGCCGCTTCTTGCTGCCGTCCGGGTCCCAGCCGTACTTCTCCGCGGGCGGGGCGGACTGGCCCAGCGCGGAGAAGGTGATCTGGCTGCCCCGGTCCTCGATGATGTCCCCCCAGGTTTTCGTCTCCCAGAGGTCGAGCGCCTTCGCCGACTCGGTGAGCGCCGCGATGACGCGGGCCTTGTCCGCATCGCTCAGGTCCTCGGCGTAGATCAGCCGCCACCCGCCGTCCTGCCACCGGAGGTACCGGGTGCCGCAGGTCGGCATCAGGTGCAGCCGGCGCAACTGCTCCTCCGTGAGGTCGAGGTGGGCCAGCACCTGCGCCTCGAACTGCTCGAACCGGCCGCCGGAGATGATCAGAACGTCCACCTCGCCCAGCAGGTGGCCGAGGAGTTCCGCCATCCGACCATCGATCTGGGACTTGGAGACAGCCAGGGTGTCGTCCAGGTCGAACGCCACCACTCGAAGATCATTCATCAAGTACCACCATGTCTCGCGGGCAGGCCAGGACTTGCAGGGTACCGACGGTGACCATCCGCCAGCCGCGAACCCCGAGCGTCACGCTGCGCAGCCCCTCATCGCGGAGGGTAGCAGTGGATCGAGTTGCCCGTGCCCGGAAGCGGAGCCGGAAGCCGATCGACATCACGCGCTCCTCGCGATCGTCTCGCCGCACCGACCCGTACACGTCCCGGCAACGCAGACCCCGGATCTCCGGTACGGTTCGCCCGGTGACCCCCGCTTCGAGGCGTGCCTCCACCGTTCGAACGCTCGGAACCGTGGCCCTGGCCTCCGGTCTTCTGGTCTCGGCCATCACCCTGTCGACCGGTACCGGGACGACCCAGCCGCACATCCTGGCGGGCTTCCTCGTCGCGACCGGGATCGGGCTACGCGTCGAGGCCGCGATCAGCGAGTCTCGGGCCTGATCGCCTCGGTCGCGTCTCATGGCGTGGCGCAGGTTGCCGATCGGGCCGGGCAGCCCGGCGACGCCCAGCCCAAGAGGCGCCCCCGGCTAGCGACGAACCTGCACGGCTTGACCGTGACGTTGCCTGGGTTGAGCTGCGCCGATGCGCGGGCTGACCTCGTGTTCGAGCTGCCAAGGCGGTTGCAGGTTGGCGGTTCCGAACGGTGCTTCCGTCTTCGCCGATGCGGTTGGCTGGCCATGTCTGCGCGGTGACCTTGTGTCTGCCAGCAGCGCGCACCGATGAGGTTTTCGCGCAGCGCCCGTCTGTACGTATGAAATCGACCTACGAGAGGCTGGCATGATGCGGAAACTGACCTTCGGCATGAATGTGACCCTGGACGGCTACATCGCCGCGCCCGGCGACGACCTCGGCTGGAGTGGCGGTGAGGGGCCGGACTCGTCGTCGAGCGACGAGCTGTTCCAGTGGTGGTCCGACCGGGTGGGGGCGACGGGCCTGGCGCTGTATGGGCGCAAGCTGTGGGAGGTGATGAGTTCCCACTGGCCGACCGCCGACCAGCAGCCCGGCGCCACACAGGCGGAAATCGAGTTCGCCCGCCGCTGGCGGGACATGCCGAAGGTGGTGTTCTCCTCGACGACCAGCACGGTCGACTGGAACACCCGCCTGGTCACCGGCGACGCGGTCACCGAGATCACCCGGCTCAAGACAGAGGACGCCGGCCCGATGGACATCGGCGGCGCGACGCTCGCCGGGGCGGCCATGCGGGCCGGGCTGATCGACGAGTACATGCTGGTCACCGTGCCGGTCCTGGTGGGCGGCGGCACGCCGTTCTTCACCGCGCTGGACAGCTGGGTGAACCTGAACCTCGTGGAGACGCGGACATTTCCCGGCGGCGTCGTGCTGACCCGATACGAGACGAGGCGATGAGCGCGGGTCAGTTGCTCGGTTCGTGAGGCCGGGTCGAAATACTTCCTGACGTTCTTCGGGCATCAAGATGCCCCGCCGGCAACGCCGGCGGGGCGGTGGTGTTCGCGTTGTCGCGTTGGTGTTCAGCTGGTCGGGGTGCTCATTCCGCGGTGACTCGGTGACGCCGGCCCGTGGCGCTGGACTCGTCGACGACGGGGACTTGTCTGATCACAGTGTCGGGGGCAGGTCCAGCCATGGTTTGTCGGTGGCGTCGAATCCGGTGAGCTCGGCGATCTTCCCGTCGACGATGTGCAGGACCGCGATGTTGAACAACCGGTACTCCGGGTCGTCAGGGGTGCGGAGGTACAGCGCGGCGGCGGGCATGCGGTTGACCGTCGTGGCGATACAGCGCCAGTCGTCGTAGCCGGGCTGGAAGAGCCCACCGGAGACCCAGCCGTCCACCGCGTCCTTGGCCGTGATGACCGAGGTGCCCGCCTCGGGCAGCATCACGAAGCGCAGGTCGTCGCGGAGCAGGGACATCAGCCCGTCGAGGTCGTTGCGCTCATGGGCGTCGATGTACGACTTCACCACGCCGCGCTCGTCATTCGACAGCTCGTGGGCGGCGGGGCTCCGCCAGTCGAGGCGGCGGTCGGGCAGCTGCTCGCGCATCGTCACGCGCGCCCGCTGCAGCGCGCTGGTCACCGATGCGATGGTCAGCTCGAGGGCGTCGGCGGCCTTCGACGCCGGCCAGCCGACGACGTCGCGCAGGATGAACACCGCCCGCTGCCGCGGCGGCAGGTGCTGGACGGCGACGATGAACGCCAGCTCGATCGTCTCTCGCGCCACCACCGATTCCTGCGGGTCCTCGGGGAGCATCCGGTCGGGGTACGGCTGCAGGTACAGCACCTCGGAGCCGGAGTCCGCCAGCCCGGACGGTACGGGTGTGCGGTCATTGCGCTTCTCCAGGAAGTCAAGGCAGACGTTCGTCGCGATCCGGTACAGCCAGGTCCGCAGCGCAGCGTGGCCCTTGAACGACTCCCGCTTGTTCCACGCTCGCAGGAACGTCTCCTGCGTCATGTCCTGGGCGTCCTCGTAGTTCGCAAGCATCCGGTAGCAGTGCACCTGCAGCTCACGCCGGTGGCGCTCCGTGATGAGCGCAAACCGCGCCGTATCGCCTGAGCGAACCACCGCGATGAACGAGGCCTCGTCAGCGCCCAGCGGTCTAGCGTCGGTCATGGTCACCAATCCTTCCACCGGTGCGAGGGGGCTACCAGAACCGACGACGTGGCGGAAGAATTCTGATCGGTGAAGCCGCTGACACCGGGCCGTTCGTCAGGGCGGATGGGTCGGGTCGATCCAGGGTAGGTGCTCCAGGTCAGACACAGGCCGCCGTGGTACCCGATGAACACCTCGTCCAGGACCCACATCAGCATCACCCGGGCCAGAAACTTGCCTTTCCACCACGCCATCGTCACCGGGCTGGCAACTTCACGGCGGCCGGTTCACGGCGGCCGGCGGAAATACCCAAACGAGGTGAGGCCCAATCAGAGTGCCGCACTTCGCAGCGACTGGCGAGTGGGGCAAATCGAGATACCGCCCGCCCCCGCAACCCAGATACCGGGGCCACTTCAACTTGCCGAAATCAGGCAGGACGCATGCCGGATGAGAGCCACACCAAATTTCGGTGGGCAGCCGCGATAGGAGCGATCCCGCGGTCACCTCGACCAAGCCTGGCCGGGCTGCGGTCGTACCGCCAGTCAACATGTAGCAGCGATCCCGGCGCGTTCCGCGCCCGTACATCGAGCCAACGCGAGGATGCCCCCAGCCGCTCGGCCGGGGGCATCCTTAAACGTCCACTCGAACGCGAAACTGGCCGCTACGATCAGTGATCGGTCGGACGCGCTGCGCGTTTACAGTTCTGTGACGTGCCCCCGGCAGGATTCGAACCTGCGACACACGGTTACCATCCGTAGCTCCGCCGGGCTTGTCATCGCTAGTCATATCTTCGCGTTGAGCTGCGCAAACGTCGTCTAGCGTTGCTCGCTACTTATCACTGGTAGTCAACTCTTGGGAAGGGTTTTCGGGGGGTAAACGGGGGCACCTTGCCCGGCACCACCAGCGAACGGATGCTGGCGCAGGTTGGTGCCCTGGGAGAGGCAGCAAGGGGCGAGCGCGCCGACGGCCAGGGCGAGCACGGGTAACTCGTCCCGTCTGCAATGGCGAACGACCACGGTCAGCAGCCCTGCGGGTCTGTGCCCGCCGCCGCGTAGTCGGCGGCGGGCACCGTCGCCAGCAACGATCACCTACGCGGGCGTGACTGCCAGGGAGATGTCGTCGACCCAGGTCAGTGTCGGCGGCCTGCCTGGACCATCGGTGGGCGGACGGCCGCCCCCACATGATCCCGCCATCCCTGGCTGGCCGATTCTCCTCGCTTCCGCACCGTCTCGCTCTTCGCGACCGGGGTCGTAAGCCCTATTGCGCGGCGGTCGTCATCTGGGCAAGGCGCTGTGGCATCTGGCGGTGGCCGTCAGGGTTCGGACGTGCGGTGGCGTTGAACGGCGGCTGGTTGTGTAGCCACAGCAGGCCGGCGAGGTTGGTCGGCATCGTCCACTGGGTAGGCCGTGCCGGGTTGACCGTCTTGGTGCCGATGTATGTGTCTCCGACGTTGAAATGGAAGCCGATCGTGGAGGCGCCGGCGAGTAGGTCGTCGAGATCTGCCAGGTCGACGCTTGTGAAGCGGTGCGATCCGACGGCGATAACCAGGGGCACGTTGTGATGGTTGGCGAGGTCTGCATACTTGCTGACCTTCTCGTCGACGGCTTTGACTAGCCGGCTGGCGTCGACTGGTCCGGCGACACCGCTTGGTGCGGCGAACTGGGCGCGGATCCCGTTCGCTGACTGTAGGGGTCGTCCGAACCTGTCGGCGAGCACGGCAAGGGTGTAGCCGTGTGCGTGGATCTTCGCGGTGCTGGGTCCGTCCAGCAGTCGGGCGCGTACTTCGCGGGCGATCTTCTTGGCGGTTCCTGCGTCGGGTGGCTTCGGCGCGAGGTGCCGGGTGCCCTGGAGTACGAGCACGACGCCTACGGGGATCTCCGCGATGCGTCTTTCGAGCGCTTTCCACGCGCGGATACGCCCGAAGGTTTCTTTGGCAGGCTGGTCGGTGTGGACCTCGACGAGGAAGGCCAGCTCTCCGCTGGGGGTGTGTGCGGTCCAGTCGGGAGTCAGGCCGCCGTGGTCGTGTTCGTACACGGCGGTGTAGCCGGCTGATCGGATCGCGGCGCCGGCCGCCAGCTCGAAGGTGACGGGCCAGAAGTGCTCGTCCAGCCAGAGGCGCCGGGCGAGCGCGTCGGCCTGCGGGCTGGGCAGCAGCGCCAGTTGCGCGCCGTACCAGCGCCGCCAGTGCTCGAAACCGGGGTCGACCGCGATGTCGTAGGTCAGCTGCCGCTGCTCCGGTGTGCGCACGCCGTGCGTCGCCCGGTGTGCTGTCACAAAGTCTGGGCCGAACCGGCCGTGGCCTTCCACAACTCCATCCTCCGTGACGCGGCAACCGGATTCCCGGCCGTAGCACGGGGTGTGGCGGTCGAAAAGCCAGGTCCCGTCCGGGTGCCTGTCGGTGCGAGGATCAGCCGTCTCGGCTGAGGACGGGCGCGAAGATGCCGCGACTGATGGGGTGGCCGGATCTGTTGCCGCGTCGGGGCGAGATCCAACCTTCGAGCAGTTGACGACTGTTCCGATATCCCGCAGGGCTTTTGGCTGGCTCGATGCGCCACCGGGCTCCCTCCCCGCTGAGCCGGTAGCAGCGCGTCCCGCTGTACACCAGTTGATGGTCGCCGTCCTGCTCCCATAAGGCAGGACCGGTGTGGGTGGCGAGCTGAGCCCAGGTCTGACCGTTGCATGTCACATGTCGGTGGCCAGGAAGGGGCCAAGGTCGCAGCGAGTCGGCCAGTAGCCGGTCGGCGGTGACGCCAGCCAGCGGGTTCACGGCGAGCTCCAGGTCGGTCTCCGCCATGTAGTGCTCGAAGTAGCGCCAGGCCTCGCCGAGTGCACCCGTATCGTCGAGGCGCATACCAAGCTCCATGCCGCCGGTCAGGCCCATCGTGGTCATCAAGTTCGCGGAGAAGAGGGAGCCGATACGGCGATCCGCGAGGCATCCTTTGGCGTGCGTCAAAGTGTCCGCGTAGATCTTCACCCCGGCCGCCTGGAACGCGGCTGCCTCGGCACGTGACGATTCAACGTGGTTTCGGCCACGCAGCAGCATGCGCACCCGTACGCCACGTTCGATAGCACGGCACACCGGGTCGTAGAGGATCTCGGGTCGCGCGGGCGCCTTCGGCATGTCGAAGGTCATATTGCCGATGCTGAAGGTGCCCAGGATCAGTTCATGCTCGGCCTGGTCGATGGTCCGTCGGATGTCGTCGAGAATGCGATGCTGGTCCTGCCAGGTCCACAGCAGGCGGCCGGTTTCGGCGACCTCGTTCAGGGCATCGTCGGCCGGGCTCCGGTCGCGGACTGAGTGGTAGGACGGTGCCGGCGGCATGTCCCACGGACTTTGCCGCCACAGGCGCCGGAATGCCCAGGCCAGCACGGCGACCTCGTCGACTCCCTCCAGCACCATGCCGTTCTCGCCGACACAAGTGAACGAACGCGTGACCAGATTGGCGCTGGAGACCAAGGCACGAGCATCGTCCACGACGGCGAACTTCGCGTGGAGCCCCGGATAGCCGCGGACGTAGATGCCGCTGGTCGTCAGCCGAGTGAAGTTGCGGAACTCGATCTGGGTGTCGACGTCCAAGGTGTCGGATGCGTCGTTGATGGCCTTGTTCAGCCCGCGATCGTCGAGCGCCGAGACGACATAGACGCCACCTTGAAGCCGGTCGACCGCCCGTTCGAGGGCCTGCCGGACCTGCTCGTCACCGAGGAACAGGGTGGCGACGAACACTCGCCGGGTCGCCGAGTCGATCAGACGCACCAGTTCCTCGCGGATGTTCGACCCGCCACCGTCGTAGGTGAGGCAGTGCCGTACACCGTCCTGTGATCCGGTATCGCGGGGGATGAAGGGGCTACGGATGGGCGGGCCGTCCTGGCGTCTGAGGAAGAAGGCGCCTTCCACAGTTCGCTTTCCCAGGTCGATGATCTGGCCCGGGTTGCCTGCCGGAAGATCATTCACCGGGGAAGTCCTCTTCTCGTCGCAGGGCGTAGACGTGCTGGTAGTGCTGTCCGGTCCACAGCGCGCTACGTACATGGGCCACGGTCAGACCGTCCGTCGGGAGCCCGTACCGTTCCGCACTGGCCGCCGTGATGGCTGCCAGCTCTGCGGAATTGATGTTGGCGACCGATCTGGCCGAGACTTCGGCTACGGCGTGCTGGAGCGCGAAGATACGTGACGCCCGCTCGTCGCCCGGAACGAACTCGACATCGACGTAGACGACGTCACGTTCACCATGGATCAGCAAGCCACCGGGGTGGCCCAGCCGGATTCTGTCCGCAGCGGCGGAAGTGGCTGCCTCCTGGCCCAGCTCGTAGAGCCAACTCCCGCCCGTTCTCGTCGCCACCACGGGTCCCCACGCGTCGGCGGCCGAAGCCGCCAGCTGGGCAAGGTCCTCCCACCGGCTGGCCAGCTGGTTCGCGTACGGGATCTGCAGATTAAGTCGTTTGGAGCGCCCTACTTCGATCTTGAGGTAGGCGCGGTACGTGCCGTCGGAGCCAACTCGCACATGTCCGCTGCAGCGGTACTGCTTACACACGTCGGTGATTTGCGTCTCGGTGACTACCGGACTGACGATGTCCTGTGGGAGCCCTCGGATTGCTTGTGCCGCGATGCGCTCGGCGATGAGATCGTGCTGGCTGGTCAGACCGGCGCCTCGCGGAACATCGACGAAGCCGGCCGGTTTCGTATGGTGCAGGCGCGGTGCCCGCCGGCCCTCAGCGGACGAAAGAGCCACGATCTCGTCGGTGTCCGCGAGGTACAGCAGCGTGACCGGAGTCTGGCGCAGTCTCACCGCAGCCGCCTGGTCCAGTGCGGGCCGGGCATAGTCCGTCGCGACCGCGCCGTACCCGTCGGTCTGGAGAAGGCCGAGGCTTACAAGCCTACTGATAATGCCGTCCACGGCTTCGGCCGGAATGCCGGTGATCTCCTCGATTTCGGCAGCGTGGACGGGATCCAGGGCTATCGCCGCCTCGAGGACCAGCCGGTCGATTGCGGTCAGGTCCTCCTCGAACTTGCGGACCATCGGCACATCCGGCCAAACGTCAAGACCGATGAGCGATTCCTGTACGACGACGGTTGCCTTGGTTTCGGTTTGCCGTGCGGCCTGGAACTGGAAGCGGACCGTCATAGCCGGCGAACTCGCATGAATTCGTCGTCCTGGTCGACGAGGCTGAAGAGGTTCTCGTAGAAGATCCGCGCGGGACTGGGCTCTGCGTCGGCGGAGGGGGCACCGAGCGCGCTGAGAGTAGGGCCATGACCGACGAACACGAGGGCGCGACGTGCTCGGGTGAAGGCGACGTTGAGGCGGCGGATGTCTTGCAGCCACTGGCCGTACCCTGGGCCGATCCGCCCGGTGTGTGCCCTGGTGAAGCTGATGATGACCAGATCGCTCTGCTGGCCCTGAATACGGTCGATCACATCGATGACCTCCCACTCAAGGTGTGGCAGGTCCAGTCTGCGTAGCCGACGCGACAGTTGTTGTGCCTGAGCCCGGTAGAACGCCAGAACGCTGACAGTGACGGGCTTGGAGCCACTTCGCCCGAGATCTTCGTTGTACAGGCGGCAGACACGTTCCACGAAGTGTTGCTCTCGTTCGTTGACGAAGCCGTGGTCCTGTGGCGTGTCGCCGCAGTCCCGAAAGTGGCTGGTGTCGACGAACGTCACCGGTTGCGTCAGCGTCTCGGCGAGCACCAGCGGAGTCAGCCCGATCGCAGCGAGATCAGCGGCGGGCGGTGTCCGGTATTGCCCTCTATAGACCGGTTGGGCAACGATCCGGGCCAGTGGTTCGATCATGCGCCGCTGCCAGACGAGCTCCTGCCGCAAGCCGGCGGGAACCCGGGGAGCCACCCGCTGGAACAGGCTCTGCACCAGGTGGCGAAGCATGGCAGTGAGGACCTGCCGGTCCGGATCGTTTCGGTTGCCGGATGACTGGACGCGAAGGTACGCCGATTCGAAAGGGTCCCGGAAGCTCGTGGCCCACAAACCGCTGGAACTTAACTCTTCCGCGACGGCCAGCACACTCTCGGCTCGGAACTTGTGGAGTTCCTCGTCTTCGGCCCAGACCTGTGCCAGGTATTGCACGGAGGCTTCGAGGCTCTCACCGGCGCCGCGGTGGAAGCGATGCAGGGCGGTCAGCGCGTGCAGGAAATGCTCGTCGCGCTGATCGACATGCGGGGGCAGTTGGTGCTCGTCGCCGACGAGAATCCACCGACGCGCCCGTGTGGCGCCGATGAGGAACTCGCTCTCGGTCACACGGCTCGCCTCATCGACGATTAGGGTGTCGTAGTCGGCGTACCGGACGACCTGGCTGCCTCGTCCGACGATTCCTTTGGTGGTGGCACACACAAGGTTCGCGGCTCGGACCAGCGACTCGCGGATGTCGGCCAAGAGCAGGTCGTCGGACTGGCCGCTGGTCAACTCGTACCAACGCTGGTGCAGTGCCGGAAGTCGTTGTAGTACGTGTAGGCGACGCTCGAGTTGCTCAATGTCCCGGCTGTGGTCCGCTGGATCCTCGGACCTCCCGGCAAGGATCTGGCTGATCTTCTCGACTCGCTTGACTGCGGCATCGTAGCGGCTCTGGGTCGCGGTGAAATCCTGCTCAGCGGCGGCAAGAGAGCTCTCGATGCGGTCTCTTCCCACCTGCAGCTCCCGCTGGCACCAGGTCTGGTCTTCCAGGGCGGATCGCTGCTCCCGGCGCGCCGCAACGAGGTCCGTCACTGTCTGTGACAGCTGCCCGGCAATCTGAGCAACCGATCCCAGCGCGGCCAGCGTCCCATGGTCCGCGCCTACTGGCGGCTTCCCGGCGAGGAGAGCCGAAACCGTTCCGGCTAGAAACGCAGCGACTCTCCGCCTCTCGTTCATGTTAGCTACCTCTGTCATGGCAGGCTGAGCGTCGCCGGCAGCCTCCGCGAGCCGGGTCCATCGCAAGGTGCTTTGCCGCACAGCCGCATCCATCTGCTGTCGAGCGTTGCTGGCCCGTTCGCGTGCGGCCACGACATCGTTGGTGCGGTTGGCCTCGACAGCGGCCATGTGACGTTCGGCCGCGCGCTGCCAGTCCGTGGCTGAGCGTGACCGGTTCCGCCAGTAGGTGACCGCTGCCTCTGCCTCGTCCGCCCGGCGGCGAGCGGCAGTGACGCGACCGAGATTCATTGCCGTAAGCATCCGCCCGAGCTGGTTTTGATGGGAGACCGCGTTGTCCAGGTCCAGCTGCGCCCGCCGCAACTCAGCCAGCGCGTCCTCCAGCCGTGCCATCACAGCGTGGTTATCCAGGCCGGCCCGTGCTACGTCGTTCCTCGCCTCTGTCACATTGTGGTTCAGCAGCCCTGTTGCCCGGTCAAGTTCTTTGTTCGCGGCGTCGAGAGCGATCGCGGCGGTCGAGGCTACTCGCATTGCGGCCTGCCAGCTCCGCGCGAGCGGGGGCAGCGGCTCGAGTATCGGACGAGCCGTCGTGAGCAGGTCACCGTGAGTGCGAACGGCTCGGCTCAGGGTGCTAGCGGCAGCGTCGACACGCGCTGTCGCCAACTTCGCCGCCTCATTCAGAGTGCCCAACTCCTGACTGGCCCGGGAGCGGCTGAGGTCGAGGCGTTCGGCGGCCGCCGCGAGCGCGACCCGCGTGTGGGCCAGGGCAATCGCCTGACGGCGCTTGTCTGCGATGGCGGAGATCGCTCGCCGGGCATCCTGGATGCGCTCTTCGACCTGAATCAGCTCTGCGGCCCACAGCGGGTCGCGGGCACCCTTGGCGGGTCGGGCAACGAGGCCCTTCAGACCGGCGCCGACATTGGGCTCGAGGTAGTCGCGGACGGACTCGTGCACCCGGTCGTCGTCCCAGGTGATGCGAAGCGGCCGGACGCCGGGCTTGTGCCCGATCCTGCCAAGCACCTCGTCGACAGCGACATGAGTCGGCGCCAGGAGCAGCACCCGCTCGCCCCGCGCGGTCAATTGCCTGATGGTTTCACAGATGACCTCGGTCTTGCCAGTTCCCGGCGGACCCTGCACCAGGAACGCGTGCGGGGTCGACACCGCCCCGGCGACAGCGCGCCGCTGCTCGTCGTTCAAGGGCACGCTGCTGTCACTGTCATCGCAGAAGAACCGCTGGGGCAACGCGAGCGGTCCCTGGGCAGTGAGGCCATGGGCCTGACACAACAAGCGGGCCAAATCGTCCCAGGAGCCCTCCACCTCTCCATTGAGAAAGCTCTTGAGAGCAAGAGCGTTCTGTCGCATCCCGAATGGTTTGACGAGATTGACGGTCACTTCGGTCCCGCGCTTGGGCAACCAGTTACCGGGTTGCCGGACCGCGATCCGCCCGGCGCGGATTCGTTGGACGTTGGTGTTCACCGTGACGCCGTTCGAGGCCGTGATCGTCACCCGGCGGCGGTCGAAGTCGGCCAGGTCCGTGGGGGGCTTGACATCGAGAACCACAGTGTCCGCTCCGTCGAGGCCCTCCTCGACGGAGAGGACGACGCCCGAGACGGTTTGTTCGGCGACTTCTGGACGTTGCTCAACGATCTCCAGGAGCCGCTTCAGTCGGCCGTATTCCAAGTGGACCGTGCGTTTGAGCTGTTCGGAAGCGGGCGCAACGACGCGGCCCTGGTGAATCTGGCGCCACTGTTCCAGCTGTCTGAGGAGATCTTCCATGTCGAAGGCGAGCTCGCGATAGTTCGGCTCGAATGAGACGACGGCCGGCACGATGCGGTCATACCGGCGAGGCATCGAGGACGTCACCTCGATGGCCGTCACCTCGGCCAGCCAGGCACCCGACGACTGACCCTTCCGACGTCGGACTCGGGCCTCGAATCGGGAGCCACCGAGCCGGTAGGTCCGAGGACCCCGCTGTCCCGACGAAAGGTATCGAGCGATCCAGATTCCGCCGGCCATGTCATCGACCACCTGATCCAGCGTGGTGTCATCCGGTAGAGCCAGTCTCTGCTGTGTGGACAGCAGGAGTTCAGCGACCCTCATGGGCGGTGGGTGGCCAGTGTTCGGTTGATCAGGCTCGAGTAAGGGCGGTGCCATCAGAGCTCGCTAACGAACCGTAGCGTCTCGATACGCTCAGTGATATTTTGGTTTGGTTCGTGAACTTGCCAAAAGAACCGCATCAGAGCACGGGCCCGCCCGCTGAGCTGAACACTCTGTTCCATTGACACCGATGCGGTGCCATGGGCGAGAACCGACCGGTTTCGGGTGTCAACGACACCACGCATGCTGCTGATCGAGGACGGTGTCGTCCAACCAATTCGCTTCAACACCGCGTCGTCCTTCAGGCACAGCAGGAGCATTGCATCCATCAGCGCGATCTTGCGGGGTAGGGAGGGTGTCGGTTCCCCATATACCTCGGTGGTCAATACGGCATACCGGGCCGCCAGGTCGTCCACATCCCCCAGTTTGGTGTAGTCGGGATCGACCGGGTCGAGCCCGAACTCGCTGGAAAGCCGTTCCTCGAACGCCTTCTCAATGCTGCGGTAGTAGAGAAGCGCGGCGAAGTCATGACGGCCTTGGACTCGATAGTGCTCGCCTAGAAGGAAGAAGTTGAGCAGCATCGTCGGTCCGTCCCGGCCTGCGAGCGCCTCCGCGAACTCAAGTTGCTTCATGATCCTTTGCGTGATGGGGGCCGCGAGTGCCATCCGTTTCTCACGCAGATGCTCCCGAACGCGAACGATCAGCGCCGGCAATCCGTCGACATCGAGATTGCACCAGGCCTCATACAGAGCGGCGAGGTCACGCAGGAACCGCACCCGGGTCGGCTCGGCGATCGACTCGCTCAGCTTCTCGAACAGTGCATGAGCACCGGAATACACGCCGCTGCGGAACATGGCCATCGCGGCGGTCAAGTCCTTATCCCCGAACAGTGCCGTCGGATTCGGCAGTACACATAGCCGTTCGCTACCGGGAAGAGCCTGGCGAATCTCGGGGTCGAAAGTGCTGTCGATGTAGCACATCGGAAGGTCCAGTTGGGAAGCGGCCAGTGCCGCACCAGCGCTCATCGCCTTCTTCCCGCCAGTGATGTCGATAATCACGTGCGGCGGCCGCCCAGCGGTCAGCAGGGAGCGGACCTCCTTCAGTACGATGTCATAAATGCTGGTCGGATCGACGGGATCGCAGGTCACATGCCGGGCCTCGGAAAACTTGATTTTGCCAGCGAGCTTCTCCCAGATTGCGTCGATCGTCTTCTGGGTGCCCTCTGACGTGATGATCAAGATCCTTGCCGGCCGGGTCAGCGCGAAGGCGAGCAACGTCGTCTCCGGGGAGAACCCAGAAAGGCTGATCAGCAGATCGACTGCTGGCCGCTCGACGTCCGCGGAGTTGGTCCGTGCGACCTCGACGGCTTCGTCGTAGATCTCGGCCAACCGGAAGGCCTGAGCCTGCTCCGCCGACGTGCCCTCGCCGTACTTCTCCTCGCCACGGAAGATCCGCCGCATGCGGGCGTGTTTCTCGTCCAAGCTTCCCATCGGAGAGGAACTCTATCGACGAAGCCGTAGATGGCACAGCCCTGCGCGCATCACAGGTACGAGCTCGGCGGCTGAAGGAGGAGCGCCGTCGTCTATGCGAGGACGGGCGCGGGTGGTGCATACTCGGCGGCGCCGTTTCGTCTTTGCGAGGAGAGGGGCGAGGAGTTCGGCAAGGACGACGGATCGCTCTGGGGGGGGTGCCCGATTCACGGACGTTGAGATCCAAGATGCAGCCGAGTACCTGTCCGCCAAGGGGCTGATCAAGGGGACCGAGGTCGACCAGCTTCACGGTCCAGTGCAGGCGGAGATCACCACTGACGGCATCGACTGCGCGACCGACTGGCAGGGCAACGTGGCGGACTACCTACGTGACCAGAAGGGATACGGCCCGACGATCAACCACGGACCGGTATTCCACGGCGCTTCTCAGGGTGGCCAGTTCGCGTGGGGCAACCGCGATGTGACGCAGCAGCAGAACATTGCCGAGCAGGTCTCACCGGAGTTCCAGCCGCTCGCGGAGGCGGTTGTGACGATCCTCCAGCAGCTTCCCGGCTACGGGCTGACGCCGCGGGATCAGCAGGACATCGAGGCTGCGGCCAACGAGGTGCTCGTCGAGGTGCAGCAGGAGCAGCCTGAGCCGGGCCAGCTTCGTCGCGGCGTCGCCATGCTCAAGGGCTTCCTGTTCCCAATCGCAAGGGAGGCGGCGACAGAGGAAGCGCGTCAGCTCGCGCAGCAGGGGCTGGACCAGATCAACGCAGTGATCGGCGCCGTCCTGTGATGCCCCCGTACGCTGCCTGGTCGGGGCAGGGGTGCTCCCTTGCGTAAGCGGCCTCCCGAGGCAATGTCGGTGAATCGCGCGAGCGGCGGCCCGCTGGACTTCGGGATCGAGCCGCCGGGGCCGACGGAGACGGTGCCGCTGCGGCTGATCGAGGTGCTGCGCCCGCGCATGTTCGATGACTGCCCCATCTGCGGTGACCCGGCGACGACGGAGGAGCACGTGCCACCGCAGCGGCTCGGCGGTACGCGGATGACCCGGACCTGCGCCCGGTGCAACAATAGCTTCGGGACTCTCCTGGAAGCCGACCTGGTCGACTGGTTCGACGAAGCCTGGTCGACGTCGTCCTTCCAGTCGGACGCGGTCGCCGGCAGGCGGCAGACGAGCCGGCTGCTGAGACGGTGGACATCCGACGGACAGTTCATCTTCCTGCCTGAAGGGCGCTGCGATCCTGCCGTCGGCGGGATCCTGGCGGCTGGCGGTGATGTGACTCTGGAGGTGTCGCCACCGGATCAGAATCGGTGCCACCTGGCCCTACTCAAGTCGATGTATCTGGCGCTGTGTATCAAGGCCGGCGTTCCCCAAGGCGAGCCAGCGGATCGGCTGCGGGCCGAACTGCTCGCGGTGCGCGACGCGAAGCGCAAGGCGGACGTGCCGGTCAGTCCGATTGCGCTGGGACTGACCGTGCTTCGGCACTGGGGGGACCCGATCACGGAGGAGTCTGTGGTGTTGGCTGAGCTCCAGTCGGAGACTGGGCCGCTACTGGGGTTCCTCCTCGCAGGCCGGGTGTTCGTCTCTGCATCGTCATCGTGGAGCGAAGCGACGGCCGCGCCGTCCGGTCGTCTGGTCTACCAACTCCAGGTCGACGCTTCGGTGCGCGGCGACGTGGCGTCCGTTCATCCCCAGCCGCCACCACAGGCCGGTCGGCGTCGGGCGTAGCCGGCCGCTCGCCAGTACCAGTTCGCTCCGCCTGAAGAGGCTGAGCCGGTGTTGACAGCGGGCACGCCGTCCCGGCGCATTGTCATCGTCGCTGCTGGAGCTGCTCGCCTCTTGAGCCGCTGGTTGCTCGGTGGACGCGCGGTGAATGACCGCGGGCATTGGTCATCCACCGCGGGGCCACTCGTAACCCAGGTCGTGCAGACGCTCGGCCAAGCGGTTGGATGCCTTTGTTTGTCGGTGCGCTAGCTCCGCTAGCGATGTCATGTATTGGTCGCTCCACGCCCGATACACGTCGACCAGCTGGCCTTGCTGCTGAGCTAAGAGCTTTCGGGCTCGCGCCGAGAGGTCTTCCCTGATCCTGTCAAAGACGGCTGCGCGCGTGCCCGGCGTGAGCGCCCCAGGCCCACCGTCGGGCCTACGCAGCTGGTTAAGGCCTTCTTGGTTAGCTGCCCACCAATCTACGAAGAGGCCGGCCAGGTGTTCATCGTTCAAAATTCTCGAGGTATGCCCTAGCGCCTGGTTGAACTGACCAGCGAAGTGTTCACGTACAGCTGCGACAGGTCGGTCGGCGAGCAGAATCAGCTCCTGCTGGAACTTGTGGAACCATCCTTCGGCGGCTGTTACGAATTCGGTCGACCTCGGTGCAGCCAATGCTGAGATCGTCTCGGCGATAACGTCATACCCGTCCAGGGCGAGCTCTAGGTAGCCGGGCCGCCCTGGCACGAAAAGCTCATTCAGTTCGATGCCGAACGCGTTGAGCCGGTCGACCTGCGCTTCGACCTCTTCGATCGGAACCTCGCCCGCGAGCAGTCCGTTGATGCTTAGTTTGGCGCGCGGCGGAGCTATCGGTGAGACGTAATCGCCAATATTTAGACTGAATTCCTTAGTGGCTATTTCCTCAACTGACACCCATCGAGAGAAACCGGGGATCTCCCGGCGCTCACTAAAAGCGGTCGCGATCTTCTCCACGTGACGAGGTGCCAGGTGGCTCCGCGACCGCGTGGAGTCGACCTCATGTTCGGCGTTGATAAAAAACACGTCTGGCTTGTTAGCGCGAGTCGTACCGCCACTGTTCACGACGAGCAGGCTGGCCGGGATGGACGTCCCAGGGAATACATTACGTCCGATCGAAATAACGGCGGCGATCACACCGTCCTGAACCATTGCACGACGGATGCGCCCCTCAGCTCCGCCACGGAATAGCGCGCCGTTCGGCACAACGATGACACCTGTACCGTCGGTCGCCAGGGAAGCCAGAACGTGTTGGACGAACATCAGGTCTGCTGACCGACTGTGGCCGTACCGAGTTTGCTCCGGAAACGCGAGCTTTTCCGGGACGTATCGCATGCCGAAGGGAGGATGAGTTACCACTCGGTCAAATTTTTCCAAGCGTTCAGAATCACTAAGGTGCCCTGGATTCGTCAACACGTTGCCGACCAGAAGAGATACGTCCGACAGGCCATGCAGCGTTAAGTTAAGCCGGGCAACCTGACTAGTCTCTACGTTCACCTCCTGCCCGAAGATGCGCAACGCGTTATGCTGTCCCGTGCGATCTGCGACGAATGCCTCGGCGGCGGCGAGCAGGCCCCCCGTCCCAGCGCACGGGTCGTAGACCGAATTGCCAACCTGCGGATTTGCCAGTGAAATCATTAGTTGGATTACGGAATACGGCGTAGCGAATTCACTGTGCCGGTTGTCATCCGCCAGCCTGGCAAGCATCTGCTCGTACAACGGGCCCGCTACGTCAGCAGACTCGTGACCACCCCCGCCCACTGGAATTTCGTCGATGATAGCGATCAAGCTACGGGCTTCGAGGTCACCGATTCGCTTGTCACGCACAATATGATGGAAGAAGTCGCCAAAAAAGTCGGGATTGCTAACCGCTAACGCAGTCATAGCTTGGTCTAGTGCATCGGCCAGCGAGTTTTCCGCAGAGGCTGTTAACCGACCCCAGCGCGATACGTCTGGCACTGTCAGCGCATCAGTATGTTCGGATGCCCATTTAAGCACGAGCACGGCCGAGACGACACGCACACCAGTCGCGACATCCATCACGCCTCGAAGAACGTCGACGGCCCCGAAGAGTCTTCGCGTGAGGTCCAGATTTCTCATTGCTACCCCTCGCTAAATACATCGGCGAGCAGCGCCCGCCTGACGGCATCGAGACGTCGGGCCGTCTCACGGTGCACGAGCGTTAGTTCATCGATATCAGCGACTGCCGCTATAACATCGTGCTGTCGATCCAGCGAGGGGACCATGATCGGAAGACCACCCAAGATCTTGGCGTTGAGCGACTGAACAGTTCCTGGAAGCGCGCGCCTGAACATCTCCTCCTGCGCCGCGGGAGAGGAAAGGTGCAGACACAGGTATTCGGGCAATACCGCAGGATCGCGACTACGCACTCGCGCGCAGGACGAGTTATATAGCCATCCGCCAAAGTGACCGTCTATCAATGCCAGCTTACCAAGTGATCCCTGACGGACAAGCACGATGTCGCCCTGCCGAAGGGTGAACCGCCCCAGCCGCGCCGCCTGGTTGTGCGGCAACCTGCGAATCTTGCGGGCATCTACTTGGTGTCTGTCGTCGATGTCCGAGGGAGTTACCACGGGCACACCGTCGAGCTCATTCCCCAACTGGTCTAGCAAAGAGCCCGACGGACCAGGCGTGACCTCCGCCAGGTCGCCGAGCAGGACGCGTTCAGCCTTAGACACCAGGACACCTACCCCTTCTAGCCGGTACGGCGCAGGGGCGTAGCAGTCATGCCACGCCCCTGCGATTGGTCACGCGTTGCGCGGCATAGACCCGATCCTGACCTTGATGATTTCGGTCACCGCCGCGCTCACCACCGCAGTGGCAAGCGCTCCCATCACCGCCTCGCCATACCCGGCGGCGAAGCCAAGCACGAGCACCACAACCACGACGACGACCACGCCGCCCCAGGCCGCGCGTCGGCTGCCTCGAGGCGGGTACCCTGAGCTGTTGAAGCGGGCGATCGGCATGTCTGCCTTCTTCCTGCTCGCCTTGGGCGAAGCGGGTTAGACCGCACCGCCCCGCGCGGACGCCAATCTCCACGGGGCGGTGCGGTGCTCATCAATACAGACACCATAGCACGAACGGCGTGCGAAGCACGCTTCGCACGCCCCGAGGGTGCCGTGAGGGTCCGTACCGTGACGAAAGTTCGCCCACAGCTCGTCCGGCTACCGTCCCTGTCTGGCCAAGGGGCGCAGCGGAGTGCCGCGCCGGTCGACGGCAACTTGCCGGTCGGCCGTGTTGATGCCTACCTACCGCAGCCGAAACCCTTGCCGAACGCCCTGAGATCGAGCACGACATCCCGGGAGACCGGCAGTTGGGGTGGAACTGGTTGGAGCTTGAGCTCGACCCGGCCGGCCCGAGATGGCGGTTGGCTCGACGTCGCTGCCTTGGCCGCGCATGCCGCCGCAGTGCTGCCTGTCTAAGTCGCCGGTGACTTATCCCTCGATGCGCTGATCGATCGCTGCCTCGTAGAAGGCGTCCGCGAGCGCCATGATGACGGCGTTGATGCCAGGGCCGTCGCTGAAGAAGTAGTCGGCCATGGTGTTGTGGGCCTCCTGGTTGTCGACGACCGCCTCGGTGACGGCCGCTTGGAAGTCCTGCGACTCCATGAACTGCCTCTTCGAGTTCGCTTTGGCCTGGTTGACCAGGCCCGGGTAGGCGAGCAGCCGTTGCACGAGTCCCTGCACGAACTCACGGACCTGGGACGCGGAGAACGACTCGGCCCCGAACAGGTCGTTCATCTTGTCGATGACGACCTGGAGTGCGACGTACTTCGGCTCCTTCCGGGTGCCGGTGCCCGCAGCGCCGATGCCCTTGAGCTGGCCCTCACCGGTCAGCGAGATGTCGACCGCGGTCGCCTTGGTGTGCTTGACCCCGACCAGGGCCACGTCGGAAAGGTCGACCTCCGCAGCCCAGGAGGCATCTGCGATGACCTTCTCCAGGAGCCGCAGGAAGATCGACAGCGACTCCATGTACGGGTCGCCGTAGTTGACGATCTGGCTCATGAAGTCGTAGAGCCGGACGTAGGTGGAGACGTCCTTGCGGAACAGGTCGAGGGTGTTGAGGGTGACCTTGTCGTCGGCCTCGATCGCCGCCGCATAGCGGCGGGCGAAGTCGTTCTTGGCCGGGCTCATCGCCGCCGAAAGCGCGTTGTTGCCCTTGCGGGTGACCCACAGTTCGGCGACCTCGCGCACCTGCTCTGGCGTGTAGATCCCGGCCTGGGCAAGCTTGTTGGCCAGGTGAACGACGATGTACGGGTCGGTCTCGGTCTCCAGGGTGGCGTTGGTGAAGTACGGCTCGAATGCAGCCCGGATGTCTTCAGGCTTGTTCACGAAGTCGATGACGAACGTCTTGCGTTTCTGCTCCCCGCCTGCGGTGCGGTGGGTGCGGTTGAGCCGGGACAGCGTCTGCACGGCGGTGACCCCGGAGAGCTTCTTGTCGACGTACATGGCCGAGAGTAGCGGCTGGTCGAAGCCCGTTTGGTACTTGTTGGCGACCAGCATGATCTTGTACGTCGTGCCCTTGAAGGCGGCGGCCAGGTCCGCGCCGGCGCCGGGGTTCAGCTTGGCTTCGGTGAACTCGTCGTCTTTGCTCGGCTGCGGCCCCCAGTCAGAGGCCCACTCCTCGTCCTCGGCCATGTTCACCGAGTTGGAGAAGGCGACCAGGGTTCGGTAGGTGTACGAGGCGTCCTTGGCGGCCCGCTTGGCGATGTAGGCGTCGATCGCCTTCTTGTACTTCACTGCGGCCTTGCGCGAGTCGGTCACGACCATCGCCTTCGCCTTGCCCTCCAGCAAGTGGGCGACGTTGGTATGGAAGTGCTCGACGATGATCTGTACTTTCTGGCTGATGTTGGTCGGGTGCAGCTTCACCCACCGCATCAGCCCTTTACGCGCTGCAGCCTCCTCCACCACCTCGCCGCCGTCGCCGCTCTCGGCCCGGCCTGCGATCTTCAACGCGGTGTCGTAGGACTGGTAGCCCCTGAGCACGTCGAGGATGTAGCCCTCCTCGATCGCCTGCCGCATCGAGTAGAGGTGAAACTCGACCGGCTTCCCGTCAGGCCCCTTGCGGCCGAACAGATCCAGGGTCTTGTTCTTCGGGGTCGCCGTGAACGCGAAGTAGGAGATGTTCTCCGACTCGGCCCGCTCGGTCATCTCCGAGGCCAGGATCGCCTCCACGTCGACCTCACCGCTCTCCTCAATCTCCTTGATCTCCTCCGCGGTCAGCACGGCTCGCAGCTTGCGGGAGATCTGCCCGGACTGCGACGAGTGCGCCTCGTCGGCGATCACCGCGAACCGCCGCCCCTTCAGCGACGAGTCGACCCGGATCTCGTCGAGCGCGAACGGGAAGGTCTGCACCGTCACCGCGATGATCAGCTCCCCGTTCTTCAACGCAGTGGCCAGCAGCCCGGATTTCGACTTCGCCCCCGCTTTGCGGACGTCCTCCGGGCTGATCGTGGCCACGATCTTCCCCGACCCGTCGATCTGCCGGATCGCCTCCTGAAGCTGCCCGTCGAGCACGTTGCGGTCCACGACCACGATTACCGAGTCGAAGACCTTCTCGTCGTTTACATGCAGCCGCGCCAGCCGGTGCGCGGTCCAGGCGATGGTGTTCGTCTTCCCCGAACCTGCCGAGTGCTCGATCAGGTAGCGATGCCCCACCCCCTCCTCGCGCACCGCTGCCACGAGGTTCGTCACGGCCTCCCACTGGTGGAACCGCGGGAAGAGCAGGCTCGTCCGCCGCACCGACGTCCCGGTCGCGACATCCCACTCCTCCTTGGTCTCCACGATCATCAGCCGGCCGATGATGGTGAGCCAGGCGTCCTTCTCCCAGACCCGCTCCCACAGGTAAGCCGTCGCCGACCGTCCGCCCTCACCCGGCGGATTCCCCGCGCCACTGTCGTGCCCCATGTTGAACGGCCGGAAGTGCGTCTTCTCGCCCTCCAACTTGGTGGTCATCGCGGCAAGGTCGTTGGAGACCGCGAAATGGACCAGCGCCCGATGCCCGAACGACAGCAGCGGCTCCGGCCGCCCGTTGGTCAGCGGGTTCCGGTTCTTGCGGTACTGGTTGATCGCCTCATCGAGAGACTGGGTGAAGTCGGTCTTCAGCTCGACGGTGGCCACCGGGAGCCCGTTGACGAAGAAGACCAGGTCGATGCTGCGCCGGTCGGCGGTGGAGAAGTGCACCTGCCGCATCACCCGAACCCGCATCGCCGCGTACTGCTCGTTGGTGGTCGCGTTCAAGCTGGTCTCGGGGCGGAACTGCGCCATCTTCAACCGACCACCACCGATGTAGTGCACCCCACTGCGGAGGATGTTCAGCGTCCCGCCACCATGTTCAAGAGGCTTGTCGAGCGCCGTGGCCAGCACATCGAGAACCTTCGCCTCCGACCCGGCAGCCTTTAACGCCTTCGCGTACGCCGGCTTCTGGGTCTTCTCCAGCCAGGCAAACAGGTCCTCGGGGAAGATCGCCCGCTCCCGGTCGTAGCCGGCGTCGTTTGCCGAGTAGAGCCACCCATGGCACTCCAGGTATGCGCAGATCTCGGACTCGAAGACGACCTCGTTGTGATCGGCCATCACACCAGCTCCCGTACGTCGATCTGCCCCGTCACCGTCGCCGTGATCAGTGCTGAGCGCCGTTCGCGGGCGAGGTCGATGAACCGCTCCGACTCCGTGATGAGGCTGTCGATCTTCGACGTCTGCTCATCGAGGTGCGCCACAATGGCTCGCTGCTCGTGCATCGGAGGCAGCGGTAGAACCAGCGAGCGAACGTCTCCACCTGACACCTTGAAGGTGCCGACTGCCGTTCGAGCCTGGGCCTGGACCTGCGCGCGCGTTGCGCTCGCGTTGCATGCCCACACGAAGAACTCGGACAGCATGGACGAGCTCACGCGGATGCGGATGAGCAAGTCAGGATAGATGTATTCCTCGGCGGCGAACTCGGGACCGACGAGGCCCGCGCGCGCCACGAGATCCACGTTCCCGTTGCCCCGAACGAGCAGGATATCGCCAGGGTGAAGCCTGAGTGCCTCCGTGCTCGCGAGGCTTGAGCGGTCGACAAACTTGGTCACCTCGGGCGCCATGCTGACCCGACCATCCCTGATCGCACCCAAGGACAGCGACTTCAGGTCATCAGAATCGCCAGCCAGGGGGGAAACGCCATTCGCAGGGCCGAACACCAGCACTCGCTTCGCGCGAACGGCCTTCCAGCCACAGGGAAGCTCCGGGATCCATGGGTTGCCTGTCTCGGAGAGCCCAGCCTCCGAGTCCAGACCCTGCGAGAGAGCCGCGTCAACGACCGCGCGGCGGCGCATATGGAGCATCTTGACCAGTTGTTGCTGCTCCTCGATGAGCGTGTCGATGCGGGCGGTCTCGCGGTCGAGGTAATCAGCGATGGCGCGCTGCTCGTGGATCTCTGGAAGGAGCACGTCGATCGTCCGAAGGACGGTAAATGGGACTTCGGTCGTGCGAATGCCGCCGTGCTCACCTCCGGCTGAGATCCCACGCTCACGTGCGATGAGCTCGCTGGTGAACCACGAAGACTTCATAAGATGGACGATGTAGCGCGGATTCATGCCCTCCCGAGGACGCAACACTTCGTAGTGATAGGTAACCAGTCCATCCTCATGGGCGACACCCATTGCGCCAGAACGGATCTTCATCTTGTTGAAGACGACGTCCCCTTTGCGCGGCACACCTTGTAGGCGTCGAGTGACTCTGCACGTTGAGGTGCGTCTGTCAGCTCGCTGCGTCGCACCACACCCTTGGTCTGCGACACAGACATGAGCGGAAGATCCACCCCAGGGATCCGCTCGTCGATCTTCTGCACTGCTGCGCCGAACCGGGTCATCCCTCGACCTCCCGCAAGAGGTCCAGGATCTTCGCGACCTGCTTCTCCAAGTCTGCGTCGATCTCGGCGAGAGGGCGGGGTGGGACGTACTTGTAGAAGTGGCGGGTGAAGGGGATCTCGTAGCCGGTTTTGGTCTTGGCCCAGTCGATCCATGAGTCCGGTTCATGCGGCTTCACCTCGGCGTCGAAGTAGGCCTGAATGACCTCGATCTTGCCAGCCGCACCAGCGGTCGAGCCGCCGTAGGTAAACGGAACGTTCTCGGTGTCGCGCTTCTTCGTGTCCGGCTTGGGCTTGCCCTTGCGGTCGACGGCGGGGTTGCCGGACTCGTCGAGTAGGGGGCGTTCGACGGTGATGGTCCAGTAGCCGAACTCGTCCGTGCGCAGCACCTTGGAGTAGTACGGGTCGGCGTCGGTGAATTCGGCGTACAACTCCACAACCCTGGCGCGATCGGCGTCGCTGATCTCGCGGCCCTTGGAGCCGAGGTTCTTGCGCATCTTGGTCCAGAACGACGTGCCATCGATGAGCTGGACCAGGCCCTTGCGGTCGGGATGCTTGGTGTTGTCGAGGATCCAGATGTAGGTGGCGATCCCGGTGTTGAAGAACATGTTGGTTGGCAGCGCGACGATGGCATCGACCAGGTCGTTCTCCAGCAGCCATCTGCGGATGTTGGAGGGGCCGGACTCGGCGGCGCCGTTGAAGAACGGCGAGCCGTTCATCACGATCCCGGCTCGGCCCCCGCCGTGCTCCGGCGCCCGCATCTTGTGAACCAGGTGGAGCAGGAAGAGCATCTGCCCGTCCGAGGTCGATGGCAGGCCGGGAGCGAACCGGCCGTAGGGACCGGCTTCGTCGCGCTCTTTGGTGATCGCCTTGGCGTACTGCTTCCAGTCGACGCCGTAGGGCGGGTTGGACATGCAGAAGTCGAACTGGCGGCCCTTGAACGCATCGTCGATGAGGGTGTTGCCGAAGGCGATGTTGGTTGCGTCGTGGCCCTTGGCCAGCAGGTCGGACTTGCAGATCGCGTACGACTGCGGGTTGTACTCCTGGCCGTACAGGCGCAGCTTCGCGCCAGGGTTTTGTGCGAGCAGGTGTTCCTCGGCCAGGGCGAGCATGCCGCCAGTGCCTGCGGTGGGGTCGTACAGCGAGCGGACGATGTCTGCCTCGGTCAGGTCGGCGTCCTTCTCGGCGAAGAGCAGGTCGACCAGCAGCCGGATCGCGTCCCGTGGGGTGTAGTGGTCGCCGGAGGTCTCGTTTGCGGCCTCGTTGAACTTGCGGATGATGTACTCGAACGCATCGCCCATGTCGGCGTTGGAGACGACCTCCGGATGCAGGTCGACGGCCCTGAAGGACGTGACGACCTGGCGTAGGAGCCCCGCCTTCTCCAGGGCCAGGATCTCCTTCTTGAAGTCGAAGTACTGGAAAACGTCGACATCGGGCGAGAACCGGTCGATGTAGTCGGCCAGGTTGTCTGCAAGTCCATCGGCGTCGGCCAGTAGGTTGGCGAAGGAGTAGTTCGAGGTGTTGTAGAACGGCCTGCCGGTCGCCTTCTTGACCTCGATCTTGAGCCGATTGGGGTTGTCGTACTTCGCGGCCAGCGCGCGGACCGTGTCCCGGTCGGGCTCAAGGATGTAGTCGAGTCGTCGCAGGATTGTGAGCGGGAGGATCACGTTGCCGTACTGGTTGGGGCGGTAGGGGCCCCGAAGCTGGTCCGCGATCGACCAGATGAAACTACCGAGCGTGCTCACAAGGCTCCTTACGAGGATCACTCGACGGCAAAGCTGGACGCCCAGCGCAAGCCCATGCGTGCCGTCCGAGTAGGCGGCGGCGCACGGTCTTCAGCAGCCGGTGAGTCAAAGGACATCATCGCGCATCACGACACCGGCGTGGCATAGGGCCGGCGGCGGCTGCGACCGTGCTTACAGCAGTTGTCGGAAGACCGACGCTGTATCCGTGAGGGAACACGCCCACGCCGGCGGCCGGCTAGGGTACCCCCGCCCAGCAGATAAACGCACGTACGGGGGCGCCTGAGAGCGCAGCGCAGGGGGTCGGAGGATGGCCGAGGTCAGGGTCAGAAGGTTCGTCGTGTCCCCTCCAATGCCGGGCATCCCCATCGAACCCAACGATGTTCAGATCGTCGACAGCGGGGCCATGGAGCTGAATCTCGCCGACGTTCTGCGGGTCAACGCGCTAGCGGTGCCTTACCGAGGTCATCTGTTGGCTGAGCTGGTGCAACGCGAGATGGCCCTCGTCATGTCGCTGTTCGGCCATACGCCGCCTGGCGTCCCTCTGCGTCGGCACCGAGCGTTCGACGGCTCATCGTCCCATATCCGGCGGTTCGCCACGGAGGTGCTGGCCCTCGGCGCGCTCACTGCGGTAGTACGAGATGACGAGCCCAAGCTGAGCGAGGTCGCTCACTTCGACGCACTCCCACCAGAGTTCCAGGGGGTGTACCCCTCGAACGGCACCCGTCCTGACCTCCGCTTTGGTGGTCAGGGTGCTGTCCTAGCCGGCGAGTCACGCGGCCGGAGCAAGCCCCCGCCCCAGAACGTACTAACCGCCACCGCCCAACGTAACCGACTGGACCAGCTCCTCAGTTGGAGCCGCCGGCCTGGCTGCGACCCGGTATCCATGGCATGGACCTGGATGCAGGAAAACCGCACAACCATCGACTACTTCCGCTTCACCAAAGACACCTCTGCACCCGCCACCGACCTGGCCGTCGTGCACCGTTTGGAGCAGAGATTGCAGAACACGGAGCCGGCGCCCGTGAGCCGCACCGAGGCTCCCTTCCCTCCAAGTTCTGGGCGGGCCGCCGAAGACCACCTTGAAGATGAGGATCTCTACTTCGCAGCGGCCAGCACTCCGGGCAGGGCCCGGGAACAGACCGCAAAGCAGCGGATCATCAGTCGTACGGTGGAGGACCGGGAAGCCCAGCTCCTGGAGACGGCACCCCGCCAATCAGTTCCAGGGATGGGCCCCCGCTGGCGAGGACAGTGGCGGAACGTGCCCACCATGGATGGTGCGCCGAGACCACGGTTGCTCGTCGCTGTCAGTCCTGACCGCGAAGTAGGGATCACTAACACTGCAGAAGGCAACCGCTTGTACCGAAGTAGGGATCTTGGCCTCGAAGTGTCCGCAGCGGGCCGGGTCCTTGTAGCGCTTGACTGGCGCAACCGTCCGGAGATCGAGGCAGGTGCGGCGGTGCAATATGAGCTTGAGGTCCGCGACCAGTAGACGCGCGCTTGTCAAGTGGCCCATCGTGGCTGTGTAATTCCGCGGACCGCTCTGGCGCTCAGCTAGGCAACGGGAAGACGCCCCGGTTGAGCATCCAGGGCGTCCCCACGTTTACGCCCTGTGTTCACACGGGTTGCGGCATCCGCCGGGCGGCCTCCGCGATGAGGGACGGCAGTTCCTTTGGGACGGCGAGCTTGGCGACTTCTGCTGCAACGAACCAGGCCGCGTTCCGGACCTCCTCAAGTTGGGCGTTGAGGGTGTCGTTGTGGGTGCGGCAGATGTAGACGAAGTCGATATGGCGGTGGGGTCCAATCTTGCGGTCCTCGATGTCCATCTCGATGATCGCGAAGGGCGGGGGGATGCTGCGCACGGACGGGTGGCGGAAAGGCTCGGGTGCCAAAATCTCCGCCTCGACACCGGTCTCTTCCACGACCTCGCGCAGGGCGGCTTCGGCGGGGTCCTCGTTCGGGTCGACGTGTCCGCCCGGGTAGAGCCACAGTCCGATCTTGTTGTGGTGTACGAGGAGGACCTGTCCGGAGGTGTTGAAGACGATCGCTGAGCTGGTGAAGTGCCGGATCATGCGGCGGTCTCTTCCTGGGCGATTCGGACAGTTTGGTCGGTGATCCACGCTACCGATTTCTCTGCGAGTTGAGGGTGAACGGGCAGTTGAATGGTGGCCGTGGCGAGGTGCTCGGCGTTGGGACAGGCCGTGGCGTATGGCTGAAACAGCGGCTGGTGGTAGAGGGGCTGATAGCGCCACCGGATCGAGTCCGGGGAGAGCCCCGCGGCGTGGAACGCGGCGGCGATCTCGGGCTGACGGGCCGTCGCGATGAGGACGAGGTTGTAGTAGTTGGGCTTGTCCTGTACGCCGTAGGGCAGTTCGCGCAGCGGCCCTCCCGGCGGGAGGGCGGCCAGGATGCGTTCGGCGTTGCGGCGTCGCTGGGTCAGTTGCGCGTCGAGGTGGGTGAGCCGGCGCAGGCCGATGGCGGCGAGGGGTCCGGCGAGCTTGTAGTTGACGCCGTGTCCGCCGCGTAGGTGGCCGAGGTGGGTGTAGTAGTCGATGCGGTCGGCGAGTTCCTGGTCGTTGGTGAGGATGAAGCCGCCTTCGCCGGTTGACAGCAGTTTCCGGTCATGGGTGGAGAAGCATCCGACGCGGCCGAGGGTGCCGGCGTGTTGGTTGGCGATGCGGGTGCCGTGGGCTTGGGCGGCGTCTTCGATGGTGGGCACACCCGCGTCGGCGAGCAGGCCGGTGATGGCGCGTTCGTCGTTGGGGTAGCCCCACAGGGGCAGGGTAATCGCGGCGCGGGTGCGGGCGGTGAGTTTCCGGTCGACGTCGGTGGGGTCCAGGGCGAGGGAGTTCGGAAGGGTGTCCACCGGTACGGGAGTCGCGCCGCAGGTGAGGATAGGCATAGCGGTGGGTAGTGGCGCGGTCGCGGGAACGAGGACTTCGGTGCCGGGGCGGACGTCGAAGGCGATGAGCGCTGCGTGGAGGACGGAGGTGCCGGAGTTGACGGCGATGGCCCGTGCGGCACCGAAGCGGTGGGCGAGCGTGCGCTCGTAGACGGGCAGGATTTGGGCACCGCCAGAGAGCCGGCCGTCGTCCAGGACCGCACGGATCTCGTCCAATTCGCCGCAAGGCGGTGGCGAGTACCGGTCATCGACGGGGTTTTCCAGGTCGTGGGCGATGTCAGTTGGCATAGGTGAGTACCACCTTGATCGTCTCTTCGGGACGCTGGCCGATGAGGTCGTACGCGGCTTGCGCGTCGGTGAACGGGATGCGGTGGGTGATGAGTCCGTCGACCCGGACGTGCCCTTCGGTCACGAGGTGCCGGGCGGTGGCGCTGAGCCGCGACAGGTCCCAGGCTGGGTGGGTGCGCTGGGGGCAGCCGTTAACCGTCATGGACGAGACCAGCGTGACGCGGTTGCGGTGGTACTCCTCGCCGAGGCGCAGGCCGCCTTGGTCGCCGTGGTAGGAGGCGACGGTCGCGACCGTCGCGCCCACGCGGACGCAGCGGATGGCTTCATGCAATCCGGCGTAGGAGCCAGATGCTTCGATGGCCACGTCGGCTCCGGCCGAGCCAGTCAGCTTGGCGCGCGCTTGGCGCGCCAACTCGGCCAGGTACGGATCCGTCCTGCCGGCCTGGTGCTTGCGGGTTCTCGGGCCGGGGGTGACCACGTTGAGGACGCCGATGATCAGCGCGCGGAGGCCGTCGGCGAGCAGGCCGATGGCGCGCGACGCGCCGGAGCGGGGGCGGTGGGCACGCTCGGGGTGGGTGGTGGCCCGGCGCAGCCCGGCGACGCGGCGGGCGGGGGCTCTTGTGACGTGGACCTGTAGTAGCCCGCCGCCGGTGCGGCCGGCGGCGGCGAGCCCGTCGTAGACGGCCCGCAACCGGTCCTCCTCCGGCGGCGCACCGACCTCCCACCGCTGCCCCCGCACCGGCGCGGCATCGTCCACCACCGGCAGCCACTCGGGCTGCGTGGGCAGCAACGCCACGGCGGCGACCGGGCAACCCAGGGCGACGACCGGTGGGCGAGTCTGTTCGGCGCGGGCACCGGGCCACGCGCGTTGCAGCAGCCGCAGCACGGCGGTCGGGTTCACGCCCGGGGGCAGCCACAGCCCGCACCGCATGCCCTGCGGGTCGGCTTGGACCTCCCAGACGAGGCGGTGCGGGCGCCACGACCACCGGCTCGACGGCGGTAGCGCGGTGGCGAGTAGCCGCCACAGCCCGACCGTGGCGGCGGGGGTGGCCGACACCGGCGGGACGATCTCCAGCCAGCGGGCGCGGCGGGTGTGGGCCCGCCACACCCGCCGCCGCCACCACGCCCACCCGAGGCGGACGGCGGCGAGCGCGACGAGGCCAGCAAGCAGCAGCGGCCAGTGCGCGCGGACGAAGACCGCCATCGTTGCGGGAGCGTTGTCGGCCCAGGAGCCGCACATGAGATGCCCGATGATGGAGTCCGGGATGCCGTCGCGGCCGGGGACGCAGGTCGCGGCGGACGGAGCCGGGTGGGGTGACGGCGAGGGCGGTGTGGCGATGAGCGTCGGCATTAGGGTGGACATGGCAGACTCCCGGCAGGTCAGTTGAAGGTCAGCGGCGGCTGAGGGTGGGACCGGTGACGACGAGCTGGTGCTCGACGTCGGAGGCGAGGCTGTGAAACGCGACCCGGCTGTTGCCGCAGGCCAATAGGGCGTCTCCGCGCGCCGCGGACAGCAGGAAGGCCCGTTCTCCGTCGGTGAGCCCGAACGCCTTGGTCACCGCGTCGATCGCCTGCGGTGCCTGGCGCAGGAGCACCTGCGTGGCCGCGTTGGAGACGACGGCGCGGCCGACTTCGGTAGCAAGCACGTCGGCGGCGTCCTGGGTGACCACGGTCAGCCCGGCCCCGTACTTGCGGGCGGACTTGGCGAGGCGGAACAGGAACTTCGCGCCGAGCCCGGCGCGCAGCATCAGCCATGCCTCATCGACCAGCACCATGCGCCGCACGTCCGGCGAGGAGGTGGCGACCGTGCGCCAGATCGCGTCCAGGGTCAGCAGCGTGCCGACCGGCTTCAGCTCGTCGGGCAGATCCTTGATCGCGTACACCACCAGGTGCCCCTGCGGGGCGGTGGTGGTGGGGCCGTCGAACAGTCCGGCGAACGACCCGGACACGTACGGGTGCAGCCGGGCGGCGAGGGTCCGCCCGGCCTCGCCGATCTCGGTCAACGCCCGCGCAACGTCGGCGAGGAGCGGGGCGGGTCGCCGCCAGGTGCGCGGGTCGGTGGTGATCCCCTTCGCCCGGTAGGCGGCCAGGACAGCGGCGTCGAGGACCGGCACGTCCTGTGGGTCGAGGGCGGCGGTGGTGTTGTCGCCTGCGGTGAGGACCGCGACGAACGTCTGCATGAACAGGGTCCGCCGGAACAGGGCATCGTCGCCGTCGGCGGCGGACAGATCGAGGGGGTTGATCCGCACGCCGGGCGCGCCGGGGCGGATGATCGTTCCGCCGACCGCTTCGGCCAGGCGTAGGTACTCGTCTTCGGGGTC
Organism: Micromonospora narathiwatensis; assembly: GCF_900089605.1. NCBI lineage: Bacteria > Bacillati > Actinomycetota > Actinomycetes > Micromonosporales > Micromonosporaceae > Micromonospora > Micromonospora narathiwatensis. Next base: position 5,956,074 of record NZ_LT594324.1, on the reverse strand, counting down.
GATGACGAATGCCTGCACGCCGAGGTAGAGGTTGCGCAGTAGGTCCAGCTTGGCGAGGTAGGACTTGCCTTCGCCGGAGCGGGCGAGGATGACGGCGTTGAAGTTCGACTGCGCCCACCGGTCCCACACCACCACTCCGGCCGAGGCGAGGTTCAGGCCGTACAGCACGCCCATGCCGGTGTCCCCGGCGGTGACCGGTAGGTCGGGGCTGGTGAACGGGAACGCGGCGGCGAGGGCGTCGGTGTCGAAGACCCGGCGCATGCCGAGGGCGTCGACGGCCAAGGGCAGGCTGGTGATCCAGCCCTGCAATTGCCGCCACGTCGCTGGAGCCACGTCGAGCAGCAGCGAGGAGGCCAGGGCGCGTACCTCGGCCACCCGGTCGGCCAGTTCGGCCTCGCTGTCCGCGTGCACCGTTAGGTACAGGCCGAGGCGGAACAACCGGGCCTCGCCTCGGGCGACCCGGGCGGCCAGTTCGGCGGCGTCCGCCGCGGCGGCGTCCAACTCCGGGTCGTCCAGGCGCCCCTTCCCGGCATCGGAGCGCCGCGACGACTCCAGCCGGCCGCGCTGTTTGCGCAGCCGGTCGGAGGCGATCATCGGGGCGATGGGTTCGATGTGCAGGGCGACGTCGACGCGGCCCGGGTAGGACAGGATCGGCTCCAACCAGCCCGCTCCGACCTCGGCCGGGTAGCCGGTCACCGCCAGGGTCGCGCAGTAGTCCTCGCTTACCCGCACCGACCGGCCGCCGACGTCCACGGCGTCGGGGCTGCCCGGCAGCAGGCCGTCGGCCTCGTCCGCGCGGCGCCTGCGAAGTGCGTTGGGTAGCTTCACGCCTGCTCACCACCTTCCGAGTGGAGCCGCCAACTCGGGTCGCCGGCAGCGGCCCACGCGACGGTGGGGGCGGTCGGGTCGAGGCACGCGGCGAGAGTTGTCTGGGTGTCGTAGCCATCCAGAACCGTGGCGGCCACCTCGCATCCGGCCAGCGCGCGGACCGCCTCGTGGGCCTGGTGAGCGGTGTTGCCGGGGCCGCGCCGCCCCCGCACGGCGACAGTGACCTGCCGGTGCAGTAGCTCGCGGCCGGTGGCGAGGTCGTCGAGGAACCCGACGTGCGACCGGGCCGCCTCCTCCAGGGCCGGGTGCGGCAACGCGGGGGCGTGGTGCTCGATGCGGTCGGCGACGTGCGTCAGGTTGACGCGCCGTGCGCGGACGAGGATCTGCGTCGGAGAGTCGAGGCTGTTCAGCCAGCGGGCGAACCCGGCGACCAAGCCGTTCTGCTCGCCGGGTGAGCGCAGGCCGAACGCGACGGTCGAGGCCGACACCAGGGCGGTGGTGCCGTCCGGGCCGAGGTCGATCAGCCCGTCGGCGGTGATGCCCTTCGCCGGCAGCCGCAGCGGCGCGGGCATCGCCACCGTGCCCCGCTTACTCGTGGTCGCCACCCAGGCGGGTGCCGGCTGGATGGGCGTGTCGGTCGGCACGAGGTGATGCGGGGCGCGGCGGTGGCGGATCGCGGCCAGGAGCCAGCTGTCGAGGCTGATCCCGTCGCGGCGGGTGACCGCGAGGAAGAACGCCGCCCCGCCGACCGGGATCGACCCGGCGATGAAGTACAGCGGGTTGACCACCGTCGCCAGGGCGGTCCAGACCGCGTAGAGGATCAGCGCGGTGACGGCCAGGATGACCACCTGGCGGAGGGTCAAGCCGAACACGATCCGATCGGGCCGTTCGACGTCGGCCGCTACTCGGGCGCGCAACGGCTCGTCGTGGGTGCGGCGGGACATCAGTGATCACTCCTTCTCGGGGCGGCGACGGACGGGGCGCTGCGACAGGGACGGCGCGGCCGGACGTAGCAGACGGGGACGCGGCTGCGCGGGCGGCGGCGCGGCGGGAGGCGGTTCGGGAGCCGGCACGGGCGTGGGAGTCGGAGCCCGCGCGGGGGCGGGACGGCGGACCGGGGACGGCACCGCCGGACGCACGGACGGGGACGGGCGAACCGCCCGGGTCGACCGCACCGCCGGGGTCGGCACCGCCGGGGTGGGCCACACCGCCGGGTTGTGGGGCTGGGCGGATCGGGGCAGATTGGCCGGAGTGACATTGGCTGTTGACAGCGGACGTGTAGGCGTTGCCGGTGCTCGCCTCGCCGCCGTCGGACGTGGCCGAGGCGGTGTCGCCGGTGCGGCCGAGAACGTCGGCGTGACGGGAGCCGGAGGCCGTTTCGGTGCGCTCTGGGCCTGCGGTGCCGCCGAGAACACCACCGCTGGCGCCCTGGTGGAGGTGGGCGCGGAACCGATCGCTGTGTGACGTTCCGCCGCCGGTACGACACGGGTCGAGTCATGGCTGAACGGCATGGGACTCGGTGCCGGTGCTGGGGCGGGCGGTGCGAGTTGTGGGCTCGGCGCGGCCGAGAAGACAGCGGGCGGTGCGTCCCCCGTGGCGTGGCGTGTCGTGGCGGGCGGCGTGGCGTGGCTGAACGCCGCAGTGGTCGTCCCGGCGGGCTGCGCGAGGGGCGTGTGAGGGGACGGGGCGTGGCTGAAGGCGGCCGGTCCGGCGGGCAGCGGGGACGGACGGGACGGTCCCGGTCGGGACGGACGGGGCATGCCGGGCCGGGGCGCACGAGCCGGTCCGGGACGGCCGGGGCGGGGTATCGTCCCGGCTCGCCGGGCGGCCGTCCCCGCCGTCCGTCCGGCGGCTGCCTTCGAGCCACCCAGCACTCCGGTCGCCAGGCCGAGGGTCTTGAACGTCAGGTACGTCGAGACGAGCTGGCCGAGCAGACCCCGGCCGCGGGACTGTCCGAGCGGGCCGAGGATGAACTGCTTCATCCAGCCCGGCAGTTTGATCTGGACCCACAGCATGGTCAGGCAGACCCCGATGCCGAGGAACCCGTCAGCGGTGATCGGCAGGCCGAGGACCGCCGGTCCGGTCGGGGTCAGGAACACCCGAACGGTGGCCAGCATGATGAAGGCTTGGGCGAGTTGCATGCCCAGGCACGCTCCGAACGCCCTCCACCAGGTGTAGGCCAGGCCCTCGGTCTGCGGAGTGGCGTGGCACATCAGCGCGAGCGGGGACACCCCGATCAGCAGGATCGTGGCCGCCACGCGCAGGATGAAGGTCAGCACGACCACGATGGCCATCACCAGCGCGGCGAGGATCATCAGGGTCAGCAGGAAGTTGTTGCCCTGCCCGGCGTTGCTCAGCGCCTGGGTGAGGGCGGTCGCTGCGGCCGGACCGTCGACTCCTTGTCCGGCAATCGCGGCGGTCACCGCGTTGGCGACGGTGAGAATCTTCGCGCAGAGCAGCAGCGACAGGTTCGCGCCGACCCCGCCGATCACCAGGCGGGGCAGGATCTCCTTGAGCCCGTGTCGGCTCTGCAGGGTCTCCCGCGAGGTCACGACGAACCCGCCGACGATCACGAACAACACGAAGACGGCGTTGGCGATGACCAGACTCGTTGTCCAGATCGTCTTGACCTGCGGATTGGTCGTCAGGTCCGGGGTCGACAGCACCGTCTTGCCGAGGGTGTCCATAACCGGGGCCAGGCCGGTCTCGACCATCCAGGCGAAGAAGTTGTTGATGCCCTTCCGGATCTGGCCGGAGATGTCGTACCAGGCCGGGTCGTCGTCGGTCGAGGTGGCCGCCGGTGGCGTCGGACTGGTTCCGGGTGACGGGTCTGGCGTCGGGGTGGGAGCGGGCGTCGGGGTGCCCGTCGGCGGCGGGCCGATGGGGCTCGGCGTCGGCGTGGGGATGGGGATCGGGCCGCTCGGTGACGGCGGGATACCGGGTGTGGGCACACCCGGCGCGGGGGCGGGAGCGGGTTCGGCCTGCGCGGGCGTGGCCGTGACGGCGGCGCCGCTGGCGAGGCCTAGGCCGAGCAGCAGTGCCAGGGCCAGCCGTGCCGGGCGAGAGATGCGCTGTGCGGCGCGAGTCGGCAGCATGGCTACTTCACCCACTCGCCGACGATCCTGACGAACAGCGGCGCCAGCAGCGCGAGGGCGTAGCCGATCGCGGCGGACTTCATCGCGAGCTTGCCCTTTTCGGTCTCGCTGGGGTCACCGTTGGCGGCGAGGTAGCGCAGGCCGCCGACGGTCAGGAACAGCGTGGCGACGGCGACGAGGATGCCGACCAGCCAGCTCGTGATGTTGTTGACCACTGCCTCGATCGAGTCGGCGGCCAGCGGCAGCGGTGCCCCGGCGTCGGCGGCGTAGGCGGCGGTATCGCCCAGCACGATGACGGTGGCGAGGACTGCGGCTACGAGGATCAGGGCCGGGATGAGACGGGTGGCCTGGTAGAGCATCCAGTCGGAGGGGTGCAGTCGGGGCCGGCGCGGACGCGGGAGCGGCTTGCGCCGCGACGCCGGCTCGCGGGTGGGCTTGCTGGTCATGGGTGGAACACCTCCGGGTCGGGCCGCAACCGGCCCCGGGGCGTGGCGGGGCTCGGTTGCGGCGCGGTGGGTGGCAGAGGCGGGAGTGCATCGACCCGCATGTGGTGACCAGGGGTTCCGACCGGCGCGAGGGCCGTCCTCCTCACGAAGGTGTGGTGGGCCGGGCGAACGGGGTGTCAGCGCCGTCAGCGGGGCCGGTCGGGGAGGTCACCTAGTGCGGGAAGTCCCGCACTAGGGGAATACAAATCCGAGGACCGATTTGGAGAAGCGCAGCCCAGAACTGGTGCATCACGGCCGGCGCGGGGTCGCCGCCGGGGCCGTGGTGCCGGTTGCCTCGGCGATGACGTCAGCGGTCGGGTCGCTGAGCGCCCCGGAGCGGATCGCCGCGACGAGGCGCTGCACGGCGGCGCTGCGCCGCTTGTAGACACCCCAGCGGGGCAGACCGGTGCGCTCGGCGTACGCGGCGAGGCTGGTGTCCTCCAGGAACGTCCCGCCGATCAGGTCCGCCTCGGCGACGCTGATCGCCCCGATACGCACCGCGCGGGCCAGCACCAGGTCCGGGTGACCGTACGGGGCGGGCGGCAGCGCCGAGCCGGGCGCGAAGTCCGCCTCCCCCGACTCTGCCGGCTCCTGGCCGCGCAGAGCGGCGCGGGCACCGGAGAACGCGGCGTTGAGCAGGGCGTTCACGATGCCCGGCTGGTCAAGCTCGACCGTGTTCAACGCCTTGAGGAACGCCTCGACCAGGGCGGCGTGCAGGTCGCCGGACGACAGCTTCGACAGCAGGTGCGCCCGGTGCCGCAGACCGGGCAGGGCTACGCCGATCGCGCCGACCACCCACCGGTCCTCGCCGGTGCGGGCTCGGACGACCAGAAGCCTCCACGCGGCGTCCTGGGCCGCGGCGCCGCAGGAGGGGTGCATGAGGATGGCCGACAGCTCGGTCAGCGCGATCCGGCGGCGCGGCAGGCCGTGGCCGAGCTGCCGGCCGTCGACGGCTTGCGGCTGCGGTCCTTCGCCGCACAGCCGGAACCGGTAGTCGATCGCGCCGAGCAGTGCCGCGCCGGGCCGTGATCCCGGGTGACCGGCGAGCGGACCGGCAACGGGGCGAGTGTTCGCAGACATGGGTGTACTCCCTGGTGGTGTTTGGGATTGCCGGGCCGGCGATCGAAGGCCGGTCGGCGGTGCAGCACCCACGCCACCAGGGCGGTTGAACACAACTTGAACACCGATGATCTTGTTCTAGGTTGAACTGAGCGTGATCAGCCGGGACGGCGATGACAGTCTCCGATGCGATGCCTGACGATGGCTCCGCCGAAATCACAGCCGTGTGCAACCGGCTCGCTGCCCGTTCAAGCCGCCGCCCGCCGGGGGCACCGGTCGCCCCGTCGAGGGCTCGGACAACCGCGTACGCATCCGATGGCATTGATGCGAAAAAGGCCCGCGCCGAAGGTCTCGGGCCGGAGGTGTTCATGGTCGGCGCGCAGTCCGCGAGCTACGGCAGAGCGTGTTCACGGCATTCCGTTGCCGAGACGACCGTGTTCATGGTGAGAGGTTGATCTTGTACGTGGCATCGCGAGAAGCGATCGGCGAAGCTTGGGTCACCGCCAGGGCGCTGCCGGCTCGGCCGTTATTCCTCTCCATCTCGGTCACGGCTTGTCAAAGGCTGGTGTACAACCGTTGACCTGCGCGTTCAACCTTCTCACGATCTTGTTCATCCCGGTTGAACACGCCGAACGCGTCGGACTCAGCGGCCGGTGGGCGGGGCGCTGTCCTCCAAATCGAGGCCCTGATCTGTATTCCCTTAGTGTCAGCGCTTGTCGGCGGACGTGGCCCACCACCCATGCCGCAGACCCACTCGCACCACCCCGAACGCCCACCCGTCGGGCTGTTCCTCGTCCCCGTCCACCGCCGCGCCGCGCCGCTAGTCGACCCGGCCGCATGGCACGGACTCGACCCGCAGCGCCTCGCCTGGCTGATCCGGCACTACACCCGCGACGGCGACCTCGTGGCTGACCTCGACAACCACCCGACCGTGTCGAAGGCCGCCCGGTATCTGCACCGCCACTCCGGCACCATCACCACCGACGGTGACGACCTCCGAGTCACCGACGGACGGCCCGTCCGCGCCCGGCGCGTCGCCGAGGACGGCGTTGCGCTGTTGCTGGCTGGACTGCCCCGCCCCGATCGCGATGACCTCGGACTGCGCGACACCGCCGCAGCGATGCACCGGTGGCACCGGCTACTGCGCCCCGGCGGCTTCGTCCTCGTCGCGCTGCCCACCCACGGCCTTGAGTCGGGTCAGATTTCTCGGCGCAGCATCGTCATCAGCGCCGCCCGCATCGCCGGGCTGAACTACCACCAGCACATCCCGGTGCTGGTGCTCCCCCTCCCGGCCCACGACCCGCGCACCGACGCGGCGACCGCCGCGAGCACCGTCCCCGCGCTGCTGCACGGGCGGCACCTGCGCACTCACATGGACGTCCTGGCGTTCACGGCGACCACCCTCGACCAAAAGGACACCGATGCGTGAGCCCGTCCCCACCGCCGCTTCCACCTCCGACCTCGACGCGAGCGACGTTGCGCGGCTGTTCGCCCTCATCGCCGATGGGATGCAGGGCTCGGTTCTGCTGACCGGACAGACCGCCTCCCGAGACTTGCGGCGCGGCCGGTACACCCCGGCCTCCATGGAACACCCGGGCAAGATGCTGCCCACCATCCCCCGCTACCTCACCGCCACCTACACCCAGCCCGGCGATCTGGTCGTAGACCCCATGGCCGGCATCGGCACCACCCTCGTGGAAGCCATGCACCTCGGCCGACACGGCATCGGCGTCGAGTACGAGAACCGCTGGGCACAACACGCCGCCGACAACATCCGCCTCGCCACCAGCCAGGGCGCAACCGGCACCGGCGAGATCTACACCGGCGACGCCCGCCGGCTCCCCGCCCTGCTGCCAGCCGACGTCCACGGTCGCGTCTCGCTGGTCATCACCTCCCCGCCGTACGGGCCGTCCACCCACGGCCACGTCCGCACCCCCGGCCCCCGCCGAGGCAAAGTCCGCAAGATCCACCACCGGTACGGTGCCGACGCCGGCAACCTCGCCTACACCGAACACGTCGAACTGGCCGATGGATTCACCCAGATCCTCACCGGCTGCGCCGCCGTGCTGCGGCCCGGCGGGTACGTCGCCGTCACCGCCCGCCCCTACCGCCGACGCGGCGAACTCATCGACATCCCCGGCATGGTCGCCGCCGCCGGACTCGCCGCCGGACTGACCCTGGTCGAAGAACTCGTGGCGCTCATCGCCGGAGTCCGCGACGGCGTGCTGGTGCCACGGGCCTCGTTCTTCCAGATGAAGAACGTCCGCGACGCCATCAACACCGGCGATCCGCAATGGCTCATCCAGCACGAGGATCTTCTGCTGTTTCAGCTACGCAGGACGAACCACAACCCGCACAACTCCGCGCAGGGCGGCGTCACCCTCGCCGCACCGCCCGCCGGCCGTGGGCTTGATGACTCCACCCCGACCAGCGTGGATCGACGGGCACACCCGGCGCACCCCGTCAACCCCGGCGGCAGCGTCATCCACACCCGGCCCGACCCGGGCCGGGACGCTGAAAGGACACCCGCACCGTGCCCGCCCCATCCACACAACACCCCCGGGCCCGAACGGGCCGTCACCATCGCCCACCATCCGCTCGCCGGCCCCAACGCACCATGCCAGCAGGCCGGGTCATCCGACACGGCAGACCGGCCGTGAGCGCCTCGACCGCCGGCGAGTCGCGACCCGACCCCCTCCTGACCATCGATGACGTCGCGACCTGGTTGGGCAAGCCGAAGAACACGCTCTACGCCTGGCACAGCCGAGGTAAGGGACCGCGCGCCATCCGGGTCGGCAACACCCTGCGCTACCGGCGCAGCGAGGTCGACCGCTGGCTCGACGCCCAAACCGACCCGGAGCGCTGAGCCATGGCCCGACCTCCACTACCCATCGGGACCTGGGGCAACATCCGCACCGAGAAGCTCGGCCCCAACCGGTACTGCGCCCGAGCCCGATTCCGCGACTACGACGGCAGCACCCGCGACGTCGAGGCCACCGACACCACCGGCCCCGCCGCTATCCGGGCGCTCAAGGTCAAACTTCGTGACCGTGCCGCTCCCAACGACGACGAGATCACCCGGGAGACCCACATCAGCAAACTCGCCAGCCTTTGGCTCGACGAGATCACCGCAGAGGAGCGTCTCGCGCCCCAGACCATCAGCCAGTACGAAGTCAGCGTGCGCGTCTCGGTTGTGCCCGCCCTGGGCAACCTTCGGATCCGAGAGGCCACCGTCGGCCGCATCGACAAGTTCCTGCGCAAGGTCGCCGAGGACCGCCCGACAGCCGCCAGGCTCGCGAAGGTCGTCCTCACGCAGATGCTCGCCCTAGCCGTACGCCGTGGCGCAATAACCACCAACCCCGTCCGCGACACCGGCCGACTACGCAACCCGCGCCGCAAGGTCGTCGCCCTGGAAACGGAGCAGCTGGAGGGCGTCCGTGCGGCGATCCAACGGTGGCAGAAGACCACCCCCGGTAAACCCGGGCCCCGGCACACCGGCGATCTGGGCGACATCATCGACCTCATGCTCGCCACCGGCGCCCGCATCGGCGAGATCCTGGCAACGCGCTGGGAAGACCTCGACCTTGCCGCCGAACGCCCGACACTGACCATCTGCGGCACGATCGTCTACCTCAAGGGCAAGGGCTTCTTCCGGCAGGACTGGACGAAATCCGACGCCGGTTTCCGAACCGTTGTCCTTCCTCGCTTCGCAGTCGGGATGCTGATGGCCCGAAAACTCACGGCCGCCGACAACCCTCACGATGCGATCTTCGCCTCCCGGCGCGGCACCTGGCTGTCTCCGCAGAACGTGCGCCGCCAGTGGCGTCAGGCCCGCGTTGACGCTGGCCTCGAATGGGTCACGCCACACACCTTCCGCAAGACCGTCGCCACCCTGATCGACAAGGAGGCTGACGCCAAGCACGCCGCAGCCCAACTCGGGCACGCCACCGAGCAGGTCACCAACAGGCACTACATCGTCAAGCCCGCTCTCGCCCCGGACAGCTCCGACATCCTCGAACAACTCGGCGCTGGCCGGGCCACGACCAGCCACGAGCGTCGCCCCCATGGCGCACGCCGGACCGGATAGACACACAGGGACCGTCCCCCGACATGCCCCACCACGGACCCGCTAGAACCCGATCGCCCACCAGCGTTACTGAGGGGTTTTCGGGGGGCGATTCAAAACCGCATAGATACGCATCAAGGCCCTGGCCAGCTTCTTGCTGGTCAGGGCCTTGTCTTGGTGCCCCCGGCAGGATTCGAACCTGCGACACACGGTTTAGGAAACCGATGCTCTATCCCCTGAGCTACGAGGGCGCGAGGGCCTAGTCTAGCGACCTTGGGGTTCGCCTGGGGTGGCAGGGAGTGGCCCACGTTCACCCACGTCACCCGGACCCCTGTTCTCCCGGCCCAGGACCACACCCCGAGCACACGAACCCCGGGTTGCGGCCGGCGGTCGGCCACGGGTGACCCCCGCTGGCACCGGTTGACCCGGGTTGGCACCCGCTGGAGGAGTCTCTACGCGAGTTCGCATGACGCCACCCCCGCTGATCTTGACTGCTTGGGCTGGTAAGGGGTCTTGTCGCGGATGCAGGCCCAGAGGACGTTGAGGCGTTGTCTGGACAGGGCGGCGGTGGCTTGGCGGTGGGTTTTTCCTTCGGCTCGTTTCTTGTCGTAGTAGGCGCGCGATCGTGGGCAGTGGGTCAGGGCGGTGAAGCTGGACATGCTAAACCTCGATCCGTGGACCGGTTTCGAGTCGGCCGGTGATCGGGTGATTCGATCTTGGTGTTGGTTTGAGGGTGTGGTTGTGCTGCTGGTCTGCCCAGCGTTCTCGGTTCATGGTCGTGTGGTGAGCGTGGATGCGTGTGGTGGCCGGGGTGCTGTGCGCGGGTCGGGGTGTTTATGTGGTGAAGACGGCGTTCCAGAGGGTGAGCCATGCCTGGGTTCGGGGCCAGTGGCTGGGTAGGTGCAGCACGGGGCGGCGTTGTGGGCGGGCGAGTCGGGCCGGGATGTTGATCAAGTGGGTGCGCAGGGTGGCGCCTCGGGCCGTGGCGTAGCGGGCGGTGCCGGTGAGGGTGCCGGCGGCGCGGAGCAGGTTGTGGGTGATCGCGGCCAGGATGCACCAGGCTGTGTTGGCGTTGAACGAGCCGGAGGGCTGGTGGGCCCAGGGGCCGTCGATGAGGTCGGACCAGACGGTTTCGCAGGTGGCGTGGTGTCGGTGGGTGATGTCGGCGCTGGTGACGGGCTCGGGGTTGTTGGTGAAGAACGGGTGGTAGCGCCAGACCGGGAACAGGGGGTCCTGGGTGTTGGCGTCCAGGACGCGGCGGACGATGAGCCGGCCGGTGATGCGGTGGCGGGTGTCGGCGAAGGCGGTGTATTCGACTTCGGCGACGTGGGCGTCGGAGATCAGTTGCCCGGTGTCGGGGTCGGTGACGGCGCCTGGGTAGTGCACGGGCGTGTACTGCTCGTCGCCGATGGTGGCGATCGCGGCGTCGACGGCCGGGTTGCGGGCGATGGCGAACGAGAACTGCGCTGCGGCTTTGACGACCGCGGTGATGACCTTGCCGCTGCAGTAGGCGGAGTCGCCGCGTACCAGGATCTTTGCCGGGTCCGCGCCGCAGGCGATAGCGGTGTTGATGCCCTCGGTGAGCATGGACGCGGCGCCTTTGGCTGAGCCGGCGCGTCCGGCCCGTAACCGCACGCCGGCCAGCACGGGTGCCGCCGTCGCGGTGCAGATCGTGACGGCCAGGGGCGACAGGCCCCGGCGCAGGATGGTTTTGCCCGCGATCTTCGTGTGCCCGAACGAGGCGCCCTGCTTGGCGTGCCCGTATACCGGGCGCAGCAGTGAGTCGATGTCGATGAAGACGTGGTCGTTGATGCCGTCCAGCACCGGGGTCTGCTGCGCGAGGGCGACCAGGTGCCGGCGCAGCACCGCTGACAGTTGGCGGGTGTGGCCGTGGGTGAACTCCCGCAGGAAGATCCCCAACGTGGAATTGGCGTAGACCCGGCTGAACAGCTTCTTCATCCCACCGGACCGGATGACGTCCAGGTCATCGATGCTGTCCGCGCCGGCGGCCATCCCGGCGATGATCGAGGTCAGCTTCGGCGTCGGGTTCGCCGCACCGGACTTGAGCCGCTCGCAGGCGAACTGGACGTGCTCGTCCAACAGGCGGGACAACCCTGCCTGCTCCGCCAGTTCCAGCACAGGCACCAGCCCTGCACACGACACGAGATTGTCCTCGTCGAACACCGCGCTGTCCGCACGCCAGGCATGAGATCCTTGCACCGAGAGTGCCCTTCCGAGCTGGTGAGATTCGCGTTCTAGACAAACCCGATCATCCCAGCCCAGAGGGCACTCTCGTCATATTTCCACGCCGCCCCAGCCACAATGGACCAGCCCTCGTCCACGGATCCAGGCTAAACACTCGGCGTAGCCCGCGATGGTAGCGATGGGGCCGAACCTGGTGACCTTGCCGACGCCCGGAGTCGCGAGAGACAGGTGCGAGGCCGGCGTGGGCGGCGAGCGCCGCGGGGCTGGCGTAGGTGGTGAGGGTGCCGGCGTGGGCGAGGAACTCGGCGGCGAGGGTGGTGCCGATGCCGGGCAGGCTGGTGACGATCTCGCCCAGTTCGTGCTCGGCGACAACCGCAGCGATGGTGGCTTCGATGGCGGTGATGCGCTCGTTGACCGCCTCCAGATCGGTCGCCATCTCCGCCACGATCACGGCCGCGGTGGCCTCACCCGCGACGGCGACGGTCTGCGTCCGCGCGGCAGTGAGGACCTTGGTGGTGAGTGCCTTGGCGGCCCGCACGCCGTCCTGGCACAGGTGGGCCAGGATGCGGGCTTCACCGGCGCGGCGCAGCCCGCCAGGGGTCTGCCACTGCGCGAGGAGCCGCAGCGCGCCCTTGCTGCGCAGGTTCAGCACCTTCTCGAGGGGAGGGCTGATCATGGTCAGGAGGTCCTGGATACGGGCGGTGATGCGGACCCGGTCGGCGACCAGGTCCAGGCGGCGGGAGACGAGCAGCTTCAACTGCTGCTGCACCCCGTCGGCCACGGTGAGGGTCGGTAGATTGGCGCGCATGCGCAGGGTCTGGGCGATGACGTAGGCGTCGTGGGCGTCGGTCTTGCGTTCGCCGTGGAACGCCTCCGCCATCCGGGAGGTGACCGTGCCGCTGACGTAGCGCACGTCCGCACCGCGGTCGAACAGCACCGCCAGCAGCAGCGAGGCGGGTCCGCCCCGCAGGTCGATGGCCCAGCGGATCGGCTTACGGCGCTTACCGAGCCGTCCGGCGATGCCGCCGATGGCCTGCTGGTCGTTAGGGATCTTCTCAGATAAGACCACGGTGCCGTCGTCGTCGACGACGCACACGTGGTGGTGGGTCTTGCCGACATCGACGCCGGCCCACAGGCTGCCCATCGGGCATCACCCTCTTCGGTTGTCTGGTCAAGGGGCGTGGACCCGCCGCGGTTCAGTAGCCACAACTTCGGAAAGGGCGATCGGTCGCAAGTCTCCATCCAGTGCTGATACAGCGGTCATCAGCGAGGGCCGGGGCGTCCTACTCCTAGCTGGCCATGACATCGGCAGCACACACCCAGACAGTCACCCGACCCTCCGGGTCCACCCCAGCAAACGACACAGTTCGATGCCCGGTTGCGGGTCCCGACGGACACCCGGAGCCCAAGCCGCCGCTGTCAGGGACGTCGCGCCGGGGACGCCGGGCGGTTCACGATCTTGCGCGCCTCGGTGACGGTCACCGGGCGGCGAACCAAGCCTCAGGTGTCAAGGCCTGCGAGGTTGAGGCGTTCGAGCAGGCTGGGCTTGCGGGCGTGCACTGCTCGTAGCTCGGCCAACCGGTGCCGGAACGACGTGCTGTCTCCGTCGCCTTCGGCGAGGTCGCGCAGGTCGACGATGAGTTGTACGGCGGTGTCGTACTCGCGGGGCTTCTTCGTGGCGATGAGGTCGTCGACCCGCTGCCAGGCGGCGGGTTGATCGACCGCGAGGGCGTCGAGGTGCCGTTGCCGGGCTGCTGCGGCAGACCGTTCCCGGCGAATCCGGTCGCGTTCGCGCTGCTCGGCGTCCCGTCGTTTTCGCTGGGCGCGCAACTCCGCGGCGGTGGCGAGCAGTTCCCCGGCGGTACGGGCGACTGCTGGGGTGGGCGTATCGGTGTGGTGTGCGTCGCGGTAGCGGCGCAGCAGTCGGCTGCGTAGGTGGCTGTCGCCGCCAGTGATCAGGTCGGTCAGAATGGCGTCCTTGTCCCGGGCGGGCAGCCCGACGACCCAGGTGCGTAGTTGCGCGGCGGCCGGTTCACCGGAGGCGGCCGGCGCCGACCCAGCCGCCGCGGCCGCGATCAGGTCGGGGTCGATGCGCAGGAACTCGGCGACGGCGGTGAGGGGCGCGTCGAGGGTGCCCAGCCCGGTCGGGACGGGCGGCTCGGGCTCGTCGTCGGCGATCTCGGCGGACTGTACGCAGCGCAGCCAGCCCAGGTACAGCAGGCGCAGATCACCGGCGGCGAGGCCGGCCCGAACCGGAATGATGGAGGCGAGCAGACCGTGGCCGTCGAGGTCCCACTCGTCGGTGCCGTCCTCGTCCTCGTCGTGCAGGTCGATGATGACGTGCGTGCCGGCGGTCCACGCGGATGCGCTGCCACCCTGGCAGTACTGGGCGACCGTGACGGGGTCGAGCACGTGCTTCGGTAGCCGCAGCATGAGCCGGCGGGTGCCCCAGTTCGCCAGGTACAGGTGCGCGTCGAAGTACCGCTCCACCAGCGTGCGCGGATCGCCCTTGAAGTCGCCCCACTCGTAGGTGTTCACGAAGCTGGTGGCGGTGATGTCGGCCCGGGTCGACAGCGACCGCAGCTCGGCCCGCTCCCGGCCGGTGAGGGGCCGGTCGACGGCGGTGAACTCGTAGTACTGGTACTCGCTCATAGCGGCCTACCTTCCGGCCCAGTGCCGGTAGGCGTCGATCCACGCGGCGCCGTCCGGCGTAGGGGTGGGTAGCGGAAGGTCGAGTAGGCCGACCCGCTGCCAGTGGCGGTCCCGGACGCAGACCGCGACGACGCTGTCCGCTGCCAGCTCGACCTTCCGCACGGTGACCTCGACGCCGAGGACGGTGGTGGTGAACGGCACCGCCAGATGCTCCTCGATCATGGCGAACAGGCCGGCGCGCTCGTCCTCGTAACCATCCGTATCGACGGTGGCTTCCTCGATCATCGCCTCCAGCGCGGCAGTCCCCTTCGATGCCATCGGCGGAGGATAGCGGACCGGCGTCAGGGTGCTCGGAGCCCGATGCGCGAGGATGGTCGGCATGGGTTCGGTGGCCGAGTTCGTCGATCTTCGGCGGGAGGTGGAGCGGTTACGGGCGGAGAACGCCCGACTGGCGCGTCTGCTGGAGCTGCGCGGCCAGGACACGACTGCGGCACCGGAGCAGTTGTCCGCGCCGGTGGACCCGCCAGGGCTGGTCACCATGGCTTCGCCGGCACAGGACAAGCTGACGTTGTTCGCCGACCGGTTCCGGGCCAGGGCCGACGTGTACGCCGTGCGGTGGAACAACGCCCGTACCGGCGCTGCTGGGTGGATGCCCGCGGTCGCCGGCGGTTGGCGCAAGGGTATGGACCGGCGCGGTGCCGCCTACCTGCCCCGGACGACGGAGGTCGTCGCGGCGCATCTGGTCGGCGACGTGTTCATGGGCCTGTACCCGCTGATGCCCGGCAACATCTGCCACTTCGTCGTGGCCGACTTCGACGGGCCGACGGCGATGCTCGACGCCCTCGCGTACGTGAAAGCAGCGCGGGCCAGCGCGGTGCCCGCCGCGTTGGAGATCTCCCAGTCAGGCCGCGGCGCCCACGTGTGGGTCTTCTTCACCGGCGCCGTTTCCGCCGCCACCGCACGCGCCGTCGGCACCGTCCTTCTCCGTGAGGCGATGGTGCTTCGCGGGTCGATGGACCTCCGCTCGTACGACCGGCTGTTCCCCAACCAGGACGTGCTGCCCGAGGGTGGCTTCGGCAACCTCATCGCCGCACCGCTACAGGGCCGCCGCCGCAAGGACGGACTGACCACCTTCCTCGACCTCGGCACCCTCGAGCCGTACGCCGACCAGTGGGCATTCCTGTCGACGCTGGACCGGCTCAGCCCCGGCGACGCCGAACAGATCGCCCGGCAGGCCAAACAAGCCGTCACCGGTGCCGACGTCGCCACGATGAGCCGATCCGCGGCGACCCAGGTCCGTCCTCCGCTGCCTCCGGTGGTCCACGCGGAGGCCGGTGCCGGGCTGAGCATCGACGCCGCCCAGCTGACCCCTGCCGCACTGGCGACGTTCAAGCACGCCGCCGCCATGGCCAACCCGAAGTTCTACGAGCTGCAGCGACTCCGCAAGTCCACCTGGGACACCCCACGCTTCATCCAGGGCTACGACCTCACCCTCGATGACCGCCTGGTCCTCCCGCGGGGCCTGCGGCACACCATCGCCGCCATCGTCGAACACGCCGGGTCGCGACTGGCCGTCGCGGACGCACGGAACTCCGGGACCGAGATCGACACCGCGTTCGCCGCCGAACTCACCAGCAAGCAAGCCAACGCGGTCGGCGCACTTCTCGCCCACGACGACGGAATCCTGGTCGCCCCACCGGGCTCCGGCAAAACCGTCATGGCCTGCGCCGTGATCGCCGAACGCAACACCTCCACCCTCGTCCTCGTCGACCGCAAAGCCCTCGCCGACCAGTGGCGCACCCGCATCCAACAGTTCCTCGGCATCAAGCCTGGCCAACTCGGCGGCGGCCGACGCAAGCTCACCGGCACCGTGGACATCGCGCTGCTGCCCTCCCTCGCGCGGCACGACGACATCGCCACCCTGACCCAGGGGTACGGGCACGTCATCGTCGACGAATGCCACCACCTCGGCGCCGCAGCCTACGAGCACTCGGTCAAACGGATCGCCGCGCAGTTCTGGCTCGGCCTCACCGCCACCCCCACCCGACGCGACGGCCTCGGCCAACTCGTCACCTGGCAACTCGGACCCGTCCGCCACACCCTGACCGACGAGGAACCCGGCACCCTCGCGGCGGCGATGCACGCCGACGTTGGACCCCGTCGAGCGCTGCACATCCACGAGACCACCTTCCAACCCGGCGACATCGACCTGGACGCACCCGGTGCGCTCGCCGAGGTACACCGGCGACTGGCCCTCGACGAGCCCCGCAACACCCAGATCGCCGACGACGTCGCCGAAGCCCTGACCCGCGGCCGCAACTGTCTCGTCCTGACCCGACGGGTCGCCCAGGTCGAGGCCCTCACCGCCCTGCTCGCAGCACGCGGACACCAGCCGCTCGTGCTCCAAGGCGCGATGAGCACCCGCGAACGGCGGATCATCGTTGACCGGCTCGACGGCGCCAAAGCCGGCGCCGGCCGCTCGTCATCGGCACCACACCGTTCATCGGCGAAGGCTTCGACGCCCCCGCCCTCGACACCCTCTTCCTCGCCGGCCCGATCTCCTACGACGGCCTACTCGTCCAATGCGCCGGCCGCGTCATCCGCACCGCACCCGGCAAGGACCTCGCCGAGGTCCACGACTACCACGACCCGGCCACACCCATCCTCGCCGCCTCACTCCCCACGCCGCATGCCCGGATACCGGGCCCTCGGCTTCACCAGAACATGAGCGCATCCCATCGCGATCACCATGACTGGTCCCGCCGACTACAGGGATATGACAAAGATGCCAAGCGCGCTTGGCCTAGCGTAGTAGGCTACGGGCATGGGCCGGTTTTCCGAGGATGAGCTGCACGCGGTTGTCTCCCGGTACGAGGCGACGCGGGCGGCTGCGTTGACCGAGCGGGACGAGCAGCTCCGGGCGTTTCACGCGGCCGGCTGGCGGCCGGTGGATCTGCAGCGGGTCACCGGATACAGCCGGGAGACGATCCGTCAGGCGCTACGACCGGAGGTCCGGCGGGCGACCAACATCAGCCGGCGCAGGACGTCACCCCAGCCGCCAGCAGACTACCGGCCCTACGGCGACCGGAAGCCCTACGTGGTGGCCGAAACCCTCGCCGCGCTGCACGGCCCGACCGAGGGCACGGTGACGCTTCCGCGTCATCTCGACTGGTCCGGGCACGCCGAGTACGACCTGAACCGGGCCGCACGCCTGGCCAGCATGTACAAGGTGGTGCTCACCGAAGCCAGCACGGTCGAGGACCTGAACACCTGGCTCGACGCCGACCTCCTCGGGCGGCTCTGGCCCACCCTCTGGCTGCCCCCCCAACTCCGCCAGCGCTGGGAGGAAGCCTTCCCCGAACTCGCCGCCACCCGCATCAACGCGGCGTAGCGGTGGACCCCTTCCACGAACGCCTCGCCCGTACCGGGCTCGCGGCCGCCGAACGATACGGCTTCGCGCTGGCCGGCGGCTACGCGGTGCAGGCCGCCGGACTTCTCGAGCGGCCCAGCGAGGACGTCGACCTGTTCACCGCCTGGGACCGCCGGCAGGAGTTCACCGCCGCGGTCACCGCCATCGTGCACGCCTACCGAGATGATGGCCTGACCGTCGAGACCGAGCGCCAGTACGACACCTTCGCCCGGCTGGCCGTCACCGACGGTATCCGGGTTTCCAAGGTCGAACTCGGCGTGGACTGGCGTGCCAACGAACCGATCCTCATGGCGATCGGACCGGTCCTCCACCCCGACGACGCGGTCGCGAACAAGATGAGCGCACTCTACGGACGAGCGTTCGCCCGCGACTTCATCGACATCGACGCCACGCTCCGATCCGGCCGCTACACCCGCGAAGCCCTCCTCACCCTCGCCCAGCGCGCCGACCGGGGCTTCGACCCGCGCATCTTCGCCGACGCCCTCGGACAAGCCACCCAGCTCGATCCCGACGACTTCGCCCAGTACGGCGTCACCGGCCCAGCGCTGGACAAACTCCGCAGCCGATTCGCCGAATGGCGCCGCGAACTGCTCGACGACGAGGAAGGATGACTCGGCTCCCGACTGCGTAAGCCTGTACACGCAGAACCCGCAACGTTCCAGCTGATCTTCAGCAAGCGATCGCAGCGAGCCCGCGAAGCGACCGGCACGCAACGGCAGAAGACAGAAAGCCGCAGGTCATCGGCCTGTGGACACCGGCGGAGCGTCGGGTTAGGAAACCGTTGCTCTATCCCCTGAGCTACGAGGGCGCGAGGGCCTAGTCTAGCGACCTGGGGGGTTCACTTTGGGGTGGCAGGGAGTGGCCCACGTTCACCCACGTCACCCGCACCCCTGTTCTCCCAGGCCAGGACCACACCCCGAGCACACGAACCCGGTTTGCGACCGGCGGTCGGCCACGGTGACCCGCGTTGGCACCGGTTAACCTGGGTTGGCGTCCGCTGGAGAGCCCACACCCGCGCACACCATCCAAGATCATGATGTGGCCGCCCGCTCCACCGGCCCGGGAGCCGCCAGCCGGCATGGCGCGCCTCGGCGGTAGCCCTCCGCGGGCTTCGAGCGTTGGCTCAGATCACGACGCGGGCAGTCTCGGGACGTACCGGACACGTGTAGCTATTCCGCCGCCTACTGGCAGCCGTGGGACAGGGTGGAGGCGGCCACGCAGGTCCCGAGACCGGACATGCCGGCGCTTCCTGCCACCTGACATTTTTGAGCAGATCGCCCGCCTGCGAGTCACCTTACTTGTGCGCCTTCACCCGGATCACGAGCATCAAGATCGCGAACAGTACCGGAGTGAAACGCCTGCGACGAGTCCCTGAGAAAGGAGTTCTTGGAGAATCGTCCTTGGTTCTGGCCGTGGTGATCGTGGGCGGCTCGTCACCGGCGAGGCTGGAGTTGCGCTTTATGGGCGAATTCCAGCCGGTTGCCATCGGTGTCGGCGACGTTGGCGGCGTAGTAGCCGGGCGCAAAGTAGGTTCGCTCGGCCGGCCTCCCCTCGTCGATGCCGCCGGCCCTGATGGCTGCGGCGTATGCCGCGTCGACGGCGTCGTTGCTGTCACAGCGGATGCCGAGGTAGAGGCCCGTCTCGCCGGCATTGCGCTGCCGCAGCCAGATGCTCGAGCCGACGCCGGTGGAGAGGTAGGCGGCGTCACCGATGCCGAACAGGTCGGGCACGTTGTCCGGCCCGGAGGAGGCCCGGTAGTAGCCGACCTCTTTCCAGCCAAGGGGCCCGAGGGCGGTGAGGTAGAGCGCCGACGCCGTGTCGACGTCGGTGACCGAGATGTAGACGTGGTCGATCATTTCGAGCTCTCACGGAATACGGCGGCGTTCGTGCGGGCGAACTCCCGGAAGGTCCGCGCCGGGTTGCCGGTGATCTTCTCTACGGTGTCGTCGGGACGCGACCCGTTGCCGGACGCGACCGTTTCGGTCAGCTGGCGGAGGACGATGCCGTAGTCGGTGGGGACGCCGGTCGCCAGCACGGCGGCAATCCATGCCTCGCGGTCGATGTCCTGGTGGACGACGGGCTGGCCGGCGGCCTTGCCGATGATCGCGGTGGCCTCGGCAACGGTGAGGGCCTGCGGCCCCGTCAGGCTGTACGCCGCACCGGCGTGCGCAACCGGGTCGGTCAGCGTGGTCGCGGCCACGGCCGCGATGTCTTCGACGTCGATGAACGCCTCAGCACCGTCGCCGGTGGGCACGACGACGGCGCCGTTCACCGGCTTGAGGAACGTCTCGCTGAAGTTCTGCATGAACCACGCCGGACGCAAGATGGTGTGGGTCAGCCGATTTCGCCTGCTCAGGTCCAGCTCGACCGCCCGAGGGGCGAACTCGGCCGGCGCGTGCTCCATCCCGTACGCGCTCAGGAAGGTCACATGCTCGACCTCGGCCGACTCGGCCTCGTCGAGGAACGCCGCGACGTCCGCGGCGAAGTCGATGCGCAGGACGGGCGCCATCAGGTAAACCCGGGTGACGCCCGCTACCGCCGAGGCATAGGTGCCGCGGTCGCTCCAGTCGAAGGCCACGTCAGCGCCGGATCGCGCCGCCGTGCGGACCGCGACACCGCCGCTGCGGAGGCGGGAGACGACGCGGGACCCGGTCTTGCCGGTCGCGCCGAGGACGAGGACGGTGGGCTGCGATTCGGTCATGCCTCTACGGTGTCATACCGTGATGCGCGTATGAATGCGTATTGCGCTCAGATAGCAACGCGTTACGCTCACCCCGTGGACGTGTTGCAGGATTATCTTGTGCGGGCCCGAGCGTTGGGAGCGGTCTTCGCGCGCTCCGCAGCCCTGCCGCCCTGGGGGTTGACCCTGCCGGGCTCCATCCAGCTCTCCCTTCACACGGTGCTGCGCGGCCACGCATGGCTCTGGCTGGACGACCCGGCCGAGGCCCAGCGGCTGCTGCCCGGCGACCTCGCGATCGTCGTCGGCGGGCGCGACCACCACATCGCCGACGAGCCGAGCCCCGGCACGTGCGTCTCCCATGAACAGTTCTGGGCCGCCACAGCGGACACCGATGCCGCCGATCCGGGCGCCTGCGTCTTCTTGTGCGGCGCCTACCGCCTCTCCGGTGACGTGGGTCGAAGCCTCCTCCAGGCGCTCCCACCCGTGCTGGTCATCCGGCCGTCCGCTCACGACCAGGTGCACGACGTCGTCTCCCTGATCTCGCGGGAGCTGCAGGAGCAGGCTCCCGGGAGCCACACCGTGCTCGACCGGCTGCTCGACGTCCTCCTCGTCCTCGTCCTACGCGCCTCCTACGAGCAGAACCCGACCGCGCCACGGTGGTACCGCGCCGCCGAGGATCCCCGGCTCGGCCGGGCGCTCCAGGCGATGCACGAAGAGCCACAACGCAGCTGGACCGTCCCGGAACTCGCCCGCCTGGCCGCCATGTCACGCCCATCGTTCGCCCGCAACTTCGAACGCGCGCTCGGACAGACCCCCATGCAGTACCTGACCGACTGGCGTCTGACCCTGGCCCGGGACTACCTCCTGGTCGGCGAACTCACCCTGGAGCAGATCGCCCGCCGGACCGGCTACACCTCACCCAACGCGTTCGCGGCAGCCTTCCGCCGCCACCACGGCGTGCCACCCGGCCGCTGGCGCGATGCGAACGCGCCCATACCCGGATAAAGGGTGAGGTCGACGGCGGCGGGCGAGCCGTCTGGACGATCGACACCGTTGTGGCGGCTGCCGCTGGCCGGCGAGCACCGCGGCGGCCGTCGGATTCCTGGCCGCCGGCATCATCTTCGGCGCGGCGGCCCCACTCGGCGACCTGGCGGTGCGCCAACTACTTCACTTCCCGAAACGGACTGACAATGGCCTGCGCAAGTCGCTCGCATGACAAGCCGATGACTCCTTCGGCGACTTTTTCAGGTCGAAGTAGCTAGGCGAAGTGCTCCTCAGCCCGGTTGACGATCGTGTGCCATCCCCACACTCGGTGGACCGCTCCGATGTGCGATGCAGCGGGATCATCAGCGACCAGGCCGTCCAGATCGAGGGGGCGCAGCCCTAGCACCTCGCCGCCCGTATTCGATGCCTGCCGATATCGGCAGCAGCGTTCGCGCACCATGTTGGCGACATCGTCTCCGTCAGCCAGGCAGAGTTCCAGGACGGATCGTTGCTCGGCCCACTCATCTACCCCTGTCCACGGGCCGCGGTCTATTCGTCGTTACTCTGCGTACGCGACGGCGGGCTACATCCTTGTCGAAGGTGTCGTCGCGGTCGCCGCGGGCGCTTTGTGCAGGGGGTGCAAGCGCTGCTGGACGAGTTGGACGGGGGCGGGCCGCGCCCCGGGGTGGCGGTAGCGGCTCGGGACCACGTCGGAAACGACAGACGGTCCCTGCCTTGACAAGGCCGGGACCGTGTGACGGTTCGCGTCGCCTCGGGGGTTACCACCGGTGCGGAGTGGTCAGTGGGTCGGGTCGGATTGGTTGTGTCGGAGGGCTTCTTCGAGTTGGTCTTCGAGGATGATGATGCGGCAGGCGGCCGCCATGTCGGTGCCCTGCTCGCACATCCGATGGGCGCGGGCGGCCAGGCGTAGCTGGTAGCGGGAGTAGCGGCGGTGGCCGCCGGCGGAGCGGTGCGGGTCGATCAGTTTCGCCTCGCCGAGCCGGCGCAGGAAGTCCTGCGAGCAACCGACGATTTCCGCGGCGCGGCCCATCGTGTAGGCGGGGTAGTTCTCGTCGTCCAGCATGTCATCGGGTTGGCCCATGCCACCTCCACATCGAGGGCCCCGGCGCGGAAAGCGCCGGGGCCCAGGGTTAACGGGTCTAACACCATCACCGACAAGACTGTCGGTTTGTCATGTCCGCCCCGGGCCAGACGGCCTCGGGTGCGGGGATCGCGTAAGCGTGACCGGAGAACCACCTCTCGTTCGATGGAAGCTGCGGTGTCCGCGCTCGGCCCGTCACATGCGGCCGGCGGCGGGCGATCCAACGGTGTACGGCCCTCCCTTTCCTCTGTCTTCCTCTAGCTCAAGTGTGCGTGCTGTCCGCCGGCGCCCGGCCCACGATCTCCTGGCTGTGGCGCCGGCGGACCGATACTGCCTGCGGCGGAGCCCTGAAACCTGACGCTGGCCCCACCGCGTCGTCGCGCCCGAGCGCAAGCCTCACGCCCGGGGTACTGCCGTACTGCTTCAACTTCCACTTCTTACTGGTCGTGCCGAGCGGGAGCCGCGTGAAGCTGGGCCCCGCTCCATCGCCCGTCGTGGGCGGCTTCGTCAGCGTCTTTGTTGCACCCTCCGCACTCAACGGTAGAAAGACTAACCAGCGACGGCGAGCATGTCTAGCGATTGCCACATAGATTTTCTGGGTTCGGACACGCAGTGTCTCTCCTGTCAGGGCGATCAGCTGTCGCGCACGGAGAGATCCACTGCGAACCGTGGCGACGCCCACCGGTTCCGGCACATGCTGGGCACCCAACTGGCCGAGAAAGGCGCCCGCACCCAGGCGATCATGAAGATCCTCGGGCACCTCAGCGCGGGGCATGTCGATGACCTGCTCACAGATCTCCGACCCGACCGTGCTGGCCGACTATCAAGCGGTCCTGCAACCCGGAGCGGCCCTCGCCGGGCCTCTGGCCGATACCCTGCGCCGCGGCGAACTGGACCAGACCGCGCTCGACTGGCTGCAGACCAACTTCTACAAGACCGAACTCGAACTCGGCCACTGCCTGCGCCTGCCCCAAGAGGGGCCATGCGAGTGCGACATCTACCTGACCCGCCCCAAGTTCGTCACCACACCCCAGTCACGTCCCTCGGCTACAGGAACGGTTACGCACCGAGGAACAACTCATCGCCGATGCCACCGAGCGCGGCTGGGCCCGTGAGATCGAACGACACCGCTGCACCGCCGACCGTATCCGCGGACTCCTCGACGAACTCGGCCCCACTGGACCCGCCGACACATAATCAGTGACCGGCGGGTCCCACACGACATGACAACTGCGGGGTGTGATGAAGCTACTCCTTACCGACTCCGGCGTCCGGAACGCAAGCATCCGGGCGGCCCTGGTCGATCTCCTCGGTAAACCCATCGCCGAGGCCAACGCTCTCTGCATCCCCACGGCAGGGTACGGAGGCCCGTACGGGGAGCCAGGCGGCCCTTGGCGCTTCATCAGCGGACAATCACCCAGTCCTATGACTGAGTTAGGGTGGAAGTCGGTGGGCGTGCTGGAGCTCACCGCGCTGCCCAGCATCGACAAGAAACGCTGGATTTCCTGGGTCCGCGAGGCCGACGCCCTGCTGGTAAACGGCGGCCACACCATGTATCTGTGCCACTGGATGCGGGAGTCCGGACTGGCCGATCTCCTCCTGTCGCTACGCGATACGGTCTACGTCGGGCTCAGCGCCGGAAGCATGGTGCTGGCTCCCCGGATCGGGCAGTACTTCACCGGCCCCGACGATGACGACCGCACGCTGGGAGTCGTCGATTTCTCGATCTTTCCGCACCTCGACACCCCGGATACTCCGGAGTACTCCATGGCAGCAGCGGAACGGTGGGCCGCCGAGATCAAGGGCCCCGCGTATGCCACTGACGATCAGACAGCCATCAAGGTGACCGACGGCGGCGTCGAAGTCATCTCCGAGGGGCACTGGAAGCTGTTCAACCCGGCATCGTGAACGTCGACGACCGTCCTACCTCCAGAACGCTTGTCGTCTGCCAGTTTGTTCTGAGACACCGCCATGCCGGTGACCTGCGGTGCTTCAGAACGACTGGCGCACGCAGCGGGCAGTTCCTGCCAGTCGATCCGAGGCATCTCGGCTTCCTACCGGGCCCGGATGACCTGGCAAGCGTTGCCGATCTCTTCCTCGCGGACGAGTCCGTCGATTGCCTCGATCATCGCGGTGATGCCGGGCCGAGGCGTGATGACCAGGTCCGTTGTGAAGAAGTAGCGCCCACTGGCGGCCTCGCCGGTCTCGGCCCACCGGCGCAGCACTGCATCAATCGCACCGAGGGTCATGAGGCTCGCGTAGTAGGTCGGGCCTCCCTTGACGGTCACGTAGAAGTCCTGGTGCTGGAGTTGCTCAAGGTCGTCTGCCGGATCGGCGGGGAAGCGGGCATCGAACCGCTCCTGCTCGACGAGGAGGAGCGGGCCGTCCTGCCTGATCTCCATCGTCATCCTCGGGTCGCGCTCGCTGGTTGCCTCGAACATTCTGGCAGTGCCTCACATCAACTGGCAGACGACAGCGCTGGCGGAAACCATCGACGCGATCTCCACCACTGCCGTGTGAAAGTGTCCAGATAAAGCAGGAACAGCCGGTCGCGGCGGTGGGCGGCGCCGATGTCGGATGTGCGTAGGCAGAGCCAGCTCGTGTCGTACCCGAGCGCGGCCAAGGTCGGCGGCGACGACGTCGAACCCCCGGCGGATTCTCTAAACTTTGATGATCTTGAATTGAAAAAGCTTAGGTGTTCACGGTCCTGCTGGACGACGAGGACGTCGACGTTGTCGCAAATGCGGCGGCGAACGAAGCACTGCCGGTCCGGCGGATGCGCCAAATCCTCGACGCAGCTGGCCTCTAACAGCCGTGTCGCGTCTCACGACCTGATTGACGGATCAGTCTCGGGACGTGCGTGAACAGGATCGGCTAGACGATCTTGTCGTCCTGTAGCTCCGTCAGGATCGAGGACTTCGGCTGTCCCCGATCAGTATGGGGAGCCGCTGGCAGGCGTTGGCGGTGGTGCCAGCATGGCCATGTCGACGAGGAAGCCGGCGACAGCGCCGCTAGACGTACGCCCAACCCAGACGGGACAACCGCCGTCGCCCCAGCCGGTGTTGAACGCGATGAAATTGGCGCCGGAGGCGGGATCAGCCAGCTCAACCGGGCCGTCCGCCGCGGTCACAAGGTAGGAGTCCGGCTCGTCCTCGGTCCGTCTGGCCATCGCCGGAAGCGCCGCCGCATCGAAAAGGGCGATGGTGGCCACATCGACGCCGACGGTGAACGCCTCACCGTCGCGAAGGGTGGCGGGGTCTGGTGGAAGTGGGCCCATTCGGTGTCGGTGGGTTCGCGAGGGCTCAGGTCCTGCGCGGCGCAATCGAGCAGGTACTGGCGCACACCGGCTACCGGCTCACCCGCATCGTCGTGGACCTCCCACCCGGGAATCTGCCCTGGCCGCTCGACACACCGCCCGATTCGCTCGACGACAAGCGCCAAGATGTCTCGAATGCCACCATCGGCCTCGTCCATGCTGCCCTCCGTCCCGCTGAAGGCCCTGTCCGGCGGAGGCCAACCACGTTCACTCCGGCCTGGTTAGTTCAGTCAATAGGTAGGAGGGCGGCGACGTTTTCCACGAAGACGAGTGGCGGTCGAAGTGCGCGAACAGCGTCGGCGACGCTTGTCCACAGGCTGCTGTGGATACCGGTGATGCCGGCTCGTTTGCCGGCGTTGGAGATGTCTTGGCAGGGGAACGGCGTACCAGGCGAGCTGGCCGCCGAGCACCAGTTCGACGGCCATGTCGAGGCCGACGCGAGCGACGATGACACCGACCTGCCCGGCGGCGTCACGACACTGCCGGCGCTGCGCGACTGGCTGCTGGCGCACCCACGCGCCTACACAACCCGCGACACCGTGTGGCGGGACCTGATCCTGCGCGCACGCCTCGACGGACCGGCGTGGGTCGTCGCCGCGGCGGGCATGGCGCTGCCGGCGCTGCGCCGCTGCGCCGGCCAGTTGCGTACCGGCTGGTCCGGCGACGCCCATGACAACGCCTCGGAGATCCTCACTGGGTTCCTGACGTCGCTGCGGGACCGGACGGACCTGTCGAAGCCCGCGCCGTACGCGTCGCTGTGCATGGCCGCGTGGCGAGCCGGATACCAACTGCGCCAACGCGCCGGCGAAGCGGTGCCCGTCGACGATGTCCAGCACGTCATCGGGCCCCGCACCCCCACCGTCCCGTACGGCCACCCCGACCTACTCGTACAGCGGGCGGTCGGACTGGGGCTGCTCGACCCCTGCGACGAGCAGCCCTACATCGACCTACGCCTCGGCAGGCGAGCGATCGAACCGATCGCCGCCGCCATGGGCATCACCGTCGACGCCCTACGCATGCGAACCCGACGCATCGACCAGCGCATCGCCCACGCTCTGGCCAGTGGCCTGCTCACCGGCGTCGCGTCCCCGCAGGCCGCCGCCTACCTGGCCGCGAGCGCCACGCACCGGAAACGGACCCGCGCCGCGCGTGCCGCCGCCGGTGCACGGCCGACAACCGCAGCACCGGCAGGCGTGGCCGCCTGAGCACTCCTATGCGGGCCCGACCAGAACGGTCGGGCCCGCAGCCGCTTGCGACGACCACCGCCGCGGACCGCCGTGCGAGCCATCAACCGGGCCGCGGCCAGGGACGTGCCGGGGGTACGCGCGCCGCATCCCCACCACCGCCTCATCCCCGTCGAGCGGCGTCAAGAGCGTCGGCTTTCGAGCCCTCGGAAACGGGGCGAAGTTGGACGGCCGATCCCCGCCACGCATGTGATCGCTTGTCACCATCGCATACCCTGGCTTCGCTCGTTGCCGAACAGTCGCCCGCTCTTGGAGCCGTTATGCCGCTGCACATCCTGAGAGGGCTCGGCGCCATCGGATTCGGCCTGCTTCTTGGGTTCGTCGGCCTCATCTGGGTAGCGAACCTCTTTGGTGTCGCAGACGAGCACGCCCGTCAGATCGCGCGGAGTTCACTGAGACGCTGGGTGGAAGGCCGTGAGGTATCTCCGGGGGAGATGAAGCAGGAGCCGGGGTTCGTACTTGGCCGGTACATCTCTGGGATCGGGTTTATGCTCGTCGGCCTATTCATCATCGGTGGCGGCATCGTTTACCTGATCACGGCACCAGTCGAGTAACAGCAGCAACTCATCCGACGGCACACTGCCTGGCGCTCCAAGGTCAACAATCATGCGGCGTGCCATTAGTGGCACCAAGAGCTGCCTCGATCAAGGCGCCGCGCGGAGCGCGGGCCTCTACATCGGGCCGACGGGATCGCTCTCCTCATCTCGCTGAGCTGCTCTGTCAGACCCGGCGGTGTTCCTGTCAGGGCCTTGTCAGTTCCGTGTGAGGCCTCGGGGGCGTTCGTCAGAGCTGACAGGGGCCAGTTTGCGGGTGCGGAAGTCCCCCGACGGCGGCCATGGGGCTGGACCCGGACGGTGCTTCCGCCCGCCGCCAGGGGCCGGGATCAACTCGGGCCACCCGCGTGCCGGACGCCTCGGGTGCCGCGCAGTTTGGTGCGCTGACACCTCATCGAACACCGCTACCCGACAAGGGCGGACGGGCTCCTCCCGGGGACCGTCTCGGTTCGTGGCGCTGTCCGTGCCCGCGCCCCTGGAGGCGGTCTGCCTCTCCGACCGCCTGCTATCGCCCCGCCACGTGCCGATGCACGGCCAACCGGGGCCGGAGGTGACACATGTCCCGCATCCCGCCACGTCTTCGTGCCCTCGCCCACTCGTGCACCATTCGCCGCGTCGCCACGGTGGCCTGGTTCCTGTCCGCGCCGACCGCCGTCTACGCCGCCCCCACGGACCCGAAGGAGGGCGGGGAGTGGCCCCCGTTGACCTGGGTTGACGCGGCTTCGACCCGGCCCGCCCCGGACCGGGCGTCGGTCCGCCACCGGACCTGGCGACTACCCGGACCGGTTTGGGCGGCCGGATTCCGGATGGTTTCCCCGGGCCACCTACGGGTACGCCACGCCCATGATCGCACTGATCGTTGCCCTGTTGCTGGTCTGGCTGGTCCTGGTGATCGTCGGGCTCGTGGTCAAGGGCCTGTTCTGGCTGTTCGTGATCGGGGCCATCCTGTTCGTCGCGACCGCGATCATCGGCTGGGTACGCAGACGGGTGTGAGAGCTGCCGGCTGATCCGGACCGGTTCCGTCGACGGTGTCCCGCGCCCGCACGCCGGTGGCCGGCGGTCCCGCGTCGCGCGGACCCGCCGGCCACCGATCAGGGCTACTTGCGCATCCAGATCTGGTACGGCAGGCCCTTCTTGCCGTTCACCACGATCCGGATGTACGGGTTCTTGACCATGATGCAGCCGTACTTCAGCACGCAGTTCTCGACCTTGCCCTGCATCGTCGAGGCGTAGTGCGCGGTGCCCTTGCCGGTCTGCGTGTTGCTGATCAGACCACGGTCGTAGTTGGTGCCGTCGTTGTTCTTGAGGTAGTACCGGCGCTCCTTGATGGTGACCTTCCCCGTCTTGGACCAGCAGTAGTGCAGCACCTTGTGCCAGTCGAACGCCTTGCTGCCGAGCACCGTGCGGTAGGAGATGTACCGGTCGGCCCGGTGGCAACCGGCCTTTCCGGCGGCCGCGGCGCCGGCCGTGAGCGCTCCACCCGCGAGCGGGCTCAGCCCAGCGCCGGCGTCACCGGTGGACTCGTCAACGATCCGGGTCTTCGACGGGTCGATCACCTGCGCGGCGATCGATCGGTGCTTGAGCAGTACGGCGCGGTCCTTGGCGGAGATCTCCCCCGTCCGCTTCAGGTTGTCCAGCGCCCGGACCACTTCGGTCGGCAGGCCGCTGCGCGACTTCGCCGCGGAGATCCCGGCGAGCCCGGCGAGCAACCCCGCCACCACGGTGAAAGCGACCGCGAGCAAGAGGATGCTGGTACGGCGACCCCACCGACGCGGATTAACGGCCGATACGACGTGACTCATTCTGGCGATTCCTTTCGCGATATCTCCGGTTCGGATGAATGCAGTTCCCGGGCTGCGGTCACCAGTAGAGCCGTTCGAACGGTCCACCCCAATAGCGAAAGCAGTACGGGACGAGCCGAGATGTGGTCTTGTGGCCCGTCTCGGACGGAACACGGCCTGTGCCGATGCGTACGAAAAGTGTTGGGATCCGGGGCGGCGACCCGGCGCCTGCGGGAGATGAGAACAAAAAAACCGCAGGCATTCTGCCTGCGGAGTTCGCTCCACTCCCTTTCTACGCCGGGTTGCGCGAGCTGGGCGTCGGGCGGTCGGGTTCGGATGGACAGCGGTCCGGCTCAGCTGACGTGGGCCGCCCCGGGGTGGTCGACGCGGCGCCGAAGACCACCCCGGGAACGGGCACCGGCGTCAGGGCCGTTCGCAGGGTCCGTTTCCGCCGCCGACGTTCGCCCCTGGCTCGCCCGGCTCCACGACGCCGGGCTTGTCGGTCACCCCGGTCGGAGCGACGGAGACGACCCGCTGGTTCACGGGTTCCGTGTCGAGGCAGTCGTCCGACGAGTCGGCACCGCTCTCGTCGCTCGCGTCACCGCCCGGATCCTCACCGGTGTCGGCTGTCCCGTCGCCCGCGCAGTCGCCGGCCCCGTCCGCGTCCTCGCCGCCGTCGACCTCCTGGCCACCGTCGACGTCCTCGCCAACGTCCGCGTCCTGTCCGCCGTCCGCGTCCAACTGCTGATCGTCCGTGTCCTGTCCGCCGTCCGCGTCCGACTGCGGATCGTCCGTGTCCTGTCCGCCGTCCGTGTCCTGATCGTCCATCGCGTCCTGGTCGTCGGTCGCGTCCCGGGCCTCGGCGGAGTCCTGGTTGTCCGAGGTCTGGTCGTCGGCCGCGTCGACGGTGCCGGTACAGGTGGGCGCCGCGTTCGCGAACCCGCCGGCGACCGTGACGACCCCCGTGATCAGGACGCCGGCGAACAGCAGCGGAAGGAGCCTGGTGATTTGCTTCGTCATCATGTCGGGTCCGATTCGGGCTAGCGGGCGTACGGGACGACCACGACCGGGATCTGGTCGGGCTGGGTGTGCGGCTGACTGCTGCGCTTCGGCTTCGAGGTCGGCTTGGCGGTCGGCTTCTTCGTTCCGTCGGTCGATTTCGCCGAACCGGAGGCGGGACGTACCGCCGAACTGAGCATGTGGCTGCGGTAGTACGAATTCAGATCGGTCTCGACGACCCTGCCCCTACCGCTCGACGCGTGGATCATCCTGCCGTTGCCGGCGTAGATGCCCACGTGGTCGATCTCGCCGCCGTCCCAGTTGAAGAAGATGAGGTCGCCGGGACGGAGATTCCTGATGGAGACTGTCCGCCCCTTGCTCACCCCGTAGCCGTACTGTCCGGCCGCGGTGCGGTAGCTCCAGTCCAGCCCGGCCTTCCGGTAGGCGTAGTAGGTGAGACCGGAGCAGTCGAAGGCGTTCGCTCCCTTGCCACCCCAGACGTACGGGTCGCCCTTCTGTGCCCTGGCCTGGCACACCGCTTTCTCGGCGATGCTGCCGGAGCAGCCGTTGCCGCTTTTGGCGCTGGCGAGGCCGCCCAGTCCGACGAGGACGCTGCCGATGAACGCCAGGGCGAGCAGAAGCCTGAGTACGCCGCGACGGCCGGGGCCGCGCGTATTGCGCCTCGATTCCGGTGGCGAGGGCGGCACGGGGCGCGCGGGCGAGAAATTGTCGTTCGGCTCCAGCATGGTCCACTCCTCAGCGTTGGGATTGCGCGACGAGTGCACCTGTTCGGCCGGTGTCTCGAAAGGTCGTCCGGCGTACGGGAAGGTTCCGATCGCGGCATCGGCCGAGCGACCGTCCTGTCCCGACCGACCACCCCGTCCTGTCCCGGATTCGGCGCGTCGGAAAGAGTCCCGTACCGGAATCGCGCCGCCGCCCGGCCCAGTCCAGATCTGTTCCGAACGCCGTTTTGGCTATGCGGAACGGCGGGCGGCCGTCTTTGCTTATTGCCGAGGCGTTCCGGGCCCGACGCCAACACCCGTCCGATCAGTCACGACCGTGAGGTAGTCATGCGTTCATTTCGGGAAATTCTGAAGTCGAAGCTCATCCCGCTCGCCGTCGCAGCGGTGGTCGTCGGCGGCGGAGCGACCGCCGCATCGGCGATCGCCTCCGCGGCCCCGGCCAAGAACTCGGCGACGTCGCCGACGAAGGCGACGGCCAAGGCCGACGTCGGCGACCGCTGCACCCTGCCCGGCAGGGTCGTCAAGAACAAGCGGTACGTCGGTGAGAGCAGGACCTGGCCGCGCGGGGCGAAGTGGCGGGCCACCGGAAACGCCAAGGGCACCGTGATCAGCCTGCAACACGAGACCCGGGTCCACAATTCCGTCTCCGCCACGTTCGGCCTGTCGAAGTCGGTCGTTTCGGCGGCGGTCGGCTTCAACGTCGAGAAGCAGCAGGCGGTGTGGGTCGGCTTCAACTACACCCAGCCGAAGGCCGGCAAGTACCAGCTGCGGGTCACCCCGGTCTACGACGAGTACCTGTTCGAGGTGCACAACAAGGTCGGGAAGGTCAAGATCACGGGTGGCCACCCCGCCTGCATCCAGACCGGCACCTCGAAGGTCGGAACCGGTGCGGCGTCGAAGTACATCGGTCTGGAGAGCCGGGTCTACCGCCAGGACTCGGCCGGCCAGTGGGTGGTGGTCCGCTGACCCGGGGCCAGGTCACAGGCACCGAGTCGG
The DNA here is from genome assembly GCF_900089605.1 of Micromonospora narathiwatensis. NCBI lineage: Bacteria > Bacillati > Actinomycetota > Actinomycetes > Micromonosporales > Micromonosporaceae > Micromonospora > Micromonospora narathiwatensis. Next base: position 5,923,855 of record NZ_LT594324.1, on the reverse strand, counting down.
GAGATCTCCCCGTCACCTTCGTGGCGGGGAGATCTCCTGCCGCTCGGTACGAATGCCTCGCGGATGGTCAGCGGGCCGGCGTCTCCTGTTCGCGAAGGGCCTGCTCGACGGCCTCCTGCACGCGGGCGTCCTCGCGCTGCTTACGCCGTGCGCGGCCGCGGCGGGCGAGCAGCGGCGCCCCGACGACGGCGGCGAGCAGTACGACGACCAGCACCAGCAGGGTCCACGGGATGGCCCAGCCGTGCGCCGTGGTCGAAACCGGGTCGAGCGCGGTGGTGGAGCCCGACGCGTCGGTGAGCAGCGGCGTGAGGCCAACGGTCGCGGCCAGCCTGACCGCCGGCGCCACGCCGTGGACGGGCACCGTCACCGTCCAGCTCTCGCCCGGGAGCAGCTCCGGCGGGGCCGCGACATCGCCCGCGTCCGCCCGCAGCCACCCGAACGGACCCGTGACCGAGACGGCCTGCTGCGCCGACAGGATCGCGTTGCCGGTGTTGTGGATCCGGTAGGTGACGGTGGCGTCGCCCTTGCCGAACGGGTTGGACGTGCCGGCGTAGTCGATGTGGAGGTCCTCGACCGTGAGGCTCGGCTTGAGTTCGCCGCTGATCCGCAGCTTGATCCGGATGCCGAGGCGCCGATCCACGTTGATGCCCTCGGCCTCGTTGGCCTGGGTCAGCGAGGTGACGATGCCGCCCGCGTAGTCGCCGGGCGGGGCGTTGTCCGGGATGTTGACCGCGAAGGGGACCTCGGCGGTCTTCCCGGGCTGGATCACCACGCGCTCGCGGTCGGCGTGGACCCAGGCGCCGATCCCGACGGACTTCTTGTCCCTGGTGAGCAGGTCGAGCTGACCCGTGCCGGTGGTGAAGCCGTCGGCGGTGTAGACGGCCAGGTCGAGCGGGTCCTTGCCGCGGTTGGCGACGACCATGGCGTCGTTGACCTGGCCGCCGGGGTTGACGGAGTAGCTGAAGCTGGACCGATCGGCGCCGTAGCTGTTCGAGGCCGTCCGGACCGTCCAGGTGACGTCGCCGTCCGCCGCGCGGGCGGGCACGGCACCGAGGCCGGCGGCCGCGACGGCGGCGAGCAGGGCCAGGGCGGCGGTACGGACGAGGGTGGCGACGGCGGTCTTCCGGCGCGTTGCGAGCACGTGCATCTCGGGGTCCTCGGCGATCTCGATCGGATCTGGAGAGAGCGGCGGGGTGGGCACCCGAAGGTGCCTACCCCGCCGGTGAAACGGTCCGGTCAGCTGCTCAGCGCAGTGATCGTGAGGGTGGCGCGGTAGCTACCCTTCTCGACGCTGCCCGGGATCTTCAGGTCCAGGTCAGCGCCCAGCTTGGCGGTACCCCGGGGGTGGCCCTGGGTGGCCCAGCCGAGGCCGCGCGAGACGGACAGGCCCGCGCCGTTGTCGTCGTAGGCGGAGGACACCGAGCCGCTGGCCTGGGCACCGGCACCGACCTCGAGCACCTTCGGCGTCCAGCCGAGGTACGCGCCGGAGAACGACTTGTCGCCGTCCCGGAAGTCACCCACGCTGGCCGAGATCGACCACGGGGCGAGCGAGCGGCGGCTGTCCGACACGACGATCGGGTTGATCTGGCCGGTCGCCGAGAAGTAGTCGCCGTTGTGCTCCTCGGCGGTGCCGAGGTCCACCAGGCCGTTGTAGCCGTCGATCGTCCAGCCGAACTCACCCGGGGCCGCGTTGGGCACGTTGACCTGGATGTTCTGGCCGTTGCCCTGGTACGGGTGCACGGTGACCTTGTCGACGATCGAGCCCACCGGCTGGTCAGCCGGGGTGTTGTAGCACCAGCTGCCCTTCTCCACCGACGCGTTCGGCGCGGCGCAGGTGCCGCTGCGGACGTTCTCGACGACGAGCTTGTCGTTGCGCACCTGGACCTTGACGTAGCTGCGGACGTGCTCCTGGTTCTGCACGGAGTTGTACCAGAAGCTGTCCGGGTTCAGCGGGTCGGCGCCGTTGCCGGCACCGCTCGACGCGCTGCTGTCCGGCTTGGTGATGTCGTAGTACTTCGAGCCCGAGGCCGAGTTGCCGGTCACGTAGATGACGCCGCCCGGACCGGGGTACACGTCCGCGGCCCCCGGCTGCTCGTCCGGGTTCGCCTTCGCGCCGTTCTTGATGGCGTAGCTGCGGGAGTAGGCGTGGTCGTGGCCCGCCATCACCATGTCGATGCCGAGGTTGGAGAAGACCGTCGGGAAGTCGACCCGACGCACCTTGGCGTCGGAGTCCTTCGCGTGGCTGGCCGGCGAGTACATCGCGTGGTGGAAGACGAGCACCTTCCACTTGGCCTTGGCGCCGTGCTTGTTGACGACATCCGTGATGTACGCGACGTGCGCCGCGTCACCGCCACCACCCGAGGTGGTGTTGTAGCTGTTGCTGTTGATGTCGATGAACAGCACGTCCTTGTAGATGAACCAGTAGTCACCCCCCGACGTGTTGGAGGACGGGTTGCCGTTGGCGTACAGGGCACCCGAGCGGTCGGTGTTCGGGGTGAAGTGGTGCTGCTCGTACGCCTTCGAGCCGACGTCGTGGTTACCGATCGTCGCGGCGAACGGGACCTGACGCAGCTCGTCGGGGGCGAGGAAGCTGGTCCACTGGGTCTCGGTGCCGGCGGTCTCGACGTGGTCGCCGCCCGACACCAGCAGCTCGGCGTTCGGGTTGGCCGCCGTGGCGACCTTCAGGGTCTCCTGCCAGCCGGCCTGGTCCTTCGGCACGTCGCCGGAGGAGCCGATCTGCGGGTCGCCGAAGAACAGGAAGTCGTAGTCGCCCTCGAAGTCCTGCGTCTTGAAGGAGTACGCCGGGGACCAGTTGCCCTCGGAGCCGACCCGGTAGGAGTACGCCGTGCCCTCCTTCAGGCCGGTGATCGTCGCGTGGCGGTTGAAACCACCGCTGCTGGCGATGTTCGCCCCGCCGATCGCGTCGAAGGTGACGGCGTTGGCCGGGAACTCGCCGTTGACCAGCGAGGCGGTCGGGGTGAGCTGGACCAGCTGGGCGGTGTCGGCCGAGGAGTACCAGTTCACGATGCGCTGGGACTCGTCGGCGCCGACACCGAGGATGATGCCGGTGAGGGTGCTGGAGTCGGCAGCACTGGCGCTGGTGCCCAGGCCGCTGCCGACAGCCGCGGCCAGACCCAGGACCGCCGCCGTGGCCCCTGCGGCCACGCGCCGCCGCACAAGCCCGGGGGCCTGTGCTGGGGTGCTCAATCTCATCGATTCCGTCCCTTTTCTAGAGAGGAGAGGTGCGGATAAGCGGACTCAAGGTTTCGTCGCACGGTGAATCGGTCATGAATCCGACCCGGCGGGTTAGTTGCACTTCCCGGAACCCTGCGCCGGTTTCAGAAGCCGAGGATCCTTTGGACGAACCAGACCAGCCCCATAACGGAAACGCCCGCCGAAATCGCGCCCGTCGCCCAGAGACCGGCCTTCGCCGCCCGCCGGTGCAGCACGACCAGCAGGGGGAAGACGACCGCGATGATGGCCAGTTGCACGACCTCGATGCCGACGTTGAACACCAGCAGGGACCACAGCAGGGTCCACGACCACGCCTCGTTGATCCCCAACGCGCCCGCGAAGCCCAGCCCGTGCACGAGGCCGAAGCAGAACACGACCCCGAGGCGGGTCCACCCCGAACGGTCCAGGCTGAAGTGACCGCCGCCCGCCGTCTCCAGATCGGAGGCGTGGTCGCCGCGCCGCCAGATCCGCCACAGGTGCCAGCCGGCGACCACGGCGATCGACAGCGCGATGACCGGCTCCACGACCCGTGCCGGCACGTCGACCAGACCGAGGGCGGCGAGCATGAACGTCACCGAGTGCGCCAGGGTGAAACTGGTGGCCGCGAGCACGATCTCCCGCAGCCGCCGTGACCCGGCGATGAGCGCCAGCAGGAACAGGATGTGGTCGATGCCGGTCAGCAGGTGCTCGCCGCCCAGCCGGAAGAACTCCCAGAACCGCTCGTACCAGGCCTGGGCGGTGGAGAAGGACGGATGAGCGGCGTCGAGCGCGGCGCTGCCCGAGCGGCCGTCGAGCTGATAGGTGACGATCGTCTTGGTGCTTTTGACGTAGCCCTCGGCGTCGGGGAAGAGCGCGCTGCGTACCTCGTGCGCGTCGCCCCGCTCGGGGCAGGCCCAGTCGAGCAGCAGGTCGGCGTACGGCACGTTCTCCCGCTCGCCGATCGTGAAGTCGCCGACCTGGGTGGGGGTGCAGGGCGAGCCGCCGGAGGTGACCGAGAAGCGCTCGGTGACGTACCCGACGGCCGACTTCCGGTGGGCGTTGAGCGCGGTGGCCTGCCCGGCGGTGTCACCGGCGTCGAACGCCGGGATTCCCGCCTTGAAGAGGGGGTCGTCGTGCTGGTAGTCGGCGGCGGAGACGACGTAGAGGTCGTACTCGAGTTCCAGCTTCGTCCGTACGTGGCCCTCGTCACCGTCGGTGAGCTGAAGGTACACGGTCGACGTGAACCCGTGGGCGAGCGCCGGGCCGGCGCTCAGGACAGCGAACACCGCCGCGATGATCCCGACGACGGTAGCGACGACGGTCCGGCGGACACGTGTTGACATGCGGCTCCTTCGGTTGGCGAGTGCACGTTGCACGCCACGGCTGAACGCCGACCGGACCGCTGGCGAACCGCTGAAGAACAAACCGCCGGAACGGCGGCCAGCGCATTGACCTCGGCGGGAACTGGGATAGGAAGGAGCACGCGTATTCCCGCGAGCCCTCGGAGGACGACCGCCTTGCGCCCCCCGCTCCGGGCCGTTGCCATGCTGGCCACGGCCGCCGTGCTGGTCACCGGATGCAGTTCCGGCGACGACTGGTCGCGGCCACACCCCAAGCCCGTACCGATCGGCGCCCTCGGCCCGGGCTTCATCGACCCCTCCGCGCCGCCCACCCCGGAGGGGACCGTCACCCCACGGCCCGGTTCCTGGGCCGGGGTCCGCCCGTCGAAGGGCTACCGGGTGGTGCTGCTCACCGCGGGTGACGACCGGCCGACCAAAGCCCTCGTGGGCGCGGTCAAGGAGTGGGCCCGGGAGACGCACGTCGATCTCAGAACGGTGGCCGCCGAGGACGGGCACGACCTCGTACCCAGCATCAGCCGGGCCCTGGAGATGGGCCCGGACCTGATCGTCAGCGCGGGCAACGACCTCGTCGACCCCCTCGCGCTGGTCACCCCGCACCACCTGTCGCAGCAGTTCCTCGTGGTCGGCGCGGAGCTGGCCGAGCCCACCCACAACGTCACGGCGGTGGACTGGTCCGGCGCGTCGTTCCGTGGCGAGGGGCTCGGCATGTCCTCGACGTACGACCCCGAGTCGTTCACGGCGGAGCGCTGCGCGGCCGCCATCCGGGCGGGTGTCGCGGCAGTGCTCAACGAGCTGACCGGGATCGTGATCTGGCTCGACCAGCACTGACCGGACGGGACGTCGGCGCGGGCGCCGGGGGTCGAACCTCCCGCGAGCGACCCGGACGACCGGCAAGCGACAACGGTTCGGCAGACCCGGCGCCGGCCCCGGAAATGAGTCAGCGGCCGGAGCCTGGTCGGCTCCGGCCGCTGACCGGTCAACACATCCGGACTACAGCTTGGCGCACTGGCCCGAGGACGGGCCCTTCACGCTGTTCGGCCGGCTCTCGTTCACCGGGGCCGGGGTGTTGCCCGAGCAGGCCAGCGGCCCGCCGATGACGTTCCCGGCGACGACGACCGGCTGGCTGCCGGTGTTGCCGTTGACGGTGATCGGACCGCCGACGGTGACCGTGTCGATCCGTACCCCACCGGTGTTGGCCGTGACCGACACCGGGCCGTTCACCTTGCCCTTGGTGATGGTCAGCCCGCCGGTGGCGCCGGACACCGTGACCGGGCCGGACACCGTCGCGCCGGAGAGCTCGAACAGCACCGGGCGGGTGGCGTACACCGGACCGCCGATGGTGCCGCCGGTGACCACCAGCGAGGCACCCGGGTTGACCGTGACGGAGCCGCCGATCGTGGCGTTCTCCAGGCAGACCAGGCCCGCGCTGACCACCAGCGGCTTGCTGTACGTGCCGGTGATCGTCGTGGTGCACTGCGGACCGGCCTGGCCGATCGTCGACCGCGGCTGGGTGTCCGCGGTGACCGGCGAGTTCGCCGCCAGGTAGCTCACCAGCATGGTCAGGTCGTTGTCGCCGGTGGTGGCCGGGTTGGTGCCCTTGCCCAGGGTGGTGAAGTTGTCACCACCGGAGGCGAGGAACGAGTTCACCGTGACCCGGTACGTGCCCGACGGGTTGAGCGCCGTGCCGTTGAGCTTCACCGACGTGATCCGCGAGCCCTTGGGCGCCTCGGGGTTGTAGGTGTAGCTGAAGCCCTTCGAGACACCCAGCCACAGCACCGGACGGGACGCGCCGTCGGGCTGCCACTGCTCCTCCAGCACCTGCTTGATCTGGGCACCGGTGTAGCTCTTGGTGACCACGTCGTTGGCGAACGGCTGGACGGCGAAGGCGTCGGCGTAGGTCACCGTGCCGTCGGTCCGGTAGAGCAGGTCGGCCCGCAGACCGCCCGGGTTCATGAACGCGATCTGCGCCCCGCCCCGGCCGGCGTCCTTGGTGCCGGCGAGCTGCACGTCGGCGATGAAGTTGCCCAGCGCCGACTCCTTGCCGCGGTCCTCGTTGCCGTTGGTGTAGGCCCGCTTGACGTCCGCGGTGATCGAACCGAGCTTCTGCTTGCCCAGCTCGGCCGCCTTGACCTTGGCGGCGGCCACGATGTCGGCCACCGCCGCGTCCTGCGGCGCGCCGACCACGTCGACCAGCTGCGCGTCCGAGGAGGTCACCGAACCGGTGTTCGGGTCGAAGGTCAGGTTGACCTTGCCCAGCCGCATGCCGTAGTCCTCGGCCTGCACCACCGGACGCAGCTTGTCCGTCCCGGGGACCGGGAGCTTGAACGCGTACGGCTGGTGGGTGTGACCGCTGAAGATGGCGTCGATGGTGGCGTCGACCCGGGTGAACTTGCCGAAGACCGGGTCGTTGGCCAGCGCCTCGGCGGAGGTGATGTTCTCCGTCGCGGCGCCTTCGTGGGCGAGCAGCACCACGACGTCGGCCTCGCCGTTGTCCGGGTTGCCGTCCTTGAGCTGGCGGGCCACCAGGTTGGCCTCGGCCACCGGGTCACGGAAGGTGAGGCCGGCGATGCCGTCCGGGCTGACCAGCGACGCGGTCTGCTCGGTCACCACGCCGACGAAGCCGACCTTGACACCGCCGATGGTGCTGACCGAGTACGCCGGCAGCGCCCGGGTGTCGCCCCGGTACACGTTGGCACCCAGGTACGGGAAGGCGGCACGGTCGGACACCCGGCCGGTGAGGTCGGCCATGCCCTTGTCGAACTCGTGGTTACCCACCGCCGAGGCGACCAGGCCGGCCTTGTTCAGCGCGTCGATCGTCGGGGTGTCCCCGTCGATCGCCGAGACGAAGGTGGACGCGCCGATGTTGTCACCGGCGGAGATGAACGCGGTGTTCGGGTTCTGCGCCCGCAGCTGACCGACCAGGCCGGCGAGCTGAGCAGCGCCGCCGACCGGCTGACCACCCACGGTGGCCGGGGACTCCAGCCGGCCGTGGAAGTCGTTGATGCCGAGCAGCTGGAGGTTGACCGGCTTCGCGCTGGTGCTGATGCCCACCACGACCGGGTTGTGGTCGCTGGCCCGGTACGGGGTCGGCTCGTAGAAGTCGGCCAGGCCGTCGTACTCGAACGCGAACGACTCGACCGCGTTGATCTGCCACACGTCGACGCCGGTGATCCGCGACGCCAGCGACGGCGAGGCGAGGGCGTGGTCGAGCGAGCCGGACTCGCCACCGAAGACGTAGGTGGCCTTGCCGGTGTTGTTCAGATCCTTGAACTTGGCCTGGTAGAGGACCTGCATCGGGTCCTCCTGGGTGTACGCGTTGAAGTCACCCAGCAGGAGCACGTCCTCGGTGCCGCTGTCGGCCTTGACCTGGTCGACGAAGGCGGTCAGCGCCTTGGCCTGCCGGACGCGGTCGCCGTTCCAGTTGCCCTGACCGTCACCGGTGTCGGCGTTGTCGCCGGTCCCCGTGCCGCTCTTGGACTTGAGGTGGTTGACGACCACGGTGAAGGAGGTCTTCCCCGCGGTGAACGTCTGCGCGATCGGCTCGCGGGCGTTGAACCAGACGGTCTCGTCGTTGATCGACCGGCCCGGGCCCTTGGGCTGGACCTTCGCCGGCTTGAAGATGATCGCCGTGGTGATGAAGTCCTGCTCGGCGGGGCTGGGCAGCTCGGCCGGGCTGCGGACGTAGTCCCACGTCCCCGCGCCGTCCTTGGCGTTGAGCGCGTTGACCAGCCGCTTCAGCGCCTGCTGCGGGTCACTCGGGTCGAACCGGACCGAGTTCTCGATCTCCTCAAGCCCCACCACGTCGGCGCCGAGCGCGCTGATCGCCGCGACGATCTTCGCCTCCTGCTTGGCCAGCCCGGCCTCGTTCGCCGCACCGCGGGCGTCGCCGCCGAAGTGCACGAAGTAGTTGAGGACGTTGAAGCTGGCCACCCGCACGTCCCCGCCGACGTTCGCCGGACCGGCGGTACGCGGGTTGGTGGCCTTGAAGGTGGTCCGGGTGGCCGTCGGGGTGTCCGCGCTGACCGGCGTGGTCGGCTGGAGGCGCCACTCGTTGAAGCCGTACGACAGCACGACCGGGCCGAACGCCTCGACCGAGTCGCCGACCCGCAGCGGGTTCGCCTTGGACAGGTACGGCGGCAGCAGCCCGGCGGTGGCCAGGTTGGTGGTCTTGCCGTCGTCGAGCAGGATCCGCCGGAGCTTGTTGTCGGCGTTCACCTGCTTGGCGGCGTCCGAGCCCGGGCGGGCCAGGTCGGTCGCGTTCGGGGCCACCTTGTCGCCGGCGGCGAGCACGACCTCGCCGTACCGGTTGGTGTTGTACACCTCGGCGACGGTGTACTGGCCGACCGGCGCCACCAGCATCGACTCGACCGACTCGCGGGCGTCGTCGGACAGCGGCAGGCTGACCGGGACCGGGGCCGGCAGGGTCGCGTTGTGCGCGCAGATCTGCACGTCGGTCTTGGCGGCGGTGTTGAGCTGGGTGAGGCCGTTGTACTCGCTCGGGGTGCCGCTGACCCGCACCCGGTCACCGACGGCGACCGCCGGGTGGTTCGCGGTGTTCGTGCCGACGTAGACGAAGATGCCGTCGGAGGCGGTGCCGGCGGCGACCGGACGGTCACCACCGCTGCCGGCGGTCTGCACGTAGACGCCGTTGTAGCCACCGGTGCGGTGGTCGGCGGTCACCACGCCCTCGACGGTGACCCGGGTACCCGCGAGCGGCGTTGCGCTGCCGGTGCCCTGGACCTCCGCGATGGTGCGGTCGACGGTGACGGTGCAGCCGATGCCCGGGTCCGGGTCCGGGTCCGGGTCCGGGTTGCTGGCGGAGTTGCGGACGCCGAAGGTGTTCGGCGCCGGGGGGTTCCACTTGCCGTCGATCTTCTGCAGCGACTGGCCGACGGGGGTGGTGGAGCTCTCCTTGACCCCCATGTCGGTCCCGGTCAGCCCGTTGGCCGGACCGCCGACCGCGAGGAACGGACCACCGTAGGTGATGAACTCCGTCACCGAACCGGTCGGGGAGACCAGCGCGACACCGTCGGGGTCACCGTTCTGGATGCCGTTGACCGGATAGTCGGCAACCATCACGCCGGCCGCCGGCACCGAACCGCTCAGCGTACGAGTGTTGTACGCCGCACCGTTCCCGCCATTGTAGAGAACGATCTGCCAGCCGCTCAGGTCGAAGCCGACCGGCGCCTCGATCTCGATCGCCTCGCCGACGTCGGTGCCGGCGTTGTCGTAGTGGATCTCACTGATGAATGGTGTCGCCACCGGTTCGGCAGCGAAGGCGGCGCTGCTGCTCAGGGCGAGCGCACCGCTTGTGACGAGTGCGCCCAACACCCTGACAGGGTGCCTGCGCATGGGTCGGAGCTTCAAAGCTGTGCCTCCGAGAGGGGGGATGGACTGGTGGAACCTAAGCGCATTTGGTGTCTTAGCAGGAGCCGCCAGATGTACGGAGCAGGTTAGCCTGTCGGCCAGAATTCAACGTAGATCGAACAAAAGTGCGCTGAGCCACGAAACGGACGCGGGCGCAGATTATTCGCTGATTTCAATTATTCGCTCGCGCTGCGTAATGGCTCTGAACACGACAGGTACGACTCCGGGGATCATTGGGGTGCCGTGCCCAGGAGATCGTGACAGAAGACGATACGGCCGCGCATCCGGGGGATGCCTCCTCGTCGGACGCGTGACGGGAACTGCCCAAGCCATCGACCGCTGGCAGTGCGGGCGGTCCGACTAGGTTTCGACGGCCGCCGCCGGGCCGGCCAGCCCGGCCGCCACCGTGTCGAGGTGGCTGAGGAACCGCCGGACCGCCGGTGGCCGGCTGCGACCGCCTGCGGTGGCGGCGAAGACCCGCCGGACCGAGGCGTCGTCGGAATGCAGCCGAAGCAGGGCGAGGTCGGGCGGGGTGGCCCGGACGGCCAGCGCGGGCACCAGGGCGACACCCAGACCGGCCGCGACACAGCCCAGCTTGCCGGTCCACTCCGCGGCCACGATGTCGATCCGTGGCCGGAAGCCGGCCGGCAGGGTGGCGCGCAACAGGGTCTCCTCGGCGGTGGCCGAACCGGCGATGAACGCCTCGTCGGCCAGCTCGCGCAGCCGTACGGTGCGCCGATGGGCGAGCCGGTGTGCCCGGGGCACCGCCACCAGCAGGACCTCGTCGAGGAGGTGGTGCAGGTCGAACCGGTCCTCGTCGAGGGGCTGGTCGGGGGCCGCGCTGACCACGACGATGTCGGCGTCCCCGGCGAGCAGCCGGTCCAGCAGACCTGGCGTCAGCCCCTCCACCAGGGACAGCGCCACCTGCGGGTGGGCGGACCGGAAGGCGGCCAGGGCCCGGGGAACGAGCGCGGCGACCGCCGTCGGAAACGCGCCGACCCGCAGCCGGCCGGCGGTCAGGTCGTGCAGCGCGGCCAGGTCCCGACGGGCCGCGTCGAGTCGATCGAGCACCGCCTCGGCGTGGGCGAGCAGGCACCGGCCCGGCTCGGTCAGGGCGACGCCGCGCGGCAGCCGGTCGAACAGGGCAGACCCGACTTCGGCCTCCAGGGCGGCGATCTGCCGTGACACCGCGGACTGGGTGTAGCGCAGGGTCCGCGCCGCCGCGGTGATGGAGCCGTGCTCGGCGACGGCGCGGAAGACCTGGAGGGCCTGCGGTTGCATGCCGCCATGCTGCCATGCGGCGGAGGCATGGCAGAGATGCGGAACATTCGTTGGTGACATGGCTGCCCGGCACCTAGCGTTCCGGGCCATGAAAGTCATCGCACTGCTGGGCACCGGCACGATGGGCACGGCGGTCGGCCGCCGGCTGCTGGCCACGGGGCAGCGCCTCACGGTCTGGAACCGCACCCCCGCCCGGACGGGCTCGCTGGTCGCGGCCGGCGCCCGGGCCGCCGCCACCCCGGCCGAGGCGGTCCGGGACGCCGCCGTCGTGATCACCATGCTCACCGACGCCGCCGCCGTCCATGAGGTGCTGTACGGCGTCGACGGGGCGGCGCCGGCCCTGCGGCCCGGCACCCATCTGGTCGAGATGTCCACCATCGGCCCACGGGCCGTGGCCGAGTTGGCCGGGCGGCTGCCGGCGGGCGTACCGCTCGTGGACGCGCCCGTCGCCGGCAGCGCCGGCGCGGCCGAGGCGGGTCGGCTCGTGGTGCTGGCCGGCGGCACGGAGGCGGCCGTGGAGCGGGTCACTCCGGTGCTGAGGCTGCTCGGCACGGTCCGCCGCTGCGGCGGTACCGGTCGAGGCGCCGCGCTGAAGCTGGTGCTCAACACCGCCCTGGTCACCGCCGTGACGGCCACCGCGGACGCGCTGGCGGTCGCGGATGCGGTCGGCGTGGACCGGCGTACGGCGGTCGAGGCCCTCGCCGCCGGACCGCTCGGCGGCGCGGTCGCCCGGGCGACCGCCACGGACGCCGCGTTCGCCGTCGCCCTGGCCGCCAAGGACGCCCGGCTCGCGCTCGACGCGCTCGGCGGGGTGCCGGCACCCGTCCTGCGGGCCGCCGCGTCGGTGCTGGCGGCCGCACCCCACCCGGACGAGGACATCGCCGTCCTCACCGGCGTCCACACCAAGGACGCCGTGTCTCACGACGAGGAGCAGCAGTGACCGTGACCCTGGACAACCCCGCGACCGTCGCCGCGCCGTTCGGCGACCGGTTCGCCCACGTCGCCCGCCTCGACCTGCCGGGCGGGGCGCTGCTCGTGCTCTCCGGCCAGGTCGGCGTCGACGACGACGGCGCCGTGGTGGCGCCCGGCGACGTCCGGGCGCAGTCCGAACGGATCTTCGAGCTGATCGGCGGCCTGCTCACCGCGCACGGCGCCACCTTCGCCGACGTCATGCACGTCCGCACGTTCATGACCGACCTCGGCGACCTGGCCGGCTACGCGGCGGTCCGCAACCGGTACTTCCCGCACGCCAAGCCCGCCAGCACCACGGTGGAGGTGGGCCGGCTCTTCCTGGCCGGCGCGGTGCTGGAGGTCGAGGTGACCGCCGCCGTGACCACAGGCTGAACGTCGGATCCCGCCCCGACCGAACCGACGGCCTGACGACCGCAACGATGAAGAAGCGCGGGGCACGGCCTGCGGTACGCTTCCAGCCAGTCACTACTACGACCTGTCGTGTCCGCCGTCGGTGTGCGTCCCGTCGGCGGCCCGAGCCGGAGGTGCCGGATGGCCGACGACGACGCGGAGCTCACCGCGTGGGCGTTGGCCGCCGGCCGGGGTGACCGGGACGCGGCCACCCGGTTCGTCCGCGCGACGCAGCAGCAGGTCCGGCGGTTCCTCACCGCGCTGACCTCCCCGTCCGAGTCCGAGGACCTGGCCCAGGAGACGTTCCTGCGCGCGATGCGGTCGCTGCCGTCGTTCGCCGGCCGGTCCTCGGCGCGGACCTGGCTGCTCACCATCGCCCGCCGCGTCGCGGTGGACCACGTCCGGGCCGCGGCGGCCCGCCCGCGTACGGTGCCGATGGCCGACGGGTACGACGCCCCCGACGCGTACCGCGGCGGCTTCGACCGGCAGGTGGTGCTGGAGCAGTTGATCGCCACGTTGCCGGCGGAGCGGCGCGAGGCGTTCGTCGCCACCCAGGTGCTCGGCATGTCGTACGCCGAGGCGGCGGAGGTGTGCGGCTGCCCGGTCGGCACCATCCGCTCCCGGGTGGCCCGGGCCCGCGAGGACCTCGTCGCCGCCACCGAAAACCGGCCCGGTTGGGGCTCGCGGCGCGGCGGCGACGCGGCGGTGTGACCGGGCGCACCCCCGGTGACCTGCGCCAAGGCGGAGTTCGGCAGAGGTGGCGGGAACCGGAGCCACCCTCTGAGCGACTATCGGTACATGGGCTGTGAACAGTGGCGTGAGGTGCTGTCGGCGCTGTTGGACGGGGAGGAGACGGCCGCCGAGCGGGTGGCCGCCGAGGCCCACCTGAGCGGGTGCGGCGGCTGCCGGGCCTGGTACGACCGGGCTGCCGCGGTGACCCGCCGGGCGCGGCTGTCGGTCACCGTGGCCGGCGACGACCTCACCGATGTCATCCTCGCCGCGCTGCCGGAGCCGGTGCCGGTGCCGCCGGCGGAGCCGGAGCCGGTGCTGGCCCCGCGCCGCCGGGGCCGGATCGTGCTCACCCTCCGGGCGGTGCTCGGCCTGATCGGCGCGCTACAGGTCGTTCTCGGCCTGACCCAGATCGGTCGCGGGGTGACCGGCGTCCACGACCACGCGGCGGCCGGCGCGCTGGCGTCCGGGCACCTGTGGCACGAGTCGGCCGCCTGGAACGTGGCCGTCGGTGCCGGGTTCCTGTTCGTCGCGGCGCGGCGCACCCCGCCGACCGGGCTGGTGCCGATGCTGTCGGCGTTCGTCGGCACGCTGGTGCTGCTGTCGGTCAACGATCTGGCCACCGAGCGGGTGGAGACGACCCGACTGGTCAGCCACGGCTTCCTGCTCGCCGGATACGCGGTCGTCGTGGCGCTGTCCCGCCCCCGGCTGCGCCCCGGCGGCCCGGCGCAGGGCGACCGCCCGGAGGGGCCGCGCTGGCACCTGCCCGCCGAGGAGCAGCCCGACGCCCCCGGGCTGCGGCTGTTGCCGCCGCCGTACCCCGGCTCGGCCCGTACCGCCGACCGCTGGGCGGCCTGACCGGGACCGGGGGCGCGGTCAGCCGCCCAGCCGGCGGACCATGTTCATGATCGTTTCGATCTGGGCACCGCCCTTGATCGGATAGTTGGTGGCGCCGAGGTAGCCCCACCAGTCCCAGCAACCGTTCGGGTTCACCCCGGTGGCGATGGCCTGCGGGTAGAGCACGATCAGTTTGTTGGTGTCGGCGTACTGGTTGAGGTTGGCCCGGTCCACGAAGGCGGTGCCGACCTTGGCGTACCCCTGGGCGCAGCCGTGCAGGGCGACCAGCAGGCGGCAGGTCTGGCCGGCCGCGCAGGCGCTCGGGACGTACGCGAAGCCGCTGGCGTCCATGCTCAGCCCGTTGGCCCAACCGTTGACCGCGAAGCTGTCCTGGCTGTAGCGGATGAGCGTGCCGCCGAGCGGGCCGGTGTTCGGCGCGGACACCGAGCCGAGCAGCTTGCCGAGGAAGCTGCCCTGCGGGTCGGTGCCGCAGTCGTTGAGGAACGGCGAGGCGGTCGCCGTGCAGCCGACCGTGCCGTACGGGGTGACCCAGGCGTGGCCGGCGGCGCTGCCGGAGTCGTAGCGGACGCTGGCACCGAAGTCCTGGTAGTAGCGGACCAGGTCGTCGGTGACCGACTTCTTCACGACGTTGTCGTTGCCACCGTGATAGACGTACACCGGCTGACCGGAGAGGTTGCCGGTCCCATCGACCCAGCCGTACGCCGCCCAGGTGCGGGTGTAGCTCTCCAGGGTGGACACGTACGTCGGGTAGATGTTGTCGCCGCAGCCGTACAACGCCTGGGCGACGTTGTTCTGGGCGCAGTAGTACGGGCCGGCGGCGAAGACGGCCGCGCCCCGGATCCGCGCCGAGTACGCGACCTGGAGCTGGGTGGCCAGGTATCCGCCGGAGGAGACCCCGGCGACGTACACGCCGGAGACGCGGTAGGTGCTGAGCGAGCCGGATACCGGGGTCTTGGTGTACGGCGTGCCCGCCGCCCGGGCGGCGGTGCCACCGGGCAGGACCAGAAGGAGGGCTGCGGCGAGGGTGGCGGCGGCTTTCCACGGTGTCTTCATGGCGTTCTCCCGTCGGAGCGCCGGCGGGACGGCCGGCGTGCCGGTACGCTAACGTGACATTGACCACGGCAGATATCCATGCCGTCGACACCTCCGGACCGACGGCGGTGTGGGCGGCCCACCGGGCTATTCCGGTTGGCCGCCGGCGGGATACCGCCTACTGTCGACGCGACGTCACTCCGATCGCGAAGAGGGTGTTTTGGTGCCGGTGTCGAGCGTGCTGATCCGAGCCGACCAGCGTGACCGCCTCCCGACGACCGCATCCACTTCCTGGAGTGACGACATTGGATCTGCCACGTAGTTTCACCATCCGCGAGGGCGACCTCCGGATCCTCAACCCGTTCGACGCCGGCAAGCTGGCCACGCTGGGCCGGGCGATCAAGCTCGAACCCGGCACGTCGATTCTCGACCTGTGCAGCGGCAAGGGCGAGTTGCTCTGCACCTGGGCCCGGGACCACGGCATCACCGGCACCGGGGTGGACATCAGCACCGTATTCACCGCGGCGGCCCGGGAGCGGGCCGCCGAGCTGGGCGTCGCGGACCGGGTCCGGTTCGCGCACGGCGACGCCGCGACGTACGTACCCGAGGAGCCCGTCGACCTGGCCGCCTGCGTCGGCGCAACCTGGATCGGCGACGGGGTGCCCGGCACCCTGGAGATCCTCCGCCGCAGCCTGCGCCCCGGCGGGATGGCGCTGGTCGGGGAGCCGTACTGGCGGCTCGACCCGCCCGACGCGGAGACCGTGACCGGGTGCCAAGCCCGGACCCGGGACGAGTTCCAGGGCCTGCCCGGGCTGGTCCGGCTCTTCGCGGAGTGCGGCTGGGACCTGGTGGAGATGGTCCTCGCCGACCAGGACAGCTGGGACCGGTACGCGGCGGCGCACTGGCTGAACCTGCGCCGCTGGCTGGACGCCAACCCCGACGACGAACTGGCCGGGGAACTGCGCCGGGAACTGACCGAGGACCCGCTGCGGTACGTCCGCTACCAGCGGGAGTACCTGGGCTGGGGGGTCTTCGCCCTGCTCCGGCGGTGACCGCGCCGGGCCGGTTCCCCGGGCGGGGAGCCGGCCCGGACGTCCGGAGCCGGCTCGCGGCCCGGCCCGGGCCGCCCGGGCGGCATAGCGTTCAGCGACCCGGGGTAAGGCAGGATCATGGGACAGCTGCGTACGTCGCCGCCACCGCCTCAGGCCACCGCGCTGGAGCGGTGGGACCTCGGCACCCCGGCCGAGCTGCGCGACCTGCGGGCCTCGCTGCGCCAAGCGCTGACCCGGCACGGCCTGGTCCAGGGGGAGGACCTGGACGAGGTGCCCCACCTGGTGGTCCTCGTCGCCACTGAGCTGGCCAGCAACGCGCTGCGGCACGGTCTGCCACCGACCACCGTCACCCTGCTCACCGCCGACGGGTGCTTCATCCTCGACGTGGCCGACCACGACCTCAGCACCATCCCCGAACTGGACGACACCAACCCGCTCGACTCGGGTGGGCGCGGGCTGATGCTGGCCCAGTCGGTCTCCCTCGCCGTCGGCTGGTACGCGACCGGGGACACCAAGAACATCTGGGCCTCGTTCTCCCGCTGAACGGACGTCAGTCGCGCTCGCCGCCGTGTCCGGCGGTGGCCGCCGGGGTATCGCCCCAGACCGCCTTCGCGCCGCTGTCCCCGACCCGGTAGACCTGCACCAGGTTCGCCGCCGCGACCACCACGGCCAACACCGCGACCACCACGCCCAGCACGCCCCGACCGGAGGTACGCACCGCCTCGGTCGCGCCGCCGCCTGGCCGGCTGGCCCGACGGTGCAGCCAGACCAGCGCCACCGCCACGACCAGCAGCGGCAGGGCGAACCAGAGCAGCGTGTCCCCCAACTCGGCGTGCTGGCCCGGGTCGCCGACCCGGCGCTCCAGGCTCTCGCCGCTGTCCGTGGCGAGCGGGATCGCGGCGGTGGCCAGCGCGGCGATCGCCACGACGAGCACGCCGAAACGGCCCCGCCAGGACGGTCGGACGGCGAGCGCGACGACGCCGAGCGCGGCCAGCGGCAGGAGGACCACGACGGCGTGCACCACGAGCGGGTGCAGCGGCAGTCCGTTGACGGTGTCGGGCACGGATCTCTCCTCGGCGATCGGCGATGTCCTGTCCGGCCCCCACAGTGCCCAGCGTTTCTTGGGAATTTCTTGCGCGGCCGTCGGTGGTCGCGCTGGCCCGGCGTACGGAGCGGTTCAGGCCGGCGGCAGGAGGAGAGTGAAGGTGGCCCCCCGCCCCGGCGCGCCGGCCACCTCGACCGTCCCGCCGTGCGCCCGCGTCACGTGCTGCACCAGCGCCAGGCCCAGCCCGAACCGGCGGCCCGTCCCCGCCGTACCGTGCGCGAAACGCTCGAAGAGCCGGTCCGTCTCGGCCGGGTCCAGCCCCACCCCGTCGTCGGCCACCTCGGCGACCACCCGGCCGTTGCGGCCCGCCACGGTCACCGTGACGTGTCCGCCGTCCGGGACGTGCCCTACGGCGTTGTCGACCAGCGCGGTGAGCGCCCGGCGCAGGGCGGTACGGGCACCCCGGACCGGGGCCGGTCCGGCCGCCTCGGCCCGCAGCTCGACCGCCCGGCCCTGCGCGTACGCGGACATGCTGGCCACCACCTCGCGGGCGACCTCGGCCAGGTCGACCTCGGTGTCCGGCAGCGGCCGGTGCTCGGCGGCGGCCGACACCAGCAGATCCTCGACCACCTCACCGAGCGCCCGGGTGTCGGCGACGAGCTGGTCGAGCTGGTCGGTGAGCCGGTCCGCCGGCTGGCCGCGGGCCCGGCGGGCCAGCAACTGCGCCCGGGTGTGCAGCACGGTGAGCGGAGTGCGCAGCTCGTGCGAGGCGTCGGCCACGAAGCGGCGTTGCAGGGTCAACGCGGTGGCCAGCGGCGCGACCGCCCGCCGGGCCAGCAGCGCGGCGGCGACCAGCGCGCCGGCCAGCCCGGCCAGCTCGGCCACCAGCAGCGCGACGGCGAGCTGCCCCTGCCGCTGGCGCAGCGGCGCGAGGTCGGCGGCGATCGCCCACCGGCTGCCGTCGGCCCGCTGACGGACCAGCACCCGGACCGGCCGGTCGTCGCCGGCGCTGGTGTCGTACCGGCCCGGCCGGCGGCCGACCGCGTCGTGCAGGACGCGGACCAGCTCCGGCGACGCGCCCCTGGTCGTCTCGGTCGCCGCCGCGCCGGCCGGCTGCCGGGCGAGGACCTGGCCGGGCGGCGGATCGTCCACGTCCTCGGCCATGGCCAGCACCTGGGTGAGCTGCGTGTCCAGCTCCCGGCCCTCCTGCCGGCTGGTGAGCACGAACATCAGCGCGCCGACCAGCAGCAGGACCACCCCGATCGCCCCGGCGGTCTGGGCCACGCTGCGCCGGCGGGCACGGTTCAGCCGGGCCTCGTCCACGCGGTCCCCCGCCTCAGCCCGGGCCCAGTCGGTAGCCCAGCCCGTGCACCGTGCGGACGGTGTCCCGGCCCAGCTTGCGGCGCAGGTGATGGACGCAGGCGTCGACGGTGCCCGGCGCGTCGGCGTGGTCGAACGCGGCGTTGAGCAGCTCCGCCCGGGTGAAGACCTTCGTCGGCCGACCGGCGAGAGCGTGCAGCACGGCGAACTCGCGGGCGGAGAGGGACACCTCCTCGGCACCGTCGAGCACCCGGCGGTTGCCCACGTCCAGCCTCCGCCGGCCCACCGGCAGCCAGCCGGCCGCGTCCGGGTGCCGGCGGCGCAGCGCCCGGAGCCGGGCCAGCAGCTCGGCCAGCTCGAACGGCTTCACCAGGTAGTCCTCGGCGCCCGCGTCCAGCCCGGCCACCCGGTCGTCGACCGACCCCCGGGCGGTGAGCAGCAGCACCGGGCAGGTCACCCCGCGGGACCGCAGCCGGACGACCAGCTCCAACCCGTCCAGCGCGGGCAGGCCCCGGTCGACCACCATTACCTGGTATTCGCGGGTCAGCGCGTGGTGCAGGCCGCGGTGCCCGTCGCCGGCCACGTCGACCTCGTACCCCTCCTCGGTGAGCAGGTCGACGAGCAGGCCGGTGAGGGCACGGTCGTCCTCGACCAGCAGCAGGCGGGGGCGGATGCTCTCCACCCGGCCAGTATCCACCCCTTCGCCCGGGACGCCCCGACCCGTCGCACCGGCCCGCTCCGGGCAGCGGAGCGCCGGCCCGGGGGCCGGAGGGCCGAACGCCCGAGGTGAGGGCGCTCACGGGCGGCGGTACCCCCTCCGCCGGTACCGTTCCTCCTCGGGCGCGCGAACCGTCCCGCCGGGCGTCGGTCCCACCTGTGGCGGGGCGCCGACTGCCGCGCCCGCCTGGATCACGGCGCTCCCGCCGGACCACCCGAGCAGAGGAGAGCCCCGTGCCGGACGCCGACCCGCTGCTCGCCGCCGCCCTCGCGGCGGCGCGCGGCACCGACGTACGGGCGGCCGAGCGCGCCCTCGACCGGCTCGTCGTCGGCGACGGTCCGACGGTGGACGCGGCGCTGCTCGCCCGACTGCGCCGCGGCGTGGGGCGGCTCTGGCCGCGTGGCTGGCAGCCGGTCGACCTGGATCGGATCGCGACCCGGCGGCTGACTGCGCGCGGCGCGCGGCTGCTCCGGGACGTGCTGGCCGCCCAGCGCCGGGAGCAGCCCGACCCGGTTCCGCCGTGGTTCGAGGAGCAGCTCGCCGAACTCGGCGCGCGCTGGGCCGGCGACGCCGGCTGGCTGGACCGGCGGGCCGAGGGTGACCGGATCACCGCGCTGCGGGACGCCGTCGACGCGCTCGTGCTGGTCGAGGGGCTGCCGCCGATCGCGGTGCTCCGCCCGCCGCCCGGTGGCCCGGCCGCCGCCCCGCGCGCCGCCACCCCGTCCGGCGGGTCGCGGATGCTGGACCGGGTACGCGCGCTGCTGGCCAAGGCCGAGTCGACCACCTTCCCGGCGGAGGCGGAGGCGCTCACCGGGAAGGCGCAGGAGCTGATGGCCCGGCACAGCATCGACGCGGCGCTGCTCGACGCGACCGCCGACCGGCCGGACCAGCCGAGCGGCGTCCGGCTCGGCACCGACGCCCCGTACGCGGCGGCGAAGGCGCTGCTGATCCAGGAGGTGGCGGCGGCGAACCGGTGCGAGTCGGTGTGGTCCGACGACCTCGGCTTCGCCACCGTGCTCGGCTTCCCCGCCGATCTGGTGGCGGTCGAGCTGCTGCACACCTCGCTGCTGGTGCAGGCCACCACGGCGATGCTGCGCGGCCGGGGCGAACGCCGGACGGGCGGCGGCCGACGTACGGGCGGCGGCCGGCGCACCAAGGGGTACGACGAGTCGTTCCTCAACGCGTTCGCGCTGCGGATCGGGGAGCGGCTGCGGGCGGCCACCTCGGCGGCGGACCGGGCGGCGGCCGAGGAGCGCGGCGACGACCGGCTGCTCCCCGTGCTCGCCGCCCGCTCGGACGCGGTCCGGGAACGCGTCGACCAGCTCTTTCCCGGCGTCACCCGGTACCGGCTCCAGGTACGCGACGCCGAGGGCTGGACGTCGGGCACCTCGGCCGCCGACCGGGCCTCGCTCGACGTCGGCTCCCCCGGCCACCGCGCGGTGCGTCGCGGTCGCTGATTTTTCTCGGGAGGATGTCGGATCGGACGTCCCGGCTCCGACCCGTACTGCGAGGGGCCACAACCGGTGGTCCGTACCCGAGGAGTGACCGTGAAGTACATGCTGTTGATCTGGAACCGGCCCGGCTTCGTCGAGGCGCTGTCCGAGGAGGAACGGAACGCGATCTTCGGCGAGGTCGACGTGATCATGAAGGAGCTGACCGAGTCCGGGGAGCTGGTCGGCGGCGAGGCGCTGGCCCACCCGTCGCAGACCCGTACGGTCCGGTCCCGCGCCGGCGGTGTCGAGATCACCGACGGGCCGTTCGTGGAGAGCAAGGAGCAGTTCGCCGGCTACCTGATGGTCGACTGCGAGACCCCGGAACGGGCCGCCGAGATCGCCGCGAGCTGGCCGGACGTGCGGCGTGGCTTCGGCCTGCTGGAGGTGCGCCCGCTGATGCACCAGGCCGGGACGGAGATTTGACGCCCACGGGTGTCGAGGACCTGCTGCGCACCCTCGCGCCGCAGGTCCTCGGCGTACTCGTCCGCCGGCACGGCCAGTTCTACGCCTGCGAGGACGCCGTGCAGGAGGCCCTGCTGGCCGCCGCCACCCAGTGGCCGGCGCAGGGCGTCCCGGACCACCCGCGCTCGTGGCTGGTAACCGTGGCGACCCGCCGGCTCACCGACGAGTGGCGCAGCGAGCGGGCCCGCCGGGACCGCGAGGTCGCGGTGGCGGTCCGGGAGCCGGCGTACGCGGCGGTCGCACCGCCGGCCGACGAGGAGCCGCCGACCGGGGACGACACGCTGAGGCTGCTGTTCCTCTGCTGCCACCCTGCGCTCACCGGCTCCGCCCAGGTGGCGCTCACGTTGCGGGCGGTCGGCGGGCTGAGCACGGCGGAGATCGCCCGGGCGTACCTCGTGCCGGAGGCGACGATGAGCCAGCGGATCCGCCGGGCCAAGCAGCGGATCGAGGCGTCGGGCGCCCGCCTCGTACTGCCCTCGGCCGCCGACCGCGACGAGCGGCTGCACGCCGTGCTGCACGTGCTCTACCTGATCTTCAACGAGGGCCACACCGCCTCCAGCGGCGGTGAGCTGCACCGGGCGGAGCTGACCGGGGAGGCGATCCGGTTGGCCCGGGAGCTGCGCCGGCTGCTCCCCGACGACGGCGAGGTCACCGGACTGCTGGCGTTGATGCTGCTCACCGACGCGCACCGGGCCGCCCGGACCGGCCCCGGTGGGGAGCTGATCCCGCTGTCCGAGCAGGACCGCACCCGCTGGGACCGGAGCGAGATCGAGGAGGGCATCGCCCTGGTGACCGAGGCGCTGACCTGGTCACCGCCCGGCCCGTACCAGGTGCAGGCGGCGATCGCGGCGGTGCACGCCGAGGCGCCGACGGCGGCGGAGACCGACTGGCCGCAGATCGTCGGGCTCTACCGGGTGCTCGCCCGGATCGCGCCGAACCCGATGGTCACCCTCAACCAGGCCGGCGCGGTGGCCATGGTGGACGGTCCCCGGGCCGGGCTCGCCCTGTTGGCGCCGCTCGCCGCCGACGAGCGCACCGCCGGGCACCACCGGCTCGCCGCCGTCCGCGCCCACCTGCTGGAACTGGCCGGTGAGCGCGACGCGGCGCGGGAGGCGTACCTGGCCGCCTCCCGGGCGACCACCAGCCGGCCCGAGCAGCGCTACCTGGAGGTACGCGCCGCGCGGCTGGCGGCCGACCGCTGACTCAGAACAGCCGCCCCCGGTACGGATGCGGTCGCCCCCACCGCTCTTCCCACTGCACCAGCTCGGCCTGCCACTGCGGCAGATCGGGCCGGTACTCGCGGATGAGGTCGGGATTGTCCGGGCGGCTCACCAGGAACCGCCAGTACGCCTCGACCGCCTCGCGCACCTCGTCGAGCGCGTAGCTGCCCCGCTCACTCTCGACCCACTCGTTCTGGAACTCGACGCCGTGGTCGGTGAAGCTCACGACGTACTTGTCGCTGTCCCACTCGTCCGCCAGCGCCCGGCCGTGCGACACGTCGTCGACCATCGCCAGCGCGTCGAGGCAGACCGAGTGATAGACCGAGATGTCGGTGATCAGCCAGGCGCCGAGCACCCGGTACCGCTGATCCGTCACCTCGAACAGCGGCAGGCGGTAGTCGTCCAGCGAGAAACTGATGAACGCCAACAGAGGTCCTTCGGATCAGGGGACGACGGGCCATCCGTGCGTGAACCCGCCCGAGCCATTGTAGAAACCCTCGATCACGAGGTCCTTGTGCTTCCCACGCCACAGATTGGTGCCCGGCACGGGCGTCGCATTCTGGAAGGCGCCACTGATGGCGTTGTCCACCTGGGCGGGTGTCCAGTCATCGGGGAAGAAGGAGCTTTCCCCGTTGGGCCCCTTCTTCGGCTTCCACGCCCCGTGCGGTGGGTTGAGCGTCGAATCGAAGAACTCCGGCTTGGCGCGGTACGCCCCGGTCTTCGGATCCTTGACGACGCTCCCCGGTTGCAGCCTGCGTCCCGGGAAGTCCTGGCCACCCGGGCGGTAGTGATAACCGGTTCCCTTGGGCATTCCCGGCTTGACATGTCCCCCGCCGATCACGTGCTCAGTGAAGTGCGGGTTCATCCGGTCGGGGCGGTTGCGTCCCTTGCTCCGCTTCAGGAAGCGCAACGCGGCCCGCATCAACCGGCCGCCGGCCTTGCCTCCGCTCATCCCCGGGTCACCCGTCGATGAGCTTCCAGAGGACCTCTTGGATGAGGTTGCCGACGATGGTACGGGCGAGCTGCTGGAAGATCGGGATCTCCAGCAGCGAGGCGCCGAAGGTGAGCGCGGCTGTGGCGATCGCCTGCGCTATCTGGATGGCCAGGAGCACCAGTTGCACGATCACCGCGATCTTCAGGGCGAGGACGATCGCGGCGCAGATGATCAGGCCGGTGCCGGTGAGCACCGCCGCGGTCACCCCGTCGCGCAGGCTGTCGGCGGGGCTGTCCTCCCGGTTCCACCAGGACTGGAAGGCGTTGATGTCCTGACCGGTGTGGCCGGACCAGACGGCGGCGGCCCCGGCGTGCGCCTCGGTGACCACGCCGCCGAGGGTGCCGGAGAAGCGGATCCAGGCGTTGCCCATCTCGAAGAGCTTGACCTCGTCCGCCTCCGGCCAGGTGTAGCCGAGGATGCCGAGCAGCGAGCGCAGTTCGCCGGGGAGTTCGAGGCCCATCGTCAGTCGCCCAGGGCCTGGTGCAGGCCGTCGAAGCCCTGCTTGATGGCGGCCTCGATCTCGGCGTAGCGGGTGGCCATGTCGGTGAGGTCCGTCCCGGCGGCGGCGATCTCCTGCAGGGCGCTGTCGAAGCACTCGAATGCGAAGGCGGACACCTCGTCGTGGGCGGCCCCGATCAGGGAGCCGATGTCGTCCGAGCCCCATGGCCGGCCGAACGCGGCCAGCTCGGCCTGGAACGCCGAGATCGCCTGGCCGAACCGGGTCGCCGCCCCTTCCAGCGCGCGACCGGACCGGCTCAGCCCGTCCGGGTCGACCTCGATCACCGTCATTTACCGCCCTGCCGGGCGAGCCGGTCCTGCGCCTCCACCAGAGCGTCGGTGAACGCGCTGAACTGCCTGCCGGCGTCTTCTTGGATCTTGCGCAGCTGGTCGCCCAGCGATCCGAGGTCGATCTGTCCGGGAACGGCGGTGACCTTTTCCTGAAGATCGGCGAGCGCCGCGTTGACCGCCTCGGTGACCTCTTCGGCCAGTGACTCGCTCGCCATGCGCATCGCCCGTGGGTCGAGGGTGAGCGCGGTGATCCGGCCGGGTGGGCCGACCGTCACCTGGACCAGCCCGTCGGCCGCCTCGCCGTGGCCCTCGGGTGGTGGCGCGTCGCTCTCGGCGCCGGCGGTGAACTGCCCGAGCGCGGACATCGTCTCGGACAGCACTCGCCCGAGGCCGGACGGGTCGACGGGGTGCGCCATGGGGTGGCTCCCTCCGGGGTCGAGGTCGCTTCGCATCCTAGGCGCTCGATGCGAACCACGATGACCGAAGGCGAGCCGACATCCACCTTCCAAAAGGGTCGGTCAAGCCACGTACCGCCGATCCGGTCCGGCGACCGGAACGGCACGACGGCGGGCGCAGGGTCCACGCGGAACGCCGGGCCGGCGTGCTGCCGGCCCGGCGTGGTCTGGCGACACGTCAGCTCCTGAAGGCGTCCTTGACCTTCTCACCGGCCTGCTTGAGGTCGGCCTTGGCCTGGTCGGTGCGGCCCTCGGCCTCGAGGCGCTCGTTGTCGGTGGCCCGACCGGCACCCTCCTTGACCTTGCCGGCGGTCTTCTCGGCCGTATTGTTGATCTTGTCGTCCATGCCCATGGGAACCTCCACTCGCAGTTTCCGTGACGTGCTGGGGGTACCCCGCCCGCCGGTGGCTCAACCCACCGGCGCTCACCGGGATGAACGGCCGCGCCGCCGGCTCCGGACGGACCGGGCCGGCGGCGGGTCGGGCCCCTCAGTCGACCGGGCGGAAGCGCCGCAGCCGGAGGCTGTTCGCCACCACGAAGACCGACGAGAAGGCCATCGCGGCACCGGCGATCATCGGGTTGAGCAGGCCGGCGGCGGCCAGCGGCAGGGCGGCCACGTTGTAGGCGAAGGCCCAGAACAGGTTGCCCTTGATGATGCCCAGCGTCCGTCGGGAGAGCCGGATGGCGTCGACGGCCGCCATCAGGTCGCCCCGGACCAGGGTCAGGTCGGACGCCTCGATCGCCACGTCGGTGCCGGTGCCCATGGCCAGCCCCAGGTCGGCCTGGGCCAGTGCGGCGGCGTCGTTGATCCCGTCACCGATCATGGCGACCGTCCGCCCCTCGTCCTGGAGCCGGCGTACCGCGTCGACCTTGTCGGCCGGCAGCACTTCGGCGATCACCTGGTCGATGCCGACCTCGGCGGCCACCGCCCGGGCGACCGTGGCGTTGTCGCCGGTGAGCAGGATCGGGGTGAGCCCCAGCTCGCGCAGTCGCGCGACGGCGGCCCGACTGGTCGGTTTCACCACGTCGGCCACCGCGAGCACGCCTCGGGCCCGGCCCGCCCAGCCGGCGAGGATCGCCGTCCGGCCGGCGGCCTCCGCGTCGGTCGCCGCCCGGACGACCTCCTCCGGTACGTCGAGACCCCGTTCCCGCAGCAGCCGGAGCCGCCCGACCACCACGTCCCGGCCGTCGACCGACCCGGTCACGCCGAGCCCTTCGACGTTGGCGAAACCGGTGACCGCCGGCACCGGTCCGGCCTGCGCCGCGCCGTCGGCGACCGCCCGGGCGATCGGGTGCTCGGAGGCGGCCTCCAGCGCGCCGGCCAGCCGCAGCAGCTCGTCGGCGTCCTGACCGGCGGCGGGGAGCACGTCGACCAGGGTCATCCGCCCGGTGGTCACCGTGCCGGTCTTGTCCAGCACCACGGTGTCGACCTGGCGGGTGGACTCCAGCACCTCCGGCCCCTTGATCAGGATGCCGAGCTGGGCGCCCCGCCCGGTGCCGACCAGCAGCGCGGTCGGCGTGGCCAGCCCGAGGGCGCACGGGCAGGCGATGATCAGCACGGCCACCGCCGCGGTGAAGGCGGCGGTCGTACCTGCCCCACTGCCGAGCCACCAGCCCAGCGTGCCGGCGGCCAGGGCGATCACGATCGGCACGAAGACCCCGGAGATCCGGTCGGCGAGCCGCTGCACGGCCGCCTTGCCGGTCTGCGCCGCCTCGACCAGCTTCGCCATCTGGGCGAGCTGGGTGTCGCCGCCGACCCGGGTGGCCCGGACGACCAGCCGGCCGCCGGCGTTGACCGTGGCGCCGACGACGGTGTCGCCGGGCCCGACCTCGACCGGCACGGACTCGCCGGTGAGCATGCTGGCGTCGACCGCCGAGGTGCCCTCCTCGATCACGCCGTCGGTGGCGACCTTCTCGCCGGGCCGGACCACGAACCGGTCCCCGACCGCGAGCTGGTCCACCGGGATCCGGGTCTCCCGGTCGCCGCGGAGCACGGCGACGTCCTTGGCGCCCAACTCCAGCAGGGCCCGCAGGGCGGCGCCGGCGGTCCGCTTGGACCGGGCCTCGAAGTAGCGCCCGGCCAGGATGAAGACGGTCACCCCGGCCGCCGCCTCCAGGTAGATGTTGCCGGCCCCGTCGGTGCGGGTGATGTCGAGGCGGAACGGGTGTGTCATCCCGGGCATCCCGGCATCGCCGAGGAACAGCGCCCAGAGCGACCAGCCGAACGCGGCGAGGGTGCCGAGCGACACCAGCGTGTCCATCGTCGCCGCGCCGTGCCGCAGGTTGATCCAGGCGGCCCGGTGGAACGGCAGCCCGCCGTAGACCACGACCGGGGCGGCCAGGGTCAGCGACAGCCACTGCCAGTAGGTGAACTGCCAGGCCGGCACCATGGCCAGCAGGATCACCGGTACGGCGAGCGCGACCGACACCCACAGCCGGGTACGCAGCCCGCGCAGCTCGTCCACCGGCTCGACGGTCGCCTCGGCGGCCGTGGCGGGCGGCGGCACGACGGCGGTGTAGCCGGTCTTCTCCACGGTGGCGATCAGGTCGTCCGGGGTGACCGCGTCGGCGTACTGGACGGTGGCCTTCTCGGTGGCGTAGTTGACCGTGGCCTCGACGCCGTCCATCCGGTTGAGCTTCTTCTCGATCCGGGCGGCGCAGGAGGCGCAGGTCATGCCGCCGATCGCGAGTTCGATCCGGTTCGGCGCGACCGGCAGTGGTTTGGCGGTCGATGTCATCGCGGCACCTCCGGTCAATTGTGCCCGTGACCGGGGACGCCGTGCCCGGCGTCCGGGGTCGGTGCGGTGGTGGTGGCCGGCGCGTCCGGCGCCGGTACGGCCTGGTCGCCGGCCACGACGGTGAACTCCGCGGTGTGCACCGCGTCGCCGTGCCGGAAGTCCAGGAAGAGGCGGTACGTCCCGGCCGAGGGCACCTCGGCGGCGAAGGTGACCGCGGGCCCGGCCGGGGTCCGCCCGTCGCCGGGCGTGCCCTCCGGGTGCACGTGCAGGTACGCCAGGTCGCCCTGTCGCAGCGCCACCAGGTGCCCGTACGCCCCGAGATAGGGCTGGAGGTCGGTGACCGGTCGCCCGTCCCGACTGATCGTCAGGGTGAGCCGGCTGGTGCGGCCGGGCTGCGGGGCCCCGCTCAGGGTGATGGTGTAGCCGTCGACGGTGGTGCTGGTGGCGGGCGCGGGCAGCGGCCGTTCCGCCAGCTCGCCGGGGACGGTGACGTCGACCCCGAGCGTCAGCGGGTCGGCGCCGGTCGGGGTGAAGTCGGCGAACGCCCGCCAGACGCCGGGGCCGGCGAGCGGCGAGGCGACCCGCCAGGTGCCGTCGGCGGCCAGCTCCGGGTGTACGTGCCGGAAGCCGGAGAGGTCGCGGCGGGCGACGATCAGGTGCATGCGCTTGTCGTGCGCGACGTCGTAGCGGGTGACCGGCCGACCGTCGGGTCCGGTGATCCGGAAGGCGAACTCGCCGGCGGGGGCGGTCACCGGTTGCAGGGTGTAGCCACGGTCGGAGACGAGCAGTCCGCCGGGCAGGTGGTCGGTGGCGGTGGCCGCGTGGCCGTCGCCGGTGTGGCCGGCTTCGGTGGCGTCGTGGCGGGTCTCGGCGGCCGGGGTGACGGGGCCGGTCAGCTGGCCGACCCCGTACGCCGTGCCGAACACCGCCGCGAGGCCGAGAGTGAAGCCGCTCAGCTTCGTCGCCGTGTTCATGGTGTTACCTCGGTTCCTTCGGGTCCGGCGGACCCGTCACGCCCCGACGAGGTCGTATCCGGCCTCGTCCACGGCGGCGCGGACGGTGTCCGTGTCCAACGGGCTCTCACTGGTGACGGTGACCCGGCCGGAGGCCAGGTCGACCTGGACGTCGCTGACGCCCGGAATCGCGCCCACCTCGGCGTTGACCGAGTTGACACAGTGCCCGCAGGTCATGCCCTGCACCTGGTACATGGTGGTGACCATGGCGAATCTCCCTTCCCGCCGCCTTCGACCCTATACCCCCTGGGGGTAATTGGAGGAGAGACGGCTGCCACTCTTCTGTTACCGCTACCCGGTGGGGGTATCGGCCTCCGGGAGGAACATAACATACCCCCGAGGGGTACGCTATCCTCGTCTTCATGACCGCACCGACGACCCCGGCCCGGGGCTACACCGCCAGCAAGGACCAGCTGCTCGCGCGGCTCCGCCGAATCGAGGGGCAGGTCCGCGGCATCGAGAAGATGGTCGAGGACGACCGCTACTGCATCGACGTGCTGACCCAGATCTCCGCCATCCAGGCCGCCCTGGACAAGGTCGGGCTCGGCCTGCTCGACGGGCACGCCCGGCACTGCATGCGGGAGGGCGCCGCCGAGGGCCGCGCCGACGAGATGGCCACCGAGATGATGGCCGCCGTCGGCCGGCTGATGAAGCGCGGCTGACCAGAGACCGCCACGAACGCGATGGCGGGCGCGAATCCGGACGGGCCGACCCGTCTGTGACATCAGCTCCGAAACGAGCGGCATGAGCTCCCGCGCCAGCGACCCACAGGCTGCCGAAGCCGGCCAGCGTCGGGTGCCCGGGCCGGCGAGCGACCCCGGCACCCGACGCGTACGGGCCTCAGCGCCGGTCGAGCAGCTTCCGCATGGCCTCGATCTCGGCCTGCTGGGCGTCGACGATCCGCTGGGCGAGCGCCCTGGCCTCCGGGTTGGCGCCCCCGGCCAGCTCGTCCTCGGCCATCGCGAGCGCGCCCTCGTGATGGGCGATCATCATGGCCAGGAACTGCCGGTCGAAGTCGTCGCCGGAGGACGCCGCCAGCTTCGTCATGTCGGCGTCGGACATCATCCCCGGCATGCCGTGATCCATCTCCGGCATGCCGTGGCCGGCGCTCGCCGACGGGACCGGCCGGCCCCAGGCGGCGAGCCAGCCGGTCATGGTGGCGATCTCCGGCGCCTGGGCCGCCTCGATCTGCCCGGCCAACTTCTTCACCTCCGGATCGGCGGCCCGGCCCTCGGCCAGCCCGGCCATCTCCACGGCCTGCCGGTGGTGCGGAATCATCCGCTGGGCGAACATCACGTCGGCGTCGCCGAACGACGCCCCGGCGGAGGGCGAGCCGCTGCCCGCCGAGCCGGTGCCGTGGCCGGAGCCGGCGGTCGAATGGTCGGTACCGCCGCAGGCGGCCAGGGCCAGCGCGGCGGTGACGGTCGCGCCGGCCAGGGCGGCCCGACGCACAAGGGTACGAGTGAACACGGTTGAGCCTTTCGGTGTCGGAAGATACGCAGCGGACGGCGGACGCGGGTCACCGGTTCTTCCGGTCCACCCGCGCCGGGGCGTCCTATCTGCGCAGCACCGACGCCGTCGCCAGGCGCAGCCCGTACGGCCGGGGCGGCGGGGCGCGCGGCCCGCGGGCGGCGCGTGCCGGGCCGCCGAGGGTCAGCCCGCCGGGCCGTGACCCGGCCCGTAGCAGCACGGCGACCAGCAGGGCCACCGCGAACGCGCCGAGAACCGCCAGGCACACGCTCCACCCGGACGGGTCGCCGCCGAGGTCACGTAGCGGCAGCACACCCGCGTGACAGCCGTCGCCCGGACAGCTCTCGACCATGGTCGGCGCGGCGGCGGCCGGGCGCCCGCCGATGTGCCCGCCGTCATGCCCGCCGGACCGGCCGGCGGCACCGTGCGCGCCGTGCCCGAGGGTGTGCATGGCGGCCAACCCGACCAGCGTGCAGAGCAGCAACAGGAGCCGGACCCACCGCCCGGTCGTCAGCGCCGCCTCCGTACGCACGCCGACCACGCTAGCCGGTGCGGCAGGGCCGACTACGGTGAACCACCGGCCCGGCGACACGTGTCCGGCTGTGAATCGTTGGGAGTCTCGCCATGGGCGCCGACCACACCCGTCCCGCTCCGTCCGCCCCGCCCGGGGTACGACGGATCCTCGTCGCGACGGTGGTGCCACTGTTCCTGCTCACCGTGGTCGCCGCGATCGTGCTCTGGCCACGGGACACCCGGGAGCCGACGGCCGACCCGGACGTGCCCCGCTACCACGGCACGGTGACCCGGGTGGTGACCGAGCCCTGCCCGCCGGCGGCGGAGACGCCGGAGGGCGGTCCGGGCGACTCCACCGGCCCGTGCGGAACGGTCACCGTCACCGCCGAGCAGGGCCCGGCCGCCGGGCGGCAGGTCGAGGTGCCCCTACCGGCCGGACCCGGCGCGCCCCGGGTCGAGGTGGGCGACGCGGTCGTGCTGGTCGAGCTGACGGACCCGGCCGACCCGGCGGCGAAGAGCTACCAGATCGCCGAACACCAGCGCGGCGCGCCACTGGTCTGGCTCGCCGTACTGTTCGCCGCCGCCATCGTCGCGTTCGGCCGCTGGCGCGGGCTGGCCGCGCTGGGCGGCCTGGTGGCGAGCTTCGCCATCCTGCTCGGTTTCGTGCTGCCGGGGATCGGCGCGGGCCAGCCGCCCCTGCTGGTGGCCATCGTCGGGTCAGCGCTGATCATGTTCGTGGTGCTCTACCTGACCCACGGGATCACCACGCAGACCTCGGTGGCCGTGCTCGGCACCCTGGGCAGCCTGGTACTGACCGGCCTGCTCGGCGCCGTGGCCACCGCGACCACCCATCTGACCGGCTTCGGCAGCGAGGACGCCACCACCCTGTCGATGTTCCAGGGCGAGGTCGACCTGCACGGGCTGCTCCTGGCCGGCATCATCATCGGCTCCCTCGGCGTCCTGGACGACGTCACCGTCACCCAGGCCGCCACGGTCACCGAGCTGTCGTACGCGAACCCGGGGCTGTCCCGGATCCAGCTCTACCGGGCGGCCACCCGGGTGGGCCGCGCGCACATCGCCTCCACGGTCAACACGATCGTGCTGGCGTACGCGGGCGCGTCGCTGCCGTTGCTGCTCCTGCTTGTCGCCGACTCCCGCCCGCTGAGCCAGATCCTGACCAGCGAGTTCATGGCCCAGGAGATCGTCCGCAGCATCGTGGCCACGCTCGGCCTGGTGGCCGCCGTACCGCTGACCACCGGGCTGGCCGCGGTGGTCACCGCCGCCGGCCGGCGGGCCGGGTCGGACACCGAGCCGGCGAGGCCGCCCGCGGCCCGGCCACCGGCGGAGCGGGGCGAGGCCCTGGAGGCGCTCGGCGGGGCGGTCGCGGGGCGGCGCGGACCGTCGGGGAGCACGGAGGCCGCATGGTGAAACTCCGCAGCGTGACCGCCGGCTTGAAACGCGACGCTGGTCACGCAGGGCTACGGCGAAATCGCGCTATTGGTCGGCTTCCGGACGTAGATCGCCGCGGGGACTGTCAGGTAACGTCGCTGCCGGTCACCGCCGAAGGCGCGCTGCGGCGCCTGCGGTGCCACCGCCCAATCGCTCGAAGGCGAGCCGGGGAACCAGGTACCTGGGGTGAATCCGCGCCAGCGGTAGGGGCCACTTCCGTCCCGAACCCGGCAGCTAACCCGGTCGGCGGTCGACGGAAGGGAACACTGTGACGGCACCCCTGCGCCACTGGTTGACACCCGTGGTGGCCGTACTCGCCGCGTTCGCCATCGTCGCCGGGCCGACCCCGGCCATGGCCGCGCCCGCCAACCCCACCCCTTCAGGGCACGAGGAGGACAACGATCCTCCGCTCATCACGGACGTCCTCGACGCCACGAACCGCGCCTACCTTCAGGCCAAGGCGAAGCTGGAGAAGTCGAAGCAGCGCCAACTCCAACTGGCCCTGGAGGTACGGGCGGCACAGGCCGAACTCGACGCGCTGCGCCCGCAGGTCGGCCAGATCGCCGCGCAGTCGTACCGCACCGGCCGGATCGGCGCGATGGCCATGCTGTTGGAGAGCAACACACCCGACTCCTTCGTCCGGCGGGCCGCCGCCCTCGACGAGCTGAACATGGTCAACGCGCAGCGGCTGGCGGAGGTCAACGCGGCGAAGACCCGCGCGGAGCAGGCCAAGATCGCGCTCGACGGCGAGGTGCGCGAGCAGGAGAAGCAGAAGAACGCGATGGCCCGGGAGAAGGTCGCGGCGGAGAAGGCGTTGTCGCTGGTCGGCGGGCGTGGCTTCACCGGCGGTCTGGTCTCGGCCACCTCGCCGGTGGCCCGGATCGGGCCCGGTCGCAGCGCAGACGGCGGCTGGAAGCCCGAGTCGTGCAGCGAGAAGGACCCCACCACCTCGGGCTGCATCACCCCGCGCACTCTGCACGCCTACAAGGAGGTCCGGCGAGCCGGTTTCACCCGCTTCGCCGGCTGCTACCGGTCCGGCGGCCCGTGGGAGCACCCGAAGGGCCGGGCCTGCGACTGGTCGTTGCAGAACAGCGGCTTCGCGCCCTGGCACAACAACGACACCCGGATGTACGGCAACAACGTCGCCGCCTTCCTCATCCGCAACGCGGACCGGCTGGGCATCTACTACGTGATCTGGAACCGGCAGATCTGGTTCCCGGCGACCGGCTGGAAGTCCTACAGCGGGCCCTCCAACCACACCGATCACGTCCACATGTCGTTGCTCTAGTCGCCGTCGTCGGTCAGCGTCGTGGTCGGGGTGCCGGCGGGCACCTCGGCCACCATCCGCACCTCGCCCGCGCTGAGCCGGTACGACATGCCGGCCACCGCGCACCGGCCCGCGGACACCAGCTCGGCGAGCACGGTGGACCGGGCGAGCAGCGCCTCCAGCGTCTGCGCGATGTGGATGTCGACGATCCCGTCCACGTCCTCGATGCCCTGCCGGGCGGCCCGGCGGAGGCTGGGCACGACGGCCTCCACCACGGCACCGAGGTGCCCGGCCGGGGAGGTGCCGGTGGCGACGGCGTCCCGGGCGGCCTGCACCGCCCCGCAGGAGTCGTGGCCGAGCACCACGACCAGTGGTACGCCGAGCACGGTGATCGCGTACTCGACGCTGCCGAGCACCTCGGGGCCGACGGTGTGGCCGGCGGTCCGCACCACGAAGACGTCGCCCAGGCCGCGGTCGAAGATGATCTCGGCGGCGAGGCGGGAGTCGGAGCAACCGACGATCACCGCGAAGGGGTGCTGGCCGTCCGCGACGGCGGCCCGGTGCCCGGCGTCCTGATTCGGATGATGGGGTACGCCGGTGACGAAACGACGGTTTCCGGCGTACAGCTCGGCGAGCGCCTGTTCGGGAGTGGTCGGCGTCACGGCAGTCACCTCGTCCTCGCGCGAAACGACCTGGTCGACCCGGTCGGCGGCGGAGACGGCCGCGCGAACCACCGTCACACCCACAGCCAAGATACGTCAAGATTTACGTGATACAGATTTCATGTGTTGGTCGACGCTTGACCGGACGGCAGCGGAACCGGGCCAGGGCGGGAGCCGGGACGCGCGGCCCGAAGCCATACCATGACCACCATGGCGACGACAGCGGGCGAGAACGGGAGCGGCCGTAACTGGACCTTCCTCACCAACCACGGGCACGTACTGCTGGCCATCGCGCGCAACCCGACCGCGCGGCTGCGGGACGTCGCCGACGAGGTGGGGGTGACCGAGCGGGCCGCCCAGGCGATCGTCGCCGACCTGGAGGCCGGTGGTTACCTGCGCCGCACCCGAGTGGGGCGGCGCAACGAGTACACGATCAACCCGAGCGGCCACTTCCGGCACCCGGCGGAGGCCGACCAGCAGGTCGGCGCCCTGCTCGCCCTCTTCGCCGCCGAGCCGGCCACCGGTCCCGACGCCTGACGCCCGCGCCCGGCACCCTGCGGTGGGCGCGGCGACGGTAATCTCGGCGCGTGCGTGACAGCTTGCGGCCGGACGGGACGACGGTGAGCCTCCGTACCGGACACCGGCTCCGATCCGTCCTCTGTGGAGCCGCGGTCGCGGCGCTGCTCGGTGGCGTCCTGGCCCCGCCCGCGCCCGCCAGGGCCGCCCCGAAGTGCGGCCCGACCGGCGCTCCCGCCCCCACCGAGAGACCGTGGGCGCTGGACCGCATCGACCCGTCCGGGGCCTGGCGGATCACCCGCGGCGCGGGGGTCACCGTGGCGGTCATCGACTCGGGCGTCTCACCGAGCCACCCGCTGCTGCGCGGCCGGGTGCTCGACGGCGCGGACTTCAACAACCTGGAGCAGCTCAAGGGGCAGTGCGACCTGGTCGGCCACGGCACCCTGGTGGCGGGCATCATCGCCGGCCGGGAGGGCACCGGCACGCCGTACAGCGGGATCGCGCCGGAGGCGAAGATCCTGCCGGTACGCGTGCTCGCCGACGGCAAACGCACCTTCGACGAGTCGATCCCGGCCCAGATCGGCCAGGCCATCCGCTGGGCGGTCGACCACGGGGCCGACGTGATCAACCTGTCGCTGGCCACATTGGACGACCCGGCGTTGAAGAAGGCCGTCGACTACGCCCTCGACGAGGGGGTGATCCTGGTGGCCGCCGCCGGCAACCAGGAGGAGAACCAGCAGGGCCAGCCGGCGTACCCGGCCGCGTACTCGGGGGTCATCGCCGTCGCCGGCGTCGACGACAAGGGCGAACACGTCGGCAGTTCGGTCACCGGCGACTACGTGGACATCGCCGCGCCCGGGCTGAACATCGTCGGCCCGGCGCCGCAGGGCTCGGGATACCTCGCCGAGCCGCAGGGCGGCACCAGCTTCGCCACGGCGTACGTCTCCGGGGTCGCCGCCCTGGTCCGCGCCGCCCACCCGAAGCTCACCCCGAAGGGGGTCGCCTACCGGCTGACCCGCACCGCCGACAGCCCGCCGGACGGGCACAACGCCGAGATCGGCTACGGGGTGGTCAACCCGTACCGGGCGGTGACCAGCCTGCTGGGCTCGCGCGACGACGCGCCGCTCGGGGCGATGCCGAAGCCGGTCCCGCCGGCCGACCCGCTCGGCTGGCAGCGGACCGTGGCGATCTGGGTGGCCGCCGTCGGCGGACTGCTGGCCGCGATCCTGCTCACCGCCCGGCCCGTCCTCGCCCTGGGCCGCCGTCGTGGCTGGCGGCCGGGACGGCGCTCCGAGCCGGCCGACGCCTGAGGCCACCGGCCCTCGGCCGGCCCGGGACCGAGCGCCGCCCAGGACGATGTGGACGGCGCCCGGCCGACGCCTCAGCGCAGGATGCCCGAATTCCCGCCGGAGTCCGAGCCCCAGACGTCCTCGTCCTCCTCCAGCCAGCTGTTGCGCGGCGCTTCCTCCTCGCCGTAGCCGGCTCCGCCGCCATGGCCCGCGCCAGCCATGCCGCCCCGGACACCCGCGCCCCGAGCGGCCGGGCCGCCCCGGGCATCGCCGGCGCCGCGGCGGCCGGCGCCGCCACCGCCCGCCATGCCGCCCATCCCGGGCGCCATCCCGCCCGCGCCGAGCTTTCCCGCGCCCATCCGGCCGCCCGCACCACGGCCGCCCGCGCCCGCCATGCCGCCGCCCATCATCGGCGGCAGGCCGGGGCTCACCGGCTTGCCGATGCCGGCACCGCCGCCACCCAGGCCCGGCGCCCCACCGCCGCCGAGGCCGCTGCCGCCGCCGGAGAGGCCACCGCCCGGGACGTAGCCGGAACCGGTGCCGCCGCCGGCACCGGCCAACCCGGTGCCGTAGTTGCCGCCGTTGCCCACCCCGCCGGTCGACGGGAGGTGGCTGGTGCCGGTGGACGGCACGTGGCTGCTGCCGTTGGAAAGATCGGGGTGGGCGCCCGACCCGATGTTCGGGCGGCCCGGGTCACCACCCGGCATCTTGCCCGGGTCGATGGTTGGTTTACCGCCCATGTCGGTAGCGGGGGGCTTGCCCAGATCGGGCATGCCGCCTCCCGGGCCGACGGTGTCCGGGCGATCCAGATCCGGGGTGTCCGTGACCGGCGCGACGCGAGTGAAGTCGCGGCCGCCGGGGGTCTCCATCACCCGCTCCTGGAAGTTGCGGTCGACCTCGTCGTAGGCCTTCCGCGCCTCGCCCTCCTGGTCCGAGAACCAACCGGTCACCCAGTCGCTGAGCTGGCCGAGCTTCTCCATCGGCCAGCTGCCCATCAGGTCTGCCTTCACCCGGGCCTCGAAGAGCCCGACGCCGAGCGTGATCTCCCCGTTCCGCGCGGCCAGCACGTCCCCGACGCAGGCGGCCGGGATGGGCATCTTGCTCTGCGCGTCCTGGAGCTGCGTGGCCGCCTTCTCGAGGGTGGTGACGATGCTGACCCGGCCGTGCCCGGGCTTCTCCGCGGCGTCCACGAGACCGCCGGCCTGCTTGCCCAGGCCCTCGATGTGCGTCTTGAAGGCGTCGTACGCCGGCCCCTTCCAGACCGCGCCGAGGTCCTTGACGTTCTGCTGGAGGCTCTCCTCCACCGAACCGATGTTCTTGAGCAGCTCCTTCCAGCCGAGCGCGGCGTTCTGCACCTTGTCGGGGCGGCCCGCCACGAGCACCTCGCGGGCCATCTGCTCCCAGTCCGCCATCTCCCCGTCCCCCCTGCTCAGTCCTTCTCGCCGCCGCCACGAGCGGCATTGTTGAACGCCTGCTGCATCTCCTGCGCCGTCATGGAGTTGGCGTGCTCGGCGTCCTCGTACTTCCGCTTGACCTCGCCCAGCGCGTCGGCCGCCGCGTAGAGGCTCTCGGAGAGCGAACGCAACCCCTGCTCGGTGCTGCCGTAGAGCTTGAGGTGCTCCGTGGCCAACTGCTTGGCGTTCGCGAAGCCGCCCAGCGAGCCGCTGCCGGCGGCGGCCTGGTCCCCGCCGAGTTCATCCTTGATCGCGGACATGCTGTAGGAGAGCCGGTACACGTACTCGGCGTGCGCCTCCAGCCAGGTCTTCGCCGAGTCGAGGCTGCCGGCGTCCCACTCGGTCTGCACCCCCTGCTCGCCCTCGCCGGCCACCAGTTGGGAGGGGGTGTGGGCCTGTTCGACACCGACCCGGTCGAAGCTGACTCCCCGTACGTCGCCGACGAACGGCATGCCCGGGTTGACCGGCATCGGAACGTTGAACCGTTGGTCGACCCGGTCCGGATCCTTGCTGACGTTCTGGCTGACTTCCCAGCTCATTCCTGTCCTCCCCTGGCAGTACTCGTGGTGCCGGCGTCAGCGCTGGTCGGGCCCGGTCGGCGGCCCCGCCGCGCCGGGCGGCACGCCCGGTCCGGGCGGTGGCGCGAACGGCTGCGGCGGAACCGGCTGACCCGGCAGCCGAGGCGGGTACGGATGCGGATGCGGTTGGGCCGGCGGGTAGCCCGGTGGTGATCCGTGACCGGGCATTCCGGAGCCGGGCGACTGGCCGGGCCCGTGCGGCGGAGCGTAGCCGGGCGGCGGAGCGTAGCCGGGCGGCGGA
The DNA here is from genome assembly GCF_900089605.1 of Micromonospora narathiwatensis. Lineage (NCBI taxonomy): Bacteria > Bacillati > Actinomycetota > Actinomycetes > Micromonosporales > Micromonosporaceae > Micromonospora > Micromonospora narathiwatensis. The sequence goes on along the minus strand of NZ_LT594324.1, from coordinate 5,885,914 downwards.
CCGTAGCCCGGCGGCGGGCCGTAGCCGGGCGGCGGACCGTAGCCGGGCGGCGGGCCGTGCCCGGGGCCGAACTGCGGGCCGGGTGGGGTCTGCGCCGCCCGACGGCGGGCGGACCGCCGGCGGGCGAGCACCAGCACCACCACGATCGCGACGACCACCAGCAGGCAGAGCACGGTCTGGATGATCGGACCGGCGCCCTTGGCGAGCCCGAAGGAGACCATCGGCTCGTCGTCCTTCTTGTCACCGCCCTGGTTGGCGGTCGCGCTCGGTGCCGGTGCCGCGTCCGCGAGGAGCGGGTTCTCGGTCACCGCCGGCACCGACCGGGTCAGCGCGGCGACCGGGTCGACCACCCCGAAGCCGAACTCGGGGTCCCGGCCGGGCGGTCCGGCGTCCCGTGCGGTGCGGATCAGCCGGTTCACCACGTTGGCCGCGTCGAGATCGGGATAGCGTGCCCGCACCAGCGCCGCGACCCCGGAGACGAGCGCGGTGGACATGCTGGTGCCGTCGGAGACGCCGTAGCCGTTCGAGGTGACGCCCGGAGGTGCGGTGCTGATGATCCGCTCGGCGGGAGCGCTGAGCACCATCTCCGGGCCGGAGGTCGACCCGGACCAGGCGCCCCCGCGACGATCGCTGCCCCCGACCGCGATGACGCCCGGGATCTTGGCCGGCGACTGCACACCGCGCATGCCCTGCACCAGGTTGCCGGCGCCGGCGACCACGACCACGTCCTTGCTGGCCGCGTAGCGCACCGCCTCCATCGTGTCGGGATAGGCGGTCGGACCCTCCACGATCGACAGATTGATGACGCCAGCACCGTGGTCGGCCGCCCATCGGATGCCCCCGGCGAGGTCCCGGTCACGCTGGGCGGCGCCGAGGCCGACCGGCAGAACCTTGGCGTCGGGGGCGATGCCCAGCAGGTGCATGCTGCCACCGCCGCGGCCGACGATGGCGCCGGCGATCATGGTGCCGTGGCCCGTCTCCTGGTCGGGGTCGCTGCGGCCGTCGGGGGCGACGTCGGAGTCCAGCCCCTTACCGGGCAGCACCTGGCCCTTCAGGTCGGGATGGGCGGCGTACACCCCGCTGTCGACCACGGCCACCACGACGCCCTTGCCACGGGTGAGCTTCTGCGCCTGCGGGATCTTCAACGTGTCGTAATACCACTGGAGACCGCGTACGGTGTCCGCGCGGGCGGGGGTCGGGGAGAACAGCACACCAGTACCGGCGGTCACGGCCAACGCCAGCGCCGCGGCGGCGGAACGCAGCAGTGACCGACGATGTTTCCCCGTACCCATGGCGCTCCCAGGACCTCGATCGACCGTAATGCACTGCGGCTCCGGTCCGATCGAGCCGGACCGGAGCCGCAGCGGCCGATTATTTCACTCCCAGACCTTCGAGTTGCTCATCTCGGTGGTCATGTAGTTCTCCCGCGCGATGCCGACGGCGTTGCCGATGTCGTTGAGGACCCGGTTGATGTCCCGCACGGCGGCGTCCCACTGGGCCTGGTGCTGCTGGTACGCGACCCGGTCCTGGCCTTCCCACTCCAGCTTGGTCAGCATCGAGCGCAGCGTGTCGAGCTTCTCGTCGATGGTCCGCGAGATGGCCTGCATCTGCTGGTTGCTGCTCTCGAGGACGGCGTAGTCAACCTTGATGCTCATCAGTTCCCCCTCTGCTCGTCAGCGCGGATCACGGGTTGAGAGCAGCGTGGAACTTGTCCAGCATCTGCTGCTGCTCTTCGTCGTTGACCTGGTGCGTCGTGCCCGACTTGTCGAGCAGGTCGGCGATGTTGTCCATCGCCGTCAGCAGCTTGGCCGTGTCCTCGTTCCAGCGCGTCATCAGGTTCTGGAAACCCGAGGACGCCTGGCCCTTCCAGGCCATCGCCAGATCGTCGACCACGTTCCACAGCTTCTTGAGTTCGCCGTCGACGTCGCTGCGCGTGGACCGCACGTCACTCGCGGCGGTGTGCAGAGTCGCTGCACTGACCTCGAACGCCATGCTTCACACCCTTCCGTCATCTTCGTGGCGGCGGATCCGCCGCGCCCCTCCCCCGCGGCAAGGCGTGCGCACCCCACCGACGGACACTTCAACCGAACGGTAGCGGACGACCTCCAACCCGCGCAGCCCTGCATCCGTTTCGTCGTTTCCGACAAGCCGGGACGCCGCAACACCTTCCGCTCCCGACCGTACGACATGGACGAATGTCGCCCCGGCGCCGGCGGAGCCGGTTCCCTCCCCCTAGGCCGGCTCGGTCCAGGCGGTCTGGATGAGCTGCTGGCCGTCGCGGCGGCGGACCAGGGTGCCCCGACCCGGCGGCTGCGGGCTCGGCCGCAGGTTGCCGAAGACCGCGCCCTCCTCCCGGCTGCCGGACATCAGCAGGCCCGGCGAGTCCAGCTCCCGCAGGCGTTGCAGCACCGGCTCGTAGAGGGCCCGGGCCACGCCGCCCACCCGCCGGGTGATGATCAGGTGCAGGCCGATGTCCCGGGCCTGCGGCAGCAGCTCGGTCAGCGCGCTGAGCGGGTTGTTGCCGCCCGAGGCGACCAGGTCGTAGTCGTCGACCACGATGTAGAGGTCCGGACCCTTCCACCAGCTCCGGTCACGCAGCTGGGCGGTCGTCACGTCCGGGCCCGGCAGCCGGTTCTGCAACGCGCTGCGGATCGAGCCCAGCCCCTGGCTGAACACCTGGTTCGACGGCGCGTAGTCGAGCAGGTGGTCGCCCTCCACCGCGCCCAGCAGGCCGCGCCGGTAGTCGGCGATGACCAGCCGGGCCTGGGCCGGCGTGTACCGCTCGGCGATGCCCCGGGCGATCAGCCGCAGCAGGTTGGTCTTGCCGCACTCGGCGTCGCCGAACACGGTCAGGTGCGGCTCGCTGGCCAGGTCCAGGTACACCGGGGCGAGCGCCGACTCGTTGACGCCGATCGGGATGCCCGGAGCCGACCGGTCGATCACCTTCGCCAGCTCGGCGACGGGCAGCTTGCGCGGCAGCAGGCGTACCTTCGGCGCGGGCCGGCCCGGCCAGTTGGTCGCCACGTGCCCGGCCAGGGCGACCGACGCCTCGGTCAGGTCCTCGATGTCGCGCTTGCCGTCGATCCGCGAGACCCCGGTGAGGAAGTGCAGCTTGTCGCGGGTCAGACCGCGACCGGGGGTGCCGCCCGGCACGTTCTGCGCGGCGCGGCGGTCGATCTCCGACTCGGCCGGGTCGCCGAGCCGCAGCTCCAGCTTCGTGCCGAGCAGATCCCGCATGTTGATCCGGATCTCCGCCCACCGCACGGCCGTGATGACCACGTGTACGCCGAAACCCAGCCCCCGGTTGGCCAGGTTGGTGATGGTCTGCTCCAGCTCCTCGTACTCCTGGCGCAGGGTGTTCCAGCCGTCGACCACCAGGAAGATGTCGCCGAACGGGTCGTCGGCGAACTCACCGGCCGCCCGGCGCCGGCGGTAGCTGGCCACCGAGTCGATGCCGTGCTGGGTGAAGCGCAGCTCCCGCTCGTCGATGATCGCGACCACCTCGGCCACGGTCCGCCGGACCGCCTCGGTGTCCCGCCGGCCGGCCACCCCGGACATGTGCGGCAGCCCTTCCAGGCTGCGCAGCGCGCCACCGCCGAAGTCGAGGCAGAAGAACTGCGCCTCGCGCGGGGTGTGGGTGAGCGCCAGCGAGGCGAGCATCGAACGCAGCATGGTGCTCTTGCCGCTCAGCGAGGCGCCGACGATCACCACGTTGCCGCCCGCGCCGGACAGGTCCACCATCATCGGGTCGCGCCGCTGCTCGTACGGGCGGTCGACGATGCCGACCGGCACGGTGAGCCGCCCCCGCCCCGGCCAGTTGGCGGTGCACAGGCCGAACGTCGGGTGCACGCTCAGCGGCGGCAGCAGCTCGCCCAGGCTCGGCGGCTCGGCCAGCGGCGGCAGCCAGACCTGGTGCGCCGCGCGGCCCCGCCCCTTGAGCCGGTCGATCAGCACGTCCAGCATGGCCACGGCCTTGCCGTCGGCGGCCTGCTCCGGCTCCGGTGCGGCCTCCACCGTGGGCAGGGCCGGCACCGGCACGTAGTCGATGCCGTACGGGACGATCCGGCGTTGCACCTGCGCCCGGGTGGACCGCTGCACCTGCCCCGGTGCCCGGTACGGCCCGGAGACGTACGCCGCCCGGAACCGGAGCATGGTGCTGGTGTCGGTCTTGAGGTAGCCGTGGCCGGGCGCGTTCGGCAGCTCGTACGCGTCCGGCACACCGAGCACGATCCGGCTCTCGACGGCCGAGAAGGTCCGCAGACCGATCCGGTACGACAGGTGGGTGTCGAGCCCCCGGAGCTTCCCCTCCTCCAGCCGCTGGCTGGCCAGCAGCAGGTGCACGCCGAGCGACCGGCCGAGCCGGCCGATCATCACGAACAGGTCGATGAAGTCCGGCTTGGCGGCGAGCAGTTCGCTGAACTCGTCGCAGATGATCAGCAGGCTGGGCATCGGCTCCAGCGGCTCGCCGGCCCCCCGGGCCTTCTCGTAGTCGTAGCGGGAGACGTAGTTGCCGGCCGCCCGGAGCACCTCCTGGCGGCGGTTCATCTCGCCGGCCAGCGCGTCGCGCATCCGGTCGACCAGCGGCAGCTCGTCCGAGAGGTTGGTGATCACCGCGCTGGTGTGCGGCAACGCGTCCAGCGAGGCGAAGGTGGCGCCACCCTTGAAGTCGACCAGGACGAAGTTGAGCTCCTCGGACGAGTGCGTGACGGCCAGCGCGCCCACGACCGTACGCAGCAGCTCGCTCTTGCCAGAGCCGGTCGCGCCGATGACCAGGCCGTGCGGGCCCATGCCCTCGTGGGCCGACTCCTTGAAGTCCAGCTCGACCACGTTGCCGTCCGGTCCGACGCCGAGCGGGATGCGCAGCCGGTCCCGGTGGCTGCGCGGCCGCCAGGTCTGCTGCACGTCCACGGTGGCCGCGTCGCCGACGCCGAGCAGATCCGGCAGCTCCATGCTGCGGGCCAGCGGCTCCTCGGCGGTGGCCCCCTGCTGCTGGGAGAGCCGGTAGGGGGCGATCTGCCGGGCCAGCCCCTCGGCGGCGGCCACGGTCAGCCGGTCCGGCCGGCCGAGCCGGGACGACGTCGCGCCCCGGACCAGGTCCAGCCCGCTGCCGTCGCCGACGTCGAGGCAGAGCAGCCAGCGACCGGCGTCGCGGGGCACGGTGCCGGAGAGGTCGATCACCGTGGCGCCGAGCAGGCCCGGGCCCATCAGCGCGCAGGTCGCCGTGACCTCGCCGCCGTCGAGCACCACCACCACGTGCGGGGCGGTGGTGAGCGGCTTCGCCTCCGGGGCGAACCGGGGGCGTCCGCCCAGCTCGTTGGCGAGCGCCGCCTCCGCCTCGGCGAGGCTGGCGAAGACCATCCGGCGGGCGCCCGCCGCGTCCGTACGCCCTGGGTGCTGGGCGTGCGGAAGCCACTTCGCCCAGTCCCACACCGGTTGCCGGTCCGGTGCGGCCACCACCGCCACGACCATGTCGTCCGGGGCGTGGAAGGTGACCAGCTGGCCCAGCGCGGCCCGGGCCAGGTCGAGCACCGGCTCCCGGTCGCCGCGCAGCACGATCCGGCTGAACGCGCGCAGCGAGAGCGCGGTGGGCAGGTCCGGCACGCTGGAGTGGGCCCGGACGAACCGGCGCAGCGCGATCGCGCTCATCGGCTCCAGGTCCTCCACCGGCTTGGTCTCCGGCGGCACGATCTCCACCGCCAGCCGCTGCGGGCCGAGCGCGATCCGGGTCTCACCGAAGTCGTCCTCGGTGATCCGCCGCTCCCACAGCCGACGCGAGGCGGCGATCGACCAGAGCGCGTCCGGCTCCGGGTGCCGCCAGGCCATCGCGGCGCGCTGCTGCTCCGCGGCCCGGCGGGTGCGCTTGCGCATCTGGGCCAGGTACCGCATGTAGTCGCGCCGTTCGGCGTTCAACTCGGCCTTGTCGTTGCCGCCGTTGCCGAGGGTGCCGATCGCCATGCCCAGCATCGACACGCCGAAGAGGCCGCCGGCGACGTACGTCATCATGCCGCCGCCGCGCCCGGCGTAGAGGAACGCCATCGCGCCGACCCCGCACAGCATCGGCAGGATCATCAACACCTGGCCCATCCCGCGCGGCTGCTGCTCGGGCAGCTCCGGCGGGGACTCCAGCAGCACCTCGCCGCGCGGCAGCGCGGGCCCCGGTTGACGCGGAAGCCGGCGGAACACCACCGTGCTCACGGCATCTCCTCCCCAGAAGCGGCCCTGATTGCGGTCTGCCACTCACCCGAGCCGTCGGGTGGGCAACCTGTGCGACCGCCATCGTAGGTAATCTCCCGAGGGCGTCGTGGACCCACGGGGTGCGACACCACCGGCCGAGGTGGATCGTAGGCGAGCACGAGGAGGCCACAGTGGCGACGAAGGCGGCGACCGGCGGGCTGAGCCGGATCACCATCGTGGCGCCGCGGACCAGGATGGACCTGGCGTTGCCGTCGGACGTACCGCTGGCCGACCTGCTGCCCACGCTGCTGCGGTACGCCGGCGAGGACCTCGCCGACGAGGGCGTGCGGCACGGCGGGTGGAGCCTGTCCCGGCTCGGTGGGCAGCCGCTGGACGGTGGCCGTACCGCCGCACAGCTCGGCGTGCGCGACGGCGAGGTGCTCTATTTCAACCCCCGGGCCGACGCCGCCCCCGAGATCGTCTTCGACGACGTGGTGGACGCCGTCGCCACCGCGACCAACCAGCGTCCCGGCACCTGGCAGGTCGGCACCACCCGGGCGTTCGCCGCGCTCTTCGCCGGCGTCGCCCTGGCCGGCGGCGCGGCTGCGGCGCTCTTCGCCGGTCCGCCGCAGTTGCCCGGCGCGCTCGCCGCGCTCGTGGTCGCGGTCGCCCTGGTGGTGAGCGCCGCGGTGCTGTCCCGCGCGGCCGGCGACAGCCGGACCGGCGCGGTGCTGGCCATGGCCGGCCTCGGCTACGCGGCGGTCGGCGGCCTGCTGGTCCTCGCCGGGGACCGGAAGCTGGCCGAGCTGGACAGCCCACACGTGCTCCTGGCCGCGACCGCGGTGGTGCTCTTCGGCGCGGTGGCCGCGCTCGCCGTCGGTGACCGGCTGCCGCTGTTCCTCGGCGCGGTCGCGGTGGGCGCGGCGGTCGCCATCGGCGCGGTGCTCTGCCTGGTCTTCGGGCTCGGCGCGGCGGCCGCCGCGGCGGTGATCGCGACCGTCGCGTTCGCCGCCCTGCCGATGCTGCCGATGATCGCCTACCGGCTGGCCCGGCTGCCGGTGCCGTCGATCCCGACCGGCCCGGACGACCTGAAGACCGACACCGAGTCGGTCGACGGCCCGCGTGTGCTGCGCAACAGCGAGCGGGCCGACGCGTTCCTCACCGGCCTGCTGTGGACGGTCGCGGTGCTGGTGCTCGGCGGCCAGGTGGTGCTCGCCGGCAACGGCCGGCTGCCGGCGGTGCTGCTCTGCCTCGTCCTGGCCCTGCTGTCGCTGCTGCGGGCCCGCCCGTTCATCGGCCGCGCCCAGCGCACCCCGGTGCTGCTCGCCGGCACCGCCGGTCTGGGGCTGGCCGCCGCGGCCACCTTCGGCACCGGGGCGCTGCCGGTCCGGCTCGGGCTGATTCTGGGCGGCCTGCTGCTGGCGGCGGTGATCAGCCTGATCTACGGCCTCAGCGTGGCGGGCAAGCGGATCTCGCCGGTCTGGGGACGGACCCTCGACATCGTCGAGATCCTGCTGATCGTCGCCCTGGTGCCGCTGGCCGTCTGGGTGAGCGGCGCCTACGGCTGGATCGTCAACCTTCGACCGTGACGGTGCCCATCGCGGTCGCCACCGGCGCGGTCGCGTAGACGCCCGGACCGTGCTGCCCGTCCAGCGGGCGGGCCGGCACGCCGGACCGGCCGGCCACGTCCCGGACGGCCTTCACCAGCGCCTCGGCGTGGCCGTCCATCGCCGCCACCCGCAGCAGCGGCGGCACCCGACGCCCGCCGGGGAGCACCACCGCCGCGACGGTGTGCGACGGCGCCGAGGTCGCCGTGACCGCGTCCACCAGCGCGCCCAGCGACCCGTTGGCGCGTACCCGCAGCGCCAGGCAGCGCTGCGTCCAGCCGCCGCCGCGCAGGCTGGTCCAGCTCTCCACCGGCGCCTCGGGCGCCAGGTCGAGTCCGGCCCCGGAGACCACCGCCGCGTGCAGCTCGTCGCGGCCCAGGACGCGGTGGCCGAGTCCGGCCGCGTTCAGGGCCTTGCCGAGCCGGCCGACTCCGGCCGCGACGGTGCGGTGCACGCCGCGCAGCCCGCCGCCCCGGGTCACCGTCTCGGCCCGGGCGTCGGAGACCGAGAGCCGCAGCGCCACCCAGACCGTACGGTGGGCGGCCGGTGGCGCGCCCGGCGCCGGGTACCAGACCAGGGTGTGCGAGACGACCTGGGTCTGGGTGACCGGCCCGGTGAAGTCGGTGAGCACCGCCAGGGCTCGGTCCACCACGGCCGCCTCGACGGAGCCGTCCGGCGCGCCGGGGCGGCCGGTCAGCGCGACGGCGGCGAACCAGCCCCGGTCGTCCTGGCCGACGCCGAGCCGGGTGCCGCGATCGGTCAGCTCGACGACGGCCAGGTCCGGGGCGAGCGCGCCGAGCCTCGGGTCGCCGGCCGGCACCGCCCCCCGGGCCCGCTCCCGGCGGCGGCGCAGCCGGCGGCGGAGCAGCAGGTCCTCGTACCACCAGCGGCCGCCTCGACGGCCGAAGGCGGCGACGACCGCCACCACGGCCGGGCCGCCGACGGCGGCGAGCACCCAGACCGGACCGGCGGTGGCGAACCAGACGGCCAGCGCGGCGCACTCCAGCACCACGAGCTGACCGACGACGACCGGGCCGAGCCGGCCGCGCCGACGCCGGTCGGCCGGGGTGACCGGTCGGTCCGCCGGGACGGCGGGGGCGGTGGCCGTACGACCGGGTGGCGCCTGGACCTGGGTCATCGGTGAGCGTCCCTTCTGGACATCCTGGGCATCCGCCGGATCGGTGTGTCGCCGGAGGGCGGGCGGGGTCCCGGTGAACCGTCGACGGCCCCTTATCGTAGGGAAGCCCGCGGCGGAGTTCGGACCTGATCGTCGCGGACCCACCCCTGCCGGAGGTTAGTCATGCGGACCCGCCGCGATCAGGTGCAGGCGTACCGCTTCGTCACCCGCCGCATCGTCTCCGCGCTGCTCTCCGGCGACCCGGAGACCAACGACCTGCCGATGCGTCGGCTCGGCATGGCGGTGTTCGGCAGCGTGATCGCCGCCGCCGTCGTGCTCGGCGGCGCCGGCGCGTACGGGCAGTTGACCGGCAACGCCGCGCCGCTGGAGTCCAACACGCTGGTGATCGAGCGGGAGACCGGCGCCACGTACGTCTTCACCGAAGGGGTGCTGTACCCGACCCTCAACTACGCCTCCGCCCGGCTGATCCTCGACGAGCCCGCGCCGACGGTGCGTACCGTCTCCCAGGCGTCCATCAAGGATCGGCCGCGCGGCCGGACGGTGGGCATCGTCGGCGCCCCGGACGACGTACCGGAACGGAAGTCGCTGGTCGGGCTGCCCTGGTCGGTCTGCGACGTGCCCGATCCGGCTGACTCGCGGCGCTCCACCACCCGGCTGGTGATCGACCGGCCGCTGCCGGGCGGCACCCCGCTCACCGACGAGGCGGTGCTGGTCCGGGTGGACGGCACGCGGTACCTGCTCACCAACGGCGCGCGGCTGCGCATCGTCGGCGACCAGCAGGCGCTGGTGGCGTTGAAGATGGCCGGCGCGACGCCGCTCACCGTCGGGCAGCAGTTGCTCAACGCGCTGCCGGTCGGGCCGGAGCTGCGGAAGCCGGCGATCGACGGGGACGGCGGCACCAGCGGCCTGATGGGTGACCGGCCGGCCCGGGTCGGGCAGGTCTTCCGGGCCGCCGAGCAGTACTACGTGCTGACCCGGCAGGGGCTGGTGACGGTCACCGAGATGACCGCGCTGCTGCTGCTCGGCGCCGGCGGCCAGGTCACCGACCTCACGCCGGACCAGGCCGGCCAGCTCCTCACCGACCAGCGGCTGGAGCCGGCGGGGCTGCCGGAGAAGCTGCCCGCCCTGCACGAGGTGCGGCCCGGGCGGACCGTGCTGTGCGCCACCTACCGGTCGGGCGGGCCGGGGCAGCCGCCGGTCACCACGCTGGAGGTCTTCGACCAGCCGCCGGCCGAGCTGACCGCGTCGGCCGGGGTGGCCGCCCGGCAGGGGTCCCGGGACGCCGTACGCACCGCCGAGAGCGTGCTGCTGCCGGGCGGCAAGGGCGTGCTGGTGCAGGCGGCGGCGGGTGAGGGCGGCGAGGCGGCGGCCGGCGCGACGGTCTACCTGATCACCGCGCAGGGGGTCCGCCACCCGCTGGGGCCGAACGCGAAGGCCGCGCTCGGGTACGCCGACGTCACCCCGCTGTCGGTGCCCGCCTCGTTGCTGGCCCTGGTGCCGACCGGGCCGACCCTGGTTCAGCGGGATGCCATGACCCAGTTCGATCCGGGCGCCAAGTCGTCCAGGTCGACGTCCGAGTCGTCCGGCTCGGCGTCCGAATCGTCGGACACGAAGGCGACGCCGGCCCAGGGCGGCTGACCGGGTTCCGGTGTGGAGCGTGGCCGGTCACGGGTCGCCCGGTCCGGGCCCGGTCGACTAACCTGAGCGTGGCCAACGATTCTCGACGATGACTACGGGGATGCAGTCATGACCGGGCGCACGACAGTTGACGTACTGTCCTTGGAGGACTTTCACCAGCGCCTTGAGCGGCGGTTGAGCGAGGCCGAGGCGGTGCTGAAGAAGCTCAACACCGAGATGCAGTGCCGGCCCCCGGCGCTGGGCACGTTCACCGACGCGACCGCCAACGCCCGGCGCTACTCGGAAACGTACGCGAGCTACGTCGACCACGCCGAGCGGCTGCACCGGGCGATCGTGGCCGCCAAGAAGGCGACCCACACGATCATGACCAACTACCGGACCGCCGAGGCGCGCAACGCGGCCGCCGCGGGCGACATCATCGCCGCGCTCTCCGGGGTGAGCGAGGCGATGAAGCCGGCGAAGGGAGCTGATCCGCGTGTCTGAGTACACCCAGCGCTACGCACCCGTCAGCCACAAGGAGCTCTACCACGGCGTCACCTCGGGCGACCCGAAGCAGATCGACGGGCTGGGCGCCCAGTGGAGTTCGTTGAAGGACACCCTGGAGGGCCTCGGCCGGGACCTGACCGACGATCTGGACGCGCTGGGCAAGACCTGGACGGGCGACGCCGCCCGGGAGTTCCACCAGCGGTTGAACCTGGTCGTCGACTACTCCGGCAATCTCGCCCACGGCATGGCCGGCGTCCGGCAGGCGCTCGACATGATGGCCACCGAGCTGCGCACCGCCCAGTCGAACGCGGAGAGCCCGGAGGAGACCGACGACAACGACAAGATGCTCTCCGGCGCCGGCAAGGGCTTCCTGGTCGGCGGCATCCCGGGCGCCGTGATCGGCGGCTTCGTCGGCCACGAGCAGGACAAGGCCGAGCAGGAGAAGGCGCACCAGCGGATGGTGCAGGTCGTCGCCAACCTGGCCGAGGGGTACGACTTCTCCGCGTACGGGCGGGTCGTCGTCCCGGAGCGGCCCGACGACCGCCTGCCGGGCCACTCCGATCCGAGCGATCCGGCGCTGCGCCACGGCCCGTCGGTGGGCACCCCCTCGTCCGGGCCGACCTCCGGCACGTTCGCCCACACCCCGGGGGGCACCGCGACCACGTCCGGCGTCCACCACACGGCACCGGGCAACGGCACGGTGGGTGGCGGCGTTCCCGGCAGCCCCGGCTCGGGTGACCCGGGCAGCGTCGGCTCCGTCGGCTCCGTCGGCTCCGTCGGCACGGTCGACCCCGCCGGCACCGCGCTCGCCGGTGCCGGCCCGGTGACCGCCACCGGCCCGGGGGTCACCGGTCTCACCGGTCCCGGCATGGGCGGCTCCCCCTCGACCGTCTCGGCCGGCGGGAGCCTCTACGGGGCGCCGGGCGTGGTGGGCACCGGCGCGCTGGCCGGCGCGGGCCCGGCGGCGGCCGGGCGGCCCGGCGGGGTGTCCGGCCTGGAGAACCGGTCGGCGTCCGGCACCGGGCGGCTCGCCTCCGGGCGGGGCCTGGTGGTGGAGTCGGAGGGCCGGTCCAACGGCGGCCGCGGCACGAACGCGCGTTCCGCGATGGCCGGGCGCAACGGTGTGCTGGGCGGGCGCGGCCAGCACGACGACGACGAGTCGGCGGATCGGCTCACCTGGCTGACCGAGGACGAGATGGTCTGGGGCGACGGCCGGCCGGCGCCGCCGCCGGTGCTCGGCACCGACTGATCGCACGCTGACGGACGGCGCGGCGAGCCCTCACCGGAGGGGTCGTCGCGCCGTCCGCGTTCCCGCACGGGGGTATACACACTAGGTATACCTGCTGTGTATAGTCACGCCATGTCTATCGGGCACACCTTCCTCGGGCTGCTGGAATCCAGTCCCCGACACGGATACGACCTCAAGCGGGCGTACGACGAGCGCTTCGGGCACAGCCGGCCGCTGCACTTCGGCCAGGTCTACTCCACCCTGTCCCGGCTGCTCCGCAACGGCCTGGTCGAGGTGGACTCGGTCGAGGCCGGCGAGGGCCCCGAGCGCAAGCGGTACGCGATCACCGAGGCGGGCGTGACCGACGTCCAACGCTGGCTGTCCCAGCCCGAGAAGCCCGAGCCCTACCTGCAGAGCGTGCTCTACACCAAGGTGGTGCTCGCGCTGCTCACCGGCCGACCCGCCGCCGACCTGCTGGACACCCAGCGGGCCGAGCACCTGCGGCTGATGCGCGAGCTGACCCGACGCAAGGCCCACGGCGACCTGGCCGACCAGCTCATCTGTGACCACGCGCTCTTCCACCTGGAGGCGGACCTGCGCTGGCTGGAACTGACCACCGCCCGCCTCGACGAACTGGCGAAGGAGGTCCACGGATGACCGGCGACGTCCTGCTGACCGGAACGGACCTGCACAAGTCCTTCGGCCCGACCCAGGCCCTCGCCGGCGCGTCGGTGTCCGTACGCGCCGGCGAGGTGGTGGCGCTGATGGGCCCGTCCGGCTCGGGCAAGTCCACGCTGCTGCACTGCCTGGCCGGCATCGTGCGCCCGGACCAGGGACTGGTGCACTACCGGGGCATCGAGCTGACCGCCCTCTCCGATCCGGCCCGCAGCGCGCTGCGCCGCCGGGAGTTCGGCTTCGTCTTCCAGTTCGGGCAGCTCGTACCGGAGCTGACCTGCCTGGAGAACGTCGCGCTGCCGCTGCGGCTGGAACGCGTACGCCGCCGCGAGGCGGAACGGCGGGCCACCGAGTGGCTGGACCGGCTGGAGGTGACCGACGTCGCCGGCAAGCGCCCGGGCGAGGTCTCCGGCGGCCAGGGGCAGCGGGTCGCGGTGGCCCGCGCACTGGTCACCGGCCCGCGGGTCGTGTTCGCCGACGAGCCCACCGGCGCCCTGGACTCGCTCAACGGCGAGCGGGTGATGCGCCTGCTCGCCGACGCGGCCCGGGAGTCCGGGGCGGCCGTCCTGCTGGTGACCCACGAGCCACGGGTGGCGGCGTACTCCGACCGGGAGGTGGTGGTCCGCGACGGCCGGGCCCGCAGCCTGGAGCAGGTGGCGTGACCACACCGGAGTTCCGACGCCCCGGCGGCCCGCTGTGGGCCGGGCTGGGCGACCTGCTGATGGGCGCCCGGATGGCCCTCACCGGCGGGCGGGAGGGCTGGACGCGGACCCTGCTGACCGCGCTCGGCGTGGGCGTCGGCGTCGCGATGCTGTTGCTCGCCGCGGCGGCGCCCGGCGCGATCGACGCCCGCGCCAACCGGACCGCGGCCCGGTCCGACTGGGTCGACCAGCCGGATCTGTCGGCGGCGGCGAACACGTTCCTGGTCGTCCCGGTCGACACCGACTTCCGGGGGCGCTTCGTGCGGGGGCGGATCGTGCACGCGGAGGGCCCGGACGCGCCGGTGCCACCCGGGCTCGCCGCTTTCCCCCGCGACGGCGAGGCGGTCGTCTCACCGGCGCTGCGCGCGCTGCTCGACTCGCCGGACGGTCCGCTGTTCGCACCCCGCCTGGGCGGGGCCCGGGTCACCGGCACGATCGCTCCCGAGGGCCTGTCCGGCCCCCACGAGCTGGCCTTCTACCTCGGCCGCGACGCCATTCCGCCCGAGCGCGGGATGCGCCTGAACCACTTCGGCGGCACCGGCCCGGGCGAGCAACTCAGTCCGGTGCTGTGGCTGCTCGTCGTGGTGGTCTTCGTGGTGCTGCTGCTGCCGATCATGGTCTTCCTCGGGGCGGCCGTCCGCTTCGGCGGTGAGCAGCGCGACCGCCGCCTCGCCGCGCTCCGGCTGCTCGGGGCCGACGCCGGCATGGTCCGCCGGATCGCCGCCGCGGAGGCGGGCACGGCCGCCCTGTTCGGGCTCGCCGCCGGCGCGCTGATCTTCCTGGCCGGTCGCCAACTGGCGCCGCTGGTCTCGCTCTACGACATCAGCGTGTTTCCGGGCGACCTGCGCCCGGCGCCGTGGCTGGTGGCGCTGGTGGCGCTGGGGGTGCCGCTGCTCGCCGCCGGGGTGGCGCTGCTGGCCCTGCGCGGTGTGCTCGTCACGCCGCTGGGGGTCAGCCGCCGGGCCACCCCGGTCCGGCGCCGCCTCTGGTGGCGGTTGCTGCTGCCCGCGGCCGGGCTCGCGCTGCTCCAGCCGCTCGTCGACGTCCGGGCCGCCCGCTCCGACACGGTCCAGGCCCAGGTCACGGCTGGCACGGTGCTGCTGCTCGTCGGCACGGTCGCCCTCCTGCCCTGGCTGGTCGACGTACTGGTACGCCGGCTGCACGGCGGCCCGCCGCCCTGGCAGCTCGCGGTGCGGCGGCTCCAGCTCGACAGCGCCGCCTCGGCCCGGCTGGTCAGCGGGGTGGCCGTCGCCGTGGCCGGCACCATCGGGTTGCAGATGCTGGTGGCCGGCGTGCAGGACCAGTTCCGGCAGACCACCGGCCAGGACCCGAGCCGGGCCCAGGTCGCCGTCCGGCTGTACCACCTGCCCGAGCCCGAAAAGGCCCTGGCGCAGGTCGCGGCCATCCCGGGGGTGACGCGCAGCGTCGGCACCCAGTTTCTGACGGCAATCCCTCTTGGCGTAGACGAGTCGGAGGTCCGCGTCGCCGAGGTGCTGATCGGTGACTGCGCGACGCTTGCCGAATACGGCGACCTCGGGTCCTGCGCCGACGGTGACGTCTTCCTGATCTGGCCGGACGACCCCATCGCCGGCATCGGTCCCGGCGCCCGGCTGAGCCTCGGCGACGGCGCCGCGACCTGGCGGGTTCCGGCGAACGCCCGGACCGTGCCGGTACGCGACGACCCGATGGGGGCGCGGCACACCGCCGTGTTGGTCACCCCGAAGGCGATGCCGGCCCTGCCGCGCGCCCAGGTCTCGGCCGCCGCGCTGCTCAGCCTGGATCCCGAGGACCGGGACGCGGCGGAACGGGTCCGCGCCGAGGTCGCCGGGATGGACCTGTTCGCCTCGGTGAACGCGCTGATCGAGGTGCGGGAGAGCTCGCAGTTCGCCAACGTCCGGCGCGGTCTGCTCGCCGGTGCGGTGGTCACCCTGCTGCTGATCGGGGTGAGCATGCTGGTCGGCGTCCTGGAGCAGCTCCGGGAGCGCCGCCGGCTGCTCGCCGCGCTGGTCGCCGTCGGTACGCCCCGGAGCACGCTCGGCTGGTCGGTGCTGGGCCAGACCGGGGTGCCGGTGCTGGCCGGGCTGGTGCTCGCCACCGGCATGGGGGTGGCGATGGGGGCGGCCCTGCTCAAGATGGTGGGCGCACCGGTGGTGGTGAGCTGGCCGGTGGTGGGGCTCGGCGTCGGGCTCGGTGCCGGGGTGGTGTTGCTGGTGACCCTGGCGAGCCTGCCGGTGCTCTGGCGGCTGACCCGTCCGGACGGGTTGCGGTTCGAGTGACTCCGACGGCCCACCCGGTGGCTCGGGGCACCGGGTGGGCCGCCTCGCGCGAACGCCGTCCGTCCATGGCGGAGGGTGGGGCGGGTCACGTCGCCCGCGCTCTTGTCGAGCTGCACAACTCGGCCCCGCCGGATACGTTGGACTGGTGCTGCCCGTAGCGTTCGCCCCGTCCCTCTGGGCGGCGACGCTGCGCACCCTGCGGGAGCTGACCCGGGTGGCGGTGACCGCCCTGGTGCTCGTCGTCGGGTTCAACGGGCTGGCCGCCGCGCCGGCCTCCGCCGCGCCCGCCTCCGCTTCCGCCGCGTCGATCGTCCGGCCCGCGAACGCGGTGAGCGACCCGTCGGCCGCCGAGGTCCGGCTGGCCACGCCGGCTGCCGAGGTCACGGCTGGGCAGCCGCGCCCGGCGTCCGTGTCGCCGGTGCCGGGCGTACCGCCGCGGCACGTCGACCACGACGTCGCGGCACCGGCCGCGACCGCCGTCGTCGTGCCGGCCGCCGATCCCGGCCGGGCGTCGATCGCCCGTCGCGGCCCGCCGCGCGCCTGAGCACGTCGGCCGCCCGCGCGGCCTCCGGTGCGTTCCTCGCCGTCCCATCGGGTACGGCCCATGCGGTGCCTTCGCGCCCGGCGCGCCCACGGCGATCCGCCGCCCGCCCAGCGGGCCCAGACCGCGAGTTCCGACCGTTCCACCATGAGGTGCTGGTGATGCAGACCGTCTTCTCCACCGTCCTGCCCGACGTTCCCCAGGCCGCCGGGATCTGGCTGGCCCTGCTCGCCGTGGCGGCGATCGTCGTCGCCGCCATGGTCGTCCGACCGGGCCGGTTCCGGCCGCTGTTCGGCGACCGGATCAGCGAGGCGGCCAGGCCGAGCAGCCTGGAGCTGGCCGAGGAGACCCGCGAGCGGGCCCGGTACGCGCAGGAGATCGAGGTGGCGGCGACCCGCGCGACAGCCACCGCCGAGCGGCGGCGGGCCGAGTGGTTGGCCGCCCAGGAGGAGGTCGAGGAGGCGTGGCGGGCGTACGAGGCGGCCGAGGAGGACGTCCGTCGACTGGCCGCCGCCGCCGCGCTGCCCCTGCCGCGTACCGCCCGGACGCCCGCCGAGTACGCGGACCGGGAGCGCTGGCTGCACCGGGCCGCGCTGGACGCGCAGTGGCGCAAGGAGATCACCGTGCGGCAGCTCAGCGACATCCTCGGGCACCGGGGCTGGGACCCTCGCCGGCACCCGGTGGAGCAGGAACTGCTGCTGCGCCGGCTGGTACGGGACAACCTGCACGGCCGGCAGCAGGCCGCCCGGGAGCGGGAGCAGGCCGCCTGGCAGGCCGCCGAGCTGGCCGCCGTCGCCGCGCGGAGCCTGCGCGACGAGGCGTACGCGGCGACCCGTCCCGAGCCCGAGACGCAGTCGGAGCTGTCCATCGTGGATCTCGTCGGGCCGGAGGCCACCCGGGAGCTGCCGGCCGGTCACGCCGAGATCACCCGCGAGATCACGCCGGCGGCCCGGGGTCGGGCGGCGGTGCCGGCGTACTGACACCGGGCGGAACTGGCCCGGTTCGGTTAGCGTGACGCTGTGTCCCGTGAGGCCTGGGTTCTGGTCGTGCTCGCCGGTCTCTTCGCGCTGGCGACGCTGGTCGGCGCGGTGCTGCTCGCCGTCCGGGTGGTACGGACCCGCCGGCTGCTCGGCACGCTCGGCGTCGGCGGCAAGGTGGCGTTCTACGGCGCGCTGATCTACGCGATCCTCCCGGTGGACCTGCTGCCCGACCCGATCTACCTGGACGACATGGGTGTGCTGGCCGGTGCCCTGTTCTACCTGGGCCGGCTGGCCGCCCGGCGGCGCGCGACGCAGCTCGGGCCGCCCGGTCACGCGCCCGTCCCGCCGGGGCCGGTCCACCCGCGCCGTCCCGTGTCCTGATCACGACTGGCCCGGGCCACGGCCCGACCGACCCACTTTTCGGGGGCACTCGCACCCTTCACGGCGTTCGTTATGAATGACCGCTTCCGGGGGTGACCGGGGCCATGCCACCGGCGGAAATCCCGGCCACCACCTGGTCGTTCCACTTCTCGTACGACGAGCACGACGGCCGACGGGCGGAATGGCCCGGCCCACGGCTGTCGTTGCGGAACCCGAGCGCCACTCCCGGTGCCGCGTCCCCGGACGTCAACCCCCGAATGGAGCTTCGAAATGAACCAGATCTTCCGTAGGAGCATGCTCTCCGTCGCCGGTCTCGTCATGTCCGGTGGCGTGGTCGCCGGTCCCGCCGTGGCCGCGCACGCCGCTCCGGCGACCGCCAAACCGGTCACCTCGGCCTCCCCGGACAAGGGCAGCGGCAAGAGCGACCGCCGCACCGGCTACCAGTACCAGGCCCAGCCGAACTACTACTACTGCGGCCCGGCCTCGACCCGGATCGCCCTGTCGGCCGAGGGCAAGCAGGTCAGCCAGGACGAGCTGGCCCAGAAGCTGGGTACCACGGTGAACGGCACCGACTCGGCCTTCGACATCACCCGGGTGCTCAACGAGTACACCGACGGCAAGTACAAGACCACCGAGATCCGGGACAACGCGGCCAACCAGGACCAGGTCGAGCAGCTCCGGACCGACGTCAAGGCCGCGGTCGACCAGGGCCGCCCGGTGGTCGCCAACATCATCGGTACCGCCCTGGACGTCGACGGGGTGGCCCACAGCTACACGGGTCACTACCTGACGGCGGTGGACTACAAGGACGACGGCAAGACGGTGCTGATCGCCGACCCGGCCAGCCCGGGCGAGCCGACGTACTGGATGAACGTGACCGACCTGGCCAACTGGATCGCCAGCCGCGGTTACAGCTCCTGACCGAGCGCCACGAGGGCCGGTCTCCCCTATGCGGGAGGCCGGCCTTTTCCATGGATAGCATGTGGCCGTGCCGCAGCCGGTGATCTTCGACCTCTTCCACACGCTCGTCGACGGAGCGAACCCCGAACGGGACCGGGTGGTCGGCGAGATGGCGCTGATGGTGGGGGTGGAGCCGGCCGCGCTGGTCGCCGCGTACCACGCGACCTGGCGGGATCGGATGCTGGGCTGGGACGTGGCGGAGACCGTACGCAATCTCGCCCGGCGGCTCGGCGGCACGCCGACCGAGGAGCAGGTGGCCCGCGCGGCGGCGCACCGCCGGGAGCTGGCCGCCCGGCTGCTGGACGGCGTCGCGCCGGAGACCCTCGCGCTGCTGGACGCGCTACGCGCCGACGGCCGCCCGCTCGGCCTGATCAGCAACGCCACCGCCGAGACCGCCGAGGCGTGGCGCTCCAGCGCGCTGGCCCGCCGCTTCGACGCGGCGGTCTTCTCCTGCACGGTCGGGCTGGCCAAGCCCGACGCGGCGATCTACCGGACGGCGGCCGAGCGGCTGGGCGTCGACCCCACCGACTGTGTCTTCGTCGGCGACGGCGCGGACGGCGAGCTGGGCGGGGCGGCTGCGGCCGGCATGACGGTGATCCGGACGATCCAGCACTCCGACACCGATCCCGCCTGGGACGGACAGCCGCTCACCACCCTGGACGAGCTGCCCAGCCTGCTGCGCGGGGAGTAGCCGGCTCAGGCCGGGTGCGGCGTACGCAGGTGGGTGGCGAACCAGGTGCCGGCCTGGTCGGCCACCTGGTCGAGGGTGCCGGGCTCCTCGAAGAGGTGGGTGGCGCCGGGGACGATCCGCAGCTCGGCCACCTCGCCCAGTTCGGCCCGCGCCTGCTCGTTGAGCACGATCACCTCCTCGTCGAGTCCACCGACCAGCAGCAACGTCGGGGCGCGTACCGCCGTCAGGGCGTTGCCGGCCAGGTCGGGCCGACCGCCACGGGAGACCACCGCGGCCACCCGGTCCGGCCGGCTGGCCGCCGCGACCAGGGACGCCGCCGCGCCGGTGCTGGCTCCGAAGAGGCCGACCGGCAGCGGGCGCAACGCCGGATCGTCGCCCATCCAGTCGACGATGGCGGCCAGCCGCTCGGCGAGCATCCCGATGTCGAAGCGCAGCTCGGCGGTGCGCGCGTCCAGCACGTCCTCGTCGGGGGTGAGCAGGTCGACCAGCACGGTCGCCAGCGACCGGGCGTTGAGCTGGTGCGCGACGGCCACGTTGCGCGGGCTGTGCCGCGAGCTGCCACTGCCGTGCGCGAAGAGCACCACGCCGATCGCGCCCGACGGCATGATCACGTCGGCGGCCAGACCGCCCTCGACCACCGGAATCCTCACCTCGCGCGTCTCCATGCCCGCACCTCCCACCACCCGCATACCCCCACCGCTCCCCACCTCACCTCTCCCGCGCCGGGGTTGCCTTGACGTCGGCGGCAAGGTTTAGCGTGACCGGCGAGGGAGGTTCGGATGCGGATCGGTGAGCTGGCGGAACGGGCCGGTACGAGCACCCGGACGCTGCGCTACTACGAGTCCCGGGGGCTGGTGCGGCCACGCCGCTCCGCCAACGGCTACCGCTGCTACGACGAGGCGGAGCTGCGCGTCGTCCACGAAATCCGTTCGCTGCTCGCGGTGGGTTTCGACCTGGACGACATCCGCCCGTTCGTGGCCTGTCTGCGCGCCGGCAACAGCTCCGGCGACGTCTGCCCGGATTCGGTCGCCGTGCTGCGCCGCAAGCTCGCCGAGGTGGACGACTACCTCGACCGGCTCGGCGCGGTCCGTCGACAGTTGCAAGACCAACTCGCCCGCGCGATCGCCCAACGGGAGGAAACATGCCTCAGGACACGACCCGGAGCCGACTGACCGCGGTCACCGACGCGGCCTTCGCCGCCACCGTGCTGGCCGGCGACCGGCCGGTGGTGGTCGACTTCTGGGCGGAGTGGTGCCCGCCCTGCCGGGCGGTGTCGCGGCACCTGGCGGAACTGGCCGAGGAGTTCGGCGACGCGCTGCGCTTCGTCACCCTCAACACGGACGAGAATCCGGAAACCACCCGGGCGTACCAGGTGATGTCCCTGCCGACCCTGCTGGTGTTCCGGGGCGGCCAGGTGGTCGGCTCGATCGTCGGTTCGCGGCCCAAGAATCACCTCCGGTTGAGCTTCGCCCGGCACCTCGACGCCTGAGCCGCCGTTTGCCGCCAGGCCGATCGGGAAGGCGCGGGGTGACCCACGGACCGGCGCAGCCGCGCCCCGGACGGATCGCGAGGATCGTCATGGCCCAGCAGCAGAACAGGTCCCGGCAACAGAACGCCGACCGGGAACGCCGCGAACAGGACGCCAAGCGCTCCCGGGACTGGGCGGACGAAGCGGCGCAGGCGCGTACCGCCGACGACCCGCGGGCGATGGCGCCCCGCGACGCCGAGGGGCGACCGTCCAACGGCCGCCAGTTCTGACGTCCGACCCGGCCGGCCCGGCCCTGGATCGACCAGGGCCGGGCCGGCTCAGCCGACGTCCTCGGGCAGGTGCAGCAGCGGCGCCCGCCCCGGCGGTTGCTCCGGCGACGGGCCGGACGGGTCGGCCGGCGGCACCGGCACGGTGACCGGCTGCTCGCAGGTGACCCGGATCGGCTCGCCGTGGTGCCGCAGCTCCAGCACGGTGTCCGGCCCGCCGTGTCGCAACGAGTACGTCGTCTGGTGCGGCCGGACGTCGACCCGCAGCCGCATGGCACGCCACTGGAGCGAGAACTCCAGGCGGCTCAGCCGGCTGGAGAGCCGTGGCGAGAAGGACAGGATGCCTTCGTGGTCGCGCAGGCCGCCGAAGCCGGCGACCAGGGCGATCCAGGCACCCGCCAGCGAGGCCATGTGTACGCCGTCACGGGTGTTCTCGTTCAGGTCGTGCAGGTCCATCAGCGCGGCCTCGCGCAGATAGCGGTGCGCCAGCTCGGGGTGGCCCACCTCGGCCGCCATCACCGCCTGGGTGCAGGCGGAGAGCGAGGAGTCCCGGACGGTCCGCCGCTCGTAGTAGAGGAAGTTGCGCATCTTCTCCGGGCCGCTGAACGCGTCGCCCCGCCAGTGCATGGCCAGCACCAGGTCCGCCTGCTTGACGACCTGCTTGCGATAGAGATCGAAGTACGGGTAGTGCAGCAGCAGCGGGTACTTCTCGGGCGGGGTGTGCGCGAAGTCCCATTCCTGCAACCGGGTGAACCCCTCCACCTGCTGGTGCACGCCGAGGTCCTCGTCGTACGGGATGTGCATCGAGCGCGCGGCGTCGCGCCAGGCGGCCGCTTCCTCATCGGTCACCCCGAGGTCGAGCGCCTGGTCCCGGAGGCGCATCGCGCACTCGGCGGCGGTCAGCAGGTTCCGCTGGGCCATCAGGTTGGTGTAGATGTTGTCGTTCTTGACCGCCGTGTACTCGTCCGGGCCGGTCACCCCGTCGATGTGGAACTGCCCGTCCCGGTCGTGGTGGCCCAGACAGCGCCAGAGCCGGGCGGTCTCCACCAGCAGCTCCAGGCCGATCTCCCGCTCCAGCGTCTCGTCCTCGGTGGCGAGCAGGTACCGCCGCAGCGCGTCGGCGATGCCGGCGGCGATGTGGAACGCGGCGGTGCCCGCCGGCCAGTACGCCGACGACTCCGGGCCCTCGATGGTCCGCCACGGGAAGGCGGCGCCCCGCAGGTTCAGGGTCCGGGCCCGGTCGTGCGCCTGCGGCAGGGTCGAGTGACGCCAGTACAGCGCGTCGCGTACCGCGTTCGGCTGGGTGTAGGTGAGCACGGGCAGCACGAACATCTCGGTGTCCCAGAACGCGTGCCCGTCGTACCCCGGGCCGGTGAGGCCCTTGGCGGGGATCGGCCGGCGTTCGGCGCGGGCACCGGCCTGGAGCACGTGGAACAGCCCGAAGCGGACGGCCTGCTGCACCTCCGGGTCGCCCTCCACCCGCACGTCGGAGGCGTCCCAGAACTCGTCCAGGTACTCCCGCTGCGACCGGCGCAGGCCGTCCCAGCCGTCCAGGCGGGCCGCGGCGAGGGCCGCGCCGACCTGGTCGCGCAGCGCCGGCAGCGACCGCCGGCTGGACCAGCCGTACGTGAGGTACTTGACCACCCGCAGCGTCTGGCCGGGCTTGAGCACGCCGCCGATCGTGGTACGGACCCAGTCCTCGTACCCCTCGGAGGAGATCGTGGTGCGCTCCGGGCCGTGCACCTCGTGCGCCATCGCGGTGGCGACCCGCAGCCCGCTCACCTTGGTCCGGTGGATCAGCAGCCCACCGTCGGCGGTGGTCAGCTCCTCCTCGGCCTGCAACGGCGACTCCAGCACGGCGGCCACCCGCGGGTCGCGGCTCTGCGGCGGCAGGGTCTCGTTGGCCACCAGCTCGGACTGGAGGATCAGCCGCAGCGGCCCGTCGACCGGCTCGACCTCGTAGTTGATCAAGGCGACCGTGCGCTGGGTGAACGACACCAGCCGGGTGCTGCGGACCTTGACCTCCCGCCCGGCCGGCGAGCGCCAGTGCAGCTCCCGGTGCAGGGTGCCGGCCCGCAGGTCGAGGATCCGCTCGTGGGAGAGGAGTTCGCCGTACCGGACGTCGAGCGGTTCGTCGTCGACGAGCAGCCGGATCAGCTTGCCGTTGGTGACGTTGACGATGGTCTGGCCGGACTCGGGGAAGCCGAAGCCGGCCTCCGCGTACGGCAGAGGCCGCAGCTCGTAGAAGGAGTTGAGGTAGGTGCCGGGCAGGCCGTGCGGCTCCCCCTCGTCCAGGTTGCCGCGCAGCCCGACGTGGCCGTTGGAGAGGGCGAACACCGACTCGGACTGGGCCAGCACGTCCATGTCGAGCCGGGTCTCGCGGACGTGCCAGGGCTCGACCGGATACGCCCGTTCCCGGATCATCGGGCCGGCTCCGTCAGCAGGTCGGCCAGGTCGGTCACCACCACGTCGGCGCCGTGTGCGCGCAGGTCGTCGGCCTGGCCGACCCGGTCGACGCCCACCACGTACCCGAAATCGCCGGCCCGCCCGGCGGCCACCCCGGAGAGGGCGTCCTCGAAGACGGCGGCCTGCGCCGGCACCACCCCGAGCAGTTGCGCGCCGGCGAGGAAGGTGTCCGGGTACGGCTTGCCGCGCAGCCCCCGCTCGTGGGCGACCAGCCCGTCCACCCGGGCCTCCAGCAGCCGGTCCAGCCCGGCCGCCTCGACCACGGCCTGCGCGTTGGCGCTGGCCGAGACGACCGCCCGGCGCAGCCCGGCGCGGGCCGTCGCCTCCAGGTAACGCACCGAACCCTGGTAGACCTCGACCCCGTCGTCGCGGAGCCGCTCGAGCAGGACCACGTTCTTGCGGTTGCCCACCCCGTTGACCGTGTCCGCCTCCGGCGGGTCGTCCGGCGTGCCCTCGGGCAGGCTGATCCCACGGGAGGCCAGGAAGGAGCGCACTCCGTCGGCGCGCGGTTTTCCGTCCACGTACCGGTTGTAGTCCGGGCCGGGGTCGAACGGGTGGAACGGCTCGCCGGTGGCCTCGGCACGGTTCTTCAGGAACGCGTCGAACGTCTCCGTCCAGGCGGCGTTGTGCACCTTGGCGGTCTGCGTCAGCACACCGTCCAGATCGAAGAGACAGGCGGTCACGTGAGCGGGTAGACCCAGCACGTTACGACCCTATCCAGCGGACCGGCCGGACAAACCCGATTCGGGCGTCAGCGATTCGGGCGGAGCGTCCAGGTCACCGTCATCGCCGAGGTGACGGTGCCGTCCTCGGTGCCGATCTCCACCTCGACCGGGAACTCCGGGCGCTGCCCGGCGTCCAGCTCGGCGAGCACCTCCGCCGGGGTGCACCCCAGTCGGGCGGTGGCCAGCACCGGCCCGAGGGCCACCTTCTGGTACGCGATCGTGGCGGTCACGGCCAGCGGCACCGCCCGGTCGAGCACCTGCCCGAACGCGGCGAGCACCACCGCGCCGGAGGCGGTCTCCCCGAGGGTGAACATGGCCCCGGCGTGCGGGCCGCCGACGTGGTTACGTTGTTCCGGGGCGTCGGGGAGGCGGACGACCGCGCGTACCCCGCCCTCGGCCTCGGGCGCGACCTCGACGAATTCGATACCGAGCGTACGGGCGAACGGCACAGCCTCCAGCAGACCGGCCGCCACCTGGCGAGAGTCGACGGACATGCCCGCACGCTACTCGCCGGTAACCACACAGGCAAGGCACCGGCGGACCCGAACGGCATGGCAGCCGACGCGGCCGGCCGCCCTCCCGTCTCTTTGTCTCTTTATTTGCGACAAGCATCGAACCGGCGTAGGGTTGTCTCATTCAAAGAGACATAAGGACACGAAGCGATGATCTACGCTACGGCCGATCTGACCGACCGCGACCGGTCCGTGCTGGCGGAGGTCCACGACATGCGGCGCAGCTTGGCCGATGTCATCCGCACCCCGCGTCGCTGGACCGGCGGGCTGCGTAGAACCTTGCTGGCCAAGGCGATTCTCGGCTCCAACAGCATTGAGGGATATGTCGTTGCCGAGGACGACGCCGCTGCCGCGCTGGAGGACGCGGAGCCCCTGAGCGCCGACGATCGAACCTTTGCCGAGATTCGTGGCTATCGGCAGGCCCTGGGCTACGTTCTGCAGAGCGCCGACGACCCCCACTTCCGCTTCGACACATCGGTCATCCGAAGCATGCACTACATGATGCTGTCGCACGACCTGGCAAAGAGCCCGGGGCAGTACCGCAAGGGCCCGATCTATGTGCACGACGAGCGGACCGACCGACGTGTGTACGAGGGTGCGGACGCCGATCACGTGCCCCAGTTGATGGAGGAACTGACCGCGCACCTACGTTCCGACGACACCACGAACCCGCTTGTCAAGGCCGCGCTGGCCCATCTGAACCTGGTGATGATCCATCCGTTTCGCGATGGCAACGGGCGTATGGCCCGCGCGCTCCAGACGCTGGTGCTGTCTCGAGAGGCGATCGTCGAGCCGGCCTTTTCCAGCATCGAGGAATGGTTGGGAAGCAACACAGAGGACTACTACCGGGTCCTGGCAATCACTGGTAAGGGACGCTGGAGTCCCGGAGGGTCGGCGGCTCTGTGGGTGGCATTCAATCTGCGTGCTCATCACATGCAGGCGCAAACCGTCGCCCGGCGGTTTCAGGAGGCCTCGGCGATCTGGAGGGAACTGGACGCCGTGGTGAGCGCAGGGAAACTCCCGGAGCGTGTCACCGGACTGCTCTACGAGGCAGTCCTGGGATACCGTGTCCGCCGCCCCCTCTACATCAAGCTCACCAACGTCGAGGAGCGCACCGCCACCCGCGATCTGACCCGCCTTGCTGACCAGGGCCTGCTAGAGGCACGAGGAGAGAGGCGGGGCCGACACTACGTCGCCGGCCCTGCCTTGGCCGAGGTCCGGCAACGGATCCGCGAACAGCGTGCGCCTATCACGGATCCTTATCCGGAAATGCCGGTTGTTCTAGCCACCGAAGCAGCCGCCCTGTCAAAGTGATTGCGCCGGCCGGCTCACCGACCGGAGTAACGGGATCTCGGTCAGCGCCGCTTGGCGAACTCCACGAACGCCGCCCAGCCCGCCGGGGAAAAGGTGAGCACCGGACCCTGCCGGTCCTTGCTGTCCCGCACGCCGACCACGCCCGGCAGATTGTCGGCAACCTCTACACAGTCGCCCGAGTTGCCGCTGCTCCGGGTGCTCTTGCGCCAGACCGCGCCGGTCAGGTCCATGCCTCTGCCGCCTCCGAGATCGCCGCCAGGGTGGCCCCGTGCGGCATCGCCTCCGCCCGCACGGACTCCCAAATCTGTTGCAGGGAGTGTACGTCCACCTTCCGCTCGACGATCGAGCCCTGCAACTGGTTTTCGAGGTATGCGATGTCGCCGCCCTCGGGCGGCGTGGCGATGACGAAGGCTCCGTTCAGGCCCGGGTAGGCGCCCGTGCCGCGCGGCACCAGGTGCAAGTGGACGCGAGGGCGGCGGCCCACCTCGATAATGTGGCGCAACTGCTCCTGCATCACCTTCGGGCCACCGACGGGGCGTTCCAGCACGGTGTAGTCGAGCACCGCCACGAACTGCGGCGGCGCGGGCCGGGTGAGCACGGCCTGTCGGGCCAGCCGCGCGGCAACCTGCTGCTCCATCTCGTCGCCGACGAGCTGGCTCGCGCCCTCGTGCAGTGCCCGGGCGTAGTCCTCGGTCTGGAGCAGGCCGGGCACCACCAGCGGCTGGAAGCTGCGCAGCGCCGTCGCCTCCTGCTCGATCGTCACCCACTCGCGGAACCACGGCATCAGGCTTTCCTTGATGATGGTCTCCCGGATGCGGACCAGCAGACCACCGGCCTGGAGCGCGTCGTCGCACCGCAGGGTGAACTCCTCCCGGGGCGGGCGGCGGCACTGCTCGACCGACGCCACCAGCGAGGCGGAGTAGTTGATGCGCTCGGCGAGGGCCTCCTGCGACATTCCCGCGCCGACGCGCAGGCGGCGCAACTCCCCGGCGAACAACTCCAGCATGGGCAACCGTTTCATCTGCACACCTCTGCACACCTCTGGACACGGGGGCGGGCCGCTCGTACGGCCGGCTCGGTGGGGGCAAAACGCCTTCCGACAGTAGTGCCGGGGTCACCAGACTGTCACGCAGCGGAGCCGCTCCCATCCAGAAAGGACGGGGTGGTTCCTGCCCGGGGCCCGCCCCTCCTTCCCCCGATGCGGGCGGGCCCCCTCACCGATGCGAAGGAGGCGTACATGCGTCTGCGCTGGTTGCGGTGCCGGGGCGCGGCGATCCCGGCCCTGCCCCGCCGAGAACGGGGCGAGAATCTGCCGGAGTGGATGCGTCAACCGACCCGCCCGCTGCCCACCATGAGCCCCGGGCGGGTCGGCAACCTGACCCCGGCCCAGCAGTGGCGGGCGAACGGTGGTCGATGGCACCGGCAGACCACCTCGGACGACCGGCCGTGATCAGCCACCAGCTCCCGCAGCCCGGCGACGGCCCGGCACCGGACCGGCCCCGGGCGTACCCGGCGCACGCCACGCCGCACACCCCGCTGCGCCCCATGTGGTGCTGCCGCGCCTGCGGTCAACCCTGGCCCTGCCCTCAGGCCCGCCTGCTGCTCAAGGCGGAGTACGCCGAGAATCAGATCGGCCTGTCGATCTACCTCTGCGGGATGCTCTACGCGGCGGCCCGGGACCTATACCAGCTACACCCGGACGACGGCCCGGCCCCGGCCGACCTGTTCACCCGCTTCGTCGCCTGGGGGCCGTACCGCCGCCGCCCGCCGGACCTGTCGCCATAGCTACGCCGGCCGTCAGCGGCCACCCCTACCATGTCGCCCATGGCTCGGCTGTATGTCCGCCCCGGCGTCAATCCCGACGACCCCCACATGCCCGTGGCCGTCCTCGTCGTCGATCCCGACGGCACGCCCGGGGAGCGTGCCGTGGCCCGGCTCGGCGGGTGCTGCTACGAGGGCGACGGGGTGTTTTACCTGGTGCAGACCGACGGTTGGGCAGAGCGCTCCCTCGCCGGCGGTCGGCTGACGGTCGACATCGCCGTCTACCTGGCCGTGTTACGGCAGGTCGGCGTGGACCCGGCGAGCTTCCCAGGGCGGTCGGCCGTCGACCCGCAGGCCGTGGTGGTCCTGCGCGGCGAGACGGCGGCCGACCCGGCGCTGTCCGCATGCCTGGCCGAGGCGACCGCCGTTCTCACCGCGGGCCCGGACGTTCCGCTGGACGAGCTACTTGCCTCCGAGGACGACTGGCCGATGGTGGTCGGGCCCCCGCCCAGGGCGTGACCCGGCTCCGGTGATCGAGCACGCCCGCCGGCGTCAGCGCCAGCCGACGTCGATCCGGTCGCCGCGCTCGTCGAAGAAGTGCAGCGCGTCCATGCGTACCTGGACGGCCAGCGGGTGCCCCGCCGACACCGCCGGGTACGGCGCGAGCCGGACGGCCAGCTCCGCCGGGCGGCGGTGGTGCCGGCCGGGGTCGGGAAGGACGCTGGTCCGGTTACCGCCGCCGACCGGCGCGGGGGCGGCCGGGGACTCCACCGACCGGCCGGCGAACCGCTGCACGACCTGACCGAAGCGGCGCAGCCCCCGCTGGCCGGGCGCCGCGTTCTCCACCGAGCTGCCCATCTCGTCCACGACGATCGCGGTGGCGCCGATGTCGAGGAAGGCCAGCGACTCGTGGCCGTGGTGCTCCAGGTAGCGGATCCGCCCCTGGAGCACGTGACCGGGGGCGTCCGGGGCGACCGGGGTGAGCGCCTCGGCCCGCATCCCGACCACGATCCGCTCGCCGTGGTAGTGCGCCACGGCCCGGCTGCGGATGTCGTCCCAGGGCAGGTAGAGCGCCTGCTCGCCGAGGTTGAGCGCCACGTACCGGTCGAGGTGGACGTAGACCGACGCCTCCAGCAGGTTCATTCGGGGGCTGCCGAGGAACGCGGCGACGTAGAGGGTGGCCGGCCGGCCGTACACCTGGGTGGGCGTGCCGACGTCCTGGAGCACACCCTTGCGCATGATGGCGACCCGGTCGGCCATGGTCAGCGCCTCGGCCTGGTCGTGCGTGACGTAGATGGTGGTGACGCCCAGTTCCCGGGTCAGTCCGGAGATCTCGGCGCGCAGCTCGGCGCGGAGACCGCTGTCCAGATTGGAGAGCGGCTCGTCCATCAGGAACAGCCCGGGGCGGCGTACGATCGCCCGACCCATCGCCACCCGCTGCCGCTGGCCGCCGGAGAGCTGGCTGGGCTTGCGGCCGAGCACGTCGCCGATGCCGAGAGCGCCGGCCACGTCGTGGATCCGTTCCCCGCGCGGGCCCGGCTCGACCCCGGCCAACCGCAGCGGGAACCCGATGTTGTCGCCCACGGTCATGTGCGGATAGAGGGCGAAATCCTGGAAGACCATGGCGATCCGCCGCTCCCGCGGCGGCAGGTCGTTGGCGACCTCGCCGTCGAGCATGACCGCGCCGGTGCTCGGATCCTCCAGCCCGGCGACCATGCGCAGCACCGTGGACTTGCCGCAGCCGGAGGGGCCGAGCAGCACCATGAACTCGCCGTCGTTGACGTCCAGATTGATGGTGTCGACCGCGACTGTCCCGTCCTGGAACACCTTGGTGACATCCTTGAGCGCGACGGTGGTCACCGTCTCCTCCCCATGCTCGCGGCCGAGACCCGGTGATGACTGTGACCAACATCATCGAATTAGCACATCGGGTAAACGTGCCATGTTCGGCTCGTGACAGCCCTATTAAGGCGGCCCCGACAGTCCCGCCCCCGTCGGGCGGGGTTTCAGGCCGGCTCGTCGAGGAAGACCCGGCGGACCACCCGCTCGGCGGCGTGGCCGTCGTCGAGCGCGCAGAACCGGCTACGGAACCGCTGTCGGGCCCGCTCGGCCGGCTCCGCGCGGAGCGCGCCGGAACGGAACACGTCGAGCAGGGCGGGGAAGTCGAGGGCCACCGCGCCCGGCGGCTCCGCGATCAGGTCGAGGTAGACACCCCGGATCACCCGGTACGCGTCCCAGTCCGGGGCGTACACGACGATCGGCCGGTCCAGCACGGCGTAGTCGAACATGGCCGAGGAATAGTCGGTGACCAGCACGTCGGCGGCGAGGTACAGGTCCTCCACCGGCTCGTGGGCGCTCACGTCCAGCGCCCCGCCCCGCGTCGGGCCGCCGGGGTGCCGGTCCCGGTCGTGGAAGTAGTGGCTGCGCACCAGCACCCGTCCGGCCGGGCCGAGCACCTCGCGCATCCGGTCCGGGTCGAACGGCGGACGCCAGCCGGGCAGGTGCTCCCGGTGCGTCGGCGCGTACAACACGACCGTCTCGTCGGGGCCGACGCCCAGCTCCGCCCGGGCCTGGCGGCACTGCTCCGGGGTGGCCAGCGCCAGCCGGTCGTTGCGCGGATAGCCGACCTCCAGCCCGGTGAACCCGGCCGGGTACGCCCGCTCCCACATCTGCGTCGAGAAGCTGTTCGAGGTGACGCTGAAGTCCCACCGGTCCACCCGGCGCAGCAGCCGGGCGAAGTCCATGTCCACCGCGCCGAGCGGATACCGCTGCTGGTCCAGCCCCATCACCTTGACGGGCGTGCCGTGATGGGTCTGGAGGTGCACCGAACCGGCGCGCTTGCGGACGTGGTCCGGGAAGTTGACGTTGTTGACCAGCCAGCGGGCCCGGGCCAGCACCCGGTAGTAGTCCCGGGTGCCGGCCACCACGTACTCGACGCCGGGCGGCAGGCTGGCGACCCGGTCCGGCCGGACGATCCACACCCCGCGTACGTGGGGGGCCAGCCGGCGGGCGGCGGCGTAGATCGCGGCCGGGTTGCAGGCGTACCCCCGATACCAGTACGCGGCGTAGACGGCGAGGGTCGGGTCGAGCGGCCGGCGCAGCTCGGCCCGGTAGTACTCGCCCAGCACGGCGTCCCGCGTCCCCCGGACGGCCCGCCGGGCCACCGGCAGCACCCGCCGCCGGACCCGGCGGACCGAGCGGCGGGCCTGCTCCTCGGTCTGGTGGGCGGCGCGGAGGGCGCTGAACGTCCGCCAGCGCCCGGCGGCCACCAGCCGGTGCTTCACCCCGTCCAGCCCGGGTGGCACCGGGTAGCCCTCGGGCGGCAGGAAGCGTACGTAGTCGTCGTGCATCCGGGCGAAGAAGACGGGCCGCAGTTCGGGGGCGATCCGCTCGCCGTTGCCGAGCACGGTCAGGTAGTGCCAGATCATCCGCTCGAAGATCCCGGGGCGGAGCGCGGCCACCCCGGGGCCCCACCGGTCCATCAGCCGGAACACCCGGTGCCACTGGGCGAACACCTCGAAGTGCCGGTCCCCCCGGGTACGGGTGATCGCCCCGGTCCGGCGTTGCCGGTAGTTCAGGCAGATCCGGTCCAGCACGCCGATCCGCTCGGCGGCCATCAGCACCGGGTAGCTGAACGAGACGTCCTCGTACCAGCCGGGTTCGAAGCGCGGCCCGCGCTCGATCAGGAACTCCCGCCGGACCACCTTGTTCCAGGCGGTGTGCAGCAGCCGCATGGTCTGCGGCCGGTCCCGCAGCCGGAACGTCTCCTCGCCGGGCGACTCCGGGAACACCTCGGGCATCGCGCTGCGGGTGCCCACGTTGTTCCAGTACGCCCGGACGTGGTCGACGATCAGCACGTCCGGCCGGGTGGCCGTGAGCCGGTTCGCCACGTGCGGCAGGCAGCCGGGGACCAGCCAGTCGTCGGCGTCGACGAACCAGACGTACTCGCCGGTGGCTCGGTCCAGCCCGACGTTGCGGGCCGGACCGAGCCCCACGTTCTCGGTGAGCCGGACCGGACGGACGCGGGAATCGCGGTCCGCGTACTCGGCCAGCACCTCGCCGCAGCCGTCCGGGGAGGCGTCGTCGACGCCGATCACCTCCAGGTCGGCGTACGGCTGGCCGAGGATCGAGTCGAGACACTCCCGCAGGTAGCCCTGCACCTCGAAGGCCGGTACGACGAAGCTGATCAGGGTCATCCCGGCCGGCCCTCCGTCAGCCCGGCGAGCGGTCACCCCCACCCACCGGGGTCGGTGCCCGTCGGGCGCGGGCCGGCAGGACCACCCAGGCGAGGACCACGCTCGCGACGAAAACCACGAGAAGGTACGCACCGAGTGTAACCAGCGCAATACTCGTTATCCCGATGATCGCGGCCAAGGCCAGGATCGCCGAACGGCCGTCCCAGCCCAGCGTCCAGCCGTGCAGCGGCGGGGCCGACTGCCGCTTCTCCAGCCGCGCGGTCAGGTCGTAGTGGTGCAGGGTGAGCACGAAGACGTACCCGAAGATCAGCCAGGCCGGCGCCCCGCCGACCACCCCGACCGCGATGGCGAAGAGATACTCGCCGGCCCGCAGCGCGGCCGGCACCAGCCAGGCCACCGGCCCGCAGTGCGGCGCCCGCGTGCCGAGCGCGCCGACCAGCAGCACCAGCAACGCCAGCAGCACCGCCCAGCCGGGCAGCCGGTCGCCGGCGTGCACGGTGAACAACGCCCAGACCAGCAGGGCCGCCGCGACGAGCGCGCCGAGTACCGCGAGCGCCAGCGGGCCGGGCCGGCGGACGGCCGGCACCGCCCGGGCCCACGGCCCGTCGTCGCGGTGCAACGTGGCGTCGACGGTCTCCATCACCGGCACCCGCATCCAGCGGGACCGCAGGGTCCGCAACGCGCCCGTGTACGCGAACGCCAGCACCCCCCAGACCAGCACCGCGCAGAGCGCCACCAGCGGGCCGAAGAGCGCGGCAGCCAGCGCGATCAGCGCCCAGCGCTCGCCGATCGGAAAGACCACCGTCCGCTTCAGCCAGTACGACACCGAGCCGGTGTCCGCCTGCACCTTCGTCGAGGCGGCGTTCAGCCTGCCGCCGATGCCCCCGGTCTCCCCGGTCTCCCCGGTCGCCGGGCGGGGCCGTCGGGCCGCCTCGTCGTGCAGCGCGCCGTACCAGGTGTCGGTCATGTGCCGCACGGTCTGCAACGTCATCGCGGCGATGGCGAGGGCCCAGCCGTAGCGGAAGCCGGCGTGCGTGGCGCCGTAGCCGAGGCCGGCGTAGACCAGGTATTCCTTGGCCCGGTCGGCCATGGTGTCCAGCCAGCCGCCCCACGCGCTGAAGTGCCGGGTGTAGCGGGCCAGTTGCCCGTCCACGCAGTCGAGCACGAAGCCCAGGTAGAGCAGGATCGCCCCGGCGACCAGCGCGGGCCGCCCGCCGGCCCCGAACAGCAGCGCGGCGGCGACCGCGAAGGCCACCGAGATCATGGTCACCGCCGTCGGGCTGAGCCGGAGCCGGGCGGCGGCCTTCGTCACGTACGGGGACCAGGTGCTGACGAAGAACGTGGTGAAGAAGTCGTCCCGCTCCTTCACCGACAGCCGCAGCTCGGCCCGGTCCTCGTCGACCGCGGCCACGGCCGCCTCGGCCACGGCCGCCTCGGCGGATGTGCCGACCCGGTGCGCCACGAACAGGCGTACCCGGTGCGCGAAGGTCAGCGCGCCGCACGCCGTGAGTTCGGCGAAGAGCCGGTCCACCGCGCCCGCCGGGGCCCGACCGACGGCCGCCGCCTCGGCCGCGGCGGCGAGGGCCGGCAGGTCGGCCGCGCCGACCCGCAGCGCGCCGCCGAAGACCCCGGTCGCGTCCGCCGGGTCGCCGACCGCCACCACCTGGCCACGCTCCTCACGGACCGACGCCTGCCCCGGCGCGGGCGGGTCGGTGAGCACCAGGGCCACCGTCGGCCCCACCGGGCTGGTCGCCAGGTGCCGGAGTACGGCCGTGTGCGCCACCAGGTCGGCCCCGCTGACCAGCACCGGGCCGGTGGCGCCGGCCACCAGGGCGGCCAGCTCGGTCAGGTCGGCGGCCACCCGCACGTCGCTCGCCCCGGCCCGCCGCCACTGCCCGACGAGCCGGTCGACCAGTCGCTCCCCGACACGGGTGGTCAGGCTCGCGGCCGGTTCGGCGGCGAGCACGATCGCGAGCGTCACCGCTGCGCTGCGCTGGCGTACGCGTGCAGCGCCTCGTCGATCGTCCCGTCCACCGTCAGCCGTCCGGCGTCGAGGTAGAGCCCTCGACGGCAGAACCGGGTGAGGTCCTTTTCGTTGTGTGACACCAGCACGAGGGTGCGCCCTTCCGCGAGAAGTCGCTCGATGGTCGCATAGCACTTCGCGCGGAACTCCGCGTCCCCGACGGCGGTCACCTCGTCCACCAACAGAATGGGATGCGGCAGGTGGGCGATCACCGCGAAGCCGAGCCGCACCTTCATACCGGAGGAGTAGTGCCGGACCGAGGTGTCGATGGAGCGTTCGACCTGCTCCCCGGCGAACGAGACGATCTCGTCGAAGTGCCGCCGCAGGTACGCCGTCGACAGCCCGTGCAGCCCGCCCACCAGGTACAGGTTCTCCCGACCGGTCAGGTCGTTGGAGAAACCGGCGGAGAGTTCCAGCAGCGGAGCCACCGCCCCGCGTACCCGGATCCGGCCCTCGTCGGGGATCAGCACCCCGGCGATCAGCCGCAGCAGGGTGCTCTTGCCGGTGCCGTTGCGCCCGATCACCCCGACCGTCTCGCCCGGCTCGATCCGGAAGGACACGTCCCGCAGCGGCCAGAACTGGCCGGCGGTGCTGTTCCGGCCGCCCCGGTGGATCAGCAACTCGCGCAGCCGGAGCTGGCGGCGCCGGTTGCGGACGAACCGGATGCCGAGCCCTTCCGCCTCGATGATCGCCGTCATTCACAGTTCCTTGAGCACGGCCGGTTCCAGCCGGCGGAACGACCACCAGCCGACCGCCAGCACCAGCAGGCTGCCCAGCACGGTGACGGTGAGCAGCCGGGCGTCGGGAAACTCGTCCGGATACCAGATCGAGTGGTGCAGCTGGAAGATGCCGACCAGCGGGTTCAGCTCGTAGCCGAACTTGACCCAGGCCGGCATGCGGGAGTCCCGGACCAGGCCGAGCGGATAGATGATCGGGGTGGCGTAGAACAGCACCCGGATGATCAGCCGCATGAAGCGCTCGATGTCGCGCATCAGCACGTTGAGGGCCGAGAGCAGCAACGCGAACCCCGCCAGCAGGACGAACTGCACCGACACGGCCAGCGGCAGGGCGAGCAGGGTCCAGCCGACATGGATCTTCCCGTGCGCCGCGTAGATCGCCGCGATGCCGGCCAGGATGGGCAGGCCGGCGGCGTACTCGGCGAAGCGACCGGTGACCCGGCCGATCGGGAAGACCTGCCGGGGCAGGTTCATCGTGGTGATCAGCCGGGCCTGCCCGGTCAGCGCGTTCGTCGCCTCGTTGAGCGCGGAACTCGTCCACATCCAGGCGAAGATCCCGGTGATCAGGAACAGCGGGTACGACCCGGCGGCGTCGCCCAGGTGCCGGCGGGTGGCGCCGGAGTAGAGCACCCCGAAGACGAACCAGTAGATCAGGCCCATGCCGAGCGGCTCGATGAGCGACCAGAGGTAGCCCAGCACGGACTGCTGGTACTTCACCGCGAGGTCCCGCTTGACCAGGATTCGCAGCGAGTTGCGGGCCGACCAGAGCGCGGCGACGCCTGTCGTCACCGTCCCATCCTCCCCCGCGCCGCCCACCATCGACAGCGGTACGCGCCGGGTCACCCCATCGGGTTCAGCACTCGATCACGTTCACCGCGAGGCCGCCCCGCGCCGTCTCCTTGTACTTGACCTTCATGTCGGCGCCGGTCTCCCGCATCGTCTTGATCACCTTGTCCAGCGACACGGCGTGCACCCCGTCGCCGCGCAACGCCAGCCGGGCGGCCGTGATCGCCTTGATGCTGGCCACCGCGTTCCGCTCGATGCACGGAATCTGCACCAGCCCGCCGACCGGGTCGCAGGTGAGGCCGAGGTTGTGTTCCATGCCGATCTCGGCCGCGTTCTCCACCTGTTCGGGCGTGCCGCCGAGCGCCTCGGCCAACCCGGCGGCGGCCATCGAGCAGGCCGAGCCGACCTCGCCCTGGCAGCCGACCTCGGCTCCGGAGATCGAGGCGTTCTCCTTGAACAGCACCCCGATCGCGCCGGCGGCGAGCAGGAAGCGGACCACGCCCTCGTCCGAGGCGCCGGGCACGAACCGGGTGTAGTAGTGCAGCACGGCCGGGATGATCCCGGCGGCGCCGTTGGTCGGGGCGGTGACCACCCGACCGCCCGCCGCGTTCTCCTCGTTGACCGCGAGGGCGAACAGGGTGACCCAGTCCATCGCGCGCAGCGGGTCGCTGGCGTCGGCCTCCGCCTCCAGGCTCCGCCGCAGCTCGGCCGCCCGCCGGCGGACCTTCAGCCCGCCGGGAAGGACGCCGTCCCGCTCGCAGCCGGCCTCGACGCACTCCCGCATCACCCGCCAGATGTCCAGCAGCCCGGACCGGACGTCCGCCTCGCTACGCCAGGACAGCTCGTTGGCGAGCATCACCTCGCTGATCGACAGGCCGGTGCCGGTGGTCACCGCCAGCAGCTCCGCCCCGGTCAGGAACGGGTAGCGGACGAGGGTGGTGTCCGGCTTGATCCGGTCCGCCCCGGCCGCCGCCTCGTCGACCACGAACCCGCCGCCGACCGAGTAGTACGTGCGGGACCGCACCAGCACCCCGGCCCGGTCGTACGCCGCGAAGGTCATCCCGTTCGGGTGGTAGGGCAGCGAGCGGCGCCGGTGCAGCACCAGGTCCCGGTCCGGGTCGAAGTCGACCTCCTGGGTGCCGAGCAGGCTGAGCCGCCGATCGGCTCGGATCCGCTCCACCCGGGGCCCGACCGAGTCCGTGTCGACCGTCTCCGGCGCCTCGCCCTCCAGCCCGAGCAGCACCGCGCGGTCGCTGCCGTGGCCGTGCCCGGTCGCGCCGAGCGAGCCGAACAGCTCGGCCTGCACCCGGGCGGCGTCGGTGAGCAGCCCGTCCGCCTTGAGCCCGGTCACGAAGGTACGGGCGGCCCGCATCGGCCCGACCGTATGCGAGCTGGACGGCCCGATGCCGACGCTGAAGAGGTCGAAAACACTGATCATGGCTGCACTTTCCTCGCCGTCGTACCCGTCGTGCGGGTCCGGCCCGGGATGTGCCGCTCCCGGTCCGGGGCGGCGGGCGGCACCCGGGGTGTGGGCGCCCGACCGGCGAGCCTACCCGCCCAGGTCAGCCCCCGCCCTCGGCCCCGCAGACCCATCGTCCGCCCCGCCCGTCTCCCCGCCGTCACAGGCCCGCCCCGCGCCCCCCGCCCCGCGCTCGATCCGGGAAGTAGTGGCCTCGAAGCGACCGGGAGGGCACTCGATCCGGGATCGAGCACGATCTTGCCGGGGCGGGACCCGGCGGGGTAAGCACCTACGGGTGCCCGGGTTGCCGATCATCCTCGGGGCCGAGGGCACGGCCCGCACCCGTTCCTAGCCTGGAATCAGCGCGGCGGACCGCCGCAGAGTGGGAGTACGACGATGAGTCGCAAACTGGTCCGGCCCCGCCAGGGGCGCATGTTCGCAGGTGTCTGCGCCGGCCTGGCCCAGCGCTTCGGCCTCTCGGCCAATCTGGTCCGGCTGCTGTTCCTGCTGTCCCTGCTGCTGCCCGGCACCCAGGTGATCATCTATCTGGTGCTGTGGATCCTGATGCCCAACGAGGACCGCGCGTACTGACCCCACGCCCACCTGCCTGAGCGGCTCGGGCCGCGACATCGGGGAAAGTGCTGCCTCCGCCCATGGCTGAAGCAGCACTTTCCCCGAAACCGTCGCCTCGCGCGCCGGCTGTGTCAGGGGGCCGTGTAGGTGACGGTGACCTTCTCGTAGCCGAGGGAGCGGAGCAGGCCCTCCAGCATCTTGCGGGTGTTCTCCTCGGCCCGCGCGGAGAGCCCGCTGTCCCGGGCGGCGGCGGTGATCCGGTCCTCGGCCAGCTGGTAGACCTGCCGCTGGCGGTTGGGGTCGCCGGCCACCAGGTCGTTGAGCCGGTTGAGCAGGCCACGCTGCTGGGCGAAGACGTAGCTCTTCGACATGTCGAGGTCTGTCTCGCCGAGCTGCGGGGCCGGCAGTTTGATCTCCACCGACTTCTTGTCGGCGGACTCCACGATCGCCCCCTCGGCGATCTTCGAGAAGTCGACGTACGCCTCGACCCGGCCCGCCCCCACGAAGAGCGTCCGCTCGCTGAGCAGGAAGTCCGGCACGTTCCGCCGGTCGTTCTGCAGGTCGATCACCACCTGGAAGTCGCCCTCGGCCGCGACGTACCGGCTGAGGTCGCGGATCGACTTGAGCAACGTCGGCTGGCTGCGGTCGGTCTGCTCCTTGGCGAACGGGTTGCGGAACTCCGGCAGGATCCCGGTCGCCTGCACGCCGAGCAGCACCACCACGACCAGCGCGGCCGCGCCGAGCACCCAGAGCAGGCCGCGCACCGGCCCACCCGCCGACGCCGGGGCACCCGGCCCAGGGTCGGGTGTGACGTCGGACCGGTCCTGGCGGGGGTCGCCAGCCGGGTGACCGGGGAACTCCATGGTGGGCTCGTTGATGTCACCGTCGCGGGCCATCGCCCTCACCGTCCTCCTCAGACACTGCGTCTGAAGATGACGGTAAGGCCCCCGTACGACACCCGCTCGGTGAGCGGGTGTGGATGGGAAAACCGCAGGTCAGGCGAAGGCGGAAAGACCGGTGAGGCGCTGCCCGACGATCAACTGGTGGATCTCCGAGGTGCCCTCGTAGGTCAGCACGCTCTCCAGGTTGTTGGCGTGCCGCATGATCGGGTATTCGCCGGAGATCCCGTTGGCGCCGAGGATCGTCCGGCACTGCCGGGCGATGGCCAGGGCCTCCCGGACGTTGTTCAGCTTGCCCACGCTGACCTGCTCGGGGCGCAGCTTCCCGGCGTCGGCGAGCCGGCCCAGGTGCGACGCCAGCAGCAGACCCTTGTTCCACTCGACGGCCATGTCGGCGAGCTTGGCCTGGGTGAGCTGGAAGCCCGCGAGGGGCCGACCGAACTGGGTCCGGGTGGTCGCGTACGACAGGGCGGTCTCCAGGCAGTCGCGGGCCGCGCCGAGCGCGCCCCAGACGATGCCGTACCGGGCCTCGGTCAGGCAGCTCAGCGGCGCCTTCAGCCCGGTCGCCTCGGGCAGCCGGGCGTCCGCCGGGAGCCGGACGCCGTCGAGGACGATCTCCCCGGTCAGCGACGCGCGCAGCGACATCTTGTGCCGGATCTCGCGCGCCGTCACCCCGGGCGTGTCCATGGGTACGGCGAAACCACGTACCCCCTCGTCGGTGCGCGCCCAGATCACCGCGACGTCGGCGACCGGCGCGTTGGTGATCCACATCTTGGTGCCGTCGAGGATCCAGTCGTCCCCGTCCCGGCGGGCCCGGGTGGCCATCGAGGCGGGGTCGGAGCCGTGGTCCGGCTCGGTCAGCCCGAAGCAGCCGATCGCCTCGCCGGCCGCCATCGCGGGCAGCCAGCGCTGCTTCTGCTCCTCGCTGCCGTAGCGCCAGATGGCGTACATGGCGAGCGATCCCTGCACCGAGACCAGCGAGCGGACCCCGGAGTCGCCGGCCTCCAGCTCCAGGCAGGCCAGCCCGTACGCGACCGCCGACGCGCCGGCGCAGCCGTACCCGGTCAGGTGCATGCCGAGCAGGCCGAGCTTGCCGAACTCGCGGGCCAGCTCGCGGGCCGGCACCTGGCCGTCCTCGTACCAGCCGGCGACGTACGGGCGTACCCGGTCGTCGACGAGCTGGCGCACGACGGCGCGGATCTGCCGCTCCTCCTCGCCCAGCGACGCGTCGATGTCCAGCAGGTCGAGAGGGGTCATGGACTGAGCTTGATGATTCGCTCGCTCGCGCTCGCTCATGGCGGCCACCTTAACGAAGACTCAGGAGGACGTCACTCGCCCTGCGGGCTGAGCACCAGCACCCGGGCGTGGATCTGGTTGCGCTGCTGGAGCGCCGCGCGCAACGCCCGGTGCAGGCCGTCCTCCAGATAGAGGCCGCCGTTCCACTGCACCACGTGCGGGAAGAGGTCACCGTAGAAGGTCGAGTCCTCGGCGAGGAGCTTGTCCAACGCCAGCTCCCGCTTGGTGGTGATGAGCTGGTCCAGCCGCAGCGGACGCGGCGGGATCTCGGCCCACTGCTTGAGCGTCAGGTTGTGCTCCGGGTAGGGACGCCCGTCCCGGACCGCTCTGAAGATCACGGCGCGCTACCCTCCCCCTGGCCCGGCCCGCCTCGGCGCCCGGCCAGGTCACAGCGAGACGCCACGCGGAACGGCTGATGATGTCCGTGCCAGCCTAACCGCACCCGCCACACCGCGTTTTACTCCCTCATGTCGGTTTCACTACCGCCCGTGCCCCGACCGGCCCCGGACAAACCCGTCCTCAACTCCAGCGTCCCCGCCGGACCACCTCGTCGACCGGCCGCCGGCCCCGGCGCAGCGACGGTGACCGATGGTCGGGCGCACGGTAGCCGACGGTGACCGCACCGATCGGGTGGTACTCCGCGGGCACGCCGAACGCCTCCCGGTACGCCCCGATCCGCTGCGGCGGGATGCCGAAGAAGCACGCGCCCAGCCCCTCGTCCACGGCGGTGAGGAGCATCAGCAGCGCGGCGAAGCCGGTGTCCACGTACCAGTAGGGCACCGGCCAGCGCTCCTCGGCACGATCCGTCCAGCCCTTGTCCGGCTCCGCGTACCGGTCGAGGTAGGCAGAGCGGTTGGCGTGCGGCACGACGATCAACGGAGCGCGGCGCATCCCGGCCAGCCAGCGGTCCCGGCCGCCCCCGCCCGGGCTGGCCGCCGCCCAGAACCGCTCCCGGTCGGCCGGCTCCTCCAGCACCAGGAAGCCCCAGCCCTGGGCGAAGCCCGCCGAGGGGGCGTGCACCGCGTGCGCCAGCAGCCGGTCCACCACCTCGGGCGGGACGGGCCGGTCCGGGTCGTAGTTGCGTACCATCCGACGCCGCCGGACGACCTCGGCGAACTCCACGCTCAGGCTCCGGGCCGGATGCCCCAGGCACCCCGCCAGGTCTCGCCCGGCGCCAGGACGATCAGGTCCTTGCCGGAGCGGAACGCGTCCGCCGGGCAGGTCATCGGCTCGATCGCGACCGAGCGGCGGTGACGCTCACCGGTGAGGGTGTCCCCGGTGAAGACCTGCCACCAGCCGAACTCGCGCCCCGCCCAGATGTGCACCGCCGAACCGTCCGGCGCGGCGAGGGTCACCCTCGACCCGCCGTCGGCGTCCCGGACGATGTCGCCGAAGGCCAGGTCGAGCACCGCGTCGCCGATCGGGCGGGGCTCGGTGAAGTCGTACTCGGTGCCGGCGACCCCGGTCGCGCCCACCGGGAGCAGCCGGCCGTCCAGCAGCATCCGGATCCGCCCCGGCACCCGCAGCGACAGCTCGTCCACGCCGCCCTTCGGCAGCCGGAGGTAGGGGTGCACCGAGAAGCCGAACGGTGCCGCCTCGCCGGCCAGGTTCGTCACCTCGTGCTCGGCGCGCAGCCCGTCCGCCCCGACACTCCACCGGGTACGCAGCCGCAGCGCCCACGGATAACCCGGGCTCGGCGGCAGGTCGTAGCCGAGCGTGACGCTCTCCAGCGTCTGCTCGACCAGCTGCCAGGACACCCAGTTGACCAGGCCGTGGATGGCGTTGTGCCGGGCCGGCTCGGTCAGGTCGAGCTGCAACGTCCGGTCCCCGAAGGCGTACGCGCCGTCCCGGATCCGGTTCGGCCACGGGGCCAGCACCTGCCCGGCCGAGCCGGGGCAGATCTCGTCCGCCTCGTACCCGTCGAGGTAGTCCACCTCGTCGTGCCGATACGCCCGCAGGCCGCCGCCCACCTCGACGACGACGGCCTCGTGGCCGTCGGCGGAGATGCTCCACTGTGCCCCCGACGGCGAGGGACTCACCCCGTTCTCCATGCTGGCGACCTTAGTGGATGCGCCTCACGACGGCGGTCAGTGGCGGTCGGCGGAGCCGGTGGCCGAGCGGTAGCGCAGCAGGGCCGGGAAGGCCACCACCAGCAGCACGGCGAGTACGGCCGAGAGGAGGCCACCGCCGACCCAGGCGACGCCGGCGCCGAAGCCGGCGGCCATCGTGCCGGCCCGCAGGTCGCCCAGGCGCGGGCCGCCGGCGACCACCACCGTGTTCACGCCCTGCAGCCGGCCACGCATCCGGTCCGGCGCGTAGATCAGCAGCATCGACTGCCGTAGCACCGAGCTGACCAGGTCGGCGGCCCCGGCCAGGCCGAGCAGCAGCACCACCAGCCAGAGCTGGCGCGCCAGCCCGGCCAGGGCGATCGCGACACCCCAACCCACCACGGCCAGTACCAGTGCCAACCCCTGCCGCCGCAGACGGCCGATCCAGCCGGAGGTCAGGCCGCCGACCATCGCGCCGATGGCGATGGCGCTGTAGAGCCAGCCGATCGCCGCGCCTCCACCGAGCCGGTCCTGGGCCACCTCGGGGAAGAGCGCCCGGGGCATGGCCAGGATCATCGCGATCAGGTCGATGGCGAACGACAGCAGCAGCACCGGCGTGGTGGCCAGGTAGCGGAAGCCGTCCACGATGCTGGCCAGCCCCGCCCTGCGCGCGGTTCCGTCGCCCTCCGGGTCCGGCTCCGGCGGCATCGCCGGCAGACGCAGGGTCGCCCAGAGCGAGACGGTGAACAACAGCGCGTCCACCGCGTACGCGATCGGCAGCCCGACCTCGGTCCGCCAGGTTGCGAAGATCAGACCGGCCGTGAGGGGCCCGAAGACGGCGGTCGCGGTGAACGTGGTGAAGTTCAGCGTGCTGGCCGCCGGGACCAGCTCCTCCGGCACCAGCCGCGGCAGGATCGCGCTGCGGGCCGGCGAGGTGAT
This sequence comes from Micromonospora narathiwatensis, assembly GCF_900089605.1. NCBI lineage: Bacteria > Bacillati > Actinomycetota > Actinomycetes > Micromonosporales > Micromonosporaceae > Micromonospora > Micromonospora narathiwatensis. The sequence goes on along the minus strand of NZ_LT594324.1, from coordinate 5,842,949 downwards.
CGCGAACGCGGTCGACTGCACCGCCACCAGGGCGAGCAGCAGCCCCGGGCTGCCCACCCCGAGCAACGACTGAGCCAGCAGGCCCAGGGTCGACACCCAGAGCAGCGCGCCGGCGGCCAGCAGCACCTGGCGCCGGTCCCGGGCGTCGGCGACCGCCCCGCCCCAGAGCCCGAAGAGCAGCAGCGGCAGGAACCCGGCCACGCCGAGCAGGCCGACCCAGAACGAGCCGCCGGTCAGGGCGAACATCTCCACCGGTACGGCGACCGCGGTGAACTGGAAACCGAACATCGCCACGCCGTTGCCGAGCCACACCCGCCGGTACGCGGGCACGGCCAGCGGACGCAGGTCGATCGCCCAGCGGCGCGGTTCGCGCGGCCGGGCCTCCTTCACCCCCGTCACGGCGCCAGCCGCTCGGTGACCCAGGCGTCGCCGTCGGTCCTGCGGAAGCGCAGCCGGTCGTGCAGCCGGCTGGCCCGGCCCTGCCAGAACTCCACCGTCTCGGGGAGCACCCGGAACCCGCCCCAGTGCGGGGGCGCGGGGATCGGCTCGACGGCGACGAAGCGCTCGGCCGCCGCCCGGTACGCCGCGTCCAGCGCGGCCCGGCCCGGGATGACCCGGGACTGGGTACTGGCCCAGGCGCCGAGTTGGGAGCCGCGCGGCCGGCTGGCGAAGTACGCCTCGGTCTCGGCCCGGTCGACCGTCGCCACCCGGCCGGTGACCACCACCTGACGCTGCATCGGGAACCAGGGGAACACCAGGCTGGCCCACGGGTTGGCGGTCAGTTCGGCACCCTTGCGCGAATCGTGGTTGGTGTAGAAGACGAACCCCTCCGGGTCGTACCCCTTGAGCAGCACGGTCCGGCCGCTCGGCCGGCCCTCGGCGTCGGCCGTGCCCAGCACCATCGCATTCGGCTCGGGGAGCGGATACGCCACCGCGTCGGCGAACCAGCGGACGAACTGGGTGTGCCAGTCCGGCGCGAGATCCGATTCGGAAAGGCCCAGGTCGGCCGCGTACTCGTTACGCATGGCCGCCGGAGCCGGTGTGTCGCCCGTCACTCTCCACGTCCCTTTCGTCGGGGCGGCCGCGTCCCCCGACGCTGGCCACACCCCACCGACCAGTCTGGCCGAGGCCGCGCGCCTGTCCACCGGTGGGGATGTCGCGTGTAGCACAGTCGCAGCGGGTCGCGCACTTAGTTACTCAGCAGGCAAGATGGCACGAACACATCGCTGAGGGTCGCCGGAGCGCTGGGTTCGGCTGAGCCCGCGCGGGCGCACCGCCGGAAGCCAGGAGACGACATGTCCGACTTCAAACCGGGTCTGGAGGGCGTCGTAGCCTTCGAGACCGAGATCGCCGAACCTGACCGCGAGGGTGGCGCGCTGCGCTATCGCGGCGTGGACATCGAGGATCTGATCGGTCAGGTCTCCTTCGGCAACGTCTGGGCGCTGCTGGTCGACGGGCGCTTCGGCCCGGGCCTGCCGCCGGCCGAGCCGTTCCCGGTGCCGGTGCACTCCGGCGACATCCGGGTCGACGTGCAGTCCGCGGTCGCCATGCTCGCCCCGTACTGGGGGCTCAACCAGCTCCTCGACATCTCCGACGAGCAGGCCCGCGAGGACCTCGCCCGGGTCTCCGTGACCGCGCTCTCCTTCGTGGCCCAGTCCGCCCGCGGCCTGGGCCTCCCGGCCGTGCCGCAGAAGGAGATCGACAAGGCGGAGACGATCGTCGAGCGGTTCATGAAGCGCTGGCGGGGTGAGCCCGACCCGCGGCACGTCAAGGCCGTCGACGCCTACTTCATCTCGGCCGCCGAGCACGGCCTGAACGCCTCCACCTTCACCGCCCGGATCGTCGCCTCCACCGGCGCCGACGCCGCCGCCTGCATCTCCTCCGGCATCGGCGCGCTCTCCGGCCCGCTGCACGGCGGCGCGCCGTCGCGGGTGCTCACCATGCTGGAGGCCGTCGAGCGCAGCGGCGACGCCGAGGGGTACGTCCGGGGAGTGCTCGACCGGGGCGAGCGGCTGATGGGCTTCGGCCACCGGGTCTACCGGGCCGAGGACCCGCGCGCCCGGGTGCTCCGGCGCACCGCCAAGGAGCTGGGCGCGCCGCGCTTCGAGGTCGCCGAGGCGCTGGAGCGGGCGGCCCTGGCCGAGCTCCAGGCCCGCCGCCCGGACCGGGTGCTCGCCACCAACGTCGAGTTCTGGTCGGCCGTGGTGCTGGACTTCGCCGAGGTGCCGGCGCACATGTTCACCTCGATGTTCACCTGCGCCCGGATGGGCGGCTGGTCGGCGCACATCCTGGAGCAGAAGAAGCTCCAGCGGCTGGTCCGCCCGTCGGCCCGGTACGTCGGCCACGCCCCCCGCAAGCCGCAGGAGGTCGACGGCTGGGACGCCATCCCGCACGGCGTCTGACCCGACCGGCCATCCGCGCCGATCCCCGCCCGGTCCGTCCGCGCGGGGATCGCGCGTTTCCGGGGCGGGCCTCGGCCTCGACCACACCGGCACCCGCAATTTGTGGTCCACGCCTCATCAAATAGGCCGGGACCAGCCGACGGGTCGGCCGGCCCGGGTGCGAGGATGAAGGCCGGCAGTGCCGCCGGACCGGGCTCGGATCCCGGCCTCCCCGCGCGCCCGCGCGCGGCCGCCGTCGGTCCGCGCCCGCACAGAGGGCCGTCCCCGCCCACGCGGAAGGATCGAGACAACCGTGGCTGACGCACCGACCATCCGGATTCCCGACGACATCAAGCCCGCCGACGGGCGCTTCGGCTGCGGGCCGTCCAAGGTCCGTCCGGCGGCGGTCTCCGCCCTCGCCGACGTCGCCACCAGCTACCTGGGCACCTCGCACCGCCAGAAGACCGTCCGCGACCAGGTGGCGCGGCTGCGTCGGGGCCTCGCCGAGTTCTTCTCCCTCCCCGAGGGCTACGAGGTGATCATCGGCAACGGCGGCACCACCGCCTTCTGGGAGGTCGCCACCTTCGGCCTGATCCGCGACCGGGCCCAGTTCGCCAGCTTCGGCGAGTTCGGCGCGAAGTTCGCCAAGTCGGTCAAGGACGCCCCGTTCCTGGGCGAGCCGACCGTCCGCAAGTCCGAGCCGGGCACCGCCCCGACCCTGGTCGCCGAGGCCGGCGTGGACGTCTACGCCACCCCGCACAACGAGACCTCCACCGGCGTGGCCGTGCCGATCAGCCGGGTGGCGGGCGCCGACGAGGGCGCGCTGCTCCTGGTCGACGCCACCTCCGGCGCCGGCGGCCTGGAGGTCAACGTCGGCGAGACCGACGTCTACTACTTCGCCCCGCAGAAGTGCTTCGGCTCCGACGGCGGCCTCTGGCTCGCCCTGATGTCGCCGGCCGCGCTCGCCCGGGCCACCGAGATCAAGGAGTCCGGCCGCTACATCCCGGCCTTCCTCGACCTGGTCACCGCGATCGACAACTCGCGGCTGGAGCAGACGTACAACACCCCGGCGCTGGCCACCATCTTCCTGGCCGCCGAGCAGACCGACTGGATGAACGCCCAGGGCGGCCTGGCCTGGGCGGCCAAGCGCACCGCCGAGAGCGCCGGCATCGTGTACGGCTGGGCCGAGCGGGCCGGGTTCGCCACCCCGTTCGTGGCCGACCCGGCGCTGCGTTCCAACGTGGTCGCCACGATCGACTTCGCCGACGGGGTGGACGCCTCGGCGATCGCCAAGGCGCTGCGCGCCAACGGCATCGTGGACACCGAGCCGTACCGGAAGCTGGGCCGCAACCAGCTGCGTGTCGCGCTCTTCCCGGCGGTCGAGCCGGCCGACGTGGAGGCGCTCACCGCGTCCATCGACTACGTGGTCGAGCGACTCTGATCACTCGGTTACGGAGGGTGGTCGTCGGGGCTCCCGCGGCCACCCACCGTGATCATCGCCGCAGCTCAGTCACGACATGCCGGGGTGTCGCATCCCCCACCTTGGGGTAGATGAGCGTACGGTGGTGCGAGACGCCCGGGTGGCCGGCTCGTGGCGTGACGGCCAGCGGAGCGGGACGGAGGCAAGCCCATGCGCCCAGTACGCTTCGTCGCCCTCTCCGAGGACGGCCAGGCGATGGTGCTCACCGACGAGGTCGGACGCCTGCTCGCCCTGCCCATCGACGAACGCGTCACCGGCGCGCTGCACGCCGAGCCCGGCGCGACGCCCCTCGCGGTGGTGCCCAGCGCCGCCGACCCGACGCCGTCCCTCTCTCCCCGGGACATCCAGGCCCGCATCCGCGCCGGCGAGTCCGCGGAGGACGTCGCCCGGATCGCCGGTGTCCCGGTCGACCGCGTCCTGCGCTACGCGGGCCCGGTGCTCCAGGAGCGGGCCATGCTCGCCCAGCACGCCCGGCGGACCCGGCTCAAGGGCGCGGAGAAGCCGACCCCGCTGGCCGAGGTGGTCAACGGCCGGCTGGCCCAGCACGGGATCGACACCGAGAAGATCTCCTGGGACGCGTACCGGCGGGACGACGGCACCTGGCGGATCATCGCCACCTGGCCGTCGGGCAAGGCCACCGCGCAGGCGGTCTGGGACCTCGACAAGACCCGGCAGCACGTCGCCCCGCACGACGACATGGCGCAATATCTGTGCGTCGAACGGCCGACGCCGATCCTCGGCCAGGAGCCGGCGCCGGAGCGGGGCGGCCACGCGCTGCCCGGCCCGTCGCGCGGCGAGCCGAACCGGGGCGGGCACGGCCTGCCGACGCCCGCCGAGCACGCCCGTCCGGGGCGGGACCCGATCCGCGCCGGCCGGGACGCCCTGCTCGCCTCGCTGGACCGGCCGCTCGGCTCGACCTCCGGCCGCGGGCTCGAACCACGCACCCCGGCCGCGCTGGCCGGGCCGGAGGCCCCCCGCCAGCGCCCGGTCAGCGGCGGCGCGGCGGCGCTGCTCGGTGGCGGCCCCGGGTCCGCGTTCGACGACGACTCGGACGCGCCGAAGGAGGTCCCGGCCGTACCCTCGCTGGCGGTGCTCCGGCCGCGTCGCACCGGCGCGGCGGCCGCGGGCGGCAGCGACTCCGCCGAGGCGGGCGGCAAGCCGCGCAAGCGGCTGCCGAGCTGGGATGACGTTCTGTTCGGCAGCGGCCCGGCCGCCCGCGAGTCGTCCTGATCACAAGCGGCATCCCGCCGACGGGCGACGGCTCCAGGTCGCAGCGCGGCGCCGGACCGCGCCGAGCTGGAGTTGTCGTAGGCACTCGAAGTCCTCGCGTGCCAGGGTGATCCCATGGAGTACACGAACCTGGGACGCACCGGTCTCTCGGTGAGCCGGCTCTGCCTCGGCACGATGAATTTCGGGCCGCAGACCGACGAGCCGGACAGCTTCGCCATCATGGACCGGGCGCTGGAACACGGGATCAACTTCTTCGACACCGCGAACGTCTACGGCTGGAAGCTCGGCGAGGGCGTCACCGAGCGGATCATCGGCCGCTGGTTCGGCCAGGGCGGCGGGCGCCGCGACAAGGTCGTCCTGGCCACCAAGGTGTACGGCAGGATGGGCGAGTGGCCCAACGAGCAGGGCCTCAGCGCCCGGCACATCATCCGGGCCTGTGAGGACTCGCTGCGCCGGCTCCAGACCGACACCATCGACCTGTACCAGATGCACCACATCTCGCGGACCACGCCGTGGGAGGAGATCTGGCAGGCGATGGAGACCCTGGTCGCCCAGGGCAAGGTGATCTACGTTGGATCGTCCAACTTCGCCGGCTGGCACATCGCCCAGGCGCAGGCCGCGGCGGGCCGGCGCAACTTCCTCGGCCTCGTCTCCGAGCAGTGCATCTACAACCTGATGACCCGGTACGTCGAGTTGGAGGTGATCCCGGCCGCGCAGCATCACGGGCTGGGTGTCATCCCCTGGTCGCCGCTGCACGGCGGGTTGCTCTCCGGTGTCATCCGCAAGATGGCCCAGGGCGGCGCGTCCCGCAGCGCCAGCGGCCGGTCGGCCGACGCGCTCGCCGCGCACCGGCCCACCATCGAGGCGTACGAGAAGCTCTGCGCCGACCTGGGTCACGACCCGGCCGACGTGGCGCTGGCCTGGCTGCTCTCCCGGCCGGGCGTGACCGCCCCGATCGTCGGCCCGCGTACCGTGGATCAGCTCGACCGGAACCTCACCGCGCTGGAGATCGACCTCGACGAGGCCACCCTGGCACGCCTCGACGAGTTGTTCCCGCCCGTCGGCAACGGCGGCCCGGGCCCCGAGGCCTGGGCCTGGTGAGCTGACCGACAACGGCTGATCCGCCTCAGATCGGCCAGGCGGCGAGGCGGTCGTAGGTGGGGTGCGGGCCCGGGTGGCTGCGGACGAGCACCAGCTCTTCCGCCGGCCACTCGGGGCCGAGGTAGGCGTGCAGGGCCTCCCGGTCGGTCAGCACGTCGGCGCGGTCGATCCGGTCGCCGGGGCGGGCGATGGTCAGGTGGGCCCGGAACGGCTTCTCGTCGTGCGGCAGCCGGGCCCGCCGCAGCCCGAACCGGATCAGCCGGACCAGCACCGCCAGCCCCTCGACGTCACCCTGGACGTCCACCCAGAGCACGGTGAACCGGCCCCGCCCGAAGCTGCCCCCGCCCCCGAGGCGTAGCCGCGGCGAGTTGTCCCGGCCGTCCCGGAAAGTCTCGGCGGCCAGGCCGAGCGCGCTCTCCACGTCGACCAGCCGGTCCTCGGGCACGTCGCCGAGGAAGGCCAGGGTGAGGTGGGCGTTGGCCGGGTCGGCCAGCCGCACGTTGGTGCCGGCGGCGGAGGCGGCGCCGACCCGCAGCCGGGCCACCTGGGCGGTGAGGTCGTCGACCGCCGGCCGGGGTGGGTAGACCGCGACGAAGAGCCGCACCGAGGTCGCCCGGTCAGCGGTGTCGCTGGTGGTGACCGGGGCGGGCCGCGGGCAGGGTGAGCCCGGCGACGTGCAGCAGCCCCTCCACCCGTACCCGCTCGATCTCCCGGTCGACGCCGTCCAGCTCGGCCAGGTGCTCGGTGATGCCCAGCGCCCGGCAGGCGGCCCTCAGCCGCTCGTCGTACGCGTCGATGACCGCGCCGTGCCACACCACCGAGCGGTCGGCGGCGGCGAGCCGGTGGCCGCCGAGCCGGCGCAGGTCGGTGGCGATCTGTTGCAGGGGACGCCGGTCCGCCCGGTCGAGCTGGGTGAGGTCGATGTCGCGGGTGAGCGCGTCGGCCTCGATGGCCCGGTCCAGCCGGGCGATGGTGCGCCGTTCCCGCCGCTGTTCGCGCCACTCGGCCCACCGGCAGATCACCCGGTCGAGGATCTCGTCGGCGCAGAAGATCAGCGCGAAGACGGCGGGCAGGCAGCAAACAGCGAGGATTGCCAGCACCAGCAGTAGTCCCCGCGCCACGTATCGACGCTAAGGCCCATCGTTGCGGCCCGCCACCGGATTGCCCAGATCCGGCTCGAATGAATAAGGCGGAGGACCGGTCCCGGGGGTGGGAACCGGTCCTCTCGGGTGGTCAACGGGTCATTCGGCGCGGGGCGACACCACGTAGAAGCGGGGCATGGGCAGCATCCGCAGCCGCAGCCGGGCGCCGGAGCGACGCAGCTGCCAGGTGAGCGCGAGGAGCGCGGCGGCCAGCGAGATCAGGCCGCCGATCCAGATGCTCGCCCCGGCGCCGAAGGTCTCGGCCACCCAACCGATGAGCGGCGCGCCGACCGGGTTGGTGCCGAGGAAGACCAGCACCCAGAGCGCCATCACCCGGCCCCGGAAGGCGGCGTCGACGCTGAGCTGGACCCGCTGGTTGGCGGCCTGGGCGAAGAAGACCATGAAGAACCCGGTCGGCAGCAGCAGCGCCACCACCAGCCAGTACGCCGGGGACAGCCCGACCAGGGTGCCGAAGGTGGCGCAGCCGACCGCCGCACCGAGCACCAGCCACACGGAGGGGCGGCTGCGCCGCCCGGTGCCGGCCAGGGCGCCGACCAGCGCGCCGACCGCGAGCGCGGTGCTGAACAGGCCGAACGAGGCGGCACCGGTGTTGAACACGGTCTTGGCCAGCGCGGCGAGGGTGAGCTGGAAGTTGAACAGGCTCATCCCGATCACCGACATCAGCGCCATCGGCAGCAGGATGTCGGGCCGACGCGCGACGTACCGCAGGCCGTCCACCACCCTGGCCTGGTTGCGCTCGCCGGTCGGCGGCAGGTCCTTGCGGTGCAGCTCCGAGGTACGCATCTTGACCACGTTGACCAACGGGGCGATCGAGCTGAGCGCGCTGAACAGGAAGACCGGCCCGACGTCGAAGGCGGCGATGGCCAGACCGGCGGCGGCCGGGCCGATGATCCGGGCCGAGTTGAAGGTGGCCGCGTTGAGCGAGAGCGCGTTGGGCAGCAACGGCACGCCGACCAGCTCGGAGACGAACGCCTGGCGGACCGGGGTCTCCACCGCGTTCGCGACGCCGAGCAGGGCGGCGAACGCGAAGACGTGCCAGAGCTGCACCAGCCCCGTGATCACCAGCAGGCTCATCACCAGCGCCAGCGCGGTCCAGAACGCGTTGGCGACGAAGAGCAGCATCCGCTTGTCGTACCGGTCGGCGAGCCGGCCGGAGATCAGGGTCAGCAGCAGGACCGGGGTGAACTGCAACGCGGTGACCACGCCGAGCGCGGTGGCGGAGTTGCCGCTGAGCTCGAGGACGAGCCAGTCCTGGGCGATGAACATCATCCAGACGCCGATCAACTTGATCAGCTGTCCGGTGGCGAAGAGCCGGTAGTTACGGACTCGTAGGGACTGGAACATCGTGCTCAGCTTTGCCCGCACTCTTGGTGCGCCTCCTCGCGTCGGTACGCCTCATCCACGCCGGACGGGGCGGAAGCGCACGACGCGTCGTGGCTCAGGCGCGAGCGATCCCCTGGAGGATGTTGGCGGCCCGCCGCAGCGTGTCGCGTTCCTCCTCGGTGAGCGCGGCCAGCCGGTCGGCCAGCCACTCGTTGCGGGCCCGCTCGAACTGTTCGAGCACGGCCCGTCCTCCCTCGGTCGCCGCGAGGATGACCTGCCGGCCGTCGGTCGGATGGGGGGTGCGCTGCACGAGGCCGCGTTCCTCCAGCTTCGCGACGATCTTGGTCATCGTGGGCGGCTGCACCCGCTCGACGTCGGCCAGTTCCCGGGGCGTCAGGGCACCGGCCAGATTGAGGCTGGTGAGCGCCGAGACCTGGGTGACCGTCAGGTCGCCGACCGGGCGGGCCTGTCGGACCCGCCGGTTGAGTCGGGTGATCGCATCACGCAGCTGAGTGGCCAGCTGCGCCGGTGGCACGCGTTTCGCCGTCACCGTCCGCTCCGTCACAGTAGTTAGCTTAACTAATGAGCCTGGCTAACGACATGCGATATGACCAGACTCACCAGAAGATCGTTTTGTCCCGCGCCAGAACGCCACGGACTCGATCGGCCCGCGCGGGAAGTACAGGATGAACAACAACGCCGCGACGTACAACAGGGGTTGGGTAAACAGGGACAACCGGTCGCGTACGCTTTGCCCGTGCCTCAGGAGCAACCGCCGCGGCCCGAGCCGCTCGACCCGCCGATGGTGCCGTTCGCTGTCGCCGGGCTGATCGTCTGGGCGGTGGTCGGGCTGGTGCTGCTGGTCTTCTTCCGCGGCTGGCTCACCGAGCACGGGCACCAGAACTGGCTCTGGACCTGCCTGGCCGGTTTCCTCTGGGGCTTTCCCGGTCTCGCGGTGATGATGCGGCACGACGCCAACCGGCGTCGCCGCCGGGAGTCCGCCGCCCACCAGGGCTGACCGTCAGTCGCGGCGGCCGACCGTCAGGGCGGGCCGACCGTCACGGGTGGCCGTACGGCTCCGCCGGCTCGGCCGCCTCCACGGAGCCGGGGGCCCGGCTGACCGACACCGCCTCGACCGCGCTGTCGTCGTAGACCGTGGGCAGCTCGTCGACCGGGTTCTCGGCCGTCTCGGCCAGCGTCTCCGAGTGCGCGCCGCAGCCGTGGTCGGCGCTCACCACGCGGCCGTCGTCCGGCGCGTAGAAGTTGCCGCAGGCGCCGAAGGACTGCCGCATCGCGCCGGCGAGCGGCAGATAGAAGCCGCAGGTGCCGCAGCGGGCGGCGGGCGGCGCGGCCACCGAGATCGCGGCATCCGGGCCGTGGTCGCCGTCGTACCAGCGCTGGGCGGCCTCCGAGCGGCCCTCGCGGGACAGCACCCGGGGCCGGCCCAGGCCCAGCTCCCACGCGGTCTCCTCGACCGCCGGGTCGTCGGAGAGCAGATAGCCCGGAGCGAGGCGCTCGTCGTCCGCCGGGGTGGGCAGCAGGTCGCCCGGGCCGAGGTCGCCCGGCTTGAGCCGCTCCTGCCAGGGCACCCAGCCGGGGGCGAGCAGCGCGTCCGGGCCGGGCAGCAGGACCGTCTCGCAGATCGTGACGTGCCGGCTGCGTGGCACCCGGGTCACCGTGACGGCCCAGCGCCAACCGCGGTAGCCGGCCAGGCGGCACTCGAAGTAGTGGGTGACGAGCCGGTCGCCCTCGGCGACGGCCTGGAGGTGCTCGCCGACGTCGGCGGGGTCCACCTCGGTGATGGCGGCGCGGGCCACCTCGACGGCGGCGGCGCACACCTGGTCGAGCCGGGGAGCGCGGGCGGAGGCGGGCCTGGTCACCCGCCCATTGTTCCCCATGCCCACCGTCGGCTGACAGGGACTCCCCGGAGTCGTTCTACCGGGTGGCGGGGCGCACGTGGATCAGATGGGCGAGGATGGGACACATGCCGCCGTCCTCCCGCTCCGACCGGTCCGCCCTCGGACGGGTCGTCGGCACCGGCATCCGCGCCACCCGCCTGCTGATCCGCGGCTCGCTGCACGGCGGACGGTGGATGACCCGCCGGGCCGGGTCGGCCCGGGCCCGCAGCGCCGGCAACGAGGTGGGCATGGTCCGCCTCTTCGACCTGCACGCCCTCTCCTGCGCGGGAGACACCCTGATCGCCATCGGCCTGGCCGGGACGATCTTCTTCGACGTGCCGCTGGGCGAGGCCCGCAACAAGGTCGCGCTATACCTGCTGGTGACCATGGTGCCGTTCGCCATGCTCGCCCCGGTGGTCGGGCCGCTGCTGGACCACTTCCGGCACGGCCGCCGGTACGCGCTGGCGACGACCATGCTCGGCCGGGCCTTCCTCGCCTGGCTGATCTCCGACTACATCGGCAGCTTCGGGCTCTACCCCGCGGCGTTCGGCGTGCTCGCCCTCTCCCGGGCGTACGGGGTGGCCCGCTCGGCGGCGGTGCCGAGGCTGCTGCCGGAGAACATGGGGCTGTCCCAGGCGGGCGCCCGGGCGAGCGTCTACGGCACGGTGGCCGGTGGGCTGGTCGCCCCGCTCGGGCTGGCCGCGTTCTGGTTCGGGCCGCAGTGGCCGCTCCGGGTGGCCTCGCTGATCTTCCTGATCGGCATGGTGATCGCGCTGCGCCTGCCGCCGAGGGCGGATTCCGATCCCCCGGAGCGGGTGCCGCAGCCGTTCCGGGCGCTGCGCCGCCGGGACGGGGAACGCCCACTGGGCCGGGGCCGCCCCGCCGGCCGCCTGGTGATCGCCACCCTGATCGGCGCGGCGGCGCTGCGCGGCGTGTACGGCTTCCTGCTGCTCTTCCTGGCCTTCGCGATCAAGGCGGGCGACCTGACCACCGACTTTTTCGGCCGGACCCTGGGCGCCCAGGGCGCGCTCGGCCTGGTCGGCGGCGCGCTGGCGGTGGGCAGCTTCCTGGCCACCGCCGTCGGCACCCGGCTGCGTATCCACCGGCCGGCCGCCATCCAGTCCAGCGGCATGGTCGTCATGGCCGGGGTGGCGGTGCTGGCCGCGCTGAAGTTCTCGCTGCCCATGGTGGCGTTGCTCTGCCTGGTGACGTCCCTGTTCAGCGGGATCGCCAAGCTCGCGGTCGACGCGTCGATCCAGGAGCGGATCCCGGAGCGGCTACGGGCCAGCTCCTTCGCCCACTCGGAGACCGCGCTCATGCTCGCCTTCGTGGCCGGCGGCGGCCTCGGGCTGGTCCCGTTCACCGGCCGGATCGGGGTCACCGTCGCCGCCGGCGTCGCGGCGCTGGTGGCCGTACGCGGTGTGCTGGTGGCCAGCCGGCTGCGCAGGGAACGCCTGGTCGGCCGGCCGCTCGGCGATGACGAGCTGGCCGACGAGCAGCCGGAGGAGTTGGCGGACCCGACCCCCACCTCGCCGGCACCGTCGTCGGGCGGTACGCCCACCGCCGAACAGGACGACGCGTTCGTGCCGCCCGGCTTCCACATCTACCGCCCCTCGTCCTCCACCGTCGGAGGGGCGGGCGGGGCCGACGAGGAGAACCGGCGGGAGCCCCAGGGGCCGGTCGGGTGACTGGACTGCTGGTGGTGACCGCCGTACCCGCCGAGGCGGAGGCGGTCCGGGCGGGCCTGACCGACCCCACGGTCACCGTCGCCCCGGTCGGGGTGGGCGCCGCCGTCGCCGGAGCCGCCACCGCCCGGCTGCTGGCGCTCGCCGAGGCCGCCGGTCGGCCGTACCGGGCGGTGGTCAGCGCGGGCATCGCCGGCGGCTTCGTCGAGCGGGTGGCGGTCGGCGACACGGTGCTGGCGACCCGCAGCGTGGCGGCCGACCTGGGCGCGGAGTCGCCGGATGGCTTCCTCCCGCTGGAGGCGTTGGGCATGCCGGCCGACCTGCTGGGCGTCGGCAGCGCCGTACCCGCCGACCCGGGGCTGCTGGACGCCCTGCGTACCGCCCTGCCGGCGGCCACGGTCGGCGTGGTGCTCACGGTCAACACGGTGACCGGCAGCGCCGCGAGCACCGCGGCCCTCGCCGCACGGCACCCGGACGCGGTGGCCGAGGCCATGGAGGGGTACGGCGTGGCCGTTGCCGCCGCGCAGGCCGGCCTGCCCTTCGCCGAGCTGCGTACGGTGTCCAACCCGATCGGACCCCGGGACCGGGCATCCTGGCGGATGCGGGAGGCGTTCGCCGCCCTCAGCGCGGCGGCGGTCGCGCTGCGCTGATCGGCCGGTCCAGCCGCGGCGGCGGCCACGTCGCGCCGTCCGTGAGGTCCAGCCGCAGCGCGGCGGGTCGGCTCGCCTCCAGCTCGAACCCGCAGGTGAGCAGGAAGCTGATGCCGGGCTCCTGGGCCAGTGCCTGGACCATCCTGATACCGGCACCGGGCAGTTCACCGAGAAGCAACTCCCGCTCCCCTGGGCGTTCCTCGCCGTCCGGTAGCGGGAGTCGACGGCCCGGCCGGACTCGATCCGCGCGACCGTCGGCTGGGGGGCGCCCGCTCGGGCGGCCAACTCACGCCGGCTCAGATCGGCCTGCCGCCGCAGCCGGCGAAGCAGGTCGCCCAGGTCTGCCCACCGCTCGGTCGAAGAGTTCGATTCACCCACAGCCGGAATGCTCTCCGGCTGCCCAGCACCGTTTCAACAGCGGACGCCCCCCTGTGGATAACCCTGTGGATATCCGCGATATCAGCTCCAAAGGCGGCAACAAGTCTTCGTCCCGCCAGGCGAGCACCCACCCGGCGGCGGCCGCGGCGGGACCGGGGTGGCGGATGGGCCGCGGCCCGGGGTTACGGTGGGGGGCGTGGCGCTCTCCCTGGCGATCTCCCCCTGCCCCAACGACACCTTCGTCTTCGACGCCCTGGTGCACGGCCGGGTGCCGGGCGCGCCGCCGGTCGAGGTGACCTACGCCGACGTGGACGTGACCAACACGGCCGCCGAGCGCGGGGCGTTCGACCTGGTGAAGGTGAGCTACGCGGCACTGCCCTGGCTGCTCGACGACTACCACCTGCTGCCCTGCGGAGGCGCGCTGGGTCGAGGCTGTGGGCCGCTGGTGCTCACCCGGGGCGACCGGACCGACCTCACCGGCGCGACCGTGGCGGTGCCCGGCGAGCGGACCACGGCGTACCTGCTCTTCCGGCTCTGGTCGGCGGAGCGCCCGCCGGCGCGGATCGAGGTGGTGCCGTTCCACGAGATCATGCCGGGCGTCGCCGCCGGCCGGTACGACGCCGGGCTGGTGATCCACGAGGCCCGGTTCACCTACCCCCGGCACGGGCTGACCGCGCTGGTCGACCTCGGCGAGTGGTGGGAGGGCGACACCGGCCTGCCGATCCCGCTCGGCGCGATCCTGGCCCGCAAGGGCGCGGTCGACCCGGTCGAGGCCGCCGCCTGGATCCGCGAGTCGGTACGCCAGGCGTGGGCCGATCCGGAGGCCAGCCGGGACTACGTCCTGGCCCATGCCCAGGAGATGGAGCCCGACGTGGTGGACCGGCACATCGCCCTCTACGTCAACGACTTCACCGCCGACCTGGGAGAGGCCGGCTTCGCCGCCGTCGAGGCGCTGCTGGGCCGGGCCGCCGACGCCGGGCTCGTTCCTCAGACCTCCAGCTCGCGCGCCACCGCGTGGACCAGCTGAGCGATCTTCTCCGCGGTCTTCCGGTCCGGGAAGCGGCCCCGGCGCAGGTCCGGCTGGACCTTCGCCTCCAGCACCTTGATCATGTCCTCGACCAGGCCGTGCAGCTCCTCGGCCGGCCGGCGGCGCAGCTCCGCCACGGACGGCGGCGCCTCCAGCAGCTTCACGCCCATCGCCTGCGCGCCGCGACGGCTGTCGACCACGCTGAAATCGACCCGCTGGCCGCCCTTCAGGTCGGTGACACCCGCCGGCAGCGCGCCCTTGGGCAGGAACACGTCGCCACCCTCATCACTGGTGACGAACCCGTATCCCTTGGCCGCGTCATACCACTTCACTCGACCCGTCGGCACCTGACAACCTCTGCTTCGCTCGAGACGACTACCCCTTCAAGGCTAGCTGGATGATCCGGTCCAGCGCCGCCGGGAATCCGCTGAGATCATCCAGCACCGTGTGCGCGCCGGCGGCCCGCAGTTCGTCCTGCGTACAGGGCCCGGTCGCCACTCCCACACCTGGGATTCCCGCCGTCGTCGCCGCGACCATGTCCGCCACGTGGTCCCCGACGTAGAGGGCCGCGCCGTGCTCCCGCAGCGCGGTCGCCTTCTGCTCGGCGAAGAGATCCCCGGCCAACTCGTCGACCGCCAACCCGAGGTGGTCCAGGTGCAGCTTCGCCAGCCGGCCGATCTTCGAGGTCACCACCATCACCCGGCCACCACGCGCGTGCACCGCCTCGATCGCGGCCTCCGCGCCGGGCATCGGCAGGGTCGGGGTGATCGCGTACGCCGGGTACAGCTCGCGGTAGGCGGCGACCGCCTCCTCCACCCGCTCAGGCGGAAACCAGTGGGCGAGTTCCGTACGCAGCGGCGGGCCGAGCCGCGACACCACCGCGTCCGCGTCCACGTGCACGCCGGTACGCGCGGACAGCGCCCGGTAGGCGGCGGCGATGCCGGGGCGCGAGTCGACCAGGGTCATGTCGAGGTCGAAACCGACCATCAGTGAGGGCATGCCGAGAACCTACCCGCCGAACCGAACCGAGCCGGACGTCCGAGGGGCGCGACGGCCCCCGACCGGGCTAGCGTGGTACGACGATGACCACCTCACTCGCCGACCATCTGCGGACCCTCCCCGACGAGTCCCTGGCCGCCCTCCTCCAGCTGCGGCCGGACCTCGTCGTGCCGGTGCCGGCCGACATCTCCGCCCTCGCCATCCGCGCCCAGTCGCGGGTCTCCGTGGCCCGGGCCCTCGACGGGCTGGACCAGTTCACCCTCCAGATCCTCGACGCGGCCCGACTCACCCGGGACCCGGAGGGCGGCGGCACCGCCACCGAGGCGATCCTGGCGCTGGCCACCGCCGGCCCGCACCCGCCCGCCCCGACCGCCGTCCGGCGCGCGGTCGACCGGCTCCGCGCGCTCTTCCTGCTGTACGGCCCGGAGCACGACCTGCACGTGGTGGACGGGGTCGACGAGGTGTCCCCGTACCCGGCGGGGCTGGGCCGACCGGCGGCGGACCTGGACCCGCGGACGGCGGCGCTGTGCGCGGACCCGGCGAAGCTACGGCGGACGCTGCTGGCCGCACCACCCTCGGCCCGGGCGATCCTGGACCGGCTCGCCGCCGGGCCACCGGTCGGCACGGTGCCCCCGGGCGCGCTCGACGCCCCCGCCACCGGCGCCGAGGACGAGCTTCCCCCGGACCCGACCAACGGTGGCGCACCGACCGGCTCACCGATCCGCTGGCTGGTGGAACACCGGCTGCTCGTGCCAGTCTCGGGCGGCCGGGGCGGCGCCGTCGAACTGCCCCGCGAGGTGGGTCTGCTGCTGCGCCGGGACAGTGGTCCGCTCGGCCCGCTGCGCACCGACCCGCCCGTGGTGGTGAGCCCGCCCCGGGAGCCGAAGGCCGTGGACTCCGCCGGGGCCGGGCAGACCATGGAGGTGGTACGCCACACCGAGGCGCTGCTGGAGAGTCTCGCCGCCGAGCCGGCCCCGGTGCTGCGCTCCGGCGGCGTCGGCGTACGGGACCTGCGCCGGCTGGCCCGGGGGCTCGGGCTGGACGACCCGACCACCGCGCTGCTGTTCGAGGTGGCGTACGCGGCCGGGCTGGTCGGCGAGCTGGACCTGACCGGCGCCGCGACCACCCGGTACGGCGGCGACCAGCAGATCCTGCCCACCGGCGGGTACGAGGTGTGGCGGGCCGGCTCACTGGCCCAGCGCTGGGAGCGACTGGCCCGGGCCTGGCTGACCATGACCCGCCAGGTGGGCCTGGTCGGCCAGCGCGACGACCGGGACCGCCCCATCGCGGTGCTCTCCGCCGAGGCGGAACGGGCCGGTGCCCCGGCCGCCCGGCGTACCGTGCTCGCCATCCTGGCCGACCTGCCGCCGGCGACCGCCCCGACCCCGGACGAGATGCTGGAACTGCTCAACTGGCGGGCACCCCGGCGGGCCCGGGGACGGGAGGCCGCGCACCGCGAGGTGCTGGCCGAGGCGGCCCAGTTCGGGGTGACCGGGCTCGGCGCGCTCACCTCGTACGGGCGGCTGCTGCTGGCCGACGTGACCGAGGCCGACGAGCGGGCGGAGGACCCGCTCGGGCTGCTCTCCGACGCCGAGTCGGACGAACCGTCCACCGCCGTACGCGCGCTGGACGCGCTGCTGCCCGCCCCGGTCGACCATTTCCTGCTCCAGGCCGACCTGACCCTGGTGGTGCCCGGTCCGCCCGACCCCGGGCTCGCCGCCGAGCTGGACGTGGTGGCCGAGCACGAGTCGGCCGGCGGGGCGAGCGTGCACCGGGTCACCACGGCCAGCGTCCGGCGCGCCCTGGACGCCGGCTACTCGGCCGAGGACCTGCACGCGCTGTTCCGCCGCCGGTCGCGTACGCCGGTGCCGCAGGGGCTGACGTACCTGGTGGACGACGTGGCCCGCAAGCACGGCGGGCTGCGGGTCGGCTCGGCCGGCGGATACGTGCGCAGCGACGACGAGGCGCTGCTCACCGAGGTGCTGGCCGACAGGCGGCTGGAGCAGTTGGCGTTCCGCCGGCTGGCACCGACGGTGCTGGTCACCCCGTACCAGGTGGGGCGGATGCTGACCGCGCTGCGCGACGCCGGATACGCGCCGGTGCCGGAGGACGCCAGCGGCTCGACCGTGCTCGCCCGGCCGAAGACCCGGCGGGCACCGGCCCGGATGCCGGTCGCCAGCCGCGGCCTGGACCCGCTGGCCTCGCCGAGGCTGCCCATGCCCCGACTGCTCGGGGTGGTGGAGCAGATCCGGCGCGGCGACGCGGCGGCGCGGGCGGCCCGGCGGGCCCCGGCGGTGGTCCGGGGCGGCGCGGCACGCACCGGCCCGGTGCCGGCGCACACGCACAGCGACGCGCTCGCCGTGCTCCAGCAGGCGGTCCGCGACAAGGCGCTGGTCTGGGTGGGATACGTCGACGCGCACGGGGCGACCGCCTCCCGGCTGGTCCGCCCGGTGTCGATCGGTGCGGGCTACCTGCGCGCCGAGGACGATCGGACGGAGATGATGCACACCTTCGCGCTGCACCGGATCACCGCGGCGGTGCTGGAGGACTGAACGCCCCGGTCCGGCCCGTTCAGCGGCCGTTGTGCCGGATCATCTCGACCACCGACACGGCGAGCAGCAGCGCGAACGCCGCGCCGGCCGACTCGCCGACCGAGTCGACGAAGCCCTGCCGCTGCACCAGCAGCCCGAACAGGAACCAGCCGAGGATGCCGACGGCGGCGATCCCGTAGCCGATCAGGGCCGCCGTGGAGACCTCGCCGCCCGGTGCCTGGTCCTCCTCGGGAAGTACGTCGTGGTCGACCGTCATCGTCAGCCCCTCCCGCCCCGCTGGACCCCGATCTCCAGCGTGGCACCGAAAAGGACTCTCGGACAGGGGATAAATCCCGGATACGCGCCGGGCGCTCAGGGGTACGGGCAGCTCAGGTGCCGGGACGGCGGCCGAAAACGACCACGCGGGTGCCGACCGAGCCCAACTCCCAGAGCCGGA
Source organism: Micromonospora narathiwatensis (assembly GCF_900089605.1). Taxonomy (NCBI): domain Bacteria; kingdom Bacillati; phylum Actinomycetota; class Actinomycetes; order Micromonosporales; family Micromonosporaceae; genus Micromonospora; species Micromonospora narathiwatensis. Next base: position 5,824,646 of record NZ_LT594324.1, on the reverse strand, counting down.
CCGCGTCGCGGTGCAGCAGGTTGACGCAGCCGTGCGAACCGATCGACCCGTTGTGCAGGTACGTGGTGGTCTCGTGGAAGCCGATCCCGCCGTTGAACTGCTGCCAGTACGGCAGCCACACCTCGTACGGGTTGGACCACTCCTTCGGGTTCCGCCAGCCGACCCGGTAGGTGCCGGTCGGGGTGGCGTACCCGGCCATGCCGGTGCGGGTGACCGTCGGGCCCATCACCACCTTGCCGTCCCGCATCGCCCAGACGGTCTGCCGGGTCAGGTCGACGCAGAAGGTCAGCCCGGAACCGGCCCGGCAGCGGCTCACATCGGTGCCGGCCAGCCGCCGCGCCACGTCGTACGTGGTGGCGCCGGCGCGACCGGCGGCGGGGCTGATCCCGTACCGGAGCTGGAACTTCTTGATCGCGGCGCAGTCGGCGGCGGACTGCTTCCCGTCCACGGTCACCGGCCCGAACCCGCCCAGCTTGGCGAGGTACTGCTCCACGGCCCGCTGCTGCTCGCCCTGCGGGCAGCCGGTGAACCCGGAGGCGCTCGGCTTCGGCTTGGCGGTGGGCGACGTCGTCCGGCTGGGCTTCGGCGTGGCCGTCGCGCTCGGCTCCGGCGCGGCCGTCCGGCTCGGCTCCGCCGACGGGGATCCGGTCGGCTGGCCCGGTGTGGGTGCGGGCGCGCTCGCCCCCGATGCTGTCTCCGTCACGCCGACCGGCACCGGGGCGGCTGCCCCGGTGCCGTCGCCCTGCGCATCGAGCGCACACGCACCCACGCCGACCAGCACGACCGTGGCCAGGGCGACGGCTCGAACCGTGAGTCGGACACGCTTCATGGACCCTCCCCCTGGACAGGTGTTCCCTTGCTAGACGTCCGGGGCTGATGTCGCGTTGCCTCTCCGGCGTGACTTTTTCCGGACACCTCCGCGCGTGCAACACTGGATGGTCCGCCTCTGGCAGGTCAGCCGGCATGCGGGCGACGAGGATCCGGCAAGGGAGAGGGCGCTGGCGTGAGCGGTGGACCACTGATCGTGCAGTCGGACAAGACCCTGCTGCTGGAGATCGACCACCCCGACGCGCAGGCGTGTCGGATGGCCATCGCGCCCTTCGCCGAGTTGGAGCGCTCCCCGGAGCACGTGCACACCTACCGGCTCACCCCGCTGGGCCTGTGGAACGCCCGGGCCGCCGGCCACGACGCCGAGGGCGTGGTGGACGCACTGATCAAATACTCCCGTTACCCGGTGCCGCACGCGCTGCTGGTCGACGTCGCCGAGACCATGGACCGGTACGGCCGGCTACAGCTCGCCAACGACCCGGTGCACGGTCTGGTGCTGCGCGCCCTGGACCGGGTGGTGCTGATCGAGGTCGCCAAGAGCAAGAAGCTCGCCGGCATGTTCGGCGCCAAGATCGACGACGACACGATCGCCGTGCACCCGTCCGAGCGGGGGCGGCTCAAGCAGGGGCTGCTCAAGCTCGGCTGGCCGGCCGAGGACCTGGCCGGGTACGTGGACGGCGAGGCGCACCCGATCGAGCTGGCCGAGGCCGGCAAGGACGGCGTCAAGCCGTGGACGCTGCGGTCGTACCAGCGGGAGGCCGTGGAGGCGTTCTGGGCCGGCGGGTCGGGCGTGGTGGTGCTGCCCTGCGGTGCCGGCAAGACGCTGGTCGGGGCGGCGGCGATGGCCGAGGCGAAGGCGACCACGCTGATCCTGGTGACCAACACGGTCGCCGGCCGGCAGTGGAAGCGGGAGCTGGTGGCCCGCACCTCGCTGACCGAGGACGAGATCGGCGAGTACTCGGGCGAGCGCAAGGAGATCCGCCCGGTCACCATCGCCACGTACCAGGTGCTCACCTCGCGGCGCGGCGGCGCGTTCACCCACCTGGACCTGTTCGGCGCCCGCGACTGGGGTCTGGTCATCTACGACGAGGTGCACCTGCTGCCCGCGCCGATCTTCCGGTTCACCGCGGACCTCCAGGCCCGCCGCCGGCTCGGGCTGACCGCGACCCTGGTCCGCGAGGACGGCCGCGAGGGCGACGTGTTCAGCCTGATCGGCCCCAAGCGGTACGACGCGCCGTGGAAGGACATCGAGTCGCAGGGCTGGATCGCCCCGGCCGAGTGCACCGAGGTACGGGTCACCCTCACCGACGCCGAGCGGATGGCGTACGCGACGGCGGAGGCCGAGGAGCGCTACCGGATGGCGGCGACGGCCCGGACCAAGCTGCCGGTGGTCAAGGCCCTCGTCGACCGGCACCCGGACGAGCAGGTCCTGGTGATCGGCGGGTACATCGACCAGCTCCACCAGCTCGGCGAATACCTGGACGCGCCGATCGTGCAGGGCTCCACCACCAACAAGGAGCGCGAGCGGCTCTTCGACGCGTTCCGCTCGGGTGAGGTGCGCACGCTGGTCATCTCGAAGGTCGGCAACTTCTCCATCGACCTGCCCGAGGCGGCGGTGGCGATCCAGGTGTCCGGCACGTTCGGCTCGCGCCAGGAGGAGGCGCAGCGGCTCGGCCGGGTGCTCCGCCCGAAGGCCGACGGCCGGCAGGCGCACTTCTACACCGTGGTCTCCCGGGACACCATCGACACCGAGTACGCCGCCCACCGCCAGCGCTTCCTCGCCGAGCAGGGGTACGCGTACACCATCGTGGACGCCGACGACGTCCTGGGGCCGTCCCTGCCCTCCTTCGACTGACCCTCGGCTTGATCAACTCCGCCTCGGGGATGTCGCGGTGTCCGGGTCGCTCCGACACCGCCATGTCGCCGAGGTGGAGTCGGCTTCGGCGCAGGCCGACGCTGACGAATGACCGCGGTCTCATCGGGTACGCGGGCGGCGATACGTCGCTCGGCGCGGATCGCCACGGCCGATCCGGCCCAGGCGCGATGGGAGGACGCGATGAAGGACAGGATCTTCAAAGGGCTGACGCGGAAGGTGAACTCGATCATGGTGCGCCGCAGGCGCAGGGATTCCATGATCACCAAGCGGGGGCGCTCCAGAAGGCCCGGCCGACTCTTTCAATGAGAGCGTCATTCGCCGGGAGCCGAGCAGGACCGCTGACCCGGAGACCGACCGAGGTGGCGCAGACGGCTATCGGGGTTGATCTGCGGCTGGACGACGGCACAGGTAGCGGGCGCGGCGGCCGGCGTCGCGGAACCCGAGCCGCCGGTACAGGGCGGCGGCCGGATTGTTGTCGTTCACGCAGAGCCACGCCTCCCGCGTACCGTCCTCGGCCAGCGCCCGCAGCGCGCTCGCCACGAGGTACGCGCCGACCCGCCGGCCCCGCCATTCCGGTACGACGCCCACCTGGTCGATCCAGTTGTCGAGGATGTTGAGGAAGCCGACCGGCGTGCCGTCGGGGCCGCGCGCGAGCAGCGACAGGTCCGGCCGGTAGTCGTCGTCCTCCCGCAGATCACCCAGCCACTCCTCGGCCGTCGGCTCGACGAAGCCGGGCCGGTCCGCGAAGGACGCCCGGTAGGTCTCGAACAGCTCGGAAGCGAGCGTCACCGGCTCGGTGCGCAGGTCGTCGGGGCGCGTGACGTCCGGGAGTGCGTCGAGGTCGTGCCGTAGCACCCACTCGGTGAAGGTTCGCTCGAAGCCACGCGCCGTGAAGAGGGCTTCCGCACCCGCACTCCAGGACTCGGTGGTCAGCAGCAGGTCCGCGGCACCGGCCTGCTCGTCCGCCCAGCTCAGCAGCCGGCTGCCGAGACCCCGCCCCCGCCAGGCCGGATGCACCAGGCCGGTGCTGGTGGCCGGCTCCCGCGCGGTGCCGACGCCCGCGGCCGCGACCAGGCCGCCGTCATGCCAAACCCCGAGGGTACGGGCCTGGAGCAGTCGGGCCCGCAACAGCGGGGTACGGGCGAACAGCGGCAGTCCACCGTCGGCGGCCAGGCACGCCTCGGCCAGTTCCGTCAGCGCCGCGAGGTGTTCCTCGCCGAATTCTTTCCAGGTCAGCGCGTCCCCGCCCAGCTCCGCCATGATCCTCTGCCCGTTCGCCCGCCGCCGATCGCCCGACGGCTGACCGTGGCGACTGGTGCCGGGCCGGCTCGACGATGCTCGGTGGGCAGTAGGCATTGCGGCCCGGGCCGGTGTCAAACATGTTTCGTGCCGGCGGGCCGCCGGCGATCGGCCGGCAAGGACGTCCGGGCACGTCCAGTCCAGGTCGCTGGCGGCGGTCGTGAGCGTCGTGTCGTACTCGGCTGAGAGCATCGGCCCATGGCGACATCGAAACAGCCGGTGACCGTGCCGACCGACGCCAGCGTCGATGATTTCCTGGCGGCGGTCCCCGACCAACGTCGGGGGGCCGACGCGGTGCGCCTCTGCACGCTGCTGCGCGAGGTCACGGGCGAGCCCCCGGTGATGTGGGGCCCGAGCATCGTGGGCTTCGGCAGCTACCGCTACACCTACCAGAGCGGGCGCACGGGCGACTGGCCGCTGGCGGGCTTCTCGCCGCGCAAGCAGCAGCTCGTCGTCTACCTGGTGGGCGGGTTCGAGGAGCGGCACGCGTCAGTGCTCGCCCGGCTCGGCCCGCACAAGACCGGTAAGGGATGCCTCTACCTGAAGCGCCTCGACGACGTCGACGAGAGCGCGCTACGCGAGCTCGTCGATCGCACGGTCCGGGTACACAAGGGCGTCGACCGGGCCAGCGAACGCCGACAGTAGGCGGGACGGCGGGGCGGGTGGTCGCGGCCGACTCACAGGACCCGGGTGGGCTGCTCGGCGGCAATCCGGGCGTCCCGTCGGGCGGGATCGAGGTTGGCGCAGATCACCATAGACGCGCCGGCGGCGAGCGGGGCGAGCAGCCACTTCAGCGGCTGCTCGTGCTCGGCCGCGTCGACCAGCAGCCGGTCACCGGCCCGCAGGTCGAGCTGTCCGGCGACGTCCGTCGCGAGCCGCCGCCAGTCGCCGTAGCTGGTGCCGTCCGGGCTGGCCGGGTCCCACGGGCGGACGGCGGTGTAGTCGGGCACCGTGTCGGTGTGCCGGAGCACCTCGGTGGACCAGTCGAGCCAGCCCACGGGCACGTCGGCCAGCGGGCCGGGCCCGGTGCCGACGAGGTAGCGGTGCGTCCCGTCGGGCACGTCCTCCAGCCAGTCGTCGAGGCGTTCCGGGGTCACGAACACCGCGTCGTACGGCTGGTCGCCGCCCGGTTCGAGAACCGGCAGCCCGGCGGTGGCCCGTGGCCGGAACGACACCGCCATCCCGACCGACCAGGCGCCGATCAGCACCGCGGCGGTACGCCAGTGCGGCGGCAGCAGCACCGCGACCCGGCTGCCCGGGCCCAGCCCGCAACCGTTCCGCAGCAGGCCCGCGCTGCGTGCCGCCCAGCCGCCGAGTTGCGGCGCGGTCAGCTCGACCTGCTCACCGGTGGCGTCGTCGAGGTACGTCAGCAGCGGCGGCTCGCCGTCCCTGGTCGCGACCCCTGCAACGACGGCGGTCTGTCCGGCCATCAGGCTCTCCTCACTCCGGATCGCCTCACCCTATCCACCTGATCCGCCCACCCACGCCCGCCGTATCGCAGATCTTCGACGGTTTCGGTAAGGGCCCTTCCCTACACCGGCAGCTCGGGGCCGCCGTTGAGGAGAGGGGCGAGCAGGTCGCCCTGCTGTTCCACCCGCTTGAGCACCTCACCAGCGGTGTACGGCTTGGTCGCCGGCCGTTTGCCCGCCGCCCCGGCGGAAACCTCGTCCCAGGTCAGCGGAGTGGACACCGACGGCACCGCCTGCGCCCGCAGCGAGTACGGCGCCACCGTCGTCTTCGCCGCGTTGTTCTGGCTCCAGTCGATGAAGACCTTGCCGGGGCGCAGGTTCTTCGCCATCTTCGACACGATCAGCTTCGGGTGCGCCTTCTCCAGTTCCTGGGCGATCCGCCTCGCGTAGGCGGAGACCTCGTCGGCGGACTGGGTGCCGGCGATCGGGCAGCAGAGCTGCATCCCCTTCTTGCCGGAGGTCTTCGGGTAGGAGCCGACGCCGTCGTCGGCCAGCCGGTCCCGCATGAGCAGCGCCACCTGGCTGCACTGTTTCAGCGCGGCCGGGGTGCCCGGGTCCAGGTCGACCACCATCATGTCGGGATGTTCGCCGATCTTCCACTGCGGCGTGTGCAGCTCCAGGGCGGCGAGGTTGGCCAGCCAGACCAGGGTGGGCAGGTCGTCGGCGACCACGTAGTCGATGGTCTCCCGGCCCTTGCTCGACCCGGGGGCGGGCAGCGTCTCGGTGCGTACCCAGCCGGGGGTGGCGGCCGGGGCGTTCTTCTCGAAGAACGAGCCGCCCTCGACGCCGTTCGGGTAGCGGATCCGGGTGAGCGCGCGGTCCCGCAGGTGTGGCAGCAGCGCCGGGGCGATTCGGGTGTAGTAGTCGATCACCTCGCCCTTGGTGAAGGCGGCCTTCGGATAGAGGATCTTGTCCAGGTTGGACAGCTCCAGCGCGCGCCCCTCGACGTCCACCCTGAGCCGGTCAGCAGGCATCCTCGACCTCCTCAACAGGCTTGTCGGGACGCAGCCGCAGGATCCGAGGGAAGCGCAACCGCCCGTCGGGGGTGCGCTGGCCGTACTTGATTTCCACCACGATCCGTGGGGTCACCCAGATCGCGCCCCGGGCATCCTCGCGCGGCACGTCCCCGGCGAACGGCGACCCGTCGGTGCGCAGCGGTTCCAGCTCGCGCAGCAGCTCGCGTTCCAGTGCCGCACCGATCCCGCCGCCGACCCGGCCCCGGAAGATGAGCCGCCCGTCGGGTCGGGGCACCCCGACCAGCAGGCCGCCGACCTTGCGCGCGCCGGGCCGCCAGCCGCCGACCACGAAGTCGCCGGTCACCTCCAGTTTGACCTTCACCCAGTCCGGGGAGCGGACGCCGGGCCGGTAGGCCGAGTCGGTCCGCTTGGCCATCACGCCCTCAAGGCGGTGCTCCCCGGCGGCCTCGAAGGTGGCCGGGCCGTCGGCGAAGGCGGGCGGCACCGCCCACCGGGCGGCGCCGAGCCCCAGCGACTCCAGCGCCGCGCGCCGCTCCCGGTAGGGGCGGCCGGTCAGGTCCTCGCCGCGCAACCGGAGCAGGTCGAAGATCATGTACGTGACGGGCATGCTGGCCGACAGCCGGGCCGCCTTGCTCGGGTTACGGACGTGCATCCGCTCCGCGAGGGCGGTGAACGACGGCTGCCCCAGCTCGTTGAAGAGGACCACCTCGCCGTCCAGCAGCGCGTCGTCGACCTGCTCGGCGAGCGGGATCAACTCGGGGTACGCGGTGGTGATCTCCACGCCGGAGCGGGCGTACAGGTGCTTGTCGCCGTAGGAGACGTCGGCGAGCGCGCGGACCCCGTCCCACTTGAACTCGTACGCCCAGCCGGCACCGGCCGGGAGCTGCCCGGTCATCGCGAGCATCGGCTTCAGCGGCGCGCCGGGCACCTCCTGACTGTAGTTGCACACGGAAGCGCGTGCGTGTCGTTCGATCGTTTGCGATCCTGGTCAGAACCGGGGAGAGGAGCGCGGGATGCGGGCCATCTGGAAAGGAGCGGTGTCGTTCGGCCTGGTGTCGATCGGGGTGAAGGTCTACTCGGCCACCGAGGAGAAGGACATCCGCTTCCACCAGGTGCACCGCGAGGACGGCGGCCGCATCCGCTACAAGCGCACCTGCTCGGTCTGCGGCGAGGAGGTCACCTACGACGACATCGCCAAGGGGTACGACATCGGCGGCGGCGAGATGGTCATCCTCACCGACGAGGACTTCGCCGACCTGCCGCTGACCACCTCGAAGGCGATCGACGTGCTGGAGTTCGTCCCCGCCGAGCAGGTCGACCCGATCCTCTACAACAAGGCGTACTTCCTGGAGCCGGAGAGCTCGGCCACCAAGCCGTACGTGCTGCTGCGCGACGCACTGGCCGACTCGGAGCGGGTGGCGATCGTCAAGGTGGCCCTGCGCCAGCGGGAGCAGTTGGCCACCCTGCGGGTACGCGAGGGCGTGCTGCTGCTCAACACGATGCTCTGGCCGGACGAGGTGCGTACCCCGGACTTCGGTTTTCTGGACGAGGACCTGAAGGTCCGCCCCCCGGAGCTGGCCATGGCCAGCTCGCTGATCGACTCGATGGCCGGCGAGTTCGAGCCGGACGCCTTCACGGACGACTACCGGGCGGCGTTGCAGGAGGTCATCGACGCGAAGATCGAGGGCCGCGAGGTGGTCCAGCCGGAGGAGGAAGAGGCCGCGCCGGCCGCCGCGGTGGACCTGATGGCCGCGCTGAAGGCGTCGGTGGAGCGGGCCCGGGTCGCCCGGGGCGAGGCGCCGACGGGCGGGGCGGCCGAGCCGACCCCGATCACCTCGGCCCGGTCGGCGCAGCAGGCGGCCAAGGCGGCGAAGACGACGAAGGCGCCGGCGAAGAAGGCGGCCGAGAAGAAGGCCCCGGCGAAGAAGGCCGAGCCGGCGAAGAAGGCCGCCAAGAAGGCCGAACCGGCGAAGAAGGCGGCGGCCAGGAAGACCGCCGAGAAGAAGGCCGCCAAGGCGCCCGCGAAGAAGGCGGCCGAGAAGAAGGCCGCCCCGCGCAGAACCGCCTGACGGCGAGGGGGTTGACGGGCCGCTGGTCGCGGCCCGTCAACCCCCTCGCACGTGCTCTGGTTACTTGCCGCCACCGGCGCGGAACGCCACCCAGGCGTCGCTCATCCGGTCCGCCTGTCCGGGCGTGAACATGTTCATGCAGGAGTCCTGCGTGTAGTCCATGAAGTTGTGGATCGGGTCCAGGCCGGGTGCGGCGCAGGTGTCCGCGCCGACCGGGCAGTTGAACTGCGGGTGCGCCTCCCGCGGAGTGTCCTCCACGAAGTCGCCCGAGGCGGAGCACCCGTGCGCGAAGGTGTGCTCCAGCATCAGCCAGTGCCCGACCTCGTGCGTCAGCGTGTCACCCAGGGCGTACTTGCCCGCCGTGCCACCCGGCATCGACTCGTCCAGCATCACCACGCCGTCGATGTAGTCCCGGCCGTGGTTGTAGCCCTTCGGGAAGTACGCCCAGCCGAGGAGCCCGCCGCCGATGTTCGCCGCGTACACGTTCAGGGTGCGGGCGTCGCCGGTGTACAGCGCCTTCTTCATGTCCCGCTCGTTCTTGCCCGGCTCGACCATGTACCAGCTGCTGTTCACCGTCCACGTCGTGTCGACGAGCGAGAACCGGAACGGCGTGTCGGAGGCGTCCGCCGCCGTACGGCCCCCGAACGAGTCGTTGAGCACCGTGATCTGCGCCGCGATCATGGTGTTCCACCTGCTCGTCTCCGCCGCGCTGAGCGGGTGGTCGGAGATCATGTGGAACACCGTGGGCACGGTGACGCTGCCGTCGGGCAGGCGGGGCGCATCCTTGATCACGCCGTAGGCTTTCGCCTCGTTCGTCGAGTACAGCTCCGGCTCCTGGGCGGCGGCGCCCTCCTTCACCCGCGCCGCGCTGTGCCCTCCGGCGCCCGGCTCACAGGCCGCGACACCGGGGGAGGCGGTCACGGGCGACGCCGTGGCGAACGCGGCGGAGGCTCCACCGCCACCGCCCGCCAGGAACGTCGCGGCGGTGGCGGTCAGGACCGCCAGTTGAAACGTGGGTCTTCTGCGCATCGTTGCACCTCTCACGCACGGGGGATGGCCGCAGAGCGGGATGACGAGATCGCCGCGACGAGGTCACTGACGTCGTTCCGGTATGAGAACACGCCATTGACGTTGACAACAGCCCCAGGCGGTACCCCTCAGCCGCGGCCGAGCTTCTCGGTGGGGGTGACGCGGACGATGATGCGCTCCTCTCCGGGCTGGCGGAACGGGTAGGTGTCCTGCCCGAGGTACTTCTTCGCCAGCCGGTCGATGTGCTCGTCGGCGCCCTCGGTGACCAGCTCTGCGGTGCCCTTCACCCAGAGCGTGCGGAAGTCGTTCGCCTTGTCGACCACGGAGACCGCGATCGCCGGGTTGCGGGCGATGTTGATGTGCTTCTGCCGGCCCTTGGCGGTGTTGAACAGGATGTGCTCGCCGTCGGTGTCCACCCAGACCGGGGTGACGTGCGGGGAGCCGTCGGCCTCGATGGTCGCCACGTGGGCGAGCTGCGGCTCGGAGAGCAGGGCCAGGTCTTCTTCGGTGAGGATCGCCATGGTCGTGAACGTACTCCGCCGCCACCGGTGGCGTCGTTCGTCACCGACTTCCGCTGTCGCGCGACGAGGGCCGGGCTGTCCGGAACTCCTCCGGGCGTAGGAGCACGGGCGGCGTCCGGCCGGGTACCGTGTGCGCTGGCCTCGGCAGCGGCCGCCGGGCCGCACCCACCCACCCAGCAGGGGAGTCGACGTGAGCGAGCGCGTGGAGAACGGTTCGGCGGGCCAGGGCCCGGCTACGAAGGCGGAGCGGCGGCTGGCCGCGCAGCTGGCGGCGAAGAAGGCCGCCGAGGCGAAACGCCGCCGGCAGTCGATGCTGGGTGCCTTTGTCGGTGTCCTCGCCGTCGCCGCGTTGATCGGCGGCATCGTCTGGCTGAACCAGGGTGATGACAAGCAGCCCAACGCCAGCTCCGCGGCCGACGCCACCGCCACCCCCGCGCCCAACGACGAGCCGGCCGCCCCGCCCGCCGCCGAGCTGCCCGCGGACGCCGACCCGGCGCTGAAGACCAAGCCGCAGGTCGGCGCGGGCACGGGCGAGCTGAAGAAGCTCAACGTCACCACCCTGATCAAGGGCACGGGCCCGGCGGTCAAGGCCGGCCAGCAGATCACCACCAACTACGTCGGGGTGTTCTACAAGGACGGCAAGGAGTTCGACTCGTCCTGGGACCGGGGCCAGCCGGCCACCTTCGGGATCGGCGTGGGCCAGGTCATCCCGGGTTGGGACCAGGGCCTGGTCGGCGTGCCGGTGGGCAGCCGGGTGCAGCTCGACATCCCGGGCGAGCTGGCGTACGGCAACGAGTCGGTGAACGGCCGGCCGGGCGGGCCGCTGCGCTTCGTCGTTGACGTGCTTGCCGCGCAGTAGGTCACAGCAGGCTTCCTTCCCGTCACCCTGCGGCAGTAGGTTCGGGTCAACCGCGGGCGGTCCACCCGTCCGCGAGGACCTGCCCAACGACGCGGAGGTGCACGTGGCGGCGCTGGACGACCCCGGGCTGGCCCGGCTGATGTGGACGCATTTCGAGCCGGTCCACGCGGTGACCTATTTCCACCCCCGGGCCCGGGCCGCGTACGAGGCCGTCGGGCTGCGTGGCTACTGGCGGGGCTACTTCGCCGGCCGGGCCGCCCCGCTCGGGCCGGTCGCCGCTCCGCTGGTGGTGGCCGCGTTCTACAGCTTCGCGCCGGCGATGGTGGCCCGGGCGCTGCCCTCGGTGTGGCGGCTGGCCAGCCCGGAGGAGGCGCTGCGGGCCCGGCTCACCGGCGCCGTGCAGGCGCTCGCCGAGTTCACCTACGAGCTGCCCGAGGCGCACCTGGTCGAGGCGGCGGGGCTGCTGGAGGAGGCGGCCGGGCGGGTGGAGACGGCCGGCCGGGTGCTCGGCGCGGCCAACGCCGCGCTGCCCCGGGGGGAATATCCGCTGGCCCGGCTCTGGCAGGCCGCCACCACACTGCGCGAGCACCGGGGCGACGGCCATGTCGCGGCGCTGGTCACCACCGGGCTGGATCCGGTCGAGGTGGTGGCCTGGCGGTGCCGGGTCGACCAGTCCCGCGAGTTCCACCAGTCGGCCCGCGGCTGGACCGACGAGGAGTGGGCCGCCGCCGAGGAACGCCTGGTCGAGAAGGGCTGGCTGACCGCCGACCGGGCGCCGACCGAGCACGGCACCGAGGCGTTCCGGGCGGTCGAGGAGGCCACCGACCGGGCCGCCCTCGGCCCGTGGCGAGTGCTGGGCGCGGAGCGTACGGCGCGGGTGCGCGAGCTGCTCGAACCGATCGCCGACCGGGCCCGCACGATCATCCCGCCGCAGAGCCCCATCGGCCTGCCCGCCCAGCGCACCGCCGCACGCGGCGCAGCGACGCCGGCCCGCTGATCCGCCGGCCAGCGCCCGCGCGGGCCGTCCGGCAGGATGGGTACGTGGTGGACGCGGTGCTCTTCGACCTGGACGGCGTGATCGTGGACTCCGAGCCGGTCTGGGAGGAGGTCCGGCGGGCGTACGTGGCCGCGCACGGCGGAACCTGGCAGCCGGACAGCCAACGCCGGCTGATGGGGATGAGCACCGGCGAGTGGTCCGCCTATCTCAGCGGGGAGCTGGGCGTCGACCGCGACGCCGGGCAGGTCGCGACCGAGGTGGTTGCCGAGATGACCCGGCGGTACGCGCGGCACGTACCGCTGATCGACGACGCCGACGCGGTGGTGCGCCGGATGGCCGCGCGGTGGCCGCTGGGGCTGGCCAGTTCCTCCCCCAGCCAGCTGATCGCGGCGGCGCTGGACGCGACGGGCCTGGCCGACTGCTTCGGCGCGACCCTGTCGACGGAGGAGACCGCCCGGGGCAAGCCCGCGCCGGATGTCTGGCTGGCGGTGGCCGCGCGGCTCGGCGTGGAGCCGAGCCGGTGCGTGGCGGTCGAGGACTCGTCGAACGGGGTCCGCTCCGCGGCCGCCGCCGGCATGCGGGTGGTGGCGGTGCCGCACGGGTCGTACCCGCTGGATCCGGACGCCGAGGCGCTGGCGGCGGCGCTGCTGCCGGCGATCGAGGCGCTCACCCCGGAGCTGGTGGCGCGACTCGGCTGACGGCCCACCCCTGGTGGTATGTCCCTGCTCACACCTCTCCTCCCGACGATCACCTCGTTGTACGTTTTCCCCTGTGCGTCGGCCGGCATGACCGGGGTACGGCCGGGTAGCGCAGCCGTTACGTGGCGACGGTGAGGGGACGGCGATGAAGGCGATCGTGTACGAGCGCACCGGCGACCCGTCGGTGCTGGAGCTGGTCGACCGGCCGGTGCCGGAGCCCGCCCCGGGCGAGGTGCTGGTGCGGATGGCTGTCTCGGGGGTGAACCCGACCGATTGGAAGGCCCGCCGCCAGTGGCCGCTGCCGGCCGGTTGGCAGATCCCCGGGCAGGACGGCGCCGGGGTGATCGAGGCGGTCGGCGAGGGTGTCGACCAGATCCTGATCGGCGCGCGGGTGTGGCTCTGGGAGGCTGCCTGGCAGCGTCCCTGGGGCACCGCCGCCGAGTACACGGTGGTGCCGGTCCGGCACACGGTCCGCCTCGGTTCGGCCTCCTTCGACCTGGGCGCCTGCCTCGGCATCCCGTTCATGACCGCGCACCGCTGCCTGACCGCCGGCGAGTTCATGCCGGACAAGCTGCACGCCGGCGCGCTGAGCGACCACGTCGTGCTGGTGCAGGGCGGGGCGGGCGCGGTGGGCAACGCGGCGATCCAGCTCGCCCGCTGGGCCGACGCCTGCGTGATCACCACGGTCAGCAGCCCGGAGAAGGCGCAGCTCGCGGCGGCGGCCGGGGCCAACTACGTGATCAACTATCGCGAGCAGGACGTGGTCGAGGAGGTCCGCAAGATCGCGCCCGACGGGGTGCACACGATCGTCGAGGTCTCCGCGGCCCGCAACGCCGCCACCGACGTGCAGATCCTGCGCAACGGGGGCGCGGTCTGCGTGTACGCCGACGACGGCGGGAACGAGGTGACCCTGCCGATCCGGCCGCTGATGGTGCCGAACGCCCGCTGGCAGTTCGTGCTGGTCTACACGGCGCCGAAGGCGGCCAAGGCGCAGGCGGTGACCGACGTGGCGGCGGCGGTGGCCCAGGGCGCGATCCGGGTGGGCGCGGAGGCGGGGCTGCCGCTGCACCACCATCCGATGTCGGCGGCCCGGTCGGCGCACCAGGCGGTGGAGAACTCGGCGGTCGGCAAGGTGTTGATCACCACGAGTGAGACCTGACCTGGAGAAAACGGATTTTCCCGACACCAGGACAGAGGCGAACAAGTTTCGCGAGAATGACGGTGCGGGTCGCCCCGCAAGGACGGGCGGCCCCGGCGCGGTGCGAACGCCGGGGCCGCCCTCTGGGGAGGGAAGTCGTTCCGGGGAACCACCCCCTACCCGTGCAGGCGACGGTACGCCGGAAAACGTTACGACGCGGTCAGTTCGCGTACCTCCAACCCGCCTTCCGCGTACCGGGAGCGCACCACCTTTTTGTCGAACTTTCCGACGCTGGTCTTCGGCACCGCGTCGATGAACGCCCAACGCTCGGGCAACTGCCAGCGGGCCACCGACGTCGCCAGGAAGTCCCGCAGCTCCTCGGCGCTGACCGAGGCGCCCGCCCGCACCACCACGGTCGCCAGCGGACGCTCGTCCCAGCGCTCGTCCGGTACGCCCACCACGCACGCCTCCAGCACCGCCGGATGCGCCATCAGGGCGTTCTCCAGCTCGACCGATGAGATCCACTCCCCGCCCGACTTGATCACGTCCTTGGCCCGGTCGGTCAGCGTGAGGTAGCCGTCCGGCGAAAGCGTCCCCACGTCGCCGGTACGCAGCCAGCCGTCCCGGAACTTCTCCTCGTCCGGGGTCCCGTCCCCGACGTACCGGGCGGTCACCCACGGCCCGCGGACCTCCAGCTCGCCGACGGAGGTCCCGTCGGCGGGCAGCGGCTCGCCCAGCGGGCCGACGACGCGTGCCTCGACCCCGGCCGGGACGCGGCCCTGGGTGTAGCGGTAGCGCCAGGCCGTCTCGCCGGCCACGCCGGCCGGCGCCCGGGAGACGGAGCCCAGCGGCGACATCTCGGTCATGCCCCAGGCGTGGATCACCTCGATGCCGTGCCGGTCGTGGAAGGCGTGCATCAGCGCCGGCGGGCAGGCCGAACCGCCGACGATCACCTCCTTGAGCGAGGAGGTGTCGACGTCGTGGCTGTCCAGGTAGGCCAGCAGGTCGGTCCAGATGGTCGGCACCGCGCCGGCCAGCGTGGGCCGCTCGGCGGCGATCATCGCGGCGATCGGCTCGGCCTGCAGGAACCGGTCCGGCATGATCAGCGACGCGCCGGAGAGGAACGCCGCGTACGGCAGGCCCCAGGACATCGCGTGGAACATCGGCACGATGGCCAGCTCACGGTCCCGCGGGCCGAGCCCGAAGCTCTCCGGCAGGCAGACCTGGAGCGAGTGCAGGTAGATGGAGCGGTGCGAGTAGGCGACCCCCTTGGGGTTGCCGGTGGTTCCGGAGGTGTAGCAGAGGGCGGCGGCATCGCGCTCGTCCACCTCCGGCCAGTCGTACACCTCCGGGCGGTCGGCCAGCAGCGCGTCCCAGTGGTGTACGGCGATCCGGTCGCCGGCCGCCGCCACCAGCGGGGCCGGGTCGCCGCCGCCGACCACCACCACGTGCCGCACCGTGCCCATCTGCCCGATCACCCGGGCGAGCAGCGGGATCAGCGTGGTGTCGACCAGCACCACCCGGTCCTCGGCGTGGTTGGCGATGTAGGCGACCTGGTCCGGGAAGAGCCGGATGTTGAGGGTGTGCAGCACCGCGCCCATGCTCGGCACCGCGAAGTACGCCACCAGGTGCTCGTTGTTGTTCCACATGAACGTGGCGACCCGCTCGTCACCGGTCACCCCGCACTCGTCGCGAAGCGCGTGGGCCAGCCGGGCGGCGGTCCGCCCGACCTCGGCGTACGTCATCCGGCGCGGCTCGACGCCGGTCCAGGTGACCACCTCCGCCGTGCCGTGCACCGTCGAGCCGTGTTCGAGGATCCGGGCGACCTGGAGCGGGATGTCCATCATCGTGCTACGCATGGGTAACAAGTTAGTGGCGTCCGTCACATTCGGGGAACCCCGGAACGGCCGACCCGGCCGGGGAAGGTGCGTAGATTGTCCGGGTGAGCATCTCGTGGGCGGACTCATACGTGGGACAGCTACGCGCCCTGGCCGGTGACCGCACCCTGATGTTCGTCGGGGCCCGAGCGGTGGTCCGGGACAACGCCGCCCGGGTGCTGCTGATCCAGCGCTCGGACAACGGCCAGTGGGCGATGCCGGCCGGCGCCATGGAGCTGGGCGAGTCGATCGCCGACTGCGCCGTCCGGGAGGTACGCGAGGAGACCGGCCTGCGCGCCCTGCGGGTCAGCGCGTTCGCCCTCTACACCGGCCCCGACCGCACCCACACCAACATGTACGGCCACACGTACCAGATCTTCACCACCGCGTTCCGGGTCGACGAGTGGGACGGGGACCTGCTCCGGATGACCGACGAGACCATCGACGCCGGCTTCTTCCCCCGGGAGAAACTGCCCACCCCGCTCTCGATCAGCGTCACCGAGACCCTCGCCGACCTGGACGTCTTCGAGCAGACCAACCGCCTGATCCTCAAATAGCCCCCCGCGCCTCCGCGCGACCGGCAGGTCAGAGCATCGTCTGCGACTTCGACTCCATGTCGGCGGCGGCCTCATCCTTCGACTCCTTGGTCAGCGGCTTGCCGCCGGCCGCGGCGGCCTTCCCGCCGAGCGGGTCCGCGCCGCCGGTCGCGCCCTGCGGACCGGTGCCCCGCAGCTGGTGGTTCGGCAGGGCCAGGGTGACCAGCACCGCGATGATGGCGATCAGCCCGGTGGTCAGGAAGACCAGGTGCAACGACTCGACGAACGCGGCCTGGATCGCGGACCGGACCGGGGCGGGCAGGGCGAGAATGGTCGCCGGTTCGTTGATCGAGATCTTGGTGCCGCCACGGGCCGCCACCGCCGCCTGCTCCGCCGGCGGAAGCTGCGCGATCGCGGCCGGCAGCCGGCTGGAGAGCTGCCCGGTGAGCTGCGACGACAGCACCGCGCCGAGGATCGCCACGCCGAACGAGCCGCCCAGCGAGCGGAAGAAGGTCGCCGACGACGTACCGGCCCCCAGGTCCCGCGGGTCCACCGCGTTCTGCACCGCGAGGATCAGCGACTGCATGCACAGGCCCAGCCCGACGCCGATCACCACCATGTAGCCGAACGCCGCCCAGACCGAGGTGGCCACCTGGAGCTGCCGGAAGAGCAGCATGCCGGCGACCAGCACCGCCGAGCCGGCCACCGGGAACCACTTGTAACGCCCGATCCGGCTCATCGCCCGGCCGGTCAGCACCGAGGTGACGATGATGCCGGCCATCATCGGCAGCATCAGCAGACCGCTACGGGTCGGCGAGGCGCCCTTGACGATCTGAAGGTAGAGCGGGATGAAGATGATCGACCCGAACATCACCAGACCGAGCACGAAGCCCGCCGAGTTGGCCAACGCGAACGTGCCGCTGCGGAACAGCCGCAGCGGCAGGATCGGCTCGCTCACCCGGGCCTCCTGAAGGACGAAGAGCACGCCCAGCACCGCCCCGGCCACGAACAGCCCGATGATCACGCCGGAGCCCCAGGCGTACTGGGTGCCGCCCCAGCTCAACGCCAGGAGCAGGCTGCTCACCCCGGCGACGAGCAGCAACGCCCCGAGCCAGTCGATGGCGTGCTGCCGCCGCTGGAACGGGATCAACCGCATGACGTGGTAGCACACCACGATGGCCAGAATCGCCAGCGGCACGTTGATGTAGAAGATCCAGCGCCAGTTGGTCTGCGCGAAGTAGCCGCCGACCAGCGGGCCGGCCACCGAGGACAGGCCGAACACCGCGCCGAAGAGCCCCTGGTAGCGGCCACGCTCCCGGGGGCTGACCACGTCCGAGATGATGGTGAAGGCCAGCGTCATCAGGCCACCGGCGCCCAACCCCTGCACGCCCCGGGTGAGGATCAGCTGGGTCATGTTCTGCGACAGGCCGGCCAGCAGCGAGCCGACCAGGAACGTGCCGATCGAGAAGAGGAACACCGGGCGACGCCCGCGCAGGTCGGCCATCTTGCCGTACAGCGGGGTCGAGGCGGTGGAGGCGAGCAGGTACGCGGTGACCACCCACGAGTAGTGGTTGATCCCGCCCAGCTGACCGACGATCGTGGGCAGCGCCGTACCGACGATGGTCTGGTCCAGCGCCGCCAGCAGCATCCCGGTCATCAGACCGAACATCAGCAGGCGGATCTGACGGGCGTTCAGCACGGGACGACCGTGGGCCTGGGCAGTCATTGCGCCCGCTTTCCCACCTCCCGCAGAACATGCCCGCCGAATCCCGTCCCGACGCGGGCAGGTTTGGCCGGACCGACGCGGGGGACCCGGGAAAACATGGCAGGAGCAGCGGAAGAACGCCGGCTCGCCACCGTCGTGGAGAGCTGGCAGGGGCGTCCCGTGCTGGTCGTCGGCGACGCCATGCTGGACGAGTGGCGGTTCGCGGAGTCCGAGCGGCTCTGCCGTGAGGCCCCCGCACCGGTCCTCACCCTGCGCCGGCGCATCTCCGCGGCCGGCGGCGCGGCGAACACCGCCGTCAACGTCTCCGCCCTCGGCGGGCGCGCCGTGCTGGTGGCCCCGGTCGGTGCCGACGCGGCCGGCGACGAACTGCACGACTGCCTCGACCGTGCCGGCGTCTGGGACCGTACGGTCAACCAGCACGGCCGGCCGACCCCGGTGAAACGACGAATGCTCGCCGGCAACCAGATCCTGCTCCGCGAGGACTCCGGCGAGCCGGACGACGCCCTCGACGACGACGGGGTGGCCCGCCTGCTCACCGCGCTGCACTGCGCGACCGAGGAGCTGCGGGCCGCATCCGCCGGGCAGCCACTCACCCTGGTCGTCTGCGACTACGGCCTGGGCGCGCTGCCGAGGGCGCTGCGCGCCTGGCTGGTCGCCAACCGGGACCGCTACGCCACCGTGGCGCTCGACGCGCACGACCTGGCCGACTGGCGCGGCCTCAACCCCACCGTGGTGACCCCGAGCTTCGCCGAGGCGACCCGGCTGCTGGCTCGCGCGGCGGCCGGCTTCGCCGGCGGGAACCGTACGGCGGCGCGCGGCGCCACCGCCGGTGACCTGCACCTCGATCCGGCCGAACCGACCGACGGCCCGTCCGAGATGGTCGTCGGGGCGGCGCCGGGCGGGGCCGGCGAGCGGGCTCCGGGCACCCCGCACCCGACCTCCGGCGCGCCGTCCGCCGACGGGCCCGGCGCGTCCGCCGGCACCCCGACCACCGACGGGCCCGGCCCGGTCACCGGGCCGACCGGTGAACCGACCCCCGGCGAGGACCGGGTCGCGCTGACCGGGGACGGGCTCAGCGTCACCGGCACCGGCGTCACCGTCAACGCGGTGGCCGGCGAGGGCGTCGACCGGGCGGTGCTGGCCGAGTCCCGCCTGGCCGAGTTGCACGCGCACACCGGCGCGGACGTGGTGGCGGTGACCCTGGACACCGAGGGCGCGGTGGTCGGCGGGGCCGACGGCGAGCGCCGCCGCAGCCACAGCACCCCGGTCCCGGCCAGCCACGCGGTAGGCGCGGGGGACGCGTACCTGGCCGCGATGACCCTGGCGCTGGCGGCGGAGGCGAGCCTGCCGACCGCCGCCCAGCTCGCCCAGCTCGCCGCCACCATCACCGTCTCCGACACCGGCACCTGTGTGTGCCGGCGGGAGGACCTGCTCGACGCGCTGGGCGCCGGGGCGGAGGAGACCGGCCACTCGACGCTGGTCGGCACGGACGAGCTGAGCGCGCTCGTCGCGGAGCACCGCCGGGCGGGCCGGTCGATCGTCTTCACGAACGGCTGCTTCGACGTGCTGCACCCGGGGCACGTCCGCTACCTGACCCAGGCCCGCGCGCTCGGCGACCTGCTGATCGTGGCGGTCAACTCCGACGGCAGCGTACGCCGGCTCAAGGGGCCGGACCGGCCGGTCAACCCGGTCGAGGACCGGACCGCGCTGCTCGCCGCGCTGGAGTGCGTCGACCACGTGGTGGTCTTCGAGGAGGACTCGCCGGCGAAGCTGATCGAGGCGGTGCGCCCCGACGTGTACGTCAAGGGCGGCGACTACCCGCCGGAGATGGTGCCCGAGGCACCGCTGGTGCGCCGGCTCGGCGGGCAGGTCCGCACCCTCGGGTACGTGCCGGACCGCTCCACCTCGGCGATCATCGACCGGATCCGGGCGCATTCGGTCGCCCCGCCGGTCGGCGAGGGGACGGGCAGCCCGACGTGAACCGGCCGCTCGATCTCGACACGCCGGAGCGGTTCCGCCGTCCCCGGCAGCTCGACGTGCTGATCCCCACCCGTAACCGCCCGGCGGAGCTGGCGGTCACCCTCTCCGGGCTGGCCGCCCAGGAGGGCGTACCCGACTTCGGGGTGGTGGTCAGCGACCAGTCCGACGGCGAGCCCGCGTACGCCCACCCGGCGGCGGCCACCATGGTCCGGGCGCTGCGCCACCAGGGCCATCCGGTGCTGCTCACCCGGCGGCTGCCCCGGCGCGGGCTGGCCGAGCACCGGGCGTACCTGCTGGACCGGTCGACGGCCCGGTACGTGCTCTGTCTCGACGACGACGTCTGGCTGGAACCGGGCACGCTGTCCCGGCTGGTCACCGCGATCGGGGAGCTGGGCTGCGGGTTCGTCGGCAACGCGGTGCACGGCCTCTCCTACCTCGACGACGTACGCCCCGAGACGCACGTCCACTACGAGGAGTGGCACGGCCGACCCGTACCCGAGCGGATCCGCCCCGGCACCCCACAGTGGCAGCGCGCGGCCATCCACCCGGCGGCGAACCTGCTGCACGTCACCGCGAAGCTGCGGCTGCCGGTGGGGGCCTGGCGGGCGTACAAGGTCTCCTGGATCGGCGGGTGCGTGCTCTACGACCGGGCCAAGCTGGTCGACTCCGGCGGCTTCGAGTTCTGGCGGCGGTTGCAGGAGCGGCACCAGGGCGAGGACGTGGCCGCGCAGCTCGCGGTGCTGGAGCGCCACGGCGGCGCGGGCGTGCTGCCCAGCGGGGCCTACCACCTGGAGTCGCCGACCACCGTCACCGAACGTGAGGTGGAGGCGTGGGAGGTCGTCCTCGCCGGTCAGCCCGCCAGCAGCTCGCGGGCGGCCTCGACGACCTCGATCACCGGAACGTCGGCGACGAACGAGTCCCGGTGCGGGCAGTCGCCGTCGCCCGGCCGGTGCGGGTAGATCCCGGGGGTGCAGTCGACGCCGCAGACCGGGCAGTGCGTGGTCCAGGCGGCGATCGGGCGGTGCCGGGCGCGCATCGGCGTCGCCCCGTTGATCAGGTTGCCGATCCAGTAGACCCCCACCGTCGGGGCGCCGACCGCGCCGGCCAGGTGCAGCGGCCCGGTGTCGTTGGAGATCACCAGCGCGCAGTCCGCGTAGCCGGCGGCCAGCCCGCCGAGGCTGAGCGTGCCGACCTGCGGGCGGAGCGGGACGCCGGCCGCCGCGACCACCGCGTCGACCGTCTCCCGCTCGGCGGGGGTGCCGGTGACCAGCACCTCGTACCCGTCGCCGACCAGCGCGCGGGCGACGTCGCCGAAGCGCTCGGGCGGCCACCGCCGCCGGGTGTCGGTCGCCCCCGGGTGCAGCGCCACGCGGCGGCGGGTCGGCTCGCCGAGCACCTCGCGGGCCTCGGCCCGGTCGGCCTCGGTGACGGCCAGGGCCGGCAGGATCGTGGTCGCCGCCGCCCCGACCAGGGCCACCACCTCCAGGTAGCGGATCACCTCGTGCTGGTAGTAGACGTACCGGATCCAGCGGTCCAGCGGCGGCGCGTCCTCGGCCCGCAGACCGGCGGTGACCCGCGCGCCCAGACCGGCGACCAGCGGGTTGGAGTTGGCCCCGCCGCCGTGCAGCTGCAGTGCCAGGTCGAAACGCTCCGCGCGGGCCGCCGCCAGGAAGTCCGCCAGCTCCGCCGGCGGCTCACCCGGGCCGGCGTCGCGGATGCCGGGCGCGGCGGGCACCACCAGCACCCGGTCCACCGGGCCGGGGCGGTCGCGCCAGAGCGCCGCGTGCCACGGCGCGCCGAGCAGCACGATCTCCGCCCCGGGGTACGCGGCCCGCAGCGCCGCCAGCGCGGGCAGGATGAAGATGAAGTCGCCGAGCGCGTTCGCCCGCAGCACGGCGATCCGCTCGACGTCGGGCACCCGCTCGCCGACCGGGCCGAGCACGGACGGGCTGGTCACGCGACCACTACGGCCGATCGATCTCGTCGAGCGTGGTGTCCGGGTGGTGCAGCTCCCGGTCGGCGGCCGGGTCGGCCAGGATCCGCGTACCCCCGGTGGCGGCGTGGGGGCCGGCGCGGCCGACGGTGATGGTGCGCGGCGCGGGCCGGGACGCCCGGGGCAGCCGTACCCGCAGCAGGCCGTGGTCCATGACCGCGTCGATCCGGTCCGGGTCCACCCTGGACGGCAGGTCCACCCGATACTCGAAACCCCGCGTCTGCAGGCCGCCCGGGATGCCCTGGTCGGCGTTCACCTCGGCCTCCGAGCGGGCCCGTACGCACAGTTCCCGGTCGTCCAGCTCGACGGCCACCTCCTCGGGCGCCACGCCGGGCAGCCGAACGACCACCTCCCAGCCGTCGGCGACCTCACCCACCTCGACCTCCGGCGGGCCGGACCGGCCACCGACCAGCCGGCTCAGCTCGGACCGCAGGGACTGCAGCTCGCCCATCGGGTCCCAGCCCTGGTACCGGCCGCGCCAGCCCCGGCCGCCGCTCTGTTCGGTCATCGCACGTCTCCGATCCGCTGGGGCGCCGAGGAGGGTCGCAGCGAGCTTGGGGCGTTCAGGTCGGCCTCCTGGTCGACGCCCACGCCCAGCCGGTCCACCAGCTCGCCGCCGAGCCAGGCGCCGATTCCGAGAATCGCCACGGCGACCACCTCGATGGCGATCAGGGCTCCCCCGGCGGCCCGGGAGTCGGCGTTCAGCCGAACCACCCAGACCGCGGCGAAGAGCAGGATCACCGCGAGGTTCGCGGCGGCGTGGGTGAGCCCGACCCGTTTGGCGCGGGTGCCGGCGGGGAGGGCGAACAGGTCGACCGAGCCGGCCGCCGCGGCCAGCAGGCCGCCGATCAGGCCGACCGCGATGTTCCAGTACGCGGCCTCGGCCAGGTAGTTCGGCCCACCGGCGGCGTCGACCACATCGAAGATCACCGCGGTGATCAGGAGCGCCACCGGGAACATCACCAGCATCGGGTGCAGCGGGTGACCCAGCACCTTCAGTCGGCTCTCCATCCGGCCTCCATCGGTCGCGTCCGAGCGCGCTGCGGCTTGGCCGTACCCGCCGCTCCCGGGGGCAAACCTCGCGTTCGACGCGCTCACCTAGGCTGACGATGGCGGACGCCGGCCGGTCGCGGGCCGGAATCCCCAGCAACGTCAACGGACGGGGGAGGAAGTCGTGACGACGGAGATCACCTCACCGGAGGAACTGCGCGAGCTGCTCGGCACGCCCAACCGCCGGTCGCTCGACAAGGAGCGCACGGTGCTGCACGCGCGCGATCGGGAGTGGCTGGCCGCGTCGCCGTTCTGCCTGGTCGCCACGGCCGGCGCGGACGGGAGCTGCGACGTCTCGCCGAAGGGCGACCCGCCCGGCTTCACGCAGGTGCTGGACGAGGCGACCATCGCGATCCCGGAGCGGCCCGGCAACCGGCGGGCCGACGGCTACCGCAACATCCTGGCCAACCCGCACGTCGGGCTGATCTATCTGATTCCCGGCCGCACCGACACGCTGCGCATCAACGGTCGGGCCCGGCTGGTCCGCGACGCCCCGTACTTCGACGACATGATGGTCCGGGGGCACCGGCCGGTGCTGGCCGTCGAGGTGTCCATCGAGCAGATCTTCTACCACTGCGCGAAGGCGTTCCTCCGGTCGGAGCTGTGGCAGCCGGAGACCTGGCGTCCGGAGGTCCTGCCGACCCGGGCCCGGTTGGTCAAGGAGGTGGAGGCCCCGGTGGAGAGCCTCGCGGACCTCGAACGCCACTACGGCCCGGACTACGTGCAGAGCATCTACTCCTGAGCCGGGCCGGCGCGCCGACGGGGGCGTCGACGGATAGGTGAATGCCGCTAGGATCCACGTTCGGAATCGAACGGGGGATCTCGATGAACCTGACCACGGTGGGTCGCGGCCTGACCGCGGCCGTCGCCGCCGCCACCCTCACCCTCACCGCCGCGCCCGCCCACGCCCAGCCGTCGGGCCCGGACCGGTCGTCCAACGTCTCCGTCACCAGCGGTGACCTGCCGCCCGACGGCAGCACCCCGCGCAGCCCCAGCCGGGACGTGGCCAAGGCGAAGAAGCAGCAGGCGACGGCCCGGGCCACCGCCGCCGGGCTGCCCGCCTACCAGCGCGACGGCTACACCTTCCACAAACTGGACGACGCGGCCCTGCCCTACCGCGACGACCCGGCGCCGCTGGTCGACAAGGGGCTCCACGACGCCCAGGGCGTACGCATGTTCTCCTTCAACGGGAAGACCTGGGACCACCCGGTCGCGCAGGGCCAGTGGGGGCTGTCGAACGTGACCGCCTACCTGAACACGGGCCAGCAGGTCTACCTGGACCGGGCGATCGCCAACGCGCAGCGCAACATCGACCGCAGGGTGGAGTCCCGGGGGGCGTGGTTCTACCCGTACGACTTCGACCTCAACCGCTGCGCGGGCCGGCCCCTCCTCCAGGCCCCCTGGTACAGCGGCATGGCCGAAGGCGTGTTGCTGTCCCTGTTCACGCGCCTCTGGCAGGTCACCGGGGACGCGAAGTGGCGGGAGGCCGCCGACAACACCTTCGCCGCGTTCACCCTGCCCCCGGACCCGGCCCTGCCCTGGGCGGTGTGGGTCGACACCGCCGGCCACCTGTGGCTGGAGGAGTACCCCGAATCGGCCAGCGTTCGGGGCGAGCGGGTGATGAACGGCCACATCTTCGCCCTGTACGGGTTGTACGACTACTGGGCCGGCACCAGTGACCAGCGGGCCGCCGACGTCCTCGACGGCGCCGCCACCACCGTCCGTCGCTACCTGCCCGACCCGATCCGCAACCTGCGCTGGGCCAGCAACTACTCCATCGGCTGCCCGACGCCGCACCTCAAGTACCACGGCATCCACACCGAACAGTCGCTCAAGCTGTACGAGATGACCTGGGCGCCGGAGTTCGCCACGGACGCGTATCTGCTGCGCTCCGACTACCCCGCCCCGGACGTGGACGGAACGGTGCAGTTCTTCGCCGGCACCCACACCGGCTACACCTTCGACAGCTCGGGCAACATCACCGGGTCGAAGTCACTCACCCTGTCGTCGACGTCGATCGCGCACGCCGACCAGCGAATCCGCGTCTACGGGCGGAACTACTACTACCGCATCACCAACGGGGCGCTCGCCGGCTATCTCGTGCTGGAGACGGGCGGGGCCCGGGAACTGCTCGGCAAGGCGGTCGAGCACACCTACAACCCGACCCGGGTGCTGGGCTTCCAGCCGGGCACCTACACGGGCTACGCGTACGACAGCACCGGAAAGATCACCGGCACGAAGACGCTGACCTTCTCCAAGACGTCGATGGCGCCGCTGGGCTCCACCGCCTGGGTCAACGGGAAGCTCTCCTACCAGGTGACCGCCGGGGCGTACCTCGGCTACTGGCTGCCGCACGTCACGGGCCTGGCCTTCAGCTGACCCGAGGCGGCCCGGCCGCGCCACGAAAAGACCCCGTGACCCTGGCAGCCCGCCTGGTCACGGGGTCTTTTCGTGGTCGGTCAACGGCTGCCGTGGGCGAAGGGGTTCCGCCCCGAGGCGACCAGGTAGAGCGGGAAGAACACCACCCACAAGATCAGACAGCCCAGGAACCACGCCTCCGGCGTCTCGACCCGGACCGACCCGACGGAGACCGAGACCGGATCACCGCGCCGCAGCCGCTTCCTGGCGTCCGAGTAGACCCACGCGTCGAGGGCGAGCACCACGAGCAGAACGAGGATCGGCGCCAGGGCGGTGCCAGGGGTCCCGGTCATCATGGCCGTGTTCCGATCCGCTAGTTGCGCGATGGGCCGTCGCCATCGTACCTGCGCCGAGACACCTCAGCCGCCGCCCTGCTGTTCGCATAGTTCCACACGGTTCTGACCGGGACTGAGTTGTGGGTGTGCGCCGGTCTCTCCGCGAACAGCAGGTGTTTCAGCTCCCTGGTCGGGCCCTGTTCCGCGAGCAGCCAAGCACGCAGCAGCCAGCCTCCCGGGCCGAGGATGTCCGGAGTCCCGTCGAGCACGACGGCGCGATCGAGCAGGGGCAGGAGCTGCGGCACGATCGCTTCCAGGTGCCGTCGCACCCGGTCGGACACCTCGGCTGCGGTGCCGTCGTCGGCGATGCGCCACTGGTCGTCGCCCCACAGGCCGGAAGAACCCAGCCGCCTCCGCCACATGCCGTTGTGGTGCCGGGGTAGCTCCGAATCCGGCCGTCCGGTTCGCTGCCGGTCCCATGCCCACTTCGGCGCGAGCACCAGGGCGACGTTGATGTAGAAGACCTTCTCCGACCGGCTGGAATGATCTGAGATCTGCACCTCGATGATGAGCGCGTCGCCCTCGGGTGAGAACAGGCGGAAGACGGGCCCGTCCTCTCCGCGCTCGAAGCCGTACCCGGCGAGCTGGTCCCCGACGGCCGTGACGAAGTTGTCGAACAGCCCGTTCAGGGGCATCTACCCGCCTCCTCGCCGGAGCGCGAAGCGTACCAAGCGGGAGCGGGAGCGGGATCAGCCTGAGCCGGACTGGCCGGTTCCGGGCAAAGGGCCGGCGACTACTGCCATACAGTGGCGCAGGCGGCGTGGGCGGGCGAGGATTGCCAGGTACCCGTCCGAGGGAGAGCAGTGGCCGACGTCGCTCCGATGGATCTTGTCGTTCTCGCCGACGACGAGGGGAACAGCGTCCGCATCAAGGTCCTTGGCCCGGAACCGACATGGTCGGCCGGACTTGCTGGAGAGATCGTCGTTGAGACTCCCTTTGTGAGTGGCCGCACCAGCCTGATCCTGAGCGCCTCGAAGTTGCAGGCCTGGGGCAACGCGCTGGACAGCCTCGACGCGGGCCAGGACATCGCATGGATGGCGATGGACAGAGGGCCTTCCGTCTTCATCCAGCTCACCGGCGATCGGGACTGCCCGGAAGGGTCCCGGCTGACTTAGCGGTACTGCCAGGAAGCCAGCGCCCCCGGTCGATCTCTGAGGAGGGCCGGGGTTCGGGGCGGAGCCCCGAGATCTTCGAGACTTATCATCCGCAGCGTGGCCGGCCGGCCCGGCCGATGCCGGCCGGAGGTCGCCAGCAGGCCGGGGCCGGGCCGGCGCAGCCCGCTTGCGGGCCGCCTT
The DNA here is from genome assembly GCF_900089605.1 of Micromonospora narathiwatensis. NCBI lineage: Bacteria > Bacillati > Actinomycetota > Actinomycetes > Micromonosporales > Micromonosporaceae > Micromonospora > Micromonospora narathiwatensis. The sequence continues at coordinate 5,797,676 of NZ_LT594324.1, read as the reverse complement.
GATGAGGCGGTCGCGGCGCGGGACAAGGACTATCTAAGGACTCAGCCTGCGAGTGGCGGCGTTGTCGACCTTGGGAAACGGCGAAGCCCAGGCCGTTGACCTGGGCTTCTGCACCGAGCCGCCTGACGGAATCGAACCGTCGACCTACGCATTACGAGTGCGTCGCTCTAGCCGACTGAGCTAAGGCGGCAACGATCGCCAAGTGTACGGCACATCTCGCCGCGAACCGAAGGGGATCCCCCGGCAGGCTCCGGGATCCGGACATCGAGGCGGATTCGGTACGTTCGCGGGAGAGCGTCGGCGTTCGGGCACGACTACCCTGCGGCGGGTGAGCGACGATCACGCACCGCCGCAGCAGCCGATCCCCGAGGCGCACCCCGGCGAGCGGGCCAACCGCCGGCCGCGCAGCCTGGACCCGTTGGAACTGGGCTTCACCCCGCGCAAACCGGTCCCCTGGCTCGCGCCACTGCTGTTGATCAGCACCGGGCTGCGTACCCTGCTGGCGATGCTGTTCGGCGCGTACCTGGACAAGCGGGAGTTGCAGAACGCGTTCGGCGACGGGACGTTCCGGCAGGTCGGGCCGGACGGCGGGCTGTGGCTGGACTACGTGGCCGACCTGGGCGACGGCTTCGACGCGACGTACTCGGTGGCGTACCTGCTCGCCCAGCCGGAGCTGACGGTCGACGGGCACCGGCTGCCCCGGGCGCAGACCCTGGTGATGGGGGGCGACCAGGTCTACCCGTCGGCGGCCTACGAGGCGTACGAGGACCGGTGCAAGGGGCCTTACCAGGCCGCGCTGCCGGTGGCGCCGCCCGAACGGCCGACGATCTTCGCGGTCCCCGGCAACCACGACTGGTACGACGGCCTGACCGCCTTCCTGCGGCTGTTCGTCCGGTCCCGGGACCGGAACTTCGCCGGCTGGGGCACCGGCCAGTCCCGGTCGTACTTCGCGACGGAGCTGCCGGCCGGCTGGTGGCTGCTCGGCCTCGACGACCAGTCCGGGTCCTACCTGGACGACCCGCAGCTCGCCTACTTCGACGAGGTGGCCCGTAAGCTCACCCCGCGGTCGAAGGTGATCCTGGCGGTGCCGGCGCCGACCTGGGTCAAGGCCGCCGACCATCCCACCGCGTACGACTCGATCGACTACTTCATCCGTACGATAATCGCCCCGACCGGGGCGCAGGTGCGGCTGCTGGTCTCCGGCGACCTGCACCACTACGCCCGCTACACCGGCCCGGAGCGGCAGCTCATCACCTGCGGGGGCGGCGGCGCCTACCTCTACCCCACGCACACGCTGCCCGAGCGGCTGGAGGTGCCACCGCGCGACACGCTGTCCCGCCGCGCCAGCCGCACCCGCGAGTACGACCTGGCGGCCCGTTTCCCGGAGAAGGCCCGCTCGCGGCGCTACGGCTGGGGGATCTTCGCCCGCCTGCCGTTCCGCAATCCGGGGTTCGCCACCCTGCTGGGCACCCTGCACACGTTGCTGATGCTGGCCATGGCCGCGGTGACGGCGAACCGGGTGGGCGCCACCGAGCAGCGGCTGTTGAGCGTGCCGCTGGTGATCATGTTCCTGGTGACCATGCTGAGCGCGGCGTTCTTCGCGAAACCCCCCACCGCCGAGGGGAAACGGCATGTCCGGCATTGGATCCTCGGTGTCTCGCACGGGCTGGCCCACGTCGCGCTCGCCGCCGCGGGCGCCTGGCTCTGGCTGAAGCTGCCCTTCTACGACTGGCCGTGGCCGCTGCCGTTGGCCGCCGCAGCGGTGCTGTACGGGCCGGTGATCGGCCTGGTCGCCAGCCAGCTCGTGGCGCTCTATCTGCTGGTGGCCGGGGCGTTCGGGGTGAACGTCAACGAGCTTTTCGCCGGGCAGGGCATCGAGGACTCGAAGGCGTTCCTCCGGATCCGCATCGACCCGGACGGCACGCTGACGATCTATCCGATCGCGCTGGACCGGGTCTCCCACGCCTGGCAGCTCAACCCCGACCAGTCGCCCACCGCCTCCTGGCTGGTCCCCCGGCAGCCGCTGGCCCCCCGCCTGGCCGAACCCCCATCGTCCTCCGCTGACCGCCCAGCGATGGGGATCAAGGAGATTGCGTCACCGCAGCGGCTGCCGGGGCGCCCGGCAGCCAGGGGGCGGGCCGGTCAGGAGTTGTAGTGCTGGTCGTGGGCCTGGCGGGGGGCGCAGACGGAGGCCCGGCTGCACGAGCAGCGGGTGCCGTCGGCGTCCAGGCGTACCGTGACCGAGTCGCGGGGGACGCTGTGGCCCACGACCTTGCCCTCGCCCTCCGGCGTGGACACCCGGCTGCCGATCGCCGGGGCGGACTCCTGGAACCGCTGGTAGAGCGGGTGCTCGTACTTGAGGCAGCACATCAGTCGGCCGCACGCGCCGGAGATGCGCAGCGGGTTGAGCGGCAGGTCCTGGTCCTTGGCCATCCGGATGGTCACCGGCTCGAAGTCGTTCAGGAAGGTGGCGCAGCACAGGTCCCGGCCGCAGGAGCCGATCCCGCCCTGCACCCGCGCCGAGTCGCGGGCCGAGAGCTGCCGCAGCTCCACCCGACAGTGCAGGGTGGCCCCCAGGTCGCGGACGAGCGAGCGGAAGTCGACCCGGTGCGGCGCGGTGAAGTAGATCGTGGTGCGGTCGCTGCCGTTCTCCGGTGTGGCGAAGACGTGGTCGACGGCCACCACCTTCATCGGCAGCCCGTGCTCGCGGATCAGCCGCTTGGCGGCGACCTTGGCGTCGGCCTTGCGCCGGCGTAGCAGCTCGTCGCGGCGCAGATCCTCCTCCTGGGCCAGCCCGGCCAGCCGAGGGAACCCGGCGGTGTCCTCGTCCACCCACTGCGCGGCCCAGACGCACTCGGCCACCTCTGGTCCCTCGTCGGTGGGCACCAGCACCTTGTCGCCCACCTGTGGGCGCAACTCGCCCGGGTCGAGGTAGTAGAGGCGCCCGTACCGGTTGAAACTGACCGCGCAGAGCATGCCCATGCCCTTCACCCTACGACCCCGGCGCGGTTCCGGCCCGGCCCCCCGGTCGCCGCCCGGTCACCCGGCGCAGCGATCCATGACTGTCGACTCGACCGAACCACCCCCACCCCCTCGTGCCGAAGATCCTCGCCCGGACGGCTGAAACATCGCCCAGCCGGACGACAAACGACGGCACACCGCGTTGAGTGGAGGCAGACCTGCGGGGGGTGCAGGGGATGACCACGGCGTCGCCGGCTGACAGTTGCCGGCGACGCCGTGGCGTGTCTGCGTGGCCGGCGGCGCACGGAAGCCCTGCTAGCCGATCCGCATGGTCGAGTTGGCCGCCCTGACGCCGGCCGGCCGATCCCGCCACGTCGTCTCCGCCAAGCTCGGCGCCCACTGGCGCAGCAGCGTCTCCGCGCCGTCGTAGGCCACGCCGAGCACGGCCAGCACCCGGGTGGCGATCTCCGCCGCCGCGAGCGCCCCGGCACGATCGTCGCGGCCCGCCGCGGTCGCCGCGCACACGGTGACCGCCTCGGCCGAGCGCAGCACGTCGGCCAGCGCCCGGGCCAGGGCGAGCCGGCTCCCCTCCACCCAGTCGGCCAGCGCGTCGGCGTATCCGGCGGTCGACTCCAGGCGCCCCACCAGGCTCTCCGGCCCCTCGTCGAGGTGGCGGAGCAGGGTGGTGCGGGCCTCGTCGTACGCCGAGGCGGCCGGCCCGGACCAGGCGACCGGATCGGCGAGCAGGGTGCAGGCGTCGTCGTACCCCCGGGTCAGCCGGCGCACGGCGTGGCCGGCGTCGGCCAGCGGCGCCGGATGCAGGTCGAGGAACTCGCGCACCGCCGCGCCGGGGAGCACCTGCATGCGGCGCAGCAGCGGCCAGAGCCGGTGCCCCTCGGGCGCGCCGGCGGCGAGCAGCGTGTCGACCCGGGCGAGCAGGTCGAGGCCCGGCTCGGCGAGGCGGTCCAGGGCGTCCATCACGCCTCCCGGACGAACCGGCGACGGACGGCGTCGTCGGTGCTCGAATACCGGTCGGCGGCGTCGCGCAGGGCGGACGCGGCGGCGGCCAGCCGGGTCGCGGCGGCGTGGGCCTCCCGGGCCCGGTCGCCGGTGGCGGCGGTCCACTGCCGGTGCAGGGCGCGGCCGATCTCACCGGGGCGGCCCTCGGCGTGCGCGCCGAAGGCGGGGTGCGGCGGGTCGGTGGCGGTCACCGTGCGGGAAAGGGTGGCGAGGGTGGCGCTGGCCTCGTCGAGGCGGGCGGCCAGGGCGCGCAGCGTCTCCATGTCAGGCTCCCGCCAGCGGCCGGTACGCCGCGAAGGTCTCGTTGTGCAGCTTCTCCCGGGCCCACTGGGCCGCGTCGGCGGCGGCGGTGACCGCGGCCCGCACCGAGCCGGCGACGTCCCGGGGGTTGCGCTGGTGCAGCGCGGCGAGGAAGCGGACGTCGGTGATCCGCCCACCGGCGGTCACCACCACCTCGACGAGCCCGTCGGGCGAGCGGACCGTGACCTCGACCGTGTCGACCGCCTGGTCGAACTCGGCCTGCAGGGTCTCGATGCGCCGGTAGCGCCGCACCGCCTCCTCGATCCAGGCCTCGTCGATCTCCCCCCGCGGCATGGGCGGACTCCTCCCGGCTGACCATCACTGAGCGTGCCGCCACCGTCACCGCGGCACCCCGGACCGTACCGCACGTCAATCGAGCCTGTCGATGCCCTGTGGACAACGCCGGAAACGGGGGCCTACCCCTTCCAGAGGGCGAGCATCATCGCCTCCACCGCGATCCGCGGCTTGACGTTCGCCTCGATCGCCGCCCGGCACTCCAGCACGGCCTCCAGCCGGCGCAGCGCCCCCTCGGCGTCCCACTTCCGCGCGCCGGCCTCGGCCATCGCGACGGTGTCGGTGTGCACCGGGGCCACCGGCGCCCGCAGCGCGCTGGCCAGCGCGTCCCGGTAGAAGCCGGCGAGGTCGACCAGCGCCCGGTCGAGGGCGTCCCGCTGGGCCCGGGTGGCCCGCGACTTCTGCCGCTTCTCCAGGTCCTTGAGCTGGCCGGCGGCGCCCCGCATCGCACCGGCCGCGCCCCGGCCGGTGCCGCCCGCGCCGAGCGCGGTCTGCAACGCGGCCCGTTCCGCCTCGTCGATCTCGGCGACCGACGCCGCCGCCTCCGCCTCGGCCGCCTCGATCAGCGCGGAGGCCGCGTCGAACGCCGCACCCACCCCGGTCAGCCGGCGCGGCACGGCGAGCACCGCGTCGCGGCGCTGCCGGGCCTCCGGGTCGCAGGCCAGCCGCCGGGCCCGGCCCACGTGCCCCTGGGCCGCCGCGGCGGCCCACTCGGCCACGTCGGGCGCGATCCCGTCCCGGCGTACGAGCACCTCGGCGACGGCGCCGGCCGGCGGCTGCCGCAGCGGCACGAGCCGGCACCGCGACCGGATGGTCACCGAGACGTCGTCCGGGTGCGTGGACGGGGCGCAGAGCAGGAAGACCGTACGCGGTGGCGGCTCCTCGATCGCCTTGAGCAGCGCGTTGCCGGCCGCCTCGGTGAGCCGGTCGGCGTCGGAGATGATGACGACCTGCCAGCGCCCGCCGGACGGGGTGCTGGCCGCCCGGAGCACCAGCGCGCGCATCTCGCCGACGCCGATGGAGAGCCCCTCGGGTACCACCAGCCGGACGTCGGCGTGGGTGCCGGCCATCGTGGTGTGGCAGCCGGGGCACGTGCCGCAGCCGGTGCCGTGCTCGCACTGCAACGCCGCGGCGAAGGCCCGCGCGGCCACGGACCGGCCGGAGCCGGGCGGCCCCGTGAAGATCCAGGCGTGCGTCATTCCCGCCCCGGGGCCACCCACCGGTTCGTCCGCCTCCACCGATCCCGGACCGGCGGTCGTCCCGGCCGAACCGGTCGCCGGCTCGACGTCGAACTCCTCGGCAAGGGCGTCGAGTTCGTCGTAGGAGTCGCCGGACCCGGCACCGGCCACCGGCCCGGCGACGCGGGTCACCGGCGCGGCGACGGCACGCAGCAGGGCGGCGGCCGAGGCGGCGGCGCGGCGCAGCGTCGCCACCGCCTCGTCCTGCCCGACCAGGTCGGCGAAGACGTCGGGCATCAGTTGGGGCGCTCCATGGCCACCAGTTCCGCCTCGGATAACTCGGGCTGGACCGTGGTGTCCGGACCGTGCGCCGGACGCGGGTGCACGATGCCGGCCGGGTCGACCAGGAGCTCCTCCACCCGGCGGGCGACCGCCGCGGCGATCTCCTCGGCCGGCCGGGCGGCGTCGAGCACCAGGTAACGCTTGGGGTCGGCGGCGGCCAGGTCGAGGAAGGCGTACCGGACCCGCTCGTGGAACGCGATCGACTCGGCCTCCAGCCGGTCGGCGCCCTGGCTGCGGGACTCGACCCGGCCCAGGCCGGTGCGCGGGTCGACGTCGAGGAGCACCACCAGGTCGGGCTTGAGCCCGCCGGTGGCCCACGAGGAGAGCCAGGAGACCTCCTCCGCCGGCAGCGTACGGCCGGCCCCCTGGTAGGCCAGGGACGAGTCGACGTACCGGTCGCTGATCACCACCGCGCCCCGGACCAGCGCCGGCCGGACCACGGTGGCGACGTGGTGCGCCCGGTCGGCGGCGTACAGCAGCGCCTCGGCGCGCGGCGACGGGGCCTCGGCGCCCTCGGTCTCCAGCACCAGCGCGCGGATCCGCTCGCCGACGGCGGTGGCCCCCGGCTCGCGGGTGACCACGACGTCCCGCCCCTGGCCGCGCAGCCGGTCGGCGAGCGCGGCGAGCTGGGTGGACTTGCCGGCGCCCTCGCCACCCTCGAAGACCACGAAGAGGCCGCTGGAGACGAAGGGTTCGGCCGGCATCAGCGGACGGCCCCGGATCGAGCCCCACAGGTCCGCCAGGACCGGCACGCCCTTCTTGTCGTCCATCTGGCCGAACGCGCTGATCCCGGCGAAGATGCCGGCGACGCCCGCGGCGAGCAGCAGCAGCCGGGTCGAGGAGACCGAGATGCCCAGGTCGGCGATGGTCAGCTGGCGCGAGCCGCCGACCCCGACCAGGATGCTGCTCAGCGCGATGGCCAGGATCAGCACCAGCCGGGTGCCGATCTGCACCACCGCGAAGACCCGGCCGCGTACCTCGTCGGCGACCTCGCCGCCGAGCAGGGTGGTGCCGGCCAGGAAGGCCATGCCGGCGCCCGCGCCGACCAGGATCGCGCCGAAGATCGCCATGGACAGGTGGATCGCGAAGGCGAGCACCAGCACCGAGGCGCTGGCCAGCACGATGCTCATGCCGAACCAGCGCCGCCGGGACATGTCCCGCACGATCATCGGCCCGGCCCCGATGCCGATCGCCAGGCCGACGAAGATCGCCCCGAAGAGCAGGAAGAACGCCGCGTCGCCGGCGCCCAGCGAGGCGGCGAAGAACTTGGCCGTGCCGACCACGATGCCACCGCCGGCGAACGCACCGAAGATGCCGAGCACCAGACCCCGGACCAGCGGGGTCTGGCCGATGAACCGCCAGCCCTCGGCGAACTGGCGCATCATGCTCTGCTCGGTGGGCTCGCGCCCGCCGGTCCGGACCTGGCTGATCTCCCTGATCCCGAAGACGACGACCAGGGCGGTGGCGAGCCGGGAGAACGAGTTGAGCCAGAGGGCGAGCTGCGCCGGCTCGGCCCACGACAGGTTGCCCCCGACCAGCCCGCGCACGCCGCGGTCGAGCACCGCGGCGACGATCGCGGCGGCGATCGGGGTGATGCCGTACGTGGTGATGAGGGTGAGCTGGTTGGCGGTCTCGAGCCGGGCGCGGGGGATCAGGTTGGGGACCGCGGCCTCCTTGGCCGGGATCCACATCAGGGTGATCGTCTCGATCAGGAAGGTCGCGACCGCCGCCCAGGTGACCACCAGCCCGCCGCTGGCACCGGTGAGCGCGTACAGCGGGATGGAGGCGAAGAGCACGAAGCGCAGGACGTCGCAGATGACCATCGTCCAGCGCCGGTCGAAGCGGTCGGCGAAGACGCCGGCCACCGGGCCGAGCAGCAGGGCGGGCAGCAACCGGACCGCGATCACCGTGCCGAAGGCCGCGCCCTTGGCAGTGTCGCCCTCGACCTGGGCGGCGGCGAAGACGGAGGTGGCGAGCAGGCCGAGCCAGTCGCCGAAGGAGGCGACGCCGAGCACGATCCACAGCCGGCGGAACGGCCGGATACGCAGCACCGAGCGGATGGCGGCGGCTCCGGACCGGTCGGCCTGGGCCGTGGGCGACGACACGCCGGGCGACTCGCCGTTCTTCTGGCTTTCGATGGCCGTACCTCCACGTGCCGGCCCAGAGCTGGGCATCCCCGGTGGAACACTCTAGTCGCGGGCGCGAAGCGTTCCCTCCGCGACATTCGCCTGCTCGCCGAGCCTAGGCCGCCGGTGCCACCGCCCGCAGCCCGGACAGACGCGAGGGTATTTCGCATTGACCCCCAAACAGTTAGCGTGCACACGTGGCCATCGATCCTGACAAACTTCGCGATCGCCTCGATCGAGCGACCGCACACCTCGACCCGCCGTACGCCGTGGTCGATCTCGCCGCCTTCGACGCCAACGCGGACGCGCTGGCCAGCCGGGCCGACGGCAAGCCGCTCCGGGTCGCCAGCAAGTCGGTGCGCGCCCGGGAGTTGCTGAGCCGGGTGCTGGCCCGGCCCGGCTGGCGGGGCGTGATGGCGTTCACCCTGCCCGAGGCGGTCTGGTTGGCGCGCACCGGCGTCAGCGACGACGTGCTGGTGGCGTATCCCACGGCCGACCGGGGAGCGCTCGCCGAACTGGCCGCCGACCCGGCGCTCGCCGCCGCGGTGACCCTGATGGTCGACGACCCCGGCCAGCTCGACCTGATCGACGCGGTGTGCCCGCCCGAGGGCCGGCCGGCGCTGCGGATCTGCCTCGACCTGGACGCCTCCTGGCGGCTCCTCGGCGGACGGGTGCACATGGGCGTCCGCCGCTCTCCGGTGCACAGCGCCGGGGCGGCCGGCGCGTTCGCCGCCGCCGTCGCCGCCCGGCCCGGCTTCCGGCTGGTCGGCCTGATGTCGTACGAGGCGCAGATCGCCGGGCTCGGCGACGCGCCGCCCGGGCAGGCGGTACGCGGCGCGGCGATCCGGGTCGCCCAACGCCGGTCGTACCGGGAACTGCTGGACCGGCGGGCGGCGGCGGTCGCCGCGATACGCGAGCACGCCGACCTGGAGTTCGTCAACGGCGGCGGCACCGGCAGCGTGGCCGCCACCAGCGCCGATCCCGCGGTCACCGAGGTCACCGCGGGATCGGGCCTGTACGGGCCGACGCTGTTCGACGCGTACCGGGCCTGGCGCCCGACCCCGGCGGCGTTCTTCGCCTGCGCGGTGGTCCGCCGGCCGGCGCCCGGGCTGGCCACCGTGCTCGGTGGCGGCTGGATCGCCTCGGGCTCGGCCGGGGAGAGCCGGCTGCCGCGCCCGTGGCTGCCGACGGGCCTGAAGCTGCTCGGGGCCGAGGGCGCCGGCGAGGTGCAGACCCCCCTCGTCGGCGCGGCCGCGACCGCCCTGCGGGTGGGCGACCGGGTCTGGTTCCGTCACGCCAAGGCCGGTGAGCTGTGCGAACGGGTCAACGAGCTGCACCTGGTCGAGGGCGACGAGGTGGTCGCCACCGTGCCCAGCTATCGGGGCGAGGGCCACGCGTTCCTCTAGGAGGAAGGCGGAAAGGGTGACGGCGGGTCCCGGCGTACCTCGGGAACCCGCCGCTGCTCGTTCCGCCCGGTCGCCCCCGGGCGTCGCACCGTTTCACACCGCCGGCACCGGGCCGGACGGCTGACTCAGCCCGGCTGGGCCACCTCCGTCCGGGCGTCGACCTGCCGGTGCAGATACTCCCGGACCAGCGCCTTCGCCTCGGCCAGCACCCGCTCGTCGCCCTCCGCACGGCGCCGGAACGCCAGCTTGATCAGGGCGTCGGCCGCCTCCACCGCGACCTCCAGATGGAACCGGAGGTCGGGTACGTCGGCCAGGCCGAACCGTTCGGTGAGCAGCCGGGCGAGTTGGTCGGCGATCACGCCGTTGTTGTCCCGCTGCTCGTCGAGCAGGTGCATGTCGACCACGTCGCCGAAGTGCAGGGTACGGAACCCCGGGACGGTGCGGTGCATCGTGATGTACTCGTCGATCGCCGCGTCGACGCCGTCCCACCAGTGGGTCAGGTCGTCGGAGGCGAACCGCTCGTCGAGCCGCTGGAGGTAGGACTCCATCGTGCGCAGGGTCAACGCCTGCACGATCGCCCGCTTGTCCGGGAAGAACTGGTAGACCGAGCCGATCGCCACCTCTGCCCGCTCGGCGAGCAGAGTGGTGGTCAAGCCCTCGTACCCCACCTCGTCGACGAGCTCGGCGCAGGCGTCCAGCATCCGCTGGACCCGCGCGACACTTCGACCCTGCACCGGTACCCGGCGCAACGGCCCGGTCGTGGCGGCTGGTGTGGACACTCGGCGCCACCCCCCTTCGACGGATATGAACATATCTAGACGTCACCAGACGGTGACTACCGGTACAACGAGCGGAACCCCGATTGCGGTATTTACCAGGCACAACGTTCCTGATATGAATTCAGTTCGTATTCATGTCGAGGAGCGTCCATGTCCGGTACGCCAGCCGTCTGGTCCAACTGGGCCGGCAATCAGCGCAGCACCACCGCCCTCGTGGCGCGTCCCCGGACCGTCGCCGAGGTCGTCGAGGCGGTCGGTGCCGCCGCCGACGCCGGCCGGACCATCCGCGCGGTCGGCAGTGGTCACTCGTTCACCGGGGCGGCCCTGACCGACGGGCACCGGCTCGACCTGTCCGACCTGGACACCGACGTCACCGTCGACACCGCCCGTCGGCTGGTCACCGTACCGGCCGGGATGACCCTGCACGCCCTCAACGAACTGCTCGCCACCCACGGCCTGGCCCTGCCCAACCTCGGCGACATCGACGCGCAGACCGTTGCCGGGGCGCTCTCCACCGGCACCCACGGTACCGGTGCGCGGCTCGGCTGCCTCTCCACCTTCGTCACCGCGCTGACCCTGGTCACCGGCACCGGCGAGGTGCTGCACTGCTCCGCCGACGCGCACCGCGACGTCTTCGCCGCGGCCCGGGTCGGGCTCGGCGCGGTCGGGGTCCTGGTCGAGGTCACCCTGCGTTGCGTCGACGCCTTCGTGCTCCGCGCGCACGAACAGCCGGCGGCGCTCTCCACCGTGCTCGCCGACCTGCCGTCGCTGGTCGGCGAGCACGACCACGCCGAGTTCTACTGGTTCCCGTACACCGCGCGGGTCCAGGTCAAGACCAACGACCGGGTGCCCGCCGACGACCGGCCGCTGCCCCGCTGGCGCGGCTGGCTCGACGACGAGTTCCTGGCCAACAGCGTCTTCGCCGGAGCCTGCCGGCTGGGCCGGGCCGTGCCGGCGCTCGTACCGGGGATCAGCGCGGTCTCCGCCCGGGCGCTCACCGAACGCACCTACACCGGCCGATCCGACCAGGTCTTCTGCACCCCGCGCCGGGTCCGCTTCGTGGAGATGGAGTACGCCCTGCCCCGCGCCGTCCTGCCGGCCGCGCTCGACGCGCTCCGGCGGATCGTGGACGGGCTGCCGTTCAAGGTGCTCTTCCCGGTCGAGGTGCGGTTCACCGCCGCCGACGACATCTGGCTCTCCCACGGGTACGGGAGGGACTCGGTCTACCTCGCCATCCACCAGTACGTCGGCATGCCCTTCGAGCCGTACTTCCGGGCGTTCGAGGAGGTGGCGACGGAACTGGGCGGCCGGCCGCACTGGGGCAAGCTGCACTACCGGGACGCGGCGTCGCTCGCCCCGGCGTACCCGAGGTTCGCCGACTTCCTGGCGGTCCGCGACCGCCTCGACCCCAACCGGTTGTTCACCAACCCCTACCTCACCCGAATCCTCGACGCCTGACCACATTCGTCAGCTGTCCACAGGGGGTGGCGTGTGGGCGGATGGTGGTGAGGATGGGAGGGTGTGTGGGGCGAGGAAAGGGCAGGGCCGCGGCTGGGGCTGGCGCTGCATGCGGACGAGCTGACCTGGTTGTTGTTCCACCAGGAGGACGTGCTCAGTCTCAAGCAGGCTCACCGCTGCTGGCCCGGCCGAGCGCCCAAAGATCTTGGTACGTATCCGCCCCTCCCAGGGCAGGAAAGTACCAAGATCTCCTCGGATTCCCTTATGGGGTCTTTTTGGTTGTGGCCTTCTTGGCGGGGGTGGTCTTCTTCGCCGCCGTCTTCTTGGCCGCCGTCTTCTTGGCCGGGGTGGCCTTCTTGGCCGCCGCCTTCTTCGGCGCCGGACCCTTCGCCCGCTTCTCGGCGAGCATCTCGGAGGCTTCCTCCAGGGTCAGCGCCTCCGGGGTCTGCCCGCGCCGCAGCGACGCGTTGGTCTCCCCGTCGGTGACGTACGGGCCGAACCGGCCGTCCTTGATGACCAACGGCTTCTCGGTCAGCGGGTCGGCGCCCATCTCCCGCAGCGGCGGCGCGGCGGCCCGGCGCTGGCGGGTCTTCGGGGCGGCCAGCAGGGCGAGCGCCTCGTCCAGCGTGACGGTGAACATCTTCTCTTCCGAGTCCAGCGAGCGGAACTCGTCACCGCGCTTGACGTACGGGCCGTAGCGGCCGTTGTTGGCGAACACCTCGACCCCGTCCGGCGCCACCCCGACCAGCCGGGGCAGGCTGAGCAGCTTGAGCGCCTCGTCGAAGGTGAGCGCGTCCGGCGACTGCGAGCGCAGCAGCGAGGACCGGCGCTCCCCGCTGGCCACGTACGGGCCGAACCGGCCGGACTTGAGCACGATCGGCTCGCCGGTGGCCGGGTCGTCGCCGAGCTTGCGCTCGCCCCCGCCGCCGAGGAACAGCTCGTGCACCTTCTCCGGGGTCAGTTCGTCGGGTGCCAGCCCCTCCGGGATCGGCGCCCGGTCACCGTGGGCACCGCCCTCCTCGCCCTCACCGGCGGGCGTGGGCTGCTCGCCCGGCAGCGCCCGCTGGAGGTACGGCCCGTACCGGCCGACCCGGACCACGACCTCGCGCCCCTCGTCGTCGGTGAAGAGCGGGATCGAGTTGACGCTGCGCGCGTCGATGTCGCTGAGATTTTCCGTCACCAGCTTCTTGAGGCCCCCGGCGTGGGCGATGGCCTGGTCGCCGGTGCCGTTGGTGCTGCCGAAGTAGAACGAGGTGAGGAAGTCCACCGCCGCGTGGTCGCCGCCGGCGATCTCGTCCAGCTCGTTCTCCATGCTGGCGGTGAAGTCGTAGTCGATCAGGCGCGGGTAGTGCCGCTCCATCAGCCCGATCACCGCGAACGCCAGGAACGACGGGATCATCGCCTGGCCGCGCTTGACGACGTACCCGCGGTCCTGGATGGTCTGCATGATCGACGCGTACGTCGACGGACGGCCGATGCCCAGCTCTTCGAGGGCCTTGACCAGCGACGCCTCGGTGTAGCGGGCGGGCGGCTGGGTGTGGTGGCCCTGCGCGGCCAGTTCCTCGGCGGTCAGCGGCTGGTCCTTGACCAGGGTGGGCAGCCGCCGCTCGGCGTCCTCGGCCTCGGCGTTCTCGTCGTCGCTCGACTCGACGTACGCGCGCAGGAAGCCCGGGTCGGTGATGGTCTTGCCGGTCGCGCCGAAGTCGGCCTCCTCCTGCGCTGAGGAGACCGCCCGGATCCGCACCGAGACGCTGGAGCCGACCGCGTCGGTCATCTGCGAGGCGATGGTGCGCCGCCAGATCAGCTCGTAGAGCTTGAACTCCTCGGCCGACAGCTCCTTGGCCACCTCGCCCGGGGTGCGGAAGTTGTCCCCCGCCGGGCGGATCGCCTCGTGCGCCTCCTGCGCGTTCTTCACCTTGCCGGTGTAGCGACGCGGCTCCGGCGGCACGTTGCGCTCGCCGTACAGCTCGACGATCTGCCGGCGGGCCGCCGCGATGGCGGTCTCCGACAGGTTCACCGAGTCGGTACGCATATAGGTGATGTAGCCGTTCTCGTAGAGCCGCTGCGCGGTGCGCATCGTCTGCTGCGACGAGAACCGCAGCTTGCGGGCCGCCTCCTGCTGGAGGGTGGAGGTGATGAACGGCGCGTACGGGCGGCGGCGGTAGGGCTTCTCCTCGACCCGGGTGACCGTGAACGGCCGCCCCTCCAGGCGGGCGGCGAGCCCCCGGGCCCCGCCCTCGTCGAGGTGCACCACGCCCGCGCCGGCCTTCACCCGGCCGGTGGTCGGCTCGAAGTCCTTGCCGGTGGCGATCCGGTCGCCGTTCAGCGCGATCAGCGTGGCGTTGAATCCGCGCGGCCCGTCGCCGGGGTTCGCCACCGCGAGGCTGGCCAGGATGTCCCAGTATTCGGCGGTGCGGAACGCCATCCGCTGCCGCTCCCGCTCGACCACGATCCGGGTCGCCACGGACTGCACCCGGCCCGCCGAGAGCCTCGGCATGACCTTCTTCCACAGCACCGGGGAGACCTCGTAGCCGTACAGCCGGTCGAGGATGCGCCGGGCCTCCTGGGCGTCGACCAGGTCCCGGTCGATCTCGCGCGGGTTGGCCACCGCGGCCTGGATGGCCGGCTTGGTGATCTCGTGGAACACCATCCGCTTGACCGGCACCTTGGGCTTGAGCGTCTCCACCAGGTGCCAGGCGATCGCCTCGCCCTCGCGGTCCTCGTCCGTCGCCAGGAAGATCTCGTCGACCTCCTTGGCCAGCTTGGTCAGCTTGCTGATCTGCTGCTTACGGTCCGGCGAGACCACGTAGAGGGCGTGGAAGCCGTTGTCGACGTCCACCCCGAGCCGCGCCCACGGCTCACCCTTGTACTTGGCCGGCACGTCGGCCGCGTTGCGGGGCAGGTCCCGGACGTGGCCGAAGCTGGCCTCCACGACGTACCCCGGGCCGAGGTAGCCCGAGATCGTCTTGGCCTTCGCCGGTGACTCGACGATGACCAGACGGGTGGTTCCAGCGTTGCTCGGCACGTCTCTCTCCGACCTCACTCCTGCGTTCGGCCCGCGCCCGGGCCGTCTTGCCCACTGCCTGTTTCGGGCAGTGTCGCACCAGCCGGACCACCGGCGGTCCGGATGTCCAACGTAACGCGCCGCTC
The DNA here is from genome assembly GCF_900089605.1 of Micromonospora narathiwatensis. Taxonomy (NCBI): domain Bacteria; kingdom Bacillati; phylum Actinomycetota; class Actinomycetes; order Micromonosporales; family Micromonosporaceae; genus Micromonospora; species Micromonospora narathiwatensis. The sequence continues at coordinate 5,782,662 of NZ_LT594324.1, read as the reverse complement.
GCGCTCCGGGTTTCGTGGGCGGCAAACGATCTGGTTCGGGCGACTGCCGGCCGGCTCGCGCGGCGACACCCGCCGGACGGCGTCACCGTACACCGTGGGTAGGGCGTCGAGCGGGTCACTGTGACGATCACGCACCCTCGGGCGAACCGACACCGGTCCGTTTTCCTGGGCAAACCTCCACGCGGAGGTGTCCGGGATCGGACAGCCGGTGGGGTTGCGCTCAGGTCAACCGCCGACCAGGGGCCACGGCGTCACCCGGCGCCGGGCCACTCGGCGGCCGGCGCGGCCCGGGGACGGTCACCCACCAGCTCGGCCAGCCGGGCCATTCGCCGCCGCCCGGTGATCCGGTACGCGGGCCCGCCCTCGTCCGGCTCCACGAACGCCGCCGGCAGCCCCACCGCGGCGAGCGCGGTCCGTACCCGGGGCCAGCACTCCTCGTCGGCCGAGCCGAGGCCGAGCTGGAAACCCGCCGGATCGGACAACCCGGCGGCGGCCAGCCAGAGCCGCAGCCGGCGCCCGTTGAGGTGGAAACCGGCCGGGGGCCGCTTCGCCGCGCCGCGCAGCCAGGCCGTGGCGAGCGGGGCCAGCGTGGTGGCGTACGCGGTGCGGACCAGGTGCCGGCCGTCGTCGGTCGGCTCCCAGCTCGCCGCCACCCCCCGCGCGTCCAGCTCGGCCACCAGCACGTGCACCCGCCAGGCCGCCGCCACCACCACCGAGATCCGGGCGGTGCCGCCCATCCGGACCAGCTCCGCCGGCCCGGCGAGCAGGCCGGCCAGGTCCGCCAGGGACGGGTCGGCCGCCTCGGTGGAGAACAGCGAGGGCTGGCGGATCGGGTTCGGGGATGGTGGCGTCAGCGACACTCCGGGACCTCGTCGAAGGCCTCTTTGAGCTCTGGTGAGTTGAGCTTGCTGGTGTCCAGCGCGCTCGCGGCGTACTCCTTGTTGAGGGTGTCCACCGCGGCCCGCACCCCGTCGTAGAAGGGGCCCGGCTGGGCGGTGTCCAGCCCGTCGATGGCGGCCCGGGCCCGACCGTACGCGTCGCGTACCTTGCTCAGCGAGGCGCGGAACCCGGCGGAGATCTCCTCGCCGTGCTCGGTCTCCGGCACGCCGGCCTGTTCGACCTTGCGCCGGGCGGTCTCGCTGGCCTGCTCGGCCCCGGCGAAGAGCCGGACCAGGTTCTCCTTGGCCTGCGCCGGGGTGGTCCGCGCGGTCATCTGCTGCTGGGTGCTGCTGGTCAGCTTGTTGATCTCGGCGCGCCACGGGGTGAGCGCCTGGCAGACCGACGCGGCCCAGGCCCGGGGGCTGGGGCCGCCGCACCCGGCGAGGACGAGACCGAGCGTGGCCAGGACCACCGTGAGCTTTCCGGCGGTTGCCGCCCGGCGCGTACGCATGCGAAGCAGCGTACGGCCTTCCAATGGAAGAACCAGCGGTCAGGTTTCGGGCACGGAACCACCGAACGGGCCGGTTCCCGGCCGGCGGGGCCGCCGACCGGGAACCGTCACCGTCTCACCGATCTCAGGCGCTGACCGGCTCCACCCGCTCTTCCGGGGTGCCCGCGTCGGCGTCGTCACCGGACTCGGCCATCGCCACGCCCTTGCGCTTGCTGAACACCACGGCCGCCACGATGACCAGGGCGGCCACCAGGGCGATCGTGATCCGCAGGGCGGTGTTCTTGTCCGAGCCCACGCTCCAGGCCACCACGGCCGGCGCGATCAGCAGCGAGACCAGGTTCATCACCTTGATCAGCGGGTTGATCGCCGGACCTGCGGTGTCCTTGAACGGGTCGCCGACGGTGTCACCGATGACGGTGGCGGCGTGCGACTCGGAGCCCTTGCCCCCGTACGCGCCGTCCTCCACCAGCTTCTTGGCGTTGTCCCAGGCGCCACCGGAGTTGGCCAGGAAGACCGCCATCAGCGTGCCCGCCCCGATCGCACCGGCCAGGTACGACGCGAGCGCGCCCGGGCCGAGGCCGAAGCCGACCGCGATCGGCGCCATGATGGCCAGCAGGCCGGGGGTCATCAGCTCGCGCTGCGCGTCCCGGGTGCAGATGTCGACGACCTTGCCGTACTCGGGGCGCTGGGTGCGGTCCATGATGCCGGGCAACTCGCGGAACTGCCGGCGTACCTCCATCACGACGGCGCCGGCCGAGCGGGAGACCGCGTTGATGGCCAGGCCGGAGAAGAGGAAGACCACCGCCGCGCCGACGATCAGGCCGACCAGGTTGCGCGGGTTGGCCACGTTGAGCGCGTTGAGGATCTCGGCGCCCACGTCGCCCACGCCCGCGTCCGAGTACGAGCTGCGCAGCGTGTCGGTGTACGAGCCGAACAGCGCGGTCGCGGCCAGGACCGCGGTGGCGATCGCGATGCCCTTGGTGATCGCCTTGGTGGTGTTGCCGACCGCGTCCAGCTCGGTCAGCGTCCGCGCGCCGTGCTCGTCGATGTCGCCGGACATCTCGGCCACGCCCTGGGCGTTGTCGGAGATCGGGCCGAAGGTGTCCATCGCGACGATCACGCCGACGGTGGTGAGCAGGCCGGTGCCGGCCAGCGCGACCGCGAACAGCGACAGGGTGATGGAGCTGCCGCCGAGCAGGAACGCGCCGAAGACTCCGGCACCGATCAGCAGCGCCGAGTAGACCGCCGACTCCAGGCCGACGCTGATGCCGGCGAGGATGACGGTGGCCGCGCCGGTCTGCGAGCTCTTGCCGATGTCCTGCACCGGACGCCGGTTGGTCTCGGTGAAGTAGCCGGTGAGCGCCTGGATCGCGGCGGCCAGCACGATGCCGATCAGCACCGCGCCGATGGCGACCAGCCGCGGGTTGCGGTCGACGTCGGTCAGCCCGCCCGCCAGCTCGCCGAAGGTCGCCGGGAGGTAGGCGAAGGCCGCGACCGCCACCAGCACCGCGGAGATCAGCGCGGAGAGGAAGAAGGCCCGGTTGATCGCGGTCAGGCCGTTGCGGTCCGTGGCCCGCAGCCGGGTGATGAAGACCCCGATGATCGCGATGATCGCGCCGATGCCGGAGACGATCAGCGGGAAGACCAGGCCCTCCTCGCCGAACGCGGCCCGGCCCAGGATCAGCGCGGCGACCAGGGTGACCGCGTACGACTCGAAGAGGTCGGCGGCCATGCCGGCGCAGTCGCCGACGTTGTCGCCCACGTTGTCGGCGATGGTGGCCGCGTTGCGCGGGTCGTCCTCCGGGATGCCCTGCTCGACCTTGCCGACCAGGTCGGCGCCGACGTCGGCGGCCTTGGTGAAGATGCCACCGCCGACCCGCATGAACATGGCGAGCAGCGCGGCGCCGAAGCCGAAGCCCTCCAGCACGGTCGGGGCGTCGCCCTTGTAGAGGATGACGACCAGCGCGGCACCGAAGAGACCGAGGCCGACGGTGAGGAAGCCGACCACGCCACCGGTCCGGAAGGCGATCTTCATGGCGCCCTCGCGCCCGCCTTCCCTCTCCCGGGCGGCCGCGGCGACCCGCAGGTTGGCGCGGGTGGCCAGCCACATGCCGGCGCCGCCGATGAACGCGCTGAATCCGGCGCCCACCACGAAGAACGCCGACCGGCCGATCTTCACCAGGGTCTGGTTGCCGTCGGTGTCGTGCACCGGCAGCAGGAACAGCAGCACGACGGCGATGACCACGAAGATCGCCAGGGTGCGGAACTGCCGGAGCAGGTACGCCGACGCGCCCTCCTGCACAGCCCCGGAAATCTCCTGCATGTTCTTCGTGCCCGTACCGGCTGCCAGCACCGCCTTGGTCAAGGTGGCGGCGAAGACGAGTGCCACCAGCGCGATGACCGCGGCGATGACGACATACGTCATGTTGGCTCCGGTAAGGGACAGAGCGCCGCCGTCGGCGGCCAAGGTCCCGGACATCTATGTCCTCCTGTACCGAACACTCGCGTCGATCGGTGGAGACGCACGGATCGACGCCTGGATGCGGACTCGCAAGCGTGCGCCAACCCACCCCGGCGGACCAGCGATGAACACCCATTCCCGCTGGCTGCGGGACGGATCACTTGCTGATAACCCGGGTACTGTAGCCCTCTGGCGTGTTGAGGGTCACACCGAGGGGGCACCGTGTCCCGATGATCTTCGTCGCTGTGTTATGCGAAAATTTCTGATATATGGCCCCGGCAGCACGACGAGGCCGCGCTCCCGGGCGGGAACGCGGCCTGCGAACAGGTTCAGGTCAGCGGCCGACCGGCCACACCATCCGGACCTCGGTGCCGACGCCCTCGTCGACCGGGCGTACCTGGAGGTCCTCGACGAAGCCGGCGAGCAGGGCGAAACCGACGCCGGTGGTCAACGCGTCCTCGCTGAGCGACTCCTTGGCCAACTCGTCGGGAGGCAGAGCGGCGAGACCGATGCCCGCCTCGATCGGGGCCCGATCCACCACCCGGACCGCGTACGCCCCGTTGTCGGACATCTCCACCAGCACCGGGTCGGACAGCCCGTACTGCCGGTGCAGGGCGACCGCCCGGGTGCACGCCTCACCGATCGCCAGGCGCACCTCGTCGAGCAGGTCCTCGCGTACGCCCGCGCGGCGGGCCACCGCGACACCGACCAGGCGGGCGGTGCGGACGTGCACCGGAGCCGGCGAGAAGGAGAGCTTGACCGTCGCCATCACGCGCCGCTGCCGGTCGGGTCGGCGTCGATCGCCGCGTCGACCGTGGGATGCAGCGGAAAGACCTGGTCCAGCGCGGTGATCCGGAAGATCTTGAGCAGCGGCTCCTTGTCGCAGACCAGGGCGAAGGAGCCACCGGCCGAGCGGAGCCGCTTCAGCGCGCCGACCAGCACGCCGAGGCCGGTCGAGTCGAGGAAGTCCACCCGCCCCAGGTCGACCACGACCCGGCGGGCACCGCCGTCGATCAGTTCGAGGAGCCGCTCCCGCAGGCGTGGCGCGGTGTACACGTCCACCTCACCGCCGACCTCGAGCACCGTGTGCTCCCCCACGGTACGGGTCGCCAGCGACAGCTCCATCGGTCCCTCCTCGGTAAGCTCTCCTGGGCATCTAACCATCTCCGCCGGAATGCCCGTGTTCACCGGCCGAGGCTCTCTTACCCAGGCCCCCCGCGTTTCATCACCCCCGACCGTGTTCCCGAAGGTGCAGGACGTGACCATCGACGACTTCAGCTCGGCGAGTCCGCCGCCGCGCCACGACCTGAAGCCGCCGTCCGACCGTCTGCCGCCGCCCCGCGACCCGAAGCCGCCGTCCGCAGCCGCCGGTTCGGCGCGCGGCGGCCCGGGGCTACCGCCGGGCGAGCTGCTTCGCCGGCTGCGCACCCGGCACGCCGCCGACCCGGTCACCCACGTCGAGCGGGTGCCGGCCCGCGCCGGGCAGCCGGCCCCGTGGCCGGCGTGGACCCCCGAGGAGCTGCGGGCGGCGTTCGCCCGGCGCGGGGTGGTCGCCCCGTGGCGGCACCAGGCCGAGGCCGCCGAGCTGGCGTACGCCGGGCAGCACGTGGTGGTGGCCACCGGGACCGCGTCCGGCAAGTCGCTGGCGTACCAACTGCCGGCGCTGGCCACGCTGCTCGCCGACCCGCGCGCCACCGTGCTCTACCTGGCCCCGACCAAGGCGCTCGCCGCCGACCAGTTGCGCGCCGTCGCCGACCTCGATCTCGACGGGGTACGCCCGGCCTGCTACGACGGGGACACCCCGCGCGCCGAGCGGGAGTGGATCCGCCAGCACTCCCGGTTCGTGCTGACCAACCCGGACATGCTGCACCACGGCATCCTGCCCGGGCACGCCCAGTGGTCCGGGTTCCTGCGCCGGCTGGCATACGTGGTGGTCGACGAGTGCCACACCTACCGTGGCGTGTTCGGCTCGCACGTGGCGCACGTACTGCGTCGGCTGCGCCGGCAGTGCGCGAGGTACGGCGGCCGCACCCCCATCCAGGCGCTCGCCAGCTCGCGCGGCACCCCCGCGCAGGCGCTCCCCGGCCCGCGCGGCACCTCGGGTCCGGCGAGCGCCGGCTCGCCGGTGTTCGTGCTGGCCTCGGCGACGTCGGGCGACCCGGCGGCGGCGGCCGAACGGCTCACCGGCCTGCCGGTCACGGCCGTCACCGAGGACACCTCGCCGCGGGGCGGGGTGACCTTCGCGCTGTGGGAACCGCCGCTGCTGCCCCCGTCCTCGGCGGTCGAGGAGATCGCGGACCTGGCTCCGGTCCGGCGGTCCGCGCTCCGGGAGACCGCCGACCTGCTCGCCGACAGCGTCGTCGAGGGGGTCCGCACGCTCGCCTTCGTCCGATCCCGGCGCGGCGCCGAGGTGGTCGCCGCGAACGCCCGACGGTCGCTGGACGAGGCGGTGCCCGGGCTGGGTGACCGGGTGGCCGCCTACCGGGCCGGCTACCTGCGGGAGGAGCGGCGCGAGTTGGAACGCGCGCTGCTGCACGGCGACCTGCTGGGGCTCGCCTCCACCAACGCCCTCGAACTCGGCGTCGACCTGGTCGGGCTGGACACGGTGCTGATCTGCGGCTGGCCCGGCACCCGGGCGTCGCTCTGGCAGCAGGCCGGGCGGGCCGGACGCTCCGGCGACGAGGCCCTCGCGGTGCTCGTCGCCCGGGACGACCCGCTCGACACCTACCTGGTGCACCACCCGGAGGCGCTGTTCGGGCGGCCCGTCGAGGCGACCGTGCTCGACCCGGCCAACCCGTACGTGCTCGCTCCGCAGCTCGCCTGCGCCGCGTTCGAGGCCCCGCTCACCCCGGCCGACCTGGAACTCTTCGGGGCGGGAGCGAAGGAGGCGGTCGACTCGCTGGTCGAGGCCGGCGCCCTGCGGCAGCGGCCCACCGGCTGGTACTGGCGGCACCGGGAACGCCCCGAGGTCGACCTGCGCGGCGAGGACGGGGCACCGGTATGCGTGGTCGAGGCGTCGACCGGACGGCTGCTCGGCACCGTCGACGGCGGCTCCGCGCACTTCCTCCTCCATTCCGGCGCGGTCTACCTGCACCAGGGCGTCTCGTACGTGGTCGACTCGCTCGACCTCGCCGACGGGTGCGCGCTGGTGCACGCCGAGGAACCGGACTGGTCCACCCACGCCCGGGACGTCACCTCGCTCTCCGTGGTGTCGGTCCGGTCGTACGTGGACGCCGGGCCGGTCGGGCTCTTTCTCGGCGAGGTGGACGTGACCAGCCAGGTGGCGTCGTACCAGCGACGGCGGATCGCCACCGGCGAGGTGATCGACACCCGGCCGCTGGACCTGCCCGCCCGCGAGCTGCGTACCGTGGCCGTCTGGTTCACCCTCTCTCCGGAGTCCCTGGCGCTTGCCGGCGTGGAACCCGCCGACGTCCCGGGTGCCCTGCACGCCGCCGAACACGCCGCGATCGGCCTGCTGCCGCTGATGGCGACCTGCGACCGCTGGGACATCGGTGGGCTGTCGACCGCCGTGCACCCGGACACCGAGGCGCCCACCGTCTTCGTGTACGACGGCCACCCCGGCGGTGCCGGCTTCGCCGAACGGGCGTACGGGACAGCGGCGGCCTGGCTGCGCGCCACCCGCGACGCGATCGCCGAGTGCGGCTGCGAGTCGGGCTGCCCGTCGTGTGTCCAGTCCCCGAAGTGCGGCAACGGCAACAATCCGCTCTCCAAGCCCGGGGCGGTCCGGGTCCTCGACGTGGTCCTGGCCAACCTGGCGGCGGCCGACGCCTGCGCGGCATCCACCAGGTGCTCAACGCCTGGGCGATGAAGGCGACCGTGGACGGCGGGCGCTGACGCCGGCCGGAGCCCCGACGGGTGGGATCTGGGGAGTACGCCGAGTACCGAACTGTGCGAAACTCCGGCGTTCATCAATCGAAGGAGATCTCGTGCAGCTCGACAGTTTGCAGACCCAGCACCAGTTCCTCATCCGCCAACGGATCCGGATGATGGTCAACCAGTACGAGGTGCACGCGGTGGCGCCGGACGGCTCCGAGGGCGGGCTGCTCGCGTTCGCGCAGCAGAAGCGGCTCGCGTTCAAGGAGCAGGTGACCATCTACACCGACGACTCCAAGCAGACCCCGCTGCTCGGCTTCAAGGCCCGCCAGCGGCTCGACCTCGGCGCCACGTACGACGTGACCGACCATTCCGGCACCCCGATCGGGCTGTTCCGCAAGGACTTCGCCCAGTCGCTGCTCCGCTCCACCTGGCACGTCGAGCAGGCCGGCCTGCCCGCGATCACCGGGCAGGAGCGCAGCCTCCCGGTGGCGCTGCTGCGCCGGTTCGTCGACTCGCTCTCCTGGCTGCCGTACCACTTCGACTTCGTGGCCGACGGCCAGCCCGTGTTCTCGGTCGTCAAGAAGTGGGGCCTCCGCGACCGGTACCTGGTCGAGATCCAGCACCCGCAGATCGACCGACGGCTGGTCATCGCCATGGCGGTCGGCCTCGACGCGCTGCAGAGCCGCTGAGGCGTCCACCTCCCGGTGGCCGACCGACGTTTGGTCGGGCGGTCCGGTGGACCCGGACCGCCCGACCCGGGCCGGGCCCAAGGTTCCCCGCGCCGCCGCCGTTCCGTGCCCGGTCGGCGGCGGTCAGCCACGCACCGGACCAGCCCGGGCGGTCGCGGTCGCGGTGCGGACCAGCCCGGGCAACGGCGCGACCCTTACCTCCGCCGTGACCACGACATCGAGCCCGTCGAGCCGGCAGGCCACCAGCCGGCCGCCGTTGGCCCGCGCCAGCTCGTCGGCCCGTCCGCACGCGACGTCCTCGCTGTCGAGCGCCCGACCGGCGCCCGCCAGGGCCCCGAAGTCCGCCGCGTTCCGGGCCTGCTGCCGCGCCGTCCGGGCCGCGCCCAGCGCCGCGCCGAAGAGCCCGACCAGCACGAACACGAGACCTACCGCGAGCAGGCAGACGGTCGCCCCGCCCCGGTCCGTCGCCGGGCGGCCCCCGTCGCCGATCTGCCGGCCGTAGCGCCACCGCGTGGTGCGGGCCGGTCGTCGGTCCCTGCTCACGGCCATGGCCCTGGCGTACCGGGTTCGACGGCGGCCACCGCGGTCGCCGACACGGTGATCCGGGGCAGCCGCGCGCCGAGCGTACGGACCGGTGCCCGGACGGTCGCGGTGACCTGGTCGCCGGAAACGGCGACCGAGATGTCGGCCCCGGCCGGGGCGTGCCGAGCAGCGACCGTCGAGCCCGGCTCACCACGGGAGGCGGCAAGCACCGCCTCCCGAGCCGCGGCCAGACATCCGGCCCGCGTGGTCACCGCCTCGACCGCGGTGAGACCGGCGACGAGCAGCAGGACGAGCGCCGGCAGGCCGGCCGCCAGCTCCGCGGTGAACGAACCCCGTTCCCCGGCACCCCACGGCCGTCCCGACGAGGCGGCGGTCGTCACCCCCGCACCGCGCGTACCAGCGGTCGGGAGGGAAGGCTCCGCCGGACCCGGGCTCGCGCCGGGCACCGCGGCCCGGTGCGGCGCTCGCGAGTCCGAACCGCATCCGCGACGGCCGACCCACCGGCGCCCGGTCACTTCAGCGCCCGGTCGATGACGGCGGTGAGCGCGGACTGCACGTTGCCGGAGGTGAGCACCTTCAGCAGGATGCCGGCGAAGGCCACCGCGGCGAGGGTGCCGACGGCGTACTCGGCCGTGTTCATCCCGGCGTCACCCCGCAGACGGGCGAGAAGTCTGCGCATGTCGTACTCCTTTCCTCGTGGGTTCACAGCACGTCGCCGAGGACGGCGACGATCACCGGCACCAGGCCGGCGAGAATGAAGGCGGGCAGGAAGCAGAGCCCGAGCGGCAGCACGATCAGCACACCTGCCCGCCGAGCCGCCGCCTCGGCCGCGATCGCCCGGTCGGCACGCAGCTCGTCGGCGAGGCGGGTGAGTGCGCCGGCCAGCGCCGTACCGCTGTTGGACGAGCGGATCGCGGCGGTGACCAGGCGTTCGGCCCCGGCCACGGGATTCAGGTGGGCCCACGCCTCCGCCGCCGTTCCACCGAGTTCCAGCGTCCGGCCCACCCGGCCGAGCCGGTCGGCGAGCGGCCCACCGAGCGCCTCGGCGACCGCCAGCACCGACCGGTCGACCGGTGCTCCCGCCCGGAGCGCGGCCGCCAGCAGATCGGCGGCGAGGGGCAGATCGGCGGTCTCCCGGAGCCGCCGGTCGCGGACCGCCCGGGGCTCGATCCGCCGCAGCAGGCGGTCGGCGGCCAGGCCGGCCAGCACCCCGACGATGAGACCGGCCCAACCGCCGACCACGATCAGCGTGGCCACTCCGGCCAGGCCCGCGCCGAGCCGGACCCGGTCCGGCCACCACGGTGGCCTGGTCCGCTCCGCCGCCGGTCGGATGAGCAGACGAAGTCGCCGCCCCGGTCGCGCGGCCGGACCGCCGGCGGCGACCAGCAGCAGCGCCGCCCCGGCCAGGCAACCCGCGGCCATCACCTGACGGGACATCAGTCGGGCCGCCCCGGCGTCGCACCCAGCCGTTCGGCCCAGAGCAAGCCGCCGAACTGCAACGCGACGGCCGCGAGCGCGCTGCCACCGCCGACGGTCGTGTGCAGGAGCACGGCAACCGGATCCACGCCGATGGCGTAGCCGAGGCCGATGCCGCCGAGCGGCAGAGCGGCGAGCAGCCACGCGGTCGCGCGGGCCCCGGCGGCCTGGGCGGCAGCCGCGGCAAGGCCACGATCGGCGGCCCGGGCATCCGCCTCCACGCGTTCGAGCAGTTCGGCCAGCGGTGCCCCGGTCCGGTCGGCCAGCCGCACGGCGGCCCGGGCCAACCGGGCGATCCGGTGCGGACCGTCCGCGACCGCGCCCTCGACCGGCAGCCCGGCGCGGAGATCGGCAGCGAGTGCGCAGAGCTGGTCCAGTTCGCGTCGGCGCGCCCGGTCGGCCAGCTGACGTTCGCGCCGACGCCGGACCGCCCGGGCCGCCAGCACCCCGTAGACGGCCAGCACGATCGCCGCCACCGGCCCGCCCAGTACGGCTCCCGTCCCGCCGCCCAGCAGGACCGCCGGCAGCAGACCGCGCCGGGACGCCAGCACCCCCGCCACCCGTTCCACCAACCGCCCTCGTATCGCGACGCGGCCGGTCGCTCTCGGCGCGTACGGCAGGCCGAGAACTCGGAACAGCGCGGCGACCGGACCACCCCGGGCCTGGCCATCGGTGAGACCGTGGGCCTGGTCGCCGGTCGTACCGCGGAAAACCTGGTCGACCGCTGTCGCGTCGGCCGAACCGACGGCATCCGGCCCGCCCGGCGGCCCGGGTTCGGCGCGTCCCGGGTCGGCACCAGCCGCCCGCAGGTGGATGCTGGGGCCGCCGGTGAGCGTGCCGCCCAGCGGTTCGGCGGTGCCTCCGATCGACCAGGTCACCGCCGCGCCGAGCGAGGTCGGTCCGAGTGACAGGGCGGCCCGAGGGCGGCGCCCGCCCGCCGGTACGGGCGCGGCGGCCGGGTGGGTCCCGTCGCGTCGTCCGGGTGGGCGGATCGGCGGCCGGTCGGGGACGGATCGCTCCCCGCCCCGCGCGCCACCGGCCGTCGTGCGGCCTCCGCTGATTCGACGCCCGTGGGCACGGCTGGCGACGTGGGGCGCCGACGGCATCCGGTCCCGGCCTGTTGATTCGAGGACGGCACGCCGCCGAGCCCGGCCGGCGCGCACCGGCCAGGCCACCGCCGCCGCGGCGGCGACCAGAAGCACGGTCACCAGCCAGCCCTGCACGGTCACGACGGACCCGCCGAGCCCGGCCAGGCCGTGCAGAGGATCGGCGGCACGGTCACGTCCCGCTCCCGTAGCAGTGCGCCCAACGGCCGGGCGGCGATGCCGAGCCCGCGCCCGCGTATCCAGGCGGGAACCACGGTGACGAGCCGGTCCGGTCCCTCGGGGAGCAGCAGGCTGACCGACTCCAACACCCGCCCCTCGGCGGTGCGCCGCATCTGCAGCAGGACCTGGAGCGCCGCGGCGACCTGGGCGTGCAGGGCGGCCCGGGGCAGACCGCCGAGCAGCCCGAGCGCCTCCAGCCGGGCCGGTACGTCCGTCGCGGCGTTGGCGTGCAGCGTCCCGGCGCCACCGTCATGGCCGGTGTTCAACGCGGCGAGCAGGTCGACCACCTCCGCGCCTCGGCACTCGCCCACCACCAGCCGGTCCGGCCGCATCCGCAGCGCCTGCCGGACCAGGTCGCTCAGCCCGACAGCACCGGCCCCCTCCACGTTGGACGTGCGCGCCTGGAGACCGATCACGTGCGGGTGCACAGGACGGAGCTCGGACGCGTCCTCGACGAGCACGATCCGTTCGGTCCCGGGCACCAGCCCGAGCAGCGTGTTGAGCAGGGTGGTCTTGCCGGAACCGGTGCCTCCGGTCACCAGGTACGCCAGCCGGGCCGCCACGACGGCGGCCAGCAACGGCGCCACCGGCCGGGGCACGGTGCCCCGGCGTACCAGCTCGTCGAGGGTGAACGGCCGCTGCCGGAAGGTGCGCAGCGACAGGTACGGCCCGTCGATCGCCACCGGCGGCAGCACGGCGTGCAGCCGGGTGCCGTCGGGCAGCCGGGCATCGGCGTACGGGGAGGCGTCGTCGAGCCGCCGCCCGGCCGCCGCGGTGAGCCGCTGCGCCAGCCGGCGTACGTCGTCGACCGTGCCGAGCGGCACCGCCACCTGGTGCAGCCCGCGCCCCCGGTCGACCCACACCCGGGTGCCGTTCACCAGCACGTCGGTGACCTGCGGGTCGGCCAACAACGGGGCCAGCGGCCCGGCCCCGACGAGATCGTCGCGCACCCGGTCGGCGATCCGCAGCAGAGCGGTGTCCCCGAGCACGGTGCCCGGCTCGGCCCGTACGGCGGAGACGATGGCCGCGGGGGTGACCGGGGTGGCCGCCTCCGCGAAGCGCTGCCGGACCCGGACGGCCAGTTCCCCCGAGTCGGCCGGGCCGGTCACGCCGCGCCCCTCGCCGGCACCCCGGTCAACTCGTCGAGGATCCGCTGGCAGAGCGCGGCGAGCGGCCCCTTCCCGGCCGCGGCCGGGGCCTCACCCCGCTCCAGGCCCCGGCAGATCCCCGGCTCGGGACGCAGCGTGCCGGCCAGTGGCAACCCGAGCGCCCGGGCCACCTCGCCGGCCTTGAGCCGACCCGGGGCCGGCCCGCGCACGATCACCGCCAGGTCGGCGCAGTGCGGGGCGGCGACCGCCACCACCCGGGCCGCGGCGGCGGTGGCCCGCAACTCGGCCGGTACGACCACCAGCGCCCGGTCCGCGGCCTGCAACGCGACGACGGCCGCGTCGTCCAGGTAGCGGGGCAGGTCGAGGACCACGACGTCCCGGCCCCGACGGGCGGCGTCGACGGTGGCGGCCATCGCCTCGCCCGGCAGGTGCAGCAGGTCACCCCGATCCCAGGAGAGCACCACCAGGTCGCCCCGGCTGGGCAGGGCGCGGACGAGCGACGGTGGGTCGACCCGCCCGTCGGTGTCGGTCAGGCCCGGCCAGCGCAGCCCTTCCAGCTGCTCCCAGCCGAGCACGAGGTCGAGGCCGCCGCCGAGCGGGTCGGCGTCGACGAGGAGGGTACGCAGCCGGGCCCGGGCCGCCGTGACGGCGAGCCCGCCGGCCAGCACGCTGGCCCCGGCACCGCCCCGCCCGCCGAGCACCGCCACGACGCGCGCCGTGCCGGTGCCGGAGATGTCACCCGCGCATTCGGCGAACCGGTCGACGAGCCACGGCTCGGCGGCGGGCAGGGTCGCGACGTGCTCGGCACCGATCAGCTCGGCGACCTGCGTACCCGGGTCGAGGTGTCCGGAGCGGCCGACCAGCACCGTCCGGGGCCGGCGCGGCAGCCGGGCCCGCAGGCAGGCCTGCGCCTGGTCGGCACCGACGAGCACCAGCGGGGCCGGCGCCCAGCGGGCCCGGGCGGCGGCCGGATCGGCGGCCAACTCGACCTCGGTGCCGCCCGCTGCGGCGAGCCGCAACAGTTCGTCGAGGAGCTCGCCGTCGGCGGTGACGAGCAGGGGAAGGCGGTGGTGCGGCGGGAGGGGGGTACGGGGCGGCATGGCGGCCTCCAGCGGTCGGACTCGAACGTGCCGCCGGGAAGCCTGCCGAACCGGCCCGGGTCGCGGCCCTCGTCCACGGTCGGCCTGTGGATGGCGGGCAGCACTGTGGACAAACCCCACTCGGCGAGCTGATCTGCTATGGGTGGACGGATCGCCCATAGCAGCCGCCGAATACGCAACCGTCGATCAGCGGCCGGCAGGCGCGCCGCATGGGGCGGCCGGCGGCGACAAATGGCCGATCTCGGACGCTGGAGCGCTCCCCGCAAAGGGACGACCCCCGTCGGGGGGAGACGGGGGTCGTCGGGCGGTTCGGCTCCGGGGGGGTCGAGCCGAACCCACTCAGCGGTCACGGGGGGTGCAACCGCCGAGGGCCTTCCGGCCGGCGAGAGGTGAACTCTCGTCGCGAGCACAAGCATGCCGCAGCGGACCGGTATACGTCGAGTGGTCCCGGCTCCACCCACCGCTAAATTGTGTTCGGAGAGTGTGATCGCCGTCACGGTCGGCAGAGCCCCGCGGGCACCGGCCAGGTCGTCGCCGGAGCCTCTCACGCCCGGCAACGCCGGCGCGCCACCCCGGGCATCCGCCTCCTTTTCCTTCTCGGGCTAGACTTTCGCGCCGTGGGCCGAGGTGCCGCTTTTTTCGATCTCGACAAGACCGTCATCGCCAAGTCGAGCGCTCTGGCGTTCGGTCGGCCGTTCTACCGGGACGGGCTGATCACTCGGCGTGACGTGGTCAAGTCGGCGTACGCGCAGCTGATGTTCCGGCTCGGCGGCACCGACGAGCAGACCATGGCCCGGACCCGGGACTACCTCGCCACGCTCTGCAAGGGCTGGCAGGTGGATCAGGTTCGCCAGATCGTCGCCGAGACGCTGCACGAGCTGATCAACCCCTACGTGTACGCCGAGGCCGCCGCCCTGATCGAGGAGCACCAGGCGGCCGGCCGGGACGTGGTGCTGGTCTCCGCCTCCGGTGACGAGATGGTCCGGCCGATCGGCGAGCTGCTCGGGGTGACCGACGTGATCGCCACTCGGATGGCGGTCGAGGACGGCCGTTACAGCGGTGAGGTCGAGTTCTACGCGGCCGGCCCGAGCAAGGTCGACGCCGTCGGCGAGCTGGCCGCCGAACGCGGCTACGACCTGGCCGACTCGTATGCCTACTCCGACTCGTACAGTGATCGGCCCCTGCTGGAGTGCGTGGGCCACCCGACCGCGGTCAACCCGGACCGGGCGCTGCGCAAGTTGGCCGTGGAGAACTCGTGGCCGGTGCTGGAGTTCCGGCACCCGGTCCCGCTCGGCCGCCGGCTGCGCGAGCGGCCCGCCGTGCCGGTCGCCGCCGCGGCCCTCGGCGTCGGCGTCGGCGTCGCCATCGGGATCGCCTGGTACGGCCGGCACCGTCGCACCCGCACCGCCGCGCCCTCCGCCTGACCTCCCGCGCCGTCACCCGTCGGTCCCGCCGAAGGCGGGACGCCGGGGAGAGCCGCCGGCACCCGGCCCCTTCCGGGACGGGTCGCCTCTCCCGTCACCCGAAGGCGGCGGTTTGCCCGAGAAGGCACGGATCAGGAGGCCGCGAGGACCTCGTCGCCGATGAGCGCGATCTGGTCCGCACCGACCTCGACGGCGGCCATGTAGTGGCGCAACCAGGAACGCAGTCCGTCCGGCGTACCGGTCGCGAAGGCGCCGGCCGCACCGACGTACTCGGGCTCGCGCTCCCGGTGGCCGACGTCGACGGCGACCAGGCCACGCGGATCGAAACCGGTCGAGATCAGCACCAACCGGGCGGCTGCCCGGGCCACCACCCCCGACGGGCCCGCGAACGGCCGCAGGTTCAGCAGCTCACCGTGCACCACCGCGGCCAGCACCAGCGGCGGCACCTTCGTGCCACCGGCGACCAGCCCGGCCAGCCCGTCGAGACGCGCCGCGACCACCGGGTCGGCCACCGGCCGACCCAGTTCCGCCTCGGGGACGACATCCCGGGCCGCGAGGACGTGCAGCCGGGCGAGGACCTGGCGGGGGGCCTTCGGCCAGAGTTCACTCAGCCCGGACAGCGCCCCGGCCGCCCGCAGCGCCCCCTGGAGCACCGGGTCGGTGACCGTGCCGGCGCGTACCTCCTCCCGCTCGTACCCCCGGCCCTCCAGCGCGGCGCTGGCCACGGCGCTGCGCAGGCCGACCTCGGCGGCGACCTGACCGCCGTGGCGGCGCAGCGCGCGATGCCGGTGGGCCAGGTCGACCCGGTCGCGGGCCCGCTCGACGGCGGACGCGATGTCGGCGAGCGCGAGCAGCGGGGCCAGCGGGTCGGTGGTCACCTCGTCACGCTATCCACCCCGCCGCCCGGGCCGGGCGCCACCCGGCCGGAAGGCGATCCGCACCACCACCCCTCGCGCCCGCGAGTCGAGGCGCGAGAAGGGAACCCTGCTCCACCGGAGGCGGCCCCGCCTGACAACTCGGCGCGTCTCGGGGGCCGCTGGGCGCGCGGCGACGGGCCAGGCTGTCGCGGGGCGGCGGCCGCGCGACTAACCTCAGCGGCGTACGAGACGCAGGTCACGCGACGAAGGAGCACGCATGAGCGAGGCATTGGCCAACTTGCTGAACGAGACGCGCCAGTTCCCGCCGCCGGCCGAACTCGCCGCGAACGCCAACGTCAAGGCCGACGCGTACGCCGAGGCGGAGCGTGACCGGCTCGGCTTCTGGGAGCGCCAGGCCGACCGGCTGACCTGGGCCAAGAGGTGGGACCAGGTGCTCGACTGGTCGAACGCGCCGTTCGCGAAGTGGTTCGTGGGCGGGCAGCTCAACGTGGCGTACAACTGTCTGGACCGGCACGTGGCGGGCGGCCGGGGCGACAAGGTGGCGATCCACTGGGAGGGCGAGCCGGGCGACACCCGCACCCTCACCTACGCCGACCTGCACAAGCTCACCTGCCAGGCGGCAAACGCGCTGACCGACCTGGGCGTGGTCGCGGGTGACCGGGTGGCGATCTACCTGCCGATGATCCCCGAGGCGGCGGTGGCGATGCTGGCCTGCGCCCGGATCGGCGCCACGCACAGCGTGGTCTTCGGCGGCTTCTCCGCCGACGCGCTGACCAACCGGATCCAGGACGCCACGGCCAAGGTGGTGATCACCTCGGACGGCGGCTTCCGCCGGGGCAAGCCGTCGGCGCTCAAGCCGACCGTCGACGAGGCGGTGGCGAACTGCCCGTCGGTGGAGCACGTACTGGTGGTCCGCCGGACCGGCGAGGAGGTCGCCTGGTCGGCGAAGGACCACTGGTGGCACGAGAAGGTGGAGACCGCCTCCCCGGAGCACACCGCGCAGCCGTTCGACGCCGAGCACCCGCTGTTCATCCTCTACACCAGCGGCACCACCGCCCGCCCGAAGGGCATCCTGCACACCACCGGTGGCTACCTGACCCAGGCGTCGTACACCGCGCACGCCGTCTTCGACCTCAAGCCGGAGACCGACGTCTACTGGTGCACCGCCGACATCGGCTGGGTCACCGGCCACTCGTACATCGTCTACGGCCCGCTCTCCAACGGCGCCACCCAGGTGATGTACGAGGGCACCCCGGACACCCCGCACAAGGGCCGGTTCTGGGAGATCGTCGACAAGTACAAGGTGACCATCCTGTACACCGCGCCGACCCTGATCCGCACCATGATGAAGTGGGGTGAGGACATCCCGGCCGGGTACGACCTCTCGTCGCTGCGGCTGCTCGGCAGCGTCGGCGAGCCGATCAACCCGGAGGCGTGGATCTGGTACCGCCAGCACGTCGGCCGGGGTGAGCTGCCGGTGGTGGACACCTGGTGGCAGACCGAGACCGGCGCGATCATGATCTCGCCGCTGCCGGGCGTCACCGAGGCCAAGCCGGGCTCGGCGATGACCGCGCTGCCCGGCATCGTCGCCGACGTGGTGGACGACCAGGGCCAGTCGGTGCCGAACGGCGGTGGCGGCTACCTGGTGCTCAAGGAGCCGTGGCCGTCGATGCTGCGCACCATCTGGGGCGACGACAACCGGTTCATCGAGACCTACTGGTCGCGGTTCGGCGCCGGGGCCAACGCCGGTGGCGAGTGGGTCTACTTCGCCGGTGACGGCGCGAAGAAGGACGACGACGGGCACATCTGGCTGCTCGGCCGGGTCGACGACGTGATGCTGGTGTCCGGGCACAACATCTCCACCACCGAGGTGGAGTCCGCGCTGGTCAGCCACCCGTCGGTGGCCGAGGCGGCGGTGGTCGGCGCGACCGACCCGACCACCGGCCAGGCGATCGTGGCCTTCGCCATTCCGCGCGGCAACACGGACACCTCCGGCGCGGCCGGCGAGCAGCTCATCGCCGATCTGCGCAACCACGTGGCGAAGACGCTCGGCCCGATCGCCAAGCCGCGGCAGATCATGCTGGTCCCCGAGCTGCCGAAGACCCGCTCCGGCAAGATCATGCGCCGGCTGCTGCGGGACGTCGCGGAGCACCGCTCGCTCGGCGACGTCACCACCCTGCAGGACTCCTCGGTGATGGAGCTGATCTCCGCCGGCATGGGCGGCGGCAAGTCCGACGAGGACTGACGCGAGTCGTACCGCGGCGGTGGGTGACGGCCCGAACGGGGGCGTCACCCACCGTCGTTTTTCCGCCACCCGTGTCGGAAGTTCGGTGGAGGCGCGACGGGCTGAACGGCCAGAGGGACAACTCACCTCTGTCGGTGAGGGTCCCTTCTCCTTTAGGTTCAGCCACATCGGACGGTTTGACGATCATCGCTACGGCGTCTAGCGTCCGTTTCTCCTCCCATGCCCGACGAACGGAGTGGCATGCACACATTTCCCAAATCCGGGTCACGCCGGCGCCTACTCGTCGCGCTGCCCGCCATCGCCCTCGCGGCCACGTCACTGACCGTGACGGGCAGCGCGGCCGCCCAGACCTCTGGTCCGGCACCGGCCACGATCGGCGCGGACGAGTACTACATCAACTACGCCGAGCCCGAGGTGCAACCGGACACCACAGGCAAGGAGGTCAAGGGCAAGGACGGCATCTACACCTCGCCCGGCGACGCGGCCCGGGCCTACGACCGCAAGTTCGCCGGCGGCAACCCGGCGACCGCGCGGGAGCTGGCGAAGATCGAGGCCAAGGCGATCAAGACCGGCCAGAGCCCGCGTAAGATCAAGCAGGCCAAGAGCACCCAGACGGCCAAGCTGCTCACGCTGCTGGTGGAGTTCAACGACGAGGCCAATGACGACTTCACCAACGTCATGGTCCCCAAGACGGTCTTCGACGACCGGACCTGCGTCCCCGGCACCGTCCAGAACGGCCCGACGCACAACAACATCACCAACCCGGCCTCGCTGCCCCACAAGGACAACAACTCGATGTGGGTGCCGGACTTCTCGCCCGAGCACTACAACAAGATGCTCTACACCAAGCAGGGCATCACCGAGCGTGTCCGGAAGGACCTGACCGGGCCGGACGGCAAGCCGGGCGTCAGCCTGGCCGGCCGGACCATGCACAACATGTACCTGGAGATGTCCAAGGGCGCGTACACGGTCGACGGGCAGGCCAGCCCGTGGATCAAGCTGCCGCACTCGGAGGCCTGGTACGCCGCCAACCGTTGCACCCGCGACGAGAACGGCAACTGGGTTCCCGGGCGTGAGCAGTCGATGAACGGCCACCCGGACAACCCGCTGGGTGCCGCGCGCCTCGCCACTGACGCGATCGACGCGCTGGCCAAGATGAACCCGAACTTCCCCTGGGCCGACTACGACATCGAGGACCAGAGCGACCGGGACGGGGACGGCAACTACAACGAGCCGGACGGCGTCATCGACCACCTGGTGCTGGTGCACGCCGGCAAGGGCAAGTCCAGCGGCGGCGGCGCCCAGGGCGTCTACGCGGTCTGGGCGCACTCCTCGGCGGTGGCCGGTGGCTACACCATTCCGGGCACCAACCTGAAGGTGTCGAACTACATCGTGCAGCCGGAGGACGCCGGCGTCGGCGTGTTCTCCCACGAGTTCGGGCACGACCTCGGCCTGCCGGACCTCTACGACACCTCGGGCAACGCCGACTCGGACGTCGACTTCTGGGACCTGATGGCCTCTGGCTCGCACTCCGGCGAGATCTTCCAGGCCCTGCCCAGCCACATGGGCATCTGGGACAAGTGGGTGCTCGGCTGGGCCGATCCGCTCACCTTCAAGCCGGGTGACAACGGGCACGCGGTGCAGCTCGGCCAGACCTCACGTACGCCGGTCGGCACCGAGGACGGCATCAAGATCGACTTGCCGAACAAGGTGGTCACCCTGGCCCAGCCGCACAGCGGGGCCAACATGTGGTACAGCGGCGCCGACCAGAACTGGGCCGACGTCAAGCTCAGCCGCACGGTGAACGTCCCGGCGGCGGCCGACGCCAAGTTCTGGATGTGGAACAACTACATCATCGAAGAGGACTGGGACTTCGGCTTCGTCGAGGTCTCCACCGACGGCGGCGCCACCTGGGCCGAGCAGAAGGTGTACGACGAGTCCGGCAAGCTGGTCTCCACCAACGACAGCTACCCCGACCCGAACGGGCGGATGGCCGACTACGGAGGCAAGAAGTACGGCCTGGCCGGCGACACGCACGGCTGGCGCCACGACTACATCGACCTGTCGGCGCACGCCGGCAAGACGGTGCAGGTGCGGCTGCGCTACGACACGGACGCGGCGTTCCTGGAGCGCGGCTGGTTCGCCGACGACTTCTCGGTCACCGGCGGCGGGGCCACCACCTGGAGCGACGACGTCGAGGGCGGCGCGAACGGCTGGACCCAGAGCGGTGGCACCTGGACCGACACCACCGGCGCGGGTTGGCACAACGACCCGGGCACCCAGGTCAAGGCCCAGTACTACCTGGCCGAGTGGCGTAACTTCGACGGCTTCGACGCCGGCCTGAAGTACACCTACGACACGACCTACTCGCACGAGGCGTGGAAGGTCGAGAAGGTCGCGTACAACGCCCCGGGCATGCTGGTCTGGTACCGGGACACCATGCTGGGCAACGTCAACCACGTCACCGCCCAGATGACCTCGCTGCCGAGCTACGGCGCCAAGGGCGGCCTGCTCATCGTCGACTCGCACTTCGACCCGCTGCGCCGTACGGGCGCGGCGGCCAGCAAGGACACGTCGACGCTGAAGAACCTGCCCAGCCGTCCGCAGTCGTCCAACGCGGCCTTCTCGCTGAACCCGACGTACCCGTTCCGGGAGTGCCTGGAGGCGGCGGGCGAGCCGTACAGCGAGTACTGCACCAGCTTCGGTGCCCAGGCTCCGGTGGCGACCTTCACCGACGCCAAGGGCTGGTACCCGGGCATCGAGATCCGCAACGGTACGGCGTACGCCCGGGACAACGACGCCTCCGTGGTGGTCCCGTCGAAGGAGAACGCGAAGTACACCACCCGCGTGGTGAACCCCGACGGCACCCCGGCGACGGAGTTCTACGGGGCGACCCTGAGCGGTGGGGCCATCGTGCTCGGCACCGGCAACCCGGGTGACGCGGGCGTCGCGTACGGCGTCTCGATCACCATCAAGCGGGCCGCCAAGGACAACTCCTACGCCACGGTCTTCGTGACCCCGGCAAAGCGGTGACCTGACCGACTGTCGTCGATCGGGCACACCCGGCGGGGCCCGTCCTGGAGCACACTGCTCCGGACGGGCCCCGTCGTCCTGGTACGCCCGGAATTCCATTGGAGAGCGAGACGTGACATTTCCCTGGGTTTCGGCGCTTTCCCTGGGGATCCTATAACCACTCACCACTCAGAGTGATCGTGGCCAAAACGTAACGTGAACAGGCATCAAATCTCTGCGGTATCTAGTCCCGATTTGGCCCGGTATGAAGGCTGCCCGAGGCGACAATTGATCGGTGACAAGAATCCCTACCTCTGCCATTGTGGTGACGCATGACATGACAGTGATGGCTGTGGCTATTCCTGTCGTGTAACAGATCCACAAAGGAGGAGAACCTTTGAGGGGACGAGTCACAGCGGGCCTGGCCGCCGCCACGGCCGCGCTGCTGGCGGCCGGCGTCGTCACGGCACCGGCGGCCGCCGCACCGGCGGCCGAGCCGGCCCCCGGCGTCGAGAAGGCGAACCACGGCAAGGACAACCTCCCGGACCCGAAGGCAGACCAGCACCGGGAGGTCCGGAAGCAGGCGATCGCCGACCTGGTGACGGGCAAGGCCAAGCTTCAGACGCGCAACGGCTCGAAGGTCATCAAGGTAAAGGACGACCTGTTCGTCGAGTACCAGCAGGCACCGAAGGTCGACAAGATCTTCACCATCCTGGTCGAGTTCGGGGACCGGACCGACCCGCGTACCGGCGGCACCCCCGGACCGGTGCGCAACCAGATCCCCGAGCCGGACCGCAACTGGAACGGCGACGCCACCGACGACAACAGCACCCTGTGGCGTCCCGACTTCGGCCGCGACCACTACCTCGACATGTTCTTCGGGGAGGGCGAGTCGTTCCGGGACTTCTACCTGAATCAGTCCGGCGGCCGCTACACCGTGGACGGTGACGTCTCGGCATGGGTGAAACTCCCCTACAACGAGGCCCGGTACGGCAGCAACGCCATCGCGGAGTCCGACGGGTACTGGAACCTCGTCAAGGACAGCGTCACCTCCTGGTACAACTCGCAGATCGCGGCGGGCCGGACCCCGCAGCAGGTCAAGGACTACCTGGCCCAGTTCGACCAGTGGGACCGGTACGACTTCGACGGCGACGGCGACTTCAACGAGCCGGACGGCTACATCGATCACTTCCAGATCGTGCACGCCGGTGAGGGCGAGGAGGCCGGCGGCGGCGCCCAGGGCGACGACGCCATCTGGTCGCACCGCTGGGCCGCGTTCCCGAACCTGGCGGGCACCGCCGGTCCGGGTGCGAACAAGGCCGGCGGCGTGAGCATCGGCGACACCGGTTTCTGGGTCCGGGACTACACCACCGAGCCCGAGAACGGCGGTCTGGGCGTCTTCACCCACGAGTACGGCCACGACCTCGGACTGCCGGACCTGTACGACACCGCGGGCGGTGACAACGGGGTCGGCTTCTGGAGCCTGATGGCCTCGGGTTCGTGGCTGAGCCACGGCACCGACGACATCGGTTCGACCCCGGGCTACATGGACCCGTGGTCGAAGCTCTACCTCGGCTGGCTGAACTACTCGACGGTCGACTACGGCAAGGCCAGCACCCAGGTGACCCTCGGCCCGGCCGGTGACAGCGACGGGCCGAAGGCCCAGGCGGTCGTGGTGAACCTGCCCTCGACGACCCAGACCACGAACTACAACACGCCGTTCGGCGGGTCGTACGAGTGGTGGAGCGGCAGCGCGGACGACCTGAACACGACCCTGACCCGGCAGCTGGACCTGACCGGCGCGACCACCGCGTCGATCACGGCGAAGGCCCAGTACGAGACGGAGGAGGACTACGACTTCTTCTACGCCGAGGTCTCCACGAACGGTGGGGCGACCTGGACCCAGTTGGGCAACTCGCTCATCGACCCGGGTGAGACCGGGATCGACGGTTCCAGCAACGGCGGCTGGGTCGACCTGACCTACGACCTGTCCGCGTTCGCCGGGCAGACCGTGCAGTTCCGTTACCGCTACGCCACCGACGGCGGCGTGCACTTCGCCGGCGTGTTCCTGGACAACATCTCGCTGGTGAAGAGCGGTTCGGTCGTCTGGACCGACGACGCGGAGACGCAGGACGCCGCGTGGACGGCCAGGGGCTGGACCCGGATGACCGGCTCGGTGACCGACACCTACCCCCGGTTCTACATCGCCGAGAACCGGACCTACGTCGGGTACGACGACACGCTGCGGACCGGTGGGTACAACTTCGGCTGGAACAACACCCGGCCGAAGTTCGTCGAGCGGTTCTCGAACCAGCCCGGCCTGCTCATCTGGTACGTGAACTACGCGTACGGCGACAACAACACGTCGGAGCACCCGGGCTACGGCCTGAACCTGCCGGTCGACGTCCGGCCGGGCGCGATCACCATCGGCTCGGGCAACATCACCAACCGGCGCGGCGGTTACGACGCGACGTTCAGCCTCTACGCCAAGCCGGCGCAGACGTTCCACCGCAACGGCGTGGCGTTGACCGTGCCGAAGCTCCCGCCGAACCCGGTCTTCCACGACAACAAGGTCGACCGGTACTGGAGCCCCGGCAACCCGCAGAACTCGGTCAAGGTCGGCGGCACCGGCATCAAGATCGAGATCGTGAAGCAGGGCACCAACCCGACCGACCCGATGGTCGTGAACGTCAGCAACTGATCGGGTGACCCGCGGTTCCGAGAGGGGCCGGTGGCGGCGACGCCACCGGCCCCTCTTCGCGTACCCGGGGCGGTCACCTAACCCGACCAGCCGATCGACCGATGCGGATGTGACGGCAGGGGGCGACCCCAACAGAAAGTTGCTACAAATCGAAGCGCCTGTCTTCCCACCCGTCACTGGAATGTTTATCTTCACCATTAGTCCCACTAGTGGGACGTCTCACCGGCCCGTACCCCCGTTGGGCCGGTTCCCTCACACCGGAGGTACCACGTGCGGAAAGTCGCAGTGGGTCTGCTCGGGCTTTCGCTGACCGCGACGGGACTGGTGGCAGGCACGGCCGCCAGCGCCGCGCCGGCCGCGAAGCTGCCGGCCGCCGCTCCGTCGGTGGCCGAGCCCGCCCGGGCCGACCATGACCTGCCCAACCCGCTGGAAGAGAAGCGCCGGGCACTGCGCCAGGAGGGCCTGAGCGAGGTCCTCTCCGGCCGGGCGAAGGCCGAGAAGATCAACGGCAGCACGGTCGTCAAGGTCGGCGAGAAGGCGGCCAAGGGTCCCAAGGCGGGTAAGGCCGCCAAGAGCACCAAGGCCGGCAAGGGTCCGACCCAGGACCAGTACGTCGAGCTCTCGCGCGAGCAGACCGACCAGATCTTCGTGATCCTCGTCGAGTTCGGCAACGAGCGGCACCCGAGCTACCCGGACCAGGACACCGACCCGAACACCGCGGGCCCGACCCGGTTCGACGGGCCGCTACGCAACGAGATCGACAAGCCCAACCGGGCGGTGGACAACTCCACCGTCTGGCAGTCGGACTACAACGCCGACTACTACCGCAAGCTGTACTTCGGCACCGCCCCCGGCGACGAGTCGCTGAAGCAGTACTACGAGGCGCAGTCCTCGGGCCGCTACAGCGTCGACGGCGAGGTCACCAACTGGGTCAAGGTGCGGTACAACGAGGCGCGCTACGGCCGCTCCAACGGCTACCCGTGCGCCTCCAACGTCTGCTCCAACACCTGGGCCCTGGTCCGGGACGCCGCCAACCAGTGGGTCGCCGACCAGAAGGCGCAGGGCCGGTCGGACGCGGAGATCGCCGCCGACGTGCGGGCGATGGACCAGTGGGACCGGTACGACTACGACGGCGACGGCGACTTCAACGAGCCGGACGGCTACATCGACCACTTCCAGATCGTCCACGCCGGCGGCGACCAGGCCGACGGTGACCCGTTCCAGGGTGAGGACGCCATCTGGAGCCACCGCTGGTACGCCTACGCCTCCGACATCGGCAACACCGGCCCGGCCGCCAACCCGCTCGGCGGCACCCAGATCGGCAACACCGGCGTCTGGATCGGCGACTACACCATCCAGCCGGAGAACGGTGGACGTAGCGTCTTCTACCACGAGTACGGCCACGACCTCGGCCTGCCGGACGACTACAACATCAACAACGGCGGGGACAACAACAACGAGCACTGGACCCTGATGGCCCAGAGCCGCCTCGGCGACAAGAACGACGGCGGCATCGGCGAGCGCGGCGGCGACCTCGGCGCCTGGAACAAGCTCCAGCTCGGCTGGCTCGACTACGAGGTCGTCAAGGCCGGCCAGAAGCGCACCCTGGAGCTGGGCCCGCAGGAATACAACTCCAGCAAGGCGCAGGCCGCGGTGGTGGTGCTCCCGCAGCGGGAGTACACCTTCCAGAACGGCAAGCCGTTCGAGGGCACCAAGCAGTTCTTCTCGGGCAACGCCGACGACCTGAACAACACGATGACGCGGACCATCGACCTCACCGGGAAGAGCAGCGCCGCGCTCACCATGAAGGGTCGCTACAGCATCGAGGAGGACTACGACTACCTCTTCTTCGAGGCGTCCACCGACGGTGGCCAGACCTGGTCGAGCCTGCCGGGCACGGCCAACGGCAAGGCCCTCAAGGAGATCTCGACCGGACGCTTCGCCCTGGACGGCTCCAGCAACGGGCAGTGGGTCGACGTCAACATCCCGCTGAACTCCCTCGCCGGCAAGGTCGCGCAGTTCCGGCTGCGCTACCAGACCGACGGTGGCCTCTCCGCCGGTGGCTTCTACGGTGACACCATCACCGTCACCGCCGACGGGCAGACCGTGCTCAGCGACGGTGCCGAGGCGGGTGCCAGCGGCTGGACCCTCAGCGGCTGGAGCATCGTCGAGGAGAGCTACAAGCGGAAGTTCGACAACTACTACATCGCCGGCAACCGGTCGTACGTCTCGTACGACAAGTACCTGAAGACCGGCCCGTACTACTTCGGCTACCTGAACACCCGCCCGGACTACGTGGACCACTACGCGTACCAGGAGGGTCTGCTCATCTCCTACTGGAACCTCCGGTGGGCCGACAACGACACGTTCGACCACCCGGGTGAGGGTCGTAACCTGATCATCGACGCGCACCCGCGGCCGATCTACAACCTGACCGGCAACCCCTGGCGGGCCCGCGTCCAGGTCTACGACGCGCCGTTCAGCCTGAACAAGGCCGACTCGTTCACGCTGCACATCAACGGCCAGGCCCAGTACATCCGGGGCCAGGACGCGCAGCCGGTGTTCAACGACACCAAGCAGTACTGGTACCCGGAGCTGCCGAACCACGGCGTCAAGCTCCCGGCCGCCGGCGTCAAGATCACGGTTCAGCAGCAGAAGGGCACCTCGATGAAGGTGAAGTTCTCCTGAGCCGCTGATCGGCACGACAACGCACCACCCGATGCCCGGGCAGGTCACCTGCCCGGGCATCGCCCTTTGCGGAATCGTGTGCCCCCGCACCGGCCCCTCCGGTGGTCTCCCGGAGAATCCCCTGATCCTCGCCACCTGCACAGCCACCCGCGCGTTGCCGGCCCTAGGCTGTGCCACATGACCGACCAGCGACGCGGACCCGTCGACGAGTCCTGCGTCCTCCCCGACGGGCCGTGGACGCACCGGTTCGTCGGCGCCAACGGGAGCCGCTTCCACGTCGTCGAGGCCGGCACCGGCCCGATGGTGCTCTTCCTCCACGGCTTTCCGGAATACTGGCTGGCCTGGCAGGAACTGCTGCCGGCGGTCGCCGACGCGGGGTTCCGGGCGGTCGCGATGGACCTGCGCGGGTACGGCGCGAGCGACAAGCCACCCCGGGGGTACGACGGCTACACCCTCGCCGCCGACGTGGCCGGGCTGATCCGGGCGCTCGGCGAACGGTCGGCGACCCTGGTCGGCTCCGGAGCCGGCGGCCTCATCGCCTGGACCGCCGCCTCGTTCCACCCCAGCCTGGTCCGGCGGCTGGTGGTGCTCGGGGCGCCGCACCCGCTCCGGCTGCGGGCCGCCATCTTCGCCGACCCGCGCGGCCAGTTCGCCGCCTCCACCCCGACCCTGAAGTTCCAGCTACCCCGCTACGAGCACGTGCTGACCCGGGACGACGCCGCCGAGGTGGAGGCGATCCTGCGCCGCTGGGGCGGGCCACGCTGGGTGAACGGCCCGGACTTCGCGGCGTACGCCCGGAGCTGCCGGGAGGCGATGCAGATCCCGCAGGCGGCCTTCTGCGCCATGGAGGGCTACCGGTGGGCGTTCCGGTCGGTGCTGCGGCTGCACGGCTACCGGTTCGTCAAGCTGATGCAACGCCCGCTGGTCACGCCGACCCTCCAGCTCCACGGTGCCCTCGACCGGTCGTCCCTGCCGCGTACCGCCCAGGGCTCGGGCCGCTACGTGATCGCCCCGTACGAGTGGCGGCTGCTCGACGAGGTCGGGCACTTCCCGCACATGGAGGCACCGGACGTGGTGCTCGGGGAGATCCTGCGCTGGGCGAAGTCCTGACTCACACCCGCTGCTCGCGCAGGTCGGCGACCTCGTTCGCCGGCGCCCAGCCCTGGTAGACCCCGAAGTCGAAGGCTTCGAGACCCAGCGCGCGGGCCACCGGCCACCGCCCACCCGTGTACTCCACCCGCAGCCAGCCGTCGTGCTCGGCCAGCACGATGAACGGCTGCCCCTGCCAGGTGCAGGTGGTCCGGACGTACGCCATCTCGTCGACCTCGGCGGCCGGCACCACCCGGACGTGTCGCCCGGGGCGTACCTCCTCGAAGCCCTCGCCCGGTTCGGGCTGGTAGAGGCGGACGTCGTCGCCGTCCGGGCTGGCCTGGTACTCCCGGCCCCGCCAGCGGGCCACGTAGCCGTCGCGGCTCACGACTCACCGACCCGTCGCCAGAGCAGCGCGTCGGTGTCCAGGATCGCCACCACCCGGTCGATGCCGTCCACACCGATCCGGCACAGTTGCGCACCGTGCGGCAGCCGGGCGCTGTCCACCTTGAACTCGGCGACCACGTCGCTGCTCTCCCCTGGCGCGAAGCCGTTGCCACGGAACGGGGGACGCTCGATCACCCAGCCCTCCATCGCCCGCATCGCGGCCTCGTTCTGCCCGCCGTACGGGATGCGGTAGAGGCTCGGCCGGTACGCCGGCCAGCGCAGCACGTAGATCTCCTCGGCGTCCCGGGAGAACGGTGAGTCGGGGTGGCCCAGGCCGAGCGCGTCAAAGAGCTGCGCCGGAGTGCTCAGGTGGGCCACCTCGCCGGCCCGGTGCACGAAGCCGGACACCCGGTCGTAGCCGCGCTCCAGGTAGTAGGCGAGCTGGCTCGGGGCGAGCGCCTTCTGCATGGTCACCGGCCGGTTCGGGTCGACCGGCGGCGCGGCGGGACGGGCCGCGGGGATGGTTTCGGCCTCGGCGGCGGGCTGTTCCGGCTCGCCCTCCGGGTCGTCCCCGAGGCCGACCTCGGCGGCCCAGTTGGCCAGCGCGAGGACCTGCTCGCCGGGGTACTTCGCCCCGATCGGGGCGCCCGGGTTCACCGCGAACGACCAGCTCTCGTCCGGCCAGCGCCGGATGAGCTGGACGAACTTCACGTGGACCGTGTCGACCGGACCGTCGACGCGGTCGGCCAGCCGCTCGGGCGAGGTGTAGACCACCACGTACGTCTCGCCGTCGAGCTGCTCCGTCTGCCAGACGAAGCCGGGGTCGCCGGGGCGGCTCCCCGGCGCGGAGCCGGCCGCGACGGGCAGCAGCACCCGGGCCAGCAGCAGGGTGGAGAGGAAACCGTCGGTGCTGCCGCTGCCCGCCGCGCCGAGCAGTTCCTCCTCGACGTCGTTCGCCGGTACGAAGTCGGGTGGCACCGGCTCCGGCGGGGCCGGCTCCGGTCCGCTGGACGCCGCCGGCTCCGGCGCGGGCGGCGCGGCGGACGGGGCGGGCGGCGCGGCGGACGGGGCGGGCGGCGCGGCGGACGGGGCGGGCGGCGCGGCGGACGGGGCGGGCGGCGCGGCGGACGGGGCGGGCGGCGCAGCGGGCGGCTCGAACAGCGAAACCGTCGGCTCGGCGGCGGCCGGGGCGGCCGGCGCAGGCGGCTCGAACAGCGAAACCGTCGGCTCGGCGGACCGATCGATCGTGAGCGGCAGGGTGGGGTCGGCGGGGCCGGCCCAGGGAGTGCCCGAACCGTCGCCGTCCGTCCGGTGCGGCGAACCGGCCGCGGTCGCCATCGCCGAGGTGGCGGCGGGAACGGTCGACACGGCGTGCGGCTCGGACGCCGCGTCGAAGGCCGGAGGGCTCGGGGGCGACTCCTCGGGCCCGGTGAGGTCCCGGGACTCGATCACGGTGCCCTCGATGACGATCGGCTTGAAACCCCGTTGCGGCGCGGGTGGGCCGGACACCGGTTCGGCGATCGACGAGGACAGTTCCTCCGTCTCGGCCGGCGCGAAGGCCCCGGGAGGAATCGGTTGGGTCCGCTCGGCCGTACCCGGCCCGTCGCCGGGGACGGAGTGACGACGGGGGAGAGCCTGGGTGGCCTCCTCGTTCGGGGCCGGGCTGGGCCGGAACGGCCGGGCCGCTTCCTGCGGACGGAGCGCCTGCGTGACCTCCCCGCCGTCCACTCCGAACGGCCGGGTGGGCTGCTCCGGCACCGGCTCGCTCAGCGGGCGACGGCGCGGAAACGGCTGGCCGCCCTGGCCGAGCCGGGGCGGCGGAACCGCGCGCTCACCGACCGGGTGCACCGGGCCCGGGGACGGCGGCCGGCGGGACGAGGAGGGCTCGAAGAACGACCGGGCGGGGGGTGGCGGCGCGGGTTCGCCGGACGGGCCGTTCGCCGAACCGGTACGCCCGGCGCCGGCGAACGGATCCGACTCGTCCGGACGCCGGCGCAGGTCTCTAAGCCAGCCGGAGAGATTGTCGGAGCCGGGGGCGGGCCGGTCACCGGGCGGCCCGACGGCGCCGCCGACGGACGCGGTGCGGGGTGGCCGGGCCGGCCACGCGTCGCGGACCGGTCCGTCATCCCGGGGACGCCGGTTGAGCGGGGCTGGGCGGTCCGGCGCCGGAGGGTCGATCGCCGGCTCCGGCCGGTGGACCGCCGGCGGACCGGTCGATCCGGTGGCGCGGGGCCGGGTGGCCGGCGTGGGGATCGGTACGGTCGACGACTCGTCCCCGGTGGCCGGAACGCGACCGCCCGGGCCGGATGGGATCGGCGCGGCCGGCGCCCCGCCCGCGAACGCGTCGGGGAGCGGCGACGTGCCGTCCCGGCCGGGTGTGCCGGTGCGGAGCCGGGCGGCCGTCTCCACCCGCTCCAGGCGGGCGCGGGCACCCATGGTCCGACCCGGCAGCCGGACGTCGCCCCGGGAGAGCTGCGCCACGAACCAGGCGGGCAGGTAGCCCTCGACCGGAAGGCCGGGATTGACGGCCAGCCACCACTCGTGGTTCGGCCACGCGGCGGCCAGTTCGGCGTACGGGACGCGGCGGGTGGCGCCGGCGTTCCCGCCCAGGCACGCCCGCAACGCGGTGACGGAGGTGAAGGCGAGAATGTGCGTCCGGCCGCCGGTGGTCCAGGTGCCCCAGCCGGACGGGGCCTGCCCGGGCATCTCGGCGGCGACCGGCAGCAGCAGATCGACGCGGGTCAGGATGCGGAAGTAGAGCTGCTGGTCCTGCGCACGCAACGCGTCCCGCATCGCCACCTCGGCCTCGGTGGCCGGCTCCCATCCGGTCACGGCCACCTCTCCTTCCGCGAACAGGCCACAGGCATCGCCTACAACCTACAAGGTGGTAACAAGATCACAATGGCTGGCCGGCGCGGTGCGTCGGGACGCCGACGAGCCACTAACATCCTGTTCCGGAGCCGACACGTTACGGAGGCGGTCGATGTCCCGGCTCATCGCGCGCCCGGTCCTGGCCGTCCTGGCGGCCGTCCTCGCGGCCGTACCGCCGACCGGTCCGGCGGCGGCCCGGGCGCCGTCGGCCTGCGCCGCGCCGCCCGCCCCGGCCCGCCCGGTGGCGGACCAGCCGTGGCCCCAGCAACGGTACGCGCCGGACCGCCTCGCCCCGCTCGCCACCGGCGCCGGGGTGGTCGTCGCGGTGGTCGACTCCGGGGTCGACCGCACCCATCCACAGTTGGCCGGGCGGGTGCTCGCCGGTGCCGACTTCCTCGACCCGGGCGGCGACGGCACGCGGGACTGCGCGGGGCACGGCACCGGGGTGGCGAGCATCATCGCGGCCACATCCCGGCCCGGGGTGGCGTTCCGAGGGCTCGCCCCGGGCGCGCGCATCCTGCCGGTACGGGTCAGCGAGCAGCAGGTGGTCGACGGGCGGGAGTCGGGGCGTACGGTCGGCGCGGCCGACTTCGCGCGGGCCATCCGGTGGGCGGTGGACCACGACGCCGATGTGCTCAACCTCTCCGTCGTGCTGTACGTGGACAGCCCGGCGGTCCGCCTCGCGATCGCGTACGCGCTGCGCCGCGACGTCGTGGTGGTGGCCGCCGCCGGCAACCTGCACGACAGCGGCAACCCCCGGCCGTACCCGGCCGCGTACGACGGGGTGCTCGGGGTGGGCGCGATCGGCGCGGACGGCGTCCGCTCCACGTTCTCCCAGACCGGCCCCTACGTCGACCTGGTGGCTCCCGGCAGCGATGTGGTGATGGCGGCAACCGGGCAGGGGCACCACCGGGCGGAAGGGACGAGCTACGCGACGCCGTTCGTGGCCGCCACCGCCGCGCTGCTGCGGCAGTATCGTCCCGAGTTGTCCGCGGTCGAGGTGGCCCGGCGGATCGTGGACAGCACCGATCCGGCCCCGGGAGGCGGGTCCGGTGCGGGGGTGCTGAACCCGTACCGGGCGGTCACCGAGTCGGCGGGGCCGGCGGCGACGCGCCCGCACCGCGGCGTGGCCCTGGGAGTGGACCGGCCGGACCCGGCCGAGGTGGCGCGGCGGACCCGACGGGCGGCGGCCCGGGACCGGGCGCTGCTGGTGGCCGGGGCGACCGGGGCGGCGATCCTCGTGGTGGTGCTGCTCGCGGTGGTGCTGCCGCGCGGGGCCCGGCGCCGCTGGCGTCCGGCCGACCCGGCCTGACCCGCCGGCCCTGCCGTGGGTCGCCGGCTTGTCGAGCACCATCGGGGCGACCACGACCGGGAGAGACCGCCGCCCGACAGCCCGGCCGAGCGGTGCCGGGACTGGTCGCCGCCGGCCCGGCCTGCCGGGCACCACGCCTCCAGATCCGCACAACCGTGAAGGCCGTGGCCGGGTGGCTGTGCGGATCTGGACGCGCGGGCGGTGGCGACTACTGGAACAGGTTGGCGTTCCGCTTCTCGGTGTCGAGGTAGTCGGCGGCGGAGTCCTCCACCGCGAGCTTGATGTCACGCAGCATGGCCTGCAGGTCCTGCGAGGCGGCCCGCCACCGCGCCTGCCGCTGCTCGTACGCCTGGCGGGCCTCGCCGGCCCAGCTCGCGACCAGCGGCGCGGCGTCCCGTTCGAGCTGCCCGAGCTGGCTGTCGAGGGTGTTCAGCGCCTTCTGGATGTCCGCGCCGGCCTGTTGCAACGCGGCGAAGTTGACGACCAGCACACCGTGGTCCATCGGATCCGTCCTTCCCGGTCAGAGCGGCAGCTGGATGCCGCGGTGGGTGCCGGCGACCCGGCCGGCGGCCTCGGTGTCCGAGACGTCGTACTGCGTTCCGGCGGTGCGGATCGCGGTGGCCGTCTCGCGCAGGGCGCGCTGCAGCGTCGCCTGGTCCTGCGCCCACTGTTGCTTCACCTGCTCGAACGAGCGCCCACCGGCGCCACGCCAGGCCTGCTGCAACACCTCCAGCTCGGCCATCAGGCCGCTGAGCATGCTCTGCAACGACTGGTCCACCTGCTCGAACCTCGCGGCGGTCTGCTGCATCACCGCGGCTTCTGCCTGGGTCTGGGACACCCGGGACGTCACCTCGTCTCCTCGGTCGTGGCTGGTCGCGGGAACGACCACCGTGGACTCGCCGGGCGCGATCCGGATCTGGGGGGATGGGTGCGGCGCGCACTCGGCGGAACTCGTCGCTGACGGTAGTCGTCCGACTCCGGTTGTGCTACCCCCTCCGCTCCCCTGTGGACAACGAAGGCTTACGATGTGCCACGCCAACGTCACGCGACGAACAGGCGGAGGAGGCGCGGTGACGGCGACCACTTCCGGGCGGCCGGCGCCGACCTCCGGGCGCCCACCGCAGTGGACCCGTCCCGTCCCCGGCGTACGCGCGGGACAGGTGGCGGCGGCGCAGGTCGCGGTGGCGCTGCTGGCCGCGGCCGTCGGCCGGGGAGCGGTGGCCACCGTGGCCGCCGCGCTGTCGGCGGCGCTGCTGCTGCCCGCCGCCTGGGTGCGGTTCCGCGGCTGGTGGCTCTACGAGTGGCTGCCGGTGGGGCTGGCACACCTGACCCGCCGGCGGTCGCTGCCGGCGGCCTCCGGGGCGGGTGCGGTGCTGGAACTGGCGGCTCCCGGGGCGACCGTGCGTCCGGCGGACCTCGCCGGCGAGCCGGCCGCCGTGGTCGACGACGCCGGCGGGATGACCGCGCTGCTGGAGATCGGCGACCCCGGCGACCTGCTCGGCGACGGCCCGCAGGCCCTTCCCGCGCCACGGACCCTGCTGCCGCCGCCGGCCCCGGAGAGCCCCCCGGTCCGGCTCCAGCTGCTGCTCTCCGCCTCCCCCGCTCCGGCGCCGGCCGTCGCCGTGGGCGCGGCCGGGGCGTCGTACCGTCAGCTCACCGACGGGCGGCTGGCGGGCCGGGCCCGAGCGGTGCTGGCCGTCCGGGTGCTGCGGGCCGACGGCTGGTCGGACGAGGAGCTGCGCCGGGCCCTCTCCGGCACGGTACGGCGGATCGTCCGCCGGCTCGGCCCGCTGACCGGCCGGCCGCTGGGCGGGGCGGCGGCACTCCGGGTGATCGCCGAGCTGGCCCACCACGACGCCGGCGCGCCGGTGCGCGAGACCTGGTCGGCGCTGGCGGTGGGCGGGCTGGCGCAGGCCACCTGGCGGCTGCGGCGCTGGCCGGATCCGCGTACCGACGCGGGGCGGCGGCTGGTGCCCGGACTGCTCGCCCTGCCGGCCACCGCCACCACCGTCTCGCTCAGTGTCGGTCCGCGCGCCGGCGCCGACACCGCGCCGGTCCCGGCCGAGCTGACCGTACGCCTGGCCGCCGGGACCGCCGTGGAGCTGTCCGCCGCCGAGCGGGCGCTGCGCCGGCTCACCGGCGACCTCGGCGCGGAGATCCGCCGGCTCGACGGCGAACAACTGGCCGGCCTGGCCGCCACCCTGCCGCTGGCGGCGGCCCGGGCCACGACCACGCCGGCCCCGGCCGAGCTGGACACGCTGGAACTCGACCTCGGCGAGTCCGGCCTGATGGTGGGCGCCAACCGGCAGGGCGGCCCGGTGACCGTACGCCTCTTCCGCCCTGGGACGACCCGGCTGCTGCTGGTCGGCGGGGTACGCGCCGCGCAGCTCATGGCGCTGCGGGCGCTGGCGCTGGGCGCTCGGGTGGTGGTGCAGACCACCCGGCCACGGGCGTGGGAGCCGTTCGTACGCGGTGTGGGCGGCCCCGGCGGGGCGGTGCCGCTGATCCCGCCCGGGCGGCCGGTCGGCGGCGCGTCGGGCTCGCCGCTGCACCCGTTGCTGCTGGTGGTCGACGCCGGACCGGTGCCGCCGGAGGCGGGACCGGTCGCCGCCTGGCGATCCGTCCTGGTGGTGCGGGACGAGCTCACCCCGGCCGACACGGCGGCGCTGGCCCGGGCCGACCTGGCGATCCTGCAACCGCTCGATCCGAGCGAGGCGGCGCTGGCCGGCGCGGCCCTGGGCCTGGGCGGCTCGGCGGAGTGGCTCACCCGGATCCGGGACGAGATGGTCGCCGTGGTGAACCGCCGGGCGCTGCGTTGGGCGCTGCTGTCGCCGACGCCGATCGAGTCGCAACTGGTCGGGCGCCCGATCCGCCGCTGATCCGGCCGCGATCCGTCGATCTTCACGGGTTCCGCTGGTGGACGGAGCGTGGCACGATCCCGGCCATGGATTTCCTGAAGGGTCTTCTGATCAGGCTGGCCTCGACGGCGGTGGCCTTCTGGCTGGCCACTCTGCTCATCTCGGGCATCACCCTGAACGCCGAGACGGTCGCCGACAAGGTGCTCACGCTGTTGCTGGTCGCGGCGATCTTCGGGGTGGTCAACGCGGTGCTCCAGCCGATCATCAAGACGGTCGGCTGCGGCTTCTACCTGCTCACTCTCGGCCTGATCGCACTGGTGGTCAACGGCCTGCTCTTCCTGCTGACGAGCTGGATCGCCGGTCAGGCCGGGCTGCCGTTCCACGTGGACGGCTTCTGGCCGGCCGCGGTGCTGGGCGCACTCCTCGTCAGCATCGTGACCTGGCTCCTCGGCACCGTCCTCGACCGCGACTGACCGGCTACACCCGCCGATTCCCGCCCACCGGTCAGGCCAGTGGGCGGGAATTGGCTGGTGAGGGGCGGGGAGACCGGCACTAGCGTGGCAGGGGTGTTCACCCTGACCCGCCCCGACGGCTACCAGCTCAGCACCGATCCGGCGCGGCTCGACCTCGACCGGGTGCACCGCTGGCTCGCCACGGACGCGTACTGGGCGATCGGGCGGGAGCGGGAGACGGTCGAGCGGGCCTTCGCCGGCTCGCTCGGTTTCGGCGTCTACCGGCCGGGCGACGGGCAGCAGGTGGCGGTGGCGCGGGTGGTCACCGACCGGGCCACCTTCGCCTGGCTCTGCGACGTCTACGTGGACCGGACCGCCCGGGGTCTGGGGCTGGGCACCTGGCTGGCCGGCGCGGTCCGCGACCACCTGGCCGAGCTGGGCGTACGCCGCGTCGTGCTGGCCACCGCCGACGCGCACGGGGTGTACGCCAAGGTCGGCTTCACCCCGGTTGAGCCGGGCCAGTGGATGCAGCTCGACGCGCGGGTGACGCCGGTCACCGGAAAGGAGCAGGGGGCCGCTTCACCACTTACTGTGGAGCCGTGAACCAGACCCGCCTCGGTTACCTGTACGGCCTCGGCGCGTACCTGATCTGGGGTTTCTTCCCGATCTACCTGAAACTGCTCCGGCCGGCCGGGCCGGTGGAGATCCTCGCCCACCGGATCGTCTGGTCGGTGGTGTTCGTGGCCCTCGTGCTGGCCGCGATGCGCAACATCGGCTTCCTGCGGGCGCTGGCCCGACGGCCCCGGGCGCTCGCCGCCGTCGGCGCGGCCGCCGCGTTGATCGCCGTGAACTGGGGCACCTACATCTACGGGGTGAACTCCGACCGGGTGGTGGAAACCGCCCTCGGCTACTTCATCAACCCGCTGGTCATCGTGCTGATCGGGGTCTTCCTGCTACGCGAGCGGCTGCGCCCGGCGCAGTGGGCGGCGCTCGGCGTGGGCGGCCTCGCCGTGGCGGTGCTGACCGTCGACTACGGCCGGCCGCCCTACCTGGCGCTCGTGCTGGCCTTCAGCTTCGCCGGGTACGGCCTGGTCAAGAAGCGGCTGGCGCTGCCCGCCGCCGAGGGGCTCTTCGTCGAGTCGGCGGTGCTGGCGCTGCCGGCGCTGGCGTACCTGGGCTGGCTGACCCGCGACGGCGCGGCGACGTTCGGGCAGGTCTCCGCCGGGCACACCGTGCTGCTGGTGCTGGCCGGCGCGGTCACCGCGATCCCGCTGCTGCTCTTCGCCGGGGCGGCGAACCGCCTGCCGCTGTCCACCCTCGGCATGTTGCAGTACGTCGGCCCGATCCTCCAGCTCGGCTGCGGGGTGCTGATCTACCACGAGCCGATGCCGCCGGCCCGGCTGGCCGGCTTCGCCCTGGTCTGGCTCGCCCTGGTGGTGTTCACCGCGGACGCCCTGCGCAACGCCCGCCGCACCCGCGCCGCCGCGCGGTCCGCCACCACCCCGGTCCCCGCCCCGACCCACTGATCAGCGGACGTCGTAGGCGAGGACGGGGGTCCCGTCGGCGCGTAGCAGTTCGAGACGGACCAGCTCACCCCGGGTGAACCGGGTGGCGCCGGTGAACCGCAGGTCGTCGCCGGGCGCGGCCAGCCAGGAGCCGATCTGCTCCGTCGCGCCGTCCGGGCCGTGCGCCACCAGCCGGAAGGTGTACGCCTCGCGGTGCCCCGCCTGCCGGTCGTACCCGCAGCGCATGGTGACCTCGGTGCCCCAGTCGGCGGCGGTCAGCCCGATCTCGGCGTGCACCGGGACCGGGCCGGCGACCGGGCGCATCGCGGCCAGGGGCACCGGCGGGGCCGACGGGGCCGACGGACGGAGCAGGGCCACCCCGCCGACCCCGACCAGCAC
Organism: Micromonospora narathiwatensis; assembly: GCF_900089605.1. Classification (NCBI taxonomy): domain Bacteria; kingdom Bacillati; phylum Actinomycetota; class Actinomycetes; order Micromonosporales; family Micromonosporaceae; genus Micromonospora; species Micromonospora narathiwatensis. Next base: position 5,744,911 of record NZ_LT594324.1, on the reverse strand, counting down.
GGCGAGGACGGCCGCGGCGAGCGCGGTCAGCGCGTACCTTCGCCGGGACCGGGACCGCTCGCGACGCCGTTGCCTCCGCGCGGCGTCGAGCAGCGCGGGCACCCGGGAGGTCTCCGCCGCCGACGGCAGGAACTGTTCCAGCCCGGCCGGGTCGAGCCGCCCCAGCAGGCCGGGCAGCACGGCGATCTCGGCCACCGCCTCGCGGCAGTCGGCGCAGCCGGCCAGATGCCGCTCGTAGGCGGCCCGTTCGGCGGGGGCGAGGGCGCCCAGCACGTACGCGCCGTCGTCGTACGCGAACTCGCAGCGGGTCATCCGGTCACCCCCATCTCGGCCAGCACCAGCCGTAGTGAGCGCAGCGCGTAGTGGGTGCGCGACTTCACCGTGCCCGGCGGCACGCCCAGCCGGGCCGCGGCCTCCGCCACCGACCGCCCCTGGTAGAAGCACTCGATCAGCACCTCGCGGTGGGTCGGGCTGAGCCGGTTCAGCGCCTCGGCGACGGTCCACGCCTCCACCGCGCGCTCCGCCTCGTCGACCGTCTCGGCGGGCTCCGGCAGCTCGTCGGTGTAGACCTCACCGATCCGGGTGGAGCGGCGCCGCCAGGCGTCGATGGCCAGGTTCCGCGCGGTGGTGAACAGCCAGGCCCGGATCGAGCCCCGGCGCGGATCCAGCGCCTCGGGGTGCCGCCAGGCCCGGAGCAGCGTCTCCTGCACCAGGTCCTCGGCGCGCGACCGGTCGCCGTTGACCAGCCGCAGGGCGTGCGCGTAGAGCGCGTCGGCGTGTTCGTCGTGCAGCGCGCGCAGCAGTTGGGCGTCGTGGTCGCTGATGACGGTCTCCTCGCTCCCGTACGGCGAGTCCAGCGTGCCTTCGCCGAGGGATACGCGCGACGGAGCCGTTCGGTTCAGCCCGGCTCGCCGCGCGGGTGTTCACATCCGGTTCACGTCCGTGCCGGCCGCAGCTCACCGTGCCCTGGCAGCCTCCGCCCCGTACGCCGGCGGGCGCTCCGCGGCCTGCCACCGACGTCCTATCAGGAGGCCCTCCATGAGCGACCGTCCCCGGCTGCTCCCGTTGCTGGGTGCCACCCGCCACGGCAGCCGCGACGCCATGACCTGCCTGTACCGCTGCGGCAACGCGTGCGACCACCCGGTGCCGAACCCGTCGGACAACCCGTACTTCGGCGACCTGGTCGAGGCCGAGGTCTCCCGCCGAGGGGTGGTCCGGGCCGGCGCGGTCGGCGCCCTGGTCCTCGGCTTCGGCGGCACCGTCGCGGGTGCTCTGGCCGGCGCGGCCCCGGCCGCCGCCGCGCCCGCCGCCCCGGCCGTTCCCGGCGCCGCCGGGGCCGGCACGCCGACGGGCGGGGTGGGCAGCGGCGCGCTGACCTTCAAGCCGATCCCGCCGAACCGGCTCGACACCCTGGTCGTTCCGAACGGGTACGACCACGCGGTCGTGATCAAGTGGGGTGACCCGGTCGTCCCGGACGCGCCCGAGTTCCGGGTGCACGGCCAGACCGCCGCCGCCCAGGCCAAGCAGTTCGGCTACAACAACGACTTCGTCGGCGTGCTGCCGATCGACCGGAAGCGGGCGCTGCTCGTGGTCAACCACGAGTACACCAACGAGGACCTGATGTTCCCCGGCTTCACCGGCCTGGACGCGCTCTCGGTGGAGCAGCTGCGGGTGGCGATGGCCGCGCACGGCATGTCCGTGGTCGAGTTGGAGCGGGTGGAGAGCACCGGGCAGTGGCGGCCGGTACGCAACGGCCGCAGGTACAACCGGCGGGTGACCGCGCTGGCCACGAAGTTCGAGCTGACCGGTCCGGCCGCCGGCTCGGCCTGGCTGTGCACCGCCGCCGACCCGAAGGGTCGTACGGTGATCGGCACGTTGAACAACTGCGCCGGCGGGGTCACCCCGTGGGGCACCGTGCTCTCCGGCGAGGAGAACTTCAACCAGTACTTCGTCGGCGGCGACGCTGCGCCGGAGGCGCTGAAGCCGAAGCTGGCCCGGTACGGCATCCCGACCGACGTGCGCTACCCGAGCGGCAGCCGCAAGTGGGACCGCGCCGACGAGCGCGTCGACCTGGCGAAGCACCCCAACGAGGCGCACCGGTTCGGCTGGATCGTCGAGATCGACCCGTTCGACCCGGACAGCAAGCCGCGCAAGCACACCGCGCTGGGCCGGTTCAAGCACGAGGGCGCCAACGTGATCGTGGCGAAGGACGGCCGCGTGGTCGCGTACATGGGCGACGACGAGCGGTTCGACTACCTCTACAAGTTCGTCTCGGACAAGAAGTTCATGTCGGGCAGTTCCACGGTCGCCCGCCGGCACAACCTGACCCTGCTGGAGTCCGGCACGCTCTACGTGGCCGCCCTGGAGGGGAACAGCGCCGCCGAGATCGACGGCACCGGCACGCTCCCCACCGACGGCGCATTCGACGGCCGGGGCCGGTGGATCAAGCTGGTCAGCGGCAACCGCTCGTACGTCGACGGGATGACCGCGGCCGACGTGCTCACCTTCACCCGTCTCGCCGCGGACAAGGTCGGCGCGACCAAGATGGACCGCCCGGAGGACGTCGAGCCGAGCGAGCTCACCGGCAAGGTGTACGTGGCGCTGACCAACAACACCGACCGGGGCAAGGCCGGCAAGGCGCCCGCCGACGAGGCGAACCCGCGCAACCTCAACAAGCACGGGCAGATCCTGGAGCTGGTCGAGGACCGGGGCGACAACACCGCCGAGTCCTTCGCCTGGTCGCTGCCGATCGTCTGCGGCGACCCGACCGACCCGTCCACCCACTTCGCCGGGTACGACAAGAGCAAGGTCTCGCCGATCTCCTGCCCGGACAACGTCGCCTTCGACACCACCGGCAACCTCTGGATCGCCACCGACGGCAACGCCCTGGGCAGCAACGACGGCCTCTTCGCCACCGCGCTGGAGGGGCCCGAGCGGGGCCACCTGAAGCAGTTCCTCACCGTGCCGTACGGCGCGGAGACCTGCGGCCCGTTCATCACGAAGGACAACCGCTCGGTCTTCGTGGCGGTGCAGCACCCGGGCGAGATCACCGGTGCGACGGTGGAGAACCCGGCCTCCACCTGGCCGGACGGCGACTTCGCCAAGCCCGCCGTGGTGGTCACCTGGCGCCTCGACGGCGGCCCGATCGGCAGCTGACCTCTCCTCCGGGCGGTTCGGCGCTGGACCGCCCCCGAAGGGCCCCCTTCCCCGCCGGGAGGGGGCCCTTCGGCGTGACCGGGGTTCGATCGGCTCGGGTCAGTGCTCGGTGGCGAGGCCGTCGGCGATCGCGCGAGCCGCGCTGAGCAGCTTGGCCCGGACCACCCGGGCGGAGGTCATCATCTCGCTGGCCGGTAGCGCGCAGGCCAGCACCACCCGGCGCTCGATGTCCTTGTCCGGGGTGACCAGCACGGCCGCGCAGGCCACCCCCTGGCGGAACTGCCCCAGCTCCAACTGCATGCCGCGCCGGTCACCGGCGGCCAGGTCGGCCTCGAACGCCTCGGGGGTGGTCAGGGTGGCGCTGGTGAACGGGCGCATGCCGTACTCGCGCAGGTAGCGGACGCGCTGGTCGGCGGTGAGCGTGGCGAGCAGGCTCTTGCCGAGGGCCGTGGCGTGCGCCCCCTCGTCGAAGCCCGGCACCAGGTCCTCCAGGTACGGCGAGCGCGGCCCCTCGGCGACCGCCGTGACGGCCACCTGGCCGCCCACGAAGCGCCCCAGGTAGTGGCTCCAGCCGGTGTCCCCCGCCGCCCGCCGCAGCGACTCGCCGACCGCGGGCGGCCCCCGGAACGCGGTCACCAGCTCCCGGTACCGGTCGGCCACCTCCAACCCGACGATGTACGTCCCGTCCTCCCGCCGGATCACGTAGCCCTCGTACGCCAGGGTGCGCACCAGGTGGTACGTGGTGGCGACGGTCAGCTCGCACCGACGGGCGATCTGCTTGACGGTGAGTCCCCTCGGCGCACGGCCGACCGACTCGAGCACTCGAAGCGCGCGGGAGACACTTCGGATCAGGTCCGAAGGTTCCGCCAAGGGGTCGCGCACAACCACCTCCGCCGCCGGGGACTTACACCATATGAAAAACAGGCCGAGTGCGAAATGCCTGTTCGGGTCGAGGATGCCAGATCACCGGGCACAGCCCGTGCACCGACAGACACGATCAGCTGCTAAAACATGACGGCCGCCACCGAAACACGACCGGCGTAGGTTTGGCTCACCATGACCGACACCGCGCTACGCCCCGCACCCCCCTCGTCCCGGTCCACCATCCGCGTCAGCGCGGGTGCCGTCGCCACCACGATCGCCTGCGTCCTGCCGGTCTTCCTGCTCGGCGGCCTCGCCGTGCAGATGGGTCACGATCTCCGCTTCTCCCCCGCCGGGCTGGGCCTGGCCGTGTCGGTGTACTTCGGGATCAGCGCGCTGGCGTCGGTCCCCTCCGGTGTGCTCGTCGAGCGGTACGGCGCGGCCGTGGTGGCCCGCGCCGGCATCCTGCTCTCCGCCGGCTCGCTGCTGGCCGTGGCGGGGCTGGCCCGGTCGTACCCGGTGCTGGTCGGCCTGCTCGGGCTCAGCGCCGCCGCGAACGCGCTCGGGCAGCTCGCCAGCAACGTCGCGCTGGCCCGGCATGTGCCCGCCCACCGGCAGGGGCTCTCCTTCGGCGTGAAGCAGGCGGCCATCCCGGTCTCCACCCTGCTGGCCGGCGCGGCGGTGCCCACCGTCGCACTGACCGCCGGCTGGCGTTGGGCGTTCGTGGCCGCCGCCGGGGCCGCGCTGGCCGCGCTGCCGGCCGTACCCCGGGCGGAGGGCGACCGGGGGCGGCGCTCGGCCGCCCGGCCGGCTGGTGGGGCCAGCGGGGCCCTGGTGGTGGTCGGCCTGGCCGCCACCCTGGCGGCGGGCGCCGCGAACGCGCTGGGCACCTTCGTGGTGGACTCGTCGGCCGGACGCGGGCTGTCACCGGCCCTGGCCGGCCTCACCCTGACCCTGGGCAGCGCGGTCTGCGTGGTGGCTCGGGTCGGTGCCGGCTGGCTCGCCGACCGCCGGGCCACCGGGCACGTCGCGCTGATCGCCGGGATGCTGGTGGTCGGCGCGGTCGGGCTGGCCCTGCTGGCCCTGGCCGGCGCCGTGCCGCTGGTGGCCGGCGTGGTGCTCGGCTTCGGGCTCGGCTGGGCCTGGCCCGGGCTGATGAACTTCGCGGTGGTCAAGCTCCACCCGCAGGCCCCGGCCGCCGCCACCTCGATCACCCAGACCGGGGTGTACGCGGGCGGCTGCCTCGGCCCGCTGGGCCTCGGCGCCGTGGCCGGTCAGCTCGGCTACCCCAGCATGTGGGCGACGGCCGCGGTCGCCATGCTGGTGGCCGCCGTCCTCATGCTCGCCGCCAGCCGCCTCCTGTCCCGCCGCTAGCGGGTCGGTCAGCTGGTGCGGTCGGCGATGTAGTCGCAGAGGGATTCGAGTGCGCTGCGGGCCGGGCCGTCGGGCAGCGGGGCGAGCCGGGCGCGGGCGTCCTCGGCGTAGCCGCGGACCGTCTCCCGGGCACGCTTGAGCGCGGGGGACTCGCGGAGCAGGCCGAGCGCCTCGGCGTGCAGCGCCTCGTCGACCAGCGGACCGGTGGCCAGGATCTCCCGCAGCCGCACCGAGGCGGCGTCGGAGTCGTCCGAGGCGAGCGCGTAGAGCACCGGCAGGGTCGGTACGCCCTCCCGCAGGTCGGTGCCCGGCGTCTTGCCGGACTGCATCGACTCGGAAGCGATGTCGAGCAGGTCGTCGGAGAGCTGGAAGGCCACCCCGATGATCTCGCCGTACCCGGCCAGGGCCTCGATGTGCTCGGCGGAGGCACCGCCGAACATGCCGCCGAAGCGGGCCGAGGTGGCGATCAGCGACCCGGTCTTCTCGGCGATGACCTGGAGGTAGTGCGCGACCGGGTCGGCGTCGCGCGGGCCGACCGTCTCGGCGATCTGCCCGTGCACCAGCCGGGCGAAGGTGCGGGCCTGGAGGCGTACGGCCTCGGGGCCGAGGTCGGCCGCGATGTCCGCGGCCCGGGCGAAGAGGTAGTCGCCGACCAGGATCGCGACCGAGTTGGTCCAACGGGAGTTGGCGCTCGGGGCGCCCCGCCGCACGGCCGCCTCGTCCATCACGTCGTCGTGGTAGAGCGTCGCCAGGTGAGTGAGCTCCATCACCACGGCGGCCGGTACGACCTGCGCGCAGGTCGGGTCACCGAACTGGGCGCCCAGCGCCACCAGCAGCGGCCGGAACCGCTTCCCCCCGGCCTCGAGCAGGTGCCGGGCCGCCTCGGTGACGAGCGGGTCGGCGCTGGCCACGCTGGCCCGCAACTCGCTCTCGACCTGGTCAAGCAGCCCCAGCACGGACGCCTCGACGCGCGGGTCGGCGAGGTCCAGGCCGAGCGCGCCGAACTGACCCGTGCCGTCCGGCCTCCGACGACCGCCGGAGCCGGTGACACCTGAACGCTCGCCAGCCGGAATCACCACGCCTTCCACCATGCCACACCCGTTCGACCAGCCCGGAAAGGGGATACGAACCGGGGGCCGGCACGCCACGGCGTACCGGCCCCCGGAGGGAGAACGACTGTCATCGCACGAATTCGGCGGCACCGTTGGCCAGGTCGAGCAGCGGTGCCGGGGCGACCCCCAGGACCAGGGTGGCCAGTACCCCGATGACCAGGGCCGCCGAGGTGAGCGCGCCCGGAATGGCGACGGTCGGGGTCGACTCGCCCGGCTCGGAGAGCCACATCATCACCACGACCCGCAGGTACGGGAAGGCCAGCACCATGCTGGTCAGCACACCGGCGATCACCAGCCAGGTCTGGTTCGCGTCCAACGCCGGCGCGAAGATCGCGAACTTGCTGGTGAACCCGCTGGTGAGCGGGATACCGGCGAAGGCCAGCAGGATGAAGGTGAAGATCGCGGCGAAGAACGGCGACCGGCGGCCCAGCCCGGCCCAGCGGGACAGGTGGGTGGCCTCCCCGTCGGCGTCCCGGACCAGGGTCACCACGGCGAACGCGGCGAGCACCGAGAAGCCGTACGCGACCAGGTAGAACATCGTGCCGGAGAGCCCGTCCTTGCTCGGCGCGAGCACGCCCACCAGCAGGTAGCCGGCGTTCGCGATCGACGAGTACGCCAGCAGCCGCTTGATGTCGGTCTGGGTGACCGCCAGGACCGCGCCGACCAGCATGGTCAGCACCGCCAGCGCGCCGAGCACCGGGGTGAAGTCCCAGGCGGCCCCGGCGAAGGCGACGTGGAAGACCCGCAGCAGGGCGCCGAAGGCGGCGACCTTGGTGCAGGCGGCCATGAAGCCGGTCACCGGGGTCGGAGCGCCCTGGTAGACGTCCGGCGTCCAGACGTGGAACGGTGCGGCGGCGGCCTTGAAGAGCAGGCCGATCGCGAGCAGCGCCATGCCGGCGAAGAGCAGCACCTGGCTGGACGAGGACTCGGTGACCGCGACGTGCACGGTGGCGAAGTCGACGCCGGCCGACCGGCCCGGCACGCCCGAGGTGAAGCCGTAGATCAGCGCCACGCCGAACAGGAAGAACGCCGAGGCGTACGCGCCGAGCATGAAGTACTTCAGCGCGGCCTCCTGGCTCAGCAGCCGCCGGCGACGGGCCAGCGCGCAGAGCAGGTAGAGCGGCAGCGAGAAGACCTCGAGCGCGATGAACATGGTCAGCAGGTCGTTCGCCGCCACGAAGATCAGCATGCCGCCGATCGCGAACGTGGTCAGCGGGTACACCTCTGTGGTGCCGCCGGCCCGCTCGGCCTGCCGCCGGTCGTCGACCGAGTCGGCGGTGACCGCGGCGTGGGCCACGAAGGCCCCGCCCCGCTCCACCGCCCGCTCACCGATCAGCAACAGCGCCATCGCGGCCAGGATGAGGATCGCACCCTGGAGGAAGAGCGTCGGCCCGTCCACCGCGATGGCCTGACCGGCGGTGAGCAGCCGGTCGTCGGCGTTGAGGATCACCATGGTCAGCGCGGCGAACACGGCCGCCAGGGCGAGCAGCAGCTGCACCGGGTTGCGCAGGCGCCGCGGCACGAACGCCTCGACCAGGACGCCGAACAGCGCCGCACCCAGCATGATCAGGATCGGAGCGAGCGCCGCATAGTCGATCGACGGCAACTTCAACTCGGTCATTTCGCGGCCTCCTGGACGCTGCCGACCGTCGGGGCGGGGTCGGTCCGACCGACGTCCTGCATGGTCGCCTTGACGGCAGGGTTGATGACATCGGTGACCGGCTTGGGATAGAAGCCGAGCAGCACGATCAGCGCGATCAGCGGGGCGACCACGATCTTCTCGCGCAGGCTGAGGTCACGGCGCATGCCCTCCACCTCGGTCAGGGCCGGGTTGAGGGTGCCCTGGGTGGTGCGCTGCACCATCCACAGCACGTACGCCGCGGCCAGGATGATGCCGAGCGTGGCGATCACCGCGACCGGCTTGTTGGTGGTGAACGTGCCGATCAGCACCAGGAACTCGGAGATGAACGGCGCGGTGCCGGGCAGCGCCAGCGACGCGAGACCGGCGAAGAAGAGCACCCCGGCCAGCACCGGCACCAGCTTGCCCGCGCCGCCGAAGTCGCTGATCAGCGCCGAGCCGCGGCGGGCGATCAGCATGCCCACCACCAGGAAGAGCAGGCCGGTGGCCAGACCGTGGTTGAGCATGTAGAGCACCGCGCCGGTGCCGGCCTGGGTGGTGAAGGCGAAGATGCCGACCCCGATGAAGCCGAAGTGCGCGATCGAGGTGTACGACACCAGCCGCTTGAGGTCGTTCTGCCCGACCGCCAGCAGCGCGGCGTAGATGATGCCGATCAGGCCCAGCGCCAGCGCCCACGGGGCGAACCACCTCGACGCCTCGGGGAAGAGCGGCAGGCAGTACCGCAGGATCCCGAAGGTGCCGACCTTGTCCAGCACGCCGACCAGCAGCGCCGCCGCGCCGGCCGGGGCCGCGCCACCGGCGTCCGGCAGCCAGGTGTGGAACGGGAAGAACGGCGCCTTGATCGCGAACGCGAGGAAGAAGCCGAGGAACAGCCAGCGGGCCGTGTTGGTGGCGATCTCGGCCTGGCTCAGCGCCTGCCAGTCGAAGGTCTTCCCACCGACCACCCAGAGGCCGATCACCGCGGCCAGCATGAACAGGCCGCCGACCAGGGAGTAGAGGAAGAACTTGACCGCCGCGTACTGCCGCTGGTGGCCGCCGTAGCTGCCGATGAGGAAGTACATCGGCACCAGCATGACCTCGAAGAACACGTAGAACAGGAAGACGTCGGCGGCGGCGAAGACGCCGATCATCGTGCATTCGAGGATGAGCAGCAGCGCGAAGTAGACCGGCACCGAACGCTTCGACGACTCGGCGTCGTGCCAGGAGGCCAGGATCACCAGCGGCACCAGGATCGCGATCAGCATCAGCATGACCAGCGCGATGCCGTCGGCCGCGAAGGTGAAGTTGACCCCCCAGTTCGGGATCCACGCGTACGACTCGCGGAACTGGAACCGGTCACCGTCGGCCTGGAAGGCGATCCACATGACCACCGACAGCACCAGGACCAGCAGCGACCAGCCGAACGCCACCAGTTTGGCCAGGTCCGGCCGGCGGCGTGGCAACAGTGCCACGACCAGGGCGCCGACCAGCGGTGCCACGGTCAGCACCGAGAGGAACGGGAAGTTGGACATTATTCGGCCTTACCTCCGTCGTGACTGCGTGGCCCGCCGGCGGGGGCGGCCGCGTTGAGGTCGATCACGCCAGCCACCCCGCCTGCACGGCCAGGAACGCCGCCACCACGAGCAGCGCACCGGTCAGGATCGAGGTCGCGTACGACCGCACGAAACCGGTCTGCAGCCGCCGGAGCCGGCCCGAGCCCCCGCCGACCGCGGCGGCCAGGCCGTTGACCAGCCCGTCGACGCCCCGGTTGTCGAGGAAGACCAGCGCCCGGGTGAGGAAGATGCCCGGCTTCTCGAAGACCGCCTCGTTGACGGCGTCCGTGTAGAGGTTCTTGCGGGCGGCGGTGACCAGCACGCCGGCCGGCTGCGGCTCGGTGGCCGTGCCGTTGCGGAACAGCATCCAGGCCAGTCCGGCGCCGAGCACGGTGATCAGGATCGACAGCACGGTGATCAGCCAGTGCGCGAGGACCGGTTCGTGCTCCGCGTGCTCGCCGCCGAGGCCGGCGGTGGCGGTGAGCCAGTCCGGCACGGTGGTGGCCATCAGCGCGCCGGCCGCGATCGAGCCGATCGCCAGCAGGATCAGCGGGACCGTCATCAGCCTCGGCGACTCGTGCGGGTGCTCGATGTCCTCGGTCCAGCGGGCCGGGCCGTGGAAGGTGAGCACGAAGAGCCGGGTCATGTAGAAGGCGGTGAGCCCGGCGCCGAGCAGCGCGGCGCCACCGAACAGCCAGGACGTCCAGTCCCCCCGCTCGAACGCCGCCGCGATGATCGGCTCCTTCGAGAAGTAGCCGGAGAGCGGCGGGATGCCGATGATGGCCAGCCAGCCCATCATGAAGGTCAGCCAGGTGACCTTCATGTGCTTCGCCAGCGCGCCGAAGCGGCGGATGTCCACCTGGTCGTGCATGCCGTGCATGACCGAGCCGGCGCCGAGGAACATGTTGGCCTTGAAGAAGCCGTGCGCCAGCAGGTGCACGATGGCCAGCGCGTACGCCGCGCCGCCCAGGCCGACGCCGACGAACATGTAGCCGATCTGGCTCACCGTGGACCAGGCCAGCACCCGCTTGATGTCGTCCTTGGCCGCGCCGATGAGGCAGCCCATCAGCAGGGTGACCGCGCCGACGCTGACCACCACGAGCTGGAGCGTCTCGTTCGCCGAGAAGATCGGGTTGGAGCGGGCGATCAGGTAGACGCCCGCGGTGACCATGGTGGCCGCGTGGATGAGCGCGGAGACCGGGGTCGGGCCCTCCATCGCGTCCGGCAGCCACGCCTGGAGCGGGAACTGGCCGGACTTGCCGGTCGCGCCGAGCAGCAGCAGCAGGCCGAGCACCAGCACCGTGGTCTGGCTCAGCGCGCCGACCCCGTTGAACACGTCGTCGTACTGCGTGCTGCCGAGCTGGGCGAACAGGACGAAGATGCCGATGGCCAGGCCGGCGTCGCCGACCCGGTTCATCAGGAACGCCTTCTTGCCGGCGGTGGCCGCGCTCGGCCGGCCGTACCAGAAGGAGATCAGCAGGTACGACGCCAGACCGACGCCCTCCCAGCCGAAGTAGAGCATCACGTAGTTGTTGCCGAGCACCAGCAGCAGCATCGCGGCGACGAAGAGGTTGAAGTACCCGAAGAACCGTCGCCGGCCCTCGTCGTGCGCCATGTACTCGACCGCGTAGAGGTGGATCAGGAAGCCCACCCCGGTGATCAGCAGAACGAAGACCGCGGCCAGCGGGTCGAAGAGCAGCCCGAAGTCCACCTTGAGGTCGCCGACCGTGATGAACTGCCAGAGGCTCAGCTGGACCTGCTTGTTCTCCAGGCCGCGGAGCTGGAGGAAGTAGGTCAGGCCGAGCACGAAGGCGGCGCCGATCGCGCCCACCCCCAGCCAGTGGCCCCAGCGGTCCGCCCGCCTGCCGAGCAGCAGCAGGATCGCCGCGCTGACCAGCGGTACGGCCACCAGCAGCCAGACGCTGCCGAGCAGCCCGCCCGCCTGAGCGAAGGTGACTGCACCCTCCGGGGCGGCCATCAGAATCTCATCCACCGGTGGACCCCTCAGTACTTCAGCAGGTTGGCGTCGTCGACGCTCGCCGAGCGCCGAGTCCGGAAGATCGACATGATGATCGCGAGCCCGACCACGACCTCGGCCGCCGCCACCACCATCACGAAGAACGCCATGATCTGGCCGTTCAGGTCACCGTTGATCCGGCTGAAGGTGACCAGCGTCAGGTTGGCCGCGTTGAGCATCAGCTCGACGCACATGAACAGCACGATCGCGTTACGCCGGATCAGCACGCCGACGGCGCCGATGGTGAACAGCACCGCCGCGAGGATCAGGTAGTAGTCCGGGGTCACTGCTGAGCCAGCCTTTCGTTCGCGACTGCGGGGCTCCGCTTCGCTGCACTCCTCGCGCTCACCGCTCAGTCCCCTTCAGAGAGGTCTCCTCGGCCGTCAGCTCCCGGACCGGCAGGATCTCCGGAATGCTGCGGTCGGACAGCCGGCCGTCGGGCAGGCGGGCCGGGGTGGCCACCGAGGAGGACGTGGCGAAGACACCCGGGCCGGGCTTCGGGCCGGGGTAGTTGCCGGGGCGGAACCGGGCCTTCATCGTGGCGACCTGGTCCATCCGGTCCTCCTTACGCCGCTCCACGTGCGCCAGCACCATCGCGCCGACGGCCGCCGTGATCAGCAGCGCGGAGGTCAGCTCGAAGGCGAAGACGTACTTGGTGAAGAGCAGCCGGGCGATGCCCTCCACGTTGCCCTCCGCGTTCGCCTTGTCCAGGCCGACGGCCTGGACGCCCTCCATGGCCCGGTAGAGGCCGCTGCCGACCAGGCCCGCGAAGCCCAGACCGAGCACCACCGCGGCGACCCGCTGGCCGCGCAGCGTCTCGATCAGCGAGTCCGTGGAATCCCGGCCGACCAGCATCAGCACGAACAGGAAGAGCATCATGATCGCGCCGGTGTAGACGATGATCTGCACCATGCCGATGAACGGCCCGGCCTGCAGGACGTAGAACACGCCCAGGCAGAGCATGGTCAGCACCAGCCAGAGCGCCGAGTGCACCGCGTTACGCGCCCACACCATGCCGATCGCGCCGAGCAGCGCCAGCGGGGCGAGGATCCAGAAGGTCACCGCCTCGCCGCCGGAGACCTTGGCCGCCTCGGCGAGCACAGTCTGCGTGGTCATGCCGTGTCTCCCTTGCCAGCCGCGGCCGGGCTCATCGGCGAACGCTCGGCGCCGGCCGAAGTGCCCGGGTTGGTCAGCCCGCCGACGTAGTAGTCCTTCTCGCTCTCGCCCAGCCGCATCGGGTGCGGCGGCTGCTCCATGCCCGGCAGCAGCGGCGCGAGCAGCTGCTCCTTCGTGAAGATCAGATCCTGCCGGTTGTCCCGGGCCAGCTCGTACTCGTTGCTCATGGTGAGCGAACGGGTCGGGCAGGCCTCGATGCAGAGACCGCAGAAGATGCACCGGGCGTAGTTGATCTGGTAGACGCTGGCGTACCGCTCGCCCGGGGAGAAGCGCTGCTCCTCGGTGTTGTCGCCACCCTCGACGTAGATCGCGTCCGCCGGGCAGGCCCAGGCACACAGCTCGCAGCCGATGCACTTCTCCAGGCCGTCCGGGTGCCGGTTGAGGATGTGCCGCCCGTGGTAGCGCGGCGCCGCGACCGGCGGCTTGAACGGGTAGTCGGTGGTGACGACCTTCCTGAACATGTGCGAGAAGGTGACCCCGAAGCCCTTGAACGTTCCGGTGATCGTGCCCACGTCACACCTCCCTGCTGGGGTCCGAGCCGGCGACGACGTTGGCCGGCTCCCGCTCGGCGACCACGCGCACGGTGCGCGGGCTCGGCGGTACCTGAAGATCCATCGGAGGCAGCGGGAAGCTGCCGTGCGGACGGCTGTTGACCTGCTCCTGGAGCGTCGGCTTCGGCTCCTTCTTCTTGCTCGGCCAGAAGAGCGTGGCCAGCAGCAGCACGCCCGCGCCGATGCCGGTGGCGAGCAGCCGGTCCTTGGTCTGCCAGTCCTCGATCGAGCGCAGCCCGCTCAGGACCAGGATCCAGACCAGGTTGATCGGCAGCAGGACCTTCCAGCCGAAGCGCATGAACTGGTCGTACCGGAGACGGGGCAGGGTGCCCCGCAGCCAGACGAAGACGAAGACCAGGAGGATCACCTTGCCGAAGAACCAGAGCATCGGCCACCAACCCGAGTTGGCGCCCGCCCACATGGTGATCGGCCAGGGTGCCCGCCAGCCGCCGAGGAACAGCGTGGTGGTGACCGCGGACATGGTCACCATCGAGACGTACTCGGAGAGCATGAAGAGCGCGAACTTCAGCGAGCTGTACTCGGTCATGAAGCCCGCGACCAGCTCCGACTCCGCCTCGGGCAGGTCGAACGGCGCCCGGTTGGTCTCACCCACGGTGGCGATGAAGAAGATGATGAAGCTCGGCAGCAGCAGGATCGCGTACCAGCCGGGGGCCTGGAGGTCGGCGCCGAAGAGGCTCAGGTGCGTGCCGTGCGCCTGCTTGGCGACGATCCCGCTGGTGGACATCGTGCCGGCGGTCATGAACACCGCCACGATGCTCAGCCCCATCGCGACCTCGTACGAGATCATCTGGGCGGTGGACCGGAGACCGCCGAGCAGCGGGTAGGTCGAGCCGGAGGCCCAACCGCCGAGCACGATGCCGTAGATGCCCATCGACGAGCAGGCCAGCAGCACCAGCACCGCCACCGGCACGTCGGTGACCTGGAGCGGCGTCCAGTGGCCGAAGATGCTGACCTGCGGACCGAACGGCACCACCGACAGCGCGGTGACCGCGCAGATCACCGAGATGGTCGGGGCGAAGAAGTAGACGACCTTGTCGGCGGCCCGCGGGAGGATGTCCTCCTTGAAGGCCATCTTGAGACCGTCGGCGAGCGTCTGCAGCAGGCCGAACGGGCCGACCTGGTTGGGTCCGGGCCGGACCTGCATGTAGCCGACGACCCGCCGCTCGAACCAGACGCCGAGCAGCGTGGCCAGCAGGCCGAAGACGAACGCGAAGACGATCTTGATCAGGACCAGCCACCACGGGTCGTGACCGAAGTCGGCAAGCGTCGGGTCCTGGGCGGCCAGGATGACCGGGCTCATTGAACACCCCCTGCGTTGAGGAGCGGACCCGGGTTACCGGCCGCGTCCGCGGCGACACGCCCGGCCGGGACGACCGCACCGGCGGAGACCTCTACGACCTCGCCGGCCGCCGCGCCGAGGCTGCGCCGGACGGTCGAGCCGGGCGAGTTGGTCGGCAGCCAGACCACACCGTCCGGCATCTCGGTGATCGCCGCCGGCAGGGTGACCGCCCCGCGGTCGGTGCCCACGGTCACCGGGTCGCCGTCGGCCACGCCGATCGCCTCGGCGGTGCCCTTGCCCAGCCGGACCACCGGCGGGCGGGCGGTGCCGGCCAGGTGCTCGTCGCCGTCGGTGAGGGCGCCCAGGTCGATCAGCTGGTGCCAGGTGGCCAGGACGGCCTGGCCCGCGCCCGGCTGCGGCACGGTGGCCGGCTCGACCATCGGCGCGGCCGGACGGTCCACCCGGGTCGGCGGCAGGGCGCCCAGTTCCCGGCGCACGCCGGCCACGTCACCGGTGCCGAGGCGGACGTCGAGCTGCGCGGCCAGCGCGTCGAGCACCCGGCCGTCGCTCATCGCCGCGGTGTCCAGCACCTTCTCGAAGGTCCGCAGCCGGCCCTCCCAGTCCAGGAAGCTGCCGGCCTTCTCGACCACCGGGGCGACCGGGAAGACCACGTCCGCCCGGCGGGCCACGGCGCTCATCCGCAGTTCCAGGCTGACCAGGAACGGCACCGCGTCCAGGGCCCGCTCGGCCAGGCGCGGGTCGGCCAGGTCGGCCGGGTCCACGCCGGCCACCACGAGGGCGCCGAGCTGGCCGTTGGCCGCCGCGGTGAGGATGCCGTCGGTGTCCCGGCCGGCCTGGCTCGGGATCACCCCGGCCGCGATGTCCCACGCCTCACCCAGCTCGGCGCGGGCGGCCGGCTCGGTGACCGGGCGGCCACCGGGAAGCAGGTTGGGCAGGCAGCCCGCGTCGACCGCGCCGCGGTCACCCGCGCGCCGCGGCACCCAGGCCAGCTTCGCACCGGTACGCCGGGCGACGTCCGCCGCGGCGGAGAGCCCGCCCGGCACCGCGCCCAGCCGCTCGCCGACGATCAGGATCGCCCCCGGCCGGCTCAGCGCCTCGGCCACCGTGGCGTGCTCGGCCAGCACGCTGGCCTCCTCGCCCGGCACCACCCGGGCCAGCTTGGCCCCGAGCTTCTCCAGGCCCGGGGTGGCGAACGGCGCGATCGCGTACACGGTGAGCTTGTTCTTCAGGTACGCCTTGCGCAGCCGCAGGAAGAGGACCGGGCACTCCTCCTCCGGCTCCAGGCCGACCAGCACCACCGCGGGCGCGTTCTCCACGTCCGCGTAGGTCACATCGGTGATGCCGGCGACCCGGCTGGCCAGGAAGTCGGCCTCCTCACGGGAGACCGGGCGGGCCCGGAAGTCGATGTCGTTGGTGTGCAGCGCGACCCGGGCGAACTTCGCGTACGAGTAGGCGTCCTCGACGGTCAGCCGGCCACCGGTCAGCACCGCCGTGCCCGACCCGCCGTCCCGGGCGGCGCGCAGCCCCTCGGCGGCCCGGGTCAGCGCCTCGCTCCAGGACGCCTCGCGCAGCTCACCGCTCCGCTCGTCGCGGACCAGCGGGGTGGTGAGCCGGTCGAACGCGCGGGTGTACTGGAAGCCCCAGCGGCCCTTGTCGCAGTTCCACTCCTCGTTCACCGCCGGGTCGTCGCCGGCCAGCCGGCGCAGCACCTTGCCGCGCCGCCAGTCCGTGCGCTGGGCGCAACCGGCCGAGCAGTGCTCGCAGACGCTCGGGGTGGAGACCAGGTCGAACGGGCGGGCCCGGAACCGGTACTGCGCGCCGGTCAGCGCGCCCACCGGACAGATCTGCACCGTGTTCCCGGAGAAGTACGAGTTGAACGGGACATCGCCGGCGCCTGCGCCGGCGCCATCGGCACTGCCCGCGTCGACCGCCCCGTACGCGTCGTCCCGGTAGATGTTGATCTCCTCGGCGGACGACCGGTTCATCAGGTCGATGAACTTGTCGCCGGCGATCTCCTCGGAGAACCGGGTGCAGCGCTGGCAGAGCACGCAGCGCTCGCGGTCGAGCAGCACCTGGCTGCTGATCGGCAGCGGCTTCGGGTACTCCCGCTTGTGCTCGTGGAAGCGGGAGTCCGTGCGGCCGGTGGACATCGCCTGGTTCTGCAGCGGGCACTCACCGCCCTTGTCACACATGGGGCAGTCCAGTGGGTGGTTGAGGAGCAGCAGCTCCATCACCCCCTCCTGGGCCTTCTTGGCGACCGGCGAGGTGAGCTGGGTGCGGACCACCATGCCCTCGGCCACGGTCTGGGTGCAGGAGGCGACCGGCTTGCGCTGCCCCTCCACCTCCACCAGGCACTGCCGGCAGGCACCGGCCGGGGCCAGCAGCGGGTGGTCGCAGAACCGCGGGATCTCGGTGCCCATCCGCTCGGCGACCCGGATCAGCAGCTCCCCCTTGGGCGCGGTGACCTGGACGCCGTCGATGGTGAGGGTGACGGTCTCAGTCTGCTTGGCTACGTCGGTCATCAGTGGGCTCCCACCAACTGCTTGTCGGAGAGCTTCGGCGCGGTACGTCCCTCGATGTAGTCGAGGTAGTCCTGCTTGAAGTACGTCAGCGACGAGGTCACCGAGCTGGTCGCACCGTCACCCAGACCGCAGAACGAGCGGCCGAGGATGTTGTCGCAGGTGTCGAGCAGGGTGTCCAGGTCCTCGTGGGTGCCCTGGCCGGCGAGGATCCGCCGGTAGACCCGGACCATCCAGTAGTTGCCCTCGCGGCACGGGGTGCACTTGCCGCACGACTCGTGGTGGTAGAACTCCAGCCACCGGTAGGTCGCGTACACCGGGCAGTCCTGGTCGGAGAAGATCTGCGTGGCCGTGGTGCCCAGGATCGAGCCGGCCGCCGCCACCCCCTCGAAGTCCAGCGGGACGTCGAGGTGCTCGGCGGTGAGCAGCGGGGTGGACGAGCCGCCCGGGGTCCAGAACTTCAGGTTGTGCCCGGGCCGCATCCCGCCGGCCAGCTCGATCAGCTCGCGCAGGGTGATCCCCATCGAGCACTCGTACTGGCCCGGGTTGGCGATCCGGCCGGAGAGCGAGTAGATCATCGGGCCGGAGGACTTCTCCGTACCCATGGTCTTCCACCAGTCCGCGCCGCCCAGCACGATGTACGGCACGCTGGCGATGGTGCCGACGTTGTTGACCACGGTCGGGCTGGCGTACAGGCCGTGGGTCGCCGGGAACGGCGGGCGCAGCCGGGGCTGGCCCCGGAAGCCCTCCAGCGAGTCCAGCAGCGCGGTCTCCTCGCCGCAGATGTACGCGCCGGCGCCGGAGTGCACCACCAGCTCCAGGTCGAACCCGCTGCCGAGGATGTTCCGGCCCAGGTAGCCCTTGGCGTGCGCCTCCTGCACGGCGTTGCGCAGCCGACGGGCGGCGTGCACCGCCTCACCGCGGATGTAGATGTACGCGCGGTTGGCCCGGATCGCGTACGACGCGATGATCACGCCCTCGACCAGCGAGTGCGGGTCGTGGGCCATCAGCGGCAGGTCCTTGCAGGTGCCCGGCTCGCCCTCGTCGGCGTTCACCACCAGGTAATGCGGCTTGCCGTCGCCCTGCGGGATGAACCCCCACTTGAGACCGGTCGGGAAGCCCGCGCCGCCGCGCCCGCGCAGCCCGGAGTCCTTGATCAGCTGGATCAGGTCGTCCGGGTGCGCCTTGAGCGCCTTGCGCAGGGCGGCGTAGCCGTCCAGCTTCTCGTAGGTGCCGACGCGCCAGGCGTCCGGCGACAGCCAGCGCTTGGTCAGCACCGGCGTGAGCTTGGCCAGCGTCTCCGGCCGAGGCGTCGTCACTTCTGAGCCTCCGCTTCCTTGCTGCGGATCGGGGTGTTCGGGTCGAACCCCGGCACCGAGATGCCGTGCTGCTCGGCCAGCCGCACGCCGCGCAGGGTCGGCTCGCCCGGCCCGCCGTCGGCGACGGCGCCCTCCCGCTCGTCGGCGAAGCCGGCGAGCTGGACGGCCATCTCCTTCAGGGTGCAGAGCCGCGCGCCCCGGGTCGGCATCGGCCGGCCACCGGCGCGCAGCTCCTCGACCACGCCGAGCGCGCCCTGCGGGTCGACGTTGTCGAAGAAGTCGTAGTTGACCGTCATCACCGGGCCGTAGTCGCACGCCGCCAGGCACTCGGCGTGCTCCAGGGTGATCTTCCCGTCCCCGGTGGTCTCGTCGTGCCCGACGCCCAGGTGCTCGGCCAGGGTGTCGTAGACCTCCTGCCCGCCCAGCACGTTGCACATCGTGTTGGTGCAGACGCTGACCAGGTAGTCACCGGTCGGCTTGCGCTTGTACATGGTGTAGAAGGTGGCGACCGCGCCGACCTGGGCCTTGTTCAGGCCGAGCACCTCGGCGCAGAACTCGACCCCGGCCGGGGAGACGTACCCCTCCTCGGACTGGACCAGGTGCAGCAGCGGCAGCAGCGCCGAGCGGGACCGGTCCGCCGGGTACCGGGCGATGATCTCCCGCGCCCGGGCCCGGGTTTCTTCCGTAAAGACACTCATCAGAGCCGCCTTCCGTTCGCGACTGCGGGGCTCGCAAGCTCACTCCTCGCGCTCACCGGTCACAACCACCCATCACGGGGTCCAGCGAGGCGCCACCGGCGATCACGTCGGCGATCAGACCGCCCTCGGCCATCGCCGGGAGCGCCTGGAGGTTGACGAAGCTCGGCTCCCGGTAGTGCACCCGGTACGGCCGGGTGCCGCCGTCGGAGACCGCGTGCACGCCCAGTTCGCCGCGGGGCGACTCGATGCCGACGTACACCTGGCCCGGCGGGACCCGGAAGCCCTCGGTGACGAGCTTGAAGTGGTGGATCAGCGACTCCATCGACTGACCCATGATCTTGGCGACGTGCTCCAGCGAGTTGCCCATGCCGTCGACGCCGATGGCGAGCTGCGCCGGCCAGGCGATCTTCTTGTCGGAGACCATCACCGGGCCGCGCTTGGCGAGCCGGTCCACCGCCTGCTCGACCAGCTTCAGCGACTCACGGATCTCGGCGAGCCGGACCTGGTAGCGGCCCCAGACGTCGCCGTCGGTGTGGGTCGGGACGTCGAACTCGTACGTTTCGTAGCCGCAGTACGGCATGGTCTTGCGCAGGTCCCAGGCGAGACCGGCGGAGCGGAGCACCGGGCCGGTGACGCCGAGCGCGACACAGGCGGTCACGTCGAGCACCGCCACGTTCTTGGTGCGCTCGGTCCAGATCGGCTGCCCGGAGAGGAGGTCCTCGTACTCCTTGAGCTTCTTCGGCATCATCTTGAGGAAGTTCCGGATCTTGACGATCGCGTCGTCCGGCACGTCCTGCGCCACCCCGCCCGGCCGCACGTACGCGTGGTTCATGCGCAGGCCGGTGATGGTCTCGAAGATGTCGAGGATGTACTCCCGCTCGCGGAAGCCGTACAGCATGATGGAGATCGCGCCCAGCTCCATGCCGGTCGTGGCCAGCCAGACCAGGTGCGAGGAGATCCGGTTGAGCTCCATCATCAGTACCCGGATGGTGTTGGCCCGCTCGGTGATGTCGTCGGTGATGCCGAGCAGCTTCTCGACCGCCAGCGCGTACGCCGTCTCGTTGAACAGCGGGGCGAGGTAGTCCATCCGGGTCACGAAGGTCGAGCCCTGGACCCAGTTGCGGTATTCGAGGTTCTTCTCGATGCCGGTGTGCAGGTAACCGATGACCGAGCGGGCCTCGCGGACCGTCTCGCCCTCCAGCTCCAGGATCAGCCGGAGCACGCCGTGCGTCGACGGGTGCTGCGGACCCATGTTGACGACGATCCGCTCGTCGTTGATCGGGTCCGTACCGGAGACGACCTGGTCCCAGTCCCCACCGGTGACGGTGAAGACCTTGCCCTCGGTGGTCTCGCGCTCGGTCGCGTAGTTCGACGTCGTCACTGGTAGGACCTCCTCCGGTCCGGCGGCGGAATTTCGGCGCCCTTGTACTCGACCGGGACGCCACCCAGGGGGTAGTCCTTGCGCTGCGGGTGCCCCTCCCAGTCGTCCGGCATGAGGATCCGGGTCAGGTTGGGGTGGCCGTCGAAGACGATGCCGAACATGTCGTACGTCTCCCGCTCCTGCCAGTCGGCGGTCGGGTAGACGCCGGTGACGCTCGGCAGGTGCGGGTCCTCGGCGGAGACCGCGGCCTCCAGCCGGACCCGACGCCGGTAGGTCATCGAGGTGAGCTGGTAGACGACGTGCAGCCGGCGCTCCTCCGCGCCCAGGTAGTCCACGCCGGACACCGAGGAGCAGAGCTCGAAGCGGAGCGCCAGGTCGTCACGCATCACCTGGCAGACCTCGGCGATCCGCTCCGGACGGACGTGCAGGGTCAGCTCACCCCGGTCGATCACGACCTTCTCGATCGCGTCGCCGAACTCGGGGTACGCCTCCTCCAGCGCGTCCCGGACCTCGTCGAAGTAGCCGCCGTACGGCCGGGGGCTCTCCTCGATCGGCTTGCGCGGGCGGACCAGTCCGCCGTAGCCGGAGACGTCGCCGCTGCCCTGCACGCCGAACATGCCGCGGCCGGCGGGGCTGGCCGGCGGGTGCTCGGCGGGCGCGCCGCCGGTGGCCCCGGCCGGGGTGACCGGAACCGGCACGCCCCCGTTGTTGGTCCTGTCGTCAGTCGCGCTCACTTCGGGCCCCCGTGCGGGTGGAGGTGGTTCTGGGCCTTCATCCAGTTCTCGATCCGCAACTGCTCCTCGCGCCCCTCGCGGACCGCCCTGGTCCACTCGGCGCGCCGGGCCTTGTCGTTGCGGTACGACGACGGCATCGAGCCGTACGGCACCACAGGCACGTCACCGCGCTCCTTGCGGGCCTCCAGCATCTTGCGGCCGTTCGGGCCCAGCGGCTCGTACATGATCTTCTCGCGGAGCTTGAGGACCGCGTCGATGAGCATCTCGGGCCGGGGCGGGCAGCCCGGGAGGTACATGTCGACCGGGACGACGTGGTCGACGCCCTGCACGATGGCGTAGTTGTTGAACATGCCGCCGCTGCTGGCGCAGACACCCATCGAGAGCACCCAGCGGGGCTCGGCCATCTGGTCGTAGATCTGGCGCAGGACCGGGGCCATCTTCTGGCTCACCCGGCCGGCCACGATCATCAGGTCCGCCTGCCGGGGCGAGGCCCGGAAGACCTCCATGCCCCAGCGGCCCATGTCGTAGTGCGGGCCACCGGCCGCCATCATCTCGATGGCGCAGCAGGCCAGGCCGAAGGTGGCGCCCCAGACGGACGACTTCCGCGACCAGTTGACCAGCTTCTCGACGGTGGTGAGCAGGACGCCGGAGGGAAGCTTCTCCTCGATGCCCATCTGCGTACCTCCCTCAGTCCCAGTCCAGGCCGCCGCGCCGCCAGACGTAGGCGTAGGCGACGAAGACCGCGACGATGAACAGGACCATCTCCACGAAGCCGAAGATCGGCAGGGCGTCGAAGGAGACCGCCCAGGGGTAGAGGAAGATGATCTCGATGTCGAAGACGATGAAGAGCATCGCCGTCAGGTAGAACTTGATCGGGAACCGGCCGCCGCCGACCGGCTGCGGGCTCGGCTCGATGCCGCACTCGTACGCCTCGAGCTTGGCCTTGTTCAGCCGCCGGGGGCCGGCGAGTCGGGCGGAGGCCACGGAGAACAGCGCGAATCCCGCGGCGAGGGCGAACAGCCCGATGATGGGTGCGTAAGGCGAGAGCGTCATCGTTGTCTCCTGCTCGTCCTTCCCTGACCTCGGTCGTTGGCGAAAATCACACTATTCACGTCCCTCGTGACCTCGGTCGGCGGGGTCGATCTTTGTCCGTTCCGCGGGGCGACGGCGCCCCGTGGAACGGGGGTCTACACGGCTGGTGCCACCTTCGTCATCGCGTTGATGACCCGGTCCATCGCGTCCCCGCCCCGGGGGTCGGTCAGGTTGGCCAGCAGCTTGAGCACGAAGCGCATCAGCATCGGGTGCGGCATGCCGTGCTTGGTGGCGAGCCGCATGATCTCCGGACGGCCGATCAGCTTCACGAAGATCCCGCCGAGCCGGTAGTAGCCGCCGAAGCGGGCCTTCAACTCCTGCGGGTACGCCTGCAGCGCCCGCTCCCGCTCGGCGCCGGTGGACCGGGCGAGCGCCTGCACCGCCACCTCGGCGGCCAGCTCGCCGGACTCCATCGCGTACGCGATGCCCTCGCCGTTGAACGGGTTGACCATGCCGCCGGAGTCGCCGACCAGCAGCACTCCGCGCGTGTAGTGCGGCACCCGGTTGAAACCCATCGGCAGCGCGGCGCCGAGGATCGGCCCCTCCGCGTTGGTCTCGTCGGTCATCCCCCACTCCTCGGGGGTGTTGGCCAGCCAGTCGGTGAGCAGCCGCCGGTAGTTGGTCTTGCCGAAGGCGGCGGAGGAGTTGAGCACGCCCAGGCCGACGTTCACCCGGCCGTCGCCGAGGCCGAAGATCCAGCCGTAGCCGGGGAGCAGCGCGTCGTTGCCCTTGGCCCGCAGCTCCAGCCACGACTCGAGGTAGTCGTCGTCGTGCTTGGCGGGCGAGCGGTAGTAGCGGCGGACCGCGACGCCGATCGGCCGATCCTCCCGCTTGGCCAGGCCGAGGGCGAGCGGGAAGCGGCCGGAGACGCCGTCCGCGGCGACCACCAGCGGGGCGTGGAAGGCGGCCGGCTCCTTGTCCGGCCCCACCTCGGCCTGCACGCCGATCACCCGGTCGTCGGCGTCGAGCACCGGCCCGATCACGTTCACGCTGGTCTGCAGCTTCGCTCCGGCGGCGACGGCCTGCCGGGCGAGCAGGTCGTCGAAGTCGAGCCGGGTCCGGACCAGGCCGTAGTTGGGGAAGCTGGCCAGGTCGGGCCAGTCCAGTTCCAGGCGCACCCCGCCGCCGATCACCCGGAGGCCCTTGTTGTGCAGCCAGCCCGCCTCGGGCGAGGTGTCCACGCCCATCCGCACGAGCTGCCGCACGGCGCGGGGGGTGAGCCCGTCGCCGCAGACCTTCTCCCGGGGGAACTCGGTCTTCTCCAGCAGCAGCACGCGTACGCCGTGCCGCGCCAGGTGGTACGCGGTTGCCGATCCTCCGGGACCGGCGCCCACGACGATCACGTCGGCGTCGTTCTCCACCGCGGTCATCTGCGCCTCCTCCCGCATGCTCGTGAAATGCTTCACAAGCCGATCGGGTTGGAGTCTATGACCGGGGTTACACCGGTAACCGGTGAGGGGTACCTAACCTCGCGGAAACATGCCGGTAGGAGTCCACTTCAGCGTCACGGACGGGCCGACGCGGCTGGTCCGAGGCCGGCGTCGAGGCGGATGGTCTCGGGCAGGTGCTCGCGCAGCGCGCCACCGGCCGCCCGATCGAGCGCGGCGAGCACCTCGGCGACCACCTGACGGACGTCTGCGGGATCCGCGCCGGCCAGCTCCTTGAGCTGCGCGATGAGTTCCGCGGCATCGTCGTCCGTGGCCGCCTGCTGTGGTCCCGTCATGCGGGCGAGCCTACGGGACTAAATGGAACAAAAACGGATATTCACGAAAACGGGTGGTTTGGACCGGTGATCCCCGCGCCCGTCCCGGTCGTCAGTCCCGGACCGCCCGGTGCAGCGCGACAACGCCCCCGGTGAGGTTGCGCCAGCCCGCCCGGGCCCACCCCGCCGCGCCGATCCGCGCGGCGAGGGCCGCCTGGTCCGGCCAGGCCCGGATCGACTCGGCCAGGTAGACGTACGCGTCCGGGTTGCTGGAGACCGCCCGCGCCACCGCCGGCAGCGAGCGCATCAGGTACGACAGGTAGACCGTGCGGAACGCGGGGTTGACCGGAGTGCTGAACTCGCACACCACCAGCCGGCCGCCCGGCCTCGTCACCCGGGCCAGCTCGCGCAGCGCCGCGTCGGTGTCGTTCACGTTGCGCAGGGCGAAGGAGATGGTGACCGCGTCGAAGCTGGCGTCGGCGAAGGGCAGCCGCAGGGCGTCACCGGCCAGCAGCGGCACCTCCGGCCGGGTGCGCTTGCCGGCGTGCAGCATGCCCAGCGACAGGTCGGCGCCCACCGCGTACGCCCCGGAGTGGGCCAGTTCCTCGGTCGAGACGCCGGTGCCCGCGCCCACGTCCAGCACCCGCTCGCCGGGTCGCAGCCCGAGCGCCTCGCGGGTGGCCCGCCGCCAGAACCGGTCCTGCCCGAAAGAGAGAACGGTGTTGGTCAGGTCGTAACGGGCGGCCACGCCGTCGAACATCGCGGCGACCTCGTGCGGCTGCTTGTCCAGGCTGGCGCGCTGGCCCTGCGGGGTACGGCTCACCCCTCCACTCTGCCAGCCGCTCGCCGACCGACGGCCCTCGGGTACGGCGAGGGCGGGCCGGTCGCCCACCCCGCTCCTCGTCCGTCCCACGATCAGTCCTCGGACGTCGCGTCGGCCGGCGGCACCAGCACCACCCGGCGTCGGCGCGACAGGAACAGCAGCGCCCCGCCGGCCAGCAGCACGGCCGCGCCGATCCCGGCGATCAGCCCGACCTGCACACCGGTCACCGGCAGGCCACCGCCGGAGCCACCGTCGCCGCCCCCGGTGCCCGGGGTCGGGGTCACGCTCGGCTGGCCGCTCGGGCTCGGCTGCGCCGTACCGGTCGGGGTCGGCGTGGGCGTCGGCGTGCCGCTCGGGTCCGGGCTGGGCTCGGCCGACAGGTCGACGAAGCCTCGAAGGTGGTGTGGTTGTCCAGCTCGTCGACCTCCGCGAAGGCCTTCCGTTGCGCCTTGCCGGCCACCCGGGGCTCCACCTCCGGCTGGCCCACGACGCGGTCCAACCCGTACGCGAAGAGGTCGCCCTCGTGCAGCACCGGCTCGGTGACCTCGGTGCCGACCCGGACCTTGACGTCGGCGGTGTAGTACTGGCCCGGCTGGAGCACCACGCCGTCGTCCTCGCAGAGCGCCTGCGCCTTGCCGAGGATCTCCTGCCGCACGCAACTCTCCGGCAGGTCCACGAAGCTGACCCCGGCCGGCAGGGTGAGCCCGTAGAAGACGCCGGTGGCCGGGCGGCTGCCGGCGTTGTAGACCGCCCAGTCCAGTGGCACCGTCACGCCGCGCCGGACCGGCTTCAGGTCGGGCTCGTCCTGCCGGGCGCCGTCGACCACCACGTTGTCCTGGATGTCCTGCACCCAGGCGGTGAGGTCGTAGCCGGGCCGGGTCACCTGGATCGGCACGTCGACGATCTCGTCGGCGGTGTTCGGCTGGGGGGTGACGGTGCCGACGCCGACGGTCAGCACGCCGCCGTCGCCCCTGCCGCCCATGCTGAACAACGGGACGCCGAAGTCCTCGCTGGTGCCGGCGGGGAGGTCGCCCAGGCGGCAGTCGTAGAACTGGCTGGACACGACCCGGCAGCCGTCCGGCACCAGGAAGCCGACGCGCTTCGGCTTGAGCTGGTCGACCTTCACCCGGACGCTGACATCCTTCGCCGTGGCCGTGCCGACGTTGGTGACGGTGAACTTGAACGGCTTGGCCTGGGCCGCCTCGACGCCCCTGGCGAGGCTGGTGCTGATCGGGACGAGGACGAGGTCGGGCAGGTCGGCCGCCTGGGCCGGCGTGCCGACCGCGGTCAGTCCGCCGACCGCGAGCAGCGCCGCGGCGCCGGCGCGCGCCAGCGCCGGGCGGTGGTAGAAGGTCATGGATCCCCCGGGATAGGGAGGTACGACGGTTGCGGTACGAAGGGACGCTACCGGAGCGACGTAACGCCACGCCAGAACCGCGTCGCCGCATTTCGTCCGTCCTCAACGGAGCGGAGACAGCGAGGGCGGGATGGTGACCCATCCCGCCCTCGACTGCCGTGCGTTATGTGAACGGCCCTCACGAGCCGATGGAGGACGACCGGCGGACCCGCCGGTCCCGCAAGATCATGGTGGCGGTTCACCCCGTACGAGGAACGAAACGGGGACGAGCGGGCACGTTAGCGGCCCACGATCACCCACGCCACCCCACGCGCCGGCGCTTCACCACCTGCGCGGCTGAGCACCACCCGGGGATTGCCCGAATTGATGCCTCTTGTTGTGGCGAGCACCGGGCCACGCTCCCGTGAACGGGCACCGGAAACCAGCCCCGCGACGATCGCGTAGTGGCCGTTCGGCCGACCGGGATCGCCGAGCCGGCCGGTCACCAGACGTACGGCGGGCGTCGCGGGGAGCGACGAAGCGACTCAGTTGACCTCGACGAGCGGCAGCGACTTCCCGGCCCCGCCACCGGGCAGGGCGATCGAGGAGAAGTGCGAGACCACCCGCTCGTCGGTCGGGTCGTCGGCCGGCGTCCGGTGCACCGCGAGCCGGTTGTAGAGGGTGTCCCGCTGCGCCGGGATCCGGTCGGCGGAACGGATCATGCCGATCAGCTCGTGCAGGTTGGACCGGTGCCGGGCGCCGGCCGAGGAGATGACGTTCTCCTCCAGCATGATCGAGCCGAGGTCGTCCACGCCCATGTGCAGCGCGAGCTGGCCGACGTCCTTACCGGTGGTCAGCCAGGACGCCTGGAGGTGCGGCACCGTCTCGAAGAACAGCCGGGCCACCGCGACCAGCCGCAGGTATTCCATGGTGGTCGCCTGGGTACGGCCCTTGAGGTGGTTGTTCTCCGGCTGGTACGTCCACGGGATGAACGCCCGGAAGCCACCGGTGCGCTCCTGCACGTCACGGATCATCCGCAGGTGCTCGATCCGCTCGGCGTTGGTCTCGCCGGTGCCCATCATCATGGTCGCGGTCGATTCGAGACCCTGCCGGTGCGCCAGCTCCATGACCTCCAGCCAGCGTGCGCCCGACTCCTTCAGCGGGGCGATCGCCTGGCGCGGCCGGTCCGGCAGCATCTCGGCGCCGGCGCCGGCGATCGAGTCCAGCCCGGCGGTCTTGATCCGGGCGATGGCCTCGTCCAGGCTCACCCCGGAGACCTTGGCCATGTGCAGGATCTCGCTCGGCCCGATCGAGTGGATGGCGAGCTGCGGGTACGCCTTCTTGACCGCCGAGAACAGCTCCTCGTAGTACTCCACCCCGTAGTCCGGGTGGTGGCCGCCCTGGAGCATCACCTGGGTCGCGCCCAGTTCCACCGCCTCGCCGCAGCGGCGCAGGATCTCCTCGGTGGGGTGGGTCCAGCCCTCCTTGTGCTTGGGCGCGCGGTAGAAGGCGCAGAACTTGCACGCCGTCACGCAGACGTTCGTGTAGTTGATGTTGCGGTCGATCAGGTACGTGACGATGTTGTCCGGGTAGCGCCGTCGGCGCACCGCGTCCGCCGCCTCGCCCAGCGGGTGGAAGGGCGCCTCGGTGTAGAGCAGCAGGGCCTCCTCGGGCGCGATCCGCCCGCCGTCCGCGCCGCGCTGCAGGATGTCGTCGATCTCCCGGCTCACCGTCACGCCCCGAGCCTACGTCGCCTAGGGCGCACGTCGCCGTGCCGGGCCTACCGATGTGACCCACAGCCGCGTTCGGACATATCCGCAAGATCAAAATAAATAATTAGCGCCCGATTGACAAGATGTGCGAACGGACGTCACTATCTTGCTGGAACATCCATCGATGCCAGTGGAGGCGGGACGTGAGCGAGATGGACACCGCTCCGGGCATTGCCGCCCGGTGCCGAGCCGACGGCGGCCTAACGGAAGCGACCCTCGGTGAGTTACGGGACGAGTTGGGTTACCGAAAGCTCGGCCGCTGGGTCCTGGCGGAGATCGCCGAAACACTCAAGGCGACCGGCCTCGGCTTCTTCCCTTCGCACCGGCTCAACGCCGAACTGAACACCGAGCCACGCCAGTGGCAGACGGTCTGGATCTACGCCCGGGACGGCGGCTCCCGGGCACGAGTGATCGACGCCGTGCTCCAGCCCGACGACTGCGACGTCCGAGCGGAACTCGACGTCATCGGCACCAAAAACCTGGCTGCACTGACCCCTCAGCAGAGGCTCGATCGAATCAAAGAAATCGTCGACGCCTGACCCGAGTCCCTCGGCCGCAACAGGTAAGGTCCGCCGCTCCGTGACTGCGCACGTCTTCGTGGACGAGACCAAAGAGCGGGGACTTCTCATCGCCGCCGTGGTCGTGCTCCCGGGTGACCTGACCGCTGCGCGCCGATCGATTCGCGATCTAATCCTGCCCGGCCAACGCCGCATCCACTTTCACAAGGAGAGGGACGACCGGCGCCGCCAGATCATCGACGCCGTTCTCGCCCTGTCCGCCCACGCCGTCATCTTCGACGCCAAAGATCACCGACACGCCAGGGCAGCTCGCGAAGCATGCCTCATCGAGCTCGTGGAGCACGCAGCGAAGATTGGCGCGTCTCGTCTCGTCCTGGAACGCGACGACTCGACCTTCCGGGCCGATCAGCGCCTACTCTTCGAGCAGGTCAGGAAGTGTGGGGCGGACGGCACACTCCGTTACGACCAGCTACGCGCTCACGAAGAGTGCCTACTGGCCATACCCGACGCGCTGGCCTGGTGCTGGGCCAAAGGCGGGCGATGGAAGGATTCCATACGTCGCATGGTCAGTGAGTCGCGGCAGGTCTGATGGGCTGAGACAGCGCGAGACCCGGCTCACCCACCGTCCGGAAGGCTGCCGGGTCCACTTCCATGGAGCTACTGCCCCTGGCCATTGCAGGCTACCCCTGTCCGGAGCTTCCGGACAAGACAATGCGATCCCCCTGCCCGACCGCTCGGTCCGGCGAACCGGCCCACGAACTCCCGGTTCGCGCGGGTGTCCTGCTCCCCGGAGCTGATCCTCGCGGCAGTCACGCGTCGTAGTCGACGGTGAGCGTGTCCGTCACCGGGCTCGACTGGCAGGTGAGGACGTATCCGGCGGCCAACTCGTCCGGCTCCAGGGCGTAGTTGCGGGCCATGGTCACCTCGCCGGAGACCACCTTCGCCTTGCAGGTCGAGCAGACCCCGCCCTTGCAGGCGTACGGCAGCTCGCCGCGGACCTTCAGCGCCGCGTCCAGCACCCGCTCGTCCCGCCCCATCGTGAAGCTGGACGAACGCCCGTCGAGCACGATCGTCACCTCGGCGCCGGCGCCCGGCTCGGCGGTCGGACGACGGACCGGCTCCGGCGGGGCGTCGACGTGGAACAGTTCGGTGCGCACCGCCGAATCCGGCAGGCCCCGGGCGGTGAGCAGCGCCTTGGCGTCCACCACCATCCCGTACGGGCCGCAGAGGAACCACTCCTCGATGGCGTCGCCGGGGACGACGGTGTCCAGCAGCCGGGTCAGCCGCTCGGTGTCGATCCGCCCGGAGAGCAGCGGCGACTCGCCCTGCTCGCGGGAGAGCACGTGCACCAGGTGCAGCCGGGTCGGATACCGGTCCTTCAGGTCGGCCAGCTCCTCGGCGAACATCACCGAGTTCGCGGTGCGGTTGCCGTACACCAGGGTGAAGGTGCTGGCCGGCTCGACGGCCAGCGCGGTCGCGACCAGCGAGAGCACCGGGGTGATCCCGGAGCCGGCGACCACCGCGCCGTAGTGCCGGACCCGGTCCGGCGCGAACGCCGTGGTGAAGTGCCCGAGCGGGGGCAGCACCTCGACGGTGTCGCCGTCGCGCAGCGCACCGCAGGCGTACGCGGAGAAGGCGCCCCCGGGGATCTCCCGCACCCCGATCCGCAGCCGGCCGTGCCGGGCCAGCTCCTCCGGGGTCGAGCAGATCGAGTACGACCGCCGCACGTCCTCCCCGCCGGGACCGGCGGAGCCGGTGAGCCCGCCTCCGGCGGGACGCCGGACCGTGAGGTGCTGGCCGGCGGAGAACGCGAAGGTCTCCCGCAGTTCCTCCGGTACGCCGAAGGTGATCGCCACGGCGTCGTCGGTGAGCCGGTCGACGGCGACGACGGGCAGCGGGTGGAAGGCCGGCCGGCGACGGACCGGTCGGGTGATGGTGACAGTCACAGCGCCTTCAGGTGGTCGAAGGGTTCGGAGCAGGAGCGGCAGCGCCACAGCGCCTTGCACGCGGTGGAGCCGAAGCGGCTGACCTGTTCGGTGTCCGGGGAGCCACAGCGTGGGCAGCGGACGGCGAGGGTCAGCGACACGACGTTGCCCGCCCGGGTCGGAGCGGGCGGGGCGATCCCGGCGGCGGCGAGCTTGGCCCGGCCGCGCTCCGAGATCCAGTCCGTGCTCCAGGCCGGGGCGTGCACCGTACGGATCTCGGCGTCCGGGTGACCGGCGGCGGCCAGCGCCCGGCGGATGTCGGCGCGGATCACGTCCATCGCCGGGCAGCCGGTGTAGGTGGGGGTGATGGTGACGAGCACCCGGCCGGTCGCCGGGTCCTCGTCGACCGAGCGGAGGATGCCCAGCTCGTCGATGGTGATGACCCGGATCTCCGGGTCCACCACCGCCGCCACGGCCTCCCTCGGGTCACTCACCAGCGCCACCTTTCGTTCGCGACTGCGGGGCTCCGCTTCGCTGCACTCCTCGCGCTCACCAGCGCCACCTTTCGTTCGCGACTGCGGGGCTCCGCTTCGCTGCACTCCTCGCGCTCACCAGCGCGCTCCCGGGTGGGCGCGGTGCAGGACCTGCATCTCGGCCAGCAGGTACGAGAGGTGCTCGGTGTGCACGCCGTCCCGGCCGCCACCCGGCGTCCAGCCGTCCGCCGGCCTGGTCAGCGTCGCCTCGGCCAGCACGGCGTCGACGCAGGTGTCGAAGTCGGCCCGCAGGGTGGCCGGGTCGACCGGCGCCGCCGGGGCCGCCGCGAACAGCTCATGGGTGTACGGCCACACCTGCTCGACCGCGGCCTGCATCCGGCGGTGCGACTCCTCGGTGCCGTCGCCGAGCCGCTTCACCCAGAGCGACGCGTGGTCCAGGTGGTACGCGGACTCCTTGCGGGCCTTCGCGCCGATCGCGGCGAGCCGCTCGTCGCCGCACCCGGCCAGCGCGGTGTAGAGCGGAAGCTGGTACGCGGCCAGGAAGAACAGCTTCGCCATGGTGACCGCGAAGTCGCCGTTGGGCAGCTCGACCAGGAGACAGTTGCGGAACTCCCGGTCGTCGCGGAGGTACGCCAGCGCGTCCTCGTCCCGGCCGGCGCCCTCCAGTTCGCCCGCGTACGTGAGCAGGAGGCGGGCCGCGCCGAGCTGGTCGAGGGCGATGTTCGCCAGCGCGATGTCCTCCTCCATCTCCGGCGCGTGTGAGGTCCACTCGCCGAGCCGCTGCGCCGCGACCAGCGCGTCGTCGCCGAGGCCGAGGGTGTAGTCGAAGAGGCTGGTCACAGGTGGGCCACCCCGTCCGGCACCGGGTAGAAGGTGGGGTGGCGGTAGACCTTGTCGGCGGCCGGGTCGAAGAAGGCGTCCTTCTCGTCCGGGCTGGACGCGGTGATCGCGCTCGTCGGCACCACCCAGATGGAGACGCCCTCCTGGCGGCGGGTGTAGAGGTCCCGGGCGTTACGCAGGGCCAGCTCGGCGTCGGGGGCGTGCAGGCTGCCGACGTGGGTGTGCGACAACCCGCGCCGGGCCCGCACGAAGACCTCCCACAGAGGCGAAGGATCGCTCGCGCCGATCCGAGGCAAAGGATCGCCCGCGCCGATCCGAGGCGATGGATCGCCCGCGCTGAGCCGTGGCGATGGATCGCTCGCGCTGAGCCGATCGGTTCGCTCGCTACGTTCGCTCACGCCGCCACCTTCTCCTTCTGCTTCTCCGCCCGCTTCGCGGCGTACGCCGCGGCGGCCTCGCGTACCCA
The DNA here is from genome assembly GCF_900089605.1 of Micromonospora narathiwatensis. Taxonomy (NCBI): domain Bacteria; kingdom Bacillati; phylum Actinomycetota; class Actinomycetes; order Micromonosporales; family Micromonosporaceae; genus Micromonospora; species Micromonospora narathiwatensis. Next base: position 5,712,553 of record NZ_LT594324.1, on the reverse strand, counting down.
GGCGCCCTCGTCGTGGGCGCGGCGCCGGTGTGCCATCCGCTCCCGGTTGCACGGCCCGTTGCCCTTGATCACCCGCATCAGCTCGTCGTAGTCCGGCTGGGTGTAGTCGTACGCCTGCCGCTCTTCGTTCCAGCGCAGGTCGGGGTCGGGCAGGGTGAGCCCGAGGATCTCGGCCTGCTGCACGCACATGTCGACGAAGCGCTGGCGCAGTTCGTCGTTGGAGAACCGCTTGATCTTCCAGGCCATCGACTGGGTGGAGTGGGTCGAGTCCCCGTCCGGCGGGCCGAACATCGCCAGCGACGGGTACCACCAGCGGTCCAGCGCGTCCTGGGCCATCGCCTTCTGCGCCGGGGTGCCGTGAGCCAGGGTGTGCAGGATCTCGTAGCCCTGGCGCTGGTGGAACGACTCCTCCTTGCAGACCCGGATCATCGCCCGGGCGTAGGGGCCGTAGGAGCAGCGGCACAGCGGCACCTGGTTGACGATCGCCGCGCCGTCGACCAGCCAGCCGATCGCGCCCACGTCCGCCCAGGTCAGGGTCGGGTAATTGAAGATCGAGCTGTACTTCTGCCGGCCGTTCAGCAGCAGCTCCACCAGCTCGTCCCGGCTGACGCCCAGCGTCTCGGCCGCGGCGTAGAGGTAGAGGCCGTGGCCGGCCTCGTCCTGCACCTTGGCCAACAGGATCGCCTTGCGCTTGAGGGAGGGCGCCCGGCTGATCCAGTTCCCCTCCGGCTGCATGCCGATGATCTCGGAGTGCGCGTGCTGGGCGATCTGCCGGATCAGTGTCTTCCGGTACGCCTCCGGCATCCAGTCGCGCGGTTCGATCTTCTGATCGGCGGCGATCACGTCCGTGAAGTAAGCGTCGAGGTCGTCGTCCGGGGCGGGCCCGCCGTGCCGGGCGCGGGCGGCCGCCTCGCGCAGGGCCGCCTCCGCCGCCTCCACCTCGCCGAGCAGGCCACCGCCCGGACCGTCCTCCGGCGGGGCGAAGTCGTTGCCATACATGAGGCCAGTGTTACAGCTCCCGCCCAATGACACCAGAGGGTGTAACAGGTTTCCGATGCCACCTTCCGTCACCTGATGACCGCTTCCAGTGATAAGCCACGACCAGCGCGTCGCTGTGACGTCGGCCACTTATCGGCCGCGAATCCTCTCAAGGGCGGCACAACAGTCGATTACCCCGCCATCACGGCGAGTTGCCAGGTGCCAAGTTCTGGTGTCCGGCCTGTCCGGAAGTAGACTTCCCCCGGCACACCGATCGGCTGCTGACGATCGCCACCGACTCCAGGCCTCCCCCGGCCTCGGCGATCAGGCCGAACCAATTCGGAAAAGCCGGTCCCCCCGGCCAGACATCTGGAGTTCACCCACTCATGCGACATCGCGTGATCATGGTGCTCGCCATCGTGACCGTCCTCCTCGGTGGCGTCATGCTGGTGCCCGCCGCGTACGCCCGCCTCTCCGGCGGCGACACCCTCGCCAGCATCGGCGGCATCGGCGGCGGGGAGAAGGTGCCCGCCCCCGCGCCCACGCCGCCGCCCCCGCCCACCCTGGCCGCCGGCCCGGTCTCGGTCGACTTCAAGGGAGAGTTCTTCTCCTGGGCCCTGATGGACCGGAAGACCGGCGAGATCAGCGGCGCCAAGAACATGGGCAAGACCAGCTCTACCGAGTCGATGCTCAAGACCTGGATCGTCTCCGACTATCTGCGCCAGCTCGGGCCCGACAAAGAGCCGACCACGGCGCTGAAGCAGGCGGCGAGCCTCGCCATCCGAGACAGCAACGACGACGCCGCCAACAAGGTCTACGCGGCGGCCGGAGGGTCCTACAAGGTGCAGCCGGGCGGCAAGCCGGACCCGGTCATCCAGCGGGCCATCAAGATCTGCGGCCTCACCGACACCAAGCGCGGCAACGTGCCCGGGTACGAGGGTTGGTGGAGCTTCACCCAGATGTCCCCCGAGGACGCGGTCCGACTCGGTGACTGCATCGCCGACGGAAAGGCCGCTGGCCCGACGTGGACCAAGTGGGTCCTCGACGAGATGAGCAAGGTCCGCGGCAGCGTCAAAACTCAGCAGCGCAAGTCCGGCGGCGGCAAGTGGGGCATCATTGACGGCCTGCCGGCCGAGATCAAGGCGCAGGGCCCGGTGAGCATCAAGAACGGGTGGACGTCGCTCATCTACGACGGGAACTGGCATGTCAATTGCCTGGCCGTCACCGACAAGTGGAGCCTGGCGGTGATGATGCGCTACCCAGATGGCAGCGGCCTCGAGTACGGCGCGAAGGTCTGTGCCAGCGTGGCCACCCAGTTGGTGACCCCGCAGCCCGGCGCCGCGCTCAAGGTGCCGCAGCAGCCGATCGGGAAGCTCTGATGAGCGGCAAGCGACGCCGGCCGGGCAGCCATCACGGCCCGGTGATGTTCAGCGCCATCGCGATCACCCTGGTCGGGCTGGTGCTCGTCTCGCTCCGGCTGATGCCCGGCTCCCCGCTGCACCCCACCACCACCTCGCACCAGGCCGTCGCGAGTGGCCGGTCCACGGGTACGCCCACCGACCGCAGCTCCCGCGCCCAGCCGACGCCCTCCCCGTCGCCGTCGCTGGAGCCGCTGCCGTTCACCGCGCAGGACCTCGACAGCCTCGACATCAAGGGCTGGTACTCCTGGGCCGTGCTGGACAAGCGCACCGGGAAGGTCATCGGCTCGAAGAACATGGCCGAGACCAGCACCACCGCCTCGCTGATCAAGGCCTGGGTGGTCGCCGACTACCTCCGCCTGAGCGCCGCGGCGGGGAAGACCCCGAGCGACGTCAAGCTGGCCGAAGCCACGAAGATCATCCGGGACAGCGACAACACCCTCGCCGAGCAGTTCTACAACAGCGTGGGCCGGGCCGAGTCGATCAAGCGGCTGATCAAGACGTGTGGGCTGACCGACAGCAAGGTCGCCAGCGACGGCGGCTGGAGCCGGACCAACCTGTCCCCACGGGACACCGCCCGGCTCGGCCTCTGCATCGACGACGGCCGCGCCGCCGGGCCGAAGTGGACCAAGTGGCTGATCAACGAGATGCGGCTGGTCCGCGGCACCGGCGACTTCGGCATCCGCAAGGCGTTCCCGGCCGCCGAGCAGAAGACCATCGCCATCAAGAACGGGTGGATCAACCGGGACCGCGAGCGGGAGATGCACATCAACTGCCTGGCCATCGGCGACACCTGGACGATGGGCGTGATGGTCCGCTACCCGGTCAACATCGGGTGGGAGTACGGCATGAAGAACTGCGAGCGGATCACCGAGGCGCTGCTGCGCCCGGCCAGCTGACCAGGACGCGGAGGACGGGACCTGAGTTCGGGGTGCCTCTTGCTGTGGTGCCACGCGGCGTCACCGAACCGGCTGCCGGCTCGGCGACGCCGCGCAGGGTCATCAATATGCGAGTTGCCCGGTGATCAGACCCCCCGCTTGGCCTTGAATGTAGATATAGAACTTCGTGCCGTCATAAACGTTGGTGGCGATGGTCTTCCACGTACCCGTCGAGGAGAACCACGTGTAGTAGTTGCATGGATTAGAGCTCGAGTTGAACATGACGCATACGCCCACCGAATACTGGCGAGAGTACTGGACGCCGGTCAACTTAAAGTTGATGTCGGCACAGCGAGACGAGGTGGTGTAGGGCCCGCGCGTCCCACGCCAATCGTCCGCATCAGCCTGGTTGTAGGAGACCGACACAGCGCCGTCGTAACATGAGGTCGCGGCAGACGCTGGGGTAGTCGCCAAGACTAGGGACGACGCGAGTCCGACAAGCATCGTACCGAGGGCCGCAATCGCCTTCGTGGAAAACCTCATTGAGCCGCTCCTCCTTGTTCCCATGTCTGTCAGGACGCGAAATTCGCCTCGCGCTTGATCTTCTTAGTACGCCAGTAGTCCAGACGGACTGCCACCGTCTCCGTTGAAAAGCGAGACGTAGAACTTCGTGCCGTCCTTTACGTTCGTTGCGATCACATGCCAAGAACCGTCCGCCACCACAGTCTGGTAGTTACACGGATTGGTGGCCGAACCAAACCGGACGCAGGCCGAGTTAGCGGTGGATTGGCTGGTTTGCTTGATGTTGATGTCCGCACATCGCGAGCTTGCGTAGTAGGGGCCGAGAGTCGCCGCGCTATTCAGCCCCATTAGCCCGGCACTCCAGCTCACCGCACCGCCATAACAGGTAGCAGCGAGCGCAGGAGCGGCCGGAAGGACGGCCGCCGAGACGGCCCCGACCAGCGTACTCAGCGCAAACCCACCCACGCGCCGCCGGATCCTGTTGTTGGTCATTGCCATCGCCACCTTCTCCATCGGTTAAAGACCGGCGCGGGCACCGGACAAGGTCACCAGCCCCGCAACCGACGTCGATCAGTACACAACTAACCCGTAGATCGGGCTGCCACCGTTGCCATTAGGACGGGAAAGCATTACAGCCTCCTAGCCGAGCAACAGATGTTCCGGAAGAGACGCTGGTACTCAGCCTCAGCCTCACCCGCATACCATCGGCAGAGGGAGGACGGTCAGGGCTGGGCGCACCCCGGCAGCCGAGGTAGCATGTCGGCACGGACCACGATCTGCGGCGAGCCCTGTCCACGCCCGGCTGGCGCCAGCCCGACCTGGAGCACCTTGCCCCAGGTGTTGTTCGAGCCGTACTGCTGGGTGATCTGGGCATAGCCGCCGGTGCGCAGGTCAAGCGCGTACTGCGCCTCAGAGTTGTCCCAGCTGACGATGTCACCGGAGACGTGCGCCCGCTGGAGTGCGAGGCCCTGGGGAGAGGTAAGCAACTCGACCGGCGCGGCCCAACCTCGACGCCACACCTTGAGTCGGGTCCAGCTCTCACTGCTCCATACAAACGTCTCGTCGTCGCCGTACATCACATCTGGCGCGCTGATGTCGCGCAGCGGCGCGGGCAGGTCGACCGGCTTGCCCGTATCGAACGAGACCGCACGGAGCCGGGTCGGCGCACCCTCGGTCAGCGATTCCGGCCAGACCAGCAAATCGCCAAAACGGACGGGGTAGCTGTACTGCCCTCGAGAGATGACCCTGTCCCGTTTTTCAACCGCCGAGTAGAGGTGGAGGGCCGCATCTTTCTGCCCGGTCCCCTGCACCCAGGCGACCCTGCCGCGATGCGCGACCAGGTAATTGAACGGTCCGGGGGCGCTCGCGCCGTCCGGCATGCTCACGGATTGGCCAATCTTGACGGGAGCTCGTCGGGTTTGTGAGTCCCAGAGGTAGATGCTCCACTTGTTGAAGTCGCGGTAGGACCAGGTGACGACGTACGCGAGATACCGACCATCGAAGGCGGCGAACTCACCGACCTGCGCTTCACCCTCGGCCGGAAAGCTCTGGATGACGGTCCGGCGGCGCTCTGGGCCAGCCAGCTCAATCAGTTCCCGCCGGCGCTTGGGCTCGACGGCGAAGGCGTAGAGCAGTCGGCCGTCCGCACTGCCGCTCGCCAGCTGCAGTTGCTCCCCCGGCCGTCCGACCACCCGGCCCTGGTCGAAGGCCTGCTGCCAGTTCGCCGGCAGCTTGACCGGGCAGAACCGGGATGCTAACTGCCCGTTCTCCCCCGCGTCGGCAGTAGACGGTGCTTTGCCACTGGTCGCAGCGGCAGAAGAAGTGTGCCCATCGCCGGAGGGCCGTGCTGGCGAGCACCCGATGGTGCTCGCCAGCGCGAGCGCGCTCATGAGGACGGCACGTCTACCAGACGTAACCACGCCCACCCATGATCACCACAATCGTATCCGAGGACATGTTGGAGTACTTCGGCACCTGACTGCCCCAGCTCACCGAGGACGAGCCGGACGCGGGGTCCGCATAGTTGGTGCCGTCGCCGTAGTTGCTGTAGCCGTAAATCGTGAACCAGTGGAAAATGTTGCTGTTCGGGTGGCCAACCAGATGAGGACCGCCGGTCACCTCGTAGGCATCGCCTACCGTGGCCCAGTTGTTCTTGGTGTTGTTGTAGATCCGAATCTTGTAGTTCGACTTGTCCGTAGTGGACGGGCTGCCAGACAGGGCGACCGAGGCGTAGTTGGCCCCGTAGGCCCCAAGGTAGGAGTCAAGCGCGTTCTCCATCGGATATGTTCCGTCGTACCATGCGGTACCGTCCGTGGTGGTGCCCAACTTGCTGGCAAGCGTGGTCTGGGTGGCCGGGGACGCGATTCGCACCCGCAGGGCCGTCCGCAATGCGGACGGACCACACCAGTAGCCCCGCTCCTGCGGATATTGCAAGACGTTACTCACGCTTCCGTTTGCCGGCACACCACAGAGCTCAGGGATGCACAGAGTCCCCATGGTCCCGCCGTCGCGCTTCTGCTGCATCTCGTTCCAGCTCGCACGCGCCGCTCGGTCCTTGGCGGCCAGATCTGCGGCAGCCTTGCCCGACAGTGGGGGCGGTGTCGGCTCGGTGTCGAGCGCGGCCCGCAGCTCTGCCAGGGCCTCGCCGGAGAGAGAGTCCGGGGCCGCAGCAGCCGAACCGCTATGGGCCGCCTGCGCCGGCACATGCAGCCCGATGACAACCACTGCGGCGAACGTGGTCACCGCCGAGACGCGCAGAATTCTGTGTACCATTGATGTCGCTCTCACATGCCCTCCTTCGTAGCGGGTGAGACCGGTGGCTGCGGCCCGTCCGCCGCATCCACCGAGCATGGCTTTCAGCCTCCATCGAGCCCGCATGTGGTCCGCATATCGCGACCTTCGGTAGCGACGTCAGGGGGCCGGGCGATCGAACCCGAGCTGGACGTGACAAACGACGAGATCGACTCGCCGCGAAGGATCGCCAGGCGCAGCCGCTGTACCGACGGATGAGGGTCGATGCCCAACTCGGCACGAAGGATCCGCCGCAATCGCTCGAATGCAGCCAGCGCGCCCGGGGTGTCGTTGCAGAGATAACGCGCCTGCATGAGGACTTCCCATCCAGGCTCCCGCAGCGGGTGCCACAGCGTGTGCTCCGCCATGTCCACCACCACGCATCCCGCTTCGCCGAGTGCCAGCCGTACCCGAGCCAGGTCTTCCACGACCGCCGCGCGCTGGTCCTCAAGATCGGCTAACGCGGCGACGAGGCGACCACCAGGTAGACCCGGCTCCAGGGTCGCGGACCCGGGCCAGAGGTCGAGAGCACCAGAGAAGGCAGCTGCCGCCTGCTGAATTGCGCCAAGCCGCAACTGAACACGCCCCTCCCGGGCCGCTCGCCTAAAGGAAAGCAAGTCCAGTTTTTCCACCGGCGCCATCAGGCCATAGCCAGCAGCGCCGCGATGACTGCTCACCAGCCCTCCGGCCAGACCTTTGTCAACTGACGAAACGAACCTGCGCAGCGATGTGGCGTAACTTCTCAAGTTGGCCCTAGCGGAGCTTGGCGGCGCGCTCCAAAGCAGGTCAATGAGATGGTCCAGAGGTACCGTCCGACCCACGTTGATCACGAGCGCGCGAAGCAGCTCACGGACCATCGCCCCGGGTGGCCTTCTCGCCGCACCATTCGGGCCAACCACCTGTGTGGCGCCAAGCACCCGAAAATGTGCACCTTTCAACATCCCCCGTGGTCACCCCTCATTCAGATCTCAGCAAGCATCACATCGGGGATCTTCGCTGGGTTCAGCTTAGCCGCAGCCATGCTACGGGCGGGGTTGACAAATGGTCGCAAACAGGAGAACTGGGAAACCTGTCGGCTTTTCGGCAGCGTTGCCACCGTGCGGCAGGTAACCCGGCAGTAGCCAAGCGGCCGAGTCGAGGCGAATCAGCTGGCGAAGAGCTCCGGCCCGTTCGCGGGCAGCGCGGGCGCCTCGCCCATCGCGGCGGCCCGCCGCGCGAACTCGCGCAGCCCGGCCACCTGCCGCTCGCCGAGCGAGAAGTCGAGGGTACGGAAGTACGTCGCCAGCGTCGCCGCGTCGAACGGCTCCCAGCGGGCCGCCGCCTCGGCCACCTGGTCCAGCTCGGCCAGGCAGAGGTCGCGCGAACGCAGGAACGCCTCGTGCACCTCCTTGACCAGGCCGGGGTGGGCGGCGGCGAAGTCCCGGCGTACCGCCCAGACGGCGAAGACCATCGGCAGCCCGGTCCAGTCCCGCCAGGCCTGCCCGAGGTCGGTCACCTGGAGGCCCTTGCGGGGCGCCTCGTAGAGCGCCCGCAGCGCCACGTCGCCGATCAGCACGCCGGCCTCGGCCTCCAGCAGCATCTGGGTCAGCTCCGGCGGGCAGCGGAAGTACTCCGGCCGCACGCCGTACCGCTCGCCGAGCAGCATCCGGGCCAGGAGCACCCCGGTACGCGAGGTCGAGCCGAGCGCGACCCGACCCCCGTCCAGCTCGGCGAGGGGCTTGGTGGAGACCACGTTGACCGAGAGCACCGGGCCGTCGCTGCCGACCGCCAGGTCCGGCAGGAGCAGCAGCTCGTCGGCGTGCCGCAGGTACTCCACGTGCGAGATCGGGCCGATGTCCAGGTCACCGGCGACCAGCGCGGCGCTCAGCCGGTCCGGCGAGTCCTTGTGCAGGTCGACGTCGATCAGCGCGCCGGACCGCATCAGCCCCCAGTAGATCGGCAGGCAGTTGAGGAACTGGATGTGCCCCACCCGGGGGCGGGCGATACGGTCGGCCATGACCCGACGTTAACCCCGCGCCGCCGGGCCGGCTCACCGGGTGGGCAGTTGAGTGGCCAACTCCGCACCGCGCTCCGCGGCTACCCGGTCCCGACCGGAGGTGGCCGGCTCGGGTCCGCCGCCCCCGCCCACCGGGCCCGCCGGCACGGGGAGAGCCGCCGTCGCGCGCTCGGCGCGTACCGCCCGGCGGACCGGCAGTGCCACCGCGATCACCACCAGCACCCCGACCACCCCGCAGCCGGCGACCAGCGGTCGCGGCGCGGCCACCTCCAGCAGCAGGCCACCGGCCAGGTAGCCGGCCATCCCGGCGCCCTGGACCGCGGCCCCGAAGACCGCGAAGGCCCGGCCCCGGGCCGCGTCGGGGACCCGCCGGGCCAGCAGCAGGTTGTTGAAGACGTTGTCACCGCCGTTGCCCACCCCGCCGGCCAGCCAGATCGGCACGAGCAGCCAGGCGGCCGGCACCGCCGCCGAGGCCAGGACGGCCAGGCAGCAGCCGCCGAGCAGGGCCAGCCCGGCCCCGAGCAGCGCGCCGTCGTCGGCGAGGCGCCGGGCCATCCGGGCGAAGATCCAGCCGCCGATCACGATGCCCAGCGTCCAGGAGCCGGTCACCAGGCCGTACACCGTGGTGGAGCTGCCCAGGGTCTCCCGGATGAAGAAGACCTCGATCACGTTGATCGCGCCGACCGCGGCGATCACCGCGGCGAGGCTGCCGACCATGACGACCAGCAGCGGGTCGCGTCGCAGCCGCCAGGTCGGCGGCGGGGTGGCCGCGCCGCCGGCCGCCGGCCCGGACCGCCGGCCACCTCGGCGGGTACGGATGAGCAGCCCGGCCGCGACCAGCGCGAGATAGCTGGCGGCGTCGACGAGCAGCGGCACCCGGGCACCGAATCCCCCGACCAGCAGCCCGGCCAGCGCCGGGCCGGCGAGCGCGCCGAGGGTGCCGGCGGTCTGGACGAGCGCGCCCGCCCGGGGCAGGTCCTCGGCCCGGACCATGACCGGCACCAGCGCGGAGAGCACCGGCTGGGTCAGCGCGAGCCCGGCCGCGAGCAGCGCCACCAGGGCGATGACCAGCGCCGGATGCCCGGCGTACGCGAGGGCGAGGCAGATCCCGGCCTGGGCGAACCCGGCGACCACCAGCAGCAGCCGGCTGTCCACCCGGTCGGCGAGCCGGCCGGTCAGCGGGGCGAGCACCACCAGCGGCAGGGTGGCGGCGAGCAGCAGCCCGGAGACGGCGAGACCGCCCGCCCCGGCGGACTGCAGGGCCAGCGTCAGGGCGCTCGCGGCGAGGAAGTCCCCGCAGCTGGAGACGCCCCGGGCGGCGGTGGCGAGCCAGACGTCCGACCAGCGCGACGTACCAGGTGTGAAGGACATACTTCGAAAATAATCCTTCACACCTGGTACGCTCAACCCCGAATTCAGTCCAGGGGCATCGCCCGGTACTGCACGGCGACGGACCGGGCGCCCTCCGGCGGATCGGTCCTCCGGTATCGGCGCAGGTAGGGGCTCATCAACTGCTGGATCGCCTCGTTGAGGCCGGCCAACTCCTCGGCGGTGAGCAGCAGCATGGTGTCGCTGAACCAGGCGGCGTGATACCACTCGGCCGGCTGCTCCGGCGCCCTGCGGATCCAGTCCCGGGTGCGCTGGTTGTCCCGGGCCAGGTGCGCCTCGACCAGCGCCAACTCGGCGGCCCGCGCGTCGGAATCGGCGTCCTGCCCCGACTCGACGTAGTACGACGGGCTGAACGCCTGCCAGACCCGCTCCCGGGCGTCACCCCGGCTCGGGGCCTCCTCGATCAGCCCGTACCTCGCCAGCGCCCGCAGGTGGTAGCTGGTCGCGCTCGGCGAGAGGCCGGCGATCTCGGCGCACTCGGTGGCGGTCGCGCCACCCTCCAGCCCGCTGAGATGTTCCATGATCGCTAGTCGGGCCGGGTGGGCCAGCGCCCGCATCACCTGCGGGTCGCTGATGGTCACCCGGCGCGGCTCGGGACGCTCCTCGGTCATGCCCCCATGATCCCGCCCCGCGACCGGGCTGGACCAGCGACGAGGGCCACCCGGCCCGGGGAAAACCGGTTGCTCTTCGTACCGGCCGGAGTAGGCTGCTCTGTCCCGCCCGACGGCCGTGGTGAGTAGCACCGCACAGGACGTCCCCGCGCCGACCGACGTCGGAAACGCGAGCGGCAGCGTTTTTCCCCGTGACGAGGAGTACGTGGATGACCCTGCACGCCCAAGAACAGACCCTGGACGCCGCGCTCGCCGCCGAGCGCGCGCACCTGGACACCTCCCGTGCCGCGCTGCGCCGGATGCGCGAGCGCGCCGAGGCACTCTTCGCCACCGGCGACAAGGTCGCCGGTGACGCGTACACCGCCGAACAGCTGGGCCGGCACATGGCCCGGCGGGTCAAGGAACTGGCCGACGACCCGACCACCCCGCTCTTCTTCGGCCGGCTCGACTTCGGGGAGGCCGATCCGGATCACGCCGGGCGCGAATACCACGTCGGGCGCCGGCACGTCACCGACGACCTCGGCGAGCCGCTGGTGCTGGACTGGCGGGCCCCGGTCTCCCGGTCGTTCTACCGGGCCAGCGCCCGCGACCCGCAGGGGGTCGCCGTCCGGCGCCGGTTCGGGTTCAGCTCCGGCCTGCTGACCAGCTTCGAGGACGAGCACCTGGACCGGGGCGAGGAACTGGGCACGGCCAGCCGGATCCTCACCGCCGAGATCGAGCGCCCCCGCGTCGGCCCGATGCGGGACATCGTCGCCACCATCCAGCCCGAACAGGACGAGCTGGTCCGGGCCGACCTGGCCGACTCGATCTGCGTGCAGGGCGCGCCAGGCACCGGCAAGACCGCGGTCGGGCTGCACCGCGCCGCGTACCTGCTCTACCTGCACCGGGAACGGCTGCGCCGGTCGGGGGTGCTGATCGTCGGACCGAACCGGGCGTTCCTGTCGTACATCGCCGCGGTGCTGCCGGCGCTCGGTGAGGTCGAGGTCGAGCAGGCCACGGTGGAGGACCTGGTCGCCCGGGTGCCGGTACGCGCGGCCGAAGACTCGGCCGTCGCCGCCCTGAAGCACGACGTCCGGATGGCCGAGGTGCTGCGCCGCGCCGTCGACGCCCACATCGGTACGCCCACCGAGCCGATCATGGTGTCGGACGGCTCGTTCCGCTGGCGGATCGGCCTCGATCCGCTGCACCGGGTGGTCGACGAGACCCGCCGCGAGGGGCTGCCGTACGCCACCGGCCGGGAGCGCGTCCGGGCCCGGGCGGTGGGGCTGCTGCAACGACAGTCCGAGGCCCGCCGGGCGGAGTCGCCCAGTGACGCCTGGCTGCGCCGGATGGGCAAGGCCAAGCCGGTCACCGCCTTCCTCGACGCGGTCTGGCCGGCGCTCACCCCGGAAGGGCTGCTGCACACGCTGCTCACCGACGCCGACGCGCTCGCCGGCGCCGCCGACGGGCTGCTCACCACCGAGGAGCAGGAGCTGCTGCGCTCGGGCAAGGTGGGGCGTACCCCGAAGGCGACGCGGTGGACCGCCGCGGACGCCGTGCTGATCGACGAGGCGGCCGGGCTGATCGAGCGGCCCGGCGGCTTCGGGCACGTGGTGGTCGACGAGGCGCAGGACCTCTCCCCGATGCAGTGCCGGGCCATCGCCCGCCGCAGCGAGCACGGCTCGATCACCCTGCTCGGCGACCTGGCCCAGGGCACCGCGCCGTGGGCGGCCACCGACTGGCGGGAGTCCCTGGCCCACCTGGGCAAGCCGGGCGCGACCGTGGTGCCGCTGAGCGTCGGCTTCCGGGTGCCCGCGGCGGTGGTCGCGTTCGCCAACCGGCTGCTGCCCGCACTCGCCGTCGACGTACCCCCGGCCGAGTCGCTGCGCCGCGACGGGACGCTGGACGTGCGTACCGTCGAGGAGTTGACGGCGGCGACGGTGGCCGAGGTGCGCGCGGCGCTCGCGCACGACGGCTCGGTCGGCGTGATCGCCGCCGACGACGCGGTCGACCGGCTCCGCGCGGCGCTCGACGCCGCCGGCGTCGAGACCGCGACCGCCGACGACGTCGAGGCCGCGGCACGCGTCACCGTCGTCCCGGCGACCCTGGTCAAGGGCCTGGAGTACGACCACGTGGTGGTCGTCGAGCCGGCCGCGATCGTGGCCGCCGAGCCGCGCGGCCTGCACCGCCTCTACGTGGTCCTGACCCGGGCGGTCTCCCGGCTCTCGGTGCTGCACCGGGATCCGCTGCCCGGCCCCCTGGCCGGCTGAGTCCGCCCCTTTTCCCCCACCGCGCACGCTGCGGCGGCGGGTGTCAGTCGGTGAGACGGCGGATTGGCACGGGCACGATAGACAGGGTGACGACAGACCCGCCCGGGACCGCGACCCGCGAAGGAGACCCGATGAACCTGGCCCGCGCCGACCAGGTCAGCCGCCGCTACGGCGAGGTGCTGGCCCTGGACGGGGTCGACCTGACCGTGCGCACCGGGGAACTGGTCGGCCTGCTCGGCCCCAACGGCGCCGGCAAGAGCACACTGATCAACCTGCTGGTCGGGGTACGCCGTCCCACCGCCGGCCGGGTGGAGCTGTTCGGCGGCGACCCGCGCGACCCGGCCAGCCGGCGGCAGCTCGGGGTCACCCCGCAGGAGACCGGCCTGCCCGCCACGCTCCGGGTCGGCGAGGTGATCGATTTCGTCTCCCGGCACTTTCCCGACCCGATCCCCGCGGGCGAGCTGCTCGACCGGTTCGGCCTCGGCGACCAGGTCAAACGCCAGACCGGTGGCCTCTCCGGCGGGCAGCGCCGCCGGCTCGCGGTGGCCCTCGCCTTCGTCGGCCGGCCCCGGCTGGTCGTCCTCGACGAGCCGACCACCGGGCTGGACGTCGAGGCGCGGCACGCGCTCTGGGAGGCGATCCGCGGCTTCCACGCCGACGGCGGGACCGTGCTGCTGAGCAGCCACTACCTGGAGGAGGTGGAGGCCCTCGCCCAGCGGGTGGTGGTGCTGGGGCACGGGCGGGTGCTCGCCGACGACACCGTCGAGGCGATCCGGGGCATCGTCGGCGTACGCCGGGTCAGCCTGGTCGCCGACGACCTGCCGCCGCTGCCCGGGGTGGTCGCCACCGAGCACGCCGAGGGGCGTACCCACCTGCTCACCACGGACGCCGACCAGCTCGTCCGCGACCTGGTCATCGCCGGGGTGGCGTTCCGGGACCTGGAGGTCCGGCCCACCTCGCTGGAGGAGGCGTTCCTCGCCATCACCGCCCCCGACCGGCCCACCGCCGCCGCCGTCTAGGAGACCTCGTGCCGCTCGCCCTGGTCCACGCCCGCTACCAACTGCTGGAGACCGTCCGGATCCCGGTCGCGATCTTCGGCAGCGCGTTCTTCCCGGCCGCCGCGATGCTCTTCTTCGTGGTGCCCTTCGCCGGGCACGACGCGGCCGGCGCCACCTACGCCACCGCCGCCATGGTCACCTTCGCCGTGATGAGCGCCAACATCTTCCAGTACGGCATCGGCGTCGCCGAGGACCGCGACAAGCCCTGGGACCCGTACACCCGGACCCTGCCCGCGGGGCCGGCGCCCCGGCTCGCCGGCCGGATCCTGGCCGGCCTGGCGCTCACCTACCTGTCCATGATCCCGGTGGTGGTGATCGCCGCGGTGGCCACCGCCGCCCGGGTGACCCCGATGCAGTTCCTGCTCGGCGCCGGCGCGATCGCGGTGATCGCGGTGCCGTTCACGCTGCTCGGGCTGGCCATCGGCTATTCGCTGCCGAGCAAGGCGGCGATCGTGGTCGCCCAGCTCGTCTTCTTCCCGCTCGCCTTCGGCGGTGGCCTGCTCTCCGGCGGCCCCGACAACGCGCCCGGCTTCATCAAGGCGATCGCCCCCTACCTGCCCACCCGGGGCGCGGTGGAGGTGGTGTGGGCGGCCACCACCGACTGGCGGCCCGACCCGGTCTCCATGGTCATGCTCGGCGTCTGGGTCGTGGTGCTGGCGGCGGTCGCCGCGTGGGCGTACCGGCGGGACGAGGGACGCCGCTTCACCTGACGTCTTGCCCGATTCCGGCCCGGTGGGGGACCCGACGGTGCCACGATGCCGGCAGGGCGTGCCAGCGGGGCCGCCCCCGGCGAGAGGGGGTCACCGTGAGCGTCGTGGAGCCCGGTACGCCCTGCTGGACCGACCTGGCGACCCCGGGGCTGGACGACGCGAAACGGTTCTACGCGGAACTGTTCGGCTGGACCGGGCGGGTCTCCCCGGAGCCCGCGGCCGGCGGCTACACCGTCTTCCAGAAGGACGGCAGGGCCGTGGCCGGAGTGGGCCCGCCGGCCGCCCCGGACCAGGTGCCGATCTGGTCGACGTACGTGGCGACCGACGACGCCGACCTGGTGGCCACCCGGGTCGAGGCGGCCGGCGGTCAGGTGGTGGTGCCCCCGTTCGAGGTCTTCGACCAGGGCCGGATGGCGGTCCTCTCCGACCCGGCCGGGGCGGTGTTCAGCGTCTGGCAGCCGATGGCGATGCGCGGCGCGGAGCTGTTCAACGCGCCCGGGTCGATGTGCTGGAACGAGCTGGTCACCCCGGACCCCGAGCGGGCCCGGGACTTCTACGCGTTGGTCTTCGGCTGGCACGCGGAGGAGCAGCCGGGTGAGCCGGGCCCGTACACCGGATGGCGGTGCGGCGCGCTGATCGTCGGCGGGATGACGCCGCCGCTGGCGGAGCTGCCGGCCGATCTGCCCGCGTACTGGACGGTGTGGTTCGCGGTGGCGGACGCGGACGCCACCGCGACTCGCGCCGCCGAGCTGGGCGCCACCGTCCTGGTCCCGCCCCGGGACACCCCGAAGGGCCGGCTCACCGCCCTCCGCGATCCCCAGGGCGCCCTCTTCTCCACCCTCGCCCCCCGCCCCGTCCGCCGGGCCACCGCCTAGCGCACGGTTGCCAGGGGGTCGGCCCGCCACGGGAGGCGTCAGGACCTTTCACCGGGGCGGACGGGGACTATGAGGGGGCCGTGGTCGGTGTGGATGACCCGGACGTGGGCGCGGTAGTGGGTGGCGAGCAGGTCCTCGGTGAGCACCTCGCGCGCGGGGCCGGCGGCGGCCACCCGGCCGTCGGCGAGCAGCACCAGGCGGTCGGCGTACTCGCCGGCGATGGAGAGGTCGTGCATGGTGGCGAGCACGGTCAGGTCGTGCTCGCGGCGGAGCTGGTCGACCAGTTCCAGCACCTCCTGCTGGTGGCCGATGTCCAGCGCGCTGGTCGGCTCGTCGAGCAGCAGCAGGGTGGCGCCCTGGGCCAGGGCACGGGCCAGGAACACCCGCTGCCGCTCCCCACCGGAGAGGGTGGCCAGCTCCCGGTGCCCGAACGCGCCGAGGTCGAGCCGGTCCAGCACCTCGTGCACGGCGGCCAGGTCGGCGGCCGACTCCCGGCCCAACGCCGGGACGTACGGGGTACGCCCGAGCAGCACGTAGTCGAACACCGACATGCCGGCCGGTATCACCGGGGACTGGGCGACGGTGGCGACGACCCGGGCCCGGTCGCGGCGGCGGAACGCCTGGATCGGCGTACCGAAGAGGGAGACCGCGCCCGGCGCGGCCAGCAGCCCGCCGACGGCGCGCAGCAGCGTCGACTTGCCGGCGCCGTTCGGGCCGATCACGGTGACCCACTCGCCGACGGCGACGGTCAGGTCCACGCCGGCCAGGATCGACGCGCCGCCCAGCTCGACGCGCAGACCCCGAACCTCCACCGCCGGCTCACTCCTCGCGCTCACGTGAAAACCCGGCGGGCGGTGCGCAGGACCAGGACGAAGAACGGGCCGCCGAGCAGCGCCGTGACCACACCGATCGGGATCTCGGCGGGGGCCGCCGCGGTCCGGGCGACCACGTCGGTCAGCGCCAGGAACGCCCCGCCGAAGAGCATCGACAGCGGCAGGATCACCCGGTAGCTGGACCCGGCGAGCATCCGTACGGTGTGCGGCACGATGATGCCGACGAAGCCGATCAGGCCCGAGGCGGAGACCGCGGCGGCGGTGCCCAGCGAGGCGGCGGCGATCAGCAGGTAGCGGGAGCGCTGCGGGTGCAGCCCGAGGCTGGTGGCCTCGTCGTCGCCGACGCTGAGCACGTCCAGCTCGCGCCGGTGCAGCAGCACCACGACCGCGGTGAGCAGGAAGTACGGCAGGACCAGCCGGACGTCGTGCCAGCCGGCGGTGGCCAGCCGGCCGAGCAGCCAGGAGTAGACCTGCTGGAGGCTTTCGGCGTGCTGTTGCATCAGGTACGTCTGCCCGGCGGCGAGGAACGCCGAGACCGCCACCCCGGCCAGGATCAGCGTGGCGGGGGACCGGTCGCGTCCGCCGGCCGCACCGAGCAGGTACGTCAGGGCGACCGCGCCGAGGGATCCGCCGAACGCGGCGAGCGGGATGGTCAGCGGCATGCCGCTCACCGCACCGCCCGTCCCGACTCCGAGCGCGATCGCGGCGGTCACCGCGAGCCCCGCGCCGGCCGCCACGCCCAGCAGGTACGGGTCGGCCAGCGGGTTGCGGAAGACGCCCTGGTAGCAGCCGCCGGCCAGGGCGAGCAGCCCGCCGACGAGCAGGCCGAGCACGACCCGGGGCAGCCGCAGCTCGGTGACGATGGCGATCTCCCGCTCGCTCAGCCCGCTGTCCAGGTGCACTCCGGGCAGCAGGTTGAGCAGCTCGGCGGCGACGCTGCCGGGCGGCAGGCTGACCGGGCCGAGGGACACCCCGGCGACCAGGGCGACCAGCACGGCACCGATCCCGGCGATCAGCCAGCGCTTCCGTAGCCCGGCCGGCCGGGCCGGCGTACCCCGCCGCCCGACGCCGGTGCCCACGCGTCCCGCCCGGGGCGTTCCGGGGCGGCCGGCGCCGGCCGGCCCCGAGCCCGTGGCCCGGGAGGGGCCGCTCGCGGATCGGGACGCGGGCGGGCCGGCCGGCCGGGACGCGTGGGGCGTCCCGGCCGGGCCGGCGGGTTCCGCTGGTCGCACGCTCACCGGCAGGTCACGCCGGGACCTTGGCGGTGGCGTCGACGATCGTCCGGAGCAGGTCGACCACGCGCGGGCCCCAACGCGAGGCGATGTCGTCGTCGAGGGCGACGATCTGGTTGTTCTTCACCGCGGTGACGCCGGCCCACCCGCTGCGGGCCTTGACCGTCTCGGCCGTCTGCTGGCAGCACTTGGTGTCGGAGAGGAAGACGAAGTCCGGGTTCGCCTTGACGATGACCTCCTGGGAGAGCTGCGGGTAGCCGCCGTTCTTGCCGTCGGCGTCCGACGGGTCGGCGATGTTCTCCAGGCCGGCGAGGGCGTAGATCGAGCCGATGAACGTCTTGCTGGTCGCGGTGTACAGCTCCGGGCCCAGCTCGTGGTAGTAGGTGAGCTTCTCCGCCCGCTTCGGCAGGCTGCCGGTGAGCGTGGCGACGTCGTCCTTCATCTTCCTGGTGAGGTCGGCCGCCTCGCCCGGGTGGCCGGTCAGCGCGCCCAGGTCGGTGATCTGCTGGTACGTGTCGTCGATCGTGGCCGCGGCCGGGGCGAGCAGCACCGGGATCTTCAGCGTGGTGAGCTGGTCGACGATCTTGTTGAGGTCGTTGGCGAGCACCACCAGGTCGGGGCTCTTGCCGGCGATCGCCTCGGCGTTCGGCTGGAAACCGGAGAGGTCGCTCTTCGGCGCCTCCGGCGGGTAGTTCGACTGGTCGTCGACGGCGGTGACCTGCTTGCCGGCGCCGATCGCGAAGAGCATCTCGGTCGCGGTCGGCGACAGCGAGACGATCTTCTCCGGGCGCTTGTCGAGGGTCAGCTTGCCGACGGTGACCGGGAAGGCCGCGGCGGAGCTGGTGCCGGCGGCGGGGCTGTCGGTCGAGGTCTTCTCGGCGCAGCCACCGAGGAGGAGAGCGCCGACCGCGAGGGCGGCGGCGAAGAGCCGGGGGGTACGTCTGGACATCAGTCCTCCTGTCGGTCGAGGAGCGTGGTGCTTCGCCGACAGGGAACGCCTGGCGTACCCGTCCGCGAGGCGCCCTTCCTCGAGAGCGCGTGTCGCGACCGTGCCGCAGGCGACCTGGCTCGTCCCCGATCGGCAGCGGCGGTGGGCCGACGCCGGTTCGGGGCATCACAGTTGCGGGACAGCACCGGTTTCGCACCGGCTTCGCTGCGGGCTGGTCGGTAGCACGGTAGCGCACGACCAGCGGAGATCGTCCGGACGGGAGGGGTGGGTGGGGCCCCGCGGGGGTGGATCGGGGCCCCACCCGGGAATCACGACGGTGCGGTCAGCAGTACGTGCTCTGCTTGCCGATCGCCCGGTACGGGCAGTCGGCGTACTCGGAGAGCAGCAGGACCGCCTCCTTGTTGCGGGCGGTCTGCGCGGGGATCACCTCGTCCGGCGGGTAGAAGCCGCCACCGGACGCCGACCCCGGGTACATCTCGAAGGTGTACGCCCAGATGCGGTGGCTGCCCCACATCCAGTCGATGCTGGTGCCGTCGGCGATGTAGAGGTCGCTGGACTGCTCCGGGGTGTAGCCGTTGGTGGCTGCCATCTGCCGGCCGATGGTGGCGAAGGTGTTGTACTGGTCGGCGCTCATCCCGCTGGGGGTGTCCGCCGTGGTGTATCCGAACGGCCAGAGCACCAGCTGGGAGTAGGTGTGGAAGTCGATGTTGGCCTTGATCTGCTGCACCCCGCCGACGACCCGGCTGTTGACGAAGTTGCGCAGCGCCTGCGTCTCGGGGGCGGAGAACGCGGACGGGCCACGGTAGGTCTCCGACGAGGTGGAGCCGGACGAGCCGCCGCAGCAGCCCCACTGGTAGCCCCAGTTGCGGTTCAGGTCGGTGCCCACGTTGGACGAGCCGCTGTTGGGCTGCCGGTTCTTCCGCCAGGAGCGGTACGAGCCGGTGGCGATGTCGTACTCGCTGCCGTCCGGGTTGACCGTGGGGATGATCCAGATCTCCCGGGAGTTGACGATGTTGGTGATCCGGGAGTCGGTGCCGTAGTTGTCGGTGAAGAGGTTCAGCAGGTAGATCGCCATCTCGACGGTCAGGTGCTCGCGGGCGTGCTGCTGGGCGTTGAAGAGGATCTCCGGTTCGTTCTCGTCGGTGCCGACGTTGTCGGAGATCTTGATCGCCATCAGGTCCCGCCCCTGGTACGAGGTGCCGATGCTGAGCTTGCGGGCGATGGCCGGATGGTCGGCGACCACCTTGTTCACCACCGCGGTCAGCTCGGCGTAGTCGTGGTAGTCGGAGTCGGCGGACGGGAAGCCGTAGCTGCCGAAGTCGCCGGCGGGGGCCGGGGTGACGTCTTCCTCCAGCCGGAAGCCGAGCCGGCTGATCGCGGCGGCTTCGGTCCGGGTGGCGGTGACGTACAGGACACCGTGCTCGGAGTAGTCGATCGCCGCGCCGGTGCGGGCGACCGCGTTCCGGTCGGCGAGCGTGCGCGGGCCGAGCACCCGGTAGCCGACGGCGGCGGGCTCGGCGGACCGGTCCGGGGCCGGCCGTGCGGAGGCCGGCCCGGTCAGGGCGGTGACGAGGGTCAGGCCGACGGCGGCGGCGAGCGCCAGCCGGCGGCGGAGCGGTGAGGTGCGGAGGGCCATGGACAACCTCCTCGGGGTACGGGGAGATCCCGCGTCCGCACACTTCACCAGGAGTCACATGGTCATATCAACATCCGTCACTATGTACCGCCATCCCGACCGGATCCTCTCGCCGGCAAAGATTTTCCATGCGTCGACCTCTGGCGAAAGTTCCCGCCAGGCGCGACAGTGAACGGCAACGATGCCGTTCTCTCGTGGGAGCTGCCATGATCACGAAACCGTTGCGCGCGGTCGCCCTCGCCGGCGTGACCGCGCTCGCCCTCCTCGGCACCACCACGCCCGCCCACGCGGGCAACAACCTTCCCGCCGGTCCGCACGACGAACAGATCACCTTCCAGGAGTGGTCGAAGTACCCCGACTGGCGTACCGGCACCCACCAGGGGACGCGGGCCATCCCAGGGCACCGCACCGGGATCACCATCGACCAGGCGGTCGGCACCACCGAGTTCACCGACAAGCACGGCGGCACCACCCGCACCTGGGAGTACGCCAGCTGGACCTCCCCGGAGCGGGCCGTCGGCTTCGACGCCACCGAACTGGTCGCCTCGTGGAACGCGGAGACCCCGGCCGGCACCTGGATCCAGGTCGAGCTGCACGGCACGTACAACACCGGCCAGCAGACCCCCTGGTACGTGATGGGCCGCTGGGCCTCCGGGGACCAGGACATCAAGCGGGCCACCCTGGACGGCCAGGGCGACCCCTGGTCGACCATCTGGACCGACACCTTCTCCATCGACAACGCCGCGAAGGGCGTGCTGCTGCGGTCGTACCAGCTCCGGCTGACCCTCTACCGGGCGCCGGGACAGGCCGCCGCGCCGCGGGTCTGGATGCTGGGCGCGATGAGTTCGAACGTGCCGGACCGCTTCACCGTCACGCCGAGCAGGGGCGGGATCGCCTGGGGCATCGAGCTGCCCGTCCCGCGCTACTCGCAGAACATCCACATCGGGGAGTACCCCGAGTACGACGGCGGCGGCGAGGCGTGGTGCTCGCCGACCTCCACCGAGATGGTGGTCGAGTACTGGGGCCGCAAGCCGTCGGCCGAGGACACCGCCTGGGTCGACCCGAGCTACGCCGACCCCACCGTCGACCACGCGGCCCGAATGACCTACGACTACGAGTACGAGGGCGCCGGCAACTGGCCGTTCAACACCGCGTACGCGGCCACCTTCCCCGGCCTGGACGCGCGGGTCACCCGGATGCACTCGCTCGACGAGGTGGAGCGCTTCATCAAGGCCGGCATCCCGGTCGTCACCTCGCAGTCCTTCCTCGCCAGCGAGCTGGACGGGGCGAACTACGGCACCTCCGGCCACCTGTTCGTGGTGGTCGGCTTCACCGCCGACGGTGACGTGATCATCAACGACCCCGCCTCGTCGTCCGACGCCGCCGTGCGCAACGTCTACAAGCGGGAGCAGTTCGAGCAGATCTGGCTGCGGACCAAGCGGTACCGGGCGAACGGCACGGTGGCCGGCGGCTCGGGCGGCATCGCGTACCTGATCAAGCCGACGAACCACGCCTGGCCGGTCGTGCCCGGCTCGACCAACTGGTGACGGAACGGGCCCGGCACGGTCCCCTCTCGGGACGGTGCCGGGCCCGTTTGTCGGCCCGGTGGTCGGCCGTCGCGCTGCCGAAGCCGACCGAGGCGGTCACCCCGGCCGGGCGGTTTGTCCCCCGGCCCGGGCGGTTACGCCGACGGGGCGAACGAGGCGGGCGGGGTCGCCGGTCGGGCCACCTCACGGCGGCGCCGGATCGCCCGCACGATGATCACCACCCAGGCCACCACGGCCGCCACGCCGGCCAGGGTGAGCCCGGTCACCAGCAGGTACGTCGACCCGCCGGCGGTGGAGAAGACACCCGCGCGGGCGCCCGTGTCGCGGGCCGGGGCGGTCGCGCCCGGGGTCACCCCGTCGGGCGCGTCGTAGAGGATCACGTCGACGCGCCGGGCGTCGCCCTCGTCGGCGACGAAGGTACCGCGCCATTCACAGTTGCGCCGGCCGCACTCCTCGTGCACGGCGGTGAAGGTGCCCAGCGTGCCGCCACCGCTCTTCGCCTGCCAGGCGGGAACGAGATCGGTGGCACCCGCCATCAGTCCGGCGACGGCGATGACCGGCAGACCGATCCAGACGAACGCCTTCGTCCGCCATCCGTTGATCGTGTTCAGGAAACTCACGGCGGCCGACCCTAGCGGCACCCGGCCGCCCGCGCTGCCCCGTTTTCTCGTGGCGACCGGCTCTCTCCTGGCCGCCGGCTTTCCCGGAGCGCGGCCAGGGCCCGGACCGTCGGTGCCGGGCCGCCCGGACTACTCCTCGCGGCGCTGGTCCGCCGGCTCGGGCTGGTCGTCCCCGGCGAGCGCGGAGCGCAGCCGCTCCTTCTCGGCGCGGCGCCGGTCCGACGCCTCGGCCATCTCCCCGGCCATCTCGTCCCGCCAGCCGCGCAGCAGGAAGAACGAGAGCGCGGCGGAGGAGATCAGTGCCAGCATCAGCCGCAGGAACATGCTCATCTCGACGAACCAGAGGGCCGCCAGCACGCCGACGAACAGCCCGATCCGGCCCAGCGTGTACTTGACCGCCGCGCTCACCCTCGTACTCCGTTCTCCGTCACCGCTGGCGCGGGCTCAGCTCGTACGCCGGGCCAGCCAGTGCACACCAGGAAACCAGATCACCGCGTAGACCACGGTGAACACCGCCGCGGCCAGCCCGCCGGAGACCAGCGGCGGCAGCCCCGCGGCCAGGCCGGCCGCCAACAGACCCGCGAAGATCCCGACCGCGACGCCGGCCAGCGCCGCCACCACCCGGGCGGCGCCGAACTCCCAGGCCCGGAAGTCGTCCCAGAACAGCCACACCGGCAGGATCACCGCCAGCCAGCCATTGGTACGCCCGAAAGCGCCGGCCCCCATCGTGGCGAACGCCCACTCGAAGAGCACCAGCGCCAGCACTCCGATCACCAGGCCGGCGAGACTCACCCCGAGCAGGTCGCCCAGGGTGCGGATGCGCCCCTCGGCGTCCCGCCGGGGGAAGGTGCTCTGCTGCTCACTCATGACGGTACGAGGGTACGCGAGCCAACGTGGCGACGGCGAACGGCGTACGCCGAGCCCAGGCGGCGCGCGAGACCTCTCACCCGGGACGAAACGCCCGCGCCCGGCCCGGTTGGCTCAGCGAGACCGGAGGTCCCGTCGCCGCCGCGCCGACATCCGCAGTACGGCGCCGCCGCCGACCAGTGCCGTTCCGGCGATCACCAGGGCACCGATCGCGACACCCGTACGCGGCAAGGTGCCCCCGGGCGACGTCCGGGTGGGCGACGGGGCGCCCGTCGCCGTGGGCGAGGCGGTCGGGCCGGTCGTGCCCGAGGGGGTCGGCCTGGGGGCGATCGAGACGGTGATCTGCATGCTCCCTCCCTGCTCGCCTCCCTGACCCTGCGACGATGGACCCGGCTGTGACGTGGACGTCATCGCGACCACGGTCGCCGCAGCCGCGTTCGGCGGCCGATCGACTGCGGCCCGGGCGCCCGTCGCCCAGAGAGCGATCATCACGCCGGCCACCGAGGCGACCGCCGCCGGGCGACGGCAGATCCGGGTCCTACTCATCACAACGTCTCTCTCAATCCTGGGTGACAACTGCGGCGCGACGGCGCCAGGGGAGCTCCCGCGTGGCGGTCGACCGCCTCCGGCGGCAACGATCTATCCGCTCACGCCGGTCGTCCGGCGGCCAGCGGCGTCGGGTCTCCGCCCGCCGGGTCCGGAACACCTCCGTCGCCGCCAGCGATCTCCGCCAGCAGCCGGCGACGCCGCCGTCTCAGGACGAACACCAGGACCACGGCCGCGACCAGGACACCAAGGAAGATCAGCAACCCCCAGGGCGCCGCCGATGTCGAGGCCGCCCGTCTGGCGGTCGGTACCGCCTCCTTCTTGTCCACGGTCTCCGGGTTGACCGCCAGGGAGGCGGAGATCGGACCGGCCGGGAAGACGCCGTGAATCGTGCTGGTGAGCCTGACCTCGGAGTCAGGGAGCAACTCCGGAATGTCGATCATCTCGCTGTGGCCGAGCCGGATGCCGAGTGGGCCCTTGACCTGGATCCGCGCCTTGCCGGCGACCCGGACGTTGCCGAGGTTCGCCACCCGATAGGTGACGGTCAGATCTCCACCGGGGAACGGGACGACCGGATTGTCGTACCGCAGCTCCATCCCGGTGATCTGCACGGAGGGCTCCACCGGCCCGCTGACCCGCAGGTAGACCCGGGCGCCGATGCGCCGCTCGATGGTCACCTGCTGCCCTTCCTTGCCGGTCGCCGTCACCGACATCGCGGTAACCACGGCTCCGGGGTGGTCTCCCGGCTCGGCGTTCGCCGGAACCTGCAGCGTGAACGGCACGTCCAGCCGTTTCCCCGGCGCGACCGTGTACGACCGCTGCGGCAACCTGATCCAGGCGCCGACGCCCCGGGGATCCTGGCCGGTGGGGAGGAGGGCGAAGGCACCGTCCTCGGTGTTGAACGCGTCGGTGGCATAGGTGTCGAGCGTGAGCGGTTCCTTGCCGAGGTTGCTGATGCCGACGTAGTCGATGATCTGCTCGCCGGGCGAGAGGTCGTACACGAAGTGGTTCTTGCCGGTCGGCCCCTTCCGGCTCGACGGCTGCACGCTCCAACGGGGTTCTTCGCGCGCCGTGAGCGTGGCCGACGGCTGGAACGCGACAGGCCGCGCCGCGGCGGCGCGCGCCGCACCCGGTCCGGCGACGGCCGGAGCGGCGACGCCGGGAAGGGTGAGGGCTACGACGGCCAGCAGCACGACCCCGGTACGGAAGAGATCACGATGGCGCATGGTACGACTCCGAGAGGGGTTCCGGATAGGACACGCAGCGGATGCACCACGGACCGGCTGTCCGCGGTACATCCGCTTGCGCTGTTGTCACCCGTTGGTCACCGACGCTCTGGTCAGGCCAGGGTCAGCGTGAGGGTGGCGGTGTAGGCGCCCGGCGGGACGCTGTCCGGGATCGACAGGCTCAGACCGGCGTCGCAGGTGAACTTGCCGGCGCTGCTGCCCGCGGCCGAGGTGCAGAGCGTACGGGTGTCGCCCAGGTTCGCCGCGGTGCCCGCGGTGACCGCGCCGGAGCCGCTGGCCTTGGCGGCCGACGGGGTCCAGCTGAGGTTCCCGGCCGGGATGTTGCCGGCACCGGTGAAGTCGGTCAGCTGACCGGTCACGTCCCAGCCGACGTTGGTGCCCCGCAGGTCGGTGACGGTGGCCTGCTTGAGCGCACCGGTGGCGGTGCCGCCAACCTGGCCGCCGGCCAGCGCGACCGACGGAGGCTGCGCGATGTCCAGCGTGAAGGCACCCGGGTCGACGTCGGCGGTGATGGTCTGGGCCTTGCTGACGCCACCGGCCGGGCCGCTGACGGCGAGCGAGACGGCGGAGGACGTCGACGCCCCGAACGAGCTGGGGTCGGCCGGCGTGAACCGGGCGGTCAGCGACCAGGAGCCCGCGGGGATGGTGCTGGTGGTCAGGGTGGCGGCGCCACCGCTGACGGCGGCGGTGCCGAGCGAGTTGGTGCCGCGGAGGAACTCGACCGTGCCGGCGGCACCGCTCGGGGCCACCGTCGCGGTGAGGGTCACCGGGGTGCCGGCCGCGACCGGGCCGGCCGGGGTGACGGCGAGGCTGGTGGTGGTGGCCTCGACCACCGGCACCTTCCACTGGTTGCCGCTGACCACGATCTCCGTCACGAACCGGTCGGGGTGCCGGCCGTTGAGCAGGCTGAAGCACTCCACGACGATCCACCAACGGCCGTTGGCCGGCGCCGAGCCGAGCGCGGTCTGGAAGGACCGGTTCGGGTTGGCCACCACCGGCGCCTGGTCGTACCCACCGCCACCGAGCGACGGGGTGAGGTTGGTGAACGGCCCGGTCTCCGCCGGACCGATCCGCAGCGCGGCCTCCTCGCCGTACGTCGCCGGGCACGGCGCGGAGGTGGTGGCGGTTCCGAACATCGGGTTGTCGGTGACCAGGCCGCTGGTCTTCGACAGGTTGACGGTGCCGAGCGGCGCGGCGAGCGCCGGGGAGGCGACCGCCACGAGCGCACCGGCTGCAAGGGCGGCACCCGTCGTCAGGGCGGCCGCACGAGCAAGCAGACGCTTACTCATGGATCACTTCCTCTCATTGAGGGTGGTGACGGACCGGATCAGATGAGCCGGCCGACGATTAGGTTTTCGATCTGCTGTGACGTTGACGGCAGTTCAATCCCTACGCCGGACATGCGAAAGGGAAACTCTGGGTGCGGTGGCATCAGCCGAACCGCCCATGCACGTAGTCGTACGTCCGGGAATCCTGCGGGTTTTCGAACATGGCGGACGTCGGCCCGTACTCGACAATCGATCCCGGCGTGCCCTGGCTGGCGAGAAAGAAAGCGCACTCGTCGGATACGCGCGCCGCCTGCTGCATGTTGTGGGTGACGATGACAATGGTCACCTCGGTGACCAGTTCCGCAATCGTCTCCTCGATCCGCCGCGTCGAGGTGGGGTCCAGGGCCGAACAGGGTTCGTCCATGAGCAGCACCCGGGGGCGTACGGCGAGCGATCGGGCGATGCACAGGCGCTGTTGCTGTCCACCGGAGAGCGCTCCGCCCGGTTGGCGCAACCGGTCGCGGACCTCCTTCCAGAGACCCGCCTTTATCAGGCATTCCTCGACCAGGTCGTCCAGTTCCCGCCGGCCCGCGCGGATCCCGGTCAGCCGCAGCCCGGAAATGACGTTGTCGTAGATGGACATCGCCGGAAACGGGTTGGGCTTCTGGAAAACCATGCCGATTTGCCGGCGCGCGTCGGTGACCCGGCGCGAGGAGTCGTAGATGTCCCGCCCGTCCAGCAACACCTCGCCGGCGAGCGCGGCACTGGGCACCAACTCGTGCATCCGGTTGAGAATCCGCAGGAAGGTGGACTTACCGCAGCCGGACGGCCCGATGAGCGCGGTCACCTGGCCGGCCGGCATCGTCAGGGAGACCCGGTCGAGCACCTTGCGGTCACCGAACCAGGCCGAGATTGAGCGGGCCTCCAGCATCGCGAGCGAGTCCGTCGCGGCCCCCACCCGCGCACTCCCCCGGTGCATCACCTCGGTGCTGGCCAGGCCGTCGCCGGCTCGGTGGGGGGCGGCCAGCTCGGCCTGCGGGATGTCCACCAGGGTCGGTGTCTCCCCGCCCAGCGGTGTCCCGGCGGGCGGGTCCTGCGCGGCATCCCGCCGAGCCACGATGTCGTCGATCGGGTGCGTCACCTTGTCCTCACAGCTTCCACGTTGTTCACATCAGGTTGGGCAGTAGGCGGGCGACCTGGTCGGCGAGCGTGAGGCCGAGCGCACCGCAGACCGGTAGGCCGACGATCCAGGCCGGCCAACGCCCGCGCCGGACCCGGACCCAGGTCACCGCCGCCACGGCGAGCAGCAGGGCCTGGCCCCAGAGCACGACGGACATCCAGGCGTTCTGGTCGGCCGCCATCGGTCGCTCGCTGGCCGGCAGTGACGCGGCGCCGAACGCGCGGCGTGCCGCGGGTTGCGCGTCCGAGGTCAGTTCGGCGTAGACGTAGAGCAGGTCCTCCGGTGCGTAGACCGGCCCGTCCGCGGTGATCAAAACCAGTCGACCGGGTGCCGTCTCCGACGGTGGCGGCGCCTCCTCGCCCGCCCGGCGCAGGGCGATGACGCGGTACTTGTGCTCGCCCTGCCCGGTGATCGCGGTGATCTCGTCGCCCGTCGTCAGGACGTCGAGCGCGCCGAAGGGTCCGCCGTAGAGGAACTTGCGGCCCATGACGATGCTCGTGCCCGCCTGGCCGGGCAGCACGGTGTCACGGCGGTGCCCAGGGCCCGACTCCAGCACGTCGCCCCGGGTCCCCTCGAAGACGACGGTCCGCAGGTCGATGGCCGGGATCCGCAGCACGGCGACGGCGCTCCCGGGCGGCACCAGCTTCCCGTTCTCGTCGGTCTGACCGACCGGCGCGGTGGCGTTGGCCAGTTCGTAGCGGAAGTCGGCGTACGCCGTCTGCTGAGACCGCGCGTAGCGCAGTTGGGAGACGACCGTGAGGTGGGCGACGAAGGCGAGCAGCACGACGGCGAGGATCGTGAGCCCGGCCCCGGAGAGGTGAAACGCCAGGTGTGCGGGGCTCGAAGCACCCGACTCCGGAGGGCTCGCCGTCACCGCGGGCAGCGGGCGGCTCGCCGCCGCCGGGGGCGGCGCCGGCGCGGTCGCTGCCGGGGCCGGCGGCGGTGCCGCCGGCGGGCGACTTGTCGTCACCGTCATCGTCGTGCTTCTCCCTTGCCCTGATTCCGCCCCATTGCCACGCTGTCGCGCGGTCCTACCGCTGCTCGTCCGGCCAGATCACCGGCGCGAACCGTGGCCGCCGCCGGGTCATCACCAGCACACCCGCACCGCCGCCGACCAGCATCAGGCCGGCCCCGAGCATCGTCACGACGTCGACACCCGTCTTCGGCAGGCTGCCGCCGCCAGTACCGCCGTTGCCGCCGTCACCGTCGCTGTTGTTGTCGTCGCCATCGGCCGGGTCGTCGTCCTTGGCGGCGACGGTGAAGTCGAAGGTCACCGTGTGGGCGGTGCCGGAGAACACGAGTTGATGCGCCCCGACCCGGCTGTCTTCGCCCAGCGTGAAGGTCAGTCCGACCACGCCGTTCTCAGCCGGCACGGTTTGCACCGTGGTGCCGTCGAGTTGCAGCACGACCGGCTCGTCGCCGGTGAACCCTCGGGCCTCGATCTGCACGGTCTGCCCCGGGTACAACGTCGGGTTCGCGCCGAGCTTCTTGCCGTCCTCGTCGGTCACCGTCAGATCGCTGTCGGTGGCCGGCGCGGTGATCTCGTACTGGACGGTCTGGGAGGTCGAGTTGCTGAACTGAGTCGCGTCGCTCGGCGTGAATACCGCGGTGAGCGAGTGAACGCCGACGGGAAGGGTCGTGACGGTCGTGGTCGCGGTGCCGTTCTGGACGGTGACGGCCTCGCCCAGTGCGGTGCTCCCGTCGTTGAACTGCACCTTGCCCGCCGCCGCGGCCGGCTGCACGGTCGCGGTGAGCGTGACGGCCGTACCCTGCGGCTTCGGACCGGCCGGCGACACCTCGAGCTTCGTGGTGGTCTGCG
This sequence comes from Micromonospora narathiwatensis, assembly GCF_900089605.1. NCBI lineage: Bacteria > Bacillati > Actinomycetota > Actinomycetes > Micromonosporales > Micromonosporaceae > Micromonospora > Micromonospora narathiwatensis. Next base: position 5,683,335 of record NZ_LT594324.1, on the reverse strand, counting down.
CGACGCCGTCCCCGGTGATCTCGTACTGGACCGGTGCGGACTGTGCGCCGTTGAACTCGTCCGGGTTCGTCGGAATGAACTCGGCGGTAAAGGTGTGCGCCCCGACCAGCAGCGGCGCGCTCGCGGTGTTCACCGTCGTGGTGGCCGTGCCATCAGCACTGACCTCGATCGAGGCGATGGGATCCGTGCCCCTGCGGAACTGGACGTGTCCGGTGGTCGCCGGAGTCACCCTCGCGGTCAGCGTGACGGGGGTCTTCTGCGGCTGCGGGCTGGCCGGGGTCGCCTCAAGCTCGATCGTGACGTCCTGAGCCCCGGGAGCGGTGATCCGATACGACGCCGCCGATGAGATCGACGCGTCGAAGTTGCCGGTCGGATTGAAGACCGCGCTCAGGGCACGCAGGCCCACCGACAGGTCGCGGGTGGTGAGCGTGGCAGTGCCGCCGGAGACGGTGACCGGAGCGCCGAGCGCCGTTTCCCCGTCGCGGAACTGGATCGAGCCGGTCGCCGCGGGCGGGTCGATCGTTGCGGTCAGGGTCACCGCACTGCCCTGCACGGCCGAATCGGCCGGGCTGACGGCGAGCGTGGTGGTGGTCTGCGTGTTCGAGCTCACCACCTCCCAGTTCTCGCCGGTGACCTTGATCGGGGTGACGAACCGATCGGGGTTCCGGCCCGCCAGCAGGCTGAAGCACTCGACCACCACCCAGTAGGTGCCGTCGGCCGGCTTCTCCCCGAGCGCGGTCTGCATCGACCGGTTCGGGTTGGCCGTCACCGGGGCCTCGTCGTACCCGCCGCCGCCCAGCGACGGGGTCAGGTTGGTGAACGGGCCCGTCGGCACGCCCGGACCGATCCGGAGCGCGGCCTCCTCGCCGTACGGCTTCGGACACGGCTTGGAGGTGATCGCGGTCTCGAACATCGGATTTGCGGTGACGGTGCCACGGGACTGCGAGAGGTTGACGGTGCCCAGGTCGGCGGCGTAAGCGGGCGTGGCGACCAGCCCCACGAGCATGCCGCCGAGAAGTGTGGCCGCCGAGAGTGCAGCAGCGATCCGGCCACGCCGGGAGACAGACAGGGACATCGACTACTTCCTTTTCGCCGTCGGCGTAGTGGTACGACTGCTGGAACTTGCGGTCTTCGCGCTGTCGGAGGGCGGCTCGGTCGGCGGCTCGGTCACCGACTCCTCGGGCCACGCCACCTTCGGCAGCGCCGGTGCCACTCGACGGCGGCGTACGACGAGCAGGCTGACCAGGGAGCCGGCGAGCAGGACCCCGCCGGTGACGATGGCGGCGATGACGAGGCTGGCTCCACTCGCCGGCAGGCGGTGGGCGGCGGGGGTGGGCTCGGCCATCGACGTCGCGGGATTCGGTTCTGCCGAGCCGGCCGGGGTCGGGTCGACGGTGGCCGTCGGCGACGCGGAGGGCGTGGGCGTCTGAGTGGCCGACTCATCCGGCGACCCGGGCTGCGCCGGCTGCCCTGACGCCCCGACCCGCCAGCCGGTGCCGGAGACGGTGATCGGCGTGACGAACCGCTCCGGGTGGCGACCCGCAGTGGCGCTGAAGCATTCGACGACGATCCACCAGACACCGTCGGCCGGGTTGCTTCCGAGCGCCAGCTGGTAGGAGCGGTTGGGGGAGAAGGTCACCTTCGCCTTGTCGTAGCCGCCGTCGGTGAGCGGCTTGGCGAGGTTGGTGAACGGTCCGTTCGGCGGGCCGACCCGCAGCGACGCGTTCTCCCCGTAGCCGGCGGGGCACGGGGCCGAGGTGGTCGCCTTGGCGAAGATCGGGTTGCTCGTGACGTCGCCGCTCTGCGACGAGATGGCGACGGTGCCGAGCGGCGCGGCAAGCGCCGGCGCGGCGCTGACGGCGGAGACGCCGCCGGCCAACACCAGGCTCAGCCCGGCCGCCGCCCCGGCGCGTACGCGCCTGGCTGGCCATTCCCGCGTTCTCATCGCAACCTTCCTCCGGTGAGCGGCCCGCCCGCGCTGATGGCGCGGCGACCGCCGACGTAACCGCGGAGCCGGGCGCCCGCTGTGGGACGCCCAGCCGCCGCTTCGTGTTCTGCTGTTACGAGTTGGACTTCAGGGCGGTGGCGCCGCACTTCTGGTGGAACAGGTCCGGGCTCGCCGAGCGCTGCCCGAAGCCGAACAGCTGCACCACGTTGCGCTGGCTGCTGCCGACGGTCACCGTCTGCGTGCAGGCGAGTGCGTTGTCGCCGACGAACACCTGGTTGATCAGCGGGTTGGTGAGGTCAGCGGTCGGGACCACGTTGTAGACGTCCCGGTTGAGCGGGAAGTTGGCGTTGAGCACACCGCTCGCGATCGGCTGCTGGACGGCCTGACCGGGCAGGTTCATGCCGGTCAGCAGTGCCGGGCCACGCCGGTCCTCCACCACCAGACCGGTGGCGGTCTGGATCGTCGCGTTGTTGCCCTGCGCGAGGAACTGCCCCGCCGCGAACGGCACGACCCAGTCGTTGTGCCCCTGGAGGACCGTGCCGTCGTGCTCCTGCGGGTTCGGAACGCCAGCAACGGTCAGACAGGGCAGGTCGCCCAGGGAGATCTCCTGCTCGGTGATCTCCATCTGCTGCAGCCAGAACTGACGGGTGCCGGAGCCCGCCTGCGGGATCAGCGGCTGTACCGGCAGGCCGCTGATGTTCTTGTCGAAGCACTTGTAGACGCGCTGCACCCGGGCGAACGAGTTGTTGCGCGGCAGGTCGCTGTTGCTGTTGATGGCCAGCGCCACGGCGTCCACACCGAACGGGATGTAGGTGAGGTTGCCGCTGGTGCCCGGCGTGGTGCTGGAGTACGCCGACGAGCGGGCGAAGTCGACGCAGCCCACGACGTCGGAGCCGAGGTACTTACCCGGCCCACCGTGGGTGCCGCCGAGGTCCTCGCCCTTGGCCGCACGCAGGGCCTGGCGGCCCGCGCCGGACCCGTTGGGCCGGGTGAACTGGCAGTTGGTCGCCTTGGTCTTGATCTGCGCGGTGCCCCGGGCGTCCCAGGAGGCGATGACCTTGTTGCCGTTGACTCGGATCGTCTCCGCCAGACCGTTCATCACGTCCTGGGTGGTGTCCGAGCCGGCGCCGGCAAGCGTCCGGTAGTCCGTCGCCGGCGCCGGGTCCGCCGACGCGGGGCTACCCCAGACGGCGACGGCGGCGACGGCCACGCCCGCCACCATCACCTTGCCGAAGGTGTTGACCCTCATGCGATCTCCCTTTCCGAGAGAGAAGGAAATGCGGCTCATTTCACGATGAAAATGAGTTGTGCTAACTTTCCCGGCCCGAAACCAAAGACCGAAACCTAGGTTGCGCAAACGTTGAGAGCGGTTCCTTTCGGCAACACTTAGGCCAGATGAACGGCTCAGTCACCGGGTGCCAATCTCTTGCCATTCCTTCGTTCGCCGTCATGCCGGCCCGCCGGAGTTCGATCGAAGGCGTCGGGACACCATCAGGAGAACCGGCCCGGCCATGCCGCCCAGCACTCCGACCACGAGTAGGGCCACGACGACCCAGCGGACCTGGCCCAGTGGGCTGCCGGGAGTCAGTTGCGCGATCGGCTTGCCCACGGGAGGCGACTGCGAGGGGGCCGGGGGTGCCGGGGTCGGGGGGACGCCCTGATTCGGTACTTCAGAGGCCGTGTCAGTAGGGGTCGACGTTGGTGCCTCGCTCGCCGCGGGGGCGGTGGTCGCCGGGGGCTGATTCGGAGTCGGCGTGGGCGACGGCGACGGCGGCTGGTAGCGCTCAAGCGTGTCCGCGACGGTCAACGTCTGTGCCCGCATCGCCTGCGGCAGCGGCGCGTAGCCCTCCGGCAACTGGCCGGGCTGCTGTCCCGGCTGCTGTCCGTTGCCGGCGACGTACCGCAGCAGCGACGCGTAGTCGCGCCGCGCCTCGGCGGGCGCACCGAGAGTGGCCGCCGCGTAGGTGACCATGGTCAGCGGGTACGCCTTCGGAGTGGCGACCGCACGCAGTGGGTCGATCGTGCGGACCCCGGGCACCTTGCTCGGCACCATCGCGTCGGCTCCGGCGAGCATGCCCGTCGTGTCGGCGGTGCGGCAGTCCGAGGCGGCCATGTTGCCGTCGGCGTCGGTCACCGCCTTGCAGAGCTGCGCGGTGTGGAGACCGTAGCGGGCGGCCGACGCCGAGTCGGTGATGGAGAGTGCGAAACGCTGACCCACCTGCTTGGGTGGCTCCTTGCCGTACTTGCCAGGAATGCTCCGGTCAAAGGACGGCTGCCAGTTGGATGCCTGCTTGGTGTCGGCGCGCAGCGTCTGGTACGCGGACTCGCCGAGGCTCGGCGCGTACGGGAAAAGGTCGAGTGTGCACCGGCCCGGCGACGGTTCCTGCTGCCACTCCTCCAGATCCGGCCGCTCCTCCGGATTGATGCAGGAAGGGTCCGTACGCGGGAAGTAGTCCTGGGCACCGGCGGACACGAACCGGTAGTTCGGGTTGACCTCCATGCCCTTGCCGTGGGGCCCACCACCGAGCCCGTCAGGCTTGCCGTTCAGCCAGTCACGCGCCGACGGATCGGCGAGGACCCACCGCCACACCTCGCGGGCCGCCGCAAAATTGCCGTACGGGACGACGATGCCGTCGGGAGCGAACCCGTTGTCGATGTAGGCAAAGTCCGGGTTCAGCGCCAGAAACTCCGGGTCCACCCCGAGACTTCGCGGGTTGTCCGCCACATAGTTCTTCTGGTTCCCGTCCGGCACGTCCCGGACGTACGACTGGGTGAGCAGCTTCGCGAGCAGCCGGGGAGTGAGCTTGAGGTTGCGTACCAGGGTGCGGCGTAGCGGCTCCATCTCCGGCGGCACGGTGCCCGCGAGGCGGAGGTCGATGTTGAACGCGATGACCACCGAGGAGACGGCGACCGGTGTCTGCACGACGGGCGGCTGCCCCTCCTCGGGAACCACCGGATCGGAGGTGAAGGCCAGGCCCGGACCGTCGTTCGACGCGTCCAGCACCTGCCGCACCGCCTCCTCGTCGCCCGTCGTCGAATAGGCGAAGACCGGCCCGTTGTTGGCGCAGAGCGCGGGCTGCCAGGCGAGCACGGCCTCGGCGATCATCTCCGTGCCGACCGTCCCCCGTTCCTCCCGGTCCAGGGGGCACCCGGCGTCCACCGGGGTGAAGTCCAACGGCACGACCAGCCGGTCGGCGAAGATCGACGGCGTGAGCGCCCCCCGGTACGTAACGATCTCCTGGTGCGTCCCGTCGACCTCTCGCTCGCCGCGGGGGACGATGACCAGCCAGCATCGGCGGGGAGCGCCGCTGGCGCCGCCCGTGCGGACGCCGCAGCCCAGGTGCGGGTCGCGGACCGCGTTACGAACCTCGAAGACCGCCCGACCGGAACCGTCACCGGTCGTCACGGCAAAAGGAATCTCGTTGCTGGTGTAAATGCCAAAGTAGTTCGAGAGCACCTCGGCCGGCTTCAGCGGGCTGTCCGGCGGCAGTCCTTCGGCGGGGAACGGGTCTTCCGGGCTGCCATCCGGAGTTCGAGAGCCGTCCAGCGCGGACCGGAACGGGATGAGCCTCGCGCCCGTCCGGAGCAGCCCGTCCTCCAACGGGTCCGCCGGCACCGGAGAACGCTGCTCGGGGGGTTCGACCTCGGTCTTGTCACCGTTTTTCTTGTACCGACCGACGCCCCACTCGCAGGTCTCTCGAAAGTCGGGCGCGTCGGGATCCGGGCCCCAGCACTGCATGACCTGCAGGTAGTTCGCGTTGGGATCCTTGGCGTAGAACTTGGTCTTGGGGGCGCCGGTCCAGGTCACGGTGACCGACTGGTTGGTCAGGTTCTTCGTCTGGGAGACGGTGACCTTGAGGTCGCTCCAGTCGTCGCCCAGCTGGCCCATGCGCCCGCTGACCGTGACCGCGGAGTCGGTCACCTCGTCGACCGCTCTCGCCGGTGAGACCGGCGGGCCGACGGTCAGCAGCGCGGCCGCCCCGACGAGAACCGCTGCCGCGGCCACGCCCCGCCGTCGGCCATGGCTCATCGCCCGGCTCACGACCCGCTCCACGAATTGTTGCGGCCACGGCGCTGCAGCGACCGGGCGAGTAGCGGTGGTCCGATCATCAGGCCGACGAACAGCACTCCGGCGAGCAGCATCAGGGTGTGCGACAGGCGCCACCCACCGTCGGCGTCGAGGGCGACCGGGATGCCGGCGACGAAATCCCCGCCTGTGCCCGCGCCTGCGCCTGGGTCGGAGCCACCGGCGACCGGGTCGCCCGTGAGCGGGTCAACCGCCCCGGCACTCGGCGCGGCGTTCGGCCCGGCACTGGCGTTCGGGCCGGCGGTCGCGTTCGGCCCGGCCGTGGGGTTCGGTCCGCCCGAGCCACCGGGGTTGTTCCCGCCGGTCGAACCCCCGTTGTTGTTCGACGGGGTGTCCTGCGGCGCTCCACCGGTGCCGGTGGTGCACTGGGCCGGGCCGCCCTTGCGATCACACTCCGGCGGGTACGGCGCGTTGTTGGCCAGCGTGTTCGTGCCGTCGCCGGAGAACGTGGGGTTCCGACAGTTGGCGATCTTGTTCGGCTCGCGCGCCATGTTGGGGATTCGCTCGACCTGCTTGAGGCCGGCCTCGACCAGGTTCTTCGGCAACGGCGAGTAGCCGAGCGACTTGGCCTGGTTCTGCCCCTCGCAGAGCAGGTAGTAGCCGAACTTCCCGAGCGTGTACCCCTTGTCGGGTTGCTTCAGCCCGTACTCCTCCGCGACCGGCACGATGATGTAGGAGTACGAGGACAGGGGATACGCCCGCTTGTCCGGGTTCCGGTAGACGTTGTCGAGCTTCTGGGTCAGGTAGACCGCCGGGTCGGTGTTGTGCTCCTCGATCTCGGCCTTGGTCAGCGCCACGGCGACGTTCTCTGCCGTCGGAGCAACGTAGTAGCCGGCCGAGTTGAGCAACTTGACCACCGGGAAGCCGGCCTTCTCCGGGTACGAGTACTCGACGTAGGTGATCGCGCCCTCGCCCTGCGGCTGGCGGACGAAGCCGGAGACGTTCTCCGAGCCGGACTTGGCGACGAACCCCTCACTGGGCTTGTACGGGTAGTACGACGTGAGCCCACACGGGGTGCGCTTGCCGTTGCGGGCGCAGTAGGCGTTCCAGATGTCCGGATACTGCTTGCTCAGCCAGAGCGTGAACTGCGCCGTGGTGCCCGAGCCGTCGGAGCGGACCACGGGAACGATCCGCCGCGCGGGCAGGGTCAGCGACGGGTTGTCCGCCTTGATCGCCGGGTCGTTCCAGTACTTGATGGCGCCGGTGAAGACCTTCGCGACGTTCTCGCCCGAGAGCCGCAGGTTGGTGACCCGCCGCCCGCCGATGTTGAGGTTGTACATGAACGACGTGCCGCCGGCCACGATCGGCATGTAGGCGAACTTGCGCGCGGGCGGCTGGTCGGCCGCCCGACCGAAGTTCGAGTCGTACAGCCCGTACGGGATCTCCGAGACGCCGAAGTCGACGGTGCCGTTGGCGAACTGGGTCCGTCCATCGGTGGAGCCGGTGGCGGCGAAGTTGATCGTCATGCCGTTCTTCTTGACGTTGGCCGCCCACTGGCGCAGCGCGTTCGCGCTCCAGGTGGAGCCGGCGCCGCTGACCGGGACGTACGTGGCGGCGCTGGCGGCCGTGCCCGGAAGCACGACGACCGCCCCCGCGATCCCCAGCGCGAGCGCGGCGGACGCAAGTCGACGTGGCCCGCTCGGGCCACCCGGCATCAATTTCCTAAACATGACGTTCCTCACTGTCGCCCCCGGGTGCGGGTGCTGAGTCGGGTACGACGGAGCGCGAGCGGCTGCGTTCGGCGAACCGCCGCGCGTCCCGATAGGAGGCGACCATTCGTCGCCGGAGTTGACGCTTGCTGAGATTGCCGGCACCGCGGCCACCGAGCACCCGCGCCAGGACGAAGAGCAGCAGGACGAGCAGCATCAACGCCGCGCCGGCACCGAAGCCACGAGCCACCATCGACGGTTCCGGCGACTTCACCGAGTCGAAGGTGAACAGCGGCAGGGAGACCTGCGGTCCGCTGAACGGATTGAGGTTGACGCTGGCCGCGAAGCCCGCGGTGAGCAGAACCGGGGACGTCTCGCCGATGCCGCGGGCGGTGCCGAGGATCACCGCGGTGGCCAGGCCGGACCGGGCCGTCGGCAGGACCACCTGCCACACCGTGCGCCAGTGCGACGCGCCGAGGGCGTAGGAGGCCTCCCGCAGGTGTCCGGGGACGAGGCGCAGCACCACGTCGGCCGCGCGCACGATGATCGGCAGGGTCATGATGCTCAGCGCCAGCGACGCGGCGAAGCCGGACTTGCCCGGCGCGAGCCACTGCCAGCGCTCCGAAAGGTGCGTCTCGACCCAGTGGCCCCAGATGAGAATGTAGGAGAGGTAGACGAAGAGGCCGGCGACGATCGACGGCAGAGCGGTCATCGCCTCGACGATGGTCCGGACGAAGCGGCTGAACGTACCGGGGAACTCGCTGAGGAAGACCGCGCAGATGATCCCGGCGGGAATGGTGATGGCGAGGCAGATCGCTATCTGTTCCAGGGTGCCGATCGCCGCGTGCACGATCCCGCCCACCGTGAGCGGGTCCAGTGGTCCGGCGAAGGACATGTCCTGGGTGACGAAGTTCAGGTGTTTCAGCGACTCCCAGCCCCGGATCAGCACGTAGCCGACGACGAGGACCAGCGCGGCGAGCAGCACGAAGCCGAGGCTCGGCACGATCACCGAGGCCACCTTGGCACGCACCGCCGGGCCGGGATTCTCGTACGAGACGAGCACCGTGTAGAAGACCAGAAAGCTCAGGTAGCCGACGACGACGAGCCCGAGGGCGCCGCTGAGCGGCGCGAGCTGGTAGAAGAGCAGTGCCGTGAAGCCCACCGCGGCGGCCGCCGCGGCGAGGACGGGAAAGGCCCCACCCTCGCCGGTGCCGCCGATCGCCCTCGGCCGCGCGGGTACGTCCGACTCGGCCGGCGGAGCCGGAATGGTGGTGGTCGGCCGCCGCGCCGCATCGTCGTCGGGTTCCGCGGCGTGACGCGCCCGTCGTGAAGTCGGGTCGACCTCGTCTGTCCGCTGCGCGACGGCGTCTTCGGCGTACGCGGTCGAGGTCTCAGCGGGTGTCAATCCGGCCATCGGGTCAGGCCTCACTCTCGGCGCCGGATCGGCTTCGGGCGATGATCGCTGATGCGATGAAGTTGATGACCAGCGTCATGAGGAACAGGGCGAGACCGGCCGCCATCAGCGCGGAGAGCCCGAAATCGCTGGACTCGCTGTAGCGCTGGGCGATGAGGGCGGAGACGGAGATGCCGCCGTTCTGGAGGATGTGCCAGTTGATCTCGAAGAGCGGAGTGATGATCATGTAAACGGCGATCGTCTCCCCGAGGGCTCGGCCCAGACCGAGCATCGTGCCGCCGATCATGCCGCCCCGCCCGAAGGGCAGCACCACGGTCCGGATCATCCCCCACTTGGTGGCACCCAGGCCGTACGCGCCCTCGCGCTCCCCGACCGGTGCCTGGGAGAAGACCTCGCGCATCACCGAGGACATGATCGGCGTGACCATCATCGCCACGACCATCCCGGCAATGAACGTCGACGAGCTGTAGACCGACATCGTGGCGAGCGGGTCACGCGGGTCCACCGGTTGTCCACCTTCGACGACCCGGAAGATGGGGATCCAGCCGAGCCAGGTGGAGAGCCACTTGGACAGGTAGATGACCTTGCCCGAGAGCAGATAGAAGCCGAAGAGGCCGTACACCACGCTCGGGACGGCGGCCATCAGATCCACCAGCGAGACGAGCGTGCGCTGAAACCGGCGCGGGGCGTACTCGGAGATGTAGAGAGCGGTGCCGGTGGCGAGCGGCACCGCGAAGGACACCGCGACGATGGCGATCGCCACCGTCCCGACGAGCAGCGCCGCCACACCGAAGTTGTTGGAATCCGGGTCCCACGCCTGGGTCGTGAAGAACGACCAGCCGGCGACCTGAAGCGCCGCCCAACCGCGGTAGAGCAGGAAGCCACCGACCAGCAACATGATGACCAGCACGGCGGCGCCACCGGCCCGCGCGACCAGACGGAAGGCATGGTCGGAGGGGCCGATCCGGGACGTCGTCCGGCGCGGTACGTCGGCGGACTCCCCGGCGGGAGCGCCGGGGATCGTTGTCGTGACCATCAGCGGCCCACCACGGGATGACGGGTGACAGGCACGAGACCGCGCCTGACCGTGCTGCACACCTGGAATGCCACCTTTCCTGAGCCGACTCGACCGGTGCCGCGGCCCCGTTCGTCGCACGGCCCACGCTCGGCGGGAGCGGTGACGTCGCGGACAGGCGAATACTTACGCCAGACATGTGACCGGTGAATTCCGGATGTCCGCCGTCCCGATCGGGTCACCGACTCACGTCGGCGGCTCAATTCGTCGCGCCCTGTCCATTTCGGTACGTCCGTCCGCGCGCTCTTCGTCGACCGGCCGATGCCGATTGCCGGCCGCCGGTCTTTCACAGCTCACCCGGCATTCGGAACCGGGGCCGGTACGCCTCACCGAACGACGATGGCGTCAGGCCGGTGGCCAGCGAGCGGGTTGGGTGGATCGCGGCGACGTCTTCCGTTTCTGTCGGCCGCTGACGTCCCCGTCTGGCAGCGCGGACGCCGACGACGAGGTCCGCCTGCGGTACCGCCTCCAGGAACCGTTCCAGGTTGTACGCGCACTCCCGCGCCCGGAAGTAGGAACGGCTGGAGGCGGCGACGGCATGGCCGTCGAGATTCAGCCGCCAGATCCACTGTCCGGTCATTTCGACCAGGCTTTCCAGCCGAATAACGCGATCCAGATTCTGCTGAAGATCGAGGACCGCCTGGCGACTGTCGGCGTAGGCGTCGTGATAGGAGGCGCTTCGGCCGAGTTGCCGATTATTGGGCGATACGAGCATCCAGAGGATGCGTTCCCTCTCGGGTGCGACCTGCGCCTGTGTCGCTGGCGCGGCGAGGAACACGAAGCGTGGACGCTGCACCTTGATCCCTCCCTCGACCCGGGCACGAAACCGCGCCCGGACCCGGCCCACATTTGGCTGGTGGGGACAGGCTCAGGAGGGACAATGACTCAGTCAGCAGCCAATCGCTTACGCCGGACATCCGGAACGTGAACAGCGGATTCACAGCCATCCGCCGTTCGGATACAAGGCACTTCCAACAGGGGGAGTGGACAGCGATTGATGGCGGTTTGCGGGCATATATCGCCCGGGAACTCAGCCCGGCCGAGGGGCCGCGCAGCCGTTCCCGACCATCAATCTCCCGGGCCGCCATGCGGCGGTTCGCCGACACGGACGGTAGCGATGGTCGGGTGACTCCCGGGCAGTCCTGACGCGCCGCGACGGCTCGAACGGCGGCGGGTCGTCACCGACTCCGGCCGCCGAGGGCGCGCTCAGCCGCGGTCAGGCCCAGACCCGCTGCGGCTCGGCCCGGCGCTCGGCGAGCGACGGAGCCGCGTCGTACTCGCGGACGGTCTCGTAGCGGGTGTTCCGCTCGACCGGGCGGAAGCCGGCATCCCAGATCAGGTGCAGCAGGTCGTCGCGGTGCATGGTGTTCGGCGTGCCGTACGAGTCGGCGTCGTGGGTGATCTTGTATTCCACGACGGAACCGTCCAGATCGTCCACGCCGAAGTTCAGCGACAGCTGGGCCACCGAGAGGCCGTGCATCACCCAGAAACACTTCACGTGCGGGACGTTGTCGAAGAGCAGCCGGGAGACGGCGAAGGTCTTCAGCGACTCGGCCGGCGAGGCCATGGTGGTCCGGGCCTGGATCCGGTTACGGACCTTGCCGTCCGCCGAGTCGACGAAGTCGTGCTGGTAGCGCAGCGGAATGAAGACCTGGAAGCCGCCCGTCTCGTCCTGCAGCTCGCGCAGCCGCAGCACGTGGTCGACCCGGTGCCGGGGCTCCTCGATGTGGCCGTAGAGCATGGTCGACGGGGTCTTCATGCCCTTCGAGTGGGCCAGCCGGTGGATCCGCGACCAGTCCTCCCAGTGACAGGCGTGGTCGACGATGTGCTGCCGGACCTCCCAGTCGAAGATCTCCGCGCCGCCGCCGGTCAGCGACTCCAGGCCGGCGTCCATCAGCTCGTCGAGGATCTCGTCGGCGCTCAGGCCGCTGATCTTCTCGAACCACTGCACCTCGGTCGCGGTGAACGCCTTGAGGTTGACCTTCGGCAGTGCCGCCTTCAGCTCGCGCAGCACCTTGGGGTAGTAGCGCCAGGGCAGGGTCGGGTGCAGGCCGTTGACGATGTGCAGCTCGGTGAGCTGCTCGTCCTCCATCTCCTTGGCCTTGCGGACCGCCTCGTCGATACGCATCGTGTAGGCGTCCTTCTCGCCCGGCTTACGCTGGAACGAGCAGTACGCGCACGACGCGGAGCAGACGTTGGTCAGGTTGAGGTGCCGGTTGACGTTGAACATCACCCGGTCGCCGTTCGACTCGGTGCGCTTGTGGTGGGCCAGCCGCCCCAGCCAGGCGAGGTCGTCGCACTCGTAGAGGGCGATGCCGTCCTCGCGGGTGAGCCGCTCCCCCGCGTAGACCTTCGCTTCGAGCTCACGCTTGAGTCCGGCGTCCATCGAAAGCCACGTCCCTTCCACCTGCGATCCGGGTCGAGCGTACGTCGCAGGGCCGACGAACCGGCGACCCGGTCGACCGCGGCGACGAAATTCACCGGACGCCCGTCCGGCCGTCACCCTCCGCGCATCGACATAGGTGCGCTGGTGAGGTAAGACAGGATGGGGGCGGAACGAACACATCGGCGCCGTCCCGGTTTACCCGCGTCCATCCGACGCGGAACACACCAAACCGGACGGGGAGCGGAATGGTCGACAGCAGGCGGGGCCGACGACAGCGACGCAGGTTCCCGTTGATCTCCCCGGTGCTGCGTCCGAGGCTCTGGTCCGCCCTGCTCGGCGCGGTGGCGGCCGCGGCGCTCGCCACCCCGGTCTGGGCCGACCCGCTGCCCGACACGATCCCGCACTCCGGCTCCCGCCCCACCTACACCGGGGCGTTGCAGTTCCCCGGCGCGGTTCCCGGGGTGCCCGGTCAGACCCCCGGGGCACCCGGTGTCATCACGGGCGTCACCAACCCGGCCGACGGGCCGCTCATCGCGCAGATCAACCAGGTCGACGCGCAGGTCGCCCAGCTCGGCGACGACCTGATCGAGGCCAAGAAGGCCCGGGACGCGGCCGAGACCGAGGTGGCCCTCGCCGCCACCACGCTCCAGGAGGCCGAAGAGGCGCTGGACCGGGCCCAGGAGAGCGCCCGCAACGCCGCCGCCGACGCGGTCAAGGCCGCCGCCGCAGTGCCACCCCTGCCGTTCGGCCCCGACCTGCGTAGCTTCAGCGACCTCCAGCGGCTCACCCGCGGCGACAAGGCCGACGGGGCCACCACCGCGGTCGCCGGCGAGGTCACCCGGGCCACCGCCAACGAGAAGTCGGCCCGCGAGGCACACGCCGCGGTCAAGCAGGGCGCCGAGGAGAAGGCCGACAGGTACGCGCAGATCGAGGCGGAGCTGCACCGGCAGGAAGCCACGCTGCTCAAGCTGCGCCAGGACAACGCCGCACTGCTGCTTGAGATCGAGAAGCGCCAGGACGCCGCCGAACAGCAGGTCGGCACCTCGTACGTCTTCAACCAGAGCGTCAGCGGGCTGGTCGCCGACCCACAGGCACTGGCCGCCGTGCGGTACGCCCTCGCCCAACTCGGCGACCCGTACCTGTGGGCGGCGGAGGGTCCGGACCGCTTCGACTGCTCCGGCCTGGTCCTCGCCTCGTACCGGGCGGCCGGCTACCGCGGCCTGCCCCGGGTCTCCCGCGACCAGTACTACGCCACCCGTTCCCGCACCGTGGACCCGAACGCGCTGCTCCCTGGCGACCTGCTCTTCTTCGCCTCGGGGAGCAGTTGGACGAGCATCCACCACGTCGCCATGTACATCGGCAACGGCAAGATGGTCGAGGCGCCGCGCACCGGCGACGTGGTCAAGATCTCCGTGGTCCGCTGGACCCGGCTCTACGCCGCCACCCGGGTGATCGGCGCGGTGCCCGCCCCGGCCACCCCGACGCCGGCCCCGACCGGGACGACCGCGACGCCCAAGCCGACCCCCACGCCCACGCCCACCCCCACGCCGACGCCGACGCGACCGGCCACCCCGAAGCCGACCCATTCGCCCACGCCGCAACCCACCACGCCGAGTCCGAGCCCCAGCCCGTCGAACTCGCCGAGCGAGTCGCCCACGGGGTCGCCGACGTCGCACCCGTCCGACTCGCCGAGCTCCACGCCGAGCGACGCGACGGACACGGAGCCGGAGGCGACGGCGAGCGCCGCCGACCCGTCGAGCACCGCGGCCAGCACGGCGTCGTCCAGCCCGAGCACCGGTAGCTGACCCAACCGTCCACTCCGACTGTGCTGCCGGGCCGGAATGTGGCACGGTGAGACCCAGGCACTCCAGGCCAACGCTACGGTCCGGGGTCGAACGCGGGCGCGGAGGGGGGAGCATGGGCGAGCAAGAGGTTCCGGCGGAGACGGTCCACCCCGGATCCACGCCCGAGCCGGCCGGACCGGCTGCCGGCGAGCAGCCGGGCGAGGCCGCCCCGGCCGCCGTCGCCCGGGCACGCGTCAGCGTCACCGGTGCGGCCGTACCGTCGCCGGCTGACGCCCTGCCGGGCACGCCGGCCGCCGCCACCACGTACCGGGCGGGTGCACCGGCGCAGGCGGCACCGCGGGCCGAGGCGGGGCAGGCCCGGGCCAGCGCCGCCGTGCCCGGCCTGAACCGGATGTCGCCGGACGAGGTCGCCGCCGCGACGGTGGCGAAGGCCGGCGGTGCCAAGGTCTACCGCGCGGGTCCGGTCAACCCCGAGCCGCCCGAGCCGGCGCAGCCACCGGAGCCGGCACAGCCGCCGACGCCGCCCGCACCGGAACCCGAGCCGGCGCCGACGCCCGTACCGGGCCCCACCCCGCCGTCGCCGTCGCCGCCCGTGCCGGAGCCGGAGCCGCCGTTCCGGCCGGTGCCGCCGCTGCCCACACCGCCGCCCGGGCCGACTCCGCCGGGGCCGGTGCCGCCGCTGCCCGGGCCGCCGGTGCCCCCGTCTGGCCCACCGGTGCCACCGCCTCCGCCGCCACCCGGCCCCATGCCGGCTCCGCCGTTCCCGCCGCCGCCCGCCACGGCTGCCCCGACCGGCGGGCCGGCACCCCTCGCCGCCCCGGCGGGCGGGCCCGCCGGCGCGCCGCCGGCCATGCCGGCCCGGGCCAGCGCCTCGGTCTCCGCGCCTTCGATCGCTCCGACGGCCCGGGCCAGCGTGCCGGTCTCCGCGCCCCCGATCGGTCTGGCCGCCCGCGCCAGCGCTTCGGTCTCCGCGCCGCCGACCATGCCGGCCGCCCGGGCCGGCGCTTCGGTGTCCGCGCCGCCAGTGCCGGCACCGGTCGCCCCGCCGGCGGCCGCACCGGTCGCCACGCCGCCGGTGACGGCTACCCCGGCGCCGGTGGTGCCCGCACCCGCGCTGCCCACCTGGCCGCCGCCGACCAACCCGACCGATCAGCGGAACGGTCCGACCGGCCGGCCCAGTGGGCCCGCGTACCCGGTCAGCGGGTCCGCGGCCGCCCCCGGGCCGGCCCACCAGGGCGGTCCCGACCTGGCCGGTACGGCGTACGGAGGCAGCGGCGGAGCAGGCTTCACCACCGTCGCGTTCCCGCAGAGCGATCTGGAGGAGAATTCCGGCTCCCTGACCGGGCACATCCTGGCCCAGGGCTGGGCCGAGGACGCTCCGGCGGCCCGGTCCAGCAACACCAAGGTGGTGATCGTGCTGGCTGCCTCGCTGGGTCTGCTGATCGCGATCAGCCTGCTGGTGGTGTTCCTGGCCAACGACGCGTTGAGCGGGTTGACCGACGGCGCGGCGGGCAACTGACGGGGTGAGCCCGCCCACTACGGTGTCTCGGTGCGGTGGCGACCGCGCCGACCCGCCGTACACTTGTGGAGATCACTGACCCGGCGCGCCGATCGCGCGCCCATGGGCGATCTTGCGGGCGATTCGGCGGCGTTCAGCGCTGCGGCGGGCCATCGCGAAGATGCGCCCCGCTCGAAAGGCATTTCTTGTCCATTTCTGCTGCCCCCGGCACGTCCCCGTCCGCCGACCAGGCCCCGACGCCGGAGCTTCCGGCCACCGAGACCCCCGACTTCGCCGCGCTGGGCCTGCCCCGGCGGCTGGTCGACGCGCTCGCCCGACAGGGCATCACCACCCCGTTCGAGATCCAGCGGGCCACCCTGCCGGACGCCCTCGCCGGACACGACGTCCTGGGCCGGGGCCAGACCGGCTCGGGCAAGACGCTCGCCTTCGGCCTGCCGGTGATCGCCCGGCTCGCCGACCGTAACCGGGCCCGCCCGCTGCACCCGCGTGCCCTGGTCCTGGTGCCCACCCGTGAACTGGCCATGCAGGTCAACGACGCGCTGGCGCCGCTCGGCAAGGCCGTCGGCATCTTCCTCAAGACCGCCGTCGGCGGCGTGCCGTACGACCGGCAGATCGACGCGCTGCGCCGGGGCGTGGAGATCGTCGTGGCCACCCCGGGGCGGCTCGGCGACCTCATCGAGCGCGGCGTCTGCAAGCTGGACGACGTCGAGGTCACCGTGCTCGACGAGGCCGACCAGATGGCCGACATGGGCTTCCTGCCCGAGGTCACCGAGCTGCTGGCGAAGACGCCGGCGGACGCCCAGCGGCTGCTGTTCTCGGCCACCCTGGACAACGACGTGGACACCCTGGTCACCCGGTTCATGACCGACCCGGTCACCCACTCCACCGCGCCACCGACCGCCGCCGTGTCCACCATGGACCACCACCTGCTGCTGATCCCGCCGCACGACAAGTTCGCCGTCGCGGCGTCCATCGCGGCCCGCGACGGGCGCACCATGCTCTTCGCGCGTACCCAGCTCGGCGTCGACCGGCTGGTCGAGCAGCTCGCCGCGGTCGGCGTACGCGCGGGCGGCCTGCACGGCGGCAAGACCCAGCGGATGCGTACCCGGACCCTGGCCGAGTTCCGCGAGGGGCGGATGAAGGTGCTGGTCGCCACCGACGTGGCGGCCCGGGGCATCCACGTCGACGGGGTGTCGCTGGTCCTGCACGTGGACCCGCCGAAGGACCCGAAGGACTACCTGCACCGGGCGGGGCGTACCGCCCGGGCGGGAGAGTCGGGCGCGGTGGCGACCCTGGTGCTGCCGAAGCAGCGCCGCACGACCCTCGCCATGCTGGAGAAGGCGGGCGTCGAGCCGGCCCAGACCCGCGTCCGCGCGGGTGACCCGGCGCTGGCCGAGCTGACCGGTGCCCGCGAGCCCAGCGGCGTACCGGTCCGGGCCGAGCCTGAGCCGCGCCGTCAGGGCGACCGCCCGTCCGGCCCGCGCCGCTTCGGCCGCGAGCGCGGATCGTTCGACCGCGGCGACCGTGGATCGTTCGAGCGAAGCGGGCGCGGATCGTTCGACCGGGGCGAACGCGGATCGTTCGAGCGCGGCTCGCGGGGCGAGCGGGGCTCGTTCGACCGGGGTGGGTATGGCGAGCGCCGGTTCGGCGACCGGGTCTCCGTTGACCGGGACGAACGGCGTTCGGGCCGCCCCTTCGGGGATCGACGCGAGCAGGTCGGGGACCGGGGTGGCGAGCGCCGGCCCGGGGACCGGCCCAGCGGCGCCCGGAGCTACGGCGACCGCGACACCCGGGGTTACGGCGACCGCGACGCTCGGGGCTACGGCGAGCGCGGCGAGCAGCGGTACGAGGACCGCTCGCAGGGCGGGCGGCGCTTCGGCGACCGGGACGGCCGGGGTGACCGGCGCTTCGGTGACCGCGGTGGCGACCTTCGGCCGACGGATCGCCGGGCCGGGTTCCGCGCCGACGGGCGGGCCCGGGACGACCGGGCCCGGGACGACCGGGCCCGGGACGACCGGCCCCGCGACGACCGGCCCCGCGACGACCGGCGCAGCTTCGGCGGTCGCCCGGCGGCGCGCACCCACTGACCGGTGCCCGCTTCCGCCTGAGATTGCGGAGAAGCTGACGGACGCCGTCGCCGAGCCACTCGGCGGCGGCGTTCCCGCATCCCGTGCCGGTGCCTGGCCAAGGGCGTAACGTCCGCCTCATGCCGACCATGCCGAAGTCGCTCTTCTGGTCCCGGACCGACACCGCCGGATCCGAGCACGCCGTCTTCGACGATCGGGAGGGTCTTCTCGCGCGGGGCGTGGTGCTCGCCGTGGACCCCATCCCGTACACCTGCCGATACCAGCTCACCGTCGGCGCGGACTGGTGCACCAGCTCACTTGAGGTCGAGGCCACGGGGGCCGGCTGGGCACGGAACGTACGCCTGGAACGCGCCGGGGACGGCTGGCGGGTGCGCACCGGCGAGGAGGGTGACCTGGACGCGGCGTTGCGGGCCGCCGGCCATCCGCCGGCCGGGCTGCCGGGCACCGACGAGCCGGACCGGCTGGCCGCCGCGCTCGACGTCGACCTGAGCGGTTCGCCGCTGTTCAACACCCTTCCGGTACGCCGGATCGGGCTTGGCCGGACCCCGGCGGATCACGCCCGGCAGGTCACCGTGGCCTGGGTGCTGCTGCCCGGCCTGGCCGTGTTGCCGACCGATCAGGTCTACACCTCGCTCGGGCCGGGCCGGGTCCGCTTCGCCAGCGACACCTTCACGGCCGACCTGGACATCGACCCGGACGGTTTCGTGGTGCGCTACCCGGGCCTGGCCGAGCGGATCGACCCGCGCTGACCCTGCGCCGCGCGCCCGATCAGGCGGGCCAGGTGCCGGTGGTGAGGAAGTTGTCGATGGTGGCCAGGTGGGGGGCGAGGTCGAGGCCCTGGGCAGCCACCCACTCGTCGGCGTAGTACGTGTGCGCGTAGCGGTCACCGGCGTCGCAGATCAGGGTGACCACCGACCCGGTCCGCCCGGCGGCGAGCAGCTCCGCGATCAGCCCGAACGCCCCCCACAGGTTGGTGCCGGTGGAGCCGCCCACCCGGCGGCCGAGCACCGCCGAGCCGGCCCGCATGGCGGCCAGCGACGCGGCGTCCGGCACCTGGACCATCCGGTCCACCACCGAGGGAAGGAAGGACGGCTCGACGCAGGGGCGGCCGATCCCCTCGATCCGGGAGCCCCGGTCGGTCCGCAGCGACCAGTCGCCGGCCTGCCAGGCCGGGTAGAAGGCGGAGTTGTCCGGGTCGACCACGCAGAGCTTGGTGGGCAGCCGGCGGTAGCGGGCGTACCGGCCGATGGTGGCGCTGGTGCCGCCGGTCCCGGCGCCCACCACGACCCACGCCGGTACGGGGTGCCGCTCCAACGCGAGCTGCGCGTAGATCGACTCGGCGATGTTGTTGTTGCCCCGCCAGTCGGTGGCCCGCTCGGCGTACGTGAACTGGTCCATGTAGTGCCCACCGGTGTCCTCGGCGAGCCAGCGGGCCTCGATCACCACCCTGGCCGGATCGTCGACCAGGTGGCAGCGCCCGCCCTGGAACTCGATCTGGGCGATCTTCTCGGGCGAGGTGGCGGCGGGCATCACCGCGATGAACGGCAGCCCCAGCATCCGGGCGAAGTACGCCTCGGAGACCGCGGTCGAGCCGGACGACGCCTCGACGATCGTGGTCGCCGGGCCGATCCAGCCGTTGCAGAGCCCGTACAGGAAGAGCGAGCGGGCCAGCCGGTGCTTGAGCGAGCCGGTGGGGTGCACCGACTCGTCCTTGAGGTAGAGGTCGATTCCCCATTCCCGGGGCAGCGGGAAGGGCAGCAGGTGGGTGTCGGCGGAACGGTTGGCGTCCGCCTCGACCGTGGCGATCGCCTCGGTCACCCAGGCCCGGCTGGCCTCGTCGCACCGGTCGAGTTGAGTCACGCCGGCAACGTTACAAGCGAGGTCGGCTCGCGTCCCGGCCGGCCCGGCGGCACCGCCGGTCAGGAGGCGGGCGGCTCGACCGGCTGGGGCCGGTTCTCCCACTTGGTCGACAGCGCGATGCCGGTACGGGTGGAGGCCACCCCCGGCGTCCGGTTCAGCCGTACGATCAGCTGCTCCAGCTCGGCGATGGTGCCGACCCGCGCCTTGAGCAGGAACGATTCGACCCCCGCCATGAAGTAGCAGGACTCGATCTCGGGCATCTGCCGGAACGCCTCCAGCACGTCGTCGGTGTCGGCGTTGGAGTCCTCCACGATGCCGATCAGCGCGGTGACCCGGAGCCCGATCGCCTCCGGCTCCACCTCGGCCCGGTACGCCCGGATGACCCCGCTCGCCTCCAGCTTGCCGACCCGCTCGTGCACGGCCGGGGCGGAGAGGCCGACCTGGCGGGCCAGTTCGGCGTACGACAGGCGGGCGTTCCCGCGCAGCAACTCCACGAGGCTCAGGTCGATCGCGTCCACGGAGTGTCACCCTATCCGTTCGGGCGTAACGCCCGACGGTCGGCAACAGTTGAACGTGACGTCATGTATCGGTTCACAAACCAGCGGTCAGGGCAACTCTCGGCCGGTACCATTTACTAACTTCTCACTTCCGTGCGTTTTTCGCGTTTGGGCGGACAGGCCAGATCCCCGGTGCTGTAATTGCCATACGTCCCTCATGACGGCTCTGGGCTCGCACCGGCCGGGGGCAGTGTGTTCAGCCGGGGGCTTCGTCGACGCGAGGAGGGGGCTGTGGACACTGGAGATCGCCTGCTGACACCGGGTGAGGTCGCTGCACTGTTTCGGGTTGACCCGAAGACCGTGACCAGATGGGCAGCGGCCGGCCGGATAGGCAGCATCCGGACTCCAGGCGGGCATCGCCGTTTTCGGGAATCCGAGGTGCGAGCCCTGCTTGAGGGGGAGGGCATGCTGGACGAGGCGGAGGACATGGGCAGGCCACGCAATGCGGGCCCGACCGCCTCGACCGGCCCCGGACCGGCGAACGCCGGCATGTACTGACCCGGTGCCGATCGGCACGCGGACCGGACGTCAGGTGCGGTCCGCGTCCCGTCGGGCCGCCGCCAGTTCGCCCGACCAGCGCCGGAAGAGCGTGTGCGGCACACCGAGCGCGTCCAGCACCTTGCCGGCCACGAAGTCGACCAGCTGCTGGGCGGAGGCCGCCGCGCCGGCTCCGTAGAAGCCGGGGCTGGCCGGCAGCACGACGGCACCGGCGTCGTGCAGCGTGATGAGGTGTTCCAGGTGGCTGCGGGTCACCGGGGTCTCCCGTGGCACCACGACCACCGGTCGCCGTTCCTTGAGGTTCACCTCGGCGGCGCGCTGCAACAGGTCCTTGGAGAGCCCGATCGCGATACCGGCGCAGGCCGCCGTGCTGGCCGGGACGACGGCCATTCCGCGTACCCGGTAGGAGCCGCTGCTCGGCCCGGCGGCCAGGTCTCCGGCCGGCCAGAACCGCAGGTCCGCGTCGGCGAGGTCGCGGCCCAGCCAGGCGGCCAGGTCGTCGGCCCAGTGCGCGTCCCGGAAGGGGCGTCCGGTCTCGTCCAGGATGGTCAGCCGGGCGGCCCGGGAGACGATCAGGTCCACCGCCTCACCGGCGTCGAGCAGGCCACGGACGACGGCGGCCGGGTACGGCGTGCCGGATGCCCCGGAGACGCCCACCACCCATGGTTCGCGCATACCGTCAAGCGTGCCTGGTCGGCCGGAGCGCCGGGCGGGCACCCCCGGAGCGCCCGTCCGGAGTGCCCCGCTTGTCCCACGTCGAGCACGTTGTCCGCCGGCCACGTGGGAATCCCACCAACCTGCCATGCTTCCGTCGGCGCAAGAGGTCGACGCGAGGAATCGGTGATGACGGAAACCGTGCTCCGGTTCCTACGGTCCGCCTGCCCGATCGCGCCCCGGCTCTCCCCGTACGCCGAGCCGGTGCAGGAGTGGCTGACCGGTCAGCTCGACCGCCTCGGGCTGCCGCCGGACGCCGTCGCCCGGGAGCGGCTGGCCCGCGCCGGCTTCGCCCGGTACGCCAGCCGGCTCCACCCGGACGCCGACGAGCCCGACCTGCGCGTACTGACCGCCCTGTTCACCTGGTTCTTCCTGGTGGACGACATCTGCGACGGGCCGGGCCAGCCGGACCCGGCGCGGATCCGGGCGCTGCGGGACGGCGCGCTCACCCTGCTCCGGCAGGGCTCCCGTGCCCGCCATCCCGGCCTCACCGGCCCGTTGCGCCGGCTGCTCGTGGAGGCGTGGCGGGAGCCCCGGCGCCGGATGCCGGCCCGCTGGCGGCTCCGCTTCGCCGACGCCGTCGCCCACCATCTCGACGGCGCGTGGCGGGAGGCGGTCGCCAGGACCGCCGGCCGGCCGCCCGGGGTAGACGAGTACGTCAAGCTGCGCCGGGCCACCTCGGCGGCGTACGTGTCGTACCCGCTGATCGAGTTCGCGACCGGCCGGCCGCTGCCCGACGCGGTCCACCACCACCCCGCGCTGCGCCGGCTCGCCGACCTCGGCAACGACCTGCTCTCCTGGTTCAACGACATCGCCTCGCTGGACCGGGATCGGGCCACCGCCGGCGGCCACAACCTGGTGCTGGCGGTGGCCGCCGAACGGGGTGTGCCGGTGGCCACCGCGGTGGACCTGGTCGCGGCGCGCTGGCGTACGGAGATGGGGCGCTTCCTGGCGCTGCGCGCCGCCGTGCCGTCCTTCGGGCCGGCGCTGGACGAGTCGGTCACCGCCCATCTCGACGGGGTGGCCAACGCCGTCCGCGGCACCGTCGACTGGACCCTGGAAAGCGCCCGCTACCCGGCCGGCTCCGGCGGCTGAGCCCGCTGCCGCGCCGGCACCCGCTCAGCCGCGCAGGCCGAGGCGGATCACCAGGTCGAGCACGGCGAAGACGAACAGCGCGATGCCGACGAACCCGTTGGCGGTGAAGAACGCCCGGTTGACCTTGCTCAGGTCGGTCGGGCTGACCACCAGGTGCTGGTAGCCGAAGGCGAGCGCGGTGAGCGCCAGCCCGATCCACCAGAGCCAGCCGAAACCGACCAGCACGCCGAACCAGAGAAACAGCGCGAAGGTCACCACGTGCGCCACGGTGGAGGCGTGCAGCGCGAAGCGCAGCCCGTAGCGGGCGGGGACGCTGTGCACGCCGATCCGCCGGTCGACGTCGGCGTCCTGGCAGGCGTAGATCAGGTCGAAGCCGCCGATCCACAGACCGACGGCCGCGCCGAGCAGCCACGCCGGCCAGGAGCCGGCGAGGGTGCCGGTGACCGCCAGCCACGCGCCGACCGGCCCGACCGCCTGGGCGATGGCCAGGATCGCGTGCGGCCAGTTGGTGAACCGCTTGCCGTACGGGTAGACGACCAGCGGCACCACGGCGAGCGGCGCGAGCACCAGGCAGAGCGGGTTGAGCAGGGCGGCGGCGGCGAGGAAGACCACCAGGGCGACCGCCGCGCCGGTCCAGGCCGTCCGCAGGCTCACCGCCCCGGTGACCAGTTCCCGGTTGGCGGTACGCGGGTTCCGCGCGTCGATCCGCCGGTCGAGGATCCGGTTGGCGGCCATGGCGAACGTGCGCGCCCCGACCATCGCCACGGTGATCAGCAGCAGCTCGCCCCACCGAACGTGCCCGCCGTGCACCTGCATCGCGGTCAGCGCCGACAGGTACGCGAACGGCAACGCAAAAACCGAGTGCTCGATCGCCACCAGCCGCAGAAACGCCCCTACCCGCCCGCGTGATCTTGCACTTCCTGACCCGGCAGTGCCGGCGGAAGGGGACGAATCGGCGACCGAAACTGCAAGATCGCGGGGGGTGCCCTCGTCGGCCATCAGATCCCGTACTCCTTCCAGCGTTTGTCGACCAGGGAGACCACCTCGGGGCTCATGGTCATCTCCTCGGGCCAGCCCCGGGTGTAGCCCTCGGCGGGCAGCTTGCGGGTGGCGTCGATGCCCGCCTTTCCGCCCCAGAACTGCTGGTACGACGAGTGGTCGAGGTGGTCCACCGGCCCCTCGGTGACCAGCAGGTCGCGCGCGTAGTCGACGTTGCCGAAGGCGCGGAAGGCGACCTCGGCGTAGTCGTGCACATCGCAGTCCTCGTCGACGACCACGATCAACTTGGTCAGCGACATCAGGTGCGCGCCCCAGATCGCGTTCATCACCTTCTGCGCGTGCTTCGGGTAGCGCTTGCGGATCGACACGATCGCGCAGTTGTGGAAAACCCCGGCGGCCGGCAGGTCGTAGTCGACGATGTCCGGGATCATCAGCTTGAGCAGCGGCTGGAAGATCCGCTCGGTGGCCTTGCCGAGGCCGTGGTCCTCCTGCGGGGGCTTGGAGGTGACGATCGAGTGGTAGACCGGGTCGCGCTGCATGGTCATCGTCTCGACGTGCAGCACCGGGAACGGCTCGACCGGCGTGTAGAAGCCGGTGTGGTCGCCGAACGGCCCCTCGGGCAACCGCTCCCCGGGCTCCAGATAGCCCTCCAGCACCACCTGCGCGTGCGCCGGCACCTGCAACGGCACGGTCAGGCAGTCGACCATCTCCACCCGCTCGCCGCGCAGGAACCCGGCGAACAGGTATTCGTCGATGTCACTCGGGAGCGGCGCGGTGGCGGCGTACGAGACGACCGGGTCGCAGCCGATCGCGATGGCGACCGGGAGCCGCTGGCCGAGCCGCTCGGCGACGGCGTGGTGCGCGGTGGAGTCCTTGTGGATCTGCCAGTGCATGCCCAGCGTGTTCCGGCTGTGCTGCTGGAGGCGGTAGAGGCCGAGGTTGCGCTTGCCGGTCTCCGGGTGCTTGGTGTGGGTCAGCCCGAAGTTGTGGAAGACGCCGCCGTCGCCCGGCCAGACCTGGAGCCCGGGCAGCCGGCTCAGGTCGACGTCGTCACCCCGGTAGACCACCTGCTGGCAGGGTGCGGTCTTCACCTTGCGCGGCGGGACCGACTTGAGCTGCATCACCTTGCCCAGGCCCTCGCGGATGCCGGACCAGCCGACCGGCAACTCCGGCTTGATCAGCCCACCGATCCGCTCGCCGATCTCGTCGAGTGACTCGACGCCGAGCGCCATCGCCATCCGCTTCTCGGTGCCGAACAGGTTGATCGCCAGCGGCATCTCGCCCCGGGTCGGCCGCTCGAAGAGCAGTGCCGGGCCGCCGTCCCGTACCGTCCGGGTCACGATCTCGCTGATCTCCAGCGTCGGGTCGACCGGGACGCTGACCCGCCGCAGCTCGCCCGCGCGCTCCAGCGCCGCGAGGAAGTCCTTCAGATCGGGGTACGGAAAGCCACGAGCCGCCATGCCGCCATCCTCCCGCACCGCCCACCACCCCGCCCACGCCGGGTTGGTGTGACGTGACCGGAACGGCTCTCCCGCAACACCCCCGGCTGAGCGGGGGCCCTCTCGACGCCGAGCAGCACCGGCATGGGCGACGGCCGGCGGGGTAGTCGAGCGGCCGGACCAGGGCGGAGGGCGACATGGGCGACGGACGGATGCCAACGGGATTCACCGAGCAGCGGGCCCGGGTCGGCGACGTGACGTGGAACTACGTCCGGGGTGGCCGGGGACCCACGGTGGTGCTGCTCCACGGCTACCCGCAGTGCTGGCGGATGTGGCGGCACCTGCTGCCGGAGCTGGCGGAGTCGTACGAGGTGGTCGCCCCCGACCTGCGCGGCTTCGGGGACAGCGACGCCCCGCCCGGCGGGTACGACAAGAAGACGGTCGCCGCCGAGTTGCACGGGCTGCTCACCGGACTCGGCCTGGCCGGGGAGATCCGACTGGTCGGCCACGACCTCGGCACCATGGTCGCGTACGCCTACGCCGCCGCCCACCCGGACTCGGTCGCCCGGCTGGTGCTCACCGAGGCGCCGATCCCCGACGAGAGCATCTACACCATCCCGGCGCTGACCGCCGCCGGCCCGGCCGTGTGGAACTTCGGCTTCTTCACCGTTCCCAACGGCCTGCCGGAGCAACTCGTCGTCGGCCGGGAGGCCCTCTGGGTGGACCGCTTCAGCGACTCGATCATGGTCAACAAGGGCAGCCTCGGCCCGGACGACATCGAGGAGTACGCCCGGCACCTGCGCGACGAGGCGCACCTGCGGGCCAGTTTCGGCTACTTCCGGGCGTTCGGTCAGGACGTCGCGGACAACGCGGCGTACCGGTCGACCCGGCTGCCCATGCCGGTGCTCGCCGTCGGCGCCCAGGCCAGCCTCGGCCCCCAGGTCGCCGACCAGGTGCGCCGGTACGCCGGCACGGTCACCGGCGAGGTGGTCGACAACTGCGGTCACTGGCTGTTCGAGGAACGCCCAGCGGAGCTGGCCGCCCTGCTGCTGCCGTTCCTTCGCGGCTGACCCCGCCCGCCGGGCCGCGCCGGTCAGGCGGCCGGCTCCCAGGCGTACGCGGCCAGGGGCGGATCGAGCGGCGCGGCGGTGAGCCGGTTGGCGAAGGTCGAGATGGTGTACGTCCCGACGCCGAGTACCACGTCCAACGCGTGCCGGGGCTGCCAGCCTGCGGCGAGGAAGGCGTCCAGCCCGTCGTCCGGGACCGCGCCCCGGTGATCGAGCACGGCGCGGGTGAACCGGCGCAGCGCCTCCAGTCGCGGGTCGGGCAGTTCCGCGCCGGCCCGCAGGGCGTCGATCAACTCCGGGTCGGCGCCCTGGCGGGTGAGCGCGGCGGTGTGCATGGCCACGCAGAGGTGGCACTCGTTGCGGGTGGCGACGGTGAACACCACCACCTCGCGGGCGATCGGGTCGAGGTCGCTGGCCTCGAAGACGGCGTTGGCGGTGAGGAAGCCCTTGAGCAGCTCCGGGGACTCGGCCATCAGGGCGACGGCGGCGGGTAGGTGGCCGAGGTTGCGGTGGACGCCCGCCATGGTGGCGCGGGCGGCGGCG
This sequence comes from Micromonospora narathiwatensis, assembly GCF_900089605.1. Classification (NCBI taxonomy): domain Bacteria; kingdom Bacillati; phylum Actinomycetota; class Actinomycetes; order Micromonosporales; family Micromonosporaceae; genus Micromonospora; species Micromonospora narathiwatensis. The sequence continues at coordinate 5,656,593 of NZ_LT594324.1, read as the reverse complement.
GGCGCGGTGTCGAGGGTGTGTGCGGTGAAGACAGGTCGGGACATGCCGGGCCCTCCCGGGTACGATAGTCAATGTGGTTGACCAAATAGTAAACGTGGTTGTCGAACATGGCAACGCCTGACCGCCCCGGCTTCGTACTCCCCCTGCTCCTGCTCGCCGGCTTCCGTACGCTCATCGACGACCTGCACGCCGAGCTGGCCCGCCAGGGGCACCCCGACCTGCGCCCGGTGCACGGCTTCGTCCTCCAGGCGGTCGGCGTGGCCGGCACCACCGCCAGCGAGCTGGGCCAGCGGCTCGGCGTCTCGAAGCAGGCGGCGGGCAAGACCGTCGACCGGCTGGTGACGCTCGGCTACCTGGAACGCGCCGACGACCCGGCCGACGCGCGCCGCAAGCTGGTCCGGCTGACCGACCGGGGGCTGGACGGGCTGCGCCGCTCGGCGGTCATCTTCGACCAGCTCCGGGATCGCTGGGCGGCGGCCCTCGGCACCGACCGGGTCGCGGCGCTGGAGGACGACCTGCGCACGGTCGCCCTGCCGAACTTCTTCCGCCTCGACGTCCCTGGCTGGTTCGGCGCCTGACCCGTCACGATCGGTTACGCCCCGCCTCCGCCGATCGTTCAGTTGGGGCGGTCAGCGGCTGCGGGCCAGCTCCACGAAGGCTCGCCACGCGCGCGGCGAGAAGGTCAGCACCGCGCCGGCACGGTCCTTGGAATCCCGCACGTGCACCCGGCCGGGCAGATTGTCGGCGACCTCGACACACGCGCCGCTGTCGTTGCCACTCCGGGTGGACTTGCGCCACTGGGCACCGGTCAGGTCCATGGCTTCAAGATCTCCTCGATCAGGCCGATCGACTGCTGCTGCCGGGGCAGCGCGTCGCTGCGCAGACTCTCCCACCTTCCGAGCAGCGTCGCCAGCCCCTCGACGTCGTCCACCACCGTGCCGCCGATCTGGTTGTCGAGAAAGGCCGTCCAGTCACCGTCGAACCGAGGATGAACGGGCCGAGCAGGCCGGCGTGCAGCCCGGCGGCCTGCGGTAGCACGTGCACGCTGACGTGCGGACGCCGGGCGCAGGCCAACAGGTGCCGGAGCTGCCCCGCCATCACGTCCATACCCTCCTCGCCGAAGCGACGCAGGGCCGTCTCGTCGATCACGGCGGTCAGGTGGGGCGGGTCCTCCCGGTCGAGGATGGCCTGCCGGTCGAGCCGGGCCGTCACCATCTCCTCCACCCGGTCGGGAGTGAGGGTGGGATCGAGCCTGAACACCGACCGCGCGTAGTCGGCCGTCTGCAACAGCCCAGGCACCATCGTCGCCCCAAAGCAACGCAACTGGGTGGCCTCCCGCTCCGCCTCCAGCCAGGGCCGGAACCAGACCGGTTCCCGTTCCCGCCGGCCCAGCTCCCGAAGCGCGACGAAGAGCCCGCCGGTGTCGAAGGCGTCGTCGGCCCGTCTCAGGTAGTCGAGTGCGGGCGTGGTGTGCCCCAGCTCCACGCCGAGATCAGCGACGTCGAGTAGTGGATGCGACGGCCGTACTCCTCCTGGCTCAACCCGGCCGCGACGCGCGACCGACGAAGCTGGGAACGGCTCAACGCCGCTGTCGACATCTGCTCGCCCATCCGGAAACTCCTGTGATCGGAGAAGGAAGCGCCCGCCGCGAAGGCGGACGAGACACGCCCGAGTCGGACGGTAGCGATGCGGAAGCACTCTGTCAGCCCTGCCACCCGAGCCCTGGAAGAGAAGTGGAGAAGCCATCCTCGACGCCGTAGAGCACCCCGGGATCCACCAGGATCACGTCCGGTCGCGTCGCCACCGACGTAATCAGGTCCTCGGTGAACCCCTCCGCGCTCGCCAGCAGTAGGCGGGTGCGGGTGGTGTCGAATCCGGGGCGGCGCAGGAGCAACTCTCGCACGCGCCGCAACCGTTCCAGGTCCGCCTGGCCCATCCGCCGACCCCACTTCACCTCGCCGATTGCGAGCAGCGGACGCGGCCCGTCACCGAGCGGCGGCTCACCGAGCGCGACGAGATCCAGTTCGTGGCTGGTTCGGGTGGACGGGTCCGTCACAGTCGCGGCGCTGGCCTCCGCGACGACGCCGTCGAAGACGTCGAGGTCGGCGAAGCGGATGGTCCACTGCCGGACGATCTCCTCGAACCGGGGACCGAGGACGGCACTGGTGTAGCGGCGTTTCGAGCGGCGCCAAACGTCTCCGCCACGACGCTGTTCGAGCGCGGTCCAGGCAGGTCGCATGACGGCCTGGTAGAAGGTGATGAGCGGTTCGGTGATCCGGTAGCTGCTGCGTCCGCTCCGGAACGGATCCGGTTCCCGCACCAGCAGGCCGGCGTCCTCCAACACGGTCAGTGGATGTTGCAGATCGGTCGCCTTGCGTCCGATGTAGCCGGCGATCCCGCCACGGCTGGCGTTGCCTTCGGCAACCGCCGCCAGCACGGAGTGATAGAGAGCGGCGTCCCGCAGATCGGGATCCTCGGCGAGTAGGTAACGCGCCTCGCGGAACAACGGCCGCGCCGGGTTGAGGACTGCCCGCACCACCCATCTGTCGAAGTCCTCCGGACCGTCGGGTGCATCGTCCTGGACGTATTCGCGACGGTAGGCCGGCGTCCCACCCACGATGGAGAAGACCTTCACGGCCAGCAACGGGTCCTCGATGCCCCAGAACATCGCAGCGGCCCGATAGTCCAGCGGCTGCACCGGCAACTCCAGGCCGGCCCGGCCACGCAGCGGGGCGGACCCGGCGAGCAGGCCGCCCATGAAGGACAGGGCCGATCCGCAGAGCAGCAGACGGGTACGGGACTGCGTGCGCTCCGGCCGTCCGGGCGTGAGCGCGTGCTGGATGATCGACGGAAGGTCGCGGGCCGCGCGCACGAGATACGGGAACTCGTCGATGACCACGGTCACGGGTCCCTCTCGCCCCAAAGCGAGCAACGCATCCACGGCCGCACCCCAGCCGGCCAGCTGAAGCGGTCCCGGCGCACCTGTGTATGCGCCGAGCGCCTCGCCGAGCCGGCGCAGCGACTCCGCCGCCGTGGCCTCGGTGGCTCCGAAGTAGAAGCCTTCAGTGGCCCGAGCCAGCTCATAGAGCAGCAACGTCTTGCCTTGACGGCGTCGGCCGCTGACGACGCCGAGGGTCGCGCCCGGGCGCTCGTCGGCGGCGAATTGCGTCAGCTCCGCCCACTCGACGTCCCGGTCGAAGATCCCCTTCGGCTTCGACGGTTGAATCACCTGGGGTCACCGCATTTCGTAGAACTACAGTTCTTAGAAGTGTAGTCCTACATTTTGCGGGCCGGAGCGGCCCGGCGGATGCTACGAGGATGAGCGACGCGTACGTGGTGGGCGATCCGGACGGGCTCACCCCGCTCCAGGCCGAGATCCGGGACGCCGTGGCCCGCGAACTGCACGCCCAGTTCGCGCTGCGGGCCGATCGCCTCGAACTGGCCGACCTGCCCGAGGTGGCGTACCAGATCACGCTGCGGGTGGACGGGGTGCTGAGCAGCCGGCGACCGACCCGCTGAGACGACGCGACCGCCGGAGCCGCGCGGCTCCGGCGGTCAGCGCGGACGGATCAGTTGACGCCGGCGTACGAGTGCAGGCCGGTGAAGAAGAAGTTGACCCCGAACAGGTTCATCAGCATGGTCAGGAAGCCCAGGATCGAGATCCAGGTGGCCACGTTCCGCCTCACGCTCGGGGTGGCCCGGGCGTGCAGGTAGCCGGCGTACACCACCCAGGAGATGAACGCCCAGGTCTCCTTCGGGTCCCAGCCCCAGGCCCGACCCCAGGCCGCCTCGGCCCAGATCGCCCCGGCGATCACCGCGAACGTGAAGATCGGGAACGCGAAGGCGTGCAGCGTGAAGGTCAGCCGCTCCAGGCCGGCCGCCGCCGGCAGCCGGCGGGCCAGGGTGTACGGGAAGCTCCGCCGGCCCTGCTCCCAACCGGCCCGCATCAGGTACGCGGCGGCCGGCACCACACCCAGCAGGAAGATGCCGGAGGCGAAGATGATCGTCGACACGTGGATGATGAACCAGTACGACTGCAGGGCCGGCATCAGCGGGGTGACCTGCACATAGAGCTTCAGCTCGGCGAACGCCAACAGCAGCACCATGACCAGGGTCAGGAAGAGTCCCAGCCGGCGCAGCGACGGCTGCTTCCAGAGCACCACCAGCCAGGCCGCAGCCCCGATGAAGGTGCCCGTCAGCACGAACTCGTACATGTTGCCCCAGGGCATCCGCTCGGCGGCCACGCCCCGGGTGACCACCGCGCCCAGGTGCAGCACGACGGCGAGCGCGGTGACCCAGCCGGCGATCTGCCCGGCCAGCGCGGCCCGCGCGGCCGAGCGGCTGGGCCGGGGCTCGGCCGGGGTGGCGGAAGTCGCCGCCACCGTTTCACCGGTGCCACCGGAACCCCCGACGCCCGCGCCGACCAGTTCCCGGGCCGGGGCGGCGACCTTCGCCGACACCGCCCGGGCGTTGCCCAGCGCGTACTCGACGGCGTGGCTGATCATCGCGACCAGGTACGCCAGGATCGCGTACGTGACCAGCTGGTCGGAGAGTGCGGACATCACTCGTCTCCTTCTCGCGCCCGCCGGTCGTCCCGCCCGTCGTCGCTGACCGCGGCGACGAGCTGCGCGAACTCGTCGGCGAACCCCGGATGCTCGGTGCGCGGCAGCCCACCGGCCTCCACCAAACTACTACCGCCCGTCGGAGATCCACCCTCGGGGTACGAAACCCGGAACCAGACCCGCCGCCGCCGGGCGAAGAGGGAACCCATCAGGCCGAGCAGCAGCGTCACGCAGGCGCCGAGCATCAGCGTCTGCCCGGGGGCGTACCGGACCGAGATGGTGATGTACGACTTGGTGCCGAGGAACTCCACCGTGCTGCCGTCGTCCAGGGTCCACTTCTCGCCCAGGCCCAGCTTCTTGTTGCCGATCTGCTTCAGCTTGCCATTGGCGATCTGCCCCTGGTCGAGCTTGTAGACCGACCCGGGGATGCCGGCGTCCATCCCGAGGTTGCCCCGGTACGCGACCAGCACCACCGCCGGGTTCCGCTCCTCGGGAAAGCGCGACGAGACGAACGGCGGGCTGTCCGGGGCGGTGGGCAGGTAGAGCCCGTCGAAGGCGACCTGCTGATCGGAGGCGCGCCGGCCGGTCTTCGGGTCGAGGTTCGCGTCCGGGAACGCGGCGACGCCCTCTTCGGTCGCGTTCGGGTCGCCGGTGCGCAGGAAGGGCGCCGTGCTGGTCTGGCTGCGGCCGTACTTGTCGGTGTACTTCAGGATCGGCGCGTACCCGTTGCCGAGCAGGTAGACGTTGGCCGAGCCGAGCCGCAGCGGCGAGTTGACCGAGAAACCGGCGGTTCGCTTCGCCCCGTCCGGCTCGTCCACGGTCACCGTCGCCCAGAAGCGCGACGGCTGCCCGGAGGGGAGGTACTCCGCCTCGAACCGGTCGAGGGTGAGGCAGAACGGGGGCAGGTCGGCGCTGTCCACCCGGGGGCCGAGCGACGCCTCGGCGTACTGCTGGCGGGTGTTGCAGAAGGCGTTCTCGTCACCCGCGACCAGGATCCGGTTGCCGTGCCAGCCGTACCACGAACCGACCGCGACCCCGAGCAGGACGGCGACCAGCGAGACGTGGAAGAGCAGGTTGCCGGTCTCCTTGAGGTAGCCCTTCTCGGCGGAGACCTCGTTGTCGCGTGCCACGACCCGCCAGCGGCGGCGGCGCAGCACCGCCGCGATCGCCTCGGGGTCGGCGGCGGCCGGCGCCTCCAGCACCGCGTGCTGCGGCAGCCGGTCGAGCCGCTTCGGCGCGGCCGGCGGCCGGCGACGCAGCGCGCGGACGTGGTCGCGGGCCCGGGGCAGGATGCAGCCGATCAGCGAGGTGAAGAGCAGCAGGTAGATCGCGGAGAACCAGACCGAGCCGAAGACCTCGAACAGGCCGAGCTGATCGAGCCGGGGGGCCAGGTCGGGGTGGTCGAGGAACCATTGGTTGACCCTCTCCGGGTTGACCCCGCGCTGCGGCAGCACCGAGCCGGGGATGGCGGCCACCGCGAGCAGGAAGAGCAGGATCAGCGCGGTACGCATGCTGGTGAGCTGCCGCCACGAGTTGCGCAGCAGGGCCAGCACCGGGTTGACCCGCCGCCGGGGCGCTCCGGCGGGCGGTGCGGACGGCCGGTCGTCCACCGTCGTCATCAGATGCTCACCTCACCCGGGCCCACATGCGTCTTCAGCCAGATCACGAAGTCCTGCCAACCACCGGTGACCAACGCCAGGCCGATCAGGATCAGCAGGACACCGCCGATGCGGGTGACCCAGCGGCTGTTGCGCCGGACCGCGCGGAACACCCCGAGCAGGCGATGGAAGCCCAGCCCGAAGACGATGAACGGTATCCCCAGCCCCAGGCAGTACGCCACGGCGAGCAGCACCGCCCGGTCGGTCTTGCCCTCGGCGGCCGCCATACCGAGCACCGCGCCGAGCGTCGGGCCGGTGCAGGGCACCCAGCTCAGCGCGAAGACCGCGCCGAGAACCGGGGCGCCGAGCAGGCCGGCGGCGGGCAGCCGCTGGATCCGGAACTCGCGCTGGAGGCCGGGAATCACCCCGAGGTAGCTGAGCCCGAGCACCACGATCAGCACGCCAATGGCGATCTCCAGCGCGCGTTGGTACTGGAAGAACAGCCGGCCGACGAAGGAGGTGACGATCGCGGTGACGACGAACACGGCGGTGAAGCCGGCGATGAAGAGCAGCGTGCCGGCGAGCACCCGCCCCTTCACCGCGGCCGGCGGCCGGGCCGGGGGCGCGGCGACGGCGACCGCGCCGGCCTCGGTGTCTGCCGCGTCCCCCTCCGCCACCGGAGGCGTCAACAGGGGGCCCTTCCTCGCGGCCCGGCCCTCGAGGTCGGCGCCGGCCAGGCCGGTGACGTAGGAGAGGTAGCCGGGCATCAGCGGGAGGACGCAGGGCGAGAGGAAGCTGACCAGCCCGGCGAGTGCCGCCGCGCCGACGGCCAGCAACAGCGGGCCGGACTCGGCGAGTTGGCGGAACGTCTCGCCCATCAGCGGGACCCGTTGGGCGCCGGCTGCTCGGCGGCGATCCGCTCCACGATCGGTCGCAGCTCGTCCTGGGTGACGGCTCGGCGGATCACCACCGCGATCCGGCCGTCCCGGTCGAGCACGACCGTCGCCGGGGTGGTGTTCGGCGGGATGTCGAAGTTGAGCGCCTGCCGGCTGGCCGGGTCGAAGAGGCTCGGGTAGGTGACCCGGCCCTCCTCGAAGGCGATCGCCTTGTCCTTGCTGTCCTGCACGTTGATGCCGAGGAAGGTCACCCCGGACGCCTTGGTGGCCTGGTAGGTGGCCTCCAGGTCGTCGGCCTCGGCCCGGCAGGGCGGGCACCAGGAACCCCAGAAGTTGACCACGACCACCTGCCCGCGGTCGCGGGAGACGTCGTAGCTGCCCCCGGTGAGCAGCTCACCGCTCACCTTCGGGGTCTTCGACCGCTGGTCGGGGGCGCAGGTGATGATGAGGCCGTCACTCGTGCACCGGTTCTCCTGGCTGCCGGAGTTGCAGCCGACCAGCACCGCCCCGGCGGTGGCGGCGGCGAGCAGGGCGGCGACGAGCCTCCGGCTGGGCATCAGGCCCCCTTGGCCGTCCGCGCGGTCACCGACATCGCGATCAAGTGCGCCGCCGGCTCGGAGTAGCCGATGCCGGCGATCTTGGCGCCGTCGAAGTGGAACGAGGTGAGGCTCGCCAGCCCGCACTGCCGCCGGCGCGGGTCGTGCCAGAGCCGCTTGCGCTCCACGTACCGGCGCAGCGTCCAGATGGGAAGCTGGTGGGAGACGAGTACGGCCTCGCGCCCCTCGGCGGCGATCCGGGCGGCGTGCAGCGCGGCGAACATCCGCTCGGCGATCGCCCGGTACGCCTCGCCCCAGGACGGGGTGACCGGGTCGCGCAGCACCCACCAGTTGCGCGGGTCGCGGAACGAACCGTCGCCCGGCGAGACCTTCTTGCCCTCGAACCAGTTGGCGCTCTCGATCAGCCGCTCGTCCACCCCGACCGGCAGGCCGAAGTGCCCGGCGATCGGATCGGCGGTCTGCTGCGCGCGTTCCAGCGGGCTGGCGACCACGTGCACCACGGTCTTGTCGGCGAGCGCCTGGGCGGCCGCCTTGGCCATCTGGACGCCCAGTTCGGAGAGACGGAAACCGGGCAGCCGGCCGTAGAGGATGCCGTCCGGGTTGTGCACCTCGCCGTGCCGCAGCACGTGGACCACCGTCTCGCTCACGATTGCTGCCCCCCGTGTCCTGCCGCTGCCGCCGCCGCTGCGGCCGGCAGGGCGTCGGCGATCTGCTCCAGGGCGGCGTCGTCGATCGCCGCCGACACGAACCATGCCTCGAACGCGCTCGGCGGCAGGTAGACCCCGGCGGCGAGCATCGCGTGGAAGAACGCCTTGAACGCGGGCACCTGCTGGGTGCGGGCGCTGTCGTAGTCGACCACGTCGGCGTCGGTGAAGAAGATCGAGAACATGTTGCCCGCGGACGACAGGCGGTGCGGCACCCCGGCGGCGGCCAGCGCGTCGGTGGCGAGCTTGCTCACCACGGCGGCCGTCTCGTCGAGCTTCCGGTAGAGCGCGTCGTCGGCGAGGCGGAGCGTGGCCAGGCCGGCGGCGCACGCGAGGGGGTTACCGGAGAGGGTGCCGGCCTGGTAGACCGGGCCGGCCGGGGCCAGCTTCGCCATGATCTCCGCGCGCCCGCCGAACGCCGCGGCGGGCAGGCCACCGCCCATGACCTTCCCGTACGTCCACAGGTCGGCGTCGGACGGGTCGAGGCCGTGCCAGCCGGCGCGGGAGACCCGGAACCCGGTCATCACCTCGTCGACGATGAGCAGCGCGCCGTACGCGTGGGCGATCCGGGCGAGGTGCTGGTTGAAGCCGTCACGCGGGGCGACCACGCCCATGTTGCCGGCGGCCGCCTCGGTGATGATCGCGGCGATGTGCGGGCCCTCGGCGGCGAAGGCAGCCTCGACGGCGGTGAGGTCGTTGTACGGCAGCACGATGGTGTCGCCGGCGGCGGCGCCGGTCACGCCGGGCGAGTCGGGCAGGCCGAGGGTGGCCACGCCGGAGCCGGCGGCGGCGAGCAGTGCGTCGGAGTGCCCGTGGTAGCAGCCGGAGAACTTGATGATCTTGGCGCGGCCGGTGAAGCCACGGGCCAGCCGGATCGCCGACATGGTCGCCTCGGTGCCCGAGTTGACCAGCCGGACCTGCTCCACCGGGGTACGCGCAATGATCTCCTCAGCCAGGTCGACCTCGCCCGGCGTCGGAGTGCCGAAGCTGGTGCCGAGCGCCGCGGCCTTCCGCAGCGCCTCGACCACCACCGGGTGGGCGTGGCCGAGGACCAGCGGCCCCCAGGAGCAGACCAGGTCGACGTAGCGGCGACCGTCGGCGTCGAACAGCCAGGGACCCTCCCCCCGGACCATGAAACGCGGGGTGCCGCCCACGGCACGGAACGCGCGCACAGGAGAATTCACCCCGCCGGGCACGATGGCCTTGGCGCGGTCGAACAGGGCCTCGGAGGCCGGCGCGTCGGCCGGGTAGCGGCCGGATCCGGCGGAAAACGTCTCGCTCACGATGCGGCCATTGTGTCAGCGTCGGACGGGTGACCGGCAGCCACCCCGCTTCGGGCGTTACCGGGCTCACGCTCGCCCGACCGGCGCGGGCGGCAGGCGGCGGTGGCTCGACGGGCCGGGTGGTCGAGATCGCGATAGGCTGACCGGGTGGATCGTGCCGAACTGTCCATCACGGTACACCGGACAGGCGATGACGTCGTGCTTCGCCTCGCCGGTGAGATCGACATGCTTACGGCCACCCAACTGTCGACCGTCGTCAACGAGGTGCTGGCCGACCCTCCGCCGCGCATCGTGCTCGACCTGGGCGGGGTCACCTTCTGCGACTCGCAGGGCCTCGGCACCCTGGTGGTGCTCAGCCGCAAGGCCAGCCACGCGCAGAGCCTGCTGGTCCTGAGCAACGTCGGCGACTTCCTGCTCCGCGTCCTGGACATCACCGGCCTCCGCTCGGCCCTGATGATCCGCAACGAAACCGCCCACTGACCCCCACCCCCTGTCGCCCCGCCGGCCCGGCGGCCGATCATGATGATCAACGGCACCGGGCCGACGACAACGCGGATCAGGTGACCGGGACGTCGCGGCGGCGGAAGGCCGCCAGGCCGGCCGCCGCCGCGACGAGGGCCACAGCGGCCAGGACCCAGAACGGGGTGGCACTCCACTGCGGCCGGAGCACCTGCGGGGTGTGGGTGAACGGAGAGACGTCCAACAGCCACTGGCTCAGCTTCAGCACCGCGCCGAGCTGGCCGAGCAGCACGCAGACCGCCAAGATCGCCCAGGCCACCGAGGCGAGCCGGGGCAGCAGGCCGTAGAGCAGCACCGCGAGCCCGGCCAGCACCCAGGCCGCAGGCACCTGGGCCAGCCCGGCGCCGACCATCCGGGGCAGCTCACGCGGCACGTCGTGCACGCTCAGCCCGTACGTCAGGCCGATGGCGAGGCCGGTCACGGCCAGCACCACCACCGGCCCGAGCAGCGCGAACACCACGTGGGACAGCAGCCAGGTCGAGCGGTGCGTACCGGTCACCAGCAACGGCTCGGCCCGCCCGTCGGTCTCCTCCGACCGCATCCGCAGCGCGGCCTGCACGCCGTACCCGGCCGCCGCGAGGCCGGCCAGGCTCAGCGTCGCACCGAGGTACGCGTCGGCCAGGCCGGAGGCGCCGCCGATCCGGGCCATGATCTCCTCCAACTGGGCGTTGCCCTCCATGGATCGGCCGGCGGCCTGCGCCGCACCGCCGAGGATCAGCCCGAGCAGGCCGAAGCCGACCGACCACCACAGGATCTGCCCCCGGTGCAGCCGCCAGGCCAGCCCGAACGCCCCGGAGAGGGCCCGGCCGGCGGTGGCCGGCCCGAGGCGGGGTGGCAGCAGGCCGGCACCCAGGTCGCGGCGCACCGACACCGGGTACGCGACCGCGGCGAGCAGCACCGTCGCGGCCAGCGGCAGCGCCAGCACCCACCAGCGATCCCCCTCGTACGCGCGCACCCGCGCCGCCCAGCCCAGCGGCGAGAGCCAGCTCGGCCAGTCGTGCGTGGCGGTGTCGCCGACGAGCCGGAGCCCGAAGGCCGCCCCGAGGACCGCGATCCCGATCCCCCGCGCCCCGCCCGCCGTCTCGGTGAGCTGGGCGGCCAGCCCGCCGATGGTGGCGAAGACGATGCCGGTCAGCACGGTGGCGAGGCCGTACGCGCACGAGCCGGCCGCCGGGAGCCCGGAGGCGACCAGCCCGGCCACGGTGACCAGGCCGAGCAGCAGATCGGCCGCGTACGTCACGAGCAGCGCGGCGGTCAGCCCGGCGTGCCGGCCGAGCACGGTGGCCCCGAGCAGTTCCCGCCGGCCGGCCTCCTCCTCGGTCCGGGTGTGCCGGATGACGGTGAGCAGGCTGGCCAGCGCGATGATCACCAGCAGGAACCCGCTGCGCTGGGCGGTGAGCGCGCCGATGCTGTCGCCGTACGCCGGGCCGAGCAGCGCGACGATCGACGGGTTGCGGGCGGTGCCGGCGGCGTACGCGGCCCGTTCGGCCTCGGTCGGGAACAGCTCGAAGAAGCTGGCCGCGTACGTGGCCGGCAGGACGGCGAGCAGCAGCACCCAGAGCGGGAGCAGGACGCGGTCCCGGCGCAGGATCAGCCGGGCCACGTGGCGGGTGCCCGTCAACGTACTCATGCGGCGGCCACCTCGGTCGGATCTGCCTCGTAGTGCCGCAGGAACAGCTCCTCCAGCGTCGGCGGCTTGCTGACCAGGCTGCGTACGCCCAGCTCGGTGAGCCGACGCAGCGCGGTCTCCAGCGCGGCGCTGTCCACGTCGAAGCGCACCCGGTTGCCGTCCACCCGCAGGTCGTGCACGCCGGCCAGGTCGGCCAGCCCGTCCAGCGGGGCGACGATCTCGGCCTCGATCGAGGTTCGCTGGAGGTGACGCAGCTCATCGAGGGTGCCGGACTCGACGGCGACGCCGTTGCGGATGATCGTCACCCGGTCGCAGAGCGCCTCCACCTCGGCCAGGATGTGGCTGGAGAGCAGCACGGTGCGGCCGTCCTGCTTGGCCCGGCGCACCCAGTGCTGGAAGACCTCCTCCATCAGCGGGTCCAGCCCGGAGGTCGGCTCGTCGAGGATCAGCAGCTCGACGTCGGAGGCGAGCGCGGCGACCAGGCCGACCTTCTGCCGGTTGCCCTTCGAGTAGGCCCGGCCCTTCTTGCGCGGGTCCAGCTCGAAGGACTCCAGCAGCTCGGCGCGGCGCTTCGGGTCGAGCCCGCCGCGCATCCGGCCGAGCAGGTCGATCACCTCGCCACCGGTGAGGCTCGGCCAGAGGGTGACGTCGCCCGGGACGTACGCAAGGCGGCGGTGCAGGGCGACGGCGTCGCGCCACGGGTCGCCGCCGAGCAGCCGGACGGTCCCCGCGTCCGGCCGCAGCAGACCGAGCAGCACCCGGATGGTGGTCGACTTGCCGGCGCCGTTGGGGCCCAGGAAGCCGTGCACCTCCCCGGCGCGGACGGTGAGGTCGAGTCCGTCGAGTGCCCGGGTCCGGCCGAAGGTTTTCACCAGGCCGGACACCTCAATCGGGGTTTCCATGTTTTGGAAGCTACGCTCGTTTCACAAACTTGTGAAGATAGTGTTGGTTGAGGCACCATCACTTTCACGACTTTTTAACGCGAGGAGTCAGCACCGATGCTCGACGACCACCGCCCGGCCCGGAACGAGGAGGAGGTCCACCTCTTCGTCGAGCGGATGGCGATGGCCTTCGCGGACGTCGGCTTTCCCCGGATGGCCGGCCGGGTCCTGTTCACCGTGATGAGCGCGGACGAGCCGCTCACCGCCGCCGAGATCGGCGAGCGGCTCGGGGTCAGCGCCGCGGCCGTCTCCGGCGCGGTCCGCTATCTGACCCAGTTCGCCATGCTGGTCCGCGAGCCGGTCAAGGGCTCCCGGCGGGACCGCTACCGGATGCCGGACAACCCCTGGTACGAGGCCACCATCACCAAGACCGGCCTCTACAAGAACTTCATCGACATCGCCAACGGCGGCGTGGACGCGCTGCTCGGGCGGGACACCCCGGCCGGCGAACGGGTGTCCGAGATGCGGGACTTCTTCCTCTTCGTACAGGAGGAGATCGACGCCCTCGGCGAGCGGTGGCGGGCCCGGCGTGCCGCGACCGGGCACGGCAGCCGGGCCGACTGAGAGATCAGGCCGGGTTGCCCCAGCGGGCCTGCTCCAGGAGGTCCACCGCGCGCTCCCGGGACTCCGGACCGTCGTCGGCCCGCAGCAGCGCCGTCGCCTCGTCCACCGCCTCGGTGAGCACCCGCCACTGGGTGTCCCGCTCCCGCACCAGGTCCGACTGGGCGGCGAGTTGGCGGGTCTTCACCCACAGCTCCACGAAGACCGACACCTTGGCCCGCAGCACCCAGGGGTCGAACGGCTTGGTCAGGTAGTCGACCGCGCCGACCGCGTAGCCGCGCAGGGCGAGTTGGGCGTCCCGGTCCGCCGCGGTGAGGAAGATGATCGGTACGTGCCGGGTCCGCTCCCGCCGCTTGATGTGGGTGGCCGTCTCGAAGCCGTCCATCTCGGGCATCTGAGCGTCGAGCAGGATCACCGCGAAGTCGTCGACCAGGAGCTGCTTCAAGGCCGCCTCGCCGCTCTCCACCGCGACCGACTGCACCGGAAGCCCCTGGAGGATCGCCTCCAGCGCCATGAGGTTCTCCCGCCGGTCGTCCACCAGCAGCGCCTTGGCCATCTGGGTCACGAGATCTCCTCGCCTCGGCTGCGGCCGATCCAGGACGACATCATCTCGATCAGCTCGTCCAGGTCCACCGGTTTGGTGATGTAGTCGCTGCCGCCGGCCGTGATCGCCGACTCCCGGTCACCGGGCATCGCCTTCGCGGTCAGGAAGACGATCGGCAGGTCCGTGAAGCGATGGTTACGGCGGATCTGCCGGGTCGTCTCGTACCCGTCCTGGTCCGGCATCATCGCGTCCATGAGCACGATGTCCACCTCCGGATGCTCGGCGAGCTGGCGGACACCGTCCGCCCCGTTGTCCGAGTACAACACGGTCATCCCATGAAGTTCCAACGCTGAGGTCAGCGCGAAGACGTTACGGACGTCGTCATCGACGATCAGGACCGTCACGCCCTCCAACCGCCGGGTCGTCGGAGTCTCCTGCGGCTGCGGCAACTCCAGCGGCATGAGCAACGACGACGGCAGGCCCGCGCGGCTCGGCGAGGGCGGCGCCGGCGCCACCACCGCGTCCGGCGCCAGCACATCCGGTACGAAGAGAGTGAAGGTCGAGCCCTGCCCGGGCGCCGACGTGACGGTGATCGTGCCGCCGAGCAGGCGGGCCAGGTCCCGGCTGATCGACAGGCCCAGCCCCGTGCCGCCGTACCGCCGGCTGGTGGTGCCGTCGGCCTGCTGGAACGCCTCGAAGATCAGCGAAAACTTGTCGTCCGAGACGCCGATGCCGGTGTCGATCACCGTGAACGCGATGACCCGCCGGGCGTTGGTCAGCGCCGGCACGTCGAAGACCGCGTTCTCGGCGGCCGGCGCGATACGCAGCGTCACCGCCCCGTTGTCGGTGAACTTCACCGCGTTGGAGAGCAGGTTGCGCAGGATCTGCTGCAACCGCTGGGCGTCGGTGACCAGCGCCGGCGGCAGCTCCTTGCTGATCCGTACCTGGAAATCGAGGCCCTTCTCCTCCGCCTGCGGCGCGAACGCCTGCTCGACGTAGCCGCGGATCTCGGAGAACCGGACCTCGGTCGGCTCGACGTCCATCCGACCCGCCTCGATCTTGGACAGGTCGAGGATGTCGTCGATCAGAGACAGCAGGTCCGAGCCGGCGCTGTGGATCGTACGGGCGAACTCGATCTGCTTCGCCGTGAGGTTCTGCTCCGGATTCTCCGCGAGCAGCCGGGCCAGCAGCAGCAGCGAGTTGAGCGGCGTACGCAGCTCGTGGCTCATGTTCGCCAGGAACTCCGACTTGTACGCCGACGCCCGGGTGAGCTGCTGTGCCTTGTCCTCCAGGCCGAGCCGGGCCAGCTCTATCTCCCGGTTCTGGGTCTCGATGTTGGTCTTCTGCTCCGAGAGCAGCTTGGCCTTGTCCTCCAGCTCGGCGTTGGTGCGCTGGAGTTCCGCCGACTGCTCCTGCAACTCGTGCGCCAGCCGCTGCGACTGCGCCAGCAGCTCCTCCGTACGCCGGTTGGCCTGGATGGTGTTGACCGCGATGCCGATCGTGCCGACCAGCCGCTCCAGGAACGACAGGTGCAACTCGGAGAAGGTGGTCACGCCGGCGAACTCGATCACGCCGAGCAGTTCGCCCTCGAACAGCACGGGCAGCACCACCAGGTCGGCCGGGGGCGTCTCGGCGAGCCCGGAGCGCAGCACCAGACGCCCGTCGGGCTGGGTGTTGACCCGGATGGTCCGCCGGGACAGGGCAGCCTGCCCGACCAGCCCCTCGCCCGGCCCGAAGGTGACGTCGTGACCCCGCGCCACGTACCCGTACGAGGCGGTGAGCCGCAGCCGCATGCTCCCGTCGGAGCTGTCCACCAGGAAGAACGCGCCGAGCTGCGCGTCGACCAGCGGGGTCACCTCCATCATGATCATGCGGCAGACCTCGCCGAGGTCCCGCTGGCCCTGGAGCAGGCCGCCGATCCGGGCCAGGTTGGAGTCCAACCAACCCTGCTCGGCGTTCTTCTTGGTCGTCTCCCGCAGGGTGACGATCATCTGGTTGATGTTGTCCTTCAGCTCGGCGACCTCGCCCTGCGCCTTGACGGCGATCCGCTGGGTCAGATCGCCCCGGGTCACCGAGGTGGAGACCTGGGCGATCGCGCGGAGCTGGGTGGTGAGCGTCGAGGCGAGCTGGTTGACGTTCTCGGTCAGGTCCCGCCAGGTGCCCGAGACCCCCTTCACCTGCGCCTGACCGCCGAGCTTGCCCTCGATGCCGACCTCGCGGGCCACCCGGGTCACCTCGTCGGCGAACGAGGAGAGCTGATCCACCATCGTGTTCACGGTGTTCTTCAGCTCCAGGATCTCGCCCTGCGCGTCCACCGTGATCTTCTGGCCCAGGTCGCCCTTGGCCACGGCGGTGGTCACCGAGGCGATGTTGCGCACCTGCGACGTCAGGTTCGACGCCATCGAGTTCACGTTGTCGGTCAGGTCCCGCCAGGTGCCCGAGACGCCCTTCACCTGGGCCTGACCGCCGAGCTTGCCCTCGGTGCCCACCTCGCGGGCCACCCGGGTCACCTCGTCCGCGAACGAGGAGAGCTGATCCACCATCGTGTTCACGGTGTTCTTCAGCTCCAGGATCTCGCCCTGCGCGTCCACCGTGATCTTCTGCGACAGGTCACCCTTCGCCACCGCCGTCGAGACCTGGGCGATGTTCCGCACCTGGCTGGTCAGGTTCGACGCCATCGAGTTCACGTTGTCGGTCAGATCCCGCCAGGTGCCGGCGACCCCGCGTACCTGGGCCTGGCCGCCGAGCTTGCCCTCGGTGCCCACCTCCCGGGCCACCCGGGTCACCTCGTCCGCGAACGAGGAGAGCTGATCCACCATCGTGTTGACCGTGGACTTCAGCTCCAGAATCTCGCCTCGGGCGTCGACGGTGATCTTCTGCGACAGGTCACCCTTCGCCACCGCGGTGGTCACCGAGGCGATGTTGCGCACCTGCGACGTCAGGTTCGACGCCATCGAGTTCACGTTGTCGGTCAGATCCCGCCAGGTGCCCGAGACCCCCTTCACCTGCGCCTGACCGCCCAGCTTGCCCTCGGTGCCCACCTCCCGGGCCACCCGGGTCACCTCGTCCGCGAACGACGAGAGCTGATCCACCATCGTGTTCACGGTGTTCTTCAGCTCCAGGACCTCGCCCTGCGCGTCCACCGTGATCTTCTGCGACAGGTCACCCTTCGCCACAGCCGTCGAGACCTGCGAGATGTTGCGTACCTGGCTGGTCAGGTTGCCGGCGAGCTGGTTGACGTTCTCGGTGAGGTCACGCCAGGTGCCGGAGACGCCGCGTACCTGGGCCTGGCCGCCGAGCTTGCCCTCGATGCCCACCTCCCGGGCCACCCGGGTCACCTCGTCCGCGAACGACGACAGCTGATCCACCATCGTGTTCACGGTGTCCTTCAGCTCCAGGATCTCGCCCTGGGCGGCCACCGTGATCTTCTGGGAGAGGTCGCCCCGGGCCACCGCCGTGGAGACCTGGGCGATGTTGCGCACCTGCGACGTCAGGTTCGACGCCATCGAGTTGACGCTGTCGGTCAGGTCCTTCCAGGTGCCGGCGACGTTCGGCACCTCCGCCTGGCCGCCCAGCTTGCCCTCCGTACCCACCTCGCGGGCCACCCGGGTCACCTGCTCGGCGAAGAGCCGCAGGGTGTCGGTGAGCGAGTTGAAGGTGTGTGCCAACTCGGCCACCTCGCCCTTGGCCGACACGGTGATCTTCTGCGACAGGTCACCCGTCGCCACCGCCGCCGCCACCTGCGAGATCGACCGCACCTGGTACGTCAGGTTCGACGCCATGGTGTTGACCGAGTCGGTGAGGTCCTTCCAGGTGCCGGCGGCCCCGCGTACGTCGGCCTGGCCGCCCAGCTCGCCCTCGGTGCCCACCTCGCGGGCCACCCGGGTCACCTCGTTGGAGAAGGACGAGAGCTGGTCGACCATGGTGTTGACGGTGCGGCCGATGCGCAGATACTCACCGCGCAGCGGGCGGCCGTCGATCTCCAGCGCCATGTGCTGGGACAGGTCGCCGTCGGCCACCGCCACGATCACCCGGGCGATCTCCGTGGCCGGCCGGCCCAGGTCGTCGATCAGCGAGTTGATCGCCCGCTGCCCCTCCACCCACGAGCCGTCCAGGCCCTCGTCGTCGAGGCGTTCGGTGAGCCGACCGTCCCGGCCGACGATCCGGCTGATCCGGCGCAGGTCCAGATGCTGCCGCTCCTGGAGCGACACCACGTCGTTGAAGGCGTCGGCCACCTCGCCGGCCAGGCCGGCCCGCCGGGGCAACCGGACCTTGAGGTCGCCGCGTCGCACCTGACGCAACGCCTCCACCAGTTCGCCGAGGAGCACCTCGTGATCGGAAGCGGACGGGTCCGCGGCTACCGATTGTTTCGCCGTGGTCATCATTCCTCGCTCAGCTCGGGGCCGTCTGGCTCGTGCCGACACGCGGCCATCCCACCATTCTGCCCGCCTCCCGTCGAGGTGCCGGCCGACGAGCGTGCGCCACGCCAGGGCGCCCCCGGCCGGCCCGTTCCGCCGTTCCGTTCCCCACGGGAGCCGCGCCGATCGGCGGAGGGTTTGGCACCCGGGGCGACGGCAGTGGAGGATACGAAGGTGTCAGCGGAGGCGGGGCCGGCGCGGAACGGCGGCCCGGACGAGCACGTCCGACGGGTCCGCCTCCCCGCGGACCGGCGTACCCCGGCCGCGGCCCGAGCACTGGTCCGGTCCGTCCTCGCCGAGGCGAACCTGGACGAACTGCTCGATGAGGCGCTGCTGCTCACCACCGAACTCACCACCAACGCCGTGGAACACGCGCGTACCGAGCTGGACATCGAGGTCGAAGCGGACAGCGGGGGACTGACCGTCACGGTCACCGACTTCGCGGCCGGCCCCGTCGAGGAGCTGATGGTCGGCGTACGCAACGTCAGCTCCGACATCACCGAGGTGGCCGAGCGCGGGCGCGGGCTGCTGCTGGTCGACCACTTCGCCAGCCGGTGGGGCACCACCTACCTGCCCACCGGCAAGGGCATCTGGTTCCGGCTCGACCGGCACGACGAGGCACCCCCCGCCCGTACCGCCACCGCCGAGCGGCCCGCGACGGCCACCGACCCGGATGGGGCGGGGGACGACACCCCGAGCGCCGCCGCGATGAGCGAGCTGATGCAGACCAACCCCGACCCGTACGCGGACGACCCGCTGCCGGAGTTCGCGACCGGGCTGCTGAGCCGGCTCGCCGAGATGGTGGGCGCGGCCGGCGGCGTGGTCCGGCTGGACCGGGGCGACGGCCAGGGCAGCCAGCTGCTCGCCCGGTACGGCCGGCACCCCCGGGAGGGGAACGAACTGCTCCGGGTACCGCTCGCCGTGCACCGGCCGTACGCCGGTGAGCTGGAGCTGGACGCGGCGCCCTCGGCGTACGCCCGGCCGCTGGCGGTGCTGGCCGCCGAGCGGCTCTCGCTGCACCTGGAGAACGACCGGCTGCGCCGGGCGGACATCCGCCGGTCGACCTGGCTGACCTTTCTAGCCGAGGCGAGCGAGCTGCTCGCCCAGTCCCTGGACGTCGAGCTGACCATGGCGCTGATCCCGCAGCTGGTGGTGCCTCGGCTCGGCCAGTGGTGCGCGGTGCACACCACCGACGAGTGGGGCCGGCTGCGGCTCGCCGCGTCCAGCCACGCCGACGAGTCGGTGCTGCCGCAGCTGCACCGGGTGCTCCAGGAGACCGGGCCGGACTCGATCCAGGCCCGGCTGCGCGAGGCGTCGCGGAGCGCGGCGCAGGTGCCGCTGAGCGGGCCGATGGAGGGGTTCGCCGTACCGCTGATCGCCCGCGGGCAGCGGCTCGGCACCCTGGCCGTCGGCCGCCACCAGGGGCACCGGCACGATCCGGACGAGGTCTCGGTGCTGGAGGACGTGGCCCGGCGGGCCGCGCTCGCCATCGAGAACGCCCGCATCCACGCCGAGCGCCGGCGGGTCGCTCACACGCTCCAGCAGTCCCTGCTGCCGCCGGTGCTCCCGGTGGTCGAGGGCATCGGCTTCGCCGCCGAGTACGTCCCGACCGGCGGCGACGCCGAGGTCGGCGGCGATTTCTACGACGTGGTGCCGCTGCCGGACGGCCGCTGGCTGGTGGTGATCGGCGACGTCTCGGGCAAGGGGGTGCAGGCGGCGGCGGTGACCGGGCTGGTCCGGGACGTGATCCGGGTGCTGGCCGGCGACGGCAAGCCGCTGCCGGAGGTGCTGGTCCGGCTCAACGAGACGCTGGTCGAGCGGGGCAGCGGCCGGTACTGCACGCTGGCGCTGGCGGCGGTCGGCCCGGGCGACGGGGACCAGCTCGACGTGTCCCTGCACCTGGCCGGGCACGACCGCCCGGTGCTGCTGCACGGCGGCGGTGGAGCCGCCTTCGTCGGCACGGGCGGTACGGCGCTCGGGCTGCTCGACTCGATCGCCACCCCGACGGCCGATTTCCCGCTCGACCCGGGCGACGCGCTGATCTTCTATACCGACGGGGTGACCGAGCGGCGGCGGGGCCGGGAACTCTTCGGCACCGAACGGCTGCGCGGGTCGGCGGCCCCGCTGGCCGGCTACTCGGCGGACGTGGTGGCCGCCCGGCTGCGCGCCACGGCGATCGGCTTCTCGGTGGAGGCCCCCCGCGACGACATCGCCATCCTGGTCCTCCGCAACGACCTGCTGTGACGCCCGCCGGCCCGACCTGGTGGTGACGCCCGCCGGCCACGGGCCGGCGGGAAGGCCGTCACAGGCCGCCGGGAAGGCGGCCGGGGGCCAGGCGTTGGTGCGGGTCCAGGTGGGCCTTCGCCGCCCGGAGGCCGGGCAGGGTGGGCAGCTCGCCCCAGAGGTCGACGGCCCGGCGGACCGGGGTGGGGGCGGCCACCACCACGCAGCGGCCGCGCCTGGCGAGCAGCACCCCACGGACGGCGGCGAGGATCGAGGCCACCCGGTCGGCGGGCAGGGCGGCGGGCAGCGCCGCGTGCACCGTCCCGACGCCGGCCGAGCCGCGCACCGGCACCGGGGCGCCGGCGGCGTCGCGCAGCGCGTAGACCGCCGCATGCAGGTCGTTGATCGGGACCTCGATCCGCAACGCGGTGTCGCCCGGGCCGAACGGGTACCGCCCCCACCACTCCGGCGCCGCGTGCCCGACGGTGGCCTCCGGGCCGAGCAGGGCCGCCAGCCGCTCGGCCCGCTCGGCGACGTCGGCCGGGCCGCCCTCCAGCAGCACCACCAGGCTGCCCGCCGCGGCCGGCCGGGTGGACCGCCCGGTCACCGCGGGATGCTCGGGCCGGTGGAACACGGACGGGTGCGACGGATGCACCCGCCGGCGCGGCAACGGCACCGGCACCGGCAGGTCCAGCTCGACGGCGGCCGGCTGGAGCCCGGCGGCGAGCACGGCCCGGACCAGGTCGTGGACCTCCAACGGGGTCCAGACCGGGCGGGACACCCAGACCCGGCTGGCCGGCACGGCCTGCACCCGCATGGTCGCCGAGACGAGCACCCCCAGGCCGCCCTGCGAGCCGCAGAGCAGCCGGGCGACGTCGAGCCCGGGCAGGTCGGCCCGGCCGAAGAGCGCCGCCGCGCCCCCGCCCGCCGGTGCCGCCCGGCCGAGCTGCGCGGTGCCGGACTCACCGATGCTGACCAGCTCACCCTCGGCGTCCAGGTAGCGCACCCCGACGAGTTGGGCGCACGGTGTGCCGTGCCGGTGCCGGAGCGGGCCGGCCTCGTCGGCGGCGAGCACCCCGCCCAGGGTCGCCCCGGGAGACGGCGCGTCGACCGGGAGGCGCTGGCCGGTGCGGCCCAGGCTCGCCTGCACCGCCCGCAGTGGGGTGCCGGCGCCGATCTCGGCCACCGGGGAGCCCTGCGGCTCGTGCCAGACCCCGGCGAGCCGGCCGGTGTCGAGCATGATGTCGACCTGCGCCGGGGCGGCCCCCCAGTCGATCTTCGTGCCGGCGCCGCGCGGCACCACCGTGAGGTCGTGCGCGGCGGCGAGCCGCAGCACCTCGGCGGCGGCGCGCGGGCCGCCCGGCACCGCCACCCAGCGGGCCGTCCGCCCGGCCACCTCGTCGGCCGGCCCGGCGAACCGGGCGAACGGCGAGCCGCAGATCCCCGCCAGTCGCCGGGTGATCTCCAGGGCTCCGGGTCGATCGGTGGAACTCGCTGCAGCCGCCATGGCGGTCATCGTACACATGTTCGAAAGCGTCCGGCGGTGGTTCGGTGAATCCCGCGGCACGCCCGCCCGGCGGCGCGTGCCCGGCCGGTAACGTGACGCCGTGACCACCACACCCGTACCCGTCGCCAAGCGCGTCCCGACCGAGCGCACCCACCACGGCGACACCGTCGTCGACGAGTACGCCTGGCTCGCCGCCAAGGACGACCCCGCGACGATCGCCCACCTGACCGCGGAGAACGCGTACGCCGAGACGCGCACCGCGCACCTGGAGGGGCTGCGCGCCGAGCTGTTCGAGGAGACCCGCCGGCGCACCCAGGAGACCGACCTGTCGGTGCCCACCCGCAAGGACGGCTACTGGTACTACACCCGCACGGTCGAGGGCCAGCAGTACGGCGTGCAGTGCCGCCGGGCCGTCCGGGACGGCGAGACCGCGCCCCCGATCAGCGCCGACGGCGCCCCGCTGGACGGCGAGGAGGTGCTGCTCGACGGCAACCTGCTCGCCGAGGGGCACGACTTCTTCGCCCTCGGCGCGTTCGACGTCAGCCCGGACGGGCGCTGGCTGGCCTACTCGACGGACTTCACCGGCGACGAGCGGTTCACCCTGCGGGTCAAGGACCTGAACACCGGCGAGGTGCTGCCCGACGAGATCTCGGACACCTTCTACGGCACCGCCTGGTCCACCGACGCCTCGGCGCTCTTCTACGTCACCGTGGACGACGCCTGGCGGCCGAACCGGGTCTGGCGGCACGCGGTCGGCACCCCGTCGAGCGAGGACGTGGTGGTCCACCAGGAGGACGACGAGCGGTTCTGGGTGGGCGTCGAGCTGACCCGCTCCGAGCGGTTCGTGGTCATCGACATCCACAGCAAGATCACCAGCGAGGTACGGGTCATCCCGGCCGCCAACCCCACCGGCGAACCGGCGATCGTCGCCCCGCGCCGGCAGGGCGTCGAATACTCGGTGGAGCACCACGGACACCGGTTCCTGATCCTGCACAACGACGGCGCGGAGGACTTCGCGCTGGCCTTCACCTCGGCGGACACGCCCGGCGACTGGACGCCGCTGATCGAGCACTCGCCGGGCACCCGGCTGGAGGCGGTCGACGCGTTCGAGAACCACCTGGTCGTCTCGCTGCGCAGCAACGGGCTGACCGGGCTGCGGGTGCTGCCCGTCGGCGGCGGCGACCCGTACGACATCGACTTCCCCGAGCCGATCTACAGCGTCGGATTGGACGCCAACCCGGAGTACCGCACCAACGAGGTGCGGCTGCGCTACACGTCGCTGGTCACCCCGGACTCGATCTACGACTACGACCTGGTCAACCGGCAGATGGTGCTACGCAAGCAGAAACCGGTCCGCCCGGGGCCGGACGGGCGGCCGTACGACCCGGCCGACTACGAGCAGCACCGGGACTGGGCGCTCGCCGACGACGGCACCCAGGTGCCGATCTCCCTGGTCCGCCGGAAGGGCACCCCGCGCGACGGTTCCGCCCCGTGCGTCATCTACGGCTACGGCTCGTACGAGTCGAGCATGGACCCCTGGTTCTCGATCGCCCGACTCAGCCTGCTCGACCGGGGCGTCGTCTTCGCCGTCGCGCACATCCGCGGCGGCGGCGAACTGGGCCGGCGCTGGTACGAGCAGGGCAAGCTGCTCGCCAAGCGGAACACCTTCACCGACTTCGTGGCCTGCGCCCGGCACCTGGTCAAGGCCGGTTGGACGGCCGGCGACCGGCTCGTTGCCCGGGGCGCGTCGGCCGGCGGCCTGCTGATGGGCGCGGTGGCCAACCTCGCCCCGGACGCGTTCACCGGGATCGTCGCGCAGGTGCCCTTCGTGGACGCGCTCACCTCGATCCTCGACCCGTCGCTGCCGCTCACCGTCACCGAGTGGGAGGAGTGGGGCAACCCGCTCGACGACCCCGAGGTGTACGCGTACGTGAAGTCGTACACCCCGTACGAGAACGTGGCCCCGGTCGACTACCCGGCGATCCTCGCGGTGACCAGCCTGAACGACACCCGGGTGCTCTACCACGAGCCGGCCAAGTGGATCGCCCGGCTGCGGGCCGTCGCGCCGCAGGGCGACTACCTGCTCAAGACCGAGATGGGCGCCGGCCACGGCGGCCCGAGCGGTCGCTACGACGCCTGGCGCGAGGAGGCGTTCATCAACGCCTGGATCCTCGACCGCCTGCACCGCGCCTGACCGGGTCGGGCCCCCGCCGGATCGCGGGGGCCCGCCCGAGGCTCAGCCGGCGAGCACCGACGCGAGCCGTGCCGGATCGACGTTGCCGCCGGTGACCACCGCGGCGGTACGCCCCGACGGCAGCTCGTCCCGGTGGAACAGGTGGGCCGCGACCGCCACGGCACCGCTCGGCTCGACCACCAGCCGGGCCTCGCGGGCCAGCCGACCCATCGCCGCCGTGATCTCCTCCTCGGTGACCGTGACGATGCCGTCGAGACGTTCCCGCAGGTGGGCCAGGGTCAGCGCGGACAGGTTGGTCCGCAGTCCGTCCGCGCTGGTCCGGTAGGTCCGCTCGACGTCCCAGACCACCACCTCGCCGGCGGCGAGGGAGTCCCGGGCGTCGGCGGCCAGCGCCGGCTCCACCCCGATCACGGCGGCCGACGGGCGCAGTGCCTTCACCGCGGTGGCGACCCCCGAGGAGAGCCCGCCCCCGCCGACCGGCACCAGCACCACGTCCAGGTCGGGCAGGTCGGCGAGGATCTCCAGCCCGATGGTGCCCTGCCCGGCGATGATCCGCGGGTCGTCGAAGGGCGGCACCAGGGTGGCCCCGGTCTCGGCGGCGACCCGCTCCGCCTCGGGCAGCCGGCGGGCCGGCGGGACCAGCACCACCTCGGCGCCGAACGCCCGGATCCGGTCCACCTTGACCTGCGGCGCCCCCTCGGGGACAACCACCGTGCAGGGGACGCCGGCCGCCTGGGCCGCGTACGCGAGGGCCTGCCCGTGGTTGCCCGACGAGTGGGTCACCACGCCCCGGGACCGGACGGCCGGGTCGAGCCGGGCCACCGCGTGGGTCGCCCCGCGCAGCTTGAACGATCCGACCGGTTGCAGACTCTCCGGCTTGACCCACAGCTCGTCGTCCCACGGCACGGGCAGCAGCGGGGTACGCACGACGGTTCCGACGATGTCGGCGGCGGCGGCGCGGACGTCCTCGATCGAGATCAGCTCCATCGCCCCATCCTGCCCCGCTGTCGCGACAGTCCGCTGCCCCGGCGCTCACCAAGATCACCATCAGGGCGCCTAGACTGCCCGGGTGAGCGAGGCCGAGGAGGGGAAGCCGGCCGGGGCGGCCCGGCGCGGGCCGACCTGGGTGATCCTCGCGGTGGTCGCCGCCGCCCTGCTCGTCTGCTGCTGCTCGGTGGTGATCGGTCTGGCGGTCTCCTGGTCCGCCGGCCTCTTCGGCGGCCATTGAGCCCACCGCCGCGTCAGGTCAGGTCGTCCGCAGTTCCTCCACCGCCGTGCTGGACCGCAGGAAGAGCAGGCCGACGCCGACGGTGGCCAGCACCGCGACCAGGGCGCCGCCCGCGAGCCACGCCAACTGCTCCACCGGTACGTCCGGAACCACGGTTGTCTCCGGGACCCACTCCGTGCGGGTGTATTTGGCGGCCGTCGCCGGGTCGGAGCAGAGGGTGACACCCGCGTCACAGATTTCTCGCGAGACGCTCCCACTGCTCGGTGCGCCGAGCGCGCCCCGGACGAGCAGCAGACCGACGGCCAGGGCGACGGCGATCGCGGGCACCGCCGGCGCGAGCGACTGCCAGAGGATGGACCGCCCGAGCGCGCCGCGCGACACCCCGGTCGCCACCAGCGCCGCGTACTGGCGGCGGCGGGCAATGATCCCCTCCACCAGGGCGACCAGCAGCCCGCCGGCCGCGATCGCCACCGACACCGACACCGCCAGGTCGATCAGATCCATGGTGCCGAGGTAGAAGTCGTCCGAAGTGCTCAGTTCGGCTCCGGTCCGGCCACCGAGTTCCGCCATCGCGGTGAAGTAGGCGCGGTACCCGGCGGCCCCGGCCCCGAAGATGAGCGCGGCGAGAAGCGCGGCGAAGGTCCGGCTGCCCGCCCACGGATCGGCCATCAGCCGCCGCGCGCCGAGCAGGGCGGCGGGTCGCCGGGCGTACCGGTGCAGCAGGCGACCGGCGGTGTGCGAGATCCAGCCGGTGCCGGTGACCACGCCGATCATGGCAGCCAGCCCGCCGCCGACCAGCAGCGTCGGCAGCAGCCAGAGCGGCGGCTGGCTGTGCCGCTGGTCATACCAGACGCCCACCGGTCGGAAGGCGGCGAAGGCGGCCAGCCCCACAACGATCAGCAGGCCGGGCCAGGGCCAGGGACCCCGGGTCCGCACCTTCCGGACCACACCGAACGGAGTGGTCGCCACCCGGCGGAGCATCAGCGCGGTGGCCAGCGCGGCGACCACCGGCAGGCCGAACACCAGCGCCGCCACCGCGACGGTCGACGGGTAGACGTCGGTGGGCAACGGCAGCCGACCGCGCTCGTCGGGTCGGTGCAGCAGCCGGTGGCCGGCCAGGTAGAGGCCCAGGCCGGCCAGCGTGCCGAGCAGGGTCGCCAGCCCGGTCTCCACCATGGCGACCCGGGTGACCTGGCCAGGGGTCGCCCCGGCCAGGCGGAACGCGGCCAGCCGCCGATCCCGGGACGGGGCGCCGAGCCGGGCGCACTGCCCGGCCAGCCCCAGCACCGGGATGGCCAGCAGCAAAAGGGCGAACGCGGTGCCACCGCGCAGCCCCGGCTCGACCAGCAGCTGGTTGGCGTACTGGTGCGACCAGCGGCTTCCGTTGTCGGCGGTGGCCGGCGGCGTCGGGATGGCCAGCACGGTCAGCGCGGCCAGGGCGGCCAGCGCGGCCAGCGCGGCGCTCAGCGCGGTCAGCGTCACCCGGGCCAGGTCGGTGCGGGTGCCGGCCAGCGCGAGCCGGAGCATCGCGGCCGGCCTCACCGGGGGCCGCCCGGCACCGGCGCGTGCAGGCCCAGCCCCGAGTGGTCCACCGCCCCGTCGCGCAGCGTCACCTCGCGATCGGCGTACGCGGCGATGCGCGGCTCGTGGGTGATCAGCACGACGGTGGTGTGCTGATCACGGGCGAGCCGGACCAGTTGGGTGAGCACCTGCTCGCCGGTGAGCGTGTCCAGCGCGCCGGTCGGCTCGTCGGCGAAGAGCACCCGGGGCTCGGTGACCAACGCCCGGGCGGTGGCGCAGCGCTGCTGCTGCCCGCCGGACATCTCGCCCGGCCGGACGTCGGCCACCTCGGCCACGCCCAGCCGCTCCAGCCAGGTCAGCGCCGCCGCCCGCGCCTCTCGCCGCCCCGTGCCGGCGAGCAGGAGCGGAAGGGCGACGTTCTCCGCCGCGGTCAGCTCGGCGACGAGCTGGCCGAACTGGAAGAGCACCCCGAACTCGGTGCGGCGCAACCGGGACCGGGCCGCCTCCGACCAGGTGTCGATCCGCTCCCCCCGCCAGGTGACCTGCCCGGCGTCGGGGCGCAGGATGCCGGCGAGGCAGTGCAGCAGGGTGGACTTGCCGCAACCGCTCGGCCCGGTGACGGCGACGATCTCGCCCTCCGCCACGTCGAGCGTCACGCCGCGCAGGGCGGGCGTCCTGCCGTACGCCTTGACCATGCCGCGGGCCTCCAGATGTGTCACGAGTGCACCTCCCGGTGCCAGTCGGCGACCCGGTCCAGGGTGGTGTGCAGCCACCGCAGGTCGGCGTCGAGATGGTTGATGGCGTAGTCGGCCGCGATCACGTCGTCGAGGCTGGCCGAGGGGGCGGCCTTCAGCGCGGTCAGTTCGCGGAGCCGCTCGGTGTGCGCCCGGCGCTGGGCGATGAGGTAGGACCGGGCTCGGTCGGCGTCGGCGACCACCAGCGCGACCACCACCTTGGCGAAGAGGGTGCTCGCCACGTGCGGCATGGGTGGCTCGACGGTGGCGAGCCACCGGTCGAGCGCGACCCGTCCCTCCTCGGTCAGCGCGTACGCCGTGCGGTCCGGGCCGCCCTCGCGCCCCTGGCCGGCCGGGACCACCAGGCCGTCCCGCTGGAGCCGGCCAAGGGTCGCGTAGACCTGCCCGAAGGCGAGCGGGCGGGCCTGGGGCAGCCGCTCGTCGTGGGCGCGCTTCAGCTCGTAGCCGTGCCGGGCACCGCCGGCGAGCAACCCGAGCAGGACGTGCTGAGTGGACACCTCGCCACTATTCACTCAGCGAATAGCGGTGTCAAGAGCGGCCCGCGCGGCGTGGCGCCACGCGGGCCGAGGTGTCAGGGCGTCCAGGCCGGATCCCGGCCGGTCCGGCCGAGGAGACGGTCCAGCTCGGCGGCGTCCGGCGCGATGGGCACCGGTTCACCGAAGGCACCCATCCGCTGGCCGGTCTCCCCCATCCGGTCCATGAATCCGTGCAGCGCCGCCAGCACCGCCGGCTCGGCCTGCACGCCGGGCTGCCCGGTGGCCCGGGCCAGGTCCCAGCCGTGCACGGTGAGGTCGGCCAGGGCCATGTCGCCGACCGTCTCCTGCGGCAGCCCCATGCCGGGCGAGACGCCCGCCAGGGCCGCCGGATCCGACCACGCCTCGATCAGGCGTACGGTCTCCGCCGCGAACCGGTCCCGCCAGCCCTCGGTCACGTGGTCGGTCTTGCCCGACCAGTCGACCTCTCCCCGGCGGGCCAACTCCTGGAAGTTGACCACCACGTCGAAAAGATGGTTGAGCAGGCCGCGCACCGTGTACTCGGGGCACGGGGTGGGCAGGTCGAGCTGGTCGTCGGAGATGCCCCGGACCACCGCCACCGTTCGGGGCGCGGCGACGGCCAGCAGCTCACTAGTCTTCGTGGTCATACGGCCAGCGTATGAGGGTGGTCTTGAAAAAATGCGACACGAACCGCGGCGGGACAGCCGGGGCATCCTCGACCCCGGCCGGCTGCGGCGGCAGGTCCGCTTCCGCCGTCGGCTGCCCGCCCCGGCGCTGCGCCCGTACGTCGAGCACCACTGGCTGGTCGACTGGGCGCTGCTGCACGGCGTCGGCCGGGCCACCGGGGTGCAGTTCCGCCCGGGTGGCTTCCGCCCGTTCTGGCGCCGGCCGGTGGCCGAACTGACCGGGCAGCGCCGTTCCCTGGCCGCCGGGCCACCGCCCGCCGGCGCGGCAACCGCCGACCCGTTCGCCGTCGGGCCGGTCTGCCCGGGTAGCGACGACAACCGGTGCCGCCGGTTGGACGACCTGCTCACCGCTTGGGGGCCGGTGCCGGACCCGCTCGCCGCCGAGGCCACCGCGCTGGTCGAGGAGATCCGCGCCGACCGGAGCATCCTGCGGGTCGACGACTTCGCCCGGCGGCACGCCGTCTCGACCCGGCGGCTCCAGCGGCTCTTCCTGGACCACGTCGGGGTCGGCCCCAAGTGGGTGATCCAGCGATACCGGCTCCAGGAGGCCATCGAGCAGGCCGCCGCCGGGCCGGTGGACTGGTCGCGGGTCGCCGCCGACCTCGGGTACGCGGACCAGGCGCACCTGGTCCGCGCGTTCACCGCGGTCGCCGGGGTCTCCCCCGCCGCGTACGCCCGCTCGCTGGCCAACCGGGACGGCGGGTGACGGCCGGGTCAGCGGCGCCGGACGGCGACCACCGCGACGTCGTCGTTGATCTCCGGCGGCGCCAGCTCGTCCAGCAGCCGCTGGCAGAACCGGTCGAGGTCGTCATCCACCCGCACGGCGACCGCGCCCAACGCCGCCATCCCCTCGTCGATGGTGGCGTCCCGGCGCTCGATCAGGCCGTCGGTGTAGAGAACCAGCGTCGCCCCGGCCGGCAGCACGAACTCCAGGTCCGGCGGGCGGGGCGCGCGGACCCCGAGCAGCGGAGCGATCTGCTGCACGTACCGCACCCGTCCCGCCTCGCTGAGCAGCGCCGGCAGGTGCCCCGCGCTGGCCAGCCGGACCAGCCCGCTGCCCGGGTCGAGCAGCAGCACACAGATCGTGGCCAGCTCGTTCGGCAGCAGGGTACGCATCAGTTCGTTGACCCGGTCCAGGATCACCCCCGGCGGGTGCCCCTCGACCGCGTACGCCCGCACCGCGTGCCGCAGCTCGGCCATCACGGTGGCGGCGTGCAGCGAGTGCCCGGCCACGTCGCCGATCGCCATCAGCAGGTGGCCGTCGAGCATCACCAGCTCGTAGAAGTCGCCACCCACCTCGGTCCGGGCGCTCGCCGGCTCGTACCGGACGGCCAGGTCGAGGCCGGCGACCTCGGGCAGCCGGCGGGGCAGCAGGCTGCGCTGGAGGGTCACCGCGATGCGGTGCTCCTCGTCGAAGGATCGTTGGGCCTCCACCGCCGAGGCGATGGCCTGGGCGAGCTGCACCAGCACCGGCGTCCGCACGGTCTGGGTGGCGGTGGGCACCGCCACGTAGAGCGGCGGCCGGTCCTCGCGCAGCCGGGCGGCGGCCACGGTGACGGTGTCCCCGTCCGGCCAGCCGACCAGATCCCAGTTGCCCGGTTCGTCCACCCGGACCGTGGTGCCGATCGGCACTCCCGTGTCGTCGACCGACCAGGGCACCACCGTCGGCGACGCGTCCGGCCCGGCGGCGACCCCGGCCAGGCAGTGTCCGTCGAAGGTCTCCGCGACCACCGCCGCCGGGCTCTTGAAGATCCGCGCCGCGCCGGCCGCCGCCGCCTCCAACAGCCGGCCGAAGTTCGGCGCGGCGTGCATCTGCACGGTGGCGTCGGCCAGCGCGGCCAACCGCTCGGCGAGCTGCTCGGCCCGGCGCCGGGCCTGGTAGTAGCGGAGCACCGCGTGGGCGGTGGCGACCAGTTCCTCCGGCTCGATCGGCTCGGCCAGGTACGCGTCCGCGCCCCGGGTCAGCCCCTGGGTCCGGTCCACCGTGTCCACCGCGTGCGCCGAGACGTGCACCACCGGAGTGGCCGGGTACGCCGACTTGATCCGCTCGCAGACCTCGAAGCCGCTCATGTCGGGCAGCCGTACGTCGAGCACCACCAGGTCGATCCGGCCGGCCGCCATCCGGTCCAGCGCCTCGGTGCCGTTCTCCGCCTCGATGGTCGTGAACCCGGCCCGGTTCAGCCAGCTCACCAGCAGATACCGCTTGGTACGACTGTCGTCGACCACCAGTACGGTCGCCGCGCCGCCGTCCACCGTCACGCTCCGCCCTCGGGAAGGGTCACCGTGAAGGTGCTGCCCCGACCGGGCTCGCTGGACAGCTCCAGCGACCCGCCGAGCAGCTTCACCAGCCGGCGCGCGTACGGCAGGCCGAGGCCGGTGCCGACCACCCGGGTCGCCCCGGGCACCTGGTAGAACTCCTCGAACACCCGCTCGTGCAGCTCGGGCGGGATGCCGACGCCGGTGTCGGAGACCGACAGCCGCCACGAGTCGTCCCGCCGTTCCGCCCGCAGCCGGACCTCGCCCCGCTCGGTGAACTTGAGCCCGTTGTGCAGCAGGTTGCGCAGCACCTGGGCGAGCAGCACCTCGTCGGAGCGGAGGGTGGCCGGGGCGGGCGGCTCCGCCACCACCAGCTCGACCTCGGGCCGGGTGGCCAGCGCCCGCAGCGTGCCCCGGAGCTGCCCGAAGACCGCCCGCAGGTCCACCTCCGCCCAGTTCGGCTCGATCCGGCCCGACTCGGCCTTGGCCAGGTCGAGCAGTTCGTTGACCAGGGAGAGCAGATCGCCGGCCGAGGAACGGATCAGCCCGACCTGCCGGGCCTGCTCGGCGGTGAGCGGATCGGAGGCGGGGTCGGCGAGCAGCCGGGCCAGCCCGATGATCGCGGTGACCGGGGCGCGCAGCTCGTGACTCACGTTGGCCAGGAACCGGCTCTTCGACTCGCTGGCCGCACGGAGCTGGGCGGACTTCTCGTCCAGCTCGGCGTAGAGGGCCACCACCCCCCGGTTGGTCGCCTCCAGTTCCTCGGTGAGCTGGTTGTAGAGCGCCATCACGCCCCGGTTGGTCTCCTGGAGTTCGGCGTTGAGCACCTCCAGCTCGTCGCGGTGGCTGCGTACCTCGTCGAGGGCGGCGATGAGCTGCGTGTTCTGCGCGGCCAGCTCGTCGAGGGCGGTGCCCGGGGCACTGCTGGCCAGCTCGTCACGGAGTTGGGCGAGGCGCTCCGGCGGCAACGCCGGCGCATGGGCCGGGACACGTCGGGACATCCTCACGACGGTATCCCCCTCGTCCGCCACCACGGCCAGCACATCCACCAGACGGGCCACCGCGCCGGACTGAGGTTCGTACCGGCCGTCGGGCAACGGACGGGCCGGAGCCAGGTCGACCCGGAGCACCGGTCGGCCGGTGGCGGCGTCGACGTCGACCGCGAAGGTGACGTCCGCGCCGTCGACCGTGTGCAACAGGTCCCGGGCCACCTCGCTGAGCGCGGTGGCGAGGCGTACCTGGTCCTGGTGCTCCAGCCCGACGGCGGCGGCGACCTCCCGGCCGCGCTGCCGGACCAGGAAGATGTCCTGCTCCACCCGCAGCGCGAGCTGGAGCAGGGGGTCCGGCGCGGTGGGCCCGGTCACGGCAGCGCCCGGGCGACCAGGACGCAGGCGTCGTCGCGGCGGATGCCGGCCTCGCCGAGCAGCACCGCGGCGGCCACCAGCGGCGAACGCCGGGCGAGGCCGGGATGGTCGGCCAGGTCCCAGCGGTCGACCACGCCGTCGCTGTGCATGACCAGCGTCGCCCCGGGCGGGAAGGGGTAGTCGTACTCCCGCACCCCGGGACGCTGGTGACCGGCGATGCCGGGCAGCGAGACCAGGCCCCGCCGCCGTTCGCCCGCCACCACGATCATGGCTGCGATGTTGCCCAGTCCGGCGTACCGGAGCAAGCCTGACGCGGGGTCCGGCTCGGCCACGGCCAGCGCGGCGCCGCGGGTGTGCGAGATGGCGCGGTGCAGGTGCTGGACCACGGTGGCCGGCGGCCCGGCCGGGGCGGCCCGGAACGCGGTGACCGCCGCCTCGGTGGCGATCGCGGCCAGCGGCCCGTGCCCGAGGCCGTCACAGACCAGCACCTGCCGCCGGCCGTCGACGACCCGGACGGCGTACCCGTCGCCGCTGACCTGCTCGCCGGTGATCGGCCGGGTCAGCCCGGCGGCCCAGTCCGGCTCCGGCGGCGGCCCGTCCCAGACCTGTACGGCCAGCACGGTGCCCCGTCCGGGCAGCGAGTATCCGTCGAACCAGCTCGCCTGCCGGACGATCGCGCCGAGGCCGATCCCCAGCGTGCCGGTGGTGGAGTGCCCGTCCACCGAGGAGAGGGCGAGGTCCGGCATGCCCGGGCCGGCGTCGACGGCCACCGCTTCCACTCCGGCCCGGCCGCCCCGGCGTACCGGCCGGAGCAGCAGTGTCCCCTCGTGGGCGTGCTTGGCCAGGTTGCTGGCGAGTTCGGCGGTGACGATGGCCAGGTCGGCGATCCGTCGCTCGCTGAGCTCCAGCTGCCGGCCGAGGCGCTCCGCCGCCCGGCGTACGCCGCTGGTCGTGCCGCCGTTCTCCACCCGGAACCAGAGGCCGTGGTCGGAGACCACGTCCGCGGTCATCGGGACCACTTGGTGACGGTGATCCGGGTGCCCTCGCCCGCGGCGGTCCGGATGTCGAAGTCGTCGACCAGCCGGCGGGCGCCGCTGAGCCCCAGGCCGAGCCCGCTGCCGGTGGTGTAGCCGTCGGTGAACGCGAGGTCGAGGTCGGGGATGCCCGGCCCGTCGTCGGCGAAGACGACGCGTACGCCGCGTCGACGGCCGTCGTCGACCGTGGTCACCTCGGCGGTGCCCCCGCCGCCGTAGATCAGTGTGTTGCGGGCCAGCTCGCTGGCGGCGGTGACCAGTTTGGTCTGGTCGACCAGCGAGAGCCTGACCGCTACCGCGGTGGTACGCACGAGCTGCCGGACCCGGACCACGTCCTCGTCGCTACGGATCGCCTGGGTCGCCGGCACACCCAGGTCGACGCCGGCGGTCATGCCGTGGCCGTCGTCTCGGCGTCCTCGTCGCCGTCGGCCTCGTCCCACTCGTCGGCGCGGGCCGCCGCGATCAGCTCCATGCCGCGCTCCACGTTCAACGCGGTGCGGATGCCGCTGAGCGACAGCCCCAGTTCGACCAGGGTGATGGCGACGGCGGGACGCATCCCGACCACCACGGTCTCGGCGTCCAGCACCTTGGAGATGGACGCGATGGTGGAGAGCATCCGGCCGACGAACGAGTCGACGATGTCCAGCGCCGTGATGTCGATGATCACGCCGTGGCAGCCGGTGGCGACGATCCGCTCGGCGAGGTCCTCCTGGAGCTGCATCGCCGTCTGGTCGGACATGTCGACCTGGATGGAGACCAGCAGGATGTCACCGATCTTGAGGATCGGCACCCGTTCCATCAGGACTCCCGGCGCGGGCGGCGGGTGGCGGTCTCGACGCCGGACAGCCGCAGCACGTGGCGCAGCGCGTCGGCCAGGCTCGCCTTGGTGGCGATGTCGCCGAACTCGATGCCGAGCGCGACGATGGTCTGGGCGATCTGCGGCCGGATGCCGGAGATGATGCAGTCCGCGCCCATCAGCCGGGCGGCCACCACGGTCTTGAGGATGTGCTGGGCGACCTGGGTGTCCACCGCCGGCACACCGGTGATGTCGATGATCGCGTACGGCGAGCCGGTGTCGACCAGGGCCTGGAGCAGCCGTTCCATCACCACCTGGGCGCGGGCCGAGTCGAGCGTGCCGACCAGCGGGACGGCGACCACGCCCTCCCAGAGCTTCACCACCGGGGTGGACAGCTCGAGAAGCTGCTCCGCCTGGTCGGCGATGAGGCTCTCCCGGGCACGGACGTAGCTCTCGAAGGTGAACAGCCCCATCTGGTCGATCAGGGCGGAGAAGGCCACGAAGTCGCGGAGGGTCTCGGTGCCCTGGCTCTCCTCCATCAGCTCCAGCAGGGCGTCCTTCAGCGCGTAGACGCTGATCGCGGTCTCGGTGGCGCTGAAGCCCTGCCGGGCCCGCCCCGCGGACAGCTCGGCCAGCACCGCGCGCAGCTCGCCACCGTGCTCGTCGGCCAGCTCGGTGAGCCCGTTCTCCCCGGCGTCGACGATGCTGCGGTGCAGCTCCCGAACCTGCCCGGCCAGTTCGGCCCGGCTGAGCCGGCCGCGCAGCGAGGCGGTGACGAGTTCCGTCCAGCGCTCGGTCAGCCGGTCGGCCTGCTCGGTCAGCAGTCGGGCGAGCCGACCGCTCTGTTCGACGCCCAGCGCCATGGTGACCTCCCTGAACCTCGGCCGGGCGGACTCTATCACCGGAGCGGGCCACACTCCTTGTCAGAGGGCAAGAAAATGATCGGCGGCACCGCGGCGGCTCTCGTTCTGCGTATCACCCGCGTTGTGGGATACCGTTCCACCGAACACGGGAGGTCGGCGAATGTCCCTTACGGTGCACACGGAACAGCGCGGCGACGTCGTCGTCGTGTCGGTCGCGGGCGAGTTGGACATGGCCACGGCACCGCAGCTTCAGGACCAGATCACGGACCTGCTGGACAAGGGGCGCAACCGCCTCGTCTTCGACCTGGCGGAGCTGTCGTTCTGCGACTCGACCGGGCTGTCGGTGTTCGTCCGCGCCAAGAACAGCTGCGACGATGCCGGCGGCGTGGTCCGGCTGGCCGCCCCGCAACGCGGTGTGCTCCGCATCCTGGAGGTCAGCGGCCTCGTCGAGGTGCTGCACACCTACCCGACGGTCGAGCAGGCGGTCGCGGGCGACCCGACTCCGGCCTCGTCCTGACCGTCGTCCGTCAGTGCTCGTCCTCGATGTAGCGGGGGCGGGCGATCACCAGACCCGCCGCCGTCTGCATGCCGAGAGCCGCCAGCAGGAAGCCGATCGGTGCCGTCCAGCCCCCGGTCACCTCGTAGAGGATGCCGACCAGCAGCGGACCGAGCGCCGCGATGAGATACCCGGTGCTCTGCGCGAACGCCGACAGCGCGACGGTGCCGTCGGCGGTCCGGGCCCGCAGCCCGATGGTGGTCAGGATCAGCGGGAACGCGCCCTGGCCGAGGGCCAGCAGCAGCACC
Organism: Micromonospora narathiwatensis; assembly: GCF_900089605.1. NCBI lineage: Bacteria > Bacillati > Actinomycetota > Actinomycetes > Micromonosporales > Micromonosporaceae > Micromonospora > Micromonospora narathiwatensis. Next base: position 5,620,655 of record NZ_LT594324.1, on the reverse strand, counting down.
CAGAGCGGCGCGAGGCCGTGCGGCGCGACCGCCAGACCGAGGTACGAGGCGGCGGAGAAGGCGGTCAGCGAGAGCACCAGCGGGCGCAGCGTCGGCAGCCGACCGGCCAGGGTTGGCATCGCCAGCGCCACCGGCACGCCGAGCGCGGTCACCCCGGCGAGCAGCAGCCCGGCGGCCTCGGGCGCGTACCCGGCGTCCCGGAAGAGCTGGGCCAGCCAGCCCATGATCGCGTACCCGCTGAGCGACTGTGCCCCGAAGTAGACGGCCATGGCCCAGCCGAGCCGGGTCCGCGCCGGCCGTACCCGGGTCGGGGCCGCGGCGACCGCCGGGCTCGCCGTCCGCCGCGCCGCCTGGGCGCGCAGCGCCAGCGGCACCCAGGGGAGTACGGCCACGGCGGCCAGCCCGGCCCACACGCCGAGCCCGGCCCGCCAGGAGCCGAAGGCGTGCGCCACCGGCACCGCCGAGGCCGCGGCCACCGTCGTACCGATGGTCAGCGACATCGTGTACGCCCCGGTTACCAGCCCGGTGCGGTGCGGGAAGTGCTGCTTGACCAGCATCGGCAGCAGGATGTTCGCGATCGCGATGCCGGCCAGGGCGAGCGCGCTGGTGAGCACGAAGACCGTCGCCGAGTCGGTGACCACCCGGAGCACCTGCCCGGTGGCGAGGGCGAGCATCGCCAGCACCAGCACCCGGGCGGCCGGCCAGCGGCGGACCAGCGCCGGGGTGAGCGCGCCGAGTCCGGCGAAGGCGATGGTGGGCAGGGTGGTGACGAGACCGGCCATGGTGCCCGAGAGGCCCAGCCCGGTGCGGATCTCGTCGAGCAGGGCACCCAGACTGGTCACCGCCGCGCGCAGGTTGAGCGCGACCAGCAGCATGCCGACCAGCACCAGCGCACCGCCGGTGGCCGGGGTGACCGGGCGCGCGGGCGCGGCCACCGTGGGGGCCGGGCCGGGCGCCGCGGTCAGGGTGTTCCCGTCGGCGGCGGGCGCGTCGGTGCAGCTGGTTGGCGGGGTCATGACCTCCAACCTACAATCATGGGATGAATTTCGGGAGGAGTTGTAACCCGTGACACGTGCCCTCGACTCCGTCGCCGTGCCCCCGCGCGGCCACCGGGTACGCCAGACGATCGAACAGCTCCGGGCCCGGATCCTCGGCGGCGAGTGGCCGGTGGGCGGGCGCATCCCCACCGAGCCGCAGCTCGTCGCCGCGCTCGGCGTCGGGCGCAACACGGTCCGGGAGGCGGTCCGCGCGCTGGTGCACGCCGGGGTGCTGGAGTGCCGCCAGGGCTCCGGAACGTACGTGGTGTCGACCGACGAGCTGGCCCCGGTGGTGGCCCGCCGACTCACCGACGACCGGATGGCCGAGGTGGTCGAGGTCCGCCGCGCCTTCGAGGTGGAGGCGGCCCGGCTCGCCGCGCTGCGGCGTACCCCGGCGGACCTGGCGGCGCTCGACGCCGCGCTCGACGCCCGGGAGGTCGCCTGGCGGTCCGGCCGGGTGGACGAGTTCGTCGAGGCGGACGCCGCGCTGCACAGCGCGGTCGTGGCCGCCGCGCACAACGGCATGCTGGCCGAGCTGTACGCGTCGGTCGGCGCCGCGCTGCGCAGCACCGTCGCCCACGCGATGGGCGACGCGCTGGAACCCGAGCGGTACGTCGACCACGGCCGGCTGGTCGAGGCGATCCGGGACGGCGATCCGGCGCGGGCGGCGATCGAGGCCGGTGCTTTTCTGGAACCCCCCTCCGGGGCATAGGTTGTCCCGGTCGAGATACCGGACAGCACGGGAGAGCGGATGCTCAAGGGCTTCAAAGACTTCATCATGCGCGGCAACGTCGTCGATCTGGCGGTCGGTGTCGTCATCGGCGCCGCGTTCACCGGCGTGGTCACCCAGCTCACCAAGTCGTTCCTGGATCCGCTGATCCGGGTGTTCGTACTGCTGCTCACCGGCAGCAGCAAGGGGCTGGCGGGCACCGCACCCGAGTTCCGGGGCATTTCGTTCGACTGGATCGCCTTCGTCAACGCGGTGATCACCTTCCTGCTCACCGCGGCGGCGCTCTACTTCCTCGTCGTCTACCCGATGAACAGGCTCGCCGAGCGGCGCAGGCGCGGCGAGGAGCCGCCGCCGAAGGCCCCCAGCGAGGAGATCAAGCTGCTCACCGAGATCCGGGACGCACTGCTCGCCGGCAACCAGTCCACGCCGGCCCAGCGGGGCGCGCTGGACGACGTGCTGGGCCGCCGGCAGGAGCCGCCCGCCCCACGCTGACGTACCGCCTGCACCCGGCCCCCGTGGGAATCCCATGGGGGCCGACGTGTGTCGAACACATGTTCGATAGAGTCCCGGTCATGGAGCAGCGCAGGCACTGGTGGAACGGGAAATGGGGGCGGCTGGCCCGGCGGGACGTCTTCCTGCGGGTGGACGGCGACCGCTGGCACGTCGAGCAGCGCGCCGGCGGCGCCGAGGGAATCTCCCGGTTCTACGAGTACGACAGCGTGGAGGAGGCGGAGGACACGATCCGGGCGCTGATGGAGGGACCGGACACCTGGCGCGAACTCTCACCCCGCCCGCCGAGCGGCTGGACCCCGCCCGTCTAGCGCCGGGCCGGCCTGTTTAGCGCCGGGCCGACCCGGGAACCGCGCCTGCATGAGCCAGCAGCAGAAGACCATCTCCCGGGTCACCACCGGCACCCGGGTGCTCGACTCGGCCGGCGTCGAGGTCGGCACCGTGGATCTCGTCCAGCGCGGCGACCCGAACGCGGTGACCGTACAGGCGCCCGCCGGGGTCGACCCGGGCGGCAGCCTGGACGAGCTGATCGAGTCGGCGGCGGTCGACGAACCGGACGTCCCCGCCGACCTGGCCGCCCGGCTGCTGCGCACCGGCTACCTGAAGGTCTCCACCGAACTGGCCCGGACCGGCGCGGTCTACGTACCGGCCGACCAGATCGCCGCCGTCACCGACCAGGGCGTACGCCTCGACGTGCCGGCCGCGGAGCTGCCCGCGGCGGAGTGACCGGGCGTATCGCCGGCCGGAACGCCGAGGCCCAGGCGACGCCCTGATCAGCCGGCCCGCGTCGCGGTGACCGGCCCGGACGCCGGACGGTCCGCCACCGGCGGTGTCGACCCGTCCGCCGCGGGCGGTGTCGGCCGGTCGGTTTTCCGGTGACGGAAGAGCAGAAGCATCAGCCAGCCGGCGACGAGACCCCAGAACGCGCCGCCCACCCCGAGCAGGCTCACCCCGGAGGCGGTGACCACGAAGGTGACCACCGCCGCCTCGCGGGCGTCCGGCTCGGCGACGGCCGCCGAGACCGCGCCGGCCAGCGCGCCGAGCAGCGCGAGCCCGGCCACCGCCTCGACCAGGACCGGCGGCGAGAGCAGCACCAGGGCGGTCGCCACGCCGGCGCCCAGCCCGAGCAGCGCCATGCCGATCCCGGCGGTCACCGAGGCGATCCAGCGCCGGTCCGGATCGGGGTGGGCGTCCGGGCCGGCAGCCAGGGCGGCGGTGATCGCGGCCAGGTTCACCGCGTGCCCGCCGGCCGGGGCGCCGAGCGCGGTGGCGAGCCCGGTCACCCGGAGCGCGGAGCCCAGCGGGGCCCGGTAGCCGTAGCCGGCGAGGACGGCCGTCCCGGGCACGTTCTGCGCGGCCATGGTGACCAGGAACAGCGGCAGCGCGAGCCCGACCACCGCGGGCAGTGTCCAGGTCGGCGCGGTCAGCGCGACGGTCGGGGCGAGGTGCGCCCGGACCGGCCCGGACGTGGTCAGCGCGATCGCCACCGCCGCCACGGCCAGCGCGCCCGGCACCGCCCAGCGACGGGCGAACCGGTGCAGCACCAGCCAGGCGAGCACCACCGGCCCGGCCAGCCGGGGCACCTCGACCAGGGCCCGGACCGGCGCGGTGCACAGTGGCAGCAGCACCCCGGCGAGCATGGCGCTGGCGATCGGGCCGGGGATCGCGGCGACCGCCCGGCCGAGCGCCGGGATCAGTCCGGCGGCGGCGATCAGCAGGCCGGTGAGCAGGAACGCGCCGACGGCCGCCGGCCAGCCGCCGGGCACGGGGCCGGTGGCGACCAGCAGGGCCGCGCCCGGGGTGGACCAGGCGATCGCCAGCGGCAGCCGGTGGCGCAGCCCCAGCCAGACCGCACAGCAGCCGGTGGCGACACAGAGCGCGAGCAGGCCGGAGGCCGCCTGTGCCTGGTCGGCACCCACGGCCCGCAGCCCGGCGAGCACTACCGTGAACGAGCTGGCGAAGCCGACGAGGGCCGTCACGACCCCGGCCAGCACGGGTTGGAGCCGACCGGTCACGCCATCCTCCCGTGGGTTGCCCTCCACGCCGCCGCTCCGGCGGCGGTGTCGTTCCGTTTACGGAACGGCACGGTGTAGCACCATAGCCGGATGGCAGCAGCTCCACCAGACCGGGACCGGACGCCCGACACGGGCGCCGGGGCGGTCGGACGCCAGGTCCGCGCCCTCCGCGAGGAACGCGGCATGTCCCTCTCCACGCTGGCCCGGCTCGCGGGCATCGGGAAGGCCACCCTCTCCGGGCTGGAGAACGGCACCCGCAACCCGACCCTGGAAACCCTGTACGCGGTCACCGCGCAGCTCGGCGTACCGCTCACCGCCGTGCTCTCCGAAGCGGCGGCGACGCCCACGGTCAGCGGCGCGGCGGTCAGCGCCACCCTGTTGGAGGTCTTCACCGAGGCTGACGCGACCTACGAGCTCTACCGGATGCGGGTCATCCCCGGGCCCGGCCAGCTCTCCCCCGCGCACCAACCCGGGGTGACCGAGCACATAACCGTCTTCGCCGGCGTACTGCGGGCCGGGCCGGTGGACGCCCCGCTGACCGCCGCGGCCGGCGGCCACCTGCGCTGGACCTCCGACGTGCCGCACAGCTACGCCGCGGTCGGCGACGAGGAGGTGCACGCCAGCCTGCTGCTGCGGTACCCGCGTCGCCGGGCCCGGTCGACACCGGCCACTGTGGACGAAAGGTCCGCGGGATGAAAGACGGCAGCAGTTCTTTCAGCGGACCCGGCACCTCGGTAGAGACGCGGAGCGGGTGTTCTTGGCAAGCTTGACCCATGACGCTGATCCTCCGCTCGTCCATCCGCAACGACGTCGGCCTCGTCCGGACCAACAACGAGGACTCCGCTCTCGCCGGTGACCGCCTGGTGGCGGTGGCCGACGGGATGGGCGGGCTGCCCGCCGGCGAGGTGGCGAGCGAGATCGTCATCCGGATCCTCGACGAGCTGACCCCGCCGAACGTCCCCGACGAGGCCGCCGACGCGCTGCGCGCCGTGGTGAGCACCGCCAACCAGCGCATCCGGGCGGCCATCACGGTGGACCCGGCCCGCGACGGCATGGGTACGACGCTGACCGCCGGCCTGCTCGCCGGCGACACCCTGGTCCTCGCCCAGGTCGGCGACTCCCGCTGCTACCTGCTGCGCGACGGCGAGCTGACCCAGCTCACCCGGGACGACACCTTCGTGCAGGCGCTGGTCGACCAGGGCGCGCTCTCCCCCGACCAGGCGCGGCACCACCCGCAGCGCTCCCTGGTCACCCGCGCCGTGCAGGGCTCGGACACGCCCCCGGCCATCGGGGTGCTCACCCTCGTCCCCGGCGACCGGCTGCTGCTGTGCAGCGACGGCCTGTCCGACTACGTGGAGGATCCCCCCATCGCCACGACGCTCGCGGCGTACCCCGATCGGCAGCAGTGCGGCGAGCAGCTGGTCAAGCTCGCCCACCAGGCCGGCGCGCCGGACAACGTCACCGTCGTGGTGTCCGACGTCACCGCCGCCTGAACCGGCCGCCCGTCGCAGCACGGGCGGCCTCCGCCCGACTAGATAGTTGTGCCATCTAGATAGTGCCGCTACTCTTCCGGCCGTGGAGATCGAGCGGCGGGGTCAGTGGTTACGCGGAGTGCTCGACCTCTGCGTCCTCGGCCTGTTGCGCGACCGCGAGTCGTACGGCTACGAGCTGGCCCAGTCGCTCGACGCGGCCGGCATCGGCCCGATCCAGGGCGGCACCCTCTACCCGGTGCTGCTGCGGCTGCAACGCGCCGGCCTGGTCACCGCGCAGTGGCACGAGGGAGCCAGCGGCCCGGCCCGCAAGTACTACCGGATCACCGACCACGGACGCGCCGCCCTGAGCCGGGGCGGGCACGACTGGGTGGCGTTCGTGACGCCGGTGACCGCCATCGTGACGGGAGGAGTCGACGGGTGAACGCCGACCAGTGGCTGCACGCGTTCGGGGCCGAGCTGCACCGGCGCCGGGTGGCGACCGAGGACGTCCGGCACGTGGTCGCCGAGGCCGCCACCCACCTGCGGGACGGCGGCGGCGACCCGTGGACGGTGTTCGGCACGCCGGACCGGTACGCCGCCGCGATCGCCGAGAGCGTCGGCACCCGCCCGGCGCCCCGCCCCGGGCCGGTCCGGCTGCACGCTGAGGGCATCACCAAGCGCTACGGCCGGCGGACCGTGCTGCACGACGCCGGGCTGACCGTCCGGGCCGGACAGATCGCGGCGATCGTCGGGGCCAACGGCTGCGGCAAGAGCACCTTCCTGCGGATCTGCGCCGGCGTGGAGTCCCCGGACGGCGGGCAGGTGACCGTGTCCGGCCGGTTGGGCTACTGCCCGCAGCAGGGCGGCACCGACGACTTCCTCCTGCCGGACGAGCACTTCGTGCTGGTCGGGGCCGGCCGGGGCATGGGCCGGGCCACCGCGCGCCGAGCCGGGCGGGTCGCGGCCCGCCAACTCGGCTGGGAGTCCGACCAGGCGGTGCTCGCCCGGCGACTCTCCGGCGGCACCCGGCAGAAGCTCAACCTCACCCTGTCCACCCTGACCGAGCCGGACGTGCTGCTGCTGGACGAGCCCTACCAGGGCTTCGACCGGGGCACCTACGTCAACTTCTGGGACCAGCTCCTACGGTTGCGGGACGAGGGCCGGGCGATCGTCGTGGTGACCCACCTGCTCAACCAACTCGACCGGGTCGACCTGGTCCTCGACCTCACCCCCGCCACACCGGGAGGCCGTCCGTGAACCGGCTGATGACCGTCGCCGAGATGACCCTGCGGGAGCTGATCCGCCGCCGGGGCGTACTCCTGCTGCTCCTGCTCATGCCGCTCGCCTTCTACCTCATCCGGCGCGGCTCCTACATCGGGCAGTCCGTACGCGCGTTGCTGCTCGGGATCAGCTGGGCGGTGAGCACCGCGGCGCTCTTCGCCACCGGGGCGGCCCGCGAGTTGGAGCCCCGGCTGCGCCTCGCCGGCTACCGGCCGCACCACCTCTACCTCGGGCGGATGCTCGGCCTCTGGGCGCTGGGCGTCGCCATCGCCGTACCCTTCTTCGCGCTCGTCGCCGTCGACGGCTCCGACCTCCGGTACGGCGGGGTGGCGGCGGCGATGCTCTGCGCCGTCGCCGTGGCCGCGCCGTTTGGCATGCTGATCGGCGCGGTGCTGCCGCGCGAGCTGGAGGGAACCCTGCTGCTGCTCACCGTGGTGGCGGTGCAGATGCTGATCGACCCGGCCGGTTCGGGCGCCCGGCTCACCCCGTTCTGGTCGAGCCGGGAGATCGCCACCTGGGCGGTCGACCACACCGACGACGGCTACCTGGCCCGGGGGCTGCTGCACGCGGTGGCGGTGACCGCCGTGCTGGTCCTCGCGGTGGCTGGGGTGTCCACCGCCCGGCTGCGCCGGCGTCGGCACGTACGGCACCTGCCGGTGACCTGACCGGCCATTCCGGTTGCGCCGCTCGCCCCGCCGGGTTGGGATGGGCAGATGATCATCCGCCGGTTGGCCGCCGAGGAACGCCTCACCCACAGCTTCCCGCTCCAGGCGTACGCGTTCGAGGCGTCGCCGATGGTCGCGTCCCGGATCGACCAGTTCCGCGAGTACCTGCCGTACAACGCGGGCAACCGGACGCTGGTCGTGGAGGAGGACGGGGTCACGGCAGCCGCCGTCTCGGCGGTCCCGATGCGGCAGAACCTACGTGGTCGCGTCCTGCCGATGGCCGGCGTGGCCGGGGTGGCGACCCACCCGCTGGCCCGCCGGCGCGGCCACGTCCGGGCGCTGCTGCACCAGCTCCTCGACGAGATGCGGGCCGAGGGGCATACGCTGACCGCGCTCTACCCGTTCCGCGCCTCGTTCTACGAGCGCTTCGGCTATGTCGGGCTGCCCCGCCGGCGTACCGCCGTCTTCTCCCCGGCCGACCTGGCCCCGCTGCTCCGCGCCGAGCTACCCGGCGAGGTGGTCTGGAAACGGATCGGCGCCGGCTACGAGACGTGGCGCGCGTACACCGAACGCTGCCTGCACGAGCGGCACGGGTTCGCGGTCTTCCCCGACTTCCGGGCGGTCGGGCTGCGCGACCGGGACGACCGTTGGCTGCTCACCGCCGTACGCGACGGCGAGACCGTCGGCGCGGTCACCTACCGCATCGACGACCACGGCGGCGAGCTGATCGCCGACGACCTGCTCGCCGGCGACCCGTACGCCCGGGCGGCGCTGCTCCAGTTCTTCGCCCGCCACGTCGACCAGGTGGATCGGATCCGCGTCCACCTGCCCGCCGACGAGCTGCCCGAGCTGTGGCTGACCGACCTCGCGGTGCACGTCGAGGCGCGGGTGTCCCGGCCCGGGTCGCCCGCCCCGATGGCCCGGCTGCTCAGCCTGGACGCGCTCGCCGGGCTGCCGGCCGGGGCCGGCCGGGTCAACGTCGAGCTGGTCGGTGACCGGTGGCTCGCCGGCACCCACCTGCTCGACGGCGCCACCGGCCGGCTGGAGGTGCTGCCCGGCGACTCCGCCGGCGCGGGCACCGTCCCGACCGCGACGCTCACCGCCGCCGGGCTCTCCGGCCTGGCGTACGGGGTGCTGGACCCGGCGGAGGTCGCCATCCGGGGGCTCGGCGAGGTCCCGGCGGACGCCGCCACCGAACTACGCCGCCTCTTCCCCCGCGCGCTCCCCTACCTCTTCGCCGACTTCTGACCCGCACCACGCCCGCCCCCGCGCCGCCCGCGCCCCAGGGTCGGTGCCCGCTCCCGCGCCCCGGGGTCGATGCCCCGCAGTTTCGCCGAAACTGCGGGCTCCGGGCACCCGGGAGCAGCACTTTCGGCGAACCGCCCCCTCGTCGCCCCGAGGCGGCGACTTAGCGGCGGGTTAAGGATGCGGCGGGAGGTCGTGCGGGGGAGCCGGCGGCTCCTAGCATCGGGCGGTGCGTCTGAAGTCGCTCGTCGTCCTGTTCATTCTCGCGGTGGGTGCCGCCACGCTGCCCGCCTGCGGCTCGGCCGACCCGGTCGGCTCCCGCGCCGCACCGGTCGGCGCCACCGGACCCGCCGCCGCCCCGGTGGTCACCCCGACGGCCGGCCCGGCCGCGCGGGCCGGTCTCGGCGTCGCGCAGCCGAGCGCCACACCGTCGGCGTCCCCGTTCCGGGCCGGCAACCCGACCGGCGGTGCCGCCGTGCCGGCCGAGGCGCGGGCCGTGGACACCTCGCACCCGACCCGTACGGTCGGCACCGGGACCGCGGCGAGCTGCACCTCCGAGGCGGTGGTGAAGGCCGTCGCGGCGGGCGGGATCATCACCTTCGACTGCGGCCCGGCGCCGGTGACCATCCGGATGAAGGCCACCGCGAAGGTGGTCAACTCGCACGGGCCGCGGATCGTGCTGGACGGCGGCGGCAAGGTCACCCTGAGCGGCGGCGGCCAGCGCCGGATCCTCTACATGAACACCTGCGACCAGGCCCAGGGTTGGACCACCTCGCACTGCCAGAACCAGGACCACCCGCAGCTCACCGTGCAGAACCTGACCTTCGCCGACGGCAACTCGACGGGCGACCGCACCGAGGGCGGCGGTGGCGGCGCGATCTTCGTACGGGGCGGCCGGTTCAAGGTGGTCAACTCGCGCTTCGTCGACAACCGTTGCGACCGGACCGGGCCGGACCTGGGCGGAGCCGCCCTCCGGGTGCTCAGCCAGTACGAGAACAAGCCCGTGTACGTGGTGAGCAGCACCTTCACCGGCGGGGTCTGCGCCAACGGCGCGGCGACGAGCAGCATCGGCGTCTCCTGGACCGTGCTGAACAGCGTCTTCCGCGACAACCGGGCGGTCGGCACGGGCGCCAACCCGGCCCGGGGCGGCACCTCCGGCGGCGGCAGCGGCGGCGCGATCTACTGCGACGGCAACGAGTTCACCGTCCGGATCGCCGGCAGCGTCATCGAGGGCAACCGCGCCAACGAGGGCGGCGGGGCGATCTTCTTCGTCAGCAACAACCGGACCGGCACCCTGCGGATCGAGCGCTCGACCCTGCGCCGCAACCCCAGCCAGGGCTTCGAGACCCGGGGCTTTCCCGGCATCTTCTTCCTCGGCGCCCGCCCACCCACGGTGACCGCCTCCACCCTGACCTGACCTCGCCGCCCCGCGCCGGGTCGGCTTTGATCTAGGGTTTGCGTCTCCAGGACGATCGGCTCGGGCGGAAACCCCTTGATCAACACAGGAGGGCGGCGGTCAGTAGGGATCGCCCCGACCGGGGAGGCCGGATCGGAGCAGCGCGGCGGGACGGCCGGGAAGCCTGGGATCCGCCGACAGCGGCGGGGAGGCGGTGCCGGTGAGCGCGGCCATGCCGGCGAGGAGTTCCCGGAGCGCGCTGACCGAGTCGACCCCCGGGGTCCAGCCCAGCTCGGTCTCGGCGCGCCCACTGGACATCAGCGGCGCGTTCAGCGCCAGATCGACCCAGCCGACGTCGACCGGTTGCAGCCGCGCCGCCCAGGTCAACGCCGCCGCCGCGCGCAGCACCGGGGCGGCCACCGGCACCGTCCAGCCGTGGAAGTGCCGGGCCACCAGCTCCGGGGAGAGCACCGGGTCCGCGGCCACGTTGAAGGCACCACGCGCCTCACCCAGAACCACCTTCGCGTACGCGTCGGCGACGTCGTCGGCGTGCACCGCCTGCAACCGGAGGCGGCGGTTCGCGGGTACGAGCGGGATGCGGCCGTACCGGAGCAACCGCACCGGCACCAGGGGGCCGAGGAAGTAGCGGCTGATCTCGGTACCCGCGTCGCGCTGGAAGATCAGCCCCGGCCGAAGCCGGACCACCCGCAGCTCCGGATGCTCCCGCTCGACCGTGTCGAGCAACGCCTCCACCTCCGCCTTGTCCTGGCTGTACGACGACCCGGCCACCCCGGTCGCCGGCCAGCGCTCGCTGACCGGATGGTCCTTCGGCCCGGGCGCGTACGCGCCGACCGACGAGGCGTACACCAGTGCGGGTACGCCGGCCCGGACGGCCGCGTCGAGCACCGCCCGGCTGCCGCCGACGTTGGTCCGGCGCTGGGTGCGCCGGTCGTGGCTGGGCTGGATCTGCCAGGCCAGGTGCACCACCGCCCGCGCCCCGGCGAAGATCGCGGCCAACCGCTCGGCCGCCCCCGGACCGCCGACATCGCAGGAGTGCCACGCCACCCGGTCGTACGGCTCACCCGCGTCCGCTGCGGGCAGCCGGCGGGCCACCCCGACCAGTTCCGCCCCCGACTCCCGCCGCAGCCGGCGCAACACGGCCGTGCCCACGTTTCCGGTGGCCCCCACGATCACGATGCGCATGGCAGGTGCCGTACCCGTTGCGGCGGGCACCAACCCCGCCCGATCAGGGCTCGTCACCCAACGCAAGTGGGTGACATCGGCGACGGTAGGGGTTTGGCCCGCTTGCGCGCCTGGGCAACGCTGGAAGGAGATAACTGGCCTGGGAAGGGACGGCTCGTGGAAGTCACCGGCATCTTCACCGCGATCATCATCGGTCTGATCATCGGCGCGTTGGGCCGGCTGGTCGTGCCCGGCAAGCAGAACATCTCGATCTGGCTCACCCTGCTCATCGGCATAGTCGCCGCGCTGCTCGGCACCCTCGTCGCCAGCGTCCTCGGCGTCGCCGACACCCGTGGCATCGACTGGATCGAGTTGGCCCTACAGGTCGGCTTCGCCGCGATCGGCGTCTCGATCACGTCCGGCGCCTCCGGCCGCCGCCGCTGACCCCGGAGCCTGGCCGCCGGCCTGCCCCTGTCGGGCGGGCCGGCGGTACGCCGGGTCGGTGGTCGAGGTGCACCGGGAAAGCCGTGCGCCGAGCCGGCACGGGCTCGGGTAGCCTTGCCTCGGCGGGCCGCTAGCTCAATGGCAGAGCTGTGGACTTTTAATCCATAGGTTCAGGGTTCGAGTCCCTGGCGGCCCACTCCTACACCGGTCGGCGCGGCCGGTAACCGGCGTACTCCCCCACGTCGGGGAGCGCGTCGACACCGGGCCGGCCGTGGCTTGCCCGCGCCTCTTGATCCACTTGTCGTGGACCCGATTCTGGCCCCGCTTGCCGTCGGGTACATCCGGGGCCTATTGGCGTTCGACCTGCTCGCGGATGTAGTTCGCTTGGCAGGTGAACCGGTGTCGGCGATCGACTGGTGCCGGTTTCACGGGCTGCGGCCGGCGGTGCACGAACCATTTCACACCGCCGGCCGCAGTGTCTGGGAACCTCGTCGCCTGCGTACGGTTTACGTGCTGGTGATGACGCTGTTGGTGGCGAGATGTTCGGTACGTTGCCGGATGAGGGTTCGCAGTTGTTCGACGTCGGCAGCGGTTTTCGTCTGGTCGTAACCGTCCACCGTGGACAGCATCTTGGTGATGCTGTCGAGGGTGTTCAGGGCCGTGGCGCTGGCGTAGAACCTGCCGTACAGATCGCGGTAGGCGTCCTCGTACACCGTCTTGAACGCGGCGCTGGCCAGGAAACGCTCCTTGAGCTTGTTGCCGCCCATCCCGCCGAAGCCTCCTGGCCTGCCCTGCCCACCGGCGGTGTCACCACCGGGCCGCTGCATGCGGTCGGGTGGTTGCATCCCGTCGGGCAGTTGCATGCCGTCGGGTAGTTGCATGCCGGCCGGTGGTTGCAAGCCCTGCGGTGGTGCCTGACCGTTCTGAGGGAAAGGGCCGCCCATGATGGTTGTGTCGTGGGGGCCTTGAGTGGCGCTTCCGGCAAAGGTGAGGTTGTAGTCCCAGCCGACGACGGTGAATTTCTTCGCGCTCAGGTCGTACCAGAGGTAGTAGTTGCGGCCAGGGCCGGCCATGTCGTCGAAGTTGAGCAGCAGGTTCTGCGCGGCCAGGTAACGGGCGAAGGCCGGCACGTCGACGCGATCGGCGAGGTGGCGGTCGAAGTCGGCGTCGCTGCTGGTGTTGACCCACCTGATGAGGTTGATGACAGGCTGGAGGTCCTGGCTGCCCTTCATGGTGATCTGTTTGAAGTCGTCGGCGTAGCTGGTGGGGTCATCGCCCTGGTCGGTGAACTGGCTGGTGGCGAGGCTCTTGTAGAGGACGCCGGAGCCGCCCAGCGTGTCAGCGAAGCCTTCGTCGGGGTGCTCGACGACGAGCCGGGCGGTGGTGGGGCGGTCGTTGACGGTGAAGCTGGCGTACGTGTAACGCTGGGCGGTCAGCCCGGCTGCGGCCAGCACGTTGAGCGACACGGCCTCGTTGAGTACCGTGGCGCCGCCACCCATGCCGGCGACCCGCACGGCGACCTCGCGGTGGCCCTGGTATCGGCGGCCGTCGACGAACTCGTCGAAGCGGATCAGCCACGGCAGCGTTTCGGGCTCTTCGGCCTTGAGCGAGGCCCGGCCGAACCCGCTGGCCGGTCCGCCGCCGCCCGGCGCATCACCGCGTTGGGCGCCCCCGCCCGGCGGGTTGCCTCCCGGTGCGCCTGGTTCGGCGGCGTCCGGAGCGCCACGGCCCGGGAAGCCGCCGACGGGGCCGTTGCCGTTCGGCGGTGCCTGGCCGGCACCCGGGGGGCGGCCCTGGCCGAATCCGCCGGACCGGGCTTGGCCGTTGCGGGTGAGTCCGGCCAGGGTGGAGTTGCCTTTCAGGCGGATACCGACGCTGGGAACGTCGGTGCCGTCGATGGCGAGGTCCGCTTCGAGGAAGCCCTTCTCGCCATCCTGCCAGAACTCGTCGAGCAGCCGCTGGTAGTCGCTGTCGCGGAAGGTGATGGTGATGCGGTGCGCCACGCTCGCGTCGAAGAGTTCGACGGCTCCGGTGATGTTCTGGGTGACCCGGTCGGCGTGGCCGTCGCTGGCGCTGGTGACCAGCGGCGCGACCCGGACGGTGCTGAACAGCACCGAGCAGACGACGAGGAACACCCCGCAGGTGACCAGCAGCTTCCAGTAGTGGCGCACCCGCAATGGAACACGGTGCAGCAGTCTGCGCCGCAGCGAACTGGCTGGTGGCATCACAGGTCCGTCTGGTCGTAGCCGGTCAGTACCGTGACCCGCTGGCCGCCGGTGCGCTCACCGAGCGCGGCGACCAACTGGCCGGGCTCGTGGCCCTTCTTGAGCCGGACGGTGTACATCATCTCGGTCAGGGTGCCGCCGCGGATCGACTCGATGCTGACGAGCTCGAACTCGCTGGTGTGCGCGATGAGCACGTCCTGGATGTGTTCGGTGTAGTTGCCGTCCGGCGGGACCTGGACCTTGACGACCTGCCGCTGGATGCTGGCGGCGAACCAGTTGAATCGGTACATCACCATGATGATCAGGCTGATCGCGACGGCGGCGACGACCGCGAGGGTGTAGAACCTGGTACCGGCGGCCATGCCGATGCCCATGACGAGAAAGATGAACCCGACGTCGCGGGTCTCCTTGATGGCGTTACGGAACCGCACCACCGACAACGCGCCCACCAGGGCGAAGGCGCGGGCGATGTTCGACCCGACCACCAGCATGATCAGTGCGATGAGCATGCCCAGGATGACGAGGGTCTGCACATAGGACTGGCTGTACGAAACGTTGCGGTGGGTGAACCGGTAGACCCAGCCGATCATCGCGCTGAGCACGAACGACAGTGACAGCGCGATGGCGATGTCACCGACGCTGAACGTGCCGGACAAATCCTGGACTTCGAACGGCATGGGTCAGGCCTCCCTTTCGGAGAAAGCCGGTACCGGGGCACCGGCGGGGTGGTCGTCGGGAACGTGGAAGATCGATCGGGGCGCGCGGCCGAATGCCTCGACGCCCTGGCAGTACTTGGAGATGCGCACGACCGACATGTTGAGTTCGGCGGCGAGATCGGTGAGCCAGTACGGGACGCGTTCGTTGGCCTTGAACTCCATCACGGCGAGCCGGGCCGGGACGATGAGCCGGTTCTCGGCGTCCGCGCCGAGGTGGAAGTCGCGGTCCCGGCCGCGGATCCGCTGATCGACGGTGACGCGCAGGCCGGCGTCGGCGTCGCGTCCGATGAACGCCTCGCGCTGGTAGCCGGTCATCGCGACCGGGCGCAGGTCCAGCCCGGAGGCCAGCTCCAATACCTCTTCCAGAAACGCCCGTTGCGACGGGTCGTGCTCGACCATGACTCGGCGATCGCACAGATCCCGGGCCAGGTGATAGGGCAGCGCAATCCGGCGCTTCTGGGTGACCCGGTTGACCCGCTGCTTGATCTCGACGTACACGGGGGTGTCGTCGTCGACTGAGGAGCGGTCGCCGTAATGGCGTATCCGCAGCTTGCGGCGGAACTTCAACCCCTCGATCTTTTCCCAGTAGAATCTCAGATCGCGGGTGTCGTAATAGACACTCCAGACGCCGTAACTGCCGCTGACGCCGTTCCTGTCGAAGTCGAGGCGTCCGGCGAGTTCCGTACGCAGCGCCGACACCGCGGTACTGGGCATCAGGTACTTGATCTCGTAGCGGTTGAACGCGTGCAGCTTGCTCGGTCTCCGCAGCGCATGACCGCCGTCGTCACCGCGTTCCCGACTCCCTTCGGTTGACGACGGCGGATGGTCGGGGTCCGGGGGTACGGTTTCGGCGGTGCGATCCGGCGGCACGGCACGGCGTCGGAAGGTCAATCGCATACTCGAAGCCCATCTCGTAACGGCAGGGAGCGAACAAGACAAAAGCAGCCGAACCTCGGAACAGCCTTTGAACTCCGTCAGAACCGAACATGAACGCCGGGTGTACGGCACACGACCACACAGCAACGGCCGGCCGACGCGGGCCGCGAGTGCGTCGCGACATCCGGCCTTTCCGCACCGGGCTCGGCCGAGCAGGTGCGGCACGCCCCGCAGGCGCCTCCCCGGGCTGCCGCTCGTCTCCCTGACCTCACGTTCGTTCACCTGTGCGAATGGATGCCGTGTCGCGCTGGCGTCGACCCGTCCGGCTGCCTACCGTGTCGAGGTCCTCGCCAAGACCGGGCGAGGCGCGGACGTGAAGGAGCATCCGACGATGGCGGAACTTGGACGAACCCGGATTCCGGCGCCTCGTCAGACGGCGGGCACCACGACCGAGTTCGTCCTGGACGGCATCCCCGGTCGCCTCGTCACGGCCGCCGCGGCTGACCTGCTCGCCCACGTCGAGCTGCGCGTCGACAAGCACGGCTCCACCCTGGCCGGACTGACCGACGCCCTGTCGACCGCGATCACCACCGGGCTACACGCCGGCGCGCCGGTGTCCGAGTTCGTGGCGGAGCTGCGGCACACCCGATACGCCCCCGCCGGCCGTACCGGCGACCCGGACGTGCCGGAGGCCACGTCGCTCGGCGACTACCTCGCACGCCGGCTCGCCTTCGCCAGCGACGAGGTACGCGGGCGCGGGGTGTAGACATCCGACAACTACGGCACCGTACGGTCAGTGCTGCGCGGATCCTGCACGCGGCATTGTTCGTAGATCGTGCCGGCGCGATCGTCCATGACGTCCACAACCCTCGGCACTGCCCGAGTGCGCTCCGCCCGTCCGGTCTCAAGTGGCGCCGTCGGCCGGGAACCTAGGGTGGAGGTGTGCGCGAAGCGATGTTGCGGGACCTGGTCCGAGCCAGTCCATGGCTGGTGAGCGCCCTCGACGTCGTACGGAAATCGGGGCTGCCGGACGCGTGGATCGGCGCCGGGGTCCTGCGTGATCTGGTCTGGGGCCAGCGGTACGGCGACGGCTTCGACCCGCAGGCGGTACGCGACGTCGACGTCGTGTTCTTCGATCCGCTGGATCTGAGCCGGGACAACGACGACCGGGCCACCGCTCGATTGCGGGAAGCCTGGCCGGAGCCGCCCTGGGAAGCCAAGAACCAGGCCGCCGTGCACACCTGGTATCCCGCCAAGTTCGGCGACCAGGTGCCGCCGCTGCGCGGCATCGCCGAGGCGGTCGCCACCTGGCCCGAGTACGCCACCGCCGTCGCGGTCCGCCTCGGCGAGCAGGACCGGATCGACATCTGCGCCCCGTACGGCCTCGACGACCTCCTCGACGGCGTGTGGCGACGAAACCCCACCCGGGTCAGCCCCGACCGCTCCCGGCAACGACTGGCCCGGCACCGCCCCGCCGAGCGATGGCCCGGCGTACGCGTCGTGACCTGACATCGAGTTCTGACAGTCGCGTCAGGCACGAGGAGGATGACCAGACGCGACACGCCGCCGACCGGCCGTGTCCGTGATCCGGCTGTGGACGCCGTCCACCTGGTACGACGGTGGGGCGCACCGACGGCGAGGAGGTACCTGATGACCAGCGGACGGGAGACGACGGAGGTCGACCCGGTCGTGTTCCGGGCCGTCTACGACTCGCCGGCCTCGCTGCCGGGCCGGCACAAGTGGACCACACCCGAGCACGACGTACGCCGGCTGGAGAAGCTGCTGAACATGCCGGCACGCAGCATCGGCGCCCCGCTCTGGGTCAGCGGCGACGAGCCGGACTGCCCCAAGTGCGGTCGGCGGGTGAGCTGGTACGACATCGTCGCCTCCGCCCTGCACGGGGTGCACGATCCGGCGATGATCGCCCGCGTCATCCTCGGCGACCGCAAGTACGTCAACACCGAGGTGCCGGCCGCGATCCCCGGTGTGTACTGCTCCGACTGTCGTACCCCGATCGACGGGCTGCGCAGCTTCAAGTGCCACAACTGGGCGTACGCCTTCGAGGCGCTGGAGGAGGTCGTCGAGCGGATGACCGGCAACCCCAGCCAACCGGCCCAGCGCCGACCGTCCGACGCCACCGAGCCGCCGGCCCACTGACGGCACCCGCACGGGTCAGGTGGTGAGGAGGAGGGTCAGGGCGGTCGCCAGGATGAGGAACGGCCCGAACGGCAGGTGGCTGGACCAGCGGACCCGGCGGGCCGCCAGCAGCGCCAGCCCGATCAGCCCGGACAGGGTGACGGCCAGCACCAGCCCGACCACCAGCACCGGCCAGCCGTACCAGCCGAGCAACGCGCCGGCCCCGAGCGCCAGCTTGGCGTCGCCGAGCCCGAACCCGCGCCGGCCGAGCAGCAGGGTGGTCCCCGCGAAGCCGGCACCGAGGGCGAGCCCGGCCACGATGGCGCGCAGCCAGGGCCCCGCTCCGGCGCCGGCCAGCGCGGCCACCCCGAGCAGCGCCCAGACGCCGGCCGCCGCCGGGTAGGTGAGCCGGTCGGGGAGTCGGTGCACGGCGGCGTCGACCAGGGCGAGCGGTACCGCCCAGGCGAGCCACCAGGCCACCGCCAGCCGTACGCCGGCCGGGCCGCCGGTCAGCGCGAGCGCCGCCACCGCCGCGACCAGCGCCAGCTCGACCGTGCCGGGCGCCGCGCCGACCCGGGCCCGGCACACCGGGCAGCGGGCCGCCGGTCCGAGCGCCGGCAGCGGCCGGTCCAGGCCGATCGGCGTGCCGCAGCCGTCGCACCCGGCCCGGTCGGCCGATTCCGGGGGTACGGCGTACCGGGCGACGGCCAGCCGCATCGGCGGTACGACCCCCAGAACGGCCAGCAGGCGTATCCCCGGACGGCGGGCGGGGGCCGCCTTCGGTGCGGCCCGGAGCCGCTCGGTGGTCATGTCGACTCCCCGGCGCGGTCGCTGACCGTTCCACTCAGGAACACGGAGAGTAATTCTGACCGTGTCGGCGCGTGGCGGATGGCGCGGAAAACGGCGCTCCGGCCGACCGGTCCGGCGGGTCGACCTCCGGCGGTCGACCGGGTCTGATCGACGCCGACGCCGACGGGACGGATCGGACCAGAGGTGGCGTTGCCACCCATTCCTCCACCCGGCGAGCCCCGGCCGGCACCCCGGGCCACTTGACAGGGTGAGCGCACTCCTGCCACCGACCCGGCCGACGCCCGCTCGTCGGTCAGCATGCGGACAGCCACCCGCCACCACCACCCATCATCACTGAGCGTGTTCGATTGAATTGCCTCTGTTGCATCGGCGGGCGTCAGCCTATGCTCGCCCCTTGGGTACGACGCAACCCCCGATCAATTGGCGTCGGAGGCCGACCGGAGACATCACGTTTCGAATTAGCTGAAGATCCGCACAGGTAAATGCAGCGGTAGCCAGTCCGGTCTCGGGTGACCACATCCGGGCGCGCTTCCGCATGCCCGGAGCACGGTTCCGCAGCCGCTCCGGGTTGGCACCGAGGAGGGCGCGGTGTTGCGCACACGGCATTCCCACCGATGGAAAATCTGCCTGTTCAGCCTGGCCGTACTGGCGGCGAGCGCCGGCTGCGGCGCCGAGCCGGAGGCGGCCACCCGCCCACTGGGCGGCTCCAACGCCGCACCGGCCGCCCATTCCACGGTCGACAAACAGGCGGCCGGGAAAGCGGCACTCGCCGCCTATTCCGGATATCTAGCGGCATCCCGGGTGGCGAGCGCGCGAAGCGATCCCGGCCATCCCGAACTGACCCGGTTCCTGGCGGATCCGCTACTGACTCGGGTACGAGTGGCAATTCGTGAGGCGAAGGAGCATGGCGCGATGCGTACCGGACGGCTCGTGTCCGATCCCACCGTCGTATCGGTCGACCTGGCCGCCCACCCGCCGATCGTGGAGATCCAGGACTGCCTGGACGCCACCGGCTACCAACTCGTCTACGCCAAGGACCGCCGGGTGGTGCCCGGCACCCGCGGCGGGCGCTACCTGGCGACCGCCACCGCGGCCCGCTACCCGGACGGCCGGTGGTTGATCAAAGCTGGCGCCGCACATCAGGACCAGCCGTGCTGACCTGGGGAGGAAGGGGTGTCCCGGCCCGCCCGACCCGGGCCGGGACGCCTCGCCGGCTGCTGCTCGCCGCCGGCCTGGCGCTGCTGCTCACCCTGACCGGCGCGCCCGCCCGGGGCGCCGGCCCCGGCGGGGACTGCACGCCGGACCAGTACGACTGCAACGTCTGGGACGACGACCCTGGCGGGCCGGGCGGGCCGGGCGGCGGGGGCAACACCGGTGGTGGTAGCGGCTCCGGCGGTGGCGGCAAGTGCCAGTGGAACGGCCGGACGATCCCCTGCTACGACAAGCTGCTGGGCTGGTTCAACAACGGCGACGGCTGCTACTACAAGCTGGAGGAGCCGCAGCCGGAGGCGCCGGACGGCAAGCAGTGGTACCTGCGGACCTGCAACGGCGGGGACCTGGGCGCCCGGAGCGAGGTCCTGCTGGACGCCCCGCCGCCCGGTTACGGCGCGCCGCCCGACCCGGAGGAACTGGCCCGCCGCGCCCTCGCCTCGATCACGCTGCTCCCGCCCCGGATCGCGGTCGCCCCCCGGCGCAGCAAGGGACCGGGCCTGGTCGGCCTGCCGGTCTGGATGTGGGCCAGCACCGGAACGTCGTACTTCGGGCCACTGCGGGCCTCTGCCTCGGACCGGGGGCTGACGGTCCGGATCACCGCCCGGGTGACCCGGATCGTCTGGACCATGGGCGACGGCACGAAGGTCACCTGCACCCGGCCCGGCACCCCGTACGCGGCGAACGGCCCGCGCGCCGGGCGGACCTCCCCCGACTGCGGCTACGACAGGGGCTATGCCCGGGCCGGCACCTACCAGGTCAGCGCCACCACGTTCTGGACCGTGCACTGGACCGGCGGGGGCCAGAGCGGCGACATCGCGCAGAGCCGGGCCAGCGGCACGGTCCCGGTGCAGATCAACGAGCTTCAGGTGGTGACACGGTGAGCGCGAGGAGCGAGCCGGGCCTGCGAGCCCCACAGCCGCGAACGAAAGACAACACGGTGAGCGCGAGGAGCGAGCCGGGCCTGCGAGCCCCGCAGCCGCGAACGGAGATGGCGCAGTGAGTGTGGCGACGCGGAACGGGACTCCGATGGAGGCGCCGGTGGCGCCGCCCCGGGTGGTCCGGCAACGGCGGATACGCCCCGGCCTGCTCGGCCTGGCGGTGCTGCTGATCGCCCTCGGCGGGCTGGGCGCGGCCTTCGCGGTCACCTCGGTCCGCTCCACCGGCAGCTACCTGGCGGTGGCCCGCCCGGTCGAGGTGGGTCGGCAGCTCAGCGCCGACGACCTGGTCACGGTACGGGTCTCCGGCGGCCAGGGGCTCCAGCCGGTGCCGAGCCGGCGACTCAAGGAGGTGCTGGAACTACGGGCGGCGGTGCGGCTGACCCCGGGCACCCTGCTGACCGAGTCCCAGCTCACCGACGCCCCCCTGCTCGGGCCCGGGCAGCAGCAGATCGCGCTCGGGCTCAAGCCGAGCCGGGTGCCGGCCCGTACGCTCCACCCCGGCGACAAGGTCCTGCTGATCAGCACCCCGGACACCAACGCGAACGCGGATGGCGGGGCGCGCGGCGGCGGCACCCGGTTCGAGGCCACGGTGATCGACACCGCCGCCCCGGAGAGTGACGAGATGGTCGTCTACCTGGCCCTGGCCGTACGCGACGTGCCGGCGGTGGTGGCGCTGGCGGCGGACGACCGGATCGCGCTCGTACTCACCGAGGCGGCCTGATGGCGATCATCGCCCTGGTCTCGGCGAAGGGCTCGCCCGGCGTCACCACGTCCGCTTTGGCGGCCGCGCTGACCTGGCACCGGCGGCTGGTGCTGGCCGAGTGCGACCCGG
This sequence comes from Micromonospora narathiwatensis, assembly GCF_900089605.1. Taxonomy (NCBI): domain Bacteria; kingdom Bacillati; phylum Actinomycetota; class Actinomycetes; order Micromonosporales; family Micromonosporaceae; genus Micromonospora; species Micromonospora narathiwatensis. The sequence goes on along the minus strand of NZ_LT594324.1, from coordinate 5,598,933 downwards.
CGGGCGGCTCGATCCTCGCCGGTTATCTGGGCGGTGCGCTCGACGGTCCCCGCGGCATCGGCGAACTGGCGGTCGGGGAGTTGCGCGACGGCAACCTGGACACCGCATTCTGGTCGCAACTGGTCGACCTGGACGCGCCGAGGCGGGAGCGGCTGCTGCTGCCGGGCGTGGTCGACCCGGCCCAGGCCGGCAGCGTGACCCCGCTCTGGCAGCGGTTCGCCGACTTCTTCGCCAGCCTGGAACGGGGCGTCCCCCCGTACGACGTGCTGGTTGACTGCGGCCGGCTCCAGGTCGCCGGTCCACCGTGGCCGGTGCTGCGCGCCGCCACGGTGGTGCTGCTGGTCACCCACGCGCACCTGCCCGACCTGTCGGCCACCCGGTCGATGGTCCGGGCCATCGAACGGGACTTCACCGAGCACCGGGTACCGCCGGGCACACTGCGGCTGCTGGTGGTCGGCGACGGGCACGGTGCCAGCGAGATCAGCAAGGCGCTGCGAGTGCCGGTGATCGCCCGGCTGCCGCATGACCCGCGTACCGCGGCGGTGCTCAGCCTCGGCGGCACCGTACGCTCCGGCCGGCCGCTGATGCGCGCGGCCGGCGCCCTGGAGGTGCCGGTCCGGGCGCTGCTGGACCGGCGGCGGGCGCGGCTGGCCTGGCCGGGCGCGACGCCGCCGCCGGCGGCGGTGACCGCGCCGACCGCGCCGGGGGTGTCCGGTGCGGTTTGAGCCGGTCTCCCACGACCCGCGCGGGCAGCAGCCCGGCGCCACCTCGACCGTGCCGCCGCTGGCCCCGCCGAACGGGCGGCACCACCCGCCGGGTTCATCCGTGGCGCCGGTCGCGCCGCCGGCGCCCCCGCCGCCATCCCGCCCCAGGGTGGACTTCGCCGTGGTCCGCGAACTGCGCCGGGAGCTGAGCGAACGGTTCACCCTCTGGCAGCGCGGCCGGGAGTTCGACGCCGACGCCGAGGAGGTGGAGCGGGCGCGGCTGGCCGTCGCGGTGGTCTCCGCGTACGCCGACTCGGTGCGCCGGTCCGGCACGCCGATGGCCGCCGACGAGGAACGGCTGCTGCTCGACCAGGTGACCGCCGAGCTGGTGGGCCTGGGCCGGCTGCAGACGCTGCTGGTCGACGAGACCATCGAGGAGGTGCACATCCTCGGCTGCGACCAGGTACGCATCACCCGGCACGGCGGCGGGGTGGACTGGTCCGAGCCGATCGCCGACAGCGACGACGAACTGGTGGAGATCCTCCAGGCGGCGGCCCGCCGGGCGGGGGCCACGGAACGGTCCCTGTCCACGTCGAAGCCGACGCTCGACCTGCAACTGCCCGACGGCAGCCGGCTCGCCGCGGTGTTCCTGGTCAGCCACCGCCCGTACGCGGTGATCCGCAAGCACAACACCCTCGCGGTGAGCCTGGAGGACATCGCCGGTGGCCGGCCCGACCTGGACGAGATGCTCGACCCGCTGCTGCGCGACTTCCTGCGCGCGTCCATGCGGGCCGGGCTGAACATCATGGTCGCGGGGCTGGCCGGGGCGGGCAAGACCACGGTCATCCGGGCGCTGATGGACGAGATCCCGGCGGACGAGCCGTACGTGCTGTTGGAGGAGAGCCGGGAGCTGCTGCCGGCCCGCCGGGGGCACAAGCACCGGGCGGTGATGAGCTTCGAGGCCCGCGAGGGGCACGGCGAACGCGGCATGGACGGCCGGCCGGCCGGTGAGGTGAGCATCGCCGACCTGATCCCGGTCTCGCTGCGGATGGGCGTGCTGCGGATCATCGTCGGCGAGGTCCGGTCCCGCGAGATCGTGCCGATGCTCCAGGCGATGACCACCAGCCGCGGATCGATGTGCACCATCCACGCGCGTACCCCGGCGGGGGTGAGCGAACGGATCATCGAGCTGGCGCTGTCGCACGGCCGGGAGATGACGGTCGACCAGGCCCGTCGGATGGCGGGCAACGCGCTCGACCTGATCGTCTACGTCACCGTCGAGGACGAGACCGCGATCGGCGGCCGCAAGCACCGCTTCGTCTCGCACGTCGAGGAGGTGATCGGGGTCGGCGAGGCCAACCGGATCACCACCACGACGGTCTTCGGGCCGGGGCCGGACGGCCGGGCGGTCCCCCGGCACCTGCCCGAGCGGATCCGCGACCAGCTCCTGCGGGTCGGCTACGACGCCCGGCTGCTGACCCGGTTCATCGAGGCCGGCACCGGCGCGTGGCGTCGGCCCCGGCGCACCCGGCTCGGACGGCGGTGACCGTGAGCGCGAGGAGTGAGCCGATCTTGCGAGCCCCGCAGGCGCGAGCGAAGGCGGGCACACCATGTCGATGATCGAGCTGATCGCCCTCTTCTCCGGCGCGGCGTTCGTGGCCGGGCTGGTGCTGGTCGTGGTCGCGCTGGTCGGCACCCGTCGGCCCGCCGGCCCGGCACCGGGCGCGCAACCCGGGGTACGCCGGCTCTCGACCGGCTCCGGGTCGGGCCGCCGGGAGCAGCGGAGATATCAGGTGCTGCTCGGTGCGGCGGTGGTGGCCGGCGCGCTGGCCTTCCTGCTGACCGGGCTGCCGGTGGTCGGGCTGTTGGTGGCGGTGGCCGTGCCGGGGGTGCCGTGGCTGTTCGCGGTCGGCCGGGCCGAGCAGCGGGCCATCGCCCGGATCGAGGCGGTCGGCGACTGGACCCGCCGGCTGAAGGACATCTGCGGCACCGGCCAGGGGCTACAACAGGCGATCGTCGGCACCATCGCCACCGCGCCGGAGGAGATCCAGGAGGAGGTACGTACCCTCGCCGCCCGGCTCCAGGCCGGCTGGCTGGCGAAGTCGGCCCTGCTCGCGTTCGCCGACGAGATCGGTGACCCGGTCTGCGACCAGGTGGTGGCCGCGCTGATCCTGCACCTGACCGACCGGGGTGAGCGGCTCGGTGACGTACTCGGCTCGATCGCCTCGGCCGCGTCCGCCGAGGTGGCCACCCGCCGGGAGATCGAGGCGAAGCGTACGCAGCCCCGGTTCGCGGTCCGCTTCCTCACCGGGATGACCCTGGCCGCCCTCGCGTACGCGCTGGTCAACACCGAGTACATCCAGCCGTACCGGACGCCGTTCGGGCAGTTGGTGATGGCGGTCCTCGGTGCCGCGTTCGTCGGGCTGCTGGTCTGGGTGCGCTCGATGAGCCAGCCGCCCCGGCCGGCGCGCTTCCTGCCGGCCCCGGACCCGGAGGAGGTGATCGCGTGAACGTGATCCTCAACTGGCAGTTCGCCGTCGCGGTGTTGGGCGGGGCGGTCGTCGGCCTCGGTCTCTTCCTGGTGGTACGCGAGGCGCTCCCGGCCACCCCGGCGCTCGGCCCGGCGCTGCGCCGGCTGCACCAGCCGCCCGGTCAGGCGATAGCGGTCCGGAGCGGTCCGGACTGGCTGGTCGGCTTCTCCCGCTGGCTGCGCCCGCCGCACCGGCAGCTCGCCCTGCTCGACCGGACCCCGGAGCAGTACGCCCTGTCGGTGCTGCTCTCCGCGCTGGTCGGGTTCGCCACGCCGGCCCTGGTGTCGGCCCTGCTCTTCCTGGGCGGGGTGTCGCTGCCGATGGTCGTACCGGTGCTGGGGAGCCTGGGGTTGGCGCTGGTCGCCGGCCTCGTCGCGCATCACGACGTGCTGACGAAGGCGGACGCCGCGCGGGACGAGTTCCGCCAGGCGGTCTGCACCTACCTGGACCTGGTCGCGTTGCAGCTCTCCGCGGCGCACGGCCCGGTGCAGTCGCTGGAACGCGCGGCGGCGGTCTGCGACGGCTGGGTCTTCGACCGGATCCGGGAGGCGCTGCGGATCGCCCAGCTCCAGATGCACTCGCCCTGGGACGAGCTCCAGGAGCTGGCCGACCGGATCGGCATCCCGGAGCTGGGCGACGTGGGCGCGATCATGCGCACCTCCGGCAGCGAGGGCGCCCAGGTGCACGAGACGTTGCGCAGCCGCGCCGACTCGCTGCGCGACCAGATCCGTACCGACAACCTGGCCCGCGCCGAGGGGGTGACCAGCCGGCTGGACATCCCGGGTTCGCTGCTGGTCTTCGTCCTGCTCGGCTTCGCCGTCTATCCGTTCCTGGCCCGTCTGTGAACCCACCCCGAAAAGGAGAACCCGATGCGCCTCTACACCTACCTGCACGTCGCGGTAACCAGCCGCCTGGCCGAGCTGCGGCGCAACGCCGAGCGGGGCGACAGCCCGGTGCCGACCGCAGTGATCATCTTCGGTCTGGTGGCGGTCGCCATGGCAGTCACCACGCTCGCCCTGACCAGGGCCAACGACTGGATGAAGGCCATCCCGAAGCACACGGCACCGTGATGCCCCGCCCCGCCCGTACGGGCCGGAGCCGGCCGGCGGACGCCGGCCGGCCCACCGGCCTGCGCGGCCCGGGGCGGATCACCGTGGTCGTCCGTGGCCGGCTCGCCGAGGGCGGGGCGGAGCGGGGGGCCAACCCGGTCGAGCTGGCGGTGGTGATGCCGGCGATCCTGGTGCTGCTCTTCGCCTCGATCCAGCTCGGCGTCTGGTTCGTCGCCCGGTCCACCGCCCTCAACGCGGCACAGACCGGGGTCAACGCCCAACGCACGCTCCAGGCCCCGGCCGGCACGGGCCGGGTCCGGGCCACCAACTACCTGCGCGCCGCCGGTGACTGGCTCGTCGACTGGCCGCCCCCCACCTGTACGACGACCGCCACCGAGGTCACCTGCACGGTCACCGGGCGCAGCCTGTCGGTGATCCCGGGGGTCCAGTTCCGGGTACGCCAGACCGCGCACGGGACGGTCGAACGATGGACGACGGGGTGAGGCCGGTGCGCGAACGGGGTTCGGTCTCGATCGAGGTGGCGGTGCTCGCCCCGGCGTTCATCATGCTGATGGTGCTGGCCGGGGTGGCCGGGCGGACGGCCGTGGCCGCCGAGGCGGTGGAGTCGGCCGCGCACGACGCCGCCCGGGCCGCCTCGATCGCTCGGGACGCGCGTACCGGTCGGACCGCGGCCACCAACGCGGCCCGCCGCCAGCTCGACTGGTCGGGGCTGAACTGCGCCGCCGCGCCGACACTGACGTTCGCCGGCTCGGTACAGGGCAGGGCGACGACCTTCGCCGCCGCGTACGGCAGCGCGCCCGGGGTGCCGGCGACCGTCACGGTCACGGTGGCCTGCACGGTCTCCTTCGCCGACCTGAGAGCGCCGGGGCTGCCCGGAGTGCCGGGCGGCAAGCGGGTCTCGGCGAGCTTCACGTCCCCGCTTGACAGTTACCGGAGCAGAGCTCTCGGGTTCGGGATTACTGAAGCAGGTTCTGCGGCGAACCCGAGTGTGGGTGGCGTGTGATGAGCATATCGGTGCGCTTCAGTTCGGGAACCGGCTATGGCGAGAGCGTCAGCCGGGCTGGCTGGAACGGTGGATTCCGCCGCCTAGCTGTTTGTGGTGGGAACGCGGCCGATGGCGGTGAAGAACGTGAAGGCGGCCAGGAATGGGCCGTTGGTCAGGCTGGTGAGCCAGGTCCGGGCGGCGTTCTCGTCGAGGGCTCCGGACTGCCATGCGCGCTGGGCGACGGCGGGCATCCGCAGGATGGCGTCTGCGGCTTGGTAGTCGTGGAACATGGCGACGGTGGCCTGGATGGAGGCGACTTCGAACCCGACGTCGTTGAGGAGTCGGCCGAGTTGCCGTCCGATAGCGGCGTTGCGAACCACCTTGCTGGTGACGTAGCGGGTGTAGGCGCGGCTCGTTGCGGTGTCGGCGGCGTCGATGGCGAGGGTGTCCCAGTCTGGTTCGGCCAGTGCGACCAGGCCGCCGGGACGTACGACTCGTCGCAGTTCGGCCAGTGCCTGGCGGGGGTCGGTGAGGTGTTGCAGCACCCGGTCGGTGCGGGCACGGTCGATGCTGGCGTCGTCGAGTGGCAGGGCGTGGGCATCGCCGGCTCGAACCGTGACGTGTGTGTGCGCTGCGGTTCGTTGCTGGGCTTGCTCCAGCATCGCTGGGTCGTGATCGATGCCGATGACGGCTCCCCTGTCTCCGACCGCGTTGGCCAGCGCGGGAAGGTCGGTTCCGGGCCCGCACCCGACATCGAGCACCACGTGGCCTGGGCGCAGGTCCAGCGCCGTGAGGAGTTGTTGCTTGTATTGGCGCCCGGGATCGCTGGCGGCGGCTTGGTCGAGGTAGGCGATCTGGTCGGCGGCGCGCAGGGTGCTGCTGGGCGGGGTCATGGGAGCAGGAAACCACAGTCGCGACCCGGCGTGGGGGTGTTGCTGTGGTGGTTGTGTGGAGATCAAGTCCTGGGGTTCGGCGGGTCAGCCGGTGGTGGAATCGCGGTTTGCGGTCGGACCGGTGAGACCGGGGTGGTCGACGGTGGCGGTGTAGCGGGTGCTGGCCTGCACCGAGAGGCCGAACAGGTCGACGAGGCGGCGGACATCGCCGTCGGTGGCGTGGGCTTCGTTGAGGATGCGGTCTTCGCGGATCGCGGTGCCGGACAGTCCTTTGCCGGTGATGAGCCAGGTCCAGCGTTGGCCGACTGCGGCGTCGGGCCGGCAGGCTGTGCGGTAGTGCAGGAAGAAGTGGTCGTTGAGGGTGTTGGGCCAGCGTGTGTGGCGGTAGTCGAGCCAGCGGTTGAGGCGGTCGAGCACGGGCTCGGCCAGGACGATGACGCGGCCGTCGGTGTGCAGGCGTCCGTCGCGCAGATCGGTGACCTTGAGACGGCGGATGTGTCCGGGGCGCAGTCCGTGGAAGGCGATCAGGGCGACGACGGCTGCTTGGGCGAGGTTGCTGGAGTTGAGGGCCTGCCGGATGGCGTCGAGGTTGGCGGGGACGGGCTGGCGGGATGCGTGTTCGCCGGTTTTGACGCGGCGGGTTGGGTCGGTGAACAGCACCTTGTGCTCCTTGAGCACGCGGAAGACCGACTTGAGTCCTTGTCCGGCGGTGGATCGCTGGTTCCCGGAGGCGGGCAGGGCGTCGAGCACATCGTCCTTGCTGATCTCGCGCAGGGTGGTGTGTCCGCTGGTGGCCCAGGCGCGCAGGGTGGGCAGGGCCCAGCTGGTGTGCAGGCGGATGGTGGTCTCGGAGCGCGGCCGTCGGCGCGGGCTGGTGGGACGGCCGTGCCGCATGACGTGGTACCAGGTGAGCAGTTCGGTGGTCATCGGCTCGGGAAGGCCCTCGATCTGGCTGTGGAACCAGGTGTCGAACGCTGGGTGCCGGTCGTCGATCAGCAGGCCGGCGTCGGCGAGGACCTCGAGCACGGTCCAGGTGCGCAGGCCGGCGGCGCGCAGTTGGAGGACCTCGGTGGCATTGATGGCCGCGCCGGGGGTGTCTTGCAGACCGAGCAGGATGCGGATGCCCCAGCGGGCCTCGTCGGTGTGCTTCTTGCCCCACCGTCGGGCAGCGGCGTAACAGCGGGTGTGTCGGTCGAGCTCGTCGGCGAAAGCCGGGTCGGGTGGTGCCGGCATGGCGGCGCGTCCGCACGCGGCGAGGTCACGCTCCATGGTGAACAGCAGCAGTTGCTGGTGTCGGACAGGGCGCCGCGGCGGGTGGTCGGCCGCGGGCGGGGTGGACTTGGGCTGGTAGCGGCTGCCGTCGGAGAACATGTTGGCCAGGAACAGTTGCTGCCCGTTGCGGTTGGCAGCGACAACGTCAAGCTTGTCGCGGCCGGTGCGGACCAGGGTGGCCTGCTTGCGGCACAGTCGGCAGACGCCCTCGGCGCCGAGGATGGTGGCCCGGCCGCAGGTGCGGCAGTCGCCGACGACCTTGTACTTGGCGCGCCAGGTGCTGCAGCCGTGGCACCGCCAGTTGTGCAGCCGGGTCACGCCCCACGCGTAGCAGTCCCGGCAGGACTCGACCGGCGGCGTGGCGTAGGGGTGGCAACGGGTGCACAGCCCAGCGGCGAAGTAGCCGAAACGGGAGCCGCAGCGCAGGCATGGCGGCGGGATGACCGGGCCACCCGGCCAGCAGGTGAAGCAGAAGTCGACCTGCGGCATGGCCACCGGCGTGGTGCGGCAGCTGGTGCATCGCCGGACGCGGGGTCTGCTCATACCGGTGGCGCCGATCGGGTCCGGCCCAGCCGCGGGGTGATCGGCGTGGCCTCGCCGCAGGCGATGGCTGTCTTGGCGGGGCGTCGTGCGGCGACCTTGTCCGCCTCGCAGACGAGCAGGTCGGTGGGCGTGCAGTCCAGCACCGCGCAGATCAGCTCCAGGTCGTCGAGCCGGATCGTGGTCGGCGTGCCGGTCCACAGCGCCGACATCTTCCCGGCGCTGATCTCCAGTCCGGCCTCGGCCAGCCGGCGGCGCAGCTCGGTGGACTTCCAGATTCCCCGCTCGGCAGCCTTCATCCGCAGGTTCCACCGCATCGACCTACCCCCTCGTCGTCTCGGTCAGGCGTGCCGTCACACGCTCGTTCGCCGCGGCCCAGGCGTGCTCGATGTGCTTGTCGTGCACGTGGATGTAGCCAGTGGTCGTCTGCAACCACGAATGCCCGAGCAGTTCCTGGATCGCCTTCAGGTCAACCCCTCGGGCGTAGAGCGACGACGCGCAGTAGTGGCGCAGGCCGTGCGGGGTCAGCCGGCTCTGCCAGGAAGGCAGCCACCGTTGCACCGCCGAAGCAAGGCCGTTGCGCAGAGCGTTGGTGCCGATACGTTCACACCGGCCGGTGACCGGGTCGCGACGTTCGCTGGGCAGCAACGGCGCGTGCGGGTCTGCCCAGTCGTCGCCGAACTGATGCCGCACGTCGACCAGCCACCACTGCAGCAGCTCGCCGATCGAGTTGATCCCGGGCACCATTCGGGACTTGGGCCCGCGGCCGTGGCTGCCCTTGCCGAAGCGCACGTGCAGCTTGCCCAGCTCACCCAGGTCCGGCCGCCAGTCACGGATGTCCAACATCGCGGTCTCGGTGATCCGCAGGCCGGCCCGGCGCCACAACGACGCCGCCAGATAGTCCCGTGCCGCCGGAAGATACTTACGCGCCTGGGGCAACGCCCCGCGCCAAGCGCCGAACAGGGTCTCTACCTCGCCGTCGGACGGGGGAACTCGCACATTTGCCGTGTACGGCTTCGGCGGCCGGTTGTACTCGTCGATCGGCTGCACCAGCACATGGCCGGTCAGCGCGTGGATGTCTCCTTGGTACCGCGTCAGCAGAAAGTCGAAGAACTGCGCAACAACCCACGCCTTCCCCGTCACCGTCGCCGGAGCCAGCCCGCGATCCTTGCGCAGGTGCACCAGGTACCGGTCGGCGTCGCCAGGCTGGCACGTCCACACCGGCTCGCCAAGGAACCGGATGAACTCGAACAGTACGTACCGCTCCTTCACGATCTGCCGATCGGTGATCCCCGAACCAGCCGACGCCAAGGCGTACTGATCGACCAACTCCTGCTCGAAGTCCTCCAACTCGGCCGCTGTCCGCAGCCGACGCGGGGCATCGATCGACCGCACCACCGCCAGCGCCATGGTCGCCCCACTTCAGGAATCACTCGCCAACGTCTGCACAAGCGACAACGAGTCAGGAATCCCGACGTTCCGTCGAAACTCCCATCTGTGCTCGGGAGGCCCCGATGACCAGGTGCTTCGGCAGCTCAAGACAACCCGGCCAGGAAGAAACCCGTGACACTTCTGACACGCCGATGACCCGTCGGCGCGCGCCGGAGAGCGGCCGGGTGAGTCTCTTCCTCGCCGTGGCGATGACCGGCGTACTCGTGATCATCAGCCTGGCGTACGACGGCGCCGGGCAGTTGCGGTCGTTGCAGCGTGCCGACAATGTCGCCGCCGAGGCGGCCCGCAGCGGTGGCCAGGTCATCGACCGGGCCCGGGCGATCGAGGGCGGCCCGAAGGAGATCGACGAGGCGGGTGCCCGAAACGCGGTCGCGGGCTACCTGCGCGCCGCCGGCGGGGTCAGCGGCCACCAGGTCAGCTTCCCGGTGGTGAACGGCGAGAAGCAGATTCGGGTACGCGTCCGCATCACCTACCGCCGCAGTCTGCTCGGCCTTTTCGGCCTCAACAACTCCGTCACCGTCACCGGTGAGGCCACCGCACGGGCGCTCACCGGGGCACCGTAGAAAGGGAAGGCAGCCATGGCCGTATCCCGACGCTCCGCCGTCCGGCGGACCGGCCAGGTCCTCACCGGGTTCGGCGCCCTCGTCGTGCTCTGCGCGGTGCTGGCCGGCGGGCCGATCGCCCTCCTCGCCTTCGCCGGCAATCCCCTCCCCGACCATCTGCCCACCCTCGCCGAGGTGGGTACGACGCTGACCAGCCGCGACGACGGGCAACTCTTCCTGCGGGCGCTTGCCGTGGTGGGCTGGGTCGGCTGGGCGACGTTCGCGTTCTCCGTACTGGTGGAGCTGCTGGCGGCGGCGCTGCGCCGGCCGGCCCCCCGGCTGCCCGGGATGGGCCGGCAGCAGCGGGCGGCCGCGGCGCTGGTCGGCTCGGTGGCGCTGATCCTGGCGGCGAGCCCGGCCGCGGCGAGCGCCGCCACCCTGGCCGCGCCACACCCGACCGTCGCCGCACCGGTGGTCGCCGCTCCGGCGGTCCAGGTGGCCGCGCCGCCGGCCCAGGCCGGATCGGTGCCGGTCCAGGCCGGGTCCGCGTCCGCGTCGGCGTCGGCGTCGGCTCAGCCGGTCGTGTACCGGGTGGCGAAGGGCGACTACCTCGGCGAGGTGGCCGAGCGCTACCTGGACGACTTCGAGCGCTACCAGGAGGTGGCCCGGCTGAACCGGCTCACCGACCCGGATCGGATCCACCCCGGCCAGCTACTCAAACTTCCCGAGGGTGCGGTGGACGACGGGGCTCGCCGGCACGCCGCCGGACGACTGGTGGACAAGCCGCCGGCCCGTCCTGCGCCCGCCCCGCGTACGCCGGCTGCCGGCCCCGCCGCACCCGGCGGTGCACCGGGCACAACGAAACCGAGCACGACGAAACCGAGCACGACGACACCGAGCACGACGACACCGGGCACGACGGCCCCGGGGGTGACGGCTCCGGGCGGCGGGGTGGAGGCGATCGGGCCGGCTCCCGCCGGGATACCGTCCCCGCAGGCACCCAGGCCGAAGCCGTCCCCACACGCGTCTACGGCCTCCCCGCACGCGTCTACGGCGTCCCCGCAGGTGCCGGGGCGGACCGGGACGCCGGGCTCCACAGCGGTGGAACCGGCCGGGCCGCCGCCGGCGATGGCGGCCGGCGCGTCCCGGATCACCGCCGAGGACGGGATCAACCGGCCCCTGGCGATCTCGGCGGTGCTGGCGGTGGCGAGCATCGTCGGCGCGCAGATCGGCGCGGTGCTCGGCCTGCGTCGACGCCCAGCCCCTCAGTCCGCCGGGCAGACGCTGCCGGTCGGCCGCCACCGCAAGAGCTGATCACTACCGATCTTGGAGGATTTCGGCCCCTCCAGGGGCCACTTCCTACCAAGATCCAACCCGAGGAGGGGTCAGGGCGACCAGGGGACCAGGGCGATCGGGGGCGGGCAGGGTCAGGGCAGGCGGGCTTCCAGGCGGCCGTTGACGACCCGGGTCGGCAGGATGACCTGGTCGTTGGCGGCCGGCCCGTGCACCACCTCGCCACCGTTGAGCCGGAACGTGCTGCCGTGCCACGGGCACACCACGCAGTCGTGGCCGTCCACCTGCTCCACCTTGCCCTCGCCGAGCGGGCCGCTCTGGTGCGGGCAGCGCTCCAGCATCACGGTGACGTCGTCGCCGTGCCGGTAGAGGATCACCGACACGTCGTCGATGTCCCGGGTGACGATCTGCCGCTGCGGCACGGTGGACAGGTCGCCCAGCGGGTGCCAGCCCTCGCTCATCAGGTGCATCTCGGAGATGCTCTGGCTGACCTGCGCCCCCTGCTTGTACGCGAGATGCCCGCCCAGGTACGCCCCACCGCTCGCCGCCGACAGCCCCGCGTACGCGAGAGCCCGGCCCATTCCGTGCCGACCGTTCCACCGGGCGACCAGCGAGCCGGCGTAGCAGGCCAAACCGATCACGTTCGCGGTGGCGTGCACCAGGCCGATCCGGCGCTGATCGCGGGAGAGGGCCGACCAGTCGTTGAGCCCGGCGACGGCGGCCGGAATGGCGGTCGCCGTACCGAGCCCGATCAGGGTGGTGGCGGCCCGGCGCTGCCCGGGCATCAGGTCCAGCAACGCGGCGCTCATCCAGGCGCCGACGGGCACCTGCACCATCGCCGGGTGCAGGGGGTGCCCCAACCAGACGCCGTGCAGGAAGTCCCGGACCCGCTGGCCGCGCAGGGTGCCCTGGACGGCTCGCTGGAGCCGGTCGCCGATCCGGTCGAGCCGGGATGCCTGTTCGAGATTGTTCACAAGTCCGCGCACGTGGTCCGACTTCCCGGCAGACGAGGCGCCAAACCGGGCGGCCCCCACCAATCACCCCATCGGGTGTCGCCCGGCCGGGAAATCCCTCGCGTCCCGCGCCGCCGCCCACCATCGTGACCGGCATGTACGCGCACGCCTCCCGTACCCCGTCGTCTGTCGCCGCGACCCGGCTGGTCGCGGCGCTGAGCCGTCCCGAGACGGTGCCCCCGCCGCTGCTGATGCTGCTCGGGATGGTCTCCACCCAGGTCGGCGCGGCGGTGGCCAAGCAGCTCTTCGCCGCCACCAGCGCCGGGGGTACGACCACGCTCCGGCTCGGCCTCGGCGCGCTGGTCCTGCTGGTGGTCACCCGCCCGACCCGGTGGCCCGGCTGGCGGGCGGCCGGCCTGATCGGGGCGTTCGGGGTGGCGATGGCCGCCATGAACCTCGCCTTCTACGCCGCCCTCCAGCGGGTACCGCTCGGGGTGGCGGTCACGGTCGGCTTCGCCGGCCCGCTGCTGGTGTCGCTGCTCGGCAGCCGCCGGGTGGTCGACGTCCTCTGGGCACTGCTGGCCGGAGCGGGCGTCCTGCTCCTGGCCGGGCTCGGCGGGATCGGGGTGGACCCGTTCGGCCTGTTGCTCTGCGCGCTGATCGCGGTCGGCTGGGCCGGGTACGTGCTGCTCGGCAAGGCGATGAGCGGGCACGTGCCGGGCAGCCGGGGACTGGCGCTGGGCATGGCGGTGGGCGCGCTCTGCGTACTCCCGTTCGGGGTAGCGTCCGGCGGCGCGGAACTGCTCGATCCGCGCATCGTGGCGCTCGGGCTGGGGGTGGCGCTGCTGTCGTCGGTGCTGCCGTACTCGGCGGAGCTGGCCGCGCTACGCCGGATGCCGGCGCGGGTTTTCGCGGTGCTGCTCAGTCTGGAGCCGGCGGTGGCGGCGCTGGTGGGTGCGCTGCTGCTCGGCGAGTTGCTGGCCTGGCCGCAGTTGCTCGGCGTGTCCTGCGTGGTGGGGGCCGCCCTCGGCGCCACCCTGGCCCGCCGCGGCTGAGCGCTCACCGCGCACGGGCCGTCACCGCGCCCGGGCCCAGGACAGGAAGCGTTCGGTCAGTCTCTCCGGGGCGGCGTGCCCGTTGAGCTGCGACAACTGCTCGCCGGCCTCGGCCATCAGGGTGCTCAGGTAGATCAGCAGCGCCGTGCGATCCGCCCGGTACTCGACCAGCAGGGCGAGCCGGGCCGGCTGGCAGGGCCACTCCGCGCCGCAGCGCCGGCACCGCCACAGTGGACGCATCGGCAGGTGCGGCCGGGACGCCCGGCTCATCGCGTGTCGCCGTTCCGCCGCCACCCGCCGGCCCGCCACCGCTGCGCCGGCGTGAGGTTGCCCGCGCGCCCCGACCCGTCGGTGGGAAAGACGTCCGTCGGTTGGCTCGCCCATGTCGGGCGCTCGTTCTGCGGGTTTCGCTGCCGGGGTACGCGCGGTGCCGCCTCGGGCCGCTGCCGCCAGAACCGGATACGCATCTTTCTCCTCCCAGTCACCGGTGAGTGGGGCCGCCCCGACGTCGTTGGCGGGGCGGCCCCGGCGCTGACGCTGACCGCCGGGCTCCTTCACCTCCACCGGTCGCGCCGTCCTGCACAACACGCTGCCGAAGGTGGTCAGACAGATACACCGCGTAGCGGTATGGTCGGCAGATATTTGAGACGTCCAATGGGGAGGGACCGTGAACGACGCGCTACGGGTGGCGCTCAACGCGACCGGGTACACGACCGAATCGCTTGCCGAACGGGTCGGGGTGGACCCGAAGACGGTGGGCCGCTGGCTGAGCGAGGGCCGCATCCCGCATGCCCGGCATCGGGTGGCGGCGGCGGGGGCGCTCGGCCGGGACGTGTCGGACATCTGGCCGGACACTTCAAGACGTCGTGATCCGGTCTGGTTCCGTCCCTGGCAGGAGATCGAACGCGAGGCGGTGGCGCTGCGCTCTTATCAGTCCATGGTGCTGCCGGGCCTGTTGCAGACCGAGGCGTATGCCCGGGCGGTCCTCGTCGGGGCCGGCACGCTGCCCCGGGCCGACATCGAGCGGCACGTCTCGAATCGGCTCGCCCGGCAGGGCGTTCTGCGGCGCGACGATCCGCCCCAGTTCACCGCGGTGATCGACGAGGGAATCCTCCGCCGGCCCGTCGGCGGCCGGGAGACCATGCGCGAGCAGTTGCTCTCCCTGGTGGCCGCCTGCGGGGAGCCGCACGTCCGGGTGCACGTGGTGCCGTCCTCGGTCGGCGGCTACGCCGGGCTGAACGGCCCGTTCGTGATCGCCACCTGCCCGGACCACCGGATCGCCGGCTACCTCGACAACCAGCTTGAGGGACAAGTGGTTAGCGACGTCGATGACCTCGCGGCGATAATGGCCGCGTGGGAGAACGTGCGCGGCGAGGCGCTCTCCCACTGGCAGTCGGTCGATCTGATCAGGGAAGTGGCGGAATCATGGAGCTGACGGGCGTTCGGTGGCGCAAGAGCAGCCGCAGCAGTGGCAACGGCGGCGACTGCGTGGAGGTCGCCGACAACCTTCCCAACCTGGTCGCCGTCCGCGACTCCAAGGACCCGACCGGCCCCACCCTCACCTTCACCCCCACCGCCTGGCGCGCCTTCCTCACCCAACCACCCACCCGCGCCTGACCCGATCCCGCGCTCGCTGCAGATCTTGGACAGTTACCGTTCGCAGCGGCTGGAACCTGTCCAAGATCGGGGACCGGCCAGCGCGACACCGCACCAATCCCTGGCCTTCCGGCCGCCGTCGAGGGCATGCTAACCCGATGGGGGTACGCGTCGAGCACGCCGGGCCGGTGACCACGGTGATCCTGGACCGGCCGGAGGCCCGCAACGCCGTCGACGGCCCGACCGCCCGGGCGTTGGCGGACGCGTTCCGCGCCTTCGAGGCCGACCCGGACGCGGCGGTCGCCGTGCTGTGGGGTGCCGGCGGCACGTTCTGCTCGGGCGCCGACCTGAAGGCCATCGGTACGCCGCGCGGCAACCGGGTCGAACCGGAGGGCGACGGCCCGATGGGACCCACCCGGATGCGCCTGTCCAAACCGGTGCTCGCCGCCATCTCCGGGTACGCGGTGGCCGGCGGTCTGGAGCTGGCGCTCTGGTGCGACCTGCGGATCGCCGAGTCGGACGCGACGCTCGGCGTGTTCTGCCGGCGCTGGGGCGTACCGCTGATCGACGGCGGGACGGTCCGGCTGCCCCGACTGATCGGCGAGAGCCGGGCCCTGGACCTGATCCTCACCGGCCGACCGGTTCCCGCCGAGGAGGCGTACGCGATGGGCCTGGTCAACCGGCTGGTCGTGCCGGGTACGGCCCGGGCGGAGGCCGAGCGGCTGGCCGCCGAGATCGCCCGGCACCCGCAGACCTGCCTGCGCAACGACCGCGCGGCGCTGCTCGCCAACGCCGGCCTGCCCGAGCCGGAGGCGATGGCCACCGAGCTGGCCTTCGGCATGGAGTCCCTGATCACCGATGCGATGAAAGGCGCGGCCCGATTCACCGCCGGCGCGGGCCGGCACGGCAGCACGCCCGAATGACGGGGCGACGCGGGGAAGGGCCGGCGGTCAGCCAGTGATCTTCGCCAGGGCGCGCAGCCCGGCGACCACGTCGGCGCCGGTGACGGGGTTGTCGGGGTCAGAGAGCACTTGCATGATCACGCCAGACATCAGCGCGAGCTGGACCATGCCGAGAGTGCGTACGGACTGTTCCGGCACCTCGGTCTCGGGGACGCTCTCCAGGATCGCTGCCGTGCCGCTGCGCCCCTGCCGCATGCCCTCGGTGAGCTGAGGCAGCAGGTCGGGCTGCCGCTGCGCCCGCAGGAACAGGTCGATGGAGACGAGCCACATCTTCGGGTGGGCGCGGGCCTGCGCGAGGAGGTCGTCCCACATCCGCTCGTACGCCTCAGCGGGGTTCGTGCCGGGCTCGTCGGCGGGGACGAGCGCACGCCCGGCGACGTCACCCCACTCGTCGAGGATCGAGAACAGGGCCTGGAACAGCAGGTTCTCCCGCGAGCCGAAGTGGTAGCCGATCGCGGCCATGCTGACGCCCGCCGTGGTGGCGATGTCGCGCACGGTGGTGCGGTCGAAGCCTTTGTCGAGCAGACAGGTCCTGGCCCCGGCGAGGAGCGCTTCGCGGTTTCCCATGGCCAGCAGGGTAGCAATCCCTGGAGCAAACGTCTTAGGCGATCGCCTTGGGCAAACGTCTTGCGCGATTGCCCAAATTGGATCTACGGTTTCCGGCAGCAACCACTTCCGGTCCCCGTCCACGACAGGAGAGCCACCATGGACACCCCCGGTCTGTTTCGGAAGCGCACCCTCGGGTGCCTTGCCGCCGCCGCATTGGCCGCCGTCGCGATCAGCGCCGCCCCGCCGGCCGCCGCCACCCCCGGCGACCCCGCCGTCGTCACCACGGACAAGGGCGCCGTGCGCGGCGCCGTCCACGCCGGCCTTCGCTCCTTCCAGGGCATCCCGTACGCCGCGCCGCCCGGCCGCTGGACCTCACCCGAGCCCACCGCGCCCTGGTCCGGTGTGCGGGACGCCACCCGCCCGGGCCCGGCCTGCGCGCAGCCGGTCGGCCTGCCCATCGGCGTGCCCGGAGAGGCGGAGGACTGCCTGTACCTGAACGTCACCACGCCCGGCCGCAAGGGTGACCGCCTGCCAGTGATCGTGTGGATCCACGGCGGCAGCATGATGTTCGGTACCGGCGACATGTACGGGCCGGACCGCCTCGCCGCCAACGCTGTCGTGGTGTCGATGAACTACCGCCTCGGCGTCATGGCGTTCCTCACCCACCCGTCGCTCGACGGCGGCTCGGCGTACGGCTCGGGCAGCTTCGCCCTCGAAGACCAGCAGGCCGCGCTGCGCTGGGTACGGGCCAACGTCGACCGGTTCGGCGGCGACGCCGGCAACGTCACGATCATGGGCCAGTCCGGTGGCGGGTACGCGGTCTGCGACCACCTCGCCTCACCGATGTCGGCGGGCCTGTTCGACCGCGCGATCATCCAGAGCGCACCCTGCGCCACCGGCGGCTCCCGCACCCGCGCCGAGGCGGAGGCCGACAGCGCCGGCGTGATCAAGGCCGTCGGCTGCGACGACGCCACCGACGTGGCCACCTGCCTGCGGTCGTCCGAAACCACCGTGGCCGAACTGCTGGCCGCGTACGGGCCGTGGGGCGAGCCGCGCCCGGTATCCGGCACGCCGCTGCTGCCCCTGAGCCCGGCAGAGGCGTTCCGCACCGGCCGGTTTCACCGCGTCCCCGTGCTCGTCGGCCTGAACCACGACGAGGAGAACGGCCGGTACGCCGGGCTGGAGATCAGCCCGGGTGGGACGCCCATCCCGGTGGAGGCGTACGAACCGACGGTCCGCGAGCAGTACGGCGTCGACGCGGACGGGGTCCTGGCCCGCTACCCCCTGTCCGACCACGCCAACTCCGCCGGGCTGGCCCTGTCGACCATCGGCACCGACCGGAACTGGGCGAAGCCGACCTACGACACCGCGAAGCTGCTGTCGAGGTGGACGACGACGTACCTGTTCGAGTTCGCCGAGGAGAAGACGCCGTGGTTCGTGGGCTACAACGAGCCGAGCTTCCCGTGGCGGGCCCAGCACATGGCCGAGCTGGCGTACCTGTTCGACATGGACCTCTTCGTGCCGCGGACGCGGCAGCAGGACCGGCTCGCCGACCGGATGATCGGCGGGTGGACCCGGTTCGCGGCGGACGGCAACCCGAACGGCGGCGGGGACGGCGGCTGGCAGCGGTTCACCGAGCGCCACCCGCACGTGCAGTCCCTGACCTCGGGGCGCTGGCAGCCGACCGAGTTCATCCGCGACCATCAGTACGCGTTCTGGTCCGGCCTGAGCTGACCGTGTGCCACACCGAGCGGCCCCGGCGCGTGCGCGCCGGGGCCGCTCCGGCAATCGCCGCGAAACTGCTAGCGCAGGTTGCGCAGCGCGTCCTCGATGGCCCGGTGGAAGGTCGGGTACGCGTAGATCATGTGCCGGAGCTGGCTGATCGGGACCGCCGCGTGCACCGCCACCACCAGCCCGGACAGCACCTCGCCACCGGCCGGGCCGGCCGAGGTGGCACCGATCAGCACGCCCTGGTCGGCGTCGGCTACCAGCTTGATGAAGCCCGCGTTGCCGGCCTTGTGGATCCAGCCCCGGGCGGAGGAGGTCAGGTCCGCGTACCCGATCTGGACGTTGACGCCGCGCTCGCGGGCCTGCTGTTCGGTGAGGCCGACCGCCCCGACCTCGGGGTCGGTGAAGGTGACCCGGGGCAGCGCCCGGTAGTCGGCGTACGGGACGCTGCCCGGCGCGGCGGTCGACCCGCCGGCGCTCATCGCCCCGCCGACCGCGCTGACCACCCCGGCCGCACCACCGACCACGCTGGCGGTGCCGCTCGCGTCCGGGCCGCCCTTGCTCCGCCGCATGTGGTCGAGCACGTCGGCGACGACGATCGCCGCCTGGTACATGGCGATGTGGGTGAACGCGCCCTCGCCGGCGAGGTCGCCGACCGCCCAGATCCCCTCGGTGACGTGCATCCGCCCGTCCACCGGCAGGTAGCGCTGGCTGGCGTCCACGTCGACGGTGTCCAGCCCCAACTCCTCCAGGTGCGCCCTGCGGCCGGTCACCACCAGCAGTTTCTCGCCGGTGAACCCGGTGCCGTCCGCGTGCACGGTGAAGGTCGTGCCGTCGTGGCTGACCCGCCCGGCCCGTACCCCGGTCTCGATCCGCACCCCGTCGGCGCGCAACGCCGTGGCAGCCAGCTCGGATGCCTCCGGCTCCTCGATGGCGAGCACCCGGTCGGCCGCCTCGATCACGGTCACCCGTACGCCGAACCGGGCGAAGACCTGGGCCAGTTCCAGCCCGATCGCGCCCCCGCCCAGCACCAGCAGCGACTCCGGCAGTTCCTCGACCTCGATCGCCCGCCGGTTGGTCCAGTACGGGGTGCCGGCCAGGCCGTCGATCGGCGGGATCGAGGGGCGGGTGCCGGTGCCCAGCACGATCCCGTACCGGGCCTGGAAAACCTGCTCGCCGACGCGTACCCGGCCGGGGCCGTCGAGCCGGCCGCTGCCCCGGACGAACCGGCCGCCCTTGCCGGTGAACCGGTCGACCGCCAGCCGGTCGTCCCAGGTGTCGGTGGCCTCCTCGCGAATCCGCTTCGCGACCGGCGCCCAGTCCGGCCGGACCTGCGCGGAACCGGCCAGCTCGTTGACCCGGTGCGCCTCGGCCAGCGCGTTCCCCGCCCGGATCATCATCTTGCTCGGGATGCAGCCCCAGTAGGGACACTCGCCGCCGACCAGGTCCCGCTCGATCCCGACGACGGTGAGGCCGGCCTCGGCCAGCCGCCCGGCCACCTCCTCGCCGCCGACCCCGAGCCCGACCACGACCACGTCCACCAGTTCCGGCTCCGCCATCCCGCCAGCATTTCGCACCCCGGCCCCCGCCGCGACCCGGCCGCGCCGGAATTCCCGCGCCGGCCACCGCACCGACCACCTACCGGGGCCGGTCGCACGTGCGGTCAGGCCACCAGCGCGGGCTGGAACGCCGGGCCGGGGATCGCGACCGGCGTGCCGGTCGGGGTGAGCAGCGACCGCGCGGCCACCGCCAGCCGCCGTCGACCGGGTACGCGGGCCCGCCGTACGAAGACGTCGTAGCCCTGGGCGGCCACCTCGTCGAGGATCCCGCCGTAGAGCGCGTACGCGGTGCGCATGCAGGACTGCGAGGCGGCACTGAGCAGCGGAATGCCCGGCGCGGCGGCGGCGTAGTGGGCCTGGGCGCGGGTCACCTCGTACTCGACCAGCTCGCGGATCTTCGGAATGGCGTGGCCGGCCGCCCGGGCCGCGTACAGGTCGTCCCGGGTGACGTCGAACCGGGCCAGGTCCTCGTCGGGCAGGTACGTCCGCCCCCGGCCGAGGTCCTCGGCCACGTCCCGGATGAAGTTGGTTAGCTGGAACGCCAGGCCGAGCTGGCGGGCCGGCTCCCGGGCGGCGGCCGGGTCGGAGCTGCCCAGGATCGGCAGCATCATGGTGCCGATGACCGCGGCCGAGCCCTCCATGTAGTCGAGCAGGTCGGCGTAGCTCGGGTAGGACGCCACCGTCAGGTCCATCGCCATGCTGCGCAGGAACGACGTGAAGTCGGCGGGGTCCAGGTCGAAGACGGCGATGGTGTGCAGCACCGCCGGTAGCAGCGGGTCGTCGACCGGCTCCCCGCGCAGCCCGGCGGCGAACCGGGTGGACCACTCCCGCAGCCGGGCGGCGCGCTCGGCCGGCGGCAACTCCTCGGTCCGGTCGACGATCTCGTCGGCGTAGCGGGTGAATCCGTACAGGGCGTGGACATGCCGCCGTTTCCATGCGGGCAGCAGACGTGTGGCGAGATAGTAGGTCCGGCCGTGGCGTCGGTGCAGCTCGCGGCAGCGGTCGTAGGCAGCCGTGAGATCGGTGTCCACCCGACCCACCCCCCAGATTCGACGCATAAATCGACGCAACTCGTAACCTTAGGGTACGCTCGCCCCCATGGCCAACGCGCGGTCACGGCTGATGTGCTCCGTGTCGCGCGGGCCGTTTTGAGGGAGGTGGTCCCGTGCGGATCGTGACCGGACGCACGGACCGGGTGGTCGTCGTCGGCGCCGGCCTGGGCGGGTTGGCGTGCGCACTGCACCTGGCCGGCAGCGGCCGGCAGGTGACCGTCCTGGAACGGGAGGCGGTGCCGGGCGGCCGGGCCGGCCGACTCAGCGTCGACGGGTACGAGTTCGACACCGGACCCACCGTGCTCACCATGCCCGACCTGATCGCCGAGGCACTCGGCGCGGTCGGCGAGGAGCTGACCGACTGGCTTGACCTGACCCCGCTGGACCCGGCGTACCGGGCGTACTACCCGGACGGGTCGACGCTGGACGTGATCACGGACACCACCCGGATGGCGGCCGAGATCGCCCGGGTCTGCGGCCCTCGCGAGGCCGACGGCTACCTGCGGTTCGTCGACTACGCCCGCGACCTGTGGCGGTGGGAGCGGGCCGACTTCATCGAACGCAACCTGGACGCGCCGACCGACCTGCTCACCGCCAACCTGGTGCGGCTGCTGGCCAGCGGGGCGTTCCGGCGACTCCAGACGAAGATCAACCAGTTCTTCCGGGACCCGCGTACCCAGCGGATCTTCTCCTTCCAGGCCATGTACGCCGGCCTCGCGCCGCACGACGCGCTGGCCATCTACGCGGTCATCGCGTACCTCGACTCGGTGGCCGGGGTGTGCTTCCCACGCGGCGGCGTCCACGCGGTCTCCCGGGCGATGGCCGGCGCGGCGGAGAAGCACGGCGTGCAGCTCCGGTACGGCACCACGGTGACCCGGGTCGAGACGGTCAACGGCCGGGCCACCGGCGTGCTGACCGCCGACGGCGAGTTCGTCCCCGCGGACGTCGTGGTGCTCAACCCGGACCTGCCGGTCGCCTACCGCGACCTGCTGCCCGCCGGGCGGCAGCGCCGACTCACCCACTCGCCCTCCTGCGTGGTGCTGCACGTCGGGTCGACGCAGGGCTACACCCGGATCGCGCACCACAACATCCACTTCGGCCGGTCCTGGCGCGGCACGTTCGACCAGGTGATCCGGCGAGGCGAGCTGATGAGCGACCCGTCGCTGCTGGTGACGAACCCGAGCCGGACCGACCCCGCGGTGGCCCCCGCCGGGCGGCACACCTACTACGTGCTCGCCCCGGTGCCGAACCTCGACCGGGCCGCGCTGCCCTGGCGGGGCGACCTGACCCGCCGCTACGCCGACCAGCTCGTCGAGACGCTGGAGGAGCGGGGCTACGTCGGCTTCGGCGACGGCGTCGAGGTGCTGCGCACGGTCACCCCGGCCGACTGGGCGGAACAGGGCATGGCCGCCGGTACCCCGTTCGCCGCCGCGCACAGCCTCTTCCAGACCGGGCCGTTCCGCCCGTCGAACCTGCACCGGGCGCTCGGCAACGTGGTCTTCGTCGGCTCCGGCACGCAGCCCGGGGTGGGCGTACCGATGGTGTTGATCAGCGGCAAGCTGGCCGCCTCGCGGATCACCGGAGCCGGTCGGTGAGCGCGTTCTCGAACGAAAGGCGGGCACCGTGACCTCCCGCGAAGGACACCTGGTCGAACTGGTCGACGGCGCCGGGCACGCGCTCGGCGAGGACACGGTGGCCGCCGCCCACCAGCCGCCGGGCCGGCTGCACCGCGCGTTCTCGGTGCTGCTGGTCGACCCGGACGGGCGGATCCTGCTCCAGCAGCGGGCCGCCGTGAAGACCCGCTTCCCGCTGCGTTGGGCCAACTCCTGCTGCGGCCACCCGCTGCCGGGCCAGCCACTGGCCGAGGCCGCCAACCGCCGGCTGGCCGAGGAGTTGGGCGTCGCCCCCGTCGACCTCACCGAGGTCGGGGTGCACCTCTACCACGCCGAGGACCCGGCCACCGGCCGCGTCGAGTTCGAGTACGACCACGTGCTGCGCGCCGACGTGCCGGCCGACCTGCCCACCCGGCCCGACCCGGCCGAGGTCGCCACCCTGCGCTGGGTCGACCCGCACGAACTGGCCGCCGACCTCGACGCCACCCCCGAGGCGTACGCGCCCTGGCTGGGCGGGGTGGTGCGGCAACTGCTGCGTCCGGCACGTCCCGCCGCCGGCGGGGCGGGCTCGTCCGGCGCGGGCCCGGCCGGTGTGCCGGTCGACGAGGCACCGGAGCGGTCGGGTGGCCGATGAGGCGCTGAGCGCGGGTGCCGTCGCACGGACGCTGGGTGTCGCGGTCACCACGCTGCGTACCTGGCACCAGCGCTACGGTCTCGGGCCCAGCGAGCACGTACCGGGACACCACCGGCGCTACACCTCGACCGACCTCTCGCGGCTGGAGATCATGCGGCGGCTCACCGCGGACGGGGTGAGCCCGGCGGAGGCCGCCCGCTGGGCCCGGCGGGCGCCGGTGCTGGCCGCACCCGAGCGTCTCGGCCGGGCGACCCCGCCGGGCGTCACCCGGGCCGGCGGCGGGACGGCCATCCCGGTCGGCCGGGCCGGACCGGTAGCCCGTGGGCTGGCCCGCGCCGCGATGCGGCTGGACTCGGTGGCCATCGGTGAGACGATCGCGCACGCCCTCGCCGCCGACGGTGTGGTGACGACCTGGGACATCCTGCTCCGGCCGGTGCTCGCCGGCATCGGCGACCGGCACGCCGCCACCGGCCGGCTGATCGAGGTGGAACATCTGCTGTCCCGGTGCGTGTCCGAGGCGTTCGCCACGGTGGCCCGGGCGCGCCCGGCCGCCGGGCCGGCCCGGATCCTGCTCTCCTGCGCCGACGAGGAGCAGCACACGCTGCCGTTGGAGGCGCTCGGCGCCGCCCTCGCCGAGGCGGGAGTGGGCTACCGCATGCTGGGCGCGCGGGTGCCGGTGCCGGCCCTGGTCGAGGCGGTCGCCCGGACCGGGCCGACGGCCGTCGTACTCTGGTCCCACACCGGGGCGACCGCCGACCCGGATCAGCTCACCGCGCTGCTCGCCACCCCCCGTCGGCCGCTGCTGGTGCTCGCCGCCGGGCCGGGCTGGCGGGCCGACGCGCTGCCGGCCGGCGTGGTCCGGCCGATGGACCTGGCCGAGGCGGTCGCGCTGGCGACGGCCGTACGCGATTCGCAGGACCGGTCGACGACGGCCTGACCACCTCTCGTGCTTCCGAGCCGCGTCCACTACGGTCGGAAGTCCGCATACCCCGACCCCTCTCGGGAGCGATGATGCGATCACGCGCCGTGCTGGCGCTCGCCCTGGGCCTGGTGTTGTTCCTCACCGGCTGTGGCGGACCCGGCAAGACCCCACCCCCGGCGGCGGGTCCACCCACCTCCGCCTCACCCACCCCGGTGCCGACACCGACGCCCACCCCGCGGCCCAGCCGCACCACCCCGCCGAAACCGAAGCTGCGTCCGCTGCCGAAGAACCTTCCCGCCGGGCTGCACCGGCGCAGCGACGACGACGCGGTGGCGCTGACCTTCGACGACGGGCCGGATCCGCGGTGGACGCCCCAGATTCTCAACCAGTTGCGGGCGGCCCACGTCACCGCGACGTTCTGCCTGATCGGCCAGCAGGCCAAGCGCTACCCGGAACTGGTGGAGCGGATCGTTCGGGAGGGTCACCAGCTCTGCAACCACAGCTGGCGGCACGACCTGGACCTCGGCCGGCGACCGGTGTCGGAGATCAAGGCCGACCTGGTCCGGACGAACCGGGTGATTCGGGACGCCGTACCGGACGCCGAGATCACCTGGTTCCGCCAGCCCGGTGGCCGGTGGACGGCGGAGGAGGTGGCGGTGGCGCGCAAGCTCGGCATGCGCCCGCTGCACTGGACCGTCGACCCGCAGGACTGGAACCATCCGACCGCGAAGACGATCGCCAAACGGGTGGAGGCGGCGGCCCGCCCCGGCTCGATCGTGCTGATGCACGACGGGGGCGGCGACCGGAGCCAGACCATGGCCGCCTGCCGGCAGGTGATTCCCGACCTGAAGAAGCGGTACGGCATCACCCGGCTCCGCTGACCCGGCCGTGACCTGCGGTTTCGCCAGCCGACGCAGGCAGGGGGATACCGGTTTGGTTGACCGCCGGGGCATGACATATGCTTCTCATGCCTCCGGCGGGGCCGGATGGGAGCAAGTCCGTCTGAAGTTGCGATGTGCAATGATGGCGGGGCCGCCCTCATCGTCTAGCGGCCCAGGACGCCGCCCTTTCAAGGCGGTAGCACGGGTTCGAATCCCGTTGGGGGCACGGTCCGGCTCGCGCCGGATGCAACATCAGCAAGGTCCTGTGGAGCAGTTGGAGTGCTCGCCGCCCTGTCAAGGCGGAGGTCGCGGGTTCAAGTCCCGTCAGGACCGCAAGCGCTGACGCCGCGCAGCATGCGCGGCGTTCTGCGTATCGGCCCATGCGGTAGCATGAGCCGAGCACCACGGCCAGGTAGCTCAGTTGGTACGAGCGTCCGACTGAAAATCGGAAGGTCGGCGGTTCGACCCCGCCCCTGGCCACATAGCCTTTCGCCGGGCTAAACAGCGCCGACCAGCGGAAACGCCGGTCGGCGCTGTTGCATTCGCCCCAATTCACCTGGCCAAGGGTGTCGGAAACTCCCATTCCCGCTGCCGGAATACAGACGTTCGCCAAGCTGCACAGCGAGGCAGCAGCCGGTATGGTCCGGGCCTATGGGACAGGAGATGGCTGATCCGGATGAGGTCAGCCAGGAATTCGACCGCTTCTCCGTCCGTAGCAAACTCTTCGCCCCTGCCTCCGCCGAGCGCGCGTTCGCGGTCTTCACCGGGTCCCTGGCCGACTGGTGGGTACGCGAATACACCTGGTCCGGGCCGGCGGCGCTGGCCGAGCTGGGGGTCGAGCCCCGGGCCGGCGGCATGCTCTACGAGATCGGCCCGTACGGCTTCCGCGGCGACTGGGGCCGGGTGCTGACCTGGGACCCGCCGCGCCGGCTCGTCTTCAGTTGGCAGCTCGGGCCGGACCGGGTGCCGGTGCCGGACCCGGCGCGGGCCAGCGAGGTGGAGGTGCTCTTTCTGCCCGAGGGGCCGGAGCGCACCCGGGTCGAGGTCGAGCACCGGTATTTCGACCGGCACGGCGCGGCCGCCGAGGGCTACCGCAAGGCGCTCACCGCTGGCTGGCACGAACTCCTCTGCCGCTATCTCGCCACGGTCGCCCGCAGCGGTTCCTGACCTGCGACGCATCGGCGATCGCCTGCCCGGCGGGCCGATGTCCTCGGATATCAGGACAACTCAAAACTGCCTTTCGAGCTGATATCGCAAACGAATCAGGCGGACAGCGATACCAGCGATGCGTTCGTGATATCAGCTCCAAAGCGTGTGTGCGGAGATACCTCGTCGCGGCCACAGCCACAGCGCGACCTGACCGGTCTCACCAAGGGATGGAAGGGTCATCGCCCGATGCCCCGCCCCGCGGCGCCGCGCCCGGTCACGCCGGTGCCGCCCAGGTGGGCCCGGCGCCCCGCCGCCACCCCGGAGCCGAAGCCGGTGCCGGCGAGCCGGCGGGGCGGCGCGGTACGCAGCCGCGGATACACCTCGGCGAGCCGGTGCTGGACCCGGTCGGAGCGGTCGGCCAGCACCAGCGCCGTCGAGGGTACGCCGGCTCCGGCGACCGCCTCGGCCTCGGCCGCGCGCAGCCGCTCCGCCACGGTGTGGGCGAAACCGGCCAGCCAGCTACGACGGAACGCGGCCGGATTCTCCCCGGCCGGTACGGGCGCACCGGCCAGCCCGTGCGCGGCCTGCACCAGCAATGAGGTGAACAGCATCTCGACCCGTTCCAGGTCGCTGGCGAAGCCGAACAGGTGCATCGCGAAGCCGCTGCCCTGCCGGCGGCGTACGCATCGGCAGCGCAACGGATCGGCGACCGCCGCGAGCAGGCCGGCCTTGTCCCGGGCGTACGGGGCGACCACCTCGACCACCCGGTCGCCGACCGGGTCGGTGGCCGGCTCCCGGGCGGCCAGCAGCGCGCGGTCGACGCCGTAGCGGGCGATCAGCTCGGTCGCCTTCGCCATGAAGGCCGCCGACTCGGCGGGGGTGCAGGCCGGGTCCTCGGCCTGGGCGAGCAGCTTGCGGACCTTGCTCAGCATCGCCTCGGACATGCTCCAGAGCTACCACAGCCCGGATCCGTCGAGCGGTCAGCCTGCCCGGCTGCGCAGCGTCGCCACCGTCGACCCGGCGAGGGTGAGCAGGCAGTCGGGCAGCAGCCCGTCGGCCGCCGCGGCCCCGAAGAGCGCCTCCCCGGTGTCGGCGTCGTCGTTGGCGTACGCGCTGACGAAGCGGGCCACCCAGCGGGTGTCGTAGTCGGCCTGGTCGATGTCGGGGAAGTCCAGCGCGCAGCCGCCGAGCGGGGCGTCGTCGCCGACCATGGTGGCTGCCAGGCACCATGCCACCCCGTACGCCCCGGCCAGGCCGGCCCGGTCCACCACCGCGTCGAAGGTGCCCACCACTGCGTCCCCGTCGCCGGCGAGAGCCGAGTGGAGCACGGCGGTCGCGTCGTCCAGCGTCTGCTGTGCTTCGTCGGTCACCTGCCGAACAGTAGGACGGGAGGTCAAGCGGTGACCCGAAACAGCCCGCCCGTCACGCTGAGTGATATCCGTAGTCAAGCTGCTGACGGACCGCCCATCCACGGTCCCGCGACCCGCGTCGGCACGCTAGTGTGCGCAACGGACCTTCGCCGGAGGAAGGACGACCATGCTCGTATCACGCGCGTCGCGCGCGGCCATCGTTGTGGCCAGCGCGGCGCTCCTGCTCGCCACCAGCGGCTGTGGGAGTGACCAGCCCGAGGAGGCGAACACCGACACCCAGGTGCGCCTCTATGGGACCGACGGCAACATGCAGACCGCGTACGCCGTCGAGCTGAAGGAGCGTGCGGGCCTTCTCAACGGGATGAAGGGCACCATCCCGCTCACGCCGCTGCCCGACACCTTCAAGGAGCGGCTACGCACCGTAGACCCGAAGCTGACCGACTACCTCTACTCGGCGGAGACGTACGACGCGGTGGTGATCAGCGCGCTGGCCGCCCAACTGGCCGGCACCACCGAGCCGACCGAGATCGCCAAGCAGATCGTCGGGGTGACCACGGGCGGACAGCGCTGCGAGGACCCGGCCACCTGCCTGCGGCTCGCCCGCACCGGCCAGGACATCGAGTACCGGGGCGTGTCGCTCAACCGGGCCGGGTTCACCGACGCCGGTGAGCCGGCCACCGCCAGCTACGCCACCCTTCACTTCGGGCACGAGAAGATCGACGACGGCAAGACCGAGTTCGTCGGCGCCGGTGACGACTCGGCGGCGAGCACCAAGGAGCCGCCCCGGGGCAGGAAGCCGCGCGGCGGGAAGAAGGCGGACGACGCCCCGCTGGTCATCGGCGGCCTCCTGCCGAAGACCGGTGACCTGGCGCTGGCGTACCCGCCGCTGGCGGCCGCGGCGGCGCTGGCCATCCGTGAGATCAACGCCGCCGGTGGGGTGCTCGGCGAGCCGGTGACCTGGATCGACGGCGACGACGGCACCAACCCGGAGGTCGCGAAGGCGACCGTGGCCTCGCACGTGGCCAAGGGTGTGCACGTCATCATCGGCGCCGCCGCGTCCGGCATCTCCCGGGCCGTGCTGCCCGACGTGGTGGCCGCCGGGCGGATCCTGTTCTCCCCGTCCAACACGGACGCCGGGCTGACCACGGTGGACGACAAGGACCTCTACTTCCGCACCGCGCCGCCGGACAGCCTCCAGGGACGGGCGTTGGCCGACGTGATCCTGCGGGACGGGCCGCACAAGGTCGCCATCGTGGCCCGGAAGGACTCCTACGGCCAGGGCTTCCAGGAGAACGTCCGCGCCGAGCTGGAGCGGGCCGGCTTCGGTGCCGACCGCGTCAAGCTGCTCACGTACGAGCCGCCGGCCGACGCGCAGGCGCCGCCGGTGGACTTCTCCGCCAGCGCCAAGGAGATCAAGGCATACGGGGCGGACGCCGTGCTGATAATCGGCTTCGGCGAGTCGCTGAAGGTGATCACCGACCTGGCGGACGCCGGGGTGCAGATCCAGCACTGAACCGACGACGAGGGCCGCACCGGGCGCACCGGTGCGGCCCTCGTCGCGTCCGGCCCGGTCAGCGGGACCTACGCCGCTCCAGGAACTCCGTCATCCGCCGGTGCTTCTCCTCGTCCTCGAAGAGCACCGCCTGGCTGAGCAGGTCGAGCTGCGGGTGGGCGGCGGGTGGGGCGTCCACGGCCAGCTTGGTCAGCCGCACCGCCAGCGCCGACCCCTTGGCGATCTCGTCGAGCAGGCCGTGCGCGCTGGGCAGCAGCTCCGCCGGCTCCGCCACCACCCGGTTGACCAGGCCGATCCGCAGCGCCTCGTCGGCGTCCACCCGGCGTCCGGTGAAGAGCAGCTCCTTGGCCCGGGCCTCGCCGACCAGCGCCGGCAACCGGTAGGTCGCGCCCGCGCCGGCCAGGATGCCCAACCGCACCTCGGGCTGGCCGAACACCGCACGCGCCGTACACACCCGCAGATCACAGGCGTACGCCAGCTCGGCGCCGCCGCCCAACGCCGGGCCGTCCACGGCGGCCACGGTCGGCATCGGCAGGGCCCGGATCCGGGCGAAGGCGGCCTGGTTGATGGCGGCCAGCGCGTCCAGCCGGCCGCGTTCGCGGAGCTGGCCGATGTCCGCCCCGCCGGCGAAGACGCCCTCCGTCCCGCCGGTGAGCAGCAGCAGCCGGGGTCGCGCCTCCAACTCGGCGCAGACGGCGTGCAGCTCGGCGATCAGGTCGGCGTCGATGGCGTTGCGCTTCTCCGGCCGGTCCAGGGTGACCACCAGCCGGTCCGGCAACTCCTCGATCCGCAGCCCGCTCACTGCTTGACCCCGCCTTCCCAGGTGTAGAAGCCCTGACCGGACTTCTTGCCGAGCTTTCCTTCGGCGACCAACTGCTCCAGCAGCGGCGGCGGCGCGAAACGGTCCCCGTACGCGGCCTGGAGGGTGCGGGCGATGTCGAGCCGGACGTCCAGCCCGACCAGGTCGGTCAGCTCCAGCGGGCCGATCGGGTGCCGGTAGCCGAGCACCATCGCCTTGTCGATGTCGCCGGGGCTGGCCACCCCGTCGGCGACCATCCGGATCGCCTCCAGCCCGAGGGTGACCCCGAGCCGGGAGGTGGCGAAGCCGGGCATGTCGCGTACGACGACGGGGTCCTTGCCCAGCCGGCCGGCGAGCGCGACGGCCGCCTCGGTGGTCTCCGGCGCGGTGGCCGGGCCGACCACGATCTCCAGCAGCGCCATCACCCAGACCGGGTTGAAGAAGTGCAGCCCGAGGAAGTCGGCCGGCCGCGCCAGCCCCTCGGCCAGCTCGGCGATCGGGATGCTGGAGGTGTTGCTGCCGAGCAGGGCGGGACGCCGTGCCTCGGCCTGCCGGAGCACCGAACGCTTGAGGTCGAGCCGCTCGGGGACCGCCTCCACGATCACGTCGGGCCCCTCGGCGACCTCGGCCAGCCCGGCCCGCAGGGTGAGCCGCTCCCGGTTCGCCGTCGCCTCCTCGGCGGTCAGCTTGCCGCGCTGCACCCCGCGTTCCCACAGCTCGCCGAGCCGCCGTACGGCGTCTTCGCCGCGCGTCGGGTCCACCTCGACCAGTTCGACCGCGTACCCGGCGCCGGACGCCACGTACGCGATGCCGAGGCCCATGGTGCCGGCCCCGACGACCACAAAACGACCACTCATGACGTCCCCTCGCCGCGTGCGGTGGCGCACGGGGTCTCCGCCGCGCCCGGCCGCCCGCTCCGCTCGCTCCTGGATGCGACCCTATGCAGGGCCGACCGGGGCGGCGTGCGTGGGGGCGCGTCCCGCCGGGTACAGACGACGGCCAGGCCGAGGGAAGGATCGAGATGAGTCAGGCACCGGAGAACGCGGCGACCGCCGAGACCGTGGAGACGCGCGGCGACGAGCGGGTGGACCTGCTCCGCGCGGACACCAACCACGACGGGCAGACCGACGTGTGGGTGGTGGACACCGACGGCGATGGTAAGGCCGACCTGTTCCAGTTCGACACCGACGGTGACGGCAAGGTGGACATCACCATGGTCGACATCGACGAGGACGGGACCCCGGACGAGGTGGTCGACGGCGACGGCGGCCTCCCGCCGGAGCAGCACTCCCCGACCGTCCAGGTCTGACGGGTACGCGCGCGGGCTCCCGGGCCGGTCCCGGGGGCCTGGCGGCGCTCAGGCCAGTTGCAGGGTGGCCAGGTAGTAGGGGTGGTCCCGGTCGTCCACGTCGACCAGTCGCCACGACGAACCCTGGACCAGCTCGGCCAGTTCGTCGGCCGTGCAGACCAGATAGTCGAACCACTCGGTGCCGAGCAGCCGGTAGCGCAGCCGCAGCCGGAGCTGGCCGCCGAGCCGGCCCCGCCGCCGGTTGCGCTCGTGGTAGCTGACCTGCACCGGATCCGTGGTGCCGTACGGGTCGGTGCCGTGCGCGATCACCTGCGCCCCGGGACGGGCCAGCGCGGCGAGGGCGGCCAGGAACCCGGCGGCCCGCTCCCGCCCCTCGATCAGCCCGAGGTTGTTGCCCAGCAGCAGGAAGGTGTCGTACCGCCGGCCGTCGGCGACGTGCTGGTCGATCGTGCCGTGCACCAGGTCGCGTACGCCCCGGTGCCGGCAGACCCGCAGCGCGCCGACCGAGGTGTCCAGGCCGGTGACCGGAACCCCGCGCTGTTGGAGGTGCAGCGCGATCCGGCCCGCGCCGACGCCGACGTCCAGCGCGTGCCCGCGCACCCGTTCCACGGCCCGGTGGTCGTACGGCTGCCACGCCTCCGGCGGGTCCAGGTAGTGCCCGGCGGGAGCGCCGTTGACCAGGCCGTCGTCCCGCTCGATGATCTCGATGACCGGCCGGGGCAGCCGCCCGCCGGCCAGCGGCCGGGGTCCGATCCCGGTGGCGACGGCGTACGCGTCACGGATCATCTCGCCGAACACGTCGCCGATCGTGGGTTCCCCGGTCACAGCGATCACGCTAACCGGGCTCGGCTGGCCTGTCGCGGCCTTATCCTGAGCGGCGTGACCGACCTGGACCGCCTCGCGGCGGAGAAGTACGTGCTGCTCACGACGTTCCGCAAGGACGGGCGGGCGGTGCCGACGCCGGTCTGGGCGGTGCGGGACGGGGACGCGCTTGCGGTGTGGACCGCGTCGGACACCGGCAAGGTCAAACGGATCCGGCGCAACGGTCGGGTGACGGTGGCCCCGTGCGACGTCCGGGGACGGCCGCACGGGGCGGCGGTCCCGGGGCGCGCGACGGTCTGCGACCTGGTCGGGACCCGGCGGGTCCGGGGGCTGTTGAAGCAGAAGTACCGGCTGCTCGGCCGGCTGGGCCTGCTCGGCAGCCGGCTGCGCCGGGGGGAGAGCGGTACGGTGGGGCTGCGGATCGTGCTGGAGGACCGGGTGGGGCGAGCGAGCCCCGGATAGTCCCCGGATACGACTAAGGGCGGCGGATCGTCGCTGTCGCGTACGTCCGGCCGCCCCTGATCGGAACGCCTGAGAAACGTCCGGGTCGTCAGTCCCCTTGACGCTGCTGGGGGATCTGCCCCTGCAGCAGGGCCCGAACCTCCGACTCACGGTAACGGCGGTGTCCGCCCAAGGTCCGGATCGCACTTAGCTTGCCGGCCTTGGCCCACCGGGTCACCGTCTTCGGGTCGACACGGAACATCGACGCCACCTCGGCCGGTGTGAGTAGCGGCTCTGGTTCATGCGTTCGCGATGCCATCGGGGTCACTCCTCCACATGTATAGACATCGGCCGGGGTCCCGCCGGCCGACGCGTCTCCCATGGTCCGGCTAGTCCCCGATGTCCGACATGGGCCGAACGGCTGAAGGTCCCTAGACGGACGGATGAACCATGCCCGATTTTTACGACTTTTATGTGTCAGGAAGTACCTTATTCGGACTCATGATCACGGGTCGTGATGCATCAACTACGAGACACTCTCGTGTCGAAGGGGTCTTGGCCGGATAATCCGGGCTAATTGCAGCGCTCCAGCAACTGCACCGCCCGCCACCGCGCGACCAGCTTGTCGTACGCCGCCGAGGCCTCCTCGGCCTCGCCGCGGGACAGCCCGGCCAGCCCGGCCGCGACCAGCTCGGGCGAGTCGTCGGCCAGCAGCGTCTCGTCCGGCAGCAGTTGGACCAGACCCCCGTAGTCCAGCTCGACGACCGAGCGGGGGTGGAACTCCTCCAGCCAGCGGGCGGCCTCCTCGACCGCCTCGGTGATCGGGGCCTCCCCGACCGACTTGCGCAGCACGGACAGCGCGCGGGACGAGCGTCGGCGCGCCTTCGAGATCTCGGTCCGGTAGCGCAGCGCCCGCCGGTCCGGCTCCGTCACCAGGTGCCGCTCCTGCGCGTCGAAGAGCACGAACCAGCGCAGCGGCACCCCCCAGGTGGCGATCTGCTCGTGCAGCCTCGGCACCCCGTGCTCCAGCACCCGCGCCCCGCTGCGCCAGTCCTCCACCACCGCCTTGGCCTGGCCGGCCAGGATCGGCGGGACGAACGCGTCGGCCAGCACCGCGGGCACGCCGTCCCGGGCGCTCAGCGCCGCCTCGGCCACCCGGATCCGCAGGTTCCACGGGCAGACCAGCAGGGAGTCGTCGGTCTCCAGCACGTACGCCTCGTCCGGCAGGTCCGGCAGCCGGGTCCAGCCCGCACCGAGCGCCTCGATCACCGCGGTCCGCTGCCGGACCGGCCCCTCCAGCGGCGCGACGGCCCGGCCCTCGTTCACATAGCGGCGCCAGAACGACTGGCGATCCCGATCGAAGGCGGTCAGCGGCTCGTACACGCGCAGGTAAGAAGCGAAGAGCGACGGCACGGCGCGATCCTCCCACGAGTCGGGACCCGTACGTTGCCGGCGTGACGTGGGGACGTGGTGTGCGCGACAGTACGGCTCCGGCCGATATTAGGCTCAGCAGCACCGGCATCATCCCGCCGGCGTGCCACCAGGTCCGCGCCCCACAAGGGCGCACACCGTCACAGGAGTCAGCCATGGGCGTATTCGCCACCACCGACGACCCGGGATCCACCGGCCACGAACAGGTCGTGTTCTGCCAGGACAAGCAGTCCGGCCTCAAGGCGATCATCGGGATCTACTCCACCGCGCTGGGCCCCGCGCTCGGCGGCACCCGGTTCTACCCGTACGCCAGCGAGGAAGCGGCTCTCGCCGACGTGCTCGACCTCTCCCGCGGTATGGCGTACAAGAACGCCCTGGCCGGTCTCGACCTCGGCGGCGGCAAGGCGGTCATCTGGGGCGACCCGGAGCAGATCAAGAGCGAGCCGCTGCTGCGCGCGTACGGCCGTTTCGTGGAGTCGCTGAACGGGCGCTACTACACCGCCTGCGACGTCGGCACCTACGTGGCCGACATGGACGTGATCGCCCGGGAGACGCGGTACGTCACCGGTCGCAGCGTGGAGCACGGCGGTGCCGGCGACTCCTCGATCCTGACCGCCTGGGGCGTCTTCCAGGGCATGCGGGCCGGCGCCGAGCACGTCTGGGGCAGCCCGACGCTCTCCGGCCGGCGGGTCGGCGTGGCCGGCCTGGGCAAGGTCGGCAAGTACCTGACCGGCCACCTGCTGGAGGACGGGGCCGAGGTCGTGGCGACCGACGTCAACCCGAAGGCCCTGGAGTGGGTGCGCGCCAACCACCCGCAGGTCGAGCTGGTCGACGACACCGCCGCCCTGATCGCCGCCGACATCGACGTGTACGCCCCGTGCGCGCTGGGCGGCGCCCTGAACGACGACACCGTGCCGGTGCTGCGGGCCAAGGTGGTCACCGGCGCGGCGAACAACCAGCTCGCCCACCCGGGCATCGAGAAGGTCCTCGCCGACCGGGGCATCCTCTACACCCCCGACTACGTGGTGAACGCCGGCGGCGTGATCCAGGTCGCCGACGAGATCGAGGGCTTCAACTTCGAGCGGGCCAAGCTGCGCGCCACCCGGATCTACGACACCACCCGGGAGATCCTTCGGCTCGCCGACGACGAGGGCGTGCCGCCCGCGGTGGCCGCGGACCGGCTCGCCGAGCGGCGGATGGCCGAGGTCGGCCGGCTCCGGACGATCCGCCTGCGGTGAACATCACGCCGGGGGCGGGGCACCGGCTCCACCCCCGGCCTGATGCGACGGGCCGACTGGCGTTAAGCTAGAAATTGGGGCAGTTAAGGCCTATTTGACCGCTGTCACGGCCGGTCACGGCACCCACCCCTTACCGGGTACACTTTGTGACGGCCGGATCACTGCGACGCGCAGGGCCGGCTGACGGTAACCCGAGGTGCCGAACAGTGGCATCCCCATGTACCGTAAGAGCCACGAGAGATGCCTGACGTCATCGGGGCCCGCCTTCGGGCTGCCCCGCATTCTGTGCGAGGGGGTCGAGCCATGGGGCGCGGCCGTGCTAAGGCCAAGCAGACAAAGGTGGCCCGGGAGTTGAAGTACCACTCCCCGAACACCGACCTCGCCGCCTTGCAGCGAGAACTCGGCGGCAGCGGGAAGTCGGACCGCGACTTCGACGACGACTACAAAGAGTATGTCGACGACGATGACGAGGACCACGCGGACGAGGACCCGGACACCTGGGTCCGTCCGACCCGCTGACCTCCGGTCACATCTGAGCACGCGGTAAGCCCCGCGTGCTCACGCATGTGCTCTGCGGAAGCCGGCGTACGACCGACGATCAAGGACCTGCCGCACCGACGGGACACCCCTACGCACCCGGCAGGTCCTTGATCGCGGAGTCGTACCCTCAGCGGGGGCGGTTGTTCCAGTTGTAGAACGTCGGGATGTTCTCGAAGTGGTTCCACGCGCACACCGCGCTGGCCCCGTCGCCGCCCGACACCTCCGCCCGCAGCACCCGCGCGGCATCGGCCTCGTGGAGCAGTGCGGTCAACCCCACGGCGGCCTCCCGTACCCGCTCGACGACCGGGTCCGGGCCGGCTCCCTCAACGCGCTCAGACTGCCGGTGACTGGTGGTCTCGGGCATGCTCCAACACTCCCTCCAGTAGGCGGATCTTGCTGTTGCGGCAGTGCTCGGTCTCCGTACCGTCGAAGCGCCCCTGCTCGAAGTACCGGTTGGCGGCGTGGCCGCCACCGCAGAAGCCGAAGTACGGGCAGGACGACCGGCAGGCCTCGACGCCGGCGAGGAACTCCGCCACCCAGGGAGTCCGCCCCGCCCCGGCCAGGATCTCGGCCAGCGGGGTGGTCAGCACGTTACCGCTGCCGAAGTCGCCGTACCCGGGATCGGTGAAGCCGGCCAGCTCCGGCGAGAGCACGACCACCGAGCCGTCGTGGGCGACGGTGGGAATCGGGTCGAGCTGGCGGGGCAGCAGGTCGTCCACCGTGCCGGCCAGCACGGCCCCGGCGTACCGCAGCGACCATTCCAGCTCGCGCAGATGGATCCGGGGATCCCGGCGCCACGCGCCGACCAGCTCCGCCCAGAACCCGGTCACCGCGGCGGCGTCCCGGGCGTTGCTGCGGGTGTTGACCCCCTCGGTCTCCTCGATGTTGACGCCGAGCACGTCGCAGCCGAGGTCGAGGAAGTAGTCGTACAGCTCGGTCGCGAGACCGGGACCGGGCCGGGACACCACCGCGAGGGCCGAGAAGGGCAGCCCGTGCCGGCGCAGCGCGGCCACCCCGGACATGATCCGGTCGTACGCGGCCCGGCCGCCCCGGGTGACCCGCTCCGCGTTGCGCTCGCGCGGCCCGTCCACGCTCACGCTCACCCGTATGCCGTGCTCGACGAAGAACGCGCACCAGGCGTCGTCGACCAGCGTTGCGTTGGTCTGGACGTGGTGCTCCACCTCCGGCCCGAACGGGGCGAGCAGGGCGGCCAGGTGCTCCCGGCCGGCCGCCAGGGGCTCACCGCCGTGCCAGACGACGGAGAAGCGCCCCGCCGCCGCCCACGGGTTCACCGAGGCCGCCACCGCCTCGGCGACCGCGACCGGCATCCGCCGGTCCGCCGCGCGCATCGGCAGGTAGCAGTAGGCGCAGTCGAGGTTACAGAGCGTGGTCGGCTGCATCACCACGTACGAGGGCACGGCGGCGATCCCCCGCATCCCGGAGTGCGTACGAGCGGCCATCAACCCTCCCCCGTCAGCCCAAGTGCCCTTCAGGCTAGGCGGCGGTGGCCACTCGGGTGAACCCCCGATCAGGTGGCCGGATGATCACCAGACCGTGATCATCCGCGGGTGTGGTGGCCGATCATCTGGACGTTGCCGGAGCCCTCGATGATCTCGCCGGCCTGCCAGGCGTCCACGCCACGCCCGGTCAGGGTGGCCAGCGCCCGGTCGGCGTCCTCGGCGGAGACGATGGCGAACATGCCGACGCCCATGTTGAACGTCGCCTCCATCTCCGGGTCCTCGATCCGGCCCTTGGACTGGATCAGGTCGAAGATCGGCTGCGGCCTCCAGGTGGAGCGGTTGACCACCGCGTCGACGTGCTCGGGCAGGATCCGGACCAGGTTGCCCGGGATGCCGCCGCCGGTGACGTGGGCCAGCGCCCGCACCTCGGCCTCGGCGATCAGCTTGAGGCAGTCCTGCGCGTAGATCTTGGTCGGGGTGAGCAGCTCCTCGCCGAGGGTCCGCTGCCGGCCGAAGTCGTCGATCACCACGTCCAGCCGCATCCGGCCGGCGCCCAGCAGCACGTGCCGGACCAGGGAGTAACCGTTGGAGTGCAGGCCGGAGGAGCGCATCGCGATCACGACGTCGCCCACCTCGACCCGCTCCGGGCTGAGGATCTCGCTCTCCTCCACCACGCCGACGCCGGTGGCGGAAATGTCGTACTCGTCGGGGCGCAGCACGCCCGGGTGCTCCGCGGTCTCGCCGCCGAGCAGCGCGCAGCCCGCGTACCGGCAGCCGTCGGCGATGCCCGCGCCGATCTCGGCGACCTTGTCCGGCACGACCTCGCCGGTGGCGATGTAGTCGAGCAGGAACAGCGGCTCGGCGCCGCAGGCGACCAGGTCGTCGACCACCATCGCGACCAGGTCGATGCCGACCGTGTCGTGGATGTCGAGCTGCTGGGCGATCACCAGCTTGGTGCCGACCCCGTCGGTGGAGGAGGCGAGAATCGGGTTCTTGTATTTCTGCGTGTCCAGCCGGAACAGGCCGGCGAAGCCGCCCAGGTCACCCATGACCTCCGGGCGCCGGGTCTGCTTGACCTTGGACTTCAGCAGCTCGACCGCGCGGTCGCCCGCCTCGATCGACACCCCGGCGTCCGCGTAGGAGACAGAGCGTTTGCGCGTCGTACGGCTGGTGCCGGCCGTCCAGGGTTGGCGGTCGCCGGCAGCGCCCGTCGGGCTGGTTCCTGCGCCGCTGCGCTCGGACACGTGCGTCACGGTTCTCCCCTTTGTGTTTCCCGCGGGGCCGACCCGGGTGGGGCCGGACCCGCGTGGGTGGTGCTACCGGAGGTGGGTGGCAGCCGACGGCGTCAGACCGGCCTTCATCAGGTCCGGAGTGCCGCCCAGCGGCGCGGAGGCCGAATTGTGGCCGCCAGCCGAGCTGAAGTTGTCGTTGAGCGCGGTGGTGGTGTCAGCGGTGGCGTCGGACGCCTCGGCGGCAACCCGGCGGCCCACTCCTTCGAGCACGTGCTTGCCGATCAGGTGCCCGGCCGGCAGCTCGATCGGGTACTCCCCATCGAAGCACGCCCGGCAGAGCCGGCTCTTCGGCTGCTCGGTCGCGGCGATGAGACCGGGCAGCGAGACGTAACCCAGCGTGTCGGCACCGATCGACCGCCGGATGCCGTCGTTGTCCAGCCCGTTGGCCACCAGCTCCGCCCGGGTGGCGAAGTCGATCCCGTAGAAGCAGGGCCAGCTGACCGGCGGGGAGGAGATCCGGACGTGGACCTCCAGCGCGCCCGCCTCGCGCAGCATCCGCACGATGGCCCGCTGGGTGTTGCCACGGACGATCGAGTCGTCCACCACCACCAGGCGCTTGCCCCGGACGTTCTCGCGCAGCGGGTTCAGCTTGAGCCGGATGCCGAGCTGGCGCAGCGTCTGGGACGGCTGGATGAAGGTGCGCCCGACGTACGGGTTCTTCATCAGCCCCTGGCCGTAGGTGATGCCGGACTCCTCGGCGTAGCCGATCGCGGCGGGGGTGCCGGACTCCGGCACCGGGATCACCAGATCGGCCTCGACCGGGTGCTCCCGGGCGAGTTGGCGGCCGATCTGCACCCGGGCGGAGTGCACGTTGCGCCCGGCGATGGTGGCGTCCGGTCGGGCGATGTAGACGTACTCGAAGAGGCAGCCCTTCGGCTCGGGCGCGGCGAACCGGGTGGAGCGCAGCCCGTCCTCGTCGATGGCGATCAGCTCGCCCGGCTCGACCTCGCGGACCACGCTCGCGCCGACGATGTCCAGCGCGGCGGTCTCGCTGGCCACCACCCAGCCGCGCTCCAGCCGGCCGAGCACCAGCGGGCGTACGCCGTGCGGGTCGCGGGCCGCGTAGAGGGTCGACTCGTCCATGAAGACGAAGCTGAACGCGCCCCGCAGCCGGGGCAGCACCTCCAGCGCGGCCGCCTCGACGGAGAGGTCGGGCCGGCTGGCCAGCAGCATGGTGACCAGCGAGGTGTCGTTGGTCGCGCCGTCCGAGTCGAGCCGCCGCTCGGCCGCCTCACGCTGAAGCTCGGCGGTGTTGACCAGGTTGCCGTTGTGGGCCAGCGCGATCGTGGTGCCGGCGCTGGTCGCCCGGATAGTCGGCTGGGCGTTCTCCCAGGTCGAGCCGCCGGTGGTGGAGTAGCGCGCGTGCCCGATCGCGACGTGCCCGCGCAGGCTGGCCAGGGTCGGCTCGTCGAAGACCTGGGCGACCAGGCCGAGGTCCTTGAAGACCACGACCCCCGAGCCGTCACTCACCGCGATGCCGGCCGCCTCCTGGCCGCGGTGCTGGAGGGCGTAGAGCCCGAAGTAGGTGAGGTTGGCGACCTCCTCCCCGGGCGCCCAGACGCCGAAGACGCCGCACGCGTCCTGCGGGCCGGGCCGCTGGGGGTCAAGGTCGTGGCTCAGCCGGCCATCGCCTCGGGGCACCTGCCGCTCCCTTGCTGCTCTGGACCGGCCTGGCGGAGTCGGGGGCAGCTCCGCACGTACAGCCGGGACCTCGTCGCCTGACAGTGTACGCGAATCCGGGTCGATACCGACAGTCACGATCCGCCTGCCCAGAGTGACACACTCTCCGGCATCCGCCCAGCTAGAGCGGGAGATGCGCGGAGAGGTCGGCGCGGGCCCCACTCACCCGTACGCGACCCTCGGTGACCGCGTCTGCCCAGCTCAGGCGGCCGGTGGCCACGCTCAGCCAGGTAGCCGGGTCCATTTCCACCACATTCGGGGGCGTTCCCCGGGTGTGTCGCGGCCCGGCCACGCACTGCACGGCACCGTAGGGTGGAATCCGCACCTCCACCGATCGGCCGGGGGCGCGCTCCGCGAGGACGGCCAAGAGGGTACGGACCGCCTCTCGGAACACCGACCGTTCGGGTGTACGCCCCTCGTCCAGCGCGGTCAACGCTGCCGCGACCGCAGCGGACTTAGTGTGCGGAGAGGACACGAAGGGACGATACGACCCGACCGCATTTCGGTCGACGCCGGCCCTGGGTAGAGATGTTCCGGTCAGACAAGGCATAGTTGCCGACGGCGTATTCGTACCGTGAGTGATCATTCCCCGGCCCGGCACCGGCCGGCGGGGGAGGTCAGACCCGGAAGGCGGTGGACGTGTCAACACACCGACGTGCCTGGAAGCAGCGGGCGGGTGTGGTCGTAGCGCTGGTAGTCGGCGCGCTGCTCACCGTCCCCGCCACGCCCGCACAGGCCGACCCCCCAGAGATCTCCCTCAATCAGGGCTCGGTGACCGTGAATGCCGGCGGTGACACGTCGGTACAGGTCAAGGTCAAAGTCTCGGATCCGGGGCCAACCCAGGTCACTATCCGGGTAACCGGTCTGCCCTCCGGGGTGAGCTGCAGCTCCGGCTGCGACACCGTGACCGTCATCGGGCAACGCAACTTCTCGCTGACGTTCAAGGCCAGTCAGAACGCACCGGACGCCAACGGCGTGGGCGTTCAGGTGACCGCCGAGACCTCGAGTGATTCGAACAGCGCCAGCCTCTCCATGACGGTGAAGGGCTCCGCTCCCCCGCCCACGCAGGAGCAGACGCAGACGGTCAAGTCGATCTCCGGCAAGGTCGTCATCGCGGCGAACAACGAACCGCTCTCGGGCGCCCTCGTCATGCTGCGGGACGCCAAGGGCAAGCAGCGCTCGACCACCAGCGACGGCAGCGGAAACTTCCGCTTCACCGGCTCGACGTCGGACCCGATCGCGCCCGGTCGGATCGACCTGGGCGCCAGCAAGGGCGACGCCACCCCCGGCACCAAGTCGATCAACGCAGGCCCCGGTGATGCCGTGACCGGCCTGCGCATCAGCGTGGCGGTCAAGGTCGAGGTCACGCCGAGCGCCACGCCGTCGGCGAGCGAGGAGGCCCTCCCGACCGAGGAGGCCACCGACGACACCGCCACCACTGAGGACGACGCCGGGGCCACCGAGGCGGCCCCCGCCGCCCAGCAGCCCGCCGCGAACCAGGAGTCGGGCGGCTTCGGCAACTGGCTGCTGATCCTGCTCGGCGGCCTCTTCGTCGCCGTGGGCGTGGGCACCATCGTGCTGCTCTACCTGCGGCGCAAGAACGAGGGCGACGACGCCGACGGGGACGACCCGGCCGGTCCGCGTGGCCCGGGTGGGGCCGCCGCGGCGGGTGCCGTACCGGCCGCCCGAGGCGCGTACCGGGGCGTGGACGAGCAGACCCGGGTGGTGAACGGCATGGGTGCCGGGGCCGCGCCGACGATGGTCGGTGGGGCCGGGCTCAGCGAGGCACCGACCATGATGCACCGCCCGGTCGTGGACGACGTCCCGCCGGACCCGTACGGCGCGCCCCCCGGTCCCACCTACGGCAGCGGCCCGCAGGGCGGCTACGGCTACGGCGAAGAGGCGCCCGGCCAGGGCGGCTACGGCGGCAACAGCTACGGCAACGCCCCCTCCTCGGGCGGCGGCTACGGCAACGCCGCCCCGTCCTCCGGCGGCGGCTACGGCAACGCTCCCGCCTCCGGTGGCGGCTACGACAGCGCCTCGTACGGAGACGGCGGCTACGACCGTCGGGGCGACTACGGCACCGGTGCCGGTGCCGGTGCCGGTGGCTACCCGCCCGCTCAGGGCGGCGGCTACGGCAACGACCGCTACGACGAGCCGACCGGCCGGTACACCGGTGACAGCACCCAGTACGCGCCGCCGGCCGACCCGTACCCGACCAGCACCTACCAGCCCGACGAGGGCCAGGGCTACGACCAGCCGGGCCAGGGCCAGTACGGACGCGGCGCGGAACAGGGCAACAGCTACGGCTCGGACGCCGGCTACGGCGCACCGTCCGGCGGTTACGACAGCGGCCCCGGTGGCGGTTACGACAACGGGCCGGGCGGGGGCTACGACAGCCGCCAGCAGGGCTACGACGGCGGCCAGCAGCAGGGCTACGACGGTTACGACCAGCGTGGCGGCTACGGCGGCGGCGACGGCTACGGCCAGCCGCAGCAGGGCGGTTACGGCCAGCAGGGCGGTTACAGCCC
This sequence comes from Micromonospora narathiwatensis, assembly GCF_900089605.1. Lineage (NCBI taxonomy): Bacteria > Bacillati > Actinomycetota > Actinomycetes > Micromonosporales > Micromonosporaceae > Micromonospora > Micromonospora narathiwatensis. Next base: position 5,556,572 of record NZ_LT594324.1, on the reverse strand, counting down.
GGAGCAGCCGCCGCAGCAACGCAGCGGTGGCTACGACAACCAGGGCTACGACCAGGGCGGCTACTACAACGACCCGGCCCAGGCCGGTCGGGGACGCCAGGACGGCTCGCACGACCGCGGCGGACGCCGCCTCGACTGGCTGGACGACTGACTCGACCGCCTGAGCGCTTCACCGACATCGACAGTGGCCGCCCGGTTTCTCCGGGCGGCCACTTCGTCTGCTCGGCCCGAGGCCGATCGGGGATCAGCCGGCGACGAAATATCCCTGGCGTAGCACCGGCACCACGTCGGACACACCCACCTGGACGGCGACCTCCACGTCTCCGGCGAAACCGCTCTCGACGAGTTCCCTGCCGGACACGCAGCCCCGGACCGCCGCCGGTACGTCAGGCGTACTGGCCAGTGCGGCCAGTGCCATCGCCGCCTCCACCGAGAGCCCGCCCGGTACGCCGGACAGGGCGTCCAGCACGCTGGCCGCCCCGAGCTGGTCTTCGACACAGGGGCGCAGTGAGCCGTCCGGCCAACGTTCCCCGGCGGCCACCACCCCCACCGGGGAGTCGGTCGAGCCGTACCCCTCGGCACGCAGCCAGCGCCCGACGGCGCGGGCGTTACGCAGGCACGCCGCGACCACCGGCAGGCCGGTGGCGCTCGCGGCGGCGCTGATCGCCGAGCCGTTCGGGGACGGCAGGACGAGGTCGGCGACGACCGGCGCGTTCCGCAACGCCGCCGGCGAGAGCGACCACGGGTGTTCCGGGGTCATCTGCCGGCGGCCGACCGCGGCCACGGCACCCACCCGGCGGGCGTAGTCAGCCGCCTGTTCCCCCCAGGGGAACGGGTGCACCCGCATGCCCCGGCCGACCGCCACCTCGACGGCGGTGGTGAACGAGAGCACGTCCACCACCACCAGGGCGGCACAGACCCGGCCGAGTTCCGCCGCCCCGGTCAGCCCCCAGTCGAACCGGGCGCCGGAACCGGGTTGGGCGAAAACGGCCAAGGCCAGGGCCTCAGCGCTGATCCGGTGCGGGGGTCGGGTCCGGGTCACCGGGGGCCGCCACGGAGCCGGCCGGCCCGGTCTCCGCCGGATCGGACGTCGCCTCGGACGCCACCTCCGCCGGGACGTGCGTACCCTGCGTCGGCGGCTCCGCCGGGGCGGTCTCGGCCGCCGCCGGAGCCGCCACGGCCTCGCTGTCCACGCTCGGCGCCGACGGGTCCACGGCCTCGGCCGGCTCGGCCACCGTCTCCGCCGCGTCGATCTCGACGTCCACCGGCTGCTCGACGTCCGCCGGCTGCTCGACGGTGGCCGGGACGCCCGGCCGGGCCGCCTCCGAGCCGCCGAAGAGGCGCGGCAGGGTCTCGCTGTGCGCGGCGCGCAGTTCGTCGAGGCCGATCCGGAACTGGCCGTGCACCTCCAGGGCCGCGCCGGCCGGGTCGGTGACCCCGATGAACTCCCACGGCACCCCGTGCTCGACGCAGAGGGCGGTGAACGCCTTCTCGTGCCCGCGCGGCACCGAGACCAGCACGCGGCCGGCCGACTCGCTGAACAGGAAGACGAACGGCATCGAGCCGCCGGCGAAGTGCTCGGGCACCGCCACCCGGGCGCCGACGCCACGCCGCAGGCAGGACTCGACCAGGCTCTGGGCGAGGCCGCCGTCGGAGAGGTCGTGCGCGGAGCTGACGTGGCCAACCCGGGCCGCGGCCGCCAGCAGCTCGGCGAGCTGCCGCTCGCGGGCCAGGTCGACCTGCGGCGGGATGCCGCCCAGGTGCTCGTGGGTCACCCAGGCCCACTCCGAGCCGGACAGCTCGACGTGCGTCTCGCCGAGCAGGAAGAGCTGGTCGTGGTCGGCACCCGGCCGCGGCACGAAGCCCATCGGCACCCGGTCGGCGACGTTGTCCAGCACGCCCAGCACGCCGACCACCGGGGTCGGGTGGATGGGCGCCGGGCCGGTCTGGTTGTAGAAGCTGACGTTGCCGCCGGTCACCGGGATGCCCAGCTCCAGGCAGCCGTCCGCCAGGCCGCGGACGGCCTCGGCGAACTGCCACATCACGCCCGGGTCCTCCGGCGAGCCGAAGTTGAGGCAGTCGGTCACGGCGATCGGCTTCGCGCCGGTCACCGCCACGTTCCGGTACGCCTCGGCCAGCGCGAGCTTCGCCCCGTGGTACGGGTCGAGGCGCGCGTACCGGCCGTTGCCGTCGACGGAGAGGGCGACGCCGAGGCCGGTCCGCTCGTCGATCCGGATCACGCCGGAGTCCTCCGGCTGGGCGAGCACGGTGTTGCCCAGCACGTACCGGTCGTACTGCTCGGTGACCCAGGTCTTGTCGGCCAGGTTCGGCGACGCGATCATGCGGAGCACGGTCTCCCGGAGTGCCTCCGGGTTGTTCGGTCGGGGCAGCGTCTCCGCCCGGTCGGCCTGGAGCAGGATCAGGTCGGCCGGCTCACGCATCGGGCGGGCGTAGACCGGACCGTCGTCGACCAGCGAGCCCGGCGGCACGTCCACCACGAGCTGATCGCGCCAGGTGATGACCAGCCGGCCCGGCTGCCCGTCGGCGGCCGGCGGGGTCACCTCGCCGATGGCGGTGGCCCAGACGCCCCACTTCTCGGCGATCTTGAGCACCGCGTCCAGCTTGTCGGGGGCGACGACCAGCAGCATCCGCTCCTGGGACTCGCTGGCCAGGATCTCGTGCGGCTCCATCGAGGGCTCGCGCAGCGGCACCCGCTCCAGCCACACCCGCATGCCGGTGCCGGCCGCCGCGGCGGTCTCGGTGAGCGCGCAGGTCAGGCCGGCGCCGCCGAGGTCCTGGATGCCGACGACCAGCTCGCCGTCGTACAGCTCCAGGCACGCCTCGATGAGCAGCTTCTCCATGAACGGGTCGCCGACCTGCACGGAGGGACGGCGCTGCTGGCTCTCGTCGTCGAAGGTGGCGCTGGCCAGCACCGACACGCCGCCGATGCCGTCCCGGCCGGTCTTGGCGCCCATCAGCACCACCACGTTGCCGGGGCCGGCGGCCTCCTTCTTCTGCAGCCGGTCGACCGGCAGCACGCCGAGGCAGAGCGCGTTGACCAGGGGGTTGCCCTGGTAGCAGGGGTCGAAGACCACCTCGCCGCCGATGTTCGGCAGGCCCAGGCAGTTGCCGTAGCCGCCGACGCCGGCGACCACGCCGGGCAGCACCCGGGCGGTGTCCGGGTGGTCGGCCGCGCCGAAGCGCAGCGGGTCCATCACCGCGACCGGGCGGGCGCCCATGGCGAGGATGTCCCGGACGATGCCGCCGACGCCGGTCGCCGCACCCTGGTACGGCTCGACGAAGCTCGGGTGGTTGTGCGACTCGACCTTGAAGGTCACCGCCAGCTCGTCGGAGACCCTGACCACGCCGGCGTTCTCCCCCATGCCGGCGAGCATCCGGTCGCTCGGCGGGGCCTTCTCGGCGAACTGGCGCAGGTGCACCTTGCTCGACTTGTAGGAGCAGTGCTCGCTCCACATGATCGAGTACATCGCCAGCTCGGCCTGGGTGGGCCGGCGGCCGAGGATGTGCCGGATCCGGTCGTACTCGTCGTCGCGGAGGCCCAGCTCCGCGTACGGCTGGAGTTCGTCCGGCGTGCCGGTGGCCCGGGGCACGGTGTCCACGCCCGGGGCCCACTCGTCGGCCGGGCCGGCCTGCGGCAGCACGGCGGCCGTACGCGGCTCCGCCGGGTCGGCCGGGAAGGCGCCCGGCGTCTCCCGCAGGGCCGGGTCCGGATGGGTGGTCATGACCTCTCCTCGCTGCGCTCGCCGCCGTACGGGCGGGTGAGCCGACCGATGATCCCGCCGCGAACGGTCACGCGGGGGCCCCCACCAGGTGCTTGAGCACCGAGGTGAAGAAGCCGAGACCGTCCAGGGAGGGGCCGGTGAGCGCCTCCACCGCGTGCTCGGGATGCGGCATGATGCCGACCACGTTGCCGGCCTCGTTGGTGATCGCGGCGATGTCGCGCTGCGAACCGTTGGGGTTGCCGCCGAGGTAGCGGGCGACGACCCGGCCCTCGGCCTCCAGCCGGTCCAGCGTCGCCGGGTCGGCGACGTAGCAGCCCTCGCCGTTCTTGACCGGGATCAGCACCTCCTGGCCCGGCTGGAACGCGTTGGTCCAGGCGGTGCCGACGGATTCGATGCGGAGGACCTGGTCCCGGTTACGGAAGTGCAGGTGCTGGTTGCGGGTGAGTGCCCCGGGCAACAGGTGGGCCTCGCAGAGGATCTGGAAGCCGTTGCAGATGCCGAGCACCGGGAGGCCGCCCCGGGCGGCGTCCACGATCGTCTCCATGACCGGGGCGAACCGGGCGATGGCCCCGCAGCGCAGGTAGTCACCGTAGGAGAAGCCGCCGGGCAGGACCACGGCGTCCACCCCGTGCAGCCCCGGGTCGCCGTGCCACAGCCGGACCGGCTCGGCGCCGGCGATCCGGACGGCCCGGGCCGCGTCCCCGTCGTCAAGCGAGCCGGGGAAGGTCACCACACCGACCCGGGCGGTCACCGGTGTGCGTCCACGGGCTCGTCGGCCTCGACCAGTCGGACGGTGTAGTCCTCGATGACCGGGTTGGCGAGCAACTTGTCGGCGATCTCCCGGGCCCGGTCCAGGTCCGGCTCACCGGTGAACTCGATCTCGATCCGCCTGCCGATCCGAACCGAGGCGACGTCACTGACGCCGAGCCGGGGCAGCGCGTTTGCGACGGCCTGGCCCTGCGGATCGAGGATCTCGGGCTTGAGCATGACGTCGACGACGACGCGAGGCACTGGGCACTCCTGACTGTGTACGCAGTTGGGTGCCGACCCACAACGGGCGAGCGCAGCCAGCCTACCTGGCAGATTCCGCTTCGACCGCACCGGCCGGGACAGTTCAGGCAGTGATCGACATGACCGGCGGGGTGCGGGAACCGGGATGTCCGTGCTTTGCCGGAACGTCCCCCGAGCAGGTACTTCGCCGCGCCGGGGGTCGCCAAATCGTTACATCCATTAGGCTCGATCGAATCCTTGCCACGACCGCCGACAGCCCCTACTCTACATCGACAAAGCTCGATGCTAGGCCGGCGGGTCACCCACAACCCGCACCGGCTCGACCGACCCGGTGATCCCGGGTCCGTGAGGCAAGGAGTACATCCGATGCGTATCCGATCCCTGCTCGCCGTCCTCGGCACCGCCCTCGTGGGCGTGCTGGGCGCCGCCAGCGGCGCCGTCGCCGCCCCCGTGAGCCCGTACATCATCGGCGGCGGCACCGTCTCGTCGGCGCCCTGGGCCGCCGCGGTCTTCAGCAACGGCTCGTTCACCTGCTCCGGCAGCGTGATCGCCTCGTCGTGGGTGCTCACCGCCCGCCACTGCATCAGCGGCACCATGTCGGTCCGGATCGGCAGCGTCTACTACGCCTCGGGCGGCACCACCCGCACCGTCAGCGCCACCTACACCCGCAACGATCTCGCGCTGATGCGGCTCTCCAGCGCGGTGACCACCTCAACCGTCTCGCTGGCCAGCAGCAACCCGCCGATCGGATCCACCAACTCGATCTACGGCTGGGGCATGACCTGCTACAGCGGCTGCAACCCGTCGAGCCAACTCAAGACCGCCACCGTCCAGGTGACCAGCAACAGCGCCACCGACGCGTACGGCGGCCAGGCCATCCGCAGCAGCCGGATCAACGGCAACGCCTGGAAGGGCGACTCCGGCGGCCCGCAGTTCTACAACGGGCTCCAGGTCGGCGTCGCCTCGACCGCCGACGGTTCGAGCATCCAGAACTACGCCAGTGTCGCGTACAACCGGGCCTGGATCACCTCGGTGGCCGGTGTCTGACGGTCCGACCCTCCGGCACCCCGTCTGGGGGCCGACGGCCGGTTGACGCCGCGCGCGGCGCGGATGGTCGGCAGCGTGCCGACCGTCCGCGCCGACCCGTTTCGCAGCATCCGATCAGGTGACCACGGCCGACGTTCGGGTCGCCGCCCGACTGACAGCATCGGAAACGTGCTGGTCGTGACGACGGATCAACTACCCGGCTACGAGATCCGCCAGATCCTCGGCGAAGTGGTCTCCTCGATGGCGAGGACACGCAACCCCTACCGCGAGGGGGTCAAGAACCTCCGCGGTGGGGCGTACGACCCGATGGCACCGGACAACCTCACCCGCTGGCGTACGGACTCCGTGGCGCGACTGGGCGAGGAGGCCCGCCGGCTCGGCGCGAACGCGGTGATCGGCATGCGCTTCGACAGCCGGGACTGCGGCGAGATGTGGATGGAGATCTGCGCCTACGGCACGGCGGTGATCGTCGTACCCAAGATGCCGGACGTCATGCCGCCCGACCAGCCGCTCGTCGCCGCCGACACCGCGCAGGCCCCGGAGATCGCGTCCGCCCCCGGCGGCGTCGCCGAGCCGCCGAGCGCCCCCAACCTCAGCTCCGCCGCCGAAACCCCCACCCGCGACTCCTAGCCCCCGCCCACCTCCCGGCCGGCGGTGGTGGGGTGGGGTGGGATCAGAGGATGGGGGGTGGGGAATAGGCCGCCGCGTGCGGGTGGGTTTCGACGATCTTGGCGATGCGGGCGGTGACCCGGTCGACCTGGGCCCCGGCCGCGCCGACGAAGGCGTTGCGGTCGGCGACCAGGGCGTCGATGTCGGCGCGGGTCAGGCCGAGGCGGCCGTCCGCGGCGAGGCGGTCGAAAAGGTCGTTCCCGGCCGCGCCCTGCTCCCGCATGGCCAGCGCCACCCCGACCGCGTGCTCCTTGATCGCCTCGTGCGCCACCTCCCGGCCGACCCCGCGCCGGACCGCCGCGACCAGGATCTTCGTGGTGGCCAGGAAGGGCAGGAAGCGCTCCAGCTCCCGGTTGATCACCGCCGGGTACGGGCCGAACTCGTCCAGCACGGTCAGGAAGGTCTGGAAGAGCCCGTCGGCGGCGAAGAACGCGTCCGGCAGCGCCACCCGGCGGACCACCGAGCAGGAGACGTCCCCCTCGTTCCACTGGTCGCCGGCCAGCTCGCCGACCATCGACAGGTAGCCCCGGATGATCACGGCGAAGCCGTTCACCCGCTCCGACGAGCGGGTGTTCATCTTGTGCGGCATGGCACTGGAGCCCACCTGACCGGGCTTGAAGCCCTCGGTGACCAACTCCTGGCCGACCATCAGCCGGATCGTGGTGGCCAGCGACGACGGCGCGGCGGCCACCTGGGCGAGCGCGGCCAGCACCGCGAAGTCGATCGAACGGGGGTAGACCTGCCCGACGCTGTCCAGCACCCGGCTGAACCCGAGGTGCTCGGCGACCCGACGCTCCAGCTCGGCTACCTTCTCCGCGTCACCGTCGAAGAGGTCGAGCTGGTCGGCGGCGGTGCCGACCGGCCCCTTGATGCCGCGCAGCGGGTACCAGCTGATCAGGTCTTCCAGCCGGTCGTACGCGATCAACAGCTCCTCGGCGGCGGAGGCGAAGCGCTTGCCCAGCGTGGTGGCCTGCGCGGCGACGTTGTGCGACCGGCCGGTCAGCACCAGGCCGGAGTACTCGTGGGCGTGCCAGGCGAGCCGGGCCAGGGTGGCGACCACCCGGTCCCGGATCAGCTCCAGCGAGCGGCGGATCTGGAGCTGCTCGACGTTCTCGGTGAGGTCCCGCGAGGTCATCCCCTTGTGCACGTGCTCGTGCCCGGCGAGCGCGCTGAACTCCTCGATCCGGGCCTTCACGTCGTGCCGGGTGACCCGCTCGCGCGCCGCGATCGAGGCCAGGTCGACGTCGTCGACCACCCGCTCGTACGCCTCGACCACCCCGTCCGGCACCGGCACGCCGAGGTCCCGCTGGGCCTTGAGTACGGCGAGCCAGAGCCGCCGCTCCATCCGTACCTTCTCCTCCGGCGACCAGAGGGCGACCAGTTCGGGCGAGGCGTACCGGTGGGCGAGCACGTTCGGGATCGTCGTCACGTACCTCAGTCTCCCATGACCGGGCGGCCGCCCCCGGGTTACGTCACCTGCTTGATCTCGTGCACGGTCGCGGTCACCGCGAGGCTCTTCGTCTGCTTGCCCTGGGCGTTGCGGACGGTCAGCAGGTAGGTGTGCCGCTGGACGTCACCCTCAGCCCCTGAACAGGGGAAGTTCAACGTCTCGCTGCCGGTGGGCGGGTAGTTGTCGGCGTACACCCCCGGGCCGTCGACGGAGAGGGCGACGGAGTCGACGTTGCTGGCCTTCCACTCCAGGACGACCGGCGTGCCCTCGGTCCGGCTGAGGTTGGTTCCGGACGGGCAGGACGGCTTCTGGGCGACCCGGAAGAAGGTGATGGTGGGCCCGGCCGCCTTCGGGGCGCTCGTCGTCGGCTTGCCGCCGGGCTGCCCACCGTTGCTGCCGGTGCCACCGCCCATCGACCCACCACCCGTCGACCCGCCACCCGTCGAGCCGCCGCCGGTCGGCGTCCCGGTCGTCGTGCCCCCGTCGGTCGCGGGGGTGGGAGATCCCGTTGCGGTCGCGTCGCCGGGGGCCTCGGTGACCGAGGTCGTGGCGCTCGACTCGGTGGTCTTCTCGCCGCCGGACGCGCAGCCCGCGACCGCCAGCGCGGCGGTCAGGGCGACGACGGTGGTACGGAGCAGGGCTTGACCGGGCATGACCACTCCCTCGTGAGTGCCGCCGCCGGTGACGTCCGGACGGGCTGGCGTTCACGGTAAGGACGGTCGACAAGTGCCGTACCGGGCGCCGGATATGGTGATCACCCTCCTGAGTCGAGAGACAGGATTGGGGAAGCGTGTCCAGACTTACCGGCAGGGTCGCCCTTGTCACCGGCGGAAGCCGCGGGATCGGCGCCGCCGTCGTGCGCCGGCTGGCCGAAGACGGCGCCCACGTCGCTTTCACGTACCGGTCGGCGGAGGACAGCGCGAAGGCCGTGGTCGCCGAGATCGAGTCGTACGGCCGCACCGGCCTGGCGATCCAGGCCGACAGCGCCGACGGTACGGCGGTGGTCGACGCGGTCGAGCGGACGGTCGCCGAGCTGGGGCGGCTGGACATCCTGGTCAACAACGCCGGAGTCTTCGCGGCCGGGCCGATCGACAAGGTCAGCCTCGACTACCTCGACCTGGCCATCGCCGTGCACGTACGCGGGGCGTTCCTGGCGACCCAGGCGGCGGTTCGGCACATGGGCGACGGCGGACGGATCGTCAACATCGGCAGCAGCTTCGCCAGCCGCGTACCCGACCCGGGCGTCAGCGTCTACGCCATGACCAAGACCGCGGTCAACGGCCTGACCAGGGCCCTCGCCCGCGAACTCGGCCCCCGGGGGATCACCGTCAACCTGGTCCTGCCCGGTTCCACCGACACCGACATGAACCCGTCGGACAGCGCCACCTCCGACAAGCAGCGGTCGCACATCGCACTCGGTCGGTACGGAACACCGGCCGACGTGGCGGCGATGGTCAGTCACCTGGTGGGCGAGGGTGGCCAGCACATCACCGGCGCGTCGATCGCGATCGACGGCGGCACCACCGCCTGATTCGCTGGCCGGTCGCAGGCCGCGCGATTCGACGAGTTACACGTTCACGAAAGAGCGGCTGTCCAACGCGGAACAGCCACTCTTTCCGTGAGTCGGCGGGACGCCGGCAGCCGGTGTCAGCGCGGAGTGAGCGCCGGGTCAAGGCCGATCGCGGTCATCTCCGGCACAGTGAGCAGGAACTCCGCGGAGGAACTGACCGCCGACACCCGCACCTGCGTACCATCCGGGCAGAAGACCTCAACCCACCGGCTGACCGTGGGGGTGGGTGGTTTGTCCGGCAGGGTGCGCCGGCCATCCACGTCCACCCGCCGAATCCGCTCGCCGTTCGGTCCCCGCGACGTCTCGCATGCCCGCGCTGCCCCGGAGCACGTCAGGTCCTCCGTCGACTGACCCGCCTTTGGCATGCTGATCTCGATGGAGAAGCGGGCCCGGATGTCGCCCCGCACCGCGAGCCCCGCGCCGATCCAACCGGAAGCCGACTGGTGTGAGAACCAACTGACCGGCCAGCTCGGGTCGGTCACGGTCGGTCCGCTCCAGTCGGCCATGTTCTTGTGCTCGGCGTCCGGCACCCAGCGCAGCCCCGGCACCTCACGGTCGATCGCCGCGAGCATCGCGCTCCTGACCCGCGCCTTGTTCGCCTCGTCGCCAGGTGCCTCCGACGACGAGGCGGCCACGATCCCCGGCATGGTGACGGCCGGCCGGTCGGTGACCACCACCCCGATGCCCACGGCCACCGCGACCACAGCCCCGGCGGCCGTCCCGTACGCGCCGAGCCGGCGCAGCCGGCCGCGTCGCGCCTCGCGAACCATGATCCCGTCGAGGTCCACCGACGTCGGAGGTGGCGCGCCAAGCGCTTCGTCGAAGATCTGCTGGTACGTCATACCCGCCTCCCGTACTCCATGGTCATTTCCTCCGTGGCGAGCAGACGCAGGTGCTCCAGTGCCCGAGCGGCCTGACTCTTCACCGTGCCGGTGCTGATGCCGAGGATCTCCGCGGTCTGCTCGACGGACAGGTCGCAGTAGAAGCGGAGGACCACCACCGCCCGCCGGCGCGGCGCGAGCCGCCCGAGCAGGTCCCAGAGCACCTCCCGGTCAGCCAGCGACGGCTCCGGGCTGGCCGGGTCGGACCGGTCGGGCAGTTCCTCGCTCACGTGCTCCCGCCGCCACGGGCGTCGGCGCTCGTCCAGCCAGGCGTGGGTGAGCATCCCCCGCACGTACGCGTCGACGTTGTCGGCGGCCCGGACCCGCCGCCAGTTGCGATAGATCCGGCCGACGGTGATGGACACCAGGTCGTCGGCGGTGTGCCAGTCCCGGCAGAGCAGGTACGCCGTACGGCGCAGCGCATCCAGCCGGGCGCTCACGAACTCGCGGAACTCGTCCTCGTCACCCGGTTTCACGGCACGGAACCTGCTGCTCGCCTCATGTCCAGGGGACGGAAGGCGACCCGCGACGGGTTGCCCGGTTGTCGCGGCAGATCACGGTTGCCCGATCTCGCCAGCCGCCGGCTGTGGCGGGCCCGGGACAGCGGGAGATCGACTGACGGGGGATGATGCATGGATCTCTCCCGGCCGACTCAGGCCCTTCCTCCTCGACCGAGGACTCGCATGCACAGACCTTCTTCCGCCGTTCTCGCCGCTACCGCCATGACGGCCAGCCTCCTGGGGTCCGCCGCTCCGGCGCAGGCCGCCGAACCGGCGGCTCTCTACGTCCGCCAGGAATCCACCGCCTGCTCGGACACCGGGCCAGGCACCCTCGCGCAGCCGTTCTGCTCCATCGGTGCCGCCGCGGCCGTGGTCACCTCCGGCCAGACGGTCGACGTCGGCCGGGGCACCTACCCGGAACGGGTCACCATCACCAGCTCCGGTACGCCGGACCAGCCGATCACCTTCCTCGCCAGCGGCGTCGCCATCCTCAGCGGCGCGACGGCCGGCTTCGTCATCGACGGCCAACACGACGTCGTGCTCCAGAACTTCAAGGTGCGAAGTGCGACCGACGCGCCCGTCCTCGAACTCGCGAACGCCTCGGGCATCACGGTCCAGGGCGGCAGCTACGTGATGGGGACCAACGCCAAGGCACCCGCCGTACGGCTCGCCGGGGTGACCCGGTCGAACCTGAAGCAGGTATCCGTCACCGGATCAGCGCTCTTCGGCGGGTTGACCATGGACGCCGCGACCAGCGACGTGTCCGTCCGGGGCGGGTCCGTGTTTGCCAGCTCCATCTCCGACAGCGACGACGGCGGCGCGGGCATCAAGGTCGACGGGCCCGGCAACACCGTCATCGGCACCACCACCGGCGCTTTCGCCGGTGCGTCGATCGAGATCGGCCCGGACGCAACCGGCACGGTGGTGGCCAACAACCAGGTCATGGGTGGCGCGCGTTTCGGTATCCACAACCGCGGGGCCGCCGGCACAGCGATCACCAACAACACCGTCCGGGATCACTGTCAGGACGGAATCCGGGTCGACGGGGCCTCGACCGGCGTCTCGGTGCAGAACAACGTCATGCTCTCGAACGGGCTCTTCGGCCAGGTCTACTGCAAGCGACCGGGACCCGGGGGCGCCGAGATCGGCATCTACGACGACGCCACCAAGGACACGGTGGTCGACTACAACAACACGTACCACCACGGGTCGCCGTCGGCGTCGGCGTACTCCTGGAACGGCACCCGGATGGGTCTCGCCGCGTTCCGCACCGCGTCGGGACAGGCTGCCCACGACAAGGACACCCCCTGGGCCAGGGACAGTGAGGACTCGGCCAACTCGGCAGCCCCCGGATATCAGGACACCGACCGGGCCGGGACCGCCCGTGCCGACAACCCGGCGGTGCCGAACACCGGCGCCGGCCCGGTCACCTACGCCGACCGGGGCGCGGTCGAGACCGTCGGCAATCCGGTCGCCAGGTTCGACACGGCGCTGGACCTCGGCGCCAACTCGGTCACGGTCGACGCGACCACCTCGACCCCCGGTTTCGTGCCGATCACCTCGTACGTGTTCGACTTCGGCGACGGCACCGTCGTCACCCAGGGCACCCCGGTCGCGTCGCACAAGTACGCGGCCACCGGCACCTACACCGTGTCGGTCAAGGTGTCCGGCAGCGACGGTCGCACCGCCAGCAGCGCCCAGAACGCCAGCGTGCTGCGGCGTACCGGCACGATCGGGCTGATTTCCCAGTACACCCTCTGGTACGCGGCCGCGACGACCGCCGGCATCGGGGTGGCGGCCAACCAGCCCGCGCTGGGCGCCGCCGCCCAGTTCGACCTGGCGGACGCCGGCAACGGCAAGGTCGCCCTCTTCTCCCGGGCCACCCGCCGGTACCTGACCAACGGCGGCTCGGTGCTCCCGCTCAGCACGGCGGTCACCTCGAGCGAGACGTTCGACCTGCTGCGGAACGCCGACGGCACGGTCAGTCTGAAGGCCGGCATCAACAACCGCTACGTGAGCGCGCCGTCGAGCACCGCCTCGCTGGTCGCCAGCGCCACCACGATCGGCACCCGGGAGAAGTTCTACCGGGTGAACGTCGCCGACAACGAGCGCACGTTCAAGGCCGGCATCAACAAGCGCCACGTCACCGCCGAGAGCGCCGGCAGCAAACCACTCATCGCCAACCGCACCGCCGCCGGCCTCTGGGAAAAGTTCACCCTGGTCGACCTCGGCAACGGACAGGTCGCCCTCTTCGCCCGAGTCAACAACCGCTTCGTCGTCGCCGAAAGCGCCGGCACCAAACCACTCATCGCCAACCGCACCACCGTCGGCCCCTGGGAAAGATTCACCCTGATCCGCAACACCGACGGCACCGTCAGCCTCAAAGCCGGCATCAACAACCGCTACGTCGTCGCCGAAAGCGCCGGCACCAAACCACTCATCGCCAACCGCACCGCCATCGGCCCCTGGGAGAAATTCACCCTCGGCTGAGCCAGCCACACACCACGACGACCGACGACCGTCCGGGACACCAACCCGGACGGGCGTCGCCGTTCCGGCGAGGGGTCAGCGTTCCAGGATGGCGGTCACGCCCTGGCCACCGGCGGCGCAGATGGAGATCAGGCCACGCCCACTGCCCCGCTCGGCGAGCAGCTTGGCCAGGGTGGCCACGATCCGGCCGCCGGTGGCCGCGAACGGGTGCCCGGCGGCCAGCGAGGATCCGTTGACGTTGAGTTTGTCCCGGTCGATCGACCCGAGCGGCGCGTCCAGGCCCAACCGTTCCTTGCCGAACTCCGGCGACTCCCAGGCGGCCAGGGTGGCCAGCACCTGCGAGGCGAACGCCTCGTGGATCTCGTAGAGGTCGAAGTCCTGAAGCGTCAGGCCGGCCCTGGTCAGCAGCCGGGGCACCGCGTACGCGGGGGCCATCAGCAGCCCTTCGTCGCCGTGCACGAAGTCGACCGCGGCCGTCTCGGACCAGGAGAACCAGGCCAGCACCGGCAGGTGGTGCTCCCGCGCCCACTCCTCGCTGGCCAGCAGCACGGTCGACGCGCCGTCGGTGAGCGGGGAGGAGTTGCCGGCGGTCATGGTGGCCAGCTCGCCGTCCGGCCCGCTGGTGCCGAAGACCGGCCTGAGCGAGCCGAGCTTCTCCAGGCTGGTGTCCGGGCGGAGGTTCTGGTCGCGGGTCAGCCCCAGGTAGGGGGTCATCAGGTCGTCGAAGAACCACCTCTCGTACGCGGCGGCGAGCCGCTGGTGCGAGCGGAGCGCCAACTCGTCCTGGGCCGGCCGGTCGATGTGCCAGCGCAGCGCCGTCCGCGCGGCGTGCTCGCCCATGGACAGCCCGGTACGCGGTTCCGCGTTGCGCGGGATCTCCGGCTTGAACGGCTGGTGCGGGCGGAACTTCGCGGCGACCTTCAGTCGCTCGCCGAGGGTCCGGGCGGAGTTGAGCTGGAGCAGCGTACGGCGCAGGTCCTCGTTGAGGGCCAGCGGCGCGTCCGAGGTGGTGTCCACGCCACCGGCGATGCCGACCTCGATCTGGCCGAGGGCGATCTTGTTGGCGACCAGGATGGCGGCTTCCAGCCCGGTGCCGCAGGCCTGCTGGATGTCGTACGCCGGGGTGTGCGGGTCGAGCTTCGAGCCGAGCACCACCTCGCGGGCGAGGTTGAAGTCCCGGGAGTGCTTGAGCACCGCCCCGGCGACCACCTCGCCGACCCGCTGTCCGGCCAGGCCGAACCGGGCCACCAGGCCGTCCAGCGCTGCGCCGAGCAGGTCCGCGTTGGACGCCTGCGCGTAGCGCGAGTTGGACCGGGCGAAGGGGATGCGGTTGCCGCCGATGACCGCGACCCGCCGGACAGTCTGCACGATCGGCCTCCTCGAAGCTGTTGCCCGAACCCTACTCGCCAGTAGGCTACGCCTATGACCGACAGGTACGCGAGCTTCGTCCAGACGGGGGCCGGTCGCGCGCTGGTCAAGCGCCTCGGGTTGCCCGATCCGCCTCGACTGCGCCGGCACACGCCGGGCGGCCCGCTCGCGCCCGGGCCGGTCCTGCTCGGCTCCGCGACCGGCGGCCGGCTCGCCGAGCCGGTCGGCAAGATCCTCACCGCCGCCGGGGTCGAGCTGGCCGACCCGGCCGCCGCCCCCGACGCCACGTCGCGCTTCGCCGCCCTGGTGTACGACGCCACCGGCATCACCGACTCCACCGAGCTGCGCCAGCTCTACGACTTCTTCCACCCGCGGGCCCGGGCCGTGCTGCCCAGCGGCCGGGTGGTCGTGCTCGGCACCCCGCCCGCCGAGTGCGGCTCGCCCCGCGAGGCGACCGCGCAGCGCGCCCTGGAGGGGCTGACCCGCAGCATCGGCAAGGAGTTCGGCCGGGGCGTCACCGCCCAGCTGGTGTACGTCACGCCGGGCGGGGACGCCGGCACCCCGGTCAGCCTGGAGGCCACCCTGCGCTTCCTGCTGTCCGGCCGGTCCGCGTACGTGTCGGGGCAGGTGATCCGGGTCGGCACCGGCACCGCCACCGTGCCGGCCGACTGGGACCGGCCGTTGGACGGGCAGGTCGTCCTGGTCACCGGGGCCGCGCGGGGCATCGGCGCGGCGCTCGCCGGGGTGCTCGCCCGGGACGGCGCCCGGGTCGTGGCGCTGGACGTTCCCGACGCGGGGGACGCGCTGGCCGCCGTCACCAACGAGATCGGCGGCAGTGCGGTGCAGCTCGACCTGACCGCCCCGGACGCCCCGACCCGACTGGCCGAACACCTGGCCGGCCGACACGGGCGGGTCGACGTGGTGGTGCACAACGCCGGCATCACCCGGGACCGGACCCTCGGCCGGATGGACGCCGACCGCTGGGACTCGGTCATCGACGTGAACCTCTCCAGCCAGGAGCGGATCAACGACGTGCTGCTGGAACGCGACCTGATCCCGGCCGGCGGGCGGATCGTCTCGGTCTCCTCGATCGCCGGCATCGCCGGCAACCGGGGGCAGACCAACTACGCGACCAGCAAGGCCGGCGTGATCGGCCTGGTCGACTCGCTCGCTCCGGTGTTGGGCGGGCGCGGCATCAGCCTCAACGCGGTCGCGCCCGGGTTCATCGAGACCCGGTTGACCGCCCGGATGCCGCTCGTGCTGCGCGAGGCGGGCCGGCGGATGAACAGCCTGGCCCAGGGCGGCCTGCCGGTCGACGTGGCCGAGACGATCGGCTGGCTTGCCTGGCCGGCGACCGGCGCGGTCAGCGGCAACCTGATCCGGGTCTGCGGCCAGAGCCTGCTGGGGGCGTGATGGCGCGGCGGAAGCAGCGGCGGGCGGAGGAGCCGGCCGAGGAGCTGTCGGTGCACGAGCTGATCGAGGGCCCGACCCAGGATCTCACCGCGGCGCGGAACGCGGTCGCGTCGGCGGGCGACGCCCCTGGGCAGTCGCCCGCCGAGACGCAGGACCTCTCCGGCCTGGCCGCCGAGGTCACCCGGGACCTGTCCGGGCCGGCCGCCGAGATCACCCGGGACCTGTCGGCGGTCGCCGGTACGGCCGTCCGGCCGGTGGCCGGTGCCGGGGAGCGGGTCCGGATCGACCTGCCCCGGATGCCGGCGGCCGGGGCGCTCTACCGACGCGCCCTGCTCGGGGCGCTGCCCGGGATGGGCGGGCGGCGCGGGCCGGAGCTGCCCGAGGTGGAGCTGGGCGTCGGCGGGGTCACCGTGGACCGGGCGCACCTGGCCGACTACGACCGGGTCTGCGGCTTCCGGCTCGCCGACCGGCTGCCGGCCACGTACCCGCACGTGCTGGGTTTCCCGCTGGCGTTGCGGCTGATGACCGCGGCGGAGTTCCCCATCCCGTTGACCGGGGTGGTGCACGTGGCGAACCGGATCACCGTGCACCGGCCGGTCGAGGCCGGCGAGACCCTGGACTTCCGCACGTACGCGGAGCACCTGCGCCCGCACGAGCGGGGCCGGCAGCTCGACGTGGTGCTGATCGGCGCGGTCGGCGGCGAGGAGGTCTGGCGCGGCGTCTCGACGTACCTGGGGAAGGAGCGGCAGGCGGGCGGCGGTGCGCGGCGCGACCGGGGTGACCGCCCGGCCTCGCCGGCCGCCTCGGCGCAGTGGCGGGTGACCCCTCGGGTGGGGACCGACTACGCCCGGGTCTCCGGCGACCACAACCCGATCCACACCTCGCGGCTGGGGGCGCGGCTGTTCGGCTTCCCCCGCCCGATCGCGCACGGGATGTGGAGCATGGCCCGCTGCCTGGCCGCGCTGGACGGCCGGCTGCCGGAGGCGTACACGGTGGGGGTGTCGTTCAAGCTGCCGGTGCCGCTGCCGTCCACGGTGGCCTTCAGCGCGACCGCGACCGGTGGGGCCTGGGACTTCGCCCTGCACGACGCGCGGTCCGGCGGTCCGCAGTTGGTGGGCACCGTCCGCTGAGCGAGGAGGGGGTTGGCGTTCCCTCCTTTCTGCGCTAAGTTGTTCTCACCTTGAGTTGTTCTTACAGTGAGAGAGACGACCCGTGAACGAGCAGGACTTCCTCGCCGCGTACGACCCCCGGAGCTATCCGGCGGTCGCGGTCACCGTCGACGTGGTGGCCCTGACCATCCGCGAGAACGCGCTGCACCTGCTGCTCATCCGCCGGGGCGCCCCACCGTACGAGGGGCACTGGGCGCTGCCCGGCGGCTTCGTCCACCCGGACGAGGACCTGGCCACCGGCGCCCGCCGGGAGTTGGCCGAGGAGACCGGGCTCGGCGGCGAACGGCTGCGCCGCGTACACCTGGAGCAGCTCGGCAGCTACGGCGCTCCCGACCGCGACCCCCGGATGCGCGTCGTCTCGGTCGCCCACCTGGCGTTCGCCCCCGACCTGCCCGACCCGGCCGCCGGCACCGACGCCGACGACGCGGCCTGGCTGCCGGTCACCGCGCTGACCAGCCGGCAGCTCGCCTTCGACCACGCCCGGATCATCGACGACGGCCTGGAGCGGGCCCGGTCCAAGCTGGAGTACACCCCGCTGGCCACCCGCTTCCTCGAACCCGAGTTCACCATCACCGAGCTGCGGGCCGTCTACGAGACGGTCTGGGGGCACCCGCTGCACGCCGGCAACTTCCACCGCAAGGTGCTCTCGGTGCCCGGCTTCGTGGAGAGCACCGGCGCCAGCACCGAACGCGGCGGTGCGCGCGGCGGGCCCCGGGCCAAGCTCTACCGCGCCGGCGACGCCCGGCTGCTGCACCCGGCGCTGCTGCGCCCCGCCCGCGAGGAGACGGTCCGGTGAGGACCGAGGAGGCGATCCGGCTGGTCGCGGCGGCGCGCGGCGACGCCGAACTCTTCGGCACCGACGCCCCGGCCCGCCGCTACCGCAAGCTGGTCGCGGCCCTGCACCCCGACCGGCTGGGCGCGGCCGATCCGGCGGTACGCGCCGCCGCGACCGACGCGCTGATCGAGGTCACCACCCGGTGGCGGGGAGGAGGCGGCATCATGCTCGGTGACTACCCGCTCCGCCGCCTCGCGTACGCCGGGGACCTGGCCGACCTGTACGACGTCGGAGCGGACCGGCTGCTCAAGCTGCCCCGGGACCCGGCCGACAACGACCTGATGGCCCGCGAGGCGCGCGCCCTGCGGGTGATCGCGGAGCGGGGCGACCCGCGCCACCTGCCGTACGTGCCCCGGCTGGTCGACTCGCTCCGGATCCGGGACGCGACGACCGGGGCGGACCGGTTGGCCAACGTGCTGGCCGCCGCGCCCGGGCTGCACAGCCTGGCGGAGGTGCGCCGGGCGTACCCGGACGGGCTGGACCCGCGCGACGCGGCCTGGATGTGGCGGCGGCTGCTGGTCGCCCTCGGCCTCGCCCACCGCGCCGGGGTGGTGCACGGCGCGGTGCTCCCCCGGCACGTGCTGATCGAGCCGGACGCGCACGGCCTGGTGCTGGTCGACTGGTGCTTCTCGGTGGTCGACGGCGGCGCGGTCCCGGCGCTGGTCCCCGGCCACGAGGACTGGTACCCGCCGGAGGTGACCGGCCGGCGGGCCTGCGGACCCGGCACCGACCTGGCGCTGGCCGCCCGCTGCCTGACCTGGCTGATGGCCGACCGCGCCCCGCACGACCTGCGCGCCTTCGCGGCCGGCTGCGCCCGACCGGCCCTCCAGGCCCGCCCGGACGACGCCTGGCGGCTGCTCGGCGAACTCGACGAGGTGCTGGAGCGGCTGTACGGCCCCCGCACCTTCCGCTCCTTCACCCTCAACCTCTAGGGAGGCTGCCATGGGCAGCGGAATCTGGTCCACCGACGTGTACGACGCCGCCGACCGCTACCGGCGGGCGACCGGCGCGAGCGCCTTCTCCTACAGCGACAGCGGAGCCCGGACGGTGCACCCCGCGCTCGACCCGCGCGGGTCGGTTCGGGAGAGCCGCGACTCCGACGAGCACCCGCAGTCGACCGCCATCGCGGTGCTGTTCGACGTGACCGGCTCGATGGGCCACGTCCCCCGGGTTCTCCAGACCAAGCTGCCGCAGCTGCTCGGGCTGCTGCTGCGCCAGGGGTACGCCCGCGACCCGCAGCTCATGTTCGGCGCGATCGGCGACGCCACCTGCGACCGGGTGCCGTTGCAGGTCGGGCAGTTCGAGTCGGACAACCGGATGGACGACGACCTCGGCCGGATCGTGCTGGAGGGCGGCGGTGGCGGCCAGATGACCGAGTCGTACGAGCTGGCGCTGTACTTCATGGCCCGGCACACGGTCACCGACTGCTGGGAGAAGCGGGGGCAGCGCGGTTACCTGTTCATCATCGGCGACGAGCTGGCGTACCAGCGGGTGGACCGGCGGCAGGTGGCCCGGCTGATCGGCGACGACCTGCGGGAGAGCGTGCCGCTGGGGCAGATCGTTGACGAGGTGACCCGGCGCTGGGACACCTACTACCTGCTCCCGGCCGGCAGCGCGTACGCCGGGAGCCGGAAGGTGCTGGACTTCTGGCGTGGCCTGCTCGGGCAGAACGCCGTCGAGCTGGACGACCTGGACGCGGTCTGCGAGACCATCGCACTCACTGTCGGCCTCGGCGAGCAGGCCATCGACCTGGACGAGGGGCTGCGCGACCTGGACCGGGCCGGCTCGACGGCCAGCGGGACGGTCTCCCGGGCGCTGGCCCGGCTGGGCGGCGGCCGACGCACGGTGGCGGCACTGCCCTTCACGCCCACCGCCGGAGGCGGAGGCGGGGTCACCCGGCTGTGAGGCACGTGATGGTGGTCGACCTCGGCTACGGCGACGCCGGCAAGGGCACCGTCGTGGACTGGCTCTGCGCGAGCCGGCCGGTGCACACGGTGGTCCGGTTCAACGGGGGCGCGCAGGCGGCGCACAACGTCGTGCTGCGCGACGGACGACACCACACGTTCGCCCAGTTCGGCGCGGGAACGTTCCGCCCCGGGGTGCGTACCCACCTGTCGCGGCACGTGGTGGTGGACCCGCTGGCGCTGGCGGCCGAGGCCGACCATCTCACGGCGGTCGGCGTGCCCGACGCGCTCGACCGGCTGACCGCGGACGGCGAGGCGCTGCTGGCCACGCCGTACCACCGGGCCGCGAACCGGGCCCGGGAGATCGCCCGGGGAGCCGACCGGCACGGCTCCTGCGGGCTGGGGGTGGGTGAGGCCGTCGCGTACGGTCTCGCCCACCCCGACGAGGCGCCCCGGGTGGCGGACTGCCGCCGCCCGGCGGTGCTGCGCCGCCGGCTCGCCGCGCTGCGGGACCGGCTCACCGCCGAGTTGGGCCCGCTGGACGTCCCGCCGGTCGAGGACTGCCTGCCCGCGTACGCCGGGTTCGCCGGGCGGGTGGCGATCGTGGACCGGGCGTACCTGGCCGGGGTGCTGCGGGCGGGGACCTGCGTCTTCGAGGGGGCGCAGGGGGTGCTGCTGGACGAGTGGCACGGCTTCCACCCGTACACGACGTGGAGCACCACCACCTTCGCGAACGCCGAGGCGCTGCTCGCCGAGGCGGGCCTGGCTGGCACCGCGCAGCGGCTCGGGGTGCTCCGGGTGACCACCACCCGGCACGGCCCCGGGCCCCTGGTCACCGAGGATCCGACCCTGCCGTTCACCGATCCGCGCAACCCGACCAACCCGTGGCAGGGCCGGTTCCGGTTCGGCCACTTCGACGCGGTCGCCCACCGGTACGCCCGCGACGTGGTCGGCGGGGTGGACGGGTTGGCGCTGACCCACCTCGATCTGGCCGGCCCGGAGCTGCGGATCTGCCGCCGCTACGACACCCTCGACCGGCTGGTCCCGGGGCCCGCCGGTGACCTGGACCGGCAGGCCGCGCTCACCGCCCGCCTGCTGCGGGCCCGCCCGGTCCACGACGCCCCGCCCGCCGACTGGCCGACGGCGGTGGCCGACGCCCTGGACACCCCGGTCGTGCTCACCTCGCACGGCCCGACCGCCGAGGACAAGCTCACCGCCGGCCGACCCACCCTCCTGCCGGTCTGATCCGGCGGCCGGCGGCACCGGCGTTCCTCACTGGGCGGGCGGGTGCCAGGTGGCGCCGCGCAGGAGCTGGTCGGCGCCGAGCCAGGCGACGTTCATCATCCGGCCGGCGGTCCGCTCCGGGTCCGCCTCCGGGTGGTCGGCGAGCCAGTCGGCCAGCGACTCGCTCGCGCCGACCAGGGCGTACGCGACGACCTCCAGGTCGGTGGCGCTCACCTCGCGCCCCCTGGCCCGGAGCGCGTGGTCGAGCATGCCGGCGACCACCTCGACCAGCCGGTTGCGCATGGCGGCCAGTTCGGCGGCGAACGGCTGGGAGCCGCGGGCCTGCCGGTAGAGCACGGCCCAGCCGTCCCGGTGCGCGCCGACGAAGCCGAAGAAGGCGCGCAACCCGCGCCAGAGCCGCTCGTCGGCGGGCAGGTCGGCGGCCGCCGCCCCGGCGATGGCCGCCATCAGCCGAGTGCCTTCCCGGTGTAGACAGGCGACGAAGAGTTCTTCCTTCGTGCCGAGATACGCGTAGACCATCGGCTTGGATATGCCGGCGTCGTCGGCGATCTCGTCCATGCTGGCAGCGTGAAAACCCCTGCGTGAGAACACCCTGACCGCCGCGTCGAGCATCTGCTGCTCGCGTACGGCCCGGGGCAGGCGCTTGAAGGCGGGTGTGCCGGACACCTTGCGAGCATACCTACTCCTGCGTAAGGTTACGCCAGAGTAACCAAAGTCGGCCCCGCTCCGAGAGGTGCACCCCATGACGGACTTCGACCCGGCCAACTTCGCGAACGTCAGCCCCAAGGAGTTCGCGCAGCTGGTCAAGTCCACCCCCGACGACAAGATCGCCCAGGTCATGTCCGGCGAGAGCCGCGGCAAGATCCTCAGCGAGGTCTTCGGCCGGATGCCGTCGCTGTTCCGGGCCGACCGCGCCGGCTCCACCAACGCGGTCATCCACTGGAACGTCACCGGCCGCGCCGACGGCGGCACCGACACCTACGAGATCGTCATCGAGGACGGCGCCTGCGCCGTCTCGGACGCCCCGGCCCGCGACCCGAAGCTCAGCCTCACCATGGGCCCGGTCGACTTCCTGAAGATCGTCTCCGGTGGCGGCAACCCGGTCATGATGTTCATGACCGGCAAGCTCAAGGCCAAGGGCGACCTGGGCCTGGCCGCCAACATCGCCAACCTGTTCGACATCCCCAAGGCCTGACGTGGCCGAGTTCTCGCTCGACCTGAACGAGGAACAGCGGGATCTCCGCGACTGGGTGCACGGCTTCGCCAGCGACGTCGTACGCCCGGCCGCGGCCGAGTGGGACGCCCGCGAGGAGACGCCCTGGCCGATCATCCAGGAGGCGGCGAAGGTCGGCCTGTACGGCTTCGAGTTCCTCGCCACCTGCTGGGCCGACCCCACCGGCCTCAGCCTGCCGATCGCCAGCGAGGAGCTGTTCTGGGGCGACGCCGGCATCGGGTTGAGCATCTTCGGCACGTCGCTGGCCGTCGCCGCCATCTACGGCGCCGGCACCCCCGACCAGCTCGTCGAGTGGGTACCGCAGTGCTTCGGCGACCTCGAACAGCCGGCGGTCGCCGCGTTCTGCACCACCGAGCCGGAGGCCGGCTCGGACGTCGCAGCCATGCGTACCCGCGCGGTCTACGACGAGGCCACCGACGAATGGGTGCTGAACGGGCAGAAGGCGTACGCCACCAACGGCGGGATCGCCGGGGTGCACGTGGTCACCGCCTCGGTCGAGCCGGAGCTGGGCTCGCGCGGGCAGGCGGCGTTCGTCGTACCGCCGGGCACGCCGGGGCTGACCGCCACCCGCAAGCTGCGCAAGCTCGGGCTGCGCGCGTCGCACACCGCCGACGTCTTCCTCGACGACGTACGGGTGCCGGGGCGCTGCCTGCTGGGTGAGCGGGAGGCACTGCTGGAACGGCTCGACCGGGCGCGTTCCGGGCGGCGCGCCTCCGGCCAGGCGGCGATGCGCACCTTCGAGCTGTCCCGCCCGACCGTCGGCGCGCAGGCGCTCGGCGTGGCCCGCGCCGCGTACGAGTACGCACTGGACTACGCCAGGGAACGGGTGCAGTTCGGCCGGCCGATCATCGAGAACCAGGCGGTCGCGTTCGCCCTCGCCGACATGCGGATGGAGATCGACGCGGCCCGGCTGCTGGTCTGGCGGGCGTCCTGGATGGGTCGCAACAACCGGCCGTTCACCGCGGGCGAGGGCTCGATGTCCAAGCTCAAGGCCGGCGAGGTGGCCGTCTCGGTCACCGAGAAGGCGGTCCAGTTGCTCGGTGGCGCCGGCTTCCTGCGCGACCACCCGGTCGAACGCTGGTATCGGGACGCCAAGATCTACACCATCTTCGAGGGCACCTCCGAGATCCAGCGACTGGTCATCTCCCGGGCCATCTCCGGGATGCAGATCCGCTGACCGTCGCCTCCCGAAGGAGTGCTGCGTCATGGACCTGCCATTCGTCGTCGCCACGCTGACCCGACGTGGACTGCTCAACCCGGGCCGGCCCGTCCGGGTCGCCGCCCAACTCGGCGCGCTGCGCAGGTGGGGCTGGAGCCTCGCCGGGGAGCTGCGCCAGGCCGCCGCGCGTGATCCGGGGCGTACCGCGGTGGTCGACGAGCACGGCGGCACGCTGACGTACCAGGAGCTGCTGGACCGGTCGGAGCGGCTGGCCCGCTCGATGCGGTCCGGGCTCGGCGTCCGGGCCGGCGACCGGATCGGCATGCTGTGCCGCAACCACCACGGGATGATCGAGGCGATCGTCGCGGCGATGCTGCTCGGCGCGGACGCCGTACTGGTCAACACCGGGCTCTCCGCGGCGCAGCTCACCACCGTGGCGGAGGAGCAGGGGCTGCGGGTGCTGGTGCACGACGCCGAGTTCGCCGAGCGGGTCCTCGGCCTCCCCGCCGACGTGTTCCGGATCGACGAACGCGGCCGGGATGAGTTGATCGCCGCCGCGATCCCCGGGGAGCAGCTCCAGCCGCCGGAGCGGGACGGCCGGACCATCGTGCTCACCTCGGGCACCACGGGCGCGCCCAAGGGTGCCCGCCGGCCCACGCCGAACGGCTTCGGCCCGCTGGTGTCCATCATCGACCGGATCCCGCTGCACGCCCGGGACGCCGTGCTGATCGCCGCGCCGATCTTCCACACCTGGGGGTACGCCGCCCTCCAGGTGGCCTTCGCGCTGCGCGCCACGATCGTGCTGCACCGCCGGTTCGACCCGACCGCCACGCTGACCGCCCTGGCGGAGCGGCCCTGTGACGCGCTCTTCGCCGTACCGGTGATGCTGCAACGGCTGATGGAAGCGCCGCCGCCGGACCCGCGCCCGCCGCTGAAGGTGGTCGCGGTCAGCGGCTCCGCGCTCCCCGGCGGGCTGGCCACCGCGTTCATGGACCGCTACGGCGACGTCCTCCACAACCTGTACGGCTCGACCGAGGTCTCCTGGGCGTCCATCGCCGGCCCGGCCGACCTGCGCCGCGCGCCCGACACCGCGGGCCGGCCCCCGTACGGCACCCGGCTGAGGATCCTGGACCAGGCCGGCGCCCCCGTCCCGGACGGCCAGGTCGGGCGGATCTTCGTCGGCAACGAGATGCTCTTCGAGGGATACACCTCGGGGGCCGGCCGGGAGCGCCGCGACGGTCTGCTGGACACCGGCGACCTGGGCCGGCTGGACGCCGACGGCCTGCTCTTCGTCGACGGGCGGGCCGACGACATGATCGTCTCCGGGGGCGAGAACGTCTTCCCCTCCGAGGTGGAGGACCTGATCGCCCGCCTGCCCCAGGTCCGCGAGGTCGCGGTGATCGGCGTACCCGACCCGGAGTACGGCCAGCGGCTCGCCGCGTTCCTGGCCCTGCGTCCCGGTGAGACGCTCGACCCGGAGGCGGTCCGCGAGTACGTGCGGCACTACCTGGCCCGCTTCTCGGTGCCCCGGGACGTGGTCTTCGTGAAGTATCTGCCGCGCAACGCCACCGGCAAGGTGCTCGGCCGCGAACTGCGCCGCTACTACGGCTGAATCCGGCCCAACGGGGGACGGACGGGACCGATCCCCCAATGGTAGTTTTCCTCCGCCGGCTGTCCCGGCAGGTCCTTCACTACCGGGAGCAGTCCGATGGTCCGACTTCGCCGGCGCTGGGCACTCGGTCTCCTTCTGGGCGGAGTCTCCGCCAGCGCGCTCGGCACCGTCGAGCCCAGCCTCGGCCGGCGCCGCGGGGCCACCCTGACCCGCCGCCAGCCCTCGCTCGTCGAGGTGGAGAACCGCGCGGCCGGTGAGCCCTGGTGGCCGGTCGGTGCCCAGGCCTCCGACGACCGGCTGCGGCAGATCCAGGGGTACGCCTCGGCGACCAGCGTCGCCCCCGGCGAGTCCATCGACTTCCACGTCGCGGTCAACCCGGCCGGCAAGTTCCAGATCACCATCCACCGGCTCGGCTGGTACGACGGCGCCGGCGCGCGCACCATGCTGACCAGCCCGGTCCTGGTCGGCGCGCCGCAGCCGGTGCCGCCCGCCGACCCGGAGACCGGGACGATCGCCTGCCGCTGGCCGGTGTCCTGGACCCTCCGGGTGCCCGACGACTGGACCTCCGGTCTCTACCAGGCGGTCTTCACCTCGGCCGACGGCTGGCGCGGGTGCACCCCGTTCGTCGTACGCGACGACCGGCGGGCCGCCGCGCTCTGCGTCGTCCTGCCGGTGACCACGTGGCAGGCGTACAACCAGTGGCCGATGGACCGGCGGTCCGGCAAGAGCCTCTACAACGGCTACACCCCGGCCGGGCGGCTCAGCCCGGCGCTACGGGCACGGGAGGTCTCCTTCGACCGGCCGTACGCCCACCACGGTATGCCGGGCGCGCTGGGTCAGGACCACGACGCGATCCAGTGGCTGGAGCGCAACGGCTACGACATCAGCTACGCGAGCAGCCTCGACCTGCACTCGGGGCGGCTCGATCCGAGCCGACACCGGGGCGTGGTGTTCTGCGGGCACGACGAGTACTGGTCGCGGGAGATGCGGCAGGTGGCGGAACGGGCGGTCGAAGACGGCGTGAGCCTCGCGTACTTCGGTGCGAACAGCGTCTACTGGCACATCCGGGTCCGGCCCGCCGGCGACGCCCGCCCCGACCGGGTGATCGCCTGCGCCAAGGAGACGCCGGACCCGGACGAGGACGAGTCCGGCCCGACGATCACCTGGCGACTGGTCGGCCCGGCCGAGCAGGCGCTGCTCGGGGTGCAGTACAACGGCATCGTCCGGGCCACGGTCCCGCTGGTGGTCCAGGCCGCCAACCACTGGTTCTGGGCGGGCACCCGGGTCGTCGACGGGGACCGGATCCCGGGGCTGGTCGGCGGGGAGGCCGACGGCTTCGACCCGACCCAACCCCGGCCGGTCAACGTCACCGCGACCAGGCTGAGCGCGTCGCCGTTCCGGACCCGCTCGGGGCGGCACGCCATGCAGCACACCCACCTCTACCAGACGCCGCAGGGTGCCCTGGTCTTCGCGAGCGGGACGCTGCACTGGACGATGGCGCTCAACCGCCCCGGGCACCGGGACAACCGGATCGAGCGGGCGACCGCCAACCTCCTCGACCGGATCATCAGCCGCACCCCGGCCGGCGACCGATCCGCCCCGGCCTCGCGGTAACCCTCGACATCCACCGGCACTCAGGCCACCTCCTCGCCTCAGGTATCAAACGGAGGCAAGGGGTAGCGGGGTTGCCCGGTCAGCTCGGAATAGTGACCTGTTCGTTCACCGCGGCGGCGGCGATATCGGTGCGGTGGTGCGAGCCGGCCAGCTCGATGCCGCGTACCAGGTCGTAGGCGGCGTCCCGCGCGGCGGGCAGGTCGGGGCCGGTGGCCGTACCGCAGAGGACCCGGCCGCCGGCGGAGCGCAGCGTGCCGTCGGCGTCCCGGCGGGTGCCGGCGTGGATGACCCCGGCGCGGTCCGCGCCGGTGATCACGTCGCCGGTACGCGGTGCCGCCGGGTATCCCTGCGCCGCGACCACGACGGTGACCGCCGCGCCGTCCCGCCAGCGCAGCGACGGGTGCGCGGCGAGGGTGCCGGTGGCGGCGGCGTGCAGCAGGCCGGCGAGCGGCGTCTCCAACAGGGCGAGGACGACCTGGGTCTCCGGGTCGCCGAAACGGGCGTTGAACTCGATCACCCGGGGGCCGGCGGCGGTGATCGCCAGGCCGACGTAGAGCAGGCCGGCGAAGGGGGTGCCCCGGCGGCGCATCTCGGCCAGCGTCGGGTGCACGACGTCGCGCATCACCTCGTCGACCAGGCCGGCCGGCGCCCAGGGCAGCGGCGCGTACGCCCCCATGCCGCCGGTGTTCGGCCCGGTGTCGCCGTCACCGGCGCGCTTGAAGTCCTGGGCGGGCAGCAGCGGCAGCGCCGCCTCCCCGTCGGTGACCACGAACAGGGAGACCTCGGGCCCGGCCAGGTACTCCTCGACCACCACCCGACCGCACTCCGCCGCATGCTCTTCGGCGACCGCCCGGTCGTCGGTCACCACGACGCCCTTGCCGGCGGCCAGCCCGTCGTTCTTCACCACGTACGGCGGCCCGAACTCGTCCAGCGCCCTACCGGCGCTGGCCCGGTCCTCGCAGGTGTACGCGCGGGCGGTGGGCACGCCGGCGGCGGTCATCACGTCCTTGGCGAACGCCTTGGAGCCCTCCAGCCGGGCCGCCTCCGCCGACGGGCCGAACACGGGGATGCCCTTGGCGCGTACCGCGTCGGCGACCCCGGCCACCAGCGGCGCCTCCGGCCCGATCACCACCAGGTCGGCGCCCAGCTCGACGGCGAGCGCGGCGACCGACGCCGGGTCGGTGGCGTTCACCTCCCGCAGCTCGGCCACCGCCGCGATCCCGGGATTACCCGGTGCCGCGATCAACGCCTCGACGGACGGATCTGCGGCGAGCCCGAGCGCGAGCGCGTGCTCCCGCCCCCCGCCACCCACAAGAAGAACCCGCACGACCCGCATCCTACTGGCCCCACCACCCACCAATGTTGATCAAGGAGTCCGCGTCTGTCCGGCTGCGGATCCGGACGCGAACTCCTTGATCAACCGCACTCCGAGGGGGGAGGTCAGGGGAGGAGCGGGTGGCGGAGGACGTTCTCTTCGCGGCCGGGGCCTACGCCCACCACGCTGACGCGGGTGCCGCAGAGTTCCTCGATCCTCGCGATGTAGCGCCTGGCGTTCTCGGGGAGCTCATCCTCGGTTCTCGCCTTGGTGATGTCCTCCCACCAGCCGTCCAGCTCCTCGTAGATCGGGGTGGCGTGGTGGAAGTCGGTCTGCGTCATCGGCATGTCGTCGAAACGCGTGCCGTTGATCTCGTACCCGACGCAGATCGGCACCTTCGGCATGCCGGTGAGCACGTCCAGCTTGGTGATGACCAGGTCGGTGACGCCGTTGAGGCGGCAGGCGTACCGGGCGACGACGGCGTCGAACCAGCCGCAGCGGCGCTCCCGGCCGGTGGTGGTGCCGTACTCGTGGCCGATCTTGCGCAGGTGCTGGCCGTTGTCGTCGAACAGCTCGGTCGGGAACGGACCCGAGCCCACCCGGGTGGTGTACGCCTTGCTCACCGCGATGACCCTGGTGATCGCGGTCGGCGGGATGCCCGCGCCCACGCACGCCCCGCCGGCAGTCGGGTTCGACGAGGTGACGAAGGGGTACGTGCCGTGGTCCATGTCGAGCATGGTCGCCTGGGCGCCCTCCAGCAGCACCGTCTCGCCGCGGTCCAGGGCGTCCCAGAGCATCACCCGGGTCTCCGCGATGTACGGCGTCAGCCGCTCGGCGTAGCCCAGGTACTCCTCGATCGTGGCGTCGATGTCGATCGCCTTGCGGTTGTAGACCTTGAACAGCACCTGGTTCTTCTCGCGGAGCGCCAGCTCCAGCTTCTTGCGCAGGATGCCGGGGTCGAGCAGGTCCTGGAGCCGGATGCCCATCCGGGCGACCTTGTCGCCGTACGCCGGGCCGATGCCCCGGCCGGTGGTGCCGATCCGGGACGAGCCGAGGTAGCGCTCCACCACCCGGTCCAGCGCCCGGTGGTGCGGCATGATCAGGTGCGCGTCGCCGGAGATCCGCAGCCGGGAGACGTCCACGCCCCGCTCGGCGAGCCCGTCGATCTCCTCCAGCAGCACCTTCGGGTCGACCACCACGCCGTTGCCGATGACGATCATCGCGCTCGGCGAGAGCGCGCCGGACGGCATGAGGTGCAGCGCGTACTTCTGCCCGTCCGGGGTGATGACGGTGTGACCGGCGTTGTTGCCGCCGGAGTAGCGCACCACGTAGTCGACCCGCCCGCCCAGCAGGTCGGTAACCTTGCCCTTGCCCTCGTCGCCCCACTGAGCGCCGATGAGCACGATCGCTGGCATCTTCTCCGCCTCCAGAAGGCTCGGGTGCCAGGTGGCGACCGGTTGGCGAGCCCGGGGTGTCAGGCTAACAAGTAGGGACGGCGGGACCGGCAGGGGTTCGTCGAGAAGCAGGAGGCTCCTTCGTGTACGACGTGGTGCTGCTCACCCTCGGCTCGGAGCGGGACGGGTCTGGTGGGGGCTGCGGCAGCGGTGGAGCCTGCTGCGGTGGCGCCGACGAGGCCGCCGACGCCAAGCCGGCCGAGCGCTGCGAGACGCCGCGCGTACCGGTGCTGGCCTGTGCGGACGCGTTGACCGCCCGAGGCGCCCGGGTGGACAGTGTGACCGCCCGCTCGGACGCCGAGATCGACGAGGTGCTCGCCCGCCTCGACGGGCCGCCGCGCCCCGACGGCCTCACCTGGCCGGACCCGGACTCCAAGACCCGGCTGGTGGTCGCCACGGCCAGCGACGGGCAGTTGCGCGCCGTGCTCCGCCGGCTGGTCCGGCGGTACGCTCCGCCGCCCAGCCGCCGTCCGGCCGACCTGGCCGGCAACCGGACCGTCCCCGATCTGCCGCCGGTCGGCGTACTCCCGCTCGACCCGGCCCGGGGCGGGACGGCGCGGGACCTGGCCGCGCAGCTCGGGCTGCCCCGCGATCCGGCGGCGGTGGCCGCCGCGGTGCTGGACGGCACGGTCCGCCGGCTCGACCTGCTGCGCAACGACGGCGGCTCGGTGACCCTGGACGGCGCGCTGCTCGGCGCGGCCGACGACGCGGGCCGACCGCTGCGCTGGCGGGCCCGGGTGGAGGTCGACGGCGCGATCCTCTCCCACGGCGAGGACCCGATCATGGCCTGCGCGATCGGCAACGCCGGCGGGTACGCCCGGCTGGACGACGTGGCGCTGCTGGCCGACCCGGACCCGACCGACGGCCGGGTCGAGGTGGCGGTGGCCGTGCCCGTGGTCACCCGGTCCGCACTCGGCCGCAAGCGGGTACGACTGGAGGTACGCCGGGCCCGGGGGCGGGCGGTGGCGGTCGTGCCGCGCGACGAGCGGGTGCCCTTCCTCGACGACGGTGTCGAGGGCGAGCTGAACCGCAAGCGGTCCTGGTGGATCGAGCCGGGCGCCTGGGCGGTCTGGACGGTCTGACCTCCGTCGATTCGATCGGACGCCCCGGCGAACCGGACGGCCTATCCTCGGCGGGAGGAATGGGGAGGAACCGTGGTGCACGAGAACGCCGACCGGGCCCACGTACGGGGCCAACCGCAGGTGCCCGAGCGGGACATCGAACCGCTCTGGCCGCCGGATCCGACCGACCCGGACGCCGCCGTCCCGCCCTGGGCGGCACCCCAGCCGGCCGCACCGGCCTGGCCCACCCCGCCCGCGACGACGCCGACCGCCAGGCCACCGACGCCGCAGCCGGTCGATCCGTCCGGCGAACCGGCCCCGGACCAGATTCCGCCGGACGCCGGCAACGGAACACCCGTGGCCCGCACGGTGCAGCCCTCGGTCGACCTGGACCTGCCGTTCACCCTCGACCAGCCGCCGGCCGGCCCCGACAGCCAGACCCCGCCCTCGTCCCGAGCCGCCATCCCGCCCACGACCGGCGGAGAGGCGGCCGGGGCGGCCATCCCGGCCACGGCCGACGAGACGGTGGCCGAGGCGGCCGTTCCCGCGGACGGGTCCGGCCCGGTTGGTGACGGCGCGACGGGCGGTGGCCGGAGCGAGTCGCCGTGGGCGCAGCCGCCGCAGCGGCTCACCAACCCGGCGAGCGAACCGTCCGGCCGTACGCCGGCATCGCCACCGGTGGAGGCCGCCGCCGGTCCGGTGACGCCGCCGGCCGCCGGTACGGCCTCACCCGGGCCGGACGTCCCGGTGACCGCCCCCGTGCCGGGCGGGCCGGACCTGCCGGCAG
Organism: Micromonospora narathiwatensis; assembly: GCF_900089605.1. Classification (NCBI taxonomy): domain Bacteria; kingdom Bacillati; phylum Actinomycetota; class Actinomycetes; order Micromonosporales; family Micromonosporaceae; genus Micromonospora; species Micromonospora narathiwatensis. Next base: position 5,525,041 of record NZ_LT594324.1, on the reverse strand, counting down.
CGGGTGCCGTCGAGGCGACGGGCGGCCGGGGATCGCCGCAGAGCCCGCCGCGGCTCGGGCCGTTCCCGCCCGCGCCGGGCGTACCGCTGCGGCAGCCGCCGTACGGGGACGGCACGGCGTACCCGCCGGGACCGGTCGGGTACGGACCGCCGGGGCACCCGTCGGCGTCGGCGTACCCGGCGCACCCGCAGGCGGGCGGGCCCACCCCACCGCCGGGCTGGTACCCGCCGGCCTGGCCGCAGCCGGGTGCCCCCGCACCGCCACAGCCCGGCCCGCCTGCCGCGCGGCAGCCCGCACCCGCCGCCGCGTATCCGGAGCCGGTCTGGACCCCGGAGAGCGGGGCGACTCCGACGGCCGAGGACTTCGCCCGCCGTCGCCAGGCCAGACCGGCCGACCCGATGGCCACCATGGGTGTCCGGGCGGTGGTGAACCGGATGGGGCTGGTCCGGCTCCCGCCCGGGCGGCACGAGCAGGACCTGAAGCGCGACATCGAGATGGTCCGGCGCAACTTCGGCGGGCTGCGCCAGGTGACCGTGGTCAACCCGAAGGGCGGCGCGGGCAAGACCGTCGCCATTCTGCTGCTCGCGATGACCTTCGGTCAGAAGCGTGGCGGATACGTGCTGGCCTGGGACAACAACGAGACCCAGGGCACCCTGGGCATGCGGGCCCAGCAGGACTTCCACTCCCGTACGGTCCGGGACATGCTGCGCGACCTGGGGCAGTTCCAGGGCCCGCACGGCCGCATCGGGGACCTGTCGCAGTACGTCCGCTCGCAGGGCGAGGGGATGTTCGACGTGCTCGCCTCGGACGAGTCGGCGACCGGTGGGGAAATGCTCACCGCCGCCGCGTTCGCCGAGATCCGCGAGGTGGTCAGCCGCTTCTACAAGCTGATCTTCGTGGACACCGGGAACAACGTCCGGGCCCAGAACTGGCAGGCCGCGATGGACGCCACCGACCAGCTCGTGGTCACCATGTCGGCACGGAACGACTCGGCGGAGACGGCCGCCCGGATGCTCGACCACCTGGAGCAGAGCGGCCGGCAGCGACTGGTCCGACAGGCGGTGACGGTGGTGTCGATGCCGCCGTCGCGCAAGGAGATCGACCTGCCGGCGATCCAGCAGCACTTCGCGGCCCGGACCCGAGCCGTGCTGCTGGCGCCGTACGAGCGGCTCATCGACACCGGCGAGCCGATCCGGTACGCCCAGCTCTCCTCGGCGACCCGGGACGCGTGGCTGAAGATCGCCGCCGCGGTCGCCGAAGGGCTGTAGCCCCGGCCCTCCGGGACGGCAGGGACCCGAGAGGCGACGGCCGACCCGAGCCGGTGGCCGGACCGGCCGTCGACGCGGGTCAGTGGCTGGCCAGGGCGTCCGCGGCAGCCGGATCGCAGTCGCGGAGGAACTGGGCGCAGCGGGCCGCCTCGTCCGCCTCGCCGATCTCGCCCGCGGCCCGGGAGAGCACGTAGAGGCAGCCGAGGAAACCCCGGTTGGGCTCGTGCGACCAGGGCACCGGACCGTGTCCCTTCCAGCCGCTGCGGCGCAGCTGGTCCAGGCCCCGGTGGTAACCGGTACGCGCGTACGCGTACGCCGGGACGACCTGGCCCACGGCGAGCGCCCGGACCCCGAGTGCCGCCCAGGCCGCACTGTGGCTGGGGAAGCGGGCCGCGACCTCGGCGTACGCCTCGTCGGTGTCCTGCTCGGCGGCGGCGTCCAGCGCGGCGTCGGCCTCCTCGTGCGCGGGCAGGAGGGTGGCCGGTGGCTCAGGCAACAGGTTCTGCATCGCCCCATTCAACCCGCTTCGCGCCCGACTACGCGAGAGGGTCCGGCGAGCCGGTCGGCTGAACGGCTGAGGGTTTCGTCACGCCTGCGGTGCCGGTGCAGGTACCGGCGGCCCATGCCATGCGGCGATTTTTTCCACTACAACTACAGGTCCGGAGCCTCCCCAGGACCCGGTTACGCAGGAGCCCGGTGGCCTGGCCGCCGGGCTCCTGTCCGTCCCGCCGGGGTTGGCCGGGTCCGGGCCGCCGGGTTGGCCGGGTTGCCGGGCCGGGGCAGGATGATCTCGTGCCGACCCCACCTCCCGCGGACGTCATCGAGCCGCACGAGACCAGCACCAACGAGATCGAGACCCGGGCCGCGTTCGACCGGCGGCTCGCCGAGGGGAGCCTCGCCGGCCTGACCGTGCAGGGCCTGCGCCTCGACCTCGATCCGGTCCCCGACCTGCGCGGCGTCGAGGTGGCCGGGACCCTCTTCGTGGGCTGCCGGTTCGCCGGCCGGGAGGTCGGCGCGGACCTGGTCCGGCGTGGCGCGAACGTGGTCCCGCCCTTCTCCGGGCTGCCCTACCCGACCCAGCCGGCCCATCTCTACAGCGCGGACGACCTGGCCGCGGGCTTCGCGGAGGCGGGGTTCGCCGGGATGTACGACACCCGGGTGTACGCGCACTTCCGCGCGCACGGCGGCGCGCTGCCGGACGTCCGGGAGGCGCTCGGCCAGCGGCTGCACGACCACGGGGTGGACAACGCACTGGCCGACGCCACCCGGACCTGGCTCGCGGTGCACGGGCCGCAGTCCGTGGTGGGCGTGATGGGCGGGCACGCGGTAGGGCGCGGCAGCGTCGCGTACCGGATGGCGGCGGTGCTGGGCTGGGAGCTGGCACGGGCCGAACGGCTGGTGGTGACCGGCGGCGGGCCCGGCGTGATGGAGGCGGCCAACCTGGGCGCGTTCCTCGCGGCCTGGCCGGCGGAGGAGCTGACCGCGGCCATCGACCTGCTCGCGACCGCGCCCGACTTCACCGACCACGACCGCTACACGGAGGTGGCGCTGCGGATCCGCGAGCGGTATTCGGCCGGGCCGGGGCTGCCCGCGCCGCGCCCGGCGGCGGCCGGCACGGAGTGGGCCCGCTCGGGTGGGCTGGCCATCCCCACCTGGCTGTACGGGCACGAGCCGGCGAACCTCTTCGCCGGGCGGATCGCCAAGTACTTCTCGAACGCGATCCGGGAGGACACCATCCTCCGGCTGGCCCGGGGCGGGATCGTCTTCGCGCCCGGCCGGGCCGGGACCGTGCAGGAGGTGTTCCAGGCGGCCACCAAGACCTACTACGGCACGGACGGCGCGAGCGGGGCGTACGTCTTCCTGGACCGGGCGTACTGGACCACGGAACTGCCGGTCGAGTCGCTGCTGCGCCCGCTGCTGGCCGCGTCCCCGTTCGGCGACCTGTCGAGCACCGTGCACCTGACCGACGACGTGCACGAGGCGGTCCGGCTGCTGACCGGGCGCTGAGGTGGAGGGGCCCCTTGTCGACAAGGGGCCCCTCCACTTCGGCATCACTTCATCTTGGTGCCCGTGGAGCGCAGGGCCTCGCAGGCCTCGACGACCCGGGCGGCCATGCCGGCCTCGGCGGCCTTGCCCCAGACGCGCGGGTCGTACATCTTCTTGTTGCCGACCTCGCCGTCGACCTTCAGCACGCCGTCGTAGTTGCGGAACATGTGGTCCGCCACCGGCCGGGTGAAGCAGTACTGGGTGTCGGTGTCGATGTTCATCTTCACCACGCCGTAGTCAAGCGCCTCGCGGATCTCCGACAGCAGCGAGCCGGAACCGCCGTGGAAGACCAGGCTGAGCGGCTTCTCCTTGCCGTACTTGGCGCCGACCGCCACCTGGATGTCGTGCAGCACCGAGGGGCGGAGCTTGACGTTGCCCGGCTTGTAGACGCCGTGCACGTTGCCGAAGGTCAGCGCCGCCATGTAGCGGCCCTTCTCGCCCAGGCCGAGCGCGTCGACCATGGCCAGGCCGTCCTCGACGGTGGTGTAGAGCTTCTCGTTGATGGCGTTCTCGACGCCGTCCTCCTCGCCACCCACGACGCCGACCTCGATCTCAAGGACGATCTTGCCCTTGGCGGCCTCGGTGAGGAGCTGCTCGGCGATCTCCAGGTTCTCCGCCACCGGCACGGCCGAGCCGTCCCACATGTGCGACTGGAACAGCGGCTCCTCGCCGCGCTGCACCCGCTCCTGGGAGATGGCCATCAGCGGCCGGACGAACTTGTCCAGCTTGTCCTTCGGGCAGTGGTCGGTGTGCAGCGCGATGTTCACCGGGTAGTTCTTCGCCACCTCGTGGGCGTACTTCGCGAACGCGACCGAACCGGCGACCATGTCCTTGACCGACGGTCCGGACAGGTACTCCGCGCCACCGGTGGAGACCTGGATGATGCCGTCGCTCTCCGCGTCGGCGAAGCCCTTGAGCGCCGCGTTCAGCGTCTGCGAGGAGGTCACGTTGATCGCGGGGTACGCGTACCGGCCGGCCTTGGCCCGGTCCAGCATCTCCGCGTAAGCCTCGGGGGAAGCGATGGGCATGTCGAACGCTCCTTACTTACCGCTCTCGGCCGTGCAGGCCGCTGTCTTCCTTGGTGCGCCGGACCGCGCTGTCCACCGCGGGAAGTATCCCGTAGAAGGCGGCGACGGGCACAACCGACCCGGGAACGGGGCTCACCGCGCCTCCCGCCGATCCGGCACCACGACGCTCATCAGCCAGCTCACCACGGCCACCACGATGGCCCCCCAGAACGCGGCCCAGAACCCGTCGACGTGGAACGGCTGGTGCAGTTCCTGGGCGATCCAGTTGGTGAGCAGGAACAGCAGGGCGTTGACCACGAGCGCGAAGAGACCGAGGGTGAGCAGGTAGAACACGCAGCCGAGCACCCTGATGACCGGCTTGAGCACCGCGTTGACCACGCCGAAGATGAGCGCCACCACGAGCAGGGTGAGCGCCGTGTCCGTAGCGTTGCGGCCGGTCACCTCCACTCCGGGCACGATCAGGGTGGTGATCCACAGCGCGATCGCGGTGATCGCCAGTCGGATCAGGAAGCCCACCCCACCATCCTGGCACCGGGTACCCCGCGGGGAGGGACAATCCGCCGACTCCGGGATCCACGCCGTTGGGCCCGGCACCGAGCGGGGACCGGAGCCAGCCCGTACGGTGTGGTGGTGACCGTCCGTACCGAGATCCAGGGAGGGACGATGGGTCAGCCCGACGAGGACTTCGCCCCGAGCGACCACCTCGCTCCGGAGGAACGGGACCTGGAGGCGGAACCGGCCGACGCCGTCGAGCAGGCGGCGGTGGTCCAACCCGAGGACGGCGAGGGCGAGCCGCACCGCGGCCTGGAGGTCGACGACTGGGACGCGATCGAACAGGCCCGGGTGGTCGCCACCAACGAGGACGACTACCGCTGACACCCGGCGGCCGGCACACCGCCGGGGCCGTGCCGCGTCGGCGCCGCCCGGCGGACCACGCCAGGCGCGCCGGTCAGCGGATCGGGGTGACCCGGTCCGGGTGCGCCGCCGCCCACTCGGCCAGCCGATCCTCCCGCAACGCGGCCAGGAAGGCCGGGGCGGCCCTCGGATCCGCGTGCAGCCGCCCGTTGGAGCCCTCCGTCAGCTCGACCGGCAGGCTGAGCCCGACCGGCTCGACCGAGGTCAACTCCGGGACGACCCGCAGCAGGTCCAGCACCGATCCGCCGGCCACGGTCAGGTCCGGGCCCACCGCGGCGACGATGCGGGAGAGTTGCACCGGGTCGCCCAACACATCCTTCGCTCTGGCCCGGCGGACCAGGCCGGCCGCGAACCGCTGGGCGTTACGGTCCCGGTCCAGACCTCCGTCGGGCAGCCCTCGCCGCTGTCGCAGCAGGTCGACGGAGGCGGACCCGTCGAGGCGCTGGCAGCCGGCCGGGTACGCCCGGCGGGTGTGCGAGGACCTGATCTGCTGCGGCAGGCAGACCTCCACCCCGCCCAGCGCGTCGGTCACCTTCCGCAGCACCGGGTACGTCAGCACGGCGCCGGCGTCGACGGGTACGCCGATCAGGTCGACGACCGCCCGACGGGTCAGGTCGTAGCCCTTGCTCTGGTCGGGCGGGTCGTAGCCCGCACCGTACGCGAAGGCCGCGTTGAGCTTGTCCCGGTGCAGCCCGGGGATGGCGACCTCCAGGTCGCGCGGGAGCGAGACCAGATACGGCCGGCTGCGGTCGGCCGGGAGGTGCACGAGCAGCACCGAGTCGGCCAGCGGGGGACGCTGCGTCGACGTCGAGTCGACACCGAGCAGCAGCACGTTCAGCGCGCCGGTCGGGGTCGGCGGCGCCGGCTCACCGAGCAGGGTCGCGGGTGCCGGCTGGTGCGGCACGAACGCCGTGAAGCCGGCCGTGGCGGCGGCGACCAGCAACAGCGCCGTACCACCGAGCCGGAGCCGGAAACGGCGGCGCCGGCGGCGGACCGCGGCCCGCTCGATGGCTACGCGGACCGGGCCGATGGGCGGGGTCAGCGCCTCCAGCCGCGCGAAGGCGGCCCGCAGGTCGTTTTCGATCATCAGCAGACCTCCATGTACTCGGCTCGCAGGGTGGCCAGCGCCCGGGAGATGCAGGAGCGGACCGTGCCGACGGCGCAGCCGAGAATCTCCGCGATCTCGGCGTCGGGCAGGTCCTCGTAGTAGCGGAGCACCAACGCGGCGCGCTGTCGGCGGGGCAGCCGGGACAGCCAGGACCACAGCTCGTCCCGGTCCACCGCGGACTGGGCGTGGTCGGTCGGCACGGGCACCTCGTCCGGTTCACCACGGAGCAGCACCCGCCGCGCCCACGAGCCGCGCCGCCAGTCGACGTACTGGTTGGTGAGCATCCGGCGGACGTACCGCTCCGGCACGTCGCTCCGGGCCACCCGCCGCCAGTTCAGCTGGACCCGCACCATGGTCTCCTGCACCAGGTCCTGCGCCTGGTGCGGATCCCCGGTCAGCATGACCGCGTACCGCAGCAGGGCGCCCAGCCGTGCGTCGGCGAACTCCTCGTACGTCACTGCACCTCCCGGTGTCCCGCCCTGTTGACGGGCTGGGGACAACCGAAGATTGCACGACCGGACGATCAGCTTTTCAGCCGGTTCGACACGCCGACCAGGCAACCGGGACTGCGGAGCGGCTTAAGGCTTCTTTAAGCTGCACGCGCTCCACCTGAATCCCACGGGAGGAACCCAAAACATGCTCAGCAACTCCACCCGGCGCTGGCTCGCCGGGTTGGGCGTCGCAGGCGCGTTCGTCGCCGCCTCCGCCACCCCCGCTCTCGCCGAGAAGTCGCAGGTCAAGCTCGGCTGGTACTTCAACGACAGCACGGTCGCCACCGGCACCGCCGGCAAGGTCGAAGACGGCATCATCTACGCCTCGGCCCCGGTCCTGCTGCACGACCTCACCGTCCGGTACGACTTCAGCGACCTGGCTGGAAAGATCGACGTCACGGCCTACGAGGACACCATCGGCGAGTGCACCAGCCCGTCGAAGCACGTGCTGCTCTGCACCTCGATGTGGGAGGTCGGTGTCGAGGAGTGGGGTCTGGCCGGCATCTTCCCGGTCCAGCTCACCCCGACCGACACGGCGAAGGACGGCGACAGCGGCAAGCTCAAGATGACGGTGAGCGCCGCCGGCATCGACGCGATCGCGCACGAGTCGACCGTCCGGGTCGGCGAGGGCGTCGACCTGGCCGCCGGTGCACCGACCGAACTCTCGCTGGCCCCCGGGAAGAGCTTCACCGCGCCGCTCAGCGTCACCAACGCGGGCGGCACCACCGCCAAGGGTGCCACCGTCGTCTTCTACAACGACTACGGCCTCAACGCCGGCAAGCGCTTCAGCAACTGCACGTACGTCGGCAACGAGCTGCGTACCTGCCAGTTCAAGGAGGACCTGCCGGCCGGCACCACCTTCAGCGCGACGCTTCCGTACGTTCTCGGTGCGGACAGCTTCGCCCCTGGTCTCAAGTACGGCGAAGTCGTCTGGATGACCCCGGCCGAGTTCGAGGACTTCCAGCGCTACATCAACCACTTCGAGGCGACCATCGGTAAGCCGGGCACCGACGGCGAGCTGACCCTGGCCGAGGCCAGCGCCAAGATGAGCAAGGCGGTCCAGGCGGACACCCAGCCGGACAACAACTCGTCCCACCTCGCGGTGAAGGTCACCGGCAAGAACAGCACCGACCTCGAGGCGCTCGGCGCCACGCTGACCGGCAAGGTCGGTGACCTGGTGAAGGCGACCGTCGGGGTCCGCAACAACGGCCCGGCGACGCTCGACTACAACCGGGCCGGCAGTTCCATCACCTACATGGCGCTCGACGTGCCCAAGGGCACGACCGCGGTGGAGGTACCGCAGAGCTGCGCGCCGGTGAACGGCGACAAGTGGGGCGAGCCGGGCGAGCCGGGGGCGCGTCACTACCGCTGCTACTTCGACCCCTTCCTCAAGGCCGGCGACACCGCCACCCGTGACTTCACGCTCCGCATCGACAAGGTGATCGCGAACGCGACCGGGATCGTCAAGATCAACGTCCCGTGCCAGTGCGACGGCGGTTTCTACCGGGACCTGAAGCCGGCCAACGACACCGCGAAGCTCGTGGTGAACCCCGCCGCTGGCGGCGGCAACGACGGCGGCCAGGGCGGCGGTGACGGCGGGACCCTGCCGATCACCGGTTCCTCCACCGGCCTGATCGCCGGCATCGGCGCCCTGCTGCTGGCGGCCGGCGCGGGCGGCTACGTGATCGCCCGCCGTCGCAAGACCCGGTTCGTCGCCTGATCGGTACGACACCACCCGACGCCCCGTCGACCGGCACCGGTCGGCGGGGCGTCGTCGTTGCGCCAAGTCGTCCGAAAGATGATCAACCTTTCAGCCGGTTCGACACGCCGACCAGGCAACCGGGACAGCGGAGCGGCTTAAGGCTTCTCTAAGCTGCACGCGCTCCACCTGAATCCCACGGGAGGAACCCAAAACATGCTCAGCAACTCCACCCGGCGCTGGCTCGCCGGGTTGGGCGTCGCAGGCGCGTTCGTCGCCGCCTCCGCCACCCCCGCCGCCGCCGCACCGCCCGCGAACGACGTGCTGCTCTACGCGAACAACGCGCTCGTGGCTCCTGGCGGTGAGGCCCGGAACGTCACCCTGCTCGCCTACGCCGAGGCCCTGCCCAAGAAGCTGACGCTCACCATTGACCGCACCGCCGTCCAGGGCTTCGCCTCGGTCACCCTGACCGACCGCCTGACCGGCTGCAAGGAGGCCGGCGCGGTCATCACCTGTGCCCTCGATGACGAGAACGTCATCGACTACGTCGTCGACCTGACCGTCAAGGCCGACGACAAGGCCGAGGTCGGCGCGAAGGGCGATGTCGTACTGAGCCTTGCCGGCGACGGCCGGAAGGCGACCACCCGCGCAACTGTCGAGATCGGCGAGGGCGTCGACCTCGCGGCGGGGCCTGACATCACCGCGGCGGGCGCTCCGGGCACCACCATCGCGGCTCCGATCACGGTCGCGAACATCGGCGACACGACCAGCCACGGCACGGTGCTCCTGCTGGCGACCATGGAGGCCCTCGCCCCCGCCAAGCGTCACAGCAACTGCTCCTACCTCGACGGCTTCGGGTCGCACTTCGCGCAGTGCACCTTCGACGATGACATCGCCCCGGGCACCGGGATGCGGCTGGACGGCTCGTCCGGGCTGCGGATCGCCCCGGACGCCTGGGCCCCGGGCCAGCTGTTCGGCTTCGCGTCGTGGTACGCCAAGGGCGACTGGGAGGAGATCGAGACCGAGCTGAAGGAGGTGGACGGCTGGCAGCAGGGCACCGGTGCCCCGCTGAAGCTGGTCCCCGCGTCGAACGCGCAGGTGCAGGCACTGCGGCAGACCGACAAGGACACCACCAACAACGGCACCGGCATCGAGGTGGAGGTGACCGGCGAGCAGCGGGCCGACGTGGCCGCGATCGGCGCCGAACTGCCGGGCACCGTGGGCCGGACGGTCCAGGCCAAGGTCGGCTTCGTGAACAACGGCCCGGCCATGACCAACTCGTACTCGCCGGGCGGTGAGATCGTGACCATCGCGCAGGTCTCCGTCCCCGCCGGCGCCACGGTCGTAACCGCCCCGGTCGAGTGCTCCGACGACATCGAGGGCGGGCCGAGCAAGCCGGGCGCCAAGGTCTACTTCTGCGAGTGGTTCGAAACCCTGCACAAGGGCGACAAGGCCCTCTTCGAGTTCGGCCTGCGGATCGACAAGGTCGACGCCGCGCCGGGCTCGGTGAAGCTGATCCACTTCGACCTGGAGAGCCACGGCCCGGTGGCCGACCTCAACCCGCGCAACGACACCGCTGCCCTGGTCATCAAGGGCAACGGCGGCCAGGGCGGCGGTGACGGCGGTGACGGCGGCACGCTGCCGATCACCGGTTCCTCCACCGGCCTGATCGCCGGCATCGGCGCCCTGCTGCTGGCGGCCGGCGCGGGCGGCTACGTGATCGCCCGCCGTCGCAAGACCCGGTTCGTCGCCTGATCGGTACGACACCACCCGACGCCCCGTCGACCGGCACCGGTCGGCGGGGCGTCGCGGCATCCATCCCACAGGAGGACCCCACATGCTCAGGAACTCCGCCCGGCGCTGGCTCGCCGGGTTGGGCGTCGCAGGCGCGTTCGTCGCCGCCTCCGCCACCCCCGCCTTCGCGGCTGACCCCACCCCCAGCATCGCCGACGTCAAGGGCGCCCAGGGCTTCTCGCTGTATGCGAACCCCGTCATCGTCGCCCCCGGCGGACCGGAGAAGTGGATCTCGCTGTACTCGCTGGTGAACGAGCCATTCACCGACTACACCGTCAAGGTGGATCGCAGCGACGTCGACGGCTTCGCTGAGGTGCGGATGCCGGTGGGTCAGGGCTCCTGCAGCGAGGAGGGCGCCGTCCTCACCTGCGTGAAGAAGGTCGACCCGAAGCCGAGCCTCAGCCTGCTCACCCTCCCCGTGCTGCCTCGGGAGACCGCCAAGGCGGGGCAGGAAGGCACGCTGAAGTACACGGTCACCACGCAGAACGCCGGGACGGCCAGCTACGAGTCCACCATCACCGTCGGCGAGGGCGTCGACCTGACCGCCGAGCCCTTGCTTCACCTGAACGGCAGCCCGGGCAGCACTGTGCGGGCGGCGCTCGAGGTGGGCAACCAGGGTCAGACTCACGTCCACGGAGCCGTCCTCTTCTTCTACGGCTCGTACGAGCTGGCCCCGTCCAGGCGGTACCAGAACTGCGAGTACTTCGCGAACAGTTTCGCCACGAACGTCTACGCCTGCAAGCTCGACGGCACAGTGACGGCGGGCGGCAGCGCAAAGCTGGACGACTCGTTCGCCTTCGCCATCCCTGGTGACGCCTGGGCCCCGAACAAGGTCAACGGCTCCGCCATCTGGATGACCCCGGCCGACTGGGACGCGTTCCGGGCCCAGATGCCCGGCCTCGGAGAGAGCACCAGGGGCGACGACGGTGTCCTCACGCTCACGTCGTCGGCTCCCTCCCGCACCATGAGCCGCCTGCTCAAGGAACAGACCGACGTCGACCCGACCAACAACGAGACGTGGATTCAGCTCACCGTGCAGGGTGACCAGCAGGCCGATGTGGCGGCCGACGGCGCCACCGTGCGCGGAGAGGTCGGCGAGAGCATCCCGGTCACGGTCGGCTTCACCAACAACGGCCCGGCAGCGATCAACGCCGGTGGCGAGCAAGGCCGCTACACCGTGGTGCTGGTCACCCTGCCCGAGGGCACCACGGCGACGAAGGCCCCGGAGCAGTGCACCGCCGGCAAGGCCGATGCTGCCGTCTACGCCTGCTACCTGCCTGAAGTGGTGGGCCGCGGCAAGAAGGCCGAGTTCCCGTTCACCCTGCGTATCGACAAGGCCGGCACCCTCACCGGCGAGGTCCAGCTGCTCCACAACGACGCGCACGACGACGGATTGCAGGACCTGAACCCGGCCAACGACCTCGCCAAGATCGTCGTAACCGCAGCGGGCGGCCAGGGCGACGCCGGTGGCGGTGGCGGTGGCGATGGCCACGGCGGCGACGGCGGCACGCTGCCGATCACCGGTAGCTCCACCGGCCTGATCGCCGGCGTCGGCGCCCTGCTCCTCACGGCCGGCGTGGGCGGCTACGTGGTGGCCCGCCGCCGCAAGACGCGCTTCGTCGCCTGACCCCAGGCGCACTGCGCAACCACGGCGCCCCGCCGACCACCCGGTCGGCGGGGCACCGTCCTACCCGGGACATCCCGAACGATCCGAAACCAGATCGACACCCCTGAGAACATCAAGAACGTGCTGCTGACCCTGACCACGACCCACCGCCCCGCGACCGACCTCGGCCACCTCCTCGTCAAGCACCCGGACCGCGTGCAGAGCTTCGACCTGCCGGCGGGCACCGCGCACGTGCTCTACCCCGAGGCGGACGAGCAGCGGTGCACGGCGGCCCTGCTGGTCGAGATCGATCCGCTCAGGCTGGGCGGCGGTCAGGGTCGCAGGCAGGTGCCCACCCCGGACGCCTTCACCCTCGGCCGGTACGTCAACGACCGCCCGTACGCCGCGTCCAGCCTGCTCTCCTCCGCGCTCGCCAAGGTGTTCCGGTCGGCGCTGCGCGGCGAGTCCCGCGACCGGCCGGAGCTGGCCGCCACCCCGATCCCGCTGGAGGTACGGGTGCCGGTGCTGCGCTGCCGGGGCGGCGCCGAGCTGGCCGTACGGGTCTTCGCCCCGCTCGGCTGGACGGTGACCGCCACCCCGATCCCGCTCGACGAGACGTACCCGGAGTGGGGCGACAGCCGCTACGTCGACCTGACGCTCACCGGCGAGCTGCGGGTCGCCGACGCGCTCAACCACCTGTACGTGCTGCTGCCCGTGCTGGACGACGCCAAGCACTACTGGGTGGCGCCGGACGAGGTGGACAAGCTGCTCCGGGCCGGTGCCGGCTGGCTGGCCGAGCACCCCGAGCGGTCCCTGATCACCCGCCGCTACCTGGCGCACCGCCGGGCCCTCGCGGGTGAGGCGCTGGCCCGCCTCGCCGAGCTGCGGCTGGCCGACGAGGCACCCGCCGACGACAGCGTCAACCCGGCGGAACCGGCTGAGGAGGCGGACCAGAAGCGCGCCTCACTGGCCGTACGCCGGCGCGAGGCGGTGCTGGCCGCGCTGCGCGACAGCGGGGCGTCCCGGGTGCTGGACCTGGGCTGCGGGGCCGGGGCGCTGCTCGCCGCGCTGGTCGCCGACCGGCGGTTCACCGAGATCGTCGGCACCGACGTGTCGAGTCAGGCGCTCACCCTGGCCGCCCGGCGGCTACGGCTGGACCGGCTGCCGGAACGGCAGCGGGACCGGATCAGGCTGTGGCAGTCGGCGCTGACCTACCGGGACGACCGGCTGCGCGGCTACGACGCGGCGGTGCTCATGGAGGTGATCGAGCACGTCGACCCGCCGCGCCTGCCGGCGCTGGAGGACGCGGTGTTCGGGCACGCCCGGGCCGGCACGGTCGTGGTGACCACCCCGAACGCCGAGTACAACGTCCGCTACGAGGGGCTGGGCGCGGGCCGGTTCCGGCACGCCGACCACCGGTTCGAGTGGACCCGGGCCGAGTTCGCCGCCTGGGTCGAGCGTGTGTCGGCGACCCACGGCTACACCGCCACGATCGTCGGGGTCGGCGACGACGACCCCGAGCTGGGCAACCCCACGCAGCTCGCCGTGCTGACCCGGAAGGAGGAGACCGGCGCATGACCATCCTGGACATTCCCGAGCTGGCCCTGGTGGCGCTGGTCGGCGTCTCCGGCTCCGGCAAGTCCACCTTCGCCCGGCGGCACTTCCGGCCCAGCCAGGTGCTCTCCTCGGACACCTTCCGGGGGATGGTGGCCGACGACGAGAACGACCAGTCCGCCTCCGGCGACGCGTTCGACGCGCTGCACCACGTCGCCGGGCTGCGGCTGCGCCGGGGCCGGCTCACCGTGGTCGACGCGACCAACCTCCAGCCGCACGCCCGGGCCGCCCTGGTGAGGGTGGCCCGCGAGCACGACGTGCTGCCGGTGGCGATCGTGCTGGACGTGCCGGAGGCGCTGGCCTGGGAGCGTACGCGGGGCCGGGCCGACCGGACGCACGGCCGCCAGGTGCTCACCCGGATGCGGCGGGACCTGCGGCAGTCGTACGGGCGGCTGGCCCGGGAGGGCTTCCGCAAGGTGCACGTACTGCGCGGGGTCGAGGAGATCGACACCGCCGAGATCCGCTACGAGAAGCTGTTCAACGACCGGCGCGAGCTGACCGGGCCGTTCGACATCATCGGCGACGTGCACGGCTGCCGGGAGGAACTGGAGGCGCTGCTGCTCCGGCTGGGCTACGCGCTGGCCCACGACGACGCGGGCCGCCCGGTGGACGCGGTGCACCCCGCCGGGCGTACCCCGGTCTTCGTGGGTGACCTGGTGGACCGCGGCCCGGACTCCCCCGGGGTGCTCCGCCTGGTGATGGGCATGGTGGCGGCCGGCCACGCGATCTGCGTGCCGGGCAACCACGAGCAGAAGCTGCTGCGCAAGCTGCGCGGCCGGGACGTGCGGCTGACCCACGGCCTGGCCGAGACGATGGCCCAGCTGGAGTCGGAGCCGGCGGGGTTCGTCGCGGACGTGGCGACCTTCGTCGACGGCCTGGTCAGCCACTACGTGCTGGACGGCGGCCGGCTGGTGGTCGCGCACGCCGGGCTGAAGGAGACGTACCAGGGCCGGGCGTCCGGCCGGGTCCGCGCCTTCGCGCTGTTCGGCGAGACCACCGGCGAGACCGACGAGTACGGCCTGCCGGTGCGCTACCCGTGGGCGCGCGACTACCGGGGCTCGGCCATGGTCGTGTATGGGCACACCCCCACCCCGGAGCCGGAGTGGGTGAACAACACCATCTGCATCGACACCGGCTGCGTCTTCGGCGGCCGGCTCACCGCGCTGCGGTACCCGGAGAAGGAGCTGGTCTCCGTCCCGGCGGCGAAGGAGTGGTACGCCCCGGCCCGCCCGCTGGTCCCGCCCGCGCCGGCCCGCCCGGACAGCGTGCTGGACCTGGCCGACGTCACCGGGCGGCGGCACCTCACCCACGCGTACGGGTCGCTGACCGTGCCGGCGGAGAACGCCGCCGCCGCGCTGGAGGTGATGAGCCGGTACGCGGTCGACCCGGATCGGCTGGTCTGGCTGCCGCCGACCATGGCGCCCTGCTCGACGTCGACGGTCGACGGGTTCCTGGAGCACCCGGCGGAGGCGTTCGCGGACCACCGCTCGGCCGGTGTCGAGCGGGTGGTCTGCGAGGAGAAGCACATGGGCTCGCGGGCCGTGGTGCTGGTGGAGCGGGAGCCGGGGCGGTTCGCCGGCGGAGCGGCGTACACCCGTACCGGCCGACCGTTCTTCGGTCCGCCGCTCGACGACGAGCTGCTGGCCCGGGTTCGCGCGGCGGTCACGTCGGCCGGGCTCTGGGCCGAGCTGGGCACCGACTGGCTGCTGCTCGACTGCGAGCTGCTCCCCTGGTCGGCGAAGGCGGGCAGCCTGATCCGCGAGCAGTACGCCGGCGTGGGTGCCGCCGGCCGGGCCGCCCTGCCGGCGGCGCTCGCCACGCTCGACGCCGCCGCCGGCCGGGGACTGCCGATCGGGGAGCTGCGCGGCCGGCTCGCCGACCGGGCGTCCGAGATCGAGGCGTACTCGGCGGCGTACCGGGCGTACGTCGGGCCGACCGACGGGCTGCGCGGGGTGACGCTGGCGCCGTTCGCCGTGCTGGCCGGGGCCGGGGCCAGCTACGCCGACCGGGACCACGGCTGGCACCTGGCCCTGGCCGACCGGCTCTACGCGGCGGACCCGGAGTTCTTCACGCCGACCCGCCGGCAGGTGGTCGACCTGTCCGACGAGGCGGCGGTGGCGGCGGCGACCGACTGGTGGCTGGCGCTTACCGCGACCGGCGGTGAGGGCATGGTGGTCAAGCCGTACGCCGGGCTCGCCGCCCGCTCGCCGAAGGGCGCGCTGCTCCAGCCGGGCATCAAGTGCCGGGGCCGGGAGTACCTGCGGATCATCTACGGTCCCGGGTACACCGAGCCGGGTCAGCTCGCCGCGCTGCGCCGGCGCTCGCTGGGGCGCAAGCGCGGGCTGGCCCTGCGCGAGCACGGCCTCGGCCTGGCCGCACTGGACGCCCTGGCCGAGGACGCCCCGCTCTGGCGGCGGCACGAGCTGGTCTTCGCGGTCCTCGCCTGCGAGTCCGAGCCGGTCGACCCCCGGCTGTGACCGGTACGCCCGGTCCGGCGCGATGCCGGACCGGGCTTGGGTACCCTTTGTGGCCGTGGACACAGCAGAGAAGACGCGGATGTTCTCCGAGAGCATCGCCCTGAACCCGCTCGATCCGAAGGACCTGATCCACACTTTCGGGTTGATCGGCGTCTGGGTGATCCTCTTCGCCGAGACCGGCCTGCTGGTCGGCTTCTTCTTCCCGGGCGACTCGCTGCTCTTCCTGGCCGGGGTGGCCGCCTCGCCGGTGGCGGACGCGATCTTCGGTGCCGGCACCCGGCTGAACCTGATCGCGCTGCTGATCGGCGGACCGCTCTGCGCGATCGCCGGCGCCCAGCTCGGGCACTGGTTCGGCGCCCGGTACGGCCGGCGGATGTTCGACAAGCCCAACTCCCGTCTCTTCAAGCGGGAGTACGTGGAGAAGGCCGAGTACTACTTCCAGAAGTTCGGCCCGGCGAAGGCCGTCGTGCTGGCCCGCTTCATCCCGATCGTGCGGACCTTCCTCAACCCGGTCGCCGGCGTGCTCGGCATGCCGGCCCGGCAGTTCTTCCTCTGGAACGTGATCGGCGCGATCCTCTGGGTGGACGGCATCCTGCTGATCGGGTACCTGCTGGCCGACCAGATCTACAACGCGATCGGCGACAAGATCGACCGGTACATCCTGCCGGTGGTCGCCCTGATCATCGTGATCTCGGTACTGCCGATCTTCTTCGAGTTCCTCCGCGACCGGCGGGCACGCAAGCGCGGCGAGGCGGTCGCGGTGGTCGCCGCGGCCAGCGCGGCCGGCGCCGCCGACGCGATCCGGCGCGAGGTCGGGGACGACGACGACCCGCGGCACGGCCAGCGCGGCCAGCACCGCCGCTGATCGAACGGCTGCGCCGATGGCCGGCCCCCTGGTGGGGGCCGGCCATCGGCAACAACCTGTCTACCTGCGGGTGGTACGGAGACGGGCAGCCGTCACCGTCGGATGGTGGCGCCACCCCTGGCACGCCACCAGTTGCCGCGCCTTATTGACGCGGCCACCCCGGACTCAGCAACGTCCGGTTTCAGCGGGCCTTCTTGGTGGCCCGCTTCCGCGGCGGGGTGAGCAGATCCGCGATCGTGGCGATCGCGGTCGGCACCAGCCGGTAGTACGCCCAGACACCGCGCTTCTCCCGCTCCAGCAAGCCGGCCTCGGTGAGGATACGCAGGTGGTGACTGACCGTCGGCTGGGAGAGGCCGAGCGGTGCGGTGAGGTCACACACGCACGCCTCTCCCTCGGGTGCCGACTGGATCAGACTGAGCAGCCGCAGCCGGGCAGGGTCGGCAAGGGCCTTCAGCACCCCCGCGAGCCGCTCGGCATCGGCACGTTCGATCGGCTCGCCGGCGAGCGGCGAGATCTGAGGCATGGTCATTTCAGCCAACGCAGTTCCCACGTATTCCATCCTTCCACCAGCAGCATCGATCCGCCTGCATATCAGCAAATCCGAATCGGCAAACTTTTACGCCACAAGGCCGAGGTCAGCCAACGTATAGGCCGCCCGATACGGCAGTCCGGCGGCTCGTACCGCGTCGCCAGCGCCTCGATCAACAATAACCGCAACCCCGACCACCTCGGCCCCGGCCTCACGCAACGCCTCGACCGCGGCCAACACACTGCCGCCGGTGGTCGAGGTGTCCTCAACCGCCAGGACCCGGCGACCTGCCACGTCCGGCCCCTCGATACGCCGTTGGAGACCGTGCGCCTTGCCCGCCTTGCGGACCACGAACGCGTCCAGCGGCCGGTCGGTCTCGGCCGCAGCGTGCAACATCGCCACCGCGACGGGATCGGCCCCGAGGGTCAGCCCACCGACCGCGTCGTATGCCCAATCGGCGGTGAGATCACACATCACCCGTCCGACCAACGGTGCCGCCCGGTGATGGAGCGTGACGCGACGCAGGTCGACGTACCAGTCCGCCTCACGGCCCGATGAGAGCACCACGCGCCCGTGGACCACAGCCAGGTCGGTGATGAATTTACGCAGGTCGTCGTGGTCCCCCATGGCGATAGAGGGTACTGCGCAACTCTGGGAGGCGTCTGTCGGGTCCTCCCGGGTCAGCCCTGCGGGCGACCGAAGGGTGGCGATGTCCGGCTACGCTGTGCGACCGTCCATCCGGGTCACGGGTGCCGATCCCGTCGCCAGGACACCCACCCGACCGCCCCGAGGTCAGTCGCCACCGCGCGCGACCCGCCCCCTGGTGTCCCGGGAGACGCCGCGCAGCAGCCGTCTCGGCGCGTGCCGCAGGCCCGCCACGGCCAACTTGTACTTCCAGCTCGGCACACTGACCAGTTTGCCTTTTCGCAGGTCACGCAGCCCTTCGTCGACCACGTCGTCGGCCCGTAGCCACATCCAGCCCGGCGTGCGCGACATGTTGATGCCGGCCCGCTCGTGGTAGCCGGTACGGGTGTAGCCGGGGCACAGCGCCATCACCCGCACGCCCAGCGGCGCCACCGACTGACCGATCGATTCACTGAAATTCGTGACCCACGCCTTGCTGGCTGAGTACGTCGACCCCGGCATCGGCACGCCGAACCCGGCGACGGAAGAGACATTTATCACTGCCCCCTTGCCTCGCCGGACCATCGGGCCCAGCGCGGCATGGGTCAACCTCAGCACCGCCTGCACGTTCAGCCGGAGCAGCTGGACCTCGTCCTCGACGGCCGACCGGACGAACGGGGTGTTGAGGCTGCTCCCGGCGTTGTTCACCAGCATTTCGACCGGCGGCTCGGCGGCGAGCCGGCGCTCGACCACCGAACAGCCGTCGTCGGTGGACAGATCGGCGGAGATGGTCTCCATCCGGCGGTCGTACCGGTCGGCCAGGTGGGCGGCGGTGGCGTCGAGCCGGCCGGCGTCCCGGGCCACCAGAATCAGGTCCCACCCGTCCGCGGCGAGCCGGCGGGCGAACGCCTCGCCGATGCCGAGGCTGGCACCGGTGATCAACGCGCGGCGCGGGGAGGTGTGGGACTCGTCGGTCACGCGCGCTCCTCGGGGGGTGGGGTCTGTCCGGGCGGGGCCGACGCGGGCGGAGGGTTGCCCGGCGATCCGGGCGGCGGCGCCCAGGGCGACGGGGACCCGTAGGACTGTGGAGTCGAACCCGACGGCGGGCCGGATGCCGGCGGAATCGAACCCGACGGCGGGCCGTAGGACGGCGGCGCCGAGGAAGCGGACGGCGGGCCGTAGACCGGGCCGGCTCCGGGGCTGGTCTGCCCGGTCGGGGGCATGTGGCCCGTCGGAGGCATCGGGCCGGCGGGCGGCGCGACGGGGGCGGTACGACGGAAGAAGGCACCGGCTGCGGGGAGGGCCAGCAGTACGGCGGCCACCAGATACCCGAGGACCTGCGCCACCGACACGGCCGCGTTCAACGGGATCCACCAGCCCGGGTACGCGTCTCCGACGAGGCCGAGCAGATCGGCGGTGACCTGCTCGTCGGCACCGAGGCGAAGCGGAGCAGCCCGCTGACCGACCAGTACCGCCAGGCCACAGCAGCCGCAGAACAGGCCCAGCCCGGACACGGCCCAGGTGGCCACGCGGGCGCCGGGCCGGCCGGAGAGCAGGCCGAGGGTGAGCCCGACGAGCAGCAGCGCCATGAGTACGCCGATCACGGCCGCCAACATGGTGGAGGCTCGCAGCAGCGACACCACTGTGTCGATCTCGCCGATGCTGGCTCCGGTCCCGGGCGCCGCCGCGCGGAACCGGTCCACCGTGCCACCCGTGACCAGCAGGTTGGCGACCGCGTACGCCACGGCGCCGGCCGCCATCAGCAGCAGCACCGCCGCTGCCGAGACGACCGTCCCCGGGCGGCGGGACGGTGCCTGAACGGGATACGACACGACAGATCCCTCCGGTAGGCGTCGGCTTGCAACCTACTCGGAGGGATCGTCGGCGTCGCTGTTATCGGAGCGTCAACTTCCCGAGGGTGCCTCGGGTTCGCGGCGCTCGCCGGGCTCCGGCGACGGCCCCGGCTGACCCGGCTGGTCCGGCTGGCCGAACTGGCCCGGCTGACCAGGCTGGCCCGGCTGACCAGTGGCCGGCGGATAGCCAGGAGCCGGCGGCTGGCCCGGGGCCGGCGGGTAGCCCGGGGCCGGCGGGTAGCCCGGGGCCGGCGGGTAGCCCGGGGCCGGCGGGTAGCCCGGCACCGACGGGTAGCCGGGGTAGGTGCCACCGGGCACCGGGGGCTCCCAGGCCGGCTGCGGCTTGCGGAAGAACTCGTTCGACGCGGGCAGGGCCAGCAGGATCAGGGCAGCCAGCAGGGCCAGCAGGGCCAGCAGGCTGAGCGCGGTGGAGAGCGGGAGGTACCAGGACGGCAGCGCGTCCTCCAACCGGCGCTGGATCTCCTGGCTGCTCGGCATGTTGCCGCCGGTCGAGCCGCCGCTGGTCAGGCTGCCGCCCACGGTGTTCGCCAGGCCGCCGCCGGTGCAGCACAACAGGATGCCGCCCAGCACCCAGGTGGTGATCCGGGCGCCGTTCTTCCCCCGGTTGTTCAACAAGGCGAGGACGACGAGCCCGATCGCGAGCAGCAGCGAAATCACGGCCCCGGCGATGCCGACCGCGTAGGCGAAATCGCTCGCCTGCTCGGCGGCGGTGCCCCGGTAGGCGTCCCGCAGCACGTCCCGAATCGTGCCGATGGTGGACAACGTCAGGATCAGACTCACCACCTGGATGGCGGCGACGAGGATGAGCAACCAACTGGACATCGTCACCACGCCCGGGCGGGCGCGGGGCGGCGTCCCCGAGGCATCGACCATGATTCTCCTTCCCTAGATCACACGACCACCGTAACCAGCGCAGGCCAGGTGAGCACGGCACGAGAGCCGGAACCGCCGCGCGCTCCGACGGAGGAGACACCGGTGGGCCACCGTTCCCGCAACACGTGGACACTCTGCCGGTCCGGTCAGTGGCCGCGCCACTCCGCGCGGGCATACGCGCGGCTCAGGCCACCTGCTCCGGGCCGCCCTGCGGGTGGATCGACACCTCGGCGCGATGCAGCCTCTCACCGAGCGCCACCGCCCAGCCGGTCTCCCCGTACGCCTCGAAGGAGAGCCGGGCCCCGCCGGGCGCCTGGTAGTCGTGGTAGCGCATGGTGCCGCGCGGATCGAGGCCGGTGCCCTCGGTGGCGGTGTAGCGGGCCTGGCCGGACTCGTCCCAGGTGTACTGGCGGCCGGCGACGCCCAGAGTGGGGGCGCCCGGGGTGACGGTGGCCGACGGCTCTCCGGTCCAGAGCACCAACTCCAGGTCCGGGTCCTCCTGGACGGAGAGCCAGCGCTTGACCCCACCCGTGTCGTCGAGCAGGTGCTCGGCCCAGCTCCAACCGCCCTCGACCAGGTGAATCGACCCGCGGATGGTGTACGGGACCTGGCGAATCTCCACGACGTCGCCAGGCTTGAGCCGGCGCGGGTCGCCGCCCAGGGCGTCGGCGTCCCGTTCCCGGAGCGATGCACCGGCGGTGCGCGAGCGTGGCCCGGAGCGGGCCTTACGCAACGCCACCACGGCGATCACCACGCCGGCCACGCCGACCGGGCACCCCAGCGCCGCCACCAGGTACGCCATCGAACCGTTCACGACCGCCTCCCCACGTGCGTCGGCGGAGACGTTAACAACCCTGGCCACCTCGCCAAACAGCTCATCCGCTGAGTCGACGATCAGCCAATGGACGTACCGCCACCCGGGTTGGCGGACGGCCCGCCAGCGTCCGGGGCGGCATCGTCCCTGCCCGGCACCCCGGCGTCCGCCCCGGCCGGCTTGCCGACGTCGTCCCCGGCCGGCACCGCGGACGGGCCGGCACCAGGCGCGGGTGCCGACAGGCCGGCGCCCGGCGGGGCCGCCCACGGGCTGGCATTCGGGGCGGGTGCCGACGGGCCGGCGCCCGGCGGGACCGCCCACGGGCCGGCGTCCGGAATGGCGGCCGACAGGCCGGCGCCCGGCGCGGGTGCCCACGGGCCGCCCTGCTGGGCGGGTGCCCACGGGCCGGCGGGTGGGTAGGCCAGGTGCAGGCCCGGGTCAGGGCAGACCGGGTAGCCCGGCGGGGACGGCATGGCGGCCGGTGGATAACCCGCTGCGGGGTAGCCCGACGGGTAGGCAGCGGGGTAGCCCGACGGGTAGTAGGCCGCTGCGGGGTGGCCCGGCCAGTAGCCGTACGGAACCGGTGGCAGGGCGGCCGACGCGGGACGGAAATAGCGGCCGGAATCGGGAAGCAACAGCAGCACCATGACCGCCAACGTGAGCGCCAGCACCAGCGCCACGCCGATGCCGCCGAACGCGAAGATCGCCTCCGGGTCCCCCTGGTCGTAGAGGGCGTCGAGAAACCTCGACTGCTCCCAGTCGGCGCCGCCGGGCCCGGAGTCGAGGGCGGGGTCGTAGCCGGAATCGTCTATTCCGGAAGCCAGCATGAGCGGGATCAACAGCAGGCCGCCGCAGCCCTGCGCGAGGCAGAGCAGCAGTTGCGCCCCGGCGGCGACGAAGACCAGGATGCGGGCGGGATTGCTGCCACTGCGCAGGGGCAACGCGGTGGCGGCGAGCCAGGCCGCCAGCAGCAGCGCGGGGACACCGAGGGTGGTCGTCGCGAAGATGTTGCCCGAGCGCTCGTCCGACACCTCCACCGGATCGGCGTCCGGGACCCGCCGCAGCGCCTCGTCGATCTGGGCGTTGTAGCGCACGGCCGCGAAGACCACGAGGCCGACCACGGCGAGCAGGACGGCGACGGTCGCGATCTGCAACCAGAAGGCGACCGTGACGACGGCGGGCCTTGTGGGCCGGGCGGCGACGGCGGGGGAGGTCATGGCTGGCAAGGTACGGGCTGCCCGCCATCGCCGACAGAGCCGATCGGATCGGCCTCCGTACCGAGTGGATCACCCGTCGGCGAGCCGCTCCGCGGCGTACGCACCGAGCGTGGTCTGGTCCATCAGGCAGCCGGTGAACGTGGTGAGTTCCCCGTCATCGGCGCGCAACCGGCTCCAGGCCACCCGACCGGCCGCCGGGTCGACGGTGTCCAGCAGCGCGGCGGCGTACGCCTTTCCGGCCGGTGAGCCGTGCTCAAGCAGCCAGTCGACCTGCTGCCGGGCCTCCGGCGGATGTTCGTCCAGCGCCCGTTCCACCTGCTGGTACGCCTCCGTCGACGGCAGCAGGGTGCCCGCGATCCCCACCCCGCCGAAGGCGAGCGTGTCCGCCGAGGCCAACTCCCGGACGTTCGCGTCCAACTCGCGTTCCCATTTCCCGATCCCCACCATGCCCCATTCTTTCCCCACCGGCGCCCGCGCCGGTACCCGAGACGCACCGGCCGGATCCGCCGAGGCGGATCCGGCCGGGGTGGGCGGGAGTCTGTCAGCCTGCCGTGACGGTGAGGGCCTCCTTGGTGTCGGCCAGGTCCACCCGCACCGTGTCGCCGTCCCGGATCTGGCCGGCGAGCAGGGCCTTGGCGAGTTGGTCGCCGATCGCCGACTGCACCAGCCGTCGCAACGGGCGGGCACCGTAGATCGGGTCGTACCCGTGCTCGGCGAGCCACATCCGGGCCGCGTCGGTGATGACCAGCGCCAACCGACGATCGGCGAGACGCCTGCGCATCCGGTCGAGCTGGATGTCGACGATGGCCCGCAGGTCGTCGCCCTGGAGGGCGGCGAACACCACGATGTCGTCGAGGCGGTTGAGGAACTCCGGCTTGAAGTGCGACCGGACCACCGCGAGGACGCCCTCCCGGCGCTCCTCCTCGGTCAGCGTCAGCTCGCTGATCACCGACGAGCCCAGGTTCGAGGTGAGGATCAGGATCGCGTTGCGGAAGTCCACCGTACGGCCCTGACCGTCGGTGAGCCGACCGTCGTCGAGCACCTGGAGCAGCACGTCGAAGACGTCCGGGTGGGCCTTCTCCACCTCGTCCAGCAGCACCACCGAGTACGGCCGGCGGCGCACCGCCTCGGTGAGCTGGCCGCCCTCCTCGTAGCCGACGTAGCCGGGCGGGGCGCCGACCAGGCGGGCCACGGAGTGCTTCTCGCCGTACTCGCTCATGTCGATGCGGACCATGGCCCGCTCGTCGTCGAAGAGGAACTCGGCGAGCGCCTTGGCCAGCTCGGTCTTGCCGACCCCGGTCGGTCCGAGGAAGAGGAAGCTGCCGGTCGGGCGGTCCGGGTCGGCGACGCCGGCCCGGGCGCGGCGGACCGCGTCGGAGACCGCGGCGACCGCCTCGGACTGGCCGACCACGCGGGCCCCCAGCGACTCCTCCATCCGGAGCAGCTTGGCCGTCTCGCCCTCCAGCAACCGGCCGGCGGGAATGCCGGTCCAGGAGGCGACCACGGCGGCGATGTCGTCCGCGCCGACCTCCTCCTTGAGCATCGCGCCGTCGGCCTGGAGCCGGGAAAGCTCCTCCTCGGCCTGCTTCAGCTCGGTCTTGAGCGCGGGGATCCGGCCGTACCGCAGCTCGGCGGCGCGTTCCAGCTCGCCGTCGCGCTCGGCCCGCTCGGCCTCGCCGCCGAGCCGCTCCAGCTCCTCCTTCGCGGTGGAGAGCTTGGTGATGTGGCTCTTCTCCAGTTGCCAGCGCTCGGAGAGCACGGTGAGCTGCTCGCGCTTGTCGGCCAGCTCCTTGCGCAGCCGCTCCAGCCGCTCGGCGGAGGCGGCGTCCGGCTCCTTGGCCAGCGCCATCTCCTCGATCTCCAGCCGGCGCACGGCGCGCTCGATCTCGTCCACCTCGACCGGACGGGAGTCGATCTCCATCCGGAGCCGGGACGCGGACTCGTCGACCAGGTCGATCGCCTTGTCCGGCAGGAACCGGTCGGTGATGTAGCGGTCGGAGAGGGCGGCGGCGGCGACCAGCGCGGCGTCGGTGATCCGTACGCCGTGGTGCACCTCGTAGCGCTCCTTGAGGCCGCGCAGGATGCCGATGGTGTCCTCGATGGTCGGCTCGCCGACCAGCACCGGCTGGAAGCGGCGCTCCAGCGCCGGGTCCTTCTCGATGTGCTCGCGGTATTCGTCCAGCGTGGTCGCGCCGACCATCCGCAGTTCGCCACGGGCCAGCATCGGCTTGAGCATGTTGCCGGCGTCCATCGAGCCCTCGCCCTTGCCGGCGCCCACGACGGTGTGCAACTCGTCGAGGAAGGTGATGACCTGGCCGTTGGAGTTCTTGATCTCCTCCAGCACCGACTTCAGCCGCTCCTCGAACTGGCCGCGGTACTGCGCGCCGGCCACCATCGCGCCGAGGTCGAGTGAGACCAGTTTCTTGTCGCGCAGCGACTCGGGCACGTCACCGGCGACGATCCGCTGGGCCAGGCCCTCGACGATGGCGGTCTTGCCGACGCCCGGCTCACCGATCAGCACCGGGTTGTTCTTGGTACGCCGGGACAGCACCTGGATCACTCGGCGGATCTCGGAATCCCGGCCGATGACCGGGTCGATCTTTCCCTCGCGGGCGCTGGCGGTCAGGTCCACGCCGTACTTGGCGAGGGCCTGGTAGGTCTGCTCCGGGTCGGCCGTGGTGACCCGACGGTCCCCACCCCGTACGGTCGGGAAGGCGGCGACCAGGTTCTCCTCGGTGGCGCCGGCGTTCCTGAGCGCGACGGAGACCGCACCGCCCACCCGGGCCAGCCCGGCGAGCAGGTGCTCCGTCGAGGTGTACTCGTCGCCGAGCGGCCGGGCGATCTGCTCGGCGGCGCCGATGGCGTTGACGAACTCGCGGGCCAGCGTGGGCTCGGCGAGGCTGGAGCCGTGCGCGGCGGGCAGGGCGTCGACCGAGCGCTGGGCGACCCGGCGCAGCTCGGCGGGATCGGCCCCGACGGCGCGCAGCAGGCCGGCGGCGGTCGAACCCTCGGTGTCCAGCAGCGACAGCAGCAGGTGCCAGGGCTCCACGGTGGCGTGGCCGCGCTGGTTCGCCAGCGCGACGGCACCCGTGATGCTCTCGCGGCTCTTGGTGGTGAGGCGTTCCGTGTTCATGGGCTCCCCCGGATCGGCGTGTCCACTAGGAGCGACACAACCAGAGTTGAGCCTATTCCGCTCAACTCCAACGGTGTGAGCTGGATCACTTCATCGGCGGCGCCCGGGACGAGCGCGACACCCCAGCCGCCGGGGGCCGTCAGTCGCCGACCAGGGCCACCCTGATCCACCGGCGGGCGCCGACCGGGCCGACGGCGAGCACGATCTCGTCCGGTGCCCGGGCCACGAGGGTCCCGTCGTCGAGCAGATAGAGATAGTGCTCGGGGCCGACCGGCCAGTTCACCCGCTCGTACCTGCCGTCCACCACCACGCCCACGCCGTCCGGTCCGGTCACCGCCACCCGCCCGTCGCCCACCGGGGCCGCCGAGCGCATCTCGTCCGGGTGGCCGGCGGCCCGCACCAGCTCCCAGTTGCCCCGGTACTGCCAGAGCGCCGGAAAGCCCGTCCGGTCCGGGCGCTCCCCGATCAGCCAGACCTCGCCGCCGGGCGCCGGCATCACCCGCAGCACCCCCACCTCGCCGTCGGGTGCCGGCACCGGGCTCCGCTGCCAGGTCCGCCCCTGGTCCGTCGAGAGCGCGGCGTACGGCCGTCCGTCGGTCGCGCCGGCCGCCACCAGCAGGTCCCCGGCCTCGCGCACCGTGTTCACGGTCGGCAGGTCGGGCTGGGCCGGCAACGGGCGCAGCCGGCGACCGTCCCAGCGGGCCACCCGGCCACTGTCCTGGGTCAGCTGGAACCGGCCGTCGGCACCGACCAGCACCGGCGGCCGCGCGACTCCCGGGTAGTGGGTGAAGGTGACGCCGTCGTCGGTCGAGGCGTACCAGCCGAACGGTTCGGCGGCCAGCACGAGCAGCCCCTTCGGGGCGTAGAGCTGCTGGTCCTCGGCGACCGACCGGGGGTGCCGCAACGGCTTCCAGGACCGGCCGCCGTCCTGGGTGGCGAAGAGCAGCGCCGGGCAGTCCCGGCCGGGTGGCCGGCCGTCGCAGGTGGCGAAGAGGGCGTACGCCTGCTCGGCGTCGACGAACTCGATGAACGGCGGGTCGTACCGGTCGGGTACGGCGACCCGGACGAGGCGGGCCTCGTGGACGTCGGCGACCGGCGGCCGGGCCGACGCGGTGACGACCGGCCCGGGCGACGCGGAGGTCCGGTCCGGCGGCGGACGCCGGACGTCCCCGATCGAACAGGCCGCCAGAACCGGCACCATCAGCAACAGTGCCACCACGCAGCCCGGTCGCCGGTTCACCACACCTCCAACGCAGGGTAGCCTCGCCCGCGTGCGAGTACGTGTTGAACAGACTGCCTTACCGGGGATCGGCATGCGTCACGATCTGGTGACGGAATCCGGCCGCCGGCTCGGCGTGGTCTCCCACCGCAACGGCCGTCGTGACCTGGTTCTCTACGATCCGGACGATCCAGACTCCTGCCAGGCCGACATACCACTGACCGACGACGAGGCGGAGGCGCTCGCCGACATCCTCGGCGCGTCCCTGATGCTCAGCCAGCTCTCCGGGCTGCGCGAGCAGGCCGCCGGGCTGCTCACCGAGCAGATCGCCATCCCGGCCGGCACCAAGTACGTCAACCGGCAACTGGGCGACACCCAGGCACGTACCCGCACCGGCGCATCCATCGTCGCCGTGCTGCGCCAGGGCGAGGTGAACGTCTCGCCCGACCCCACCTTCCGCTTCGCCGCAGGTGACGTGGTGGTCGTGGTCGGAACCCGGCAGGGTCTCGACGGGGTCAGCGCAATCCTTGCCGAAGCCGACCCGGACGGCTGAGGCGCGGATGCACGAAACCACAACTCTGCTCGTCGAGGTCGGCGCGCTGCTGCTCCTGCTCGGCCTGCTCGGCCGGCTCAGCCGCCGCTTCGGCGTCTCGCCCATCCCCCTCTATCTGATCGCCGGCCTGGCCTTCGGTCAGGGCGGCCTGCTGCCGCTCAACGCCAGTGAGGAGTTCTTCGCCGTCGGCGCGGAGATCGGCGTGATCCTGCTGCTGGTCATGCTCGGCCTGGAATACAGCGCCGGCGAACTGGTGGGGAACCTCCGCTCGGCGGCCCCGGCCGGCCTGATCGACGCGGTGCTCAACGCGCTGCCCGGCTTCGCCTTCGCACTGATACTCGGCTGGGGCTGGCTGGCCGCCGTGGTGCTCGCCGGCGTCACCTGGGTCTCCTCGTCCGGAGTGATCGCCAAGGTGCTCGGCGACCTCGGCCGGGTCGGTAACCGGGAGACCCCGGTGATCCTCTCGGTCCTGGTGATCGAAGACCTGGCGATGGCCCTCTACCTGCCGCTGCTCACCGCGCTGCTCGCCGGGATCGGCCTGATCAAGGGCGGCATGGCGCTCGCCGTCGCGGTGCTCACCGTGATCGCCGTGCTGTTCGTCGCCATCCGGTACGGCCACCTGATCTCGACGGCGCTCTCCGCGAAGGACCCGGAGGCGCTACTGCTCGGGGTGCTCGGCCTGACCCTGCTGGTCGCCGGTGTCGCGGCCAAGCTCCAGGTCTCCGCGGCGGTCGGGGCGTTCCTGGTCGGCATCGCCCTCTCCGGGCCGGTGGCGCACCACGCCACCGAACTGCTGTCGCCACTACGGGATCTCTTCGCGGCGGTCTTCTTCGTGTTCTTCGGGCTGGTCACCAACCCGATGGACATGCCCCCGGTACTGCTTCCGGCACTGGCGCTGGCCGTGGTGACCATGGGAACGAAGTTGCTCACCGGTTATCTGGCCGCCCGGCGGGCCGGAATCGCCGAACCCGGTCGATGGCGTGCCGGTTTCGCGCTCACCCCGCGCGGCGAGTTCTCCATCGTCATCGCCGGGCTCGCCGTCGCCGCCGCGCAACCGGTGGAGCCCAAGCTGGCGGCGCTCGCCACGGCGTACGTGCTCATCACCGTGGTGGCCGGCCCGCTGCTGGCCCGGCTGCCCGACACACCCTGGTTCAAGGGCTGGTTGCGTCGGCGTACCGCCGCCCGGCCGCCCGCGCCGGTGCCGGCCGCCGACTGAGTCCGTCGGGCCAGGTCGGCCTAATGGTCGACCTGGCCCGGCCAACGGTTGCCGAATTGGTTCCGGGAAGGTCTACCGCCGGTACGCGGAACCGCGTTACCGTGTCGCCCCAGCAGCCAGGTTCCGCGGGTGGTCCGGTGCCCCCGCCAGCGGCGACGGAAGGTTGGCCGGTGAGCGTGCAGGAGGAGACGTTCCGCGGCTTCGCCAACCCGGTCGATCCGTCGCCGGCCGAGCTGCGCACGTGGGCCTATCAGCCGAACTCCGTACCGTTGACCTCCATGCCCCCGGACTGGGATCTGCTGGTCTCCGGTGACCACCTGGTGGGGACGCTCTTCGAGCTGGCCATGGACGCGGCCTGCCCGGCCCGCCGATTCGCCCTGCACTGCCTCTACATCTACGCCGCCGACGGCATCCGGACGAACTTCCGGGCCCACCCGAAGCGCCGATTCCGCAAGCTGGTCGAGCAGGCCGAGCGGGCCGGCGACGAGCTGATGCGCAACTGGGCGCACAACAGCCGGGTGCTGCTCGCCCGCCCGGACCTCTTCGTCTATCGCGACTGGTGCGAGGGCGGCCTGGTCCGAGAGAACCGCCGACTCTAGCTCCCACGTCCCTTGCGACGGCGAACGGGCCGGGACTCCCGCGCGGATCACCGCGTCCCGGCCAGCACCCCTACGACGGCGAACGGGCCGGGACCCCCCGTGGGTCCCGGCCCGCACGCCGACGGATCGTCAGCTCGGCGATCCGCCCTGCTTTCGGCGCCGTTCGTCGGCCCTGGCCCGGTCGATGCCGTGGTCCACCTGGTCGAGAAAGAGCCCGTCCCTGATCCTGTCGGTGAAGGTGGTGTCGGTGATCCGGGCAAATCGCTCGCGGACGTTCTTGGCCACTTCCTCAAGCCGGTCCTCTGCCGTCTGCGCCACCTTTTTCGCCGATTCCGCCACGGCTCCCCCCGCCAAAGTCCGTCCGGATTGAGCCGCTTGGGCCTGATTCACAGATTAGCCAACCACCCCACCCTTCACCCCCCATTCCGCACAGGCCGCCCCCGCAGCCAGGCCGGGGCGTGCCCTAACGGGCACGCCCCGGCCTGGGAGCGGTACGGGGATAGCGGGAACGGGTCAGCGTTCGCCGGTGCGGCGGGGGCGCCAGACCACCAGCGCCGTCGAGGTGCGGTTGGTGGGTACGAGGTCGCCGCGCGGGAAGCCGCCGAGCGACTCCAGCTCGGCGATCCGGCGGTAGGCGGCGTCCAACTCCGCTTCCAGCCGGGCCACCCGCTGCTGGGCCTCCTCCAGCAGCCGCTCCAGGCCAATGATCCGCTTGACTCCGGCCAGGTTGATCCCGTCGTCCTGACTCAGTCGCTGCACCTCGCGGAGCAGCACCACGTCCCGCACGCTGTAGCGGCGCCCCCCGCCGGACGCCCGGCCGGCCTGCACCAGGCCCAGCCGGTCGTACTGGCGCAGGGTCTGCGGGTGCATTCCCGCCATCCGCGCCGCCACCGAGATCATCAGGACCTTGGCCTCGTAGGCCGGGTCACCCGAGCCGACGAACTCGTCCGACATCCCCGCTCACCTCCGCTGCCTTTCACCCGGTCAACTGAACCGACGCACCCGAGCGTCGAGATGTTCCCGCGCGGCGGGCGGAGTCTGCTCCGTGAACGCCTCCAGCGCCGCCCGCGCCTCGTCCGACACCTTCGCCGGGACCACCACGTCAAGGGTGACCAGCAGATCACCGGCCCGGCCGTCCTTGCGTACGACGCCCTTGCCCCGGGCCCGCAGCACCCGACCGCTCGGCGTACCCGGCGGCACCCGGAGGGTCACCGTGCCGTCCAGGGTCGGCACCCGCAGGTCGGTGCCGAGCACCGCCTCCGCGAAGGTGATCGGCACGGTCAGGGTGAGATCGTCCCCGGCGCGCCCGAACAGCTCGTCCGGGCGGACCTTCACCTGCACGAACAGGTCGCCCGCCGGCCCGCCACGCTCGCCGGGCTCACCCCGGCCGGCCAGCCGGATGCGCTGGCCGTCGGCCACCCCGGCGGGGAAGCGGACGTTCAGGGTACGGGTCTTGGTGACCCCGCCGCTGCCATGGCACTCCGGGCACTTCTCCTCGACGACCGTGCCGACGCCCTGGCAGTTGCGGCACGGCTCGGAGAAGCTGAACGACCCCTGGTTGCGGGTGGTCACCCCGGCACCGTGGCAGACCGGACACGCCTTCGGCTGGGTGCCGGGCTTGGCTCCGGTGCCGTGGCAGGTCTCGCAGACCCCGGCGGAGCGCAGCGTCAGCGGGAGGGTCACCCCGCGTACGGCGTCGGTGAAGTCGAGCGCCACCTCGGTCTCGACGTCCCGGCCGCGGGCCGGACCGCGGGCGCGGGCCGCGCCGCCGGCACCCCCGCCGGTGAAGATCGAGCCGAACAGGTCGCCCAGACCGCCACCGCCGAACCGGGCCTCGCCGCCGGCCGCGCCGCCGAACAGGTCGGAGACGTCGAACGGCGCACCGCCCGGCTGGGCGCCACCGCGAGCGTTGCGGCGGAACGCGCCCGAGCCGAACAGGGAACGCATCTCGTCGTACTCGCGGCGCTTCCTCTCGTCGCCGACCACCGCGTACGCCTCGGAGACGGCCTTGAACCGCTCCTCCGCCTTCGGGTCACCTGGGTTGTGGTCGGGGTGCGACTCCCGGGCCAGTTTCCGGTACGACTTCTTGATCTCGTCCGAGGAGGCGGACTTCTCCACGCCCAGCACGGCGTAGTAGTCCTTCTCGACCCAGTCCTTGGAACTCATCCGTCCACCCCCTTCCACGGGACGTACCCCGGTCGTCCCGCCCGCCCGGTGCGGGCGGGCGGGACGGCACGGGTCGGCACTACTGCGGGTCGGCGACCGCGACCATTGCCGGCCGCAGCAGCCGCTCGCCGAGCTGGTAGCCGCGGCGCATGACCTGCACGCAGGTCGGTTCGGTGACATCGGCGGAGGTCTGGTGGGCCACCGCCTCGTGCAGAGTGGGGTCGAACGGGTCGCCCTGCTCACCGAACGCGGTCAGCCCGAACTTGCCCAGCGCGGTGGTGAGCTGCTCGGCCACCGAGCCGAACCCGCCCACCAGGTCGCCGTGCTCCCGGGCCCGGTCCAGGTCG
The DNA here is from genome assembly GCF_900089605.1 of Micromonospora narathiwatensis. NCBI lineage: Bacteria > Bacillati > Actinomycetota > Actinomycetes > Micromonosporales > Micromonosporaceae > Micromonospora > Micromonospora narathiwatensis. The sequence continues at coordinate 5,492,966 of NZ_LT594324.1, read as the reverse complement.
TCGAGGATCGGCAGCAGCGCGGTGAGCACGCTGCCGATCGCCTGCTCCTGGACCAGGTTGCGGTCCCGGTCGACCCGCTTGCGGTAGTTGGCGTACTCGGCCGTCACCCGCTGGAGGTCGCGGGTCCGCTCGTCCAACTCGGCCCGTACCGCCTCCAGTTCGACGCCGAGCGGCGCCTCCGGCTCAACCGCCTCCTCGGTCGGCTCGGCCGGCGCGTCGACCACGGGCGGGCCGGAGACCGGGGCCTCGGTCTCGATCTCGTCGACGACGACCTCGGTCTCCTCGACCAGCCCCTCGGCCGGCGCGTCGGCGGCGGCGTCGGCTGCCGCCGCGGCGGCCCCGCTCCGCTCGCCGGCCTTGCCGATCTTGCGCTTGTCACGGATGACGACCCGCGGCTCCTCGCCGGCGTCCTGCCCAGCCTTCGCGGAGCCACCCGGCGCCGACCCGGTGGCTGCCGGGTCAGCGGCTCGTGGCTTCTCCGTCATGCGGTTACCTCATCCCCTGCCGTGCGAACGTGTCCGGGACCGAACGTCACTTCTTGTCCTCGTCCACGATCTCCGCGTCGACCACGTCGTCGGCGCCGCCGGCCGGCTTGCCACCGGTCTCACCCGCGCCCGGCCCGGTCGCCCCCGGAGCCTGCTCGCCCTGCTGCGCGTAAAGCAGCGAGCCGGCCTGCTGGGAGACCTGCGCCAGCTTCTCGTGCGCGGCCTTGATCTTGTCGATGTCCTGGCCACCGAGCGCGCTACGCAGCTCGCCGAGGGCCTCGTTGAGCTGGTCGCGGTTCTCGCTGGGCAGCTTGTCGCCGCTCTCGGCGAGGAACTTCTCGGTCTGCCACTGGAGCGCCTCGGCCACGTTGCGGGTCTCCGCGTCGTCGCGCCGGCGCTTGTCCTCCTCGGCGTGCTCCTCGGCGTCCCGGCGCATCCGCTCGATGTCGTCCTTCGGCAGCGAGGAGCCGCCGGTGATCGTCATCTTCTGTTCCTTGCCGGTGCCCAGGTCCTTGGCGTGCACGTTGACGATGCCGTTGGCGTCGATGTCGAAGGTGACCTCGATCTGCGGAACGCCGCGCGGCGCCGGCGGAAGGCCGGTCAGCTCGAAGGTGCCGAGCTTCTTGTTGTAGGCCGCGATCTCCCGCTCGCCCTGGAAGACCTGGATCAGCACCGACGGCTGGTTGTCGTCGGCCGTGGTGAAGACCTCGGAGCGCTTGGTCGGGATGGTGGTGTTGCGCTCGATGAGCTTGGTGAAGATGCCGCCCTTGGTCTCGATGCCCAGGCTCAGCGGGGTCACGTCGAGCAGCAGGACGTCCTTCACCTCGCCCTTGAGCACACCGGCCTGCAGGGCGGCGCCGACGGCCACGACCTCGTCCGGGTTCACGCCCTTGTTGGGGTCCCTGCCGGTGAGCTGCTTGACCAGGTCGGTCACGGCCGGCATCCGGGTCGAGCCGCCGACCAGGATGACGTGCTCGACGTCCGCGACCTTGATCCCGGCGTCCTTCACGGCCTGCTCGAACGGGCCCTTGCAGCGGTCCAGCAGGTCCTGCGTCATGCGCTGGAACTCGGCGCGGGTCAGGGTCACGTCGAGGTGCAGCGGCCCCGCCGAACCGGCGGTGATGTACGGCAGGTTGATGTTGGTGGTGGCGGCGGCGGACAGCTCGATCTTGGCCTTCTCGGCCGCCTCCTTGAGCCGCTGCATGGCCATCTTGTCCTGGGACAGGTCGATGCCGTGCTCGCCACGGAAGGTCTTCACCAGGTGGTCGATGATCCGCTGGTCCCAGTCGTCACCGCCGAGGTGGTTGTCACCGCTGGTCGACTTGACCTCGATGACGCCCTCGGCCAACTCCAGCAGCGACACGTCGAAGGTGCCGCCACCCAGGTCGAAGACCAGGACGGTCTGCTCCTTGGAACCCTTGTCGAGGCCGTAGGCCAGGGCGGCCGCGGTCGGCTCGTTGACGATCCGCAGCACGTTGAAGCCGGCGATCTCACCGGCCTCCTTGGTGGCCTGACGCTGGCCGTCGTTGAAGTAGGCGGGGACGGTGATCACCGCGTCGGTGATCTGCTCGCCCAGGTACGCCTCGGCGTCCCGCTTGAGCTTCATCAGCGTCCGGGCCGAGATCTCCTGCGGGGTGTACTTCTTGCCGTCGATGTCGACGGTCCAGTTGGTGCCGATCTCCCGCTTGACCGAGCGGATGGTCCGGTCGGGGTTGGTCACCGCCTGGCGCTTGGCGACCTCACCGACGAGCACCTCGCCGTTGCGGGCGAACGCGACGATCGAGGGGGTCGTCCGGGAGCCCTCAGCGTTGGCGATGACGGTGGGCTCACCGCCCTCGAGAACGCTGACGCAGGAGTTCGTCGTGCCGAGGTCGATGCCGACCGCACGTGCCATGTTCGCTTCCTCGCTTCGTAACGGGTGAGCAGGTCAAGGGGCCTGCCCCGGCGGGTCGCCCGCAGCGACCGCACCACAAGTTGAGTGAACTTGACTCAATAGTGCCACGCCGCCGGCAAACCGCAAGTCGAGGTTGAGTCGACCCGACGCAACCTGATCGTTCTTACCGTCTGGTTGTCTTACCTTGCGTCGGTCGGGCACGCTTTAGCCGTGACGACGCATGGCGATTCCGCCACCCGTTCCGGCGCGCCCGCCGTCGCAGCCCGCACCGGCCCCGCCACGGGGGACGACCCGCCCGCCAGACACGCGGAGGATCTGCCCAACGCGCTCGCCGGCCTGCGGGCCGCGATCGAGGCGGCCCGGTTCCCGCTGGTCCTGCCCTCGGCGGAACCGGCCCGACACGCCGCCGCCGGCCTCTCCCACCAGCTCGACGACTACCTGCTGCCCCGGCTCGCCCGCCTCGACGCCCCACTGCTGGTGGTCGTCGGCGGCTCGACCGGCGCGGGCAAGTCGACCCTGGTAAACAGCCTGGTCCAGGCGCGGGTGAGCGCCGCCGGGGTGCTGCGCCCCACCACCCGTTCGCCGGTGCTGGTCTGCAACCCGGCCGACGCCGCCTGGTTCCGCCAGGGCGACCTGCTGCCCGGCCTGACCCGGACCAACGAGCCGACCGAGGACCCGGGCACCCTGCACCTGGTCACCGCCCCCGCGCTGCCGGCCGGGCTGGCCTTCCTCGACGCGCCCGACATCGACTCGGTGGTCGACGCCAACCGGGCGCTCGCCGGGCAGCTGCTGGCCGCCGCCGACCTCTGGCTCTTCGTCACCACCGCCGCCCGGTACGCCGACGCCGTCCCCTGGGAGCTACTGCGCGGCGCCCGCGCCCGGGGCACCGTGATCGCCATGGTCCTGGACCGGGTGCCCCCGGAGGCGGCCGACGAGGTCGCCGCCCACCTGTCGGAGATGCTCGCCGCCCAGGACCTGGCCGCAGCGCCACTCTTCGTACTGCCGGAGACCTGGGTCGACGGGCAGGGGCTGCTGCCCGAGCGGGTCACCGCCCCACTCAGTTCCTGGTTCGCCCGGCTCGCCGCGGACGCCGAGGCCCGGTCCGCCGTGGTCCGGCAGACGCTGGACGGCGCGCTGGCCGCCCTGCATCCCGCCGTGGTGGAGCTGGCCGAGGCGGCCGACGAGCAGGTCACCGCCGCCGACGCGCTGGACGAACGGGTACGGGCGGCGTACCGGGCGGCGGAGCGGACCGTCGACCAGGGGCTCAAGGACGGCCGGCTGCTCCGCGGCGAGGTGCTGGCCCGCTGGCAGGAGTTCGTCGGCACCGGCGAGTTCTTCCGCACGCTGGAGGCGCGGATCGGCCGGCTGCGCGACCGGGTGGTCGCCGCGGTCACCGGGCGTCCGGCTCCCGCCGCCGAGCTGCGTACGGCGATCGAGTCCCAGCTCGTGACGCTGTTGCGCGGGGTGGCCGCCGAGGCGGCGGAGACCGCGTACACCGGGTGGAAGGCGCACCCGGCCGGCACGGAGCTGCTCGAACCGGGGCTCGCCCACGCCTCGGACGGCCTGCCCGGGCGCGCCGAGCGGCTGGTCCGCGACTGGCAGCGGGGGGTGCTGGAACTGGTCCAGGCCGAGGGGGGCGACCGCCGCTTCGTGGCCCGTACGGCCGCGTACGCGGTCAACGCGACCGGGTTGGCCGTCATGGTCGCGGTCTTCGCCTCCACCGCCTTCATCCCGACCGGGTTGGAGGTCGCCACCGGCGCCGGCACCGCGGTCGCCGGGCAGGCCGTCCTCCAGGCGATCTTCGGCGACCAGGCGGTCCGGAATCTGGCGACCAAGGCCCGGCGAGACCTGCTCGATCAGATCGGCGCGCTGCTGGCCGAGGAGGCCGGCCGGTTCCTCGCCCGTACCGAGGCGGCCCGGCCGGCCGCCGAGACCGGCGCCGCCCTGCGCCGGGCCGCCGGCGAGGTGGAGAAGGCCCGGCACCGCAGTGGCCTGACCCGGACCGGCGGGCCGGTGCTGCCGGCCGTCAACCCGGGTGGCACCCGGTGAGCGCGCCACAGGACGGGGGCCGCCGGTGAGCAGCATCGCCGGTCGGATGCGGGAGGCGTTCCGGGGCGAGCAGCGGGTCGACCCCGACGCGCTGATCGCGCGGCTGGGGGCGCTCCAGCGCTTCCTCGGGGCGGTGGACGGTCAGGTGCCCGACGCCCAACTGGTCGCCGCGCACACCGTGGTCGAGCGGGCCAGCACCCGGCTCGCCCTCTCCGGGCACCACACCGTGGTCGCCCTGGCCGGGGCGACCGGCAGCGGCAAGTCGAGCCTGTTCAACGCCCTGGCCCGGCTGGACCTCTCGCCGGTCGGCGTACGCCGGCCGACGACCGGGGTGGCGCACGCCTGTGTGTGGGGGCCGCTGGACGGGGCGTCCCGGCTGCTCGACTGGCTCGGGGTGCTGCCCCGGCACCGGTTCGTCCGGGAGAGCGCCCTCGACGGCGACGACGAGGCGGCACTGCACGGCCTGGTCCTGCTGGACCTGCCCGACTTCGACTCGGTGCAGCGCGGCCACCAACTGGAGGTGGATCGGCTGCTCGGTCTGGTCGACCTGGTGGTCTGGGTGGTCGACCCGCAGAAGTACGCCGACCGTGTGATCCACACCAGCTACCTGCGCGAGTTCCACCGGCACCGGGACGTGACGGTGGTGGTGCTCAACCAGGCCGACCGGCTGCCCCCGGCCGAGCTGCCCCGGGTCCTCGACGACCTGCGCCGGCTGCTCGACGCCGACGGTCTGACCGGGGTGCCGCTGCTGCCCACGGTCGCGGTGGACCCGGCCGGGCTGGACAGGCTCCGCCCGGAGTTGGAGCGTACGGTCGCCGAACGGCAGGCCGCGCTGCGCCGGCTGGCCGGCGACGTGGACACCGTGGTGGCCGGGCTGGAGCCGCTGGTCGGGCCGGTGGCGTCCCGTACCGGCCCGGGTGACGCCACGGCGCGGGAACTCACCGCGGCACTGGCCGGGGCGGCCGGGGCGCCGACCGTGGCCGAGGCGGTGGAGGCCGCGTACCGGCATCGGGCCGGCGGGACGACGGGCTGGCCGCTGGTACGCGGCTGGCGGCGGCTCCGGCCGGACCCGCTGCGCCGGCTGCACCTGCCCGCCGGGGGCGCCGACGCGCCGGCGGAGAGCCTGGTCGCGGCGACCTCCGTACCCGATCCCACCGCCGCGCAGCGCTCGGCGCTCAACCTGGCCATCCGCGCGGTTGCCGACCGCTGCGCCGCCGACCTGCCGGCCCCCTGGCCGGCCGCGGTGACCGCCGCGGCCCGGTCCCGGCTGGCCGACCTGCCGGACGCGCTGGACCACGCGGTGGCCGCCACCGACCTGGGCATGGCACGGCGACCGGCCTGGTGGCGCGTGGTCGGCGCCCTCCAGTGGCTGGTCACCGTCACCGCGGCGGCCGGGCTGGGGTGGCTGGTGCTCGGCTACGTGCTGCGAGCGCTCGGTCTGCCCGCGCTGGTGTACCCACGGCTCGGCGAGGTGCCCTGGCCGACCGTGCTGCTCCTCGGCGGTCTGCTCGCCGGGCTGCTGGTCGCGGCGCTGGCCCGGCCGGTGATCGGGTGGGCGGCGCGACGCGCCCGGCAGCGGGCCGAACGCCGGCTGACGCTCTCGGTGGGCAGCGTCGGCGAGAAGTACGTGCTGGATCCGGTCTGGGCGGTGCTGGCCCGGTACGCGGAGGCCCGGGAGACGCTGCGGGAGGCCGCCCGGCGCTGAGCCCGGCGTGCTGAGCAGTGCCCGGACCGGCCGAGCGGCGTAGGGTCGGGGCATGGCCACGCCACAGACCCCTTACGAGGCGGTGCTGCACGCCGCTCGCGACGTGACGAGGCTCGACTCCGCCCTCGACGCGGAGATGCTCGGCGCCGCGCTGCTCGGCAGTGTCTACGCCGTCGCGGAGACCGACCGGGAGACCGCCGTCCGCGAGTTCGTCGCCGGGTTCCTCGCCGCCACGTCGCGCCGGCGCAGCGCCGCCGCCACCACCATCCGCGCCGTCTTCGCCGCGCTGGTCCCGGACGCCGAGGGCGCCGCCCGGGTCCGCCCCGGCGCGTACGCCCCGGCCTGGGCCGGGCAGCTCGGGCGGGTGCACCTCACCGGCGCCTGGGCGTACGGGGACGTCTACGGCGATCAGACGTCGTACCTGGCCACGTTCGCCTACGACGACGCCGAGGGCGGGCCGGAGCATGCCGTGGTGGCCCTGGTCGACCACAACATCGGCATCACCAAGGACGTCTTCGTCGGCGGACCGGCCGGGCGGATCGTCGAGCAGGCCCGGGAGATCTGCACCGAGGACGAGTTCACCTGGTTCCGCACCGAGGACCCGGCCCGGATGCACACGGAGGTGACCCGCCACCTGGGGGTCACCGACGACCTCGGCGAGCTGCCCGCCCAGGGCTCGTTGGCCACCGACCGGGTGCTGGTCGGCGCGCGGCTGGCCGCCCTGCCCGGTCTAGCTGTCGCCGCCGGGGCGCGGGAGGTTCCACCGCCCACCGACGAGGAGCGGACCCGGTTGGTCCGGGCCTTCCTCGGCTCGCCGGAGGCCGCCCGGTTCGCCCTGGACGCGGTGGCCGACGCGGAACTGGCGTCGCTGCACTTCTGCCTGGGCCTGCTGCTCGACCACTCGGCGAGCTTCCCGGACGCCGACCCGATGCGCTGGAGCCCGACGGTCGCCGAGCTGTTCCTGCTCGACTGGGTGCACCGTCGGGCCGTGCTGGACATGGACGACGCCGCGCTGCTGCCCCGGGTGCTGCGCGGCTGGGCTGCGTACGCGGCCCGCCAGCGGGGGCTGCCGGCCGCGGCGGCCCGCCGCACGGACGAGGCGATCGAGGAGATGGTCCCCGAGTTCGCCCGGCTCTACAGCACCGGCGAGCGGCGCAGCCCGGCTACGGCAGCGGTCGCCCAGCTGATGGCCGACGGCGTCGATCCGGACGACCCGGCCGCGCTGGACGCCTGGATCGAGGCCAACCGGCACCGCCTCACCGACGACCCGGCCTGAGCCGGCTCACCAGAGGGTCGGGCCGGCGGGGGCCGGCGGTCGACTCGGGCGGGTCCTCCGGCGCGCTGGTCGACGACGGGGAGCCGGCGGAGTCGGTCGGCGTCGGTTCCGGGCCGGCGGTGGTCGGAGGATCGCCCGTCGGCCCGGAAAGGGTGCTGGTCGGCTCGCCCGTGGGGCTCGGTGACGGATCCGGCGTGGCCGGTTCGGAGGCGGACGGCGACGGCGACGGCGGGGGGACCCGTGGCGGGCGCGGCGAGGCGGTGGGTGTGGCGCGGACGGGGCCGGGGGTGTGCGCCGGCACGGCCGGCCGGGTTCCCTGGTGCGCGCCGAGGTCGCGGTCGTCGGGCAGCGCCGGGGCGGCCGGCGCCAGCACCGGCACGGGCCGGGGCACGCCCGTGGCGCCGGGGGTCCGGCCGGGCGGGAGCGGGGGTTGGGTCCCGTCGGGCAGGGGAACCACCACCGGGCCGACCGAGGGAGTCGGAATGAACGGGGTGCTGTTGTCCGGCAGGGCGCTGTTGCCCACGGTGGCCGACCCGGTGCTGATCGCGGCCAGGATCGGCATGGACGCGGTACCGGCGAGCAGTGCGACGGTGAAGAGGTAGCCACGGCTCGGGCCGCCCAGGCCGGGCGCGCGGTGCGCCCCGATCACCCGGCGGTAGCCATCCTGCGGTGCCGTCCGGTGGCGGCCGAGGAAGGGCGCACCGGGATCTCCCGCTGGCTCGGACACCGGCACTCACTCCTCATACGTCGACAGGGGCAGGCCACCGCCCCAGATATTCGGCCCGAACTAGGACAGAACCGACAGCAGCCAGCTTGCCCCAGTGACCCTCAGTTCACCAGGCGCCACAGCGTGTCGACACACCGGTTGTGCGTCGTCCGCGGCCCGGCTCAAGCGACAAAACCTCCATCCGTCGCGAACCAGACGGAACCTCACGGGCAGGGGAGGCCATACTGTGGGACCCCTCACCTCCTCTGCAATCATTCAGGCACGACGGCAACGCAGCCGCCACCTCCGCGCATCCTGCGGCTGGTGCGGAACGGCGCCGGCGCTCCCGGGCCGGGTCGCTCCATGCACCCGGCTCACGCCGCGCGGCAACCCTCACCGGGGCTAGGCGCGGCCGCCAGGAAACCAGCCCGGCTCGAGCCGGGCGGCGCATGATGTGCGCCGGCACGGGTCACCCCCGACACCGGCGCAGACCAGACAGGGAGAGACGGATGGCAAAGGGCGACCCCGGGGTCACCACCCGCGGCCGGCGGGCCGCACCCCGTTCCAAGCGTGCCGCCGTAGCAGGCGAGCCGGAACTCGTACAGCTGCTCACGCCCGAGGGCGAGCGGATCGAAAGCGCGCTCGGCCCGGACGGGACCGAGTACCGCGTCGACTTCACCGACGAGGAGTACCGCGGGCTCTACCGCGACCTCGTGCTGGTCCGCAAGCTCGACGCCGAGGCGACCGCCCTGCAACGCCAGGGCGAGCTGGGCCTCTGGGCCAGTCTGCTGGGCCAGGAGGCGGCGCAGGTCGGCGCCGGCCGGGCACTGCGTACGCAGGACATGGCCTTCCCGACCTACCGGGAGCACGGCGTCCTCTACTGCCGGGGCATCGACCCGATCATGCCGCTCGGCCTGTTCCGCGGGGTCGACCAGGGCGGTTGGGACCCGAACGAGTTCAAGTTCAACATGTACACGATCGTCATCGGGGCGCAGACCCTGCACGCGGCCGGGTACGCCATGGGCGTCGCCATGGACGGCAAGACCGGCGGCGACGACGGCGAGGCGGTGATCGCCTTCTTCGGTGACGGCGCCACCAGCCAGGGCGACGTCAACGAGTCGTTCGTCTGGGCCAGCGTCTTCAACGCCCCGCTGGTGTTCTTCTGCCAGAACAACCAGTACGCCATCTCGGAGCCGCTGGAGCGGCAGACCCGCGTCCCGCTGTACAAGCGGGCGGCCGGCTTCGGCTTCCCCGGCGTCCGGGTGGACGGCAACGACGTGCTCGCGTCGTACGCGGTGACCCGGCACGCGCTGGACAACGCGCGGCACGGCCAGGGGCCGAGCCTGATCGAGGCGTACACGTACCGGATGGGGGCGCACACCACCTCCGACGACCCCACCCGCTACCGGATCGCCAGCGAGGTCGAGGCCTGGCAGGCCAAGGACCCGATCGCCCGGATGAAGGCGTTCCTGACCAAGCAGCAGATCGCCGACGAGTCGTTCTTCACCGAGGTCGACGAGCAGGCCCGCACCGAGTCCGTGCACCTGCGCGAGCGGGTGCTCGCCATGCCCGACCCGGAGCCGGTGACCATGTTCGACCACGTCTACCCGAACGGGTCGCCCGAGCTCGACGAGCAGCGGCAGCAGTTCAGCAAGTACCTGGCTTCGTTCGAGGGGAGCGCGCACTGATGGCCACGGAGACCCTCACCCTCGGCAAGGCCCTCAACACCGGTCTGCGCAAGGCCATGGAGAACGACCCGAAGGTCGTCATCATGGGCGAGGACGTCGGCAAGCTCGGCGGCGTGTTCCGGATCACCGACGGCCTCCAGAAGGACTTCGGCGACCAGCGGGTGATCGACACCCCGCTCGCCGAGTCCGGCATCATCGGCACCGCGGTCGGCCTGGCCATCCGCGGCTTCCGGCCGGTCTGCGAGATCCAGTTCGACGGCTTCGTCTACCCGGCGTACGACCAGATCGTGTCGCAGGTGGCGAAGCTGCACTACCGCTCGCAGGGCAAGGTGCGGATCCCGATGGTCATCCGGATCCCGTACGGCGGCGGCATCGGCGCGGTCGAGCACCACTCGGAGTCGCCGGAGGCGTACTTCGCGCACACCGCCGGTCTGAAGGTGGTGACCTGCGCGAACTCGCAGGACGCGTACTCGATGATCCAGCAGGCCATCGCCTCGGACGACCCGATCGTGTTCCTGGAGCCCAAGCGGCGCTACTGGGAGAAGGGCCCGGTCGAGCTGGACGCCCCGCTGTCCGAGGCGTACCCGCTGCACTCGGCCCGGGTCGCCCGGCCGGGCACCGACGCCACCGTGCTGGCGTACGGGCCGATGGTGCGGACCGCCCTGGACGCGGCCACCGCCGCCGCCGAGGACGGCCGGGAGCTGGAGGTCATCGACCTGCGCACGCTCTCCCCGCTGGACCTGTCCGCCGCGTACGAGTCGGTGCGGCGCACCGGCCGCTGCGTGGTCGTCCACGAGGCTCCGGGCAACCTGGGCCTCGGTTCCGAGATCGCGGCCCGGATCACCGAGGAGTGCTTCTACTCCCTGGAGTCCCCGGTGCTGCGGGTCACCGGCTACGACACCCCGTACCCGGCCGCCCGGGTCGAGGAGGAGTACCTGCCCGACCTCGACCGGGTGCTCGACGCCGTCGACCGCACCTTCGGCTGGTGAGCGGAATGTCACGGATCAAGGAGTTCAACCTCCCCGACCTGGGCGAGGGCCTGACCGAGGGCGAGATCCTCGCCTGGCTGGTCAAGGTGGGCGACGTCATCGAGCTGAACCAGCCGATCGTCGAGGTGGAGACCGCCAAGGCGGCGGTCGAGATCCCGGCGAAGTGGGCCGGCCAGGTACAGGCGATCTTCCACCCGGAGGGCACCACCGTCGAGGTCGGCACCCCGATCATCGCGATCGACACCGACCCGGGCGCCGGGCCGATCGAGGAGCCGGCAAGCCTGCCCACCCCGTCGGCGGCCTCGCTGGCCGCCGTCGAGGTCGCCCCCGAGGAGGGCATGGTCGAACCGGGCCTGATCGGCGGTCCCGCCCCGGGTGGGCGTACCGCCGTGCTGGTCGGTTACGGTCCGCGGACCACGGCGGCCAAGCGTCGCCCGCGCAAGGGCGACGCCCCGGCGCAGGCCAAGGCCACCCCGGCCACCCCGGTCCAGGCCGCGCCGGTCCAGGCCGCGCCCACGCCGGTCGCCCCCGTGGCGCCCGCGCCGGCGGTGAACGGCACCGGCCGGTCCGGTGGGCTCGTGCTGGCCAAGCCGCCGGTCCGTAAGCTCGCCAAGGACCTCGGCGTCGACCTGACCGCGCTGACCGGCTCGGGCCCGCTGGGCTCGATCACCCGGGAGGACGTACAGCGGGCCGCCTCGGCCCCGGCGGGGACCGAGCCGCTGACGGTCGCGGCCCCGACCACGACGGCCGCGAGCTTCGGCGCCGACCGCGAGCAGCGCATCCCGGTCAAGGGGGTACGCAAGCTCACCGCCGAGAACATGTCCCGCTCGGCGTTCACCGCCCCGCACGTGACGGAGTTCCTGACCGTCGACGTGACCCGGGCGATGAAGGCCCTGGACCGGCTCCGCGAGCGGCGCGAGTGGCGGGACGTACGCGTCTCCCCGCTGCTGCTGGTCGCCAAGGCGGTGCTGCTGGCGGTCAAGCGCCACCCGATGGTCAACTCGACCTGGGCCGGCGACGAGATCGTGGTCAAGGAGTACGTCAACCTGGGCATCGCGGCGGCCACCGAGCGCGGCCTGATCGTGCCGAACATCAAGGACGCCGGCCGGCTCTCGCTGCGTGAGCTGGCGGACGCGATGACCGAGCTGGTGCAGACCGCCAAGGCCGGCAAGACCTCGCCGGCCGACATGTCCGGCGGGACGCTGACCATCACCAACGTCGGCGTCTTCGGCGTCGACACCGGTACGCCGATCCTGCCCCCGGGCGAGTCCGCGATCCTGGCCTTCGGCGCGGTACGGGAGCTGCCGTGGGTGCACAAGGGCAAGGTCAAGCCGCGCCTGGTCACCACGCTGGGCCTCTCCTTCGACCACCGGATCATCGACGGTGAACTCGGCTCGAAGTTCCTCCGCGACATCGGGGACTTCCTGGCCGATCCGGAGGCGGCGTTGCTCGCCTGGACCTGACGGTCCACGACACCGGCGACGGCCGGTGTGCCAGGGGTGAACTCCCGGCACACCGGCCGTTGCCGTTGGGAGACAAATCATCGGCTCGACAAGGGCGGCGACCTACGATCCTTAGGTCCGTGGTTCAGCTCACCTAATAATCGATGGAAGTTGGCCGCACTATGCGGTTCAATAGAGACATCAAGGGGCTGACAACCGAATAACCAGGAGGAGAGACCCAGATGAGCATGATCGAGCGAATCCGCAACCGCCGCGACGCCAACCGCCGTGCCCGCGCCATCGAGCACGCGCTGCGTTCCGCCAACTCGCCCGCGGTCCGGCAGGAGCTTCTCGCCATCGCCCAGCGTCACCTTGGCTGACGCTCCCGTACCTTTCTCACCTCCTCCAGTCCGAAGACCCGCCCGGTGCGACCGGGCGGGTCTTCGGCGTTCCACGTCGATTGACACCGGGATTCCACCTCGCAGCGACGCCCGGTACGGTGGGGCTCGGTCGCCACCCGCCCGCCCCGGACCGATCGTGCCGACAGAAACCGATCGACAGCGTCCGGTGACGACGAGTAACGACCGGTGCTCCCCCGGGCGCCTCCCGGCGGCCACCCGATACGGTGCGGGGAGCCCGCACGGCCGGTACCCGCCGGCGACGCCGGCAACCAGGCCGACGGTCCCGATCGGCATCGGTGGCCGACATGTGATGGAGGAGGCGCACCCATGACGTCCGAGGCCCCGCACCGACCTGGCCAGGAGCCGGGAGAGGTGTCCCCGGGCGCCGGCGGACCGGCGCCGTACGGCGACCGCCCGGCGCAGCAGGACAACGGGTACCCCGGCGCTGCCGACCTCGGCTGGGCCCCGCCCCCGCCGGCCGGATCATCCGCCCAGCCGGCCCCCGCCTGGGCCACCCCCGACGACCAACGCCCCGCCTGGGCGGAACCGGGCGGCCAGCCCGCCACCGGTCGGGCCACCGCGCAGGTGCCGCCGGCCGGTGAGCCGGGCGCGTGGAACGCTTCCCCCCAGCCCGCCTGGGGTGCGCCGGAACAGGGCGGGCCCGCGTGGGCCGCTCCCGAGCAGGCCGGCCCGGCCTGGGGCGCGCCGGAGCAGGGTACGCCCGCCTGGGCCGCCGCCCCGCCCGCCCCGTCCGGAGAACAGGCGCCCCCCGCGTGGGCCGCCGCCCCGCCGACCGCCTCCCCCGAACCGGCTCTGCCCGCCTGGTCGACCCCGGCCGAGCAGGCCGGGTCCCCGTGGGGCGCCGCCCCCGGACCGGCCGCCGCCCAGAGTGAGCAGCCGGCCTGGGCGCAGCCCGGTGAGCCGGGCGCCCGGGGGGCCGCCCAGGTCCCCACGCCGCAGGAGCCATGGGGTGCCCCCACCGGCCCCACCGGTCAGCCGGACGAGACCAACCACCCCGGCGGCTGGGGCGGACCACCGCAGGACGACCAGCCGGCCTGGGGCCAGCCGACCGAGGCAGCCGCGCCGGCCTGGGCCTCGGCCGAGCCGACGGCCCGCGCCGCCGCCAAGGTTTCGGTGCCGGGCGCACCCGCCGACAACAGCTGGCCGGCGGCACAGGACGACCCGGATCGGTCCGGCGGTTGGGCCGCGGGGCGGGCCGCCGGGCAGGCCGAAGCCCCACAGCCGTCCGCCTGGGGCGCTGCGCAGCTGCACGACCAGGACCGACCGGCGGACGAGCCGGCGCAGGCCGGACGGGCCTCGGCCGCCGTACCGACGCCGGGCGACCGACCGGAGTCCGGCGCCTGGACCCCGGCCCGCGCCAGCGTCTCGGTGCCGGCCGCGGACTCCTCGTCGGCCTGGGGCGGCATGCAGGACAACCCGGCGCAGCGGACGCCCGAGCACCCCGCCATCCCGGACGCCGAGCCCTGGGCGCCGGGTGAGGCGTGGGGCCGGTCCGCCGAGGCCGCTCCGGGCGAGTCGCCGTCGAACGGCTGGGAGCCGGGCCGGGCCGGGGAGGCCCCCATCTACCAGCCCGCCGCGGGCCCGGGCATCTCACCGGCCAACGCGGTGCCGCTGCCGCCGCAGGAGCAGCGGGTGCCGGGTGCCACCCTGGCCGCCTCGCCGCCCACCGACTACGCTCCGCCGGCCCAGTTCGAGCCGGCCGAGCAGGGGTACGAGCCGGAGCAGGCCGGTTGGGGTACGCCGGAGCCGGCGCACGAGGAGCCGCAGTCGCCGGCCGGGCCGGTGGTGCCCGGCCCGCGTACCTCGCCGGAGTCCGGCGCGGCCGGTGCCGTCTCGGCCAGCGCCTCGGTGCCGATGGCCAGCCGGGTGACGCCGCCCACCGACCAGCCCCTGCACCCGGCCGGCGTACCGGCCCCGCAGCCGCGGGTGTACGGCCGGCCGGCCCACGCCGAACCGGAGGAGGTTCCCGGGCAGGACGCCCCGAACGGCTTCCCCGAGTCGGGCCCGCGCTTCGACGAGCCCGGCCCGCCGGCCCGGTTCGAGGAGCCCGACCGTTCGGCGGGTCCCCACGCCTTCGCCGAGGCACCGCTGGCGCCGTCCTCCCCCGCCGGCCCGCCGCCGTTCCCGCCCGGAGTGCCGTCCTTCGTGGACCCGGTCGGCAACAACCGGCCGGTCAACGGGGTGCACCCACAGAGCGACGAGCGCCCCGGCGACCCGTTCGGCGGCCCTGGTCGCCCGGATCCGTTCGGCGTACCCGGCGGCCAGCCCGACCCGTACGGCGTACCCGGCGGCCAGCCCGACCCGTACGGCGCACCCGGCGGCCAGCCCGACCCGTACGGCGCACCCGGCGGCCAGCCCGACCCGTACGGCGCACCCGGCGGCCAGCCCGACCCGTACGGCGCACCCGGCGGCCAGCCCGACCCGTACGGCGCACCCGGTAGTCAGCCCAACCCGTACGGCGCACCGGGCGGCCAGGCCGACCCGTTCGGCGGGCCCGGCAGCGGTCGCGCGTCCGTCGGCGTACCCGGGCCGGGGGCGATGGGCGAGCCGGGTACGGGCGGCTTCCCGCCGCCCCAGCCGGCACCGCCGGCCTGGTCGCAGGCTCCGACCAGCGAGCCGGAGCAGGGCCGCTTCGACGCGTTCAAGCCGGACGCCGAGCCGCAGACCGAGGCGCCCACCCCCAAGGTCCGCAACGGTCGGGTGCTGGCCCTCGTGCTGATCGCGGCGGTGCTGATCCTGGCCGTCCCGCTCGGCCTGCTCACCCTGCTCGGCAAGATCGGTGGCAGCGACGAACAGCCGGCTCCGTTCAACCCGGCTGTGGGTGCCTGCATCAAGCAGTCCGGCACGAGCGCGGCCAAGGCCGACTGCGCCGAGCCGGGCGCGTTCAAGGTCGTCTCCAAGGTCGACTCCAAGGAGAAGTGCGGCGACCCGACCCAGCCGCAGGTGGTGCTCCCCGGTGACGGGACGGACCGGGTGCTCTGCCTGAAGCCGGCCAGCAAGTAGCAGCTCCGCTACGGCGGGGTCACGGTACGCCGTGGCCCCGCCGTCGTACGTTCCGGTGTGATCCTCCCCGCGCCGGGTCTCGGCCGGATCGGTCCGTCCGGTCCGGCAGACTGAGGGCATGAGCGCACGAGTACGGGCACCGGAGCTGCGCGGCCGGGGCTGGCTGAACACGGGCGGCGAGGCCGTCCGTTTGGCTGACCTTCGAGGTCGTATAACCGTCCTAGACTTCTGGACCTTCTGCTGCGTCAACTGCCTGCACGTGCTCGACGAGTTGCGCCCGCTCGAGGAGAAGTACGCCGACGTGCTCGTGGTCATCGGCGTGCACTCGCCCAAGTTCGAGCATGAGAAGGACCCGGACGCGCTGGCGGCGGCCGTCGAGCGGTACGGGGTGCACCACCCGGTGCTCGACGACCCCGAGCTGGACATGTGGCAGCAGTACGCGGCGAAGGCGTGGCCGACCCTGTCCGTGGTCGACCCCGAGGGCTACGTGGTCGCCACCATGGCCGGCGAGGGGCACGCCGAGGGGCTGGCCCGGCTGATCGACGACCTGATCGCCACCCACGAGGCGAAGGGCACCCTGCACCGGGGCGACGGCCCGTACGTCCCGCCGGCGGAACCGGAGACCACGCTGCGCTTTCCCGGCAAGGCCGTGGTGCTCGACGACGGCAACCTGCTGGTCTCGGACTCGGCCCGGCACAGTCTGGTCGAGCTGGCCCCCGACGGCGAGAAGGTGCTGCGCCGGATCGGCGCGGGCACCCGCGGCCACGCCGACGGCCCGGCGGAGAGCGCCACCTTCTCCGAGCCGCAGGGGCTCTGCCTGCTGCCCGCACACGCCGCCGAGGTGGCCGGGTACGACCTCGTCGTCGCGGACACCGTCAACCACCTGCTGCGCGGCGTGAAGCTGGCGACCGGCGAGGTGGTCACGGTGGCCGGCACCGGGCGGCAGTGGCGGTCGACGGTCGACGACCACGCGCACGACGCGCGCTCGGTCGACCTCTCCTCCCCGTGGGACGTCGCCTGGTACGACGGCCGGGTCGTCGTCGCGATGGCCGGCATCCACCAGCTCTGGTGGTTCGACCCGATCAAGCGGACCGCCGGCATGTACGCCGGCACCACTGTCGAGGCGCTGAAGGACGGCCCGCTGCCGGACGTCTGGATGGCCCAGCCCTCCGGCCTCTCCGTCTCCGCCGACGGCTCCCGGCTCTGGCTCGCCGACAGCGAGACCAGCGCGGTCCGGTACGTCGAGGACGGGGTGATGCGCACCGCGGTCGGGCAGGGGCTCTTCGACTTCGGCCACGTCGACGGCCCGGCCGACCGGGCGCTGCTCCAGCACCCGCTGGGGGTGTGCGCGCTGCCGGACGGCTCGGTGCTGATCGCCGACACGTACAACGGGGCGGTGCGCCGCTTCGACCCGGCGACCGACCAGGTGGCCACGGTGGCGGACGGGCTCGCCGAGCCGAGCGACATCGTGCTCACCCCCGAGGGCGAGGTGCTCGTGGTCGAGTCGGCCGCCCACCGGCTGACCCGGCTGGCCCCGGGCGCGCTCAGCGCGGCGGGCGCGAGCACGGTGGACGGCCCGCGGCACAAGCTGGAGCGCAAGCCGACCGACGTGGCGGCGGGCGAGCTGACCCTTGACGTGATCTTCAGCCCGGCACCGGGGCAGAAGCTGGACGAGACGTACGGGCCGTCCACCCGGCTGGTGGTCTCGGCGTCCCCGCCCGAGCTGCTGGTCGAGGGGGCCGGGACGAGCACGGAGCTGTCCCGCCGCCTGGTGATCGACGGGGCGGTGGCCCAGGGCGTGCTCCAGGTGACCGCCCAGGCGGCCACCTGCGACGCCGACGTGGAGCACGCCGCCTGCCACCTGACCCGGCAGGACTGGGGCGTCCCGATCCGCGTGGTCGACGGCGGCGCCACCCGCGTACCCCTGATCCTGCGCGGCCTCGACGACGCCTGACCCGACCCGGCTCGGGGCGGGGCAAGGCGAGGTGGGGCTCTGTTCAGGCGAACGGAGTGAGGCTGACACCGGCGTCGATGAGGGCGGCCCGCACCAGTTCGGCGCAGCGCACCGCGCCCGGGGTGTCCCCGTGCAGGCAGATCGACTCGACGTGGCACGGGACGACGCTGCCGTCAACCGCGACCACGGTCCGCTCGGTCGCCATCCGGACGGCTCGGACGGCCACCTCGTCCGGGTCGGTGACCAGCGCGTTCGCGGCGGTCCGGGGCACCAGCGAGCCGTTGGGCAGGTAGTTCCGGTCGGCGAAGCCCTCCGCGACCACCCGTAGGCCGGCGCCGAAGGCGAGCTGGGCGAGCACCGACCCGGGCGGGCAGAGCAGGGGCAGCTCGTGGTCGTACGCGCTGACGGCGGCGACCAGCGCGGCGGCCTGGGCCTCGTCGCAGGCCGCCGCGTGGTAGAGCGCGCCGTGCGGCTTGAGGTAGCGGACCGGGGTACGGAACAACCGGCAGAACGCGTCGAGCGCCCCGAGCTGGTAGATCGTCTCGTCGCGCAGCTCGGCGAAGTCGTACGCGATGTGCCGCCGGCCGAAGCCGGCGAGGTCCCGGTAGCCGACCTGGGCGCCGACCGCGACCCCGCGCGTGGCGGCACCGGCGCAGACCCGGTGCATCGTCGACGGGTCGCCGCCATGGAAACCGCAGGCGACGTTGGCGGAGGTGACCAGGTCCAGCAGTGCCTCGTCGTCGCCGAGCCGCCAGATGCCGAATCCCTCGCCGAGGTCAGCGTTGAGGTCCATGAAACGTCACGGTAGTCCCCGGTCGCGCCTGCGCGAGCGGGGTCACCTCGTCCACCACCCCGATCACCGGGTATCCGCCGGTGGTGGGGTGGTCGGCGAGGAAGATCAGCGGTTGGCCGTCCGGCGGCACCTGCACCGCGCCGAGGACGAGGCCCTCGCTGGGCAGTTCGCCGGCCACCGCGCGGGGCAGGGCCGCGCCGACCAGTCGCGCGCCGACCCGGTTGCTCGCCGGGCTGATCGCGTACGGGGTGGTGAGCAGCAGGTCCAGCGCGGCGGGGGTGAACCAGTCCTGCCGGGGCCCGGGACGCAGAGTCAACCGCAGCGTGGCCGGGACGGCTGGGGCGACGGTGAAGTCCGCCGGGGCCGGCGGGCCGGCCGAGGCGCCCAGGGGTAGTCGGTCGCCGTCGCGTACCGGGGGCGGGCCGAGGCCGGAGAGGGTGTCGGTGGCGCGGCTGCCGAGCACCGGTTCGACCGCGATCCCGCCACTGGCCGCCAGCCAGGTACGCAGCCCGGCGTGGGCGGGGCCGATCCGCAGCACCGCCCCGGCGGGCAGCGACAGCGGCCGGCCCACGTCGCCCGGCCGCCGGTCGACGCGGACGTCCACCTCCGCGCCGGTGAGCGCCACGGTCGCGGCCCGGGTGAACCGCAGCACGCAGCCGGTCAGGGTGATCTCCAGGCCGGCGGCGGTCTCCGGGTTGCCGACGAGCCGGTTGGCCAGGCGCAGCGCGGCCGGGTCGAGCGCGCCGGAGCGGGGTACGCCGAGGTGGGCGTACCCGGGTCGGCCCTGGTCCTGGACGGTGGTGAGGGCACCGGCCCGAAGCACCTCGATCACGCGGCTGCCAGCCGTACCCGGGTGCCGGGGGTGAGCCGGGCCGGCGGGTCGGCGTGCACGTCGAAGAGGACCGCGTCGGTCCGGCCGACCAGCAGCCAGCCGCCGGGCGACGCGGTCGGATAGATCCCCGCGTACGGGCCGGCCAGCGCGACCGACCCGGCCGGCACCCGGGTACGCGGGGTGGCCAGCCGGGGCACGGCCAGCTCCGCCGGCAGTCCGGTGAGGTACGCGAACCCGGGCGCGAATCCGCAGAACGCCACCCGGAACTCGGTGTGCCGTAGCCGCCGCACCACGTCCGGCACGTCGACGCCCCACTGGGCGGCGACGGCGGGCAGGTCCTCCCCGTCGTACACCGTGGGGACCTCGACCTTGGCGGCGGTGGACGCGGCGACGCCGCCAAGCGGGGTCCAGCCGGCGATCCGCGCGGCGGCTGCCGCCGGGTCGGGTACGCCGTCGAGCAGCACCGTGGCCGCCGCCGGGACGATCTCGACGGCGGTCAGCTCGCCGGCCTCGCGGCGGCGCCACAGCTCGGCCCGCCACGCCTGGACCTGCTCGGGGTCGTCGCAGTCGAGCAGCAGGGCGTGCGCGCCGACGGGTCGGATCCGCATCCCGCCATACTCGCGGATCGAGCCGTTGGCCAGGGTCCTCCGGCTGTTCGGAAGTCGTGACAGTCGACACTACCTACAGGTAACCTACGGTGCCGTAGCCTATTGCCGTGACCACCTCCGCACCGCTCCGGCTCAAGCCGGTCGACATCGGTAAACCCCGGATGCGCGGCTGGCTGCACACCTACGCGTTCTTCGTCGCGCTCGTCTGCGGCATCGTGCTCTGTTCGATCGCCGCCGCCCGGCCCGGCTGGGCGCCCCTGGTCAGCTGCCTGATCTACAGCGTGACCGTGTGCGGTCTCTTCGGCACCAGCGCGCTCTACCATCGCCGGGTCTGGTCGCGGCGCGGCTACCAGATCATGCGCCGGATGGATCATTCGATGATCTTCTTGTTCATCGCCGGCACGTACACCCCGTTCTGTGCTCTGCTGCTGACCACCCGGCCGGCGACCGTCATGCTCGGCCTGGTCTGGGGTGGTGCGCTGGCCGGCGTGGCGCTCAAACTCATCTGGCCGCACGCGCCGCGCTGGGTCTCCGCACCGCTCTACCTGGCCCTCGGCTGGGTCGCGGTGGCGATGCTGCCGCAGATTCTGCGCTCCGGCGGGGTCACCGCCCTGGTGCTGCTGATCGTCGGTGGGGCGATCTACAGCGTCGGCGCGGTCTTCTACGCGCTGCGCCGGCCGAACCCGTGGCCGACCGTCTTCGGCCACCACGAGTTCTTCCACGCCTGCACCCTGGTCGCGGCGATCTGCCACCACATCGCGATCTACTTCGCGCTCTTCGCCTGACCACGGCCGCGCCCGCTGGCCGACCTGCACTGCGCCCCGAACGGTGGCCCGGGAGCGACGTCGCGGGCCCGCGACGTCGCTCCGGCTCGCCGGTTCAGGCCGGGTAGCCCGGGCGGCGCACCTCGCGGTACTCCTCGCGTACGACCCGGTCGTCCTGCGCGGGCACCACGGGCTCGGCGACGACCCGCTCGCGCACCGGCGTGGCGACCACGGTACGCCGTCGGCTGTTCCAGAAGTAGAGCGTGGTGATCAGGCCGACGACGCCGGCGAGCATGAGCACCCAACCGACGGCGTTCACGTTCAGCCATCCCAGGTTGGCGTCGACGGCGAACGCGAAGATCGCGCCCAGCGCGATGAGGAAGATACTGGCACCGATGCCCATGACGTCGCCTCCTTGGCGGTCTGCTGGCGTTTCCTACCCGCCGCGGCCATGGATCAGGTAGCGGCAGCCATCGACTTACCCAGGCGCTCTGATCGCCAATCAGGCAAGCTGTGCCCATGACGGACGGCAGGAACCAGCAACGGACCCTGGTGCTGCTCCGGCACGCCAAGGCCGAGCAGTCCCGGGACGTACCGGACGCGGAACGCCCGTTGACCGCACGGGGCCATGCCGACGCGGCGGCGGCCGGCGCGTGGCTGGCCCGGCACGCCCTCCTCCCCGACCTGGTGCTCTGCTCGACCGCCCGGCGTACGCGGCAGACCTGGCACGGGGTGGCGCTGGGCATGACCGGTTCCCCGCCGGAGGGGGGACCGGCGGGTTCCGCCCCGGTGGTGCGCTACGAGGCGGCCGTCTACGAGGCGCAGCCGGACGAGCTGCTGGAGCTGCTCCGGGGAGTCGCGCCGGACACCGGCACCGTGTTGTTGATCGCCCACAACCCGGGCATCTCGCTGGTCTCGGGCCTGCTCGATCCGCAACGGGCGGATCCGGACGGGCTGCGCACCAGCGACCTGGTGGTGCATCGCCCGACCACCCGGTGGGCCGCCCTGGCGCCCGCCGCCGCGCCCATCACCGCCCGGCACACCGCCCGGGGCTGAGATGTGCGGAAGGGCCCTTCCCTGACGCCTCAGGCAGAGAAGGGCCCCCGATAACCAGGGAACGCGGTCAGGACGGCGGTGCGGTGGGCGGGGGCGGGTCGGGCGGCGGCGGCATCATCGCCGTGGGGTGGGAGAGCCGGTTCTCCTCCACGATCAGGGTGCGCGCCCGCTTGCGCCGATCCTGCCAGAACCAGAGCGTGGTGAGCAGGACGGCCAGCCCGGCCAGGATGAACACCCAGCCGACCGCGCGCAGGTCGATCCACCAGACGTTGGCCCGGATCGCAAAGGTCATGATCGCGCCGAGCGCGATGAGAAAGATTCCACTGCCGATGCCCATGTGCGCTGCACTCCCTCGTGCGGTGGCCGTTGGGCGTGCCCTGTCGTGGTCCGCGACGGTTACCCGTCAGGCGAGCGGCCTACCGGGCGGGCCGGGAAAACCACGACGGCGGCCGGCGAGCTGTCCGCTCGCCGACCGCCCTCGTCGAACCGGTCCAATCACCCCACATTGGGTCAGAACGCCTCCTCCGGGATGTCCATGATCTCCAGGTCGGCACCCTCGATGATCCGCCGGTCGGCACCGATACGGGGCAGCACCTCACGGGCGAAGAACCGGGCAGCGGCCAGCTTGCCGGTGTAGAACCCCTTGTCGGCGGCCGAGACCTCGCCGGCCAGGGCCTTCAGCGCCACGTCCGCCTGCTTCTGGAGCAGCCAGCCGACCACCAGATCGCCGATCGCCAGCAGGAACCGACGGCTGCTCAGGCCGACCTTGTAGAGGGCCCGCGGGTCGCCGCCCTGGGCCTCGCCGAGCCAGCCGGTCAGCACGCCGAGCATGTTCTGGATCTCGGCGAGCGCCTTGCCGAGCGCCTGCCGCTCCTCCTTGAGCTGTCCGTTGCCGGCCTCGGAGGTGATGAACTCCTGGATCTCGCCGGCGACGGCCAGCAGGGCCTTGCCGTTGTCCCGGACGATCTTCCGGAAGATCAGGTCGAGGCTCTGGATCGCCGTGGTGCCCTCGTACAGGGTGTCGATCTTCGAATCGCGGACGTACTGCTCCAGCGGGTAGTCCTGGAGGAACCCGGAGCCGCCGAAGGTCTGCAGCGCCTCGTGGCCGAGCAGCTCGTACGCCCGTTCCGAGCCGACGCCCTTGACCAGCGGGAGGAGCAGGTCGTTGACCCGCTTGGCCAGCTTGGTGGCCCGCTCGTCGCCGGCCGCCTCGGCGATCGCGACCCGGTCCTGCCAGGTGGCCGTGTAGCAGACCAGCGCCCGCAGGCCCTCGGCGTACGACTTCTGCATGAGCAGCGAGCGGCGCACGTCCGGGTGGTGGGTGATCGTCACCCGGGGCGCGGTCTTGTCGGTCGACCGGGTCAGGTCGGCGCCCTGCACCCGGTTCTTCGCGTACTCCAGGGCGTTGAGGTAGCCGGTGGAGAGGGTGGCGATGGCCTTGGTGCCGACCATCATCCGGGCGTACTCGATGATCATGAACATCTGCCGGATGCCGTCGTGCCGGTCACCGAGCAGCCAGCCCCTGGCCGGGACGCCGTGCTCACCGAAGGTCATCTCGCAGGTGTTGGAGACCTTCAGGCCCATCTTGTGCTCGACGTTGGTGGCGAAGACGCCGTTGCGCTCGCCCAGCTCGCCGGTCTCCTCGTCGAAGTGGTACTTCGGCACGACGAAGAGGGAGAGGCCCTTGGTGCCCGGACCGCCGGCGCCCTCCACGCCGACCGAGCGGGCCAGCACGTAGTGGACGATGTTGTCGGAGAGGTCGTGCTCACCCGAGGTGATGAAGCGCTTCACGCCCTCGATGTGCCACGAGCCGTCCGGCTGCGGGATGGCCCGGGTACGACCCGCGCCCACGTCCGAGCCGGCATCCGGCTCGGTGAGCACCATGGTCGAGCCCCACTGCTTCTCGATGAAGAGCTTGGCCCACTTCCGCTGCCGCTCGGTGCCCTCGACGTGCAGCACGTGCGCGAAGGACGGGCCGGAGGCGTACATCCAGATCGGGGCGTTGGCGCCGAGCACCAGCTCGGCCAGGGACCACCAGAGGGCGCGCGGGGCGTTGGTGCCGCCCAGGGCCTCCGGGAGGTCCAGCCGCCAGAACTCCGAGTCCATGAACGCCTGGTAGGACTTCTTGAACGACGCCGGCAGCGGCGCGGTGTGCGTCGTCGGGTCGAAGATCGGCGGATTGCGGTCACTGTCCGCGTAGCTGGCCGCCAGGTCCTCGCGGGCCATGCGGTCGACCTCGGTAAGGAAGCTGCGGGCGGTGTCGATGTCCACGTCCGTGTACGGCGCCTGGCCGAAGGTCCGGTCCGCCCCGAAGACCTCGAACAGGTTGAACTCAAGGTCCCGAAGATTGCTCTTGTAGTGGGTCATGCTCGCTGGCCCCGCTTCCGAACAGCTGTTACCGATCAGTAACCCAGACTGTATTACTCATCGGTAGGTAACGACAACCCGATCTCGGAAGTGACAGCGATTACACACTCCCGGTTCAGTCACGAGTACAACGACGCCAGCTGACGGTGATCGCCGACTTCCTGCGCCGGGCCGGGGAAGCCGGGCGGCGAGCCACCGACGAGCTGACCGACGACTGACCCGACCGGCGGGTCAGCTCTCCGCCGCGCCGACCTCCCAGCTCGGCACGGCCGCCGTCACCTCACTGCGCGGGCCGGTGTACTCCATCAGGAACAGCGCGATGTCGTCGTCGAGCCGCCCGTGCACCCACTCGACCAGGGCGGTCTCCAACGAGGCGAGGCCGTCGGCGACCGTGCCGTGGCCGAGCAGCCGCCAGGCCCGGTCGGCCGTCGGGAAGAACTCGCCGTCCCGGCGCGCCTCCCCGAGCCCGTCGGTGAACAGCAGCAGCCGGTCGCCCGGTTCGAGCCGTTCCACCCGGGGACGGACCACCGGCATGAAGCCCAGCGGAGGCGCGGGCGCGGGCGGTTCCAGCGGGATCACCGCGCCCCGGCGCAGCAGCAGCGGCGGCGGGTGCCCACAGTTGACGATGGTCAAGGTGCCGCCCCGCTCCTCGACCAGCGCGGCGGTGACGAAGTCCTCGTCGCCCACGTTGCGGGCCACCGCCCGGTCCAGATCGGTCACCACCGCGCGCAGGTCCGCCCGCTCGTACGCGACGTGCCGGTACGAGCCGAGCACGATGCTGGCGAGCCGGACCGCGTCCAAACCCTTGCCGCGCACGTCGCCGATGATCATGCGGACGCCGTACGGGGTGTCCATCGCCTCGTACAGGTCACCACCGATCTCGGCCCGGGCGGTGGAGGAGATGTAGCGGGCGGCCACCGCGAGGGTGCCCACCTGCGGCCCGAGTGGCCGGAGCACCGCCTGCTGGGCGACCGAGGCGAGCCGGGACAACTCGGCGATCTTCTCGGACTGGCGCTGGCGTACCGCTGCCACGGCGCCGGCGATCCCGGTGGCCAGCGCGACGCCGGCGACGTTGACGGCGGAGACCAGGGACAGGGTCTGCTCGGCGAGTGCGAAGGAACCTCCGATCGCCGTGGCGAGGACTCCCACCCCGAGCACCACCCGCCACGACCCGAGGGCGGCGGCGAGCATCGGGGCGGTCACCATCAGCGCGATGTAGTGCGCGGTGGGGCCGTCCGCCAGTTCCATGGCGGAGACGAGGGCGAGCAGCGCGAGGGCCGCGCCGAGGCCGGCGCGGGATCCGGGGCTCAGCGGGCCTCGGCCCGACTGGAAGGGTTGCGTGCGTATACCGGACAGCATGCCTGATGGAGATGAACCGGTGAATGAACCTGGCCCGTCGTCTGAGGACGTTCTACCCGGCCGGATCGCCTTCCTGACCCGATCGCCGCCGGTCACGGGGTCAGCCGAGCACCTCGTACCGGACGGTCAACTCGCCGAGGCTCGTCGAGGCGATGGCCGCGAAGGCGGCGCGGGACAGGTCCAGGCACCGGCCGGCGATGAACGGTCCGCGGTCGTTGATCCGGACGACCACCGACTTGCCGTTGGCCGGGTTGGTCACCCGGACCTTCGTGTTGAACGGCAGGGTCTTGTGCGCGGCGGTCAGTGCGTCCGGGTTGAAGGTCTCCCCGTTCGCGGTCATCTGACCCTCGTCGTAGAAGGACGCGCCGCAGGAGCCGCTGTCGACGACCTTCGCCGCGGGGATGGTCTTCGTCTTCGTCGCCGTCGGCTTCGGGCTCGCGGTCCGGGTCATGCTCCGCGAGGCGGCCTGGGTCCGGGTCGCCTTCGGGCTGGGGGTGGCCTTCGGCGACGGGCTGAGGCTCGGCGACGCGGGCGTGCTGGGCGAGGCGGAGGGGGAGGCCGAACCGGGGGCGGGGGTGCTCGGCAGAACCTCGACCACAGTGGGCTCGGCGAGCGCGGAGTCGGCGGAGGGCTCGCCCGAGGTGAGCTGGACGGCGCCGACGGTGCCGCCGACGGCGAGCAGCACGCCGACGGCCGCGGTGGCGGCGATGCCGGCGGGCGAGGAGAGCTTGCGGGTACGGAGATGCCTACCAGCCACCGCCCGGTCCTTTCGTCAGCAGAACAAACCGGCTCGGACCGTAACGAGAGAAGCACTTCCGAAGTCAATGCGATCATGGTGCTATGCCCACATTTACCCTGATACGTGTATCCGCTCGTGTGGACTTTGCTCATACGAACGGAGGAAGGATCGCTGGCCAGTGACCACGCGGCGATCGCCTGGCGGCGATGCCCGAGGATGGGTGTCGTGCTGAGCCGACGCCTGGTCGAGTTGTTCCGCTGGATCGACCCCGGCCCGGACAGCGGTCATCTGGTCAGCGACACCTCCGGTTGGTGGCGGGACCCGGAGGTGCTGGCCGGCATCGGACCGGCCCTCACCGGCCTGTTCCCGGCCGCGCGGCCGACCGTGGTGGTCGCTCCCGAGGTGACCGGGCTGCTGCTCGGCCCGCTGGTCGCGATGGCCGCCGGCGCGGGCTTCCTGCCGGCGTACAAGGACGGCGGCCGGCGGCGGGTCGGCGCGATGCGCTGGGCCGAGACGCCACCGGACTACCGGGGCCGGCGGCTGCGGATGGGCGTGGACGGCAGCCTGATCGGCCCCGGCGACCGGGTGCTGCTCGTCGACGACTGGGTCGCCACCGGCGCCCAACTCGACGCGCTGGACCGGGTGGTCCGGGACAGTGGGGCGGAACCGGTCGGGACGGCTGCGGTCGTCGCGACCTGCCCGCCGTACGTCGCCGAGCGGCTCCGGCTACGCGCGCTGCTCACCGGGGACGACCTCGACGGAGCCGCGTCGGGTTGACCTGAAGGGGTGCTGGCGGCGGCCGGCTATGCCGGGCAGCTCATCTGACGAAGCTCTCCACGGCGGTGCAGACCCGGCCCAGCGCCTCGGCCGACCGGGCCAGCGGGCCGGGCACCAGCATCGAGTGGTCGGCGTCCGGCACCTCCAGCACGTGCGGACTGAGCCGGCGCGCGACCTCACCGTTCCACAGCGAGTCGGCGGTGCCCCCGACAAGCAGGCACGGCGCGGTCGCCCGGCCCAGCGCGTCGACCACGTCGGGGTGGTTGAGCACCGGGGTCAGCCACACGGCGCGCAGCCCACGGTCGGCCGCGAGCGGAGCGGCGAAGGCGCCCAGCGACTTGCCGACCAACAGATCGCCGTCGGCCAGCACCGGCGTCACCTGCTCGGCCACCCACGCGGCGGTCCGGTCGGCGCGCAGGTCGCGGGGCACCTGCCAGGTCACCTCGTGGATGTCGAAGCCGAGGCGGCGCAGCGCCTCCCCGACGTACGCGAAGAGCGGGCCGCGGGTGTCGTAGCCCCGGCCCGGAACGAGCACCGCGCGCTGGTCCGCCATGGTCGCCTCCTTCTGGTCCCAGGCTAGCGTCGCCCCGGACCGCGCGTGGGGCGGACAAATCCCGCGACGGGTCGGCTGCCGGCGATTAACCTCGGCAGGATGTGGCCCCGTATCGGAGGACTGCGCACCCTCGCCCTCGGCACGCCCGGCGAGATGCGCGCCACCCTCAACGCCCTCGTGCTGTCCGGCGTGAAGACCGCCACCGCCGGCCTGCTGACCTCCGAGTACGCCGAGGAGAACGAGGAACTGGAGTACGCCGGCGAACGGCTGGTCCTGGTCGACGACCACGACGCACTGGCGGGCGTCGTCGAGATCACCGACGTCGAGGTGGTCCGCTTCGCCGACGTGTCCTGGGAATTCGCCCGCTCCGAAGGGGAGGGTGACCGGTCCATCGAGGAGTGGCGGGAGGGGCACCGCCGCTACTGGGCCCGGGTGGGCTTCCCGGTCGACGACGACTCGCAGGTGGTCTGCATCCGGTTCCGCCTGGTCTCCGCCGGGGACGGGGGCATCAGCACCGGCGACCTCGGCACCTGACCCCGCGCCGAGTCAGACCCGGCGCAGCTCGGGCAGCAGATTGGCCGCCGCCATCAGGATCGCCTCGTCGCCGGCGTACCAGCTGCTGGCCCGGGGCCAGTGCGTCACCACGTCGGTGAAGCCGAGCCGGGCGGCCCGGGCGACCTGCTCGGCGAAGAAGTCCACGCTGGTGAGCGAGAAGACCGGCGCCGAGTCGAGCGACAGATAGCGGTCCAGGGTGGCCGGATCGCGGCCCGCCCGGTCCAGGGTCACGTCCATCCGGGCGGCGAGGTCCTCGACGGACGACCACCAGGTTTCCAGGTCGTCGCCGCCGAGGCCGGTGGTCACCCACCCCTGCCCGTACCGGGCGGCCAGTCGCATCGAGCGGGGCCCGTTCGCGGCCATCACGAACGGCACCCGGGGTTGTTGCACGCAACCGGGGTTGTTCCGGGCGTCCACGGCGGCGAACCACTCGCCGCGCCAGGTGGTGCCGTCCTCGCGCAGGATCAGGTCCAGCAGCTCGGTGAACTCGGCGAACCGGTCGACCCGCCGCCCCGGCGGCAGGGTCTCCCCGCCCAGCACGGTGGCGTCGAAGCCGATGCCGCCCGCGCCCAGGCCGAGCAGCAGCCGGCCGCCGGAGACGTCGTCCAGGGCGGTCACCTGCCGGGCGTACGCCGCCGGGTGCCGGAAGTTGGGTGAGGCGACCAGCGTGCCGAGGCGGATCCGCGAGGTGACCGTCGCGGCGGCCGTCAACGTGGTCGTCGAGTCGAACCAGGGGCCGTCGACCAGATCCCGCCAGCCCAGGTGGTCGTACGTCCAGGCGTGGTCGAAGCCCCACTCTTCCGCCTGCCGCCAGCGCCGCCGCGACTCCGACCAGCGCTGGTCGGGCAGGATCACGATGCCAATCCGCATGATCGCCAGGGTACGGCCGGGCCGGCCGGCCGGCCGGCGTCGGCCGGCCCGGGACGGGCTACGCCGACACCACGTCGGCGACCACACAGGCGACGTTGTCCGGCGCGCCCTCGGCGTACGCGAGGTCGACCAGGCGCCCGACGGCGCTCTCCGGGTCGTCGGCGCCGGCGAGCGCGTCGTTCAGCACCTCCGGCCCGAGCACCGCGGAGAGCCCGTCGGAGCAGAGCAGATAGCGGTCGCCGGCCAGGGCGGTACGCAGCGCCAGATCGGCCTCGACCGGGGCACCGGCCCCGAGCGCCCGCACCAGCAGGGCCCGCTGCGGGTGCCCGGCCACCTCGGCCGGGCCGAGCCGGCCCTGGTCGACCAGCGACTGCACGTACGTGTGGTCCTGGGTCAGCCGGAACAGCTCGCCCCCACGCAGCAGGTACGCCCGGGTGTCCCCGACGTGCACCAGGGCCAACTGCGAGCCGCGGCGCAGGATCGCGGTCAGGGTGGTGACCGGCTGGTGCCCCTCGGTGACGGCGGCGCGTACCGTGCGGTCGGCCGACGTCACCGCGTCGGCCAGCGCGGCGAGCAGTTCGGCGGCCGGCGCGTCGGCCAGTTCCAGCGGCCGGAGCGCGTCGACGGCGGCGGTGCTGGCGGCGGCGCCACCCGGGCCACGCATGCCGTCGGCCACGGCGAGCAGGTTGGCGCTGGCGTACGCGGTGTCCTCGTTGGAGTCCCGGACCGCGCCGGTCTCGCAGCGCACCGCGTACCGGAAGGTGGTTTCGGACATGATGGATCCCCTTTCGGCGAGCTGGTCGACGAGGAGCGCGACGGCCCTACCGCGAGCCGCCGTGTCCGCGCTGACCCCACGCCACCACGCGCCGACCGCCTCGGCTGCCGCCCCCGACGGCAGGGCGCAGACGGCCCGGATGTCGGCGAGCGGCATCCCGGTCCGGCGCAGCGCGGCGATCAGCCGGGCCCGGTCGAGCTGCGCCGGCTCGTAGTAGCGGTAGCCCGAGTGCGGGTCGACGGCGGCGGGCGGCAGCAGGCCCAACCCGTCGTAGAGCCGTAGCGCCTTGGGCGTCAGTCGCGCCGCGTGGGCGAACGCCCCGATGGTCAGCAGCTCCACGGACGCATCCTCCTCGTACCGGTCACGGCGACCGGCACGGACCACGCTCGGCCTTGCCCCAGGGGCAGGGTCAAGGCGTTGACCATGTATCGATCATTTATATATCTTGTCGGCGTGACCCAGATGCGCGAGCCGACGTTTCTGATCCTCACCGCGCTCGCGGGCGGCCCCCGGCACGGCTACGGGATCATCCAGGAGGTCGCCGTGCTCTCCGCGCAGCGCGGCACCCTGCTGCCCGGCACCCTCTACACCGCGCTCGACCGGCTGACCGCGCAGGGGCTCGTAGAGCTGGACCGGGAAGAGGTGGTCGACGGCCGGCTGCGCCGGTACTACCGGCTCACCCCCGGTGGGCTCGACGCGCTCCAAGCCGAGACCGCCCGGATGCGCCAGCTCGCCACCGCGGCCGAGACCCGGCTGCGCGCGCTGCGCCCGCACACCGCCTGACCAGCTTCCGCCCGCCCGCGCTCCGACCGAAGGGGAGGCCATGTCACTCACCCGTCACTACCGCCGATTACTGCTCGCGTATCCCCGGGCGTACCGGCGGGAACGCGGCGAGGAGATCCTCGGCCTGCTCCTCGACACCGCGCCCGCCGGGCGGACCCGGCCGACCGTACGGGAGGCGCTCGACCTGATCCGGGGCGGTTTGCGCTGCCGCCTCGGCCGGCCGGCCAGCAGCACGGTCGGCGTCTGGGCGGTCCTCACCGCGCTGATCTGCGGCCTGTTCACCGCGTCGCTGGCCGCCCGGATCGCCTGGGAGACCTCCCGGCCGCAACCGGACCGGGCCGAGGTCGCGGCGGTCTTCGCCGAGGCGTTCCCGGGCCATCGGCTCGACGACGACATCATGACCGCCCCGGCCCTCTTCGTCTTCTACAACAGTCCGCTTACCTGGCAGTCGCTGAAGCCGGTGCTGATCGGCGACGGCGGCGAGTACCAGGAGGGAATGGCCAGCGCGTCGGCGGTCGGCCCCGCACCGATGCCGGAGGCGGAGAGCCTGGCGACCGCCCAGCAGCGCCTCCGGGCCGCCGGCTGGCAGGTGTACGAGCCGATCACCGAGATCCTCCAGATCTGTGCCTCGGCGAGCTGCGACACCGCGAGCCAACCGGTCCAGACCACCCTGGTGGCCCGCCGGGGTGACACCGTGCTCCGGGCGACCTTCCACGACGCGAGCTACAACTCGTACCTCGGGGTGGAGGTGCAGCGGGCGGCGCCGCCGGCGGTCCTGCCCGCCGCCGTACTGGCCGGCCTGGCCGGGGGCGTCCTCACCTGGCTGGTGTTCGCTTGGGCGAGCCGGCGCACCGAGGATCGCCGGGGCGTGGTCCCGCTACTCGGGATCGCCCTCTTCCTCTGGTGGGCGCCGACGCTGCTCTCCACGGCTTCGCTGTTCCCGCACCACCTCGGCGAGCCGCACCCCAACTGGCATCCGCTCTGGGAGTGGCTCGGGCAGCCGACCTGCTCGCTGCTGTTCCTCATCGGCGCCGCCTGCGCGCTGGCCCTGCTGGTCGTCGCGCTGTTCCCCCGCAAGGACCTCCAACCACTGATCGTCAACGTAAGTTGAGTGCTCGCGGCTGCCGCTCAGTCCACGGGCGCGGGGTTGGCGTCGACCGCGGCGCGGACGAACTCGCGTACCCGGGCGGTGGTGTTGCTGGCCAGCCACACCGGTCCGCGACGGATCGGCGGCGCGTCGCGGATCGGCACGTACGCCAGATCGGGCCGGGGGTGGTAACGCCGGGTCTGTTCGCCCACCGGCAGCACCCCCCGGCCCATCGCCACCAGCGACAGCAGTTCGGGGAAAGTGTTGCCCACCGGACCCTTCGGCACCGGCCGGCCCGACGGGGTCCGGTCCGGGGTGCGGTCCCGCTTGAACCCCGCCGAGGTCACCGCCGGGTACTGCACCACCGGGTGCTCGGCCAGCGCCTCCAGCGACACCGACTCCGCGCCCGCCAGCGGATGGTCCGCGGCCACCGCGAGCACCCGCTGCTCGTGGAGCAGCGCCGGGCCGTTCGCCATGCCGTCGAAGGGGTACGACGCGATGAGCACGTCGATCGTGCCGTCCCGCAGGCTCGACCGGGTGGTCGCCAACGGCGCCTCGTGCACGTGCACCACGCAGTCCGGGTGACGCTCGGAGAACAGGGCGACGGCGCGGAGCAGGATCGGCGCGGTCGACTCACCGACGAACGCCACCCGCAGCTCCCCGGTCAGCCCCCGCCCGGCCTCGACGGCGCGCCCGACAGCCTCCTCCATCGCGGCCACCAACGGACGCAGATCGTCGGCGAGACGGGCACCGATCGGCGTGAGCCGGACCACCCGGCTGGTTCGCTCGAACAGCGGCGCGCCGATCCGGCGTTCCAGTTTGCGCACCACGTGACTGATCCGCCCGGTGGTCACCCGCAGCCGCTCGGCGGTACGCCCGAAATGCAGCTCCTCGGCCAGGGTCAGGAACGTCTCGACCTCGTACCGCTCCAGCACGCCGACCCCCACCGTTGAATCCGGGTCAACGATCGTAGTCCGATCGCGGCTTGGTCCGCGGTACGACCACGACGAGGCTGGACGGGTGACCCTTCGAGAACAGGAGCATCCATGGACCACCACGCCGTGGAGGGCGCGATGAGCACGGTACGGGTGACGGCCTTCGACCACCTGGTCCTCGCCGTCGCCGACGTGGAACGCTCCCTCGGCTTCTACTGCGACACCCTCGGCCTGGAGCCGGTACGGGTCGACCGCTGGCGGGCCGGGGAGGTGCCCTTCCCGTCGGTACGCGTGAGCCCGGAAACCATCATCGACCTGGTACGCGGCGAGCCGAGCGGATCGAACGTCGACCACTTCTGCCTGGTGGTGGAGCCGCTCGACTGGCAGCAGGTGATCGACTCCGGGGTGTTCACCGTGCTGACCGGGCCGGTGCCGCGCTTCGGCGCGCGGGGCAACGCCACCTCGATCTACGTACGCGACCCGGACGGCAACACCGTCGAACTGCGCTGGTACCCGCCGGGGCCGTAGGCGACAGCGGTTTCCACTAGCGTGGCGCGATGCCTGAACTCCAGCGGCTCGACGTCCACCACGCTCCCGCCCTGTTCCGCTTCGAGCGGGAGAACCGGGCGTACTTCGCCCGGTCGGTGCCGGACCGGGGCGACGAATATTTCGCCGAGTTCACCGCCCGGCACGCGAAACTGCTCGCCGAGCAGGCCACCGGCGGGTGCCACTTCCACGTCCTGGTGGACGACGAAGGTGCCGTGCTGGGACGGTTCAACCTGGTCGACGTCGCCGAGGGCAGCGCCGAGCTGGGCTACCGGGTGGCCGAGCACGCGGCCGGGCGGGGCGTGGCACAGGACGGCGTACGCCGCGTCTGCGCGCTGGCCCGCGACGAGTACGGGCTACACCGGCTGGTCGCATCGGCCGCGCTGGCGAACCCGGCCTCGCTCGCGGTGCTGCGGCGTACCGGGTTCGTTCCGGTCGGCGAGGTGCTGCTCGGCGGGCAGCCCGGCCTGCGGCATGTACGCGACCTGACGCCCGCCGGGTGAGTTCCGAGGAGTTGCCCCTCGCCGACAGCCCTGGTGGGCCTCATCGGGCCACCAGGGCCACGGTCCGCTGGGCACGGAATACCGAAGGCCCTGACCGGGATCCGCGTCCCGATCAGGGCCTTTCGCGTGGAGCGGGTGACGG
Source organism: Micromonospora narathiwatensis (assembly GCF_900089605.1). Lineage (NCBI taxonomy): Bacteria > Bacillati > Actinomycetota > Actinomycetes > Micromonosporales > Micromonosporaceae > Micromonospora > Micromonospora narathiwatensis. The sequence continues at coordinate 5,459,309 of NZ_LT594324.1, read as the reverse complement.
GAATCGAACCCGCACTGTCAGCTTGGGAAGCTGATGTTCTGCCATTGAACTACACCCGCAGGCGGCACCACTGTACCTGAGGTCACCGCCGCCGCGCACCCAGGTACCCGGCGAGCCGCGAACCCACCCCCGACACGATCTTGCAACCACGGCATCCCATCGAACCGGGAAGAAGTTTCACGGCCGCAACACATGGCCGTTTTCAAATGTGTCGATCGGTTGTAACGTCACCTCCACGTTCTCAGCTACGGCGTGACACACCCCCTGTCACGCCGCCAGAAAGAGGTGGGCCCATGGGACTCCGTCCCAACCTGCTGACCCGGCGTACCGCCGGCGTCGCGTCGACGACCCTCGCGCTGCTGCTCAGCACCGCCGCGGTGGGGGTCGTCCCGGCCGCTTCGGCCTTCTCCGCCGCCCCGGCGGGAAGCTGCGCAGAGCCGGCCGACGTCCACTCGGACGCCCGGGTGAAGGCCGGGGCGCAGGTCAAGCACGACCCGAACGAGCTGACCGCCGCGCAGGTGCGTGAGCGGGAGGCGGACCTCACCGCCGCGCTGGCCGAGCGGTCCAGGTTCCGCGTCGGCGCCGGGGTCGCGCCGCTGGCGACCGTGACCATCCCGGTCGTCGTCCACGTCATCCAGCGGGACAGCACCCGGGCCGGGGGCAACATCCCGGACTCGATGATCACCCAGCAGATCAGCGTGCTGAACCAGGCCTACAGCGGGGCCACCGGCGGCGCCCCGACCGCCTTCGGCTTCCAGCTCCAGAAGATCAACCGAGTCACCAACCCGTCCTGGTACCCGATCGTCTCCGGCTCGACTGCGGAGCGGTCGATGAAGACCACGCTGCGCGAGGGCGGCAAGAACACCCTGAACATGTACCTGGGTGAGCTGAGCGACGGCCTGCTCGGCTGGGCGACCTTCCCGAAGAAGACCCTGGACAAGATGGACGGTGTGGTCGCGCTGAGCGAGTCGCTGCCGGGCGGCACCGCCACCAACTACAACCAGGGCGACACGGGCACCCACGAGATCGGCCACTGGCTGAACCTCTACCACACCTTCCAGGGCGGCTGCAGCGGCCAGGGTGACCAGGTCAGCGACACCCCGGCCGAGGCGTCGCCGGCGTACCAGTGCCCGACCGGGCGGGACACCTGCACCGCACCCGGCCTGGACCCGATCCACAACTTCATGGACTACACCTACGACTCGTGCATGTACGAGTTCACGCCCGGGCAGGCCAGCCGGATGCTGAGCGCCTGGAACGCCTACCGCGCGGCGTAACGGCTCCAGCACAGCACGGCAAAACGGTGCCGGTCCCGTCCGACGACGGGGCCGGCACCGGCTTTTGGGGGGCTCAGGCGGCCGGGCGACGGGTGTCGAAGCCGTGGCGGCCACGCCGGGCCTCGGACGACGCCACGTCGGACCGCCGCGTCGGGCCGGCCGCCCGCGGGTCGAGCCAGACCCGCACCTGCGGCCGGCCCGCCCCGAGGTGGGTCGCCCCGAGGTGGGTCGCCTGGTCGCGCCGGGTCAGCATCGCCACGTCGACGGTGAACTCGAACAGCCGCCAGTCGACCTGCGGCGCGGCCCGGCCAAGCGCGGCCACCCGGGCCACGGTGACCGGGTCGGTAACCGGAAGGGCCCAGCCGGCGACGTACGCCTCGTCGTCGCGCTCCTCCGGCGGGAACGAGTGCAGCGCGTAGCGGCCGTCGCGTTCGAGGTCGCGGCGCTTGGGCGACTCGATGACGAAGCAGTAGAGCCCCTCGTCGGTGATGACCGGGGAGACCGGGTGGACCCGGGGACCGCCGTCGGCGCGGACCGTGGCGAGGTAGCCGAAGCCCGGCCCGTACTGCTGCAGGAGAAGGCGGATCTCGTCGGCGAGTCGGGGCTCGTCGGCGGCGAATTCGGACCAGGAAGCCATGCGGACATTCTATCGAACACGTGTACGAGTGTGCAGTCCGACACGCAGGTCACCCGTACCGGTCGCTATGGTGTTCGGATGCTGCTCTCCGACCGCGACCTGGCCGCCGAGATCGAGGCGGGCACGCTCGCGCTGGAGCCCTTCGAGCCCGCGCTGGTGCAGCCGTCCAGCATCGACGTACGCCTCGACCGGCTCTTCCGGGTCTTCAACAACCATCTCTACACGCACATCGACCCGGCCGTGCAGCAGGACGACCTGACCTCGATGGTGGAGGTGCCCGAGGGCGAGCCGTTCGTGCTGCACCCGGGCGAGTTCGTGCTCGCCTCCACGCTTGAGGTGATCTCGCTCGGCGACCAGCTCGCCGGGCGGCTGGAGGGCAAGTCGAGCCTGGGCCGGCTCGGGCTGCTCACCCATTCGACCGCCGGTTTCATCGACCCGGGCTTCTCCGGGCACGTCACGCTGGAACTGTCCAACGTGGCGAACCTGCCGATCACCCTCTGGCCGGGCATGAAGATCGGGCAGCTCTGCATCTTCCGGCTCTCGTCGCCGGCCGAGCACCCGTACGGCTCGGCGGTCTACGGCTCGCGCTACCAGGGGCAGCGCGGACCCACGCCGAGCCGGTCGTGGCAGAACTGGCGCACCTGGCCCACCCGCTGAGCACGGCGCGAGGGCTCCCGCGAACGTGGGAGCCCTCGCGGACCGGTCAGCCGGGGCGGCCGTAGCTGTTGATCTGGCCGTCGTCGACGCGTTTCATCGTGATCGGTTTGCCCGCCTGGGAGGCGTGCACCACCCAGCCGTCGCCGACATACATCGCGACGTGGTGCAGGTCGCCGTAGTAGAAGACCAGGTCACCGGCGCGCAACTCGCCGCGGCTCACCCGCCGGGTGACGTCGTGCTGCTGCCGGGCGTTGTGCGGCAGCGAGACGCCGGCCTTGGCCCAGGCGGCCATGGTCAGGCCGGAACAGTCGTAATGGTCCGGGCCGGCGGCACCCCAGACGTAGATCTTGCCGATCTGGGCGCAGGCGAACTTGACCGCGACCCCGGCGGGGCCACCCGGGTAACCGGCGGGGCAGGGCGCCGGGCGCAGCGGGCCGCCGCCACCGTTGCCGTACACCTTGAGCCGCAGCTTCTGCAGCCGGGCGATCTCAGCGTCGATCTGCTTCTTCTTGGCCGCGAGCTGGGCCTCGGTACGGGCCAGTTGGGCGATCATGTCGTCCAGCGGCTTCTTCTTCGCGGCCAACTGGTCGCGCAGTTCGGCCACGGCCTGCACCTGCTGCTGCTGGCGGTGCGCGAAGCGGTCGAGCAGCTCAAGGCTGTCGACGATCTCGCCGGGCGACCGGCTGCCCAGCAGCGCGTTGACCGTGGAGATGTTGTTGCCCTTGTACGCGTCGGCGGCGAGTCCGCCGACCTGCCCGAGGGCCTCGTCGACCTGGGCCTGCAACGGGGTGATCTGCTTGGCCAGCGCGGCGGCCTGCTTGCGCTTGGCGGCAAGCTCTTCGCGGGTGGCGTTGACCTGCTCGATGATCGGTTCGAGCTTGTTCCAGTCCTGATCGATCTGGCGCTCGATCTCGGTGACCGACGGTTCGGCGTGGGCCGTGGCGCCGCCGGTCAGGACGACGGCGGTGCCGACCAGTGCGGCGAGGGCGGTGGTGAAGCGGGACCAGCGTGGACGCGGCGTAGCCGCCGACCGGTCGATTGACCGGACCGACGGTCGCCGCGGGGCATGGTGTGCCACCGGGCTCCGTACTCCTTCTTTCCTGACCGCCTACCGGGTTAGCTGACGGGTTCGGGCGGGAAGGGAGCCGCCCTACCGCACCACGGTGCGGATTCACCCCACGTACCTGGGTCCCCGGCTCGCCCGGAGGCGACTCGGCGGTGTCCGACCGCCACCACCCGGGCTGGGCGGTGAACCTACCGGTCGACGACAGATCAGAGTAGAGATCGTCGTTATCAATCCGCAACCCGCGACGCCGTGACCCTCCTATGAAGGTTTCTTTCGGGACGCATCGTTATCTGGAAAGCTATTGACCGGAGCCCATACGCGGGGCCAGGGTGAGGACGCAGTGACCCCCATCCTGATCTGGAGGTTCGATGCACCTCTCAGCCCTGCCATCGCGCAGACGGATACTGCTGGCCGCCGCCGTCGCGGCGGCCACCGCTCTCGCGACCAGCGGTCCCACCGCGGCGGCGCCCCTCACCGCCGGGACCACCGACAACCAGGACCGCCAGCAGCAGTACGCCGCCGCGGCAGCGGAGTACGGCGTGCCGCAGAGCGTCCTGCTGGGCGTCTCGTACCTGGAGTCCCGCTGGGACACCCACCCGGGCCAGCCCAGCACCAGTGGCGGCTACGGCCCGATGCACCTGACCGACGCCGCCCAGGTCGCCTCGACGCCGTCCAGCGCCCACGTCGACGAGGACGAGGACCCGCGCGGCGACGAGTCCCGGCCGCTCGCTCTCGACCCGGCGATCGCGGCGCGACCGAGCGGCGACCTGCTGCCGCAGGCGTCGCTGCAAACCCTCGACGCCGCCGCCGACCTCACCGGCGAGTCGAAGGAGACGCTGCGCACCGACGCCCTCGCCAACATCCGGGGCGGCGCGGCGCTACTCGCCTCGTACCAACAGGAGCTGGGCGGGCCGGTCGGTGCCGGCAGCGAGCCGGCGGCCTGGTACGGCGCGGTGGCCCGGTATTCCGGCGCGGACACCGAGGACGCCGCGGCGGCCTTCGCCGACGAGGTGTACGACCAGATCGGCCAGGGCGCCAGCCGGACCACCGACGACGGCCAGCGGGTGGCCCTCGCCGCCACGGCGGTGACGCCGGACCAGTCCGGGCTGCACAAGCTCGGGCTGCGTCGCGCCGAGCGCCCGGACGGCCTGGAGTGCCCGGTCCGCCTCGCCTGCGAGTGGATCCCCGCGCCCTACGCGAAGTACGGCCCGGGTTCCGGCGACTACGGCAACCACGACCTCGGCAACCGGCCGGCCCAGCAGAAGATCGAGTACATCATCATCCACGACACCGAGGGCTACTTCGGCCCGAGCGTGGGCCTGGTCCAGGACAAGACCTACCTGGGTTGGCACTACACGCTGCGCTCGGTGGACGGCTACGTCGCCCAGCACATCAAGGCCAAGAACGTGGGCTGGCACGCCGGCAACTGGTACGTCAACGCCAAGTCGATCGGCATCGAGCACGAGGGCTTCGCCGGCCACGGCACCTGGTACACCGAGGCGATGTACCGGACGTCGGCCAAGCTGGTCCGGCACCTGGCGCTGAGCTTCCAGATCCCGCTGGACCGTCAGCACATCCTGGGCCACGACAACGTCCCCGGCATCACCGCCGGAAACGTGGCCGGGATGCACTGGGACCCGGGCCCGTACTGGGACTGGTCGCACTACTTCGACCTGATGAAGGCGCCGTTCAAGGGAACCGGGACCCCGCACACCGGCCTGGTGACCATCGACCCGGACTACGCCAGCAACCAGCCCGCTTTCACCGGCTGCAACCGGCAGCCCCCGGGCGTCCCGACTCCGCCGCCGCCGGCCGCGCCCTGCCCGCTGCGCGGCTCCTCCTCGGTGATCCTGCGTACCGCCCCGAGCATCGACGCGCCGCTGGTCAACGACCTGGGGCTGCAACCGAACGGCGCGCCGAACACCATGTACATCTCCGACCACGGCGCCCGCGCCTCGGCCGGTCAGACGTACGCCCTCGCCGACGTCCAGGGTGACTGGACGGCGATCTGGTACCTCGGCCAGAAGGCGTGGTTCCACAACCCGGCCTCGGCGCCGACGGCGAAGTGGGCGAACGGCTTCGTGGTGACCCCCAAGGCGGGCAGGACCACCATCCCGGTGTACGGGCGCGCCTACCCGGAGCAGGCGGCGTACCCGTCCACCATCCCGTACCAGGCCATCTCCCCGCTGCAGTACACCCTCCGGGCGGGCCAGCGGTACGCGGTCGGCGGCGTCCTGCCGGGCGAATACTACCGGGCCGTCTCGTTCGACGGCTCGGTGCCGGGTGACCGGACGGTCGTCCGCGGCGCGAACCAGTACGTGCAGATCCAGTTCGGTCACCGGGTCATGTACGTGAACCTCGACGACGTGCAGATCCTGCCGGGGGCGGTCGACGCGCCCCGGTAGCGGCACCCGGTACGAGGCGAAGGCCCCCGGTCCGCGTGGACCGGGGGCCTTCGTGCAGCGCGAAAGGGGTCAGTAGCCGGCGACCCGGGTCAGTAGGGCCGGCGGAAGCCGGCGACCGGCTGGTAGCTGATCTGGCTCACCTGGACCGGCTTTCCGGTCCGTGGCGCGTGCACCATCAGACCGCCGCCGAGATAGAGCCCGACGTGGTGCAGGTCGCTGTAGAAGAAGACCAGGTCACCGGGGCGAGCCTCGTCGCGGGAGATGGGCTTGCCCTCCTTCCACTGCGCGCCGGTGAAGTGGGTCAGATAGATGCCCGCCGCCTTGTACGCGTACTGGGTGAGGCCGGAGCAGTCGAACGAGTTCGGGCCGGTGGCGCCCCACACGTACGGGCGGCCGACCTTGCCGCAGGCCGTCTTGATCGCGGTACGCGCGGCGTTGCTCACCACACCGTCGATGTTCGGGCAGCCCTCGGCCCGGATCGACGTCTTCGGCAGCATCGCCGTCAGCCGCTTGATCTCGGCGTTGATCTGCTTCTTCTTCGCCTCCAGCTCTTCCTTCTGCTTGGTCTGGGTGGCGATCAGGGCGTCCAGCTTCTGCTTCTGGGCGTTGTACTTGTCGCGGACGGCGAGCACGCCGGCGACCTGCTGGCGCTGCTGCTGGGCCAGCCGGTCGAGGATGACGAGCTGCTCGCCGAGGGTGCCCGGCTTGGTGCTCACCAGCAGCGCGCCGAGCTCCTGCGAGGGGCCCGTCATGTAGTAGCGGGCGGCGATGTCGCCGACCCGGTTCATCGCCAGGGCGGACTCCAGCTCCAGCGGCACCATCTTCTGTTCGAGATCCGCCGACTTCTTCATGTTGACCTTGAGCTGGGCGCGGACCTTGTTGTAGTTCTCGATGGTGGGTTCGAGCTGTTCCCACTGCTTGTCGATCTGAGCGTCGATCTCGTCCACCGACGGCTCCGCGTGCGCCGGAGCCGCCAGCAGCCCGGCGCCGACCGCGACGGCCGCGACCAGGGTGAGGAGACGGCGTACGACCCGGCGCGCTCCGACCGGTCGGAGGGGGGGTTGGCGCCGGGCGTGACGATCAGGGGGCATGGTTGCCACCGGCACGGACTCCTTTGCAACCGACCGCCGGGCGCCTCGCGAGAGGGAAGGTCGAGGCAGACGACCACAGCGGTCGGTGCCCCACATTAGGGAAGGCGACCGGGTGGAATCAAGGCGAGGTTTCACTCAATCACGTGTGCGCAATCAATTGCACACCAAGGGTATTCATTCAACTGCCAACAATCGCCGTCAATACGTCGTCGAGGGTCACCACGCCCAGGGGTCGGCGACCGTCACTCACCAGGACCATGTGCCGTCGCTCGCGGCGCATCGAGAGCAGCAGGTCGGCCAGCGTACGGTCGGGCGGCACGACCGCCAGCGGCCGGTAGACCTCGGCGGGCACCGGCGTCCGGCGGCTCGCGCCCGCGTACCCGAGCACGTCCTTGACGTGGACGAAGCCGAGGACCCGCCGGGTGGACCGCTGCACCACCGGGAAGCGCGATCGGCCGGTACGGGTCGCCAGCACCTCCAGCGAGGCCGGAGAGACGTCCTCGGCCACGGTGGTGACCGTCGACCAGGGTTGCAGCGCGTCCGCCGCGGTACGGCTGTGCAGGGCCAGCGCACCGGTGATCCGGGCGTGCTCCTCGGCGTCCAGCAACCCCTCGGTACGCGCCTGGGAGACCAGACCGGCCAGTTCCTCCGCCGTGAACACCGTCTTCACCGCGTCCGTCGCCTCGACCCGCCACAGCCGCAGCACCTGCCGGGCCGACCACTTCATGGCCAGCAGCAGCGGCTTGGTGGCCAGGCAGAACGCCAGCATCGCCGGGCCGAGCCAGAGCGCCGACGGCTCGGGACCGGCCAGCGTGATGTTCTTCGGCACCATCTCGCCGACCACGGTGTGCAGGAAGACCACCGCACCCAGGGCGATCACGAACGCCACCGGGTGCACCCCGGACGCCGGCAGGCCGAGCGCCTCGAACGGCGTCTCCAGCAGGTGGGCCAGCGCCGGCTCGGCGATCGCGCCGAGGCCGAGCGAGCAGACCGTGATGCCGAGCTGCGCCCCGGCGATCATCAGCGGGATCTGGTTCATCGCGGCGAGGGCCCACCGGGCCCGCTTGGAGCCCGCGGCGAGCGGCTCGATCACCGTACGCCGGGAGGCGATCAGGGCGAACTCGCTGCCCACGAAGAAGGCGTTGCCGAGCAGCAGCAGGACCGCGACCAGCAGTTCACGCATCGTCGCCGGGCTCCTCGGGGCGGACCACCCGGACCTGCTCGATCCGGTGCCGTTCGACCTCGACCACGGTGAACTCGTACCCGCCCTCCTCGACGGTCTCGCCGGCGGCGGGAATGTGCCCGAGCCGGGCCATCAGGAAGCCGGCCAGGGTCTCGTACGGCCCCTCGGGCAGCCGGAAGCCGGTCTGCTCGACCAGCTCGTCCGCGCGCAGCACGCCGTCCACCAGGACGGTGCGCTCACCGCCCGGCACGGTCAGCTCGACCGGCCCGAGGTCGTCCACCGCGTCCGGGTCGAACTCGTCGGCGATCTCGCCGACCAACTCCTCGACCAGGTCCTCCACGGTCACCACCCCGTCGGTGCCGCCGTACTCGTCAACCACCACGGCGAGGTCCGCGCCCGCGCCCTTCAGCGCCGCGAGCACGCCGTCGAGGTCGAGGCTCTCCGGGACGAACACCGGCTCGCGGGCGACCGCGGCGACGGTCGTCGTCGCCCGGTCCGCCAGCGGCACGCCGAGCGCGTCCGGCACCCCCGCGACCCCGGTGACCAGGTCCAGCGTCTCCTCGTAGACGGGAAACCGGGTACGGCCGGTCTCCCGGGACAGGTCCAGCAGCTCGGCGACCGTGGCGGTGGCGCGCAGCGCGACCACGTCCACCCGGGGGGTCATCGCCTCGGCGGCCCGCTTGTCGCCGAAGCGGATCGTGCGGCGCAGCAGCATCGCGGTGTCGGGCGGCAGCGCGCCGGCGCGGGCCGAGATCGCGGCGAGCAGCCCCAGTTCCTCGGGGGACCGGGCGCTGGCCAGTTCCTCCTGCGGCTCCACCCCGAGCCGGCGGACCAACCGGTTGGCCGCGCCGTTCAACAACCGGATCAGCCAGCCGAACGTCCGGGAGAAGGTCCGCATCGGGCCGGCGGTGCCGAGCGCGGCCGGCATCGGCCGGGCCAGCGCCAGGTTCTTCGGCACCAGCTCACCGAAGAGCATGGAGATCAGCGTGGCCAGGGCCAGCGCGAGCAGCCCGTCGAACCGGTCCGCGCCCAGCGGGCGCAGCACCGGGGCGAAGAGCCGGGCCAGGGCCGGCTCGGCGAGGTAACCGGTGAGCAGTGCGGTGATGGTGATACCGAGCTGGGCGCCGGAGAGCTGGAAGGAGAGTTCGCGCAGCGCCCGGCGTACCGTGGCGGCCCGGCCGTCCCCCTCGCCGGCCCGCCGGTCGATCTCCGCGCGATCCACGGTGACCAGGGCGAACTCGGCCGCGACGAAGAACGCGTTGCCGACGGTCAGCAGGACGAAGCCGACCAGGGGCAACACCGCGGTGACCAACAGGGCATCGATGATCGCCTCACCTCGGACGGGATTCTCCCACGGGTCCGCCCAGGGCACGAGTACGCCGACGGGCGCCCTGGCGACCCGGACGTAGCGTGGTCGGCATGGAAAGACTCACCCTCGCCGACGAACTCGTCCTGCTCGCGTACGACGACGCCGGGGTGAACCGGCTCGGCCGCCCCGCCCTCGACCACGGCCTGGCCGGCGCGGTGCTGGTCGAGCTGACGCTCGCCCGGCGCGTCGACCTGGCCGACGACCGGCTCGTGGTCCGCGACTCCACCCCGACCGGGCAACCACTGCTCGACGCCGCTCTCGCCACCATCGGCGCGGACGGTCGGCGACGCAGCCCGAGGGACTGGATCCCCCGGCTGGCCAAGAGCCTGGCCGACGAGGTGCTGACGGGCCTCGTCGCGGCGGGCGTGCTGCGCCGGGAGGCGGACCGGGTGCTCTGGGTCTTCCCGCGTACCCGCTATCCGTCCCCGGACGGCGGACAGCCGCCCGCGGAGGCGGCGGCCCGGCAGCGGATGACGGCCGCGCTGCTGGGCGACGGCCCGGTGGACGCCCACACGGCGGGGCTGCTGGCATTGACCCGGGCGGTGGGCCTGGACCGCCGTCTCTTCCCGGAGGTGCCGAAGGATCGGCTGAGGTCCCGCCTCGACGAGATCGCCGCGGGCGACTGGGCGTCGGCGGCGACGAAGAAGGCGATCGAGCAGACGCAGGCCGCGCTGCTGATCGCCACCACCGCGGCCACCACGGCCGCCTTCGTGGCGAGCACCTGACAGACGCGGACGGCGGCGGCCACCCCCTCAGGGGGCGCCACCGCCGTCGTGGTCCAGGTCGTCCCGGCGTACGCCTCAGCCGGCGACCGGCTCGGCCTCCTTGTCGCCCGTGGGCGCCTCCGGCTTGACCGAGCGGAGCAGCACGCTGGCAACGTCGATCACCTCGACCTGCTCGCCGGCGCCCTTGCCGTTGACCCCGTCGGTGAGCATCGTCGAGCAGAACGGGCAGCCGACCGCGATGGTCTTCGCCCCGGTGGAGATGGCCTCCTCGACCCGGTCCACGTTGATCCGCTTGCCGATCTTCTCCTCCATCCACATCCGGGCACCGCCGGCGCCGCAGCAGAAGGAGCGCTCACTGTTACGCGGCATCTCGATGAGGCCGCTGTCGCGCCCCGCACCGGAACCCGGCGCCGAGCCGCCCTGGCCACCACCGGCTCCGCCGGCGATGGCGCTGCCCAGTACCTCGCGCGGCGGGGTGAAGACCCGGTTGTGTCGGCCCAGGTAGCAGGGGTCGTGGTAGGTCACGCCACCGTCGACCGGCTGCACCGGCGTGAGCTTGCCGGTGGCGACCAGGTGGGCCAGGAGCTGCGTGTGGTGCACCACCTCGAACTCGCCGCCGAGCTGGCCGTACTCGTTGCCCAGGGTGTTGAAGCAGTGCGGGCAGGTGGCGACGATCTTGCGCTTGCTCTTCTCCCGGCCCTCGAACGCCTCGTTCAGCGTCTCGACGTTCTGCTGGGCGAGCATCTGGAAGACGAACTCGTTGCCGATCCGGCGGGCCGGGTCACCCGAGCAGGTCTCGCCCTCGCCGAGGATGGCGAACGTCACGCCCGCCTCGTTGAGCAGCGTGGCGACCGCCCGGGTGGTCTTCTTGGCCCGGTCCTCGAACGCGCCGGCACAGCCGACCCAGAACAGGTACTCGAAGTCCTCGACCTCGCCGACCCGGGGCACCTCGAAGCCGAGGCCCTTGGTCCAGTCCTCCCGGGTGTTCTGCGGGGCGCCCCACGGGTTGCCCTTGTTCTCCAGGTTGCGCAGCATGACGCCGGCCTCGGACGGGAAGCTCGACTCGATCAGCACCTGGTAGCGGCGCATGTCGACGATGTGGTCGACGTGCTCGATGTCCACCGGGCACTGCTCGACGCAGGCGCCGCAGGTGGTGCAGGACCAGAGCACGTCCGGGTCGATGACACCGCCCTCCTCGGCGGTGCCGATCAACGGCCGGTCCGCCTCGGCGAGAGCCAGCACATCGACGTTGGCGAGCTGCTCCTGGCTGGCCTTCTCCTCGCCGGTCAGGTCCTTGCCGCCACCGGCCAGCAGGTACGGGGCCTTCGCGTACGCGTGGTCGCGCAGGCTCAGCACGAGCAGCTTCGGCGACAGCGGCTTGCCGGTGTTCCAGGCCGGGCACTGCGACTGGCAGCGACCGCACTCGGTGCAGGTGCTGAAGTCCAGCAGGCCCTTCCAGGTGAACTGCTCGACCTGGGCGACGCCGAACTGGTCCTTCTCCGGGTCGGCCTCCTCGAAGTCGAGCGGCTTGCCGTCGCTCGTCATCGGCCGGAGCGGGCCGAGGCCGGACCCGGCCGCCTTCTCCGGCTCGCGCTTGAAGAAGATGTTGGGGAAGGCCAGGAAGCGGTGCCAGGCGACGCCCATGGTGACGTTCAGCGAGATCACGATGAGCCAGGTCATCGAGATGACGATCTTGATGAGGGCGGCGACGCTGACGCCGGCCGCCCAGGCCGGGAGGGCGTTGCCGAGGGCGTGGCTGACCGGGGTGGCCCAGACCGGGTACTCGAAGTGGTCGGTGGCGACCTTGAAGCCGCGGATCAGGAAGCCGAAGATCAGGACCAGCAGCACGACCCACTCGACGAAGTAGCCCTGCCACATGGTGGAGCCGGTGAACCGGGACCGGTTGCCGGGTCGGGCGGGTCGGTTGCGCAGCCGGATCGCCATCAGCACCAGGATGCCGGCCAGGCCGAACACGCCGATGATCTCGGTGGCCAGGCCGAAGACCGTCCAGGGACCGATGATCGGCAGCCCGCCGCCCGGCGTGACCACCTCGAAGTACGCCTCGAGCACCAGCAGCGACAGCACGATGAACGCGACCATCACGAACCAGTGCGCGGCACCGATCACGCTCCACTTCAGCATGCGGGTGTGACCGGCGGTCTCCACCAGCATCTTCGTGGTGCGGGCACCCTTGTCGGTGAACCGCTCCGGTGCGGGTTGCCCGAGGCGGATGACGGCCACCATCTTCATGACCGCGCGTACCGCAAGCCCCACCGCCACCGCGGTGATGGCGGCCGCGAGGATCGTGGTGACGATCTGGACGCTGCCCATCGAGTTGGCCTCCCGGTCTGCTGCCTGGTCGAGCGGCTCGGCGGCCGGGACCGGCTCAGGGCGCGGCCGGCGTACCGCCGCTACCGCCACCCCGACCCGACCGGTCGATGACCTCGCTCCGCTCGGTCATGCAGTGCAGCCTACGCGCAAGGTTACCCACCAGTAACGTGAGACATCTCGCACCTGGCCACGCCGCCCTGCCGACACCTTAGGTGCACCGGACGCCGCCGGCCGGGCAGGGGCGTCCGGGCGTGACCTACGTCCATGTCCGGGCGGTGGTGAACCGCCCAGCGGCGGCCGATCGGGGTGAGACAGGTCAGCGGCCCGGCTCCGCGACGGCCTCAGACCCGTACGCGCTGTCGGGCGCGACGGGCCGAAGCCTGGGAACCGGGCCGACCGTCGACCGGGTCAGCGCCAGCGGGAGAGCAGGATCAGCGAGGCGACCATCGCGCCGAAGCCCACCGCGAGGTTCCAGTAACCCCACGACATGACCGGATACGCCTGCTCGGAGAGGTAGTACACGACCAGCCAGGCGATCCCGGCGACGATCAGCGTGACGGCGGTGATCGGCAGCCAGACCGGGCTAGGCTTGCGCGTTGCCGCCGTTGCCGTCGGACGTACGTCCGTCGGGGGGGTGTACACCTTCTTCTTGCGGACCTGAGACTTGGGCACGACGCTCTCCAGAGGGGGGTACGACCTCGTCCGGCCTGACAACCGGGCGCGGGGGCGACGGTCCATGGCCAATAATGTTCGACAGCTAGCGTAGTCCGGACTGACCGTCCAGGCCATGAATGGGGTCAGGCCGGTGCACGGAGTGACCGAAATGGGTGGGACTTTTCAGGTCGAGCCCACCAGTTGGCGTCGTCCTGAGCCGGAACGAGACGACGGGAAGGGAACGCCCGGTGGAGTACACGTCCGGTGCCGCCTCCTGGCGGAAGGTCCTCCGGCGGGCGGTCAGCGTACTGCTGCCCAGGCGGGCATGGCAGCGCCGGCCCGGCTGGTCGCTCGGCGTACCCCTGATCGCCGCTGCGGCGGGGCTGCTTTTCACCACGACCGCGACCATCGCCGGCGGCACCCCGCTGCGGGAGGACCGCCGACCGCAGCTCACCCAATTGATCGAGGACCGGCGCGAGCAGGTCGCGGCGAGTGAGGCGAAGGCCGCCCAGCTGCGCGCCGACGTCGAGGAGCAGACCGCGACCCTGGCCGACACCGACGGCCCGATCAAGGCGCAGCGGGACCGGGCCGCCGCGAGCCGGGAGGCCGCCGGCTTCACCGCGCTCACCGGCACCGGGATCATCGTCGAGCTGAACGACGCGGCCCGGCGGGCCGACCAGCCCCTGCCCAAAGGTGCCAGCAACGATGACCTGGTCGTCCATCAAGGCGACGTCCAGGCGGTCGTGAACGCACTCTGGGCGGGCGGGGCCGAGGCCATGTCAATCATGAACGTCCGCGTGCTCAGCACCAGCGCGGTACGCTGCGTCGGAAACACCCTGCTGCTGCATGGCCGGGTGTACTCCCCTCCTTTCAAGATCGTGGCAATTGGTGACCCCGGCGCCCTCCAGGGGGCGCTCGCCGCCTCCCAGGGAGTCCGGGTGTTCAAGGAAGCGGCCGACCACTACCAGCTCGGCTACAAGGAGACCGTGACCACGGTCACCGTGCCGGCGTTCGAGGACTCGACGGCCCTCCAGTCCGCGAAGGCGCTTCGGTGACGCCGGACGGCTCCCGGGAGCGGGACGGTCGCCACCACGACCCCGGCGGTGAGGCACCTGCCTTCAACCCGCCCGCCGACCGCCCGCCGCCCCCGCCCCGCCCGGCGCTCGACCTGCCCTGGCCGGAACCGGACGCACCGCGCTCGCCCGGGTACCGGCCACCCGCCACCGACCCGGCGACTTCCTTCCCGGCCCCACCGCCGCCGTGGCCCGGCGCCCAGGCACGCCCGCCGGCGTCCGCCAGGCCGGAGCGCCCCGAGTGGTACCCGTCGAGTCCGGCTCCGGCGGAGCGACCCGCTACGGCCCCCGCCCCGGCGGAGCGCCACCAGTCGACTCCGGCCTCCGGGGAGCGGTTCGCCACCGGATACGACACGCGGTCCGTGCCGAACGGCTGGACGGGCGCGGAGCAGAACCCGCGCCCCGCTGGCACCGCCTCCTCGGCCGGGCAGCCCCGCCGTTGGCCCGAGGAGGCGCCCGGCCCGCGCGCCGACGCGCCCGGAGAGCGGTTCGACCGCCGGCCGGAGCCGCCCGCCCCGAGTTTCGACCGCCGGCCGGACCCGGCCGCCCCGAGTTTCGACCGCCGGCCGGACCCGGCCGCCCCGGGATTCGGCGCGGAGCCGGCCACGTCGAGATTCGACCAGCGGCCGGAGCCGCCCGCGCCCGGAATCGGCGCGGATCCCGCCGGGCCGGGACTGCACCACCGTGCCGATCCGGCCGGACCGAAAACCTTCGGGGAGGCGCCGGGCCGCCGGGCCGCCGGCAACCCCGCCGCCCGGCCGTCCGGCGGCCCGCCCGCCTCGGTACGACCGCCCGCTCCGGGGGACGCGCCGACCGCCTTCCTGCCGACGCTGGGCAACCGGCCGGAGCGCGGGGCCACCGGGCACCCTGCCGAGGACCGCGGCGCGCACCGGGCCGATACGCGGGGAGCCGGCACCCCGGCTGCCGGCGTACCCCGAGGGGCCGGCCCGGCCGACGGCGGCCCGGACCGGTCGGGGCCGCCCGGCGTCCCGCCAGCGGATCCGGCGGCGACCGCCCTGATTCCGGCCGTCACCGGTCGGCCGGCGAGCCACCCGGCCCTCGATTCGACCGCGCTGATGGGTGCCGTGCCCCCGCGCCAGGATGCCGCCGACGGCGACGTGGCCGACTCCGCGGCCGAGCCGCCACGCCCCCGGCGCGGCGAGCGGGTGGTGCAGCTCCGCCCCGAGCAGACCGGCGAGGGCTACCGGAGCGTCTACTCCGAGCTGACCCGGCCCACGGTCGGCTCCCGGCTGCGCACCGGCGTGCGGGCCGCCGGCGAGGTGCTGATCACCTTCGGCCTGGTGGTGCTGCTCTTCGCCGGGTACGAGATCTGGGGCAAGACGGTGATCGTCGACGCCCACCAGAACGACCTGAACAGCCAGCTCGCCCAGGAGTGGGGAGGCAGCGACCCGACGGTCGGCCCGACCACCGGCCCCACCCCCAAGCCCAAGCCACCGGCGGAGGGGAAGCCCGTCGCCGGGCTCTACATTCCCAAGCTCGACAAGCACTGGGTCGTGGTCGAGGGAGTCAGCCCGGCCGACATCCGGTACGCCCCGGGCCACTACCCGAAGAGCGCCATGCCGGGCGAGATGGGCAACTTCGCCGTCGCCGGGCACCGCATCCGGGCCACCTTCTGGCGGCTGGACGAGCTGGTGCCCGACCGGGACTACATCATCGTCGAGACCCAGACCCAGTGGCTCGTCTACCAGGTCTACCAGCAGCGGATCGTCAGGCCGTCCCAGGTCGAGGTGGTGGCGCCGGTGCCCGGCGAGCCAGGCAAGAAGCCGACCGAGAAGGTGCTCACGCTGACCACCTGCAACCCCAAGTTCGACAACTACCAGCGGCTGATCATCCACGCCCGGCTGGTCAAGGAGACGGCGAAGTCCGAGGGTCGCCCGGCCGAGTTGGGAAGCTGACGATGTACGCGTGGATCTGGCGCAAGCTGCCGTTCGGGCTGGTCGGGAAGCTCGTCGGCTCGATGCTGCTCACCGCGGCGACGGTCGCCCTGCTCTGGTTCGTGGTCTTCCCGTGGGCGGAACCCCTCCTCCCCTTCTACGACAGCCAGATCACCGACGACTCGGGCGTACCGGGCGGCGACAACGGCGGGCAGCTCACCGTGCCCAGCGGGTCACCCACCCAGGAGGAGATCCCGTACGACACGGAAACCAACAACGCCCCGCCCTCCACCCCGAACAGGTGACCCGATGCGCGTCCTGGTGATCGACAACTACGACTCCTTCGTCTTCAACCTCGTGCAGTACCTCGGCCAGCTCGGCGTGGACTGCGAGGTCCGGCGCAACGACGAGATCGACGTCACCGAGGTGGGTCGGCTCGGCGCGGACGGCGTACTGCTCTCGCCCGGGCCCGGCAGCCCGGACCGCGCCGGCATCTGCCTCGACGTGATCCGCGAGTACGCCGGCAAGCTGCCCCTCTTCGGGGTCTGCCTCGGCCACCAGGCGATCGGCGAGGCGTTCGGCGCGACGGTGACCCGGGCGCCGGAGCTGCTGCACGGCAAGACCTCCGAGGTGAGCCACCACGGGGTGGGCGTGCTCGCCGGGCTGCCCGACCCGTTCACCGCCACCCGCTACCATTCGCTCGCCGTGCTGCCCGAGACGCTGCCCGAGGAGCTGGAGGTGACCGGCTGGACCGGCTCCGGCGTGGTCATGGCCATGCGGCACCGTACCCTGCCGATCGAGGGCGTCCAGTTCCACCCGGAGTCGGTGCTGACCGAGGGCGGGCACCTCATGCTGGCTAACTGGCTGGCCGCGTGCGGCTTCCCGGAGTCGCTGGAGCGGGCTCCGGAGCTGGCCGCCGAGGTGGACGCCCGCCGCCGGGCCGCCTTCGCCACCGCTTGAGGCGATCGTCCCGGTCTCTCCACAGGAGATCCACTCCACATACGCGACGTTGCGGTGTCCGGGTGACCGGATCACCGCAACGTCGCGTATGTTGCGTTCGGCGCTACCGGATGGCTTCCCGGGTCGGCGGCGAGGT
This sequence comes from Micromonospora narathiwatensis, assembly GCF_900089605.1. Lineage (NCBI taxonomy): Bacteria > Bacillati > Actinomycetota > Actinomycetes > Micromonosporales > Micromonosporaceae > Micromonospora > Micromonospora narathiwatensis. The sequence goes on along the minus strand of NZ_LT594324.1, from coordinate 5,441,850 downwards.
CGGGAAGGGAAGACCGCCGCCGGTGCCCGGAGAGGTGGGCTGGCCGGTGGGCGTATCGGTCGGGGACGGGGTCTCGGTGGCCTCCGGCAGCGGAACGTCCACGTAGATCGTCACCTTCTTCCCCCGCGCCAGGCTCGAGCCGGCATCAGGAGACTGCTTGCTGACCTTGCCGGCCTGGTCCGGCGGCACGTCGTCGCCGTCCAGGATCCTGACCTCGTAACCGGCGTTCTTCAGCGTCTTCGCCGCCTCGTCCTTCGGCCAGCCGACGACGTCCGGCACCTTGACGATGTTGCCCTTGGAGACCCTCACCTTGATGGTGGTCTCCTCCGCGACCTCGGCGCCCTGCTTGGGGTTGGTATCGACCACCGTGCCCTCGGCCTGGCTGTCGTCGACGTCCTCCCGTTCGACCCTGAGGTTCAGGCCCTCCAACTGCTGCTTGACGTTGTCGAACCGGCTGCCGTTCACGGGGGGGATGGCGACCATCTTTTTGCCGCCGCAGAGCTGGAAGGTCACGTTCTGACCCTTTTCCAGGGTCGCATTCGGGCCGGGGGACTGGCTGACCACGGTGTCCTTCTGGCAGGTGTTGTTGAGCACCGGCTCGCCGGGCACCGGGACGAGCCCCAACTCCTGGATCGCGGCGACCGCTTCCGCCTGGCTCTTGCCCTCCAGGCCGGGCACATGCACGCTGTCGGTGCCCTTCTGGTTCAGCAGCAGTGCGGCGACCAGGGCGATCACCGCGAGCACGCCGAGCCCGGCGAAGGTGGCGATCACCCAGGAGGAGCTCCGGCGCTTGCGCGGGTCGCCGACCCGGGCCGGGATCTGCTGCCGGGTCTGCGGCCCCATCACCTGCGTCTGGTAGCCACCCGCCCCGGCGGCCGGCGCCATCGGCATGGTCTCCTCGGCCGGCATGACCGGGGTGGCCAGCACCGGGCGGCCGGCGGCGGCGCGGAGCAGGTCCGCCCGCATCTCGCCGGCGCTCTGGTAGCGGTTCAGCGGGTTCTTCGACAACGCCTTGAGGACGATGGCGTCCACCGCCGGGTTGACGTCCGGGTTGATGTTGCTCGGCGTCGGCGGCGCCTCCCGTACGTGCTGGTACGCGACGCTGACCGGGCTGTCCCCGACGAACGGCGGGTGCCCGCAGAGCAGCTCGAACAGCACGCAGCCGGCCGCGTAGACGTCGGAGCGGGCGTCGACCGCCTCGCCGCGCGCCTGCTCGGGGGAAAGATACTGAGCGGTGCCGATGACCGCGCTGGTCTGGGTCATCGTGGTGGCCCCGCTGGCCAGCGCCCGGGCGATGCCGAAGTCCATCACCTTGACCTGGCCGGTCTGGGTGAGCATCACGTTGCCGGGCTTGATGTCCCGGTGGATGATCCCGTGCCGGTGGCTGAACTCCAGCGCCGCGCACATGTCGGCGCAGATCTCCAGCGCCCGGCGCGGCTGGAGCCGGCCCTCGCCGCCCAGCACCTCCTTGAGGGTCCGCCCGTTGACGAACTCCATCACGATGAACGGCAGTGTCTCGCCGGTCGGCGCGGTCTCCTCGCCGGTGTCGTACACGGCGACGATGGCCGGGTGGTTCAGCGAGGCGGCGTTCTGCGCCTCCCGGCGGAACCGCATCTGGAAGGTGGCATCCCGGGCCAGATCCGCCCTAAGCATCTTGATCGCGACATCCCGACCAAGCCGGAGATCGCGACCACGGTGCACCTCCGCCATGCCGCCGTAGCCGAGCAGCTCGCCGACCTGGTACCTGCCACCGAGCAGGCGGGCCTGCGCTGTCATCGCGTCTCTCGTCCTTCGCTCGTCGTCGTCTCGCCGCCAGCCAACTGGAGCCGTACCCCACGACGGTACGACGCCCGAACCAGATCGTCCCCTCCGCGCGCCCGCACCGCGCCGGAGGTCACGCTCACCGGAGCGAGCGCGCCGGCACCGGCCGACGCGTTCTTCCGGTAGTTGTACGAAATCACGCCAGAGCAGAGCACGACCAGTACGGCCAGCACGATGGCGGTCAGCCACAGGCCGACCCCGGACCGACGCGGGGCCGGCAGGGGACGGGCCGGGGCGGCCGGCGGTCGGGCGTACCCGAGCGGGTTCTGCTGCCCGGGTGGTGGGACGGCCACGGCGGCGCGCGGGGCGACCGGCGGGCGGGGCTGCGGGGTGGGCGGCAGCATCGCGGTCGGGCGCGGCGCGACCGGTGGGCGGGCCGCGCCCACGGGCGGGCGGGGCTGCGGTCGCGCCGCCGGCGGGACCTGCGCCCGGGCCGCCGGCGCGGCCGGCGAGGCCGGTACGCCGGAGATCGGGTGCGGCTGGCCGCCGCCGCGTGCCTGCTGGGACAGGGCGAGCTTGGTCTGCCGGGCGACGCTGGCCAGGGCGGCGGCGCTGGGCCAGCGGGCCGCGGGATCCTTGGCCAGGGCCCGCTCCACGATCGCCTTGACCGGCGGCGGGATGTCGGCGGGAAGCGGCCGAGGCGTCTCGCGTACGTGCTTCATGGCGATTTCGAGGGGATTGTCCCCCTCGAAGGGCCGCCGGCCAGCGAGGCACTGGTACGCGACCACACCGAGCGCGTACACGTCCGACGCGGGGGTGGCCACCGCACCGGTCGCCTGCTCGGGCGAGATGTACGAGGCGGTGCCGAGCACCGATCCGGCGGCGGTGAGCTGACCCACCAGGTCGGAGCGGGCGATGCCGAAGTCGGTGAGCACCAGCGTGCCGTTCGGCCGGACCAGCAGGTTGCCCGGCTTCACGTCCCGGTGCACGATGCCCTTCTCGTGGGCCGCGTGCAGGGCGTCGGCGGCCTGCGCCAGCAGGGCCATCGTCCGGGCGGGGGTGAGCCGGCCGACCCGGCTGAGGGTCGAGGAGAGCGCGTCGCCCTCGACGTACTCCATGACCAGGAAGGCGATCTGCTGGTCGCTGCCGAAGTCGTAGACGTCCACCACGCCCGGGTGGTTGATGGTGGCCATGGTCCGCGCCTCGCCCCGGAACCGCTCGGCGAAACCGGGCTCGTCGAGCAGGGCGGGCAGCAGGCTCTTCACCGCGACCGTACGGCCGAGCACCTGGTCGGTGCCGCGCCAGACGTCACCCATGCCACCGCTGGCGATCCGCTCGTCGAGGCGGTAGCGGTTACCGAGCTGCACCCCAGGGCTGAGCATGTCAGCGGCCCCCGGAGTCGGCGATGACCGCCGCCATGATCCGGCCGGCGATCCGGGCCGCCTCGGCGCTGCCGCCGCTGCCCGCCTGCTCCAGCTCCACGCAGACGGCGGAGACCGGGGTGCCGTTCTTGTCCAGTGCGAAGCCGATGAACCAGCCGTGGTCGGGGGTGTCCGGGCCGGACTCCGCGGTGCCGGTCTTGCCGCCCACGGTGTAGCCGCCGATCGCGGCGTTCCGGCCGGTGCCGTTGCGAACCACGCTGACCATCATGTCCCGCAGATCGCTGGCCACCTGGCCGCTGACCGGCCGGCGCAACTCACGCGGGTCGGCGTTGTAGTAGCTGGTGGTGCGGTCCGGTGCAAGCAGCTGCTTGACCAGGTACGGCCGCATCTGGCTGCCGCCGTTGGCCACCGAGGCGGCGATCAGCGCGCCCTGCAACGGGGTCATCCGGACGTTGTTCTGCCCGATGGAGGACTGGGCCAGCGCCGCGGGGTCGGTGCCGCCGTCCGGGTTCTGCATGTCGCCGGTACGGCTGGCCGCCACCGGCAGCCCGCCCTTGCCGAGCTGCCCGACCGTGAGGTCGTCCTGCTCGAAACCGAACTGGCGGGCCTTCTCCTTCACCTTGTCGGCGCCGAGCCGGACGCCGAGCTGGGCGAAGCCGGTGTTGCACGACTTGGTGACCGCCTCCATCAGGGTCACCTGGGCCGTGGGGCAGATCGACGCCGCGGCGTTCTTGATCGGCCGGCCCGCGGTCGGCGGGGTCCAGCTCGGCCCGGCCGGGATCTCGGTCTCCTTGGTGACCCCGTTCTCCAGCGCCGCCGCGGCAACCACGATCTTGAAGGTGGAACCCGGGGGCAGGGTCTCGGAGAGCGCCCGGTTGGCCAGCGGCCGGTTCGGGTCCTGCTCCAGCTTGTTGTACGCCGCCCCGGCCGCCGTGGTGTCGTGGCTGGTCAGCGGGTTCGGGTCGAAGCTGGGCATGGAGACCAGCGCCTGCACGGCCCCGGTACGTGGGTCGATCGCGATGGCCGCGCCCCGCTTCGCCCCGACCTGGTTGTCTCCAAGCTGCTTGTACGCCGTCTCCTGGGCCCGCTTGGACAGGGTCAGCAGCACGTTGCCGCCACCGGTCTGCTCGCCGGTGAACATGTCCTTGATCCGGTCACCGATGAGCTGGTCGCTGGTCCCGGCGAGGAACTCGTTCTCCAGCCGCTCGATGCCCGTGTCGGCGTTGTTGACCGGTTTGTAGCCGAGTACGTGCGCGTACGTCTCGCCGCCCGGGTAGGTGCGCTGGAACCGGAGCTTGCCGCCGGTGTCCTTGCTGATCGCGACCGCGGTGCCGGCGACCTCGATGTTGCCGCGCTTGCGCTCGTACTCGGCGACCTGGACCCGACCGTTGTAGTCGCTGTTGCGGTATTCGTCCGCCTTGTAGGCCTGGATCCAGTTCAGGTTCGCGAAGAGCAACCCGAAGAGGATCATCACGACCACACCGACGCGCCGCAGGGGTGCGTTCACGGCCGGATCACCTCCGTGAGGGCACCGTGCAGCTGCTCCGGCGGACCTCCGCTCGGCCGGGCCGCCGCGCCGCTGGGGGCCACCGGCCGGCGGGCGCCGTCGGAGACCCGGAGCAGGGTCGCGATGAGCAGCCAGTTCGCCATCAGCGACGAACCACCGGCGGAGAGGAACGGGGTGGTCTGGCCGGTCAGCGGGATGAGCTTGCTGATCCCGCCGACGATGACGAACACCTGGAGACCCAGGGTGAAGGCCAGGCCGCCGGCGAGGAGCTTGCCGAACGAGTCCCGCACCGCCAGCGCGGCCCGCAGCCCCCGCTCGACGATCAGCAGATAGATCACCAGCAGCGCGGAGAGGCCGAAGAGGCCGATCTCCTCACCGATGCCGGCGAAGATGAAGTCGGTCTGCACCTCGGGCAGCAGCGTCGGCTGGCCGCCACCCGGCCCCGCCCCGAAGAGGCCGCCGGTGCCGAGCGTGAGCAGGCCCTGGACGAGTTGGTAACCCTTGTCGTACGGGTCGCCGAACGGGTCCAGCCAGATCTCGGCCCGGAGGTAGAAGTTGGCGAACGGGCCGCCCACCGTGCTGCCCAGCACGTACGCCAGGTAGGCACCGCCGAAGAAGAGGACCAGGCCGATGAGCAGCCAACTGACCCGCTCGGTGGCGATGTAGAGCGTCACCACGAACATGCCGAAGTAGAGCAGCGAGGTGCCCAGGTCCTTCTCGAAGACCAGGACCAGGATGCTGATCATCCAGACCACGAGGACCGGGCCGAGGTCCCGGCCGCGCGGGAAGTCGATGCCGAGCACCCGCCGGCTGGCCAACGAGAGCACCTCACGCTTGCGGACCAGGTAGTACGCGAAGAAGGCGAGCAGGGCGAGCTTGGCGAACTCACCCGGTTGGATCTGGAACCCGCCGAACCGGATCCACAGCTTGGCGTTGTTGATCTCAGAAAAGCGGGCCGGCAGCACCGCCGGGATCATCACCAGCACGACGCCGGCCAGCCCCAGCGTGTACGCGTACCGGGAGAGCGAGCGGTGGTCCCGCATGATCGCCAGCAGCCCGGCGGCCAGGACCACCGCGGCGAGCGTCCAGGCCAACTGCCGGCCACCGGTGCCGGCGAAGATGGTCAGGCTCTCCCGGTCGGCCGGGTCGGCCTTCGCCAGGTCGTAGCGGCGCAGAAAGCCCACCCCGATGCCGTTGAGCAGGGCGACCGCCGGCAGCAGCGCCGGATCGGCGAAGGGTGCCAGCCAGCGGATCACCAGATGCAGGCCGAGGAAGACCAGCCCCAGCACGGCGGCCGGAACCCAGAAGTCGGGGGTGACGGTGTCCAGCACGTTCGCCTCGACCGTCGCCCCGTACGCCGCCACCAGCACCATGGCGAGCAGCAGCAGCGACAGCTCCGCGTTACGCCGGGACCGGGCCAGGCGTACGCCCGGCTGCTCGCCCGTCGAGGCGGGCGAGCTGGCCGGTACGGCGGCTGCGGTCACGGTCGGATCCTCGGGGTCGAGCCGACGCTCACTCCCCCGACCGGCAGCCCGCCGGGTCGACCGGCGGAACGGTGTCGGAGGCGACGGCGTCGGGCGTGGTGGTCGGCGCGGGCGTGCCGGTCGGTTCCGCCGTGGCGGTGACCGACAGGCTGCCGCCCGTGCTGGCCGCCGGCGTGGGAGTGCCGGCGGTCGTGTTCGGGGTCGGGCTCGGGCTGACCGCCGTGGCCGTCGGGCTCGGCGGGCAGATCGGCTTGAGGTTGGGGTTGGTCGGGTCGTCGATCGTCAACTCGGCCAGCCGGCGCTCGGCGTCCGGCTCGCTCTTGGCCTGGATGCCCTGCTTGACCTGTTCCTGGGCGGCCAGGGTGAGGTCGTCCAGCTTGGCCGTGCTTCTGGAGTGCACGCTCGACAGGTCGAGCCCGGCGATCTGGCCCGGCACCCCACGGAAGACGGCGAGCTGGCCGTCCTCGGTGGCGCCGACGTAGTACTGGCGCTGGGTGTAGCTCCACCCGCCGAAGACGCCACCGCCGAGGATGACCAGCAGCGCGAGCAGCATCGCGGCGGTACGCAGCGGCCGGTGCCGCCCGCGTTCCGGCTCGTCCTCGCGGTCGACCGGCTCCTCGGGCGCGGCCGGTCGTGGCGCGGAGAGCGCCGAGGCGCGGGCCGCCGGGGTGGAGACGTCGGCTGAGGTGGCCATGCCCCGGTCCCGGGCGGCGGCGCCGCCCACGATCGGGGTCGCCTCGACGATGTCCTGGTCGGTGGCGTCGGCGATGATCACCGTGATGTTGTCCGGACCGCCACCGCGCAGGGCGAGCTGCACGAGGCGCTCCACGCACTGCTGCGGGTCGCCGTACTCGCGCATGGTGTCGGCGATGGTGTCCGCGCTGACCACGCCCGACAGGCCGTCGGAGCAGATCAGGTAGCGGTCGCCGGGGAGCACCTGCCGGACGCTGTATTCGGGGTCGATGTCGCGGCCGTCCAGCGCTCGGGTGAGCAGCGAGCGCTGGGGGTGGCTGCTCGCCTCCTCCGCGCTGATGCGGCCCTCGTCGACGAGCATCTGGACGTACGTGTCGTCCTTCGTGATCTGCGCGAACTCACCGTTCCGCAGGAGATAGGCCCGCGAGTCACCGATGTGAACCATGCCGAGCTTGCTGCCCGAGAAGAGGGTCGCGGTGAGCGTGGTGCCCATCCCCTCCAACTGCGGGTTGGCGTCCACGGTGTCGCGGAGTTGTTGGTTGGCGGTGCCGACGGCGGAACGCAGCGCGTCGACGAGGGCGTCACCTGGGACGTCCTCGTCGAGGGGCGCCATGGCACCGATGACGATGTTGCTGGCGACGTCACCGGCGGCCATGCCGCCCATGCCGTCGGCGACGGCGAGCAGCCGCGGCCCGGCGTAGACGGAATCCTGGTTACCGTCTCGGATCAGACCGCGGTCACTGTGGGCCGCATAGCGCAGGGTCAGAGTCATGGCCGTAATTCGAGAGAAGTGCGGCCGATCCGGATCGGCACGCCGAGGGGGACGGGGGTCGGTCCGGTGACCTTAGCGCGATCCAGGTACGTGCCGTTAGTCGAACCAAGGTCCTCGACGAACCACTGGCCGTCCCGCGGTACGAGCCGGGCGTGCCGCGCCGAGGCGTAGTCGTCGGTGATCACCAGCGTCGAATCCTCGGCCCGACCGATCGTGATCTGGGATTCCCCGAGGGTGATGCGGGTGCCGGCCAACTGGCCCGCGGTGACCACCAGTTGGTGCGCGGCCCTGCCCCGTTTCACCTTCGCCGGCTTCGCCGCCTGCCCGGTCGAGGCGCCGACCGCGCGTGGCGCGGCCACCAACCGACCCGACCTGGCCCCCGCGAAGAGGTCCCGGCGAATCACCCCGACCACCGTGAACACGAAGATCCACAGCAGGATGAGGAACCCGAACCGAGCGACGGTGATGACGAGTTCCGGCAACGGTCAGCCGTCCACGCGGAAGGTCAGGGTGGTGGTGCCGAGCTGGATCATGTCGCCCGGGTTGAGCGCGACGGCGGACACGCGCTGGCCGTTGACCATGGTGCCGTTGGTGGAGCCGAGGTCGGTCAGCACGACCTGGCCGCCGTCGAAGTCCAGCCGGGCGTGTCGGCGGGAGATGCCGACGTCGGGCAGGCGCAGGTTGGCCTGGTCACCGCGACCGATCACGGTCGAGCCCATCTGGAGGGGGTAGGTGCGGCCGTCGCCGGAGACCAGCCGGACGTTGCGGCCACCACCGTGGCCCGGCGGCGGGCCGTAGCCGCCGCCCTGGTCGTAGGACGGGTAGGCCGGTCCGGCGTCGTAGCCGCCGGGCGCGGAGACCGGGGCGACGTCGCCGCCGGTGTAGACCTCCGCGGTGACCCGGAACATGCCGGTGTCCAGCCCCTCGCCGCGCTCAACCTCGACGATGACGTCGCCGTAGACCGTCCAGGCCTGCTCGCCGATGAACTCCGCCTGCGACTGGGCCAGCTCCTGGGCCAACGCCGCAGCGTACGGCGCCAGCCGACTGTGGTCGTATGGCGAGAGATCGATCACGTAGCGGTTGGGCACCAACGTACGCCCACCGGCCAGGATCGCCTTGTGCGCCTCGGCCTCCCGCTGCATGGCGTTGAGGATCTCCACGGGGTGGACCACCCCTTTGAAGACCTTGGCGAAGGCCCCCTCGACCAGGCCTTCCAGACGCTTCTCGAAGCGTTGCAGCACGCTCACCGGCTCCTCCTCGGGTCCCGAGGCAATGATGGTATCCGGACACCGCCTCCGCAGCTCACACGCCGCTCGGCCGGCCGCTGGCGGCCCGTTCGTGGGCGGCCCTGCGACCGTGCTACAGTTTCGTCCGCCACGAACGGTGATCGCTCGTGGCGATGACCAGGAACAGCGTAATATGTTCGCGCCCCCGCCGCAGATGGCGGGAGCGGGATGAGATACGGTGTTCCAGGTCAAGCCACGGGGAAGTGGCGGAATGGCAGACGCGCACGGTTCAGGTCCGTGTGCCCGAAAGGGCGTGGGGGTTCAACTCCCCCCTTCCCCACCATCACGAGGGCTCCGCACGTTGCGGGGCCCTCGCGCCATATCGGGGCGTGCCGGACGTCACGTTATGCTCCGGTGGTTTCCCTGCCTCACAAGGACCAGGAGTGGCGTGTGACTGTCGCGTTGGTGACCGGTTCGGGCGGTCTGATCGGTTCCGAGGCGGCCCGGCACTTCGCCGGCCTCGGGCTCGACGTGGTCGGCATCGACAACGACATGCGGCGGTACTTCTTCGGCGAGGACGGTTCGACCTCCTGGAGCCTGGAACGGCTCGCCGCCGACCTCGGTCACGCCTACACCCACTTCTCCGTCGACATCCGGGACCGGGACGGCCTGGAACAGGTCTTCAAGAAGTACGGCTCGGACATCGGCGTGGTGATCCACAGCGCCGCGCAGCCCAGCCACGACTGGGCGGCCAAGGAGCCGTACACGGACTTCGACGTCAACGCGGGCGGCACCCTCAACATGCTGGAGAACACCCGCCGGCACGCGATCGACGCGCCCTTCATCCACTGCTCGACCAACAAGGTGTACGGCGACCGCCCGAACAGCCTGCCCCTGGTCGAGCTGGAGACCCGGTACGAGCTGCCCGAGGACCACCCCTACCACCAGGGCATCACCGAGGACATGTCGATCGACGAGTCGCTGCACTCGGTCTTCGGCGCCTCGAAGGTGGCCGCCGACGTGATGGTCCAGGAGTACGGCCGGTACTTCGACATGAGGACCGCCTGTTTCCGGGGCGGCACGCTGACCGGCCCGGCCCACTCGGCCGCCGAGCTGCACGGCTTCCTGGCGTACCTGATGCGCTGCGTGATGGAGGGCCGGACGTACAACCTCTTCGGCTACAAGGGCAAGATGGTCCGGGACGCGATCCACTCCCGGGACGTGCTGACCGCGTTCGAGGCGTTCTTCCGCGCACCGCGCTCGGCCCAGGTCTACAACCTGGGTGGCGGCCGTCACTCGAACACCTCGCACATCGAGGCGTTCCAGATCGCCGAGGAGATCACCGGCCGCGCGGCGAACATCAACTACGTCGAGCAGGCCCGCACCGGCGACCACCAGTGGTACGTCAGCAGCATGGCCCGGTTCGAGGAGCACTACCCCGACTGGAAGATCACCTACGACGTACCGATGATCCTTCGGGAGATCTACGAGGCGAACGTCGACAAGTGGGTGCCGAAGGCATGACCACCGGCACCAAGCGGAACGTGCTCGGCGTCCTCGTCGACGCGACCGACTACGCCCGGGCGACCGAGGCGGTCGTGTCGGCGGCGCACGAGCGCCACCCGCTGGCGCTGACCGCGCTGGCCGTGCACGGCGTGATGACCGGGGTGCTCGACCCGGCGCACAACGCCCGGCTCAACTCGTTCGACGTGGTCACCCCCGACGGACAGCCGGTCCGCTGGGCGCTCAACCTGCTGCACGGCGCCGGCCTCACCGACCGGGTCTACGGCCCGGAGCTGACGCTGCGGGTGCTCGCCCGCTTCGCCGACGAGGGCCTGCCGGTCTACCTGTACGGCTCCACCGAGGAGACCCTGTCCCGGCTGATCCCGGCGCTGGAGCGGAAGTTCCCGGCGCTGAAGATCGCCGGCGTCGAGCCGTCGAAGTTCCGGTCCATGGAACCGGGCGAGGACGTCGAGATCGCCAACCGGATCAGGGCCAGCGGCGCGCGGCTCGTCCTGGTCGGGCTGGGCTGCCCCCGCCAGGAGGTCTTCGCGTACGCCATGCGGCCGCTGCTGGACTTGCCGCTGATGGCGGTCGGGGCCGCGTTCGACTACCACGCCGGGCTGCTGCGCAACCCGCCGCCGTGGATGCAGCGCGCCGGGCTGGAGTGGTTCTGGCGGCTCGGCCTGGAGCCGAAGCGCCTCTGGCGGCGCTACGTCATCCTCAACCCGGCCTACCTGGCCCGGCTGGCCGCGCAGAAGACCGGCCTGTGGAAGGCCGCCCCGCCGCCCCCGGCCACCCAGCGCCCCGCCGCCTTCGACGTCTGACGCCGAAACCTGCGCCTCCCGGGCGGCAACGGCGTCCGGCGGCCACCGAGTGGTGACCGCCGGACGCCGGTGGGAAGGGGTTGGCTCAGGACACGTTGACCGCGGTGTCGTCAATGACGAAGGACGTCTGGTAGAGGACGTCTTCGGTGGCGGTGAACTTCAGGGTGACGTTCTGGCCGGCGTAGGCGGCCAGGGAGAACGTCTTCTGGCTGTAGCCGGTGGCCTTGTTCAGGTTGGAGTAGGTGGCCAGGGTCGTCAGGACGGTGCCGGAGGAGTTGAGGACCTGCACCGTGAGCTTGTCGTAGGCGGTGGTGGTGGTCGTCTCCGAGCTGTCGATGTGCAGCCAGAAACTGAAGTTGTAGGTGGTGCAGCCGGCCGGCAGGCTCACCGACTGGGACAGGGTGTCGGTGTGGGTGCTGCCGTAGCCGTCCATCCAGGCGTTCCAGGTGCCGCCGTGGGTGGGCTGGCCGCTGGAGCCGTACTGGCCGATGACGCCGGTCGTGGCGGTCCAGACGGTGTTGCCGGACTCGAAGCCGGGGTTGCCCAGTTTCTGGCCGGCGCCGGTGCAGCCGCCGCCGGTGCCGTTCACGGTCAGCGTGTACGTCGTGGTCTTGGCGCCGGAGGTCGCGGTGCCGGTGATCGTCACCGGGTAGGTGCCGGACGGGGTGCTGGCCGAGGTGCTGATCGTCAGGGTCGACGAGGCGCCCGAGGTCACCGACGCCGGGCTGAACGACGCGCTCGCGCCGGTCGGCAGGCCGGACGCGGAGAACGTCACGGTCTGCGCGGTCCCGCTGGTGGTCGCCGTCGACACGGTGGTGGAGACCGCGGAACCCGCCGTCACCGAACCGGACGTCGGCGAGACCGAGACGGAGAAGTCGTTGCTCGACGTGCCGTTGACCACGTAGAGCAGCTTGTTGGGCGAGCCCGTCCCCGGGCTGGTCACCACGCCACTGGTGGCGTTGTCGACCAGGTAGTCGCGAACCTGCTGCGGGGTCCAGGACGGGTTGGCGCTGGCCACCAGCGCCGCCGCGCCGACCACGTGCGGGGTCGCCATCGACGTGCCGCTGATCGTGTTGGTCGCGGTGTCGTTGGTGTTCCAGGCGGAGGTGATCGATGAGCCCGGCGCGAAGATGTCCAGGCAGGTGCCGATGTTGGAGAACGAGGACCGGGCGTCGGTGCTGGTGGTCGAGCCGACCGTGATCGCCTCGGTGACCCGGGCCGGCGAGGTGTTGCAGGCGTTCGCACCGTTGTCGTTACCGGCGGCCAGGCCGTAGGTGATGCCGGCGGCGATCGAGTTGCGGACCGCCGTGTCGAGCGTACTGTCCGCACCGCCGCCGAGGCTCATGTTGGCCACCGCGGGCTTGACCGCGTTCTGGGTAACCCAGTCGACGCCGGAGACGACCCCGGCCGTGGTGCCGCTGCCGGAGCAGTTGAGCACCTTGACCGCGACCAGCCGCACGCCCTTGGCCACCCCGTAGGACGATCCGCCGACGGTGCCGGCGACGTGGGTGCCGTGGCCGTTGCAGTCGGTGTTGTTGGTGTCGACGGTGTTCGTACCCCAGGAGGCGCGGCCACCGAAGTCGCCGTGCGTGGTCCGGATGCCGGTGTCGATGATGTACGCCCGGACGTTCGAGGCCGTGTTCGGGTAGGTGTACGAGCTGTCCAGCGGCAGGTTCCGCTGGTCGATCCGGTCCAGCCCCCAGGACGGCGGATTCGCCTGGGTGCCGGTGATCGACACGGTGTGGTTCTGCTCCACGTACGCCACGGCGGGATCGGCGGCGATCCGGGCGGCGGCTGCCGCGCCGACCCGGACCTCGAAGCCGCGCAGCGCGGTGCTCCAGGTGCGGGCGACGACGCCACCGTGCCGGGTGGTCAGCCGCTGCCCGGCCTCGGGGACCCGGCCGGGGGCGACCGCGCTGTCCTTCAGCACAACGAGGTAGCTGTCGGTCACCGCGGTGGCGCCACCGGCGTTCCGGACGACTCCGCTCGGCTCGGCCGCCAGGGCGGGGCTGGCGGCGGCGAGCATGGTCAGGGTGGCCACGCCGACGAGTACGGACCTGTGTGGGAGACCCATCTCCCTACCTCCCTCCGACCGGCGCACGGCCGTCCACCTGATGAGGCACAGGAAGATCGACGTTTGCCGATTCGACAAGAGGCTAGATCAGGACCTCGACAGGGTGAACATGTCGATTTCTCAATAACACCGGTGGGATGGCCCCTACGGGGAGGCGTACGGGACGAATCGGGGTGCCGCCCCGGATTCGGAAAGCGTCGATCCGGGCAAGGCTGAGGGACATGGCCGACCAGCTCGTCGTACTGCTCCCCGTCGCCGCCGTGTGGACCGCCGCCGGCGTCGTGGCGGACGGACTGCCTCGGCTGGACCGCGCCCGCGCGCTGCGTCGGCGTACCGGATGGTTGTCCGTGCTGACCCTGACCGGCCTCGTCCTGACGGCGGCCGTCCTGGTCCTGGGCCTGCAGAGCGCCGGAACGACGGCGGTCGACCGGGCCGCTGGCGGGCTCGCCCTCGCGACCGGCCCGGCGCTGGTCGTCACGGCCTGCACGGTCCGACGGATCGGGCGCCTGCGGGCCGGCGCGGGCGCCTTCGCCAGCGCGCCCGAGACCCCGGCACCGCACGGGCTACGGGCCGCCGCGGCGCACCCGCTGATCGGGCTGCCGATCCAGGTGACCGCGCTCGCCGTCCTGCCGGCGGTGGTCTCGGCGGCGGGCGTCGACCTGCTCACGGCACCGGCCGTGACCGGCCCGGCCATCACCGTCGGCGTGCTCGGCGTCACCGCGATCGGAGTACGCCACGCGCTGCGGCACAACCGGCTCGCCGAGCGTGCCATGCCGCCGGCGAGCACCGGGTCAACGCGACCGGCCGGCCCCCTGCACGTATAGCAGTTCGAGGATCGCCCGGGTCGCCTCGAACCAGCGGTCCAGCCAGCCGGGCGGCGGCACACTGCCCCTCGGCGGCAACTCCATCAGCAGGCCGCGCAGCAGCGGATGGTCCATCAGGGACTCGCCCTGTTCCAACGGCCAGCCGGTCGGCGGGAACGACGGCTCGGTGAGCGGATTGGGATCCAGGGACGGCAGGGTGAGCGGCGGGGATGCCTGCTCCGGACTGGCCTCCCGACCGCCGATCTCGGCGTCGGCCGAGCCCACCTCGGTGAGGACGGTGTCCCGGCGCGCCCCGCGGTACTTGCCGCCGAACCGCTCCGGCTTTCCCGGGCCGTTGGTGAGATTCTCTGAACCGATCGTCGTCATCCGTCTCGCCTACCTCATTCGGTTGCCGATCCGTGCGGTTCAACGAGGCGGAACGGAAGTGGCGACGGGTGGGCCCGACCGACCCGGCCGGGGCACACGAAATGGTCCCGCCCGGCCACGTTGCCGGGCGGGACCACGTTCACGGTCCGGGTCGCCGGATCAAGCCCGGGCGAAGGCTCCGTCCCTGGCACCGGCGACGAAAGCGTGCCAGTCGCCGGGGGCGAAGACCAGGGCCGGGCCCGTCTTGTCCTTTGAGTCCCGAACGCCGACCGCCCCGGTCACGTACGCGACCTCCACGCAGTTGTCACAGTTCGGCCCGCTCTTCGAGCTCTTGAACCAGGTCGCCTGCGTCAGGTCTACGGGGAACTTCTTGGTCGCCATTTCCACAACGGCTCCTCTGCCAGTTTTGCGATGTGAGCGATGGATTCCTCCGGGCGTATGGCCGCTGCTCGAATGTGATCGAAGATGAAGCTGTACTTCTGTAGTTCGTCGCTCTTCTCAAGGAAGAGCCCACCCGTGGCGTTCTCCGCGTACACGACATCGGGATCACTCGCTTCGGGGAAGCTGAGGATCGTGAAGGTCCCGTCCATGCCGGCGTGCGCGCCCACCTCGAAGGGCAGGACCTGCAACGTCACGTTCGGCAGTTCGGCCACCTCCACCAGCCGCTTGAGCTGGCCACGCATCACCACGTCGCCACCCACCGGCCGGCTCAACACCAGGGCTTCTGCAAGGTAGGGATTTGAGCGGTTCAGGTGATTCCGAGGAGTTGTAGTGGCCGGTCCGGGTTTCGGCTGTTGTGGCGTAGGGCTTTGGCGACGTTGGTGACGCCGGCCATCCGGAGCAGGCTGATCACGGTGTTGCGGAGGGCGGCCATAGCTTGTGGGGCGTTGCCGGTGCGGACCTGGCTGGCGTCCTCGCCGAAGGTGACGTCACGCAGGTAGTGCAGGGCCTCGATCAGCCAGTGTCCTCGTAGCCAGTCGGCCAGGTCGGCAGGCCGGGCCTCGGCTGCGCCGAGGCTGGTGATGGCGTAGACGGTGACGGTGGACCACCGTCCTGTGGCCTGGTTGTACCGGCGCCGGCGAATTCGTAGGGCCTGGCTGGCGTGCGGGAAGTCGATCGCGAGGGGACCGAGGCAGGTGACTGCTTGCAGCGCTCGGATGTCGCGGCGGCCGTGACCGTGGCTGCTGGTTTCGTCCAGGACCGGGATTTTGGCCCAGGGCAAGGCCTTGAGCTGCCGGTACAGTCGCGGCTGGTTCTTCTTCGCGGTGAACAGGTACGCGGCGTGTTTGGTCTCGGTCAGCCAGCGGGCGTGCTCACGTTGGGTGTGCAGGGCATCCGCGGTGATGACGGCACCGGTCAGGTCGAGGTCGTCCAGCAGCGGCTGGAACCGGGTGATTTCGTTGGTCTTGCCGTCGACGCCGGTCTGGGCGAGCACCGCGCCGGTGTGCTGGTCCAACGCGGCGAGCAGGTGGACCTGACCGCCGGGGCGGCCGCTGCCGCGTAACGTCTTGCCGTCCACAGCGATGGCCCGACGGCCCACTGCCGGCGTGACGGCTGTCCGGTTGATCAGCCACCGGCCGATCGCCGTGTCCAGAGCATCGGCGTCGACACGCGCCAGGACCCGCCCGATCGTGGACGCGTTCGGCACCAGATAGGCGTTGGTGAACCGATCCCGAGCGACCTGCAACCGGTCCAGTGTCGATACCGGCAGGTCGGCCGCCCACTCACCGATGGCCGACACCGAACGTTGCCCGGCAGCCACCGCGCTCACCGCGACCGTGAGCAGGCTGGGCAACGAATGGACCCGGCCACGTGGGTCACGCGGGTCGGGTACCCGGGCCAGAGCCTGCAACAGGCCGGCGGCATGACGATGCGGATCATCCGACACGCGGTGCAGGCGTGCGGACAGCCCGCCGATCAACGATGATGGCTCCACGAGCGCGGTCCTCGAGTTCGATCATTTGGCCTAGACACCTGAATGATCAGCCGAAGACCGCGCTCTACCTCATGTAACAGCCGCAACCGGCGTGACTACCCCGAAGCCGGCAGACCGGTCATATCTCGATCTTGCAGTAGCCCTGGGCTCAACACCGCCTCATCGAGCACCACCCACAGATCGACCGGATCGTTCTGAGTCAGCAACGACTGACGGCCCAGACGGACACGGACACGTTGTGCGACCTGATCCGCACTGAAGTCCGGCCGCGCGGCCCGGATCATTGCGCTGGCGTACTCCTCGGTTTCCAGCAGGCCCGGCACGACCTGCTGCTCGTACGCCCGGATCGAGCTGGCCGCCGCCTCCAGCCCCACGTACGCCCCGACCAGCACCGTGCTGTACGGATGCCACCAGCCCTTCTGCCGGGCCTCGCGGGCAATCTGCACCAGCTCGTCGCTCTCGGCGCCCACCACCCCGTAGATGCGGAGCATGTCCCGCACATCCCTCGGGGTGGCGGTGGTGTGACCGGTCTCGATGCGGGAGATCTTCGAGGCCGAGCATTCCAACTGCTCTGCCACGGTCTCGATGGTGATGCGGGCGGCCTCCCGCTGGCGGCGGAGTTCCGCCCCCAGGCGTCGACGCCGGATGGTGGGGCTGCGTCGCTCAGTCACGACACCGCTCCGCGGGTTGCTGGACGGGGATGACGATTCCTCGCGCTCACCCGACTACCTCCGGTCGACCGCGCCCGGTTCGACCCCCGCCGGGGGCGCGACCGGCTTACGGCGGGCGATCGTTCGCGGCAGGGGTGGTGCCGGTCGTCGACCGGCCGCGACGGGCGAAACCGGCGTCCAGTGTGCCGTCCCGGCACCGGAGGCTTCAAGCGTCACGTTCACGTGTCATGCTCGCGTATCGGCAAAACTCGACGTGCAACTTGCATGAAGCACTTCCCTGGTGCACTCTGTCGATATGGCACGGGTTACTCACCGTCTCCGCATGATCTCTCGACGTGGTGACCCCACGGGCCGCGGGACGGCGGGAGGGGAGCCGTCCCGCGCCCCGCGACCTGCCCCGGGGTAATGACCTCGCCGCTGCACGCCAGTTTGGCTGCGGCGGCGGGAGCGGTAACCGGGAGCAGCCGGGTGTTGGTCGGGTGGCGACCCGCGACCGCGGGCACGGCCCGACCACCACCGAACAACCTGATCAGCCGGTCCACGAGGCGCGACCCCCGTCACCAGGGCCGACTTGTCCCCCGATCAGCCTTCGCCGGCACGCCCGCCGGCCGATCCTTTCCAGGAGCCCATGTGCTTCCCCGCTCCGGTGACGTACTGCACGTGAATCGCGCGGCGAGTGTCCAGTTCCTTCGACCGATCATGTTCCGGGTGATCCGGGTGATCGACTGGCCGACCTACGACGGTTGGCTCTGGCTCGACGGCTACGAGTTGAACGCGGCGGGGGACGCGGTCAGCCGGCGGTCGATCTTCGTACAGCAGGCGGGGCTGCGGCAGTTGCAGGCCGCCCCGGCACCGCGTCAGCACACCGTCCGGGCCCGACGCCCGGTCGTCCGGACCCCGGTCCGGGTGGGCTGACCCCGCGATTGACCGGCCGGGGAGTGGGCCGCCGCCATAGAATCGGTACGCCCACCCCGGCAAAGTCTCCACCCCGCGCGTCCCGGACCCTGAACCTGGGATGGTCATGGTCAATCTGCCCGCCGCGCGGCGGCACCACCGGTCCCCTGTCGGCTACGCCCTCGGGCTCCTCGCACTCCTCGGCGCCGCGACCGCACTCGCGCTCGTGGTCCGTCACCCGGCCTTCTCCGCCACCGAACAGTTGACCGAGCCGGTACCGGCTCCCGAGATCACCGTGGCCGGCAAAAACCCCGGGCCGGACACCGACCCGGAGGACGAACCGGGCTGGGCCGGTACGCCGGGCTCCGCCGCCCTCGGCAACGACGCCGACGCGACGCCCACCCCACACCAGGCGGGTGGCGGCGGTGCCGGGGAGGAGACGCTGGCCGGTGCCGGCGGCGTACGGGACACCACGGGCCTGAGCCGGTCGCTGTTCTACTCCGGGCTGCTCGGCCTCACCATCTCGCTGGCCGGGCTGGGTCTGGTCGGCACCAGACGCCGCCAGTGGTGACGGTCAGGGGGTCGGCGTGACCGTCCGGCCCGGCGTCGCGGTGCTCGCGCCGGTCGTCGGCGTACCGGCCTCGGCCACCACGATCGTGACCTCATCACCCGGGGCGACCGGCTGGCCGGCCGCCGGGTCGCTCTCGATCACCGTGCCGGCCGGCCGCTCCGACGTGCGCCGCTCCACCCGGTAGGGCACGTCCAGCCGGTCGAGGAGCGCCCGGGCCGTGGCCTCCGGCAGCCCCACCAGCGGCGGCATCGCCACCGGGGTGGCCGTTGTCGCCGGTGGGGTACTTGGTGGGGTGGTCGCCGGCGAGGTACTCGGCGCGGTGGTGGTCGGCGCGGCGCTGGTCTCCGGGGCGGTGCTCGGCACGGCCGGGGAGGTGGGAGCCGGCCCGGGGTCCCGCTCCGTCGCGCGCAACGACAGCCAGCCGCCCAACCCGATCAGCGCGATCAGCGCCAGGGCGAGGACGCCCAGCAGGATCGGCATCCACCAGCGACGATCGGCCTGCTCCTCGGCGTACCACTCGGTGCCGGGCTCGGCATAGCCGGCCGGCCGTGGCGGGGGCACCCCCGCCCGCCCCGACCAGGCCGCCGGGACAGCCGGCCCGCCGCCGCCGGGCAGTGGACGGGTGACGTCCACCGGGTCGCGCCCGGCCGGGCCGCCGGGGCCCGGCACGGCTCGGGTCGCGTCCGGGTCGGCCGCTCTGGTCGCGTCCGCGTCATCGCCGCTCGCCGGGCGGAACGACAGCGGGCGGGTGGCGTCGGCATCCCCGGCGGATGGCTCCTGGTGGTCGTCGCTCACGGCACGTCCTTTCCCCACCGGGACGGGCGCCCTGGCCCTCGACCGTCCACGGTAGCGGTCCGGGGGGCCATCGGCAGGCATCAGCGCGGCGAGCCTCCGGTCACGGCTTCACGGAGGGGGTGGCGTCCGGAGCCGTCGGCTCGTCACCGCAGGTCAGGGTGACCTGGTCGTTCCACCGGGCGGTCGCACCGGCGACCGGGTCCTGGGCGGTGACCGGCCCTCGGCGCAGGTTGGTGCGGTAACGCGGGTAGAGGCCCGCCTCGACCAGGTCGTCGGCGGCGTCGCCGCAGTCCTGGGCGATCAGGTCCGGTACGGGCAGGGCCGGCGCCGGACCGGCGACCCAGAGGGTGACCGTGGTGCCGCGACGGACCGGCGTACCGGGCTCGGGAGCGGTGCGCTGGACGCTCCGGCCCGAGCCGGCGCCGAAGACGAGCCGCCAGCCGAGCCTGCGTTCCCGCAACTCCCGCCGGGCCTGTGCGAAGTCGGTGCCGACCAGTTCGGGCACGGTCAGTCCGGCGGCCGTGGTGGTCCGTACGCCGGTCGGGCGCTGCTGCGGCGTGCTGGCCGGCGCGGCGCTCGGTGTGGCGTCATCGCTCGGCGGCGCCAGGGTGGTCATGCCGGCATCCGGCGGCGTGGTCGGCTCCGCCTCCCCGGCGAGGATCCAGCCGCCGCTCGCCCCGATCACCGCCAACAGGACCATCGCGAGGCCGCCACCCAGGAGCAGCCTCGTCCGGTCCGGCCCCGGTTCGTCGCCCGCCCCGGGCTGTCGGTCCGGGTACCCGTCGTCCGTCATCGCGTCCACCGCCTCATCCACCGGCGACCGTATCCGGCGCCGCCCAGCCGTCGCACGGCCGATCGTTCTCGCACGACTCGCCGCACCGACCCTGGGACGCTACGCTCCCCGGCATGGCCAGACGGGGCTGGGGAGTATCGATCACCGCCGCGCTCGGCGTCGCCGCCGGTACGGGGGCCGCGCAGCTGGGCTTCGGCTACGGACTGGGCATCATCAACTGGACGCCGGCCGGTGCCGCCCAGGTCGAAGCGACCTGGGTGGCGAGCCTCGCCTGGGCCACCTGGATCTCCGCCACCTCGGTGGTCGCCGGTGCGATCTGCGCCCACCGGCTGCGGGGTGGGGATGCCCAGGAGCCCGGCGGCCCGCTGCGGAAACTCGGCCTGGCGGTCGGTGCCACGGCCGGCGCGCTGATCACCGTGTTGCTGGTCGCGGTGCCGGCCCGCGCGGCACGGGTGCCGGACACGTCCGCGCCGCAGACCGTCGCCGCCGGGTACGCCGCCGTCGGGCTGCTGATCGGGCTGCTCCTGGCGATGTGGGCGCTGCACACCCGGGCGGTCGCCACCAACCTCGTCGCCACCACCGGCTGGCTCTGGCTGCTCGCGGTGGTGTCGGTGGTCGACGGAGTGCTCTCCGGCCGCGGCCTGACCACCGCCCAGCTCGGCATCTGGCAGATCAGCGCGGACAGCGAACGGTTCTGGATCCGGGACTACTTCTACTGGCCCGGGGCACTGCTCGCGCTGGGCTCCGCCCTGGTGATCGGAGTGCTGGCGGCCCGGCGTACCGCCCGGGTGCCGGAGCAACGGGTCGGTACGGCGGCCTCCGGTGCGGCCGGGCCGCTCCTCGTCGCGCTGGCCTACCTGCTGGCCGTGCCGAGGCTCGCCGCGATCGCCGCCGAGCAGCTGTCGGCCCACCTGATCGCCCCGTACGCGGTGATCGCCGGGGTCGGGGGCTCGGTGTTGGTGGCCGCGCTGGCCCAGCGGGCCGAGCACCGGGTCGCCGCCCGCACCGGGGTGTCCCTGCCCCGCCAACGCACCGGCGAGCACGACCTCGTCAGCGCCGAAGCCGACGGTCCGGCCGTGGACGGGGCGACGGGGGACGGGCGGCCCACCGTCGATGTGGCGGCGATCGGCGGGTCGGACACCA
The DNA here is from genome assembly GCF_900089605.1 of Micromonospora narathiwatensis. NCBI lineage: Bacteria > Bacillati > Actinomycetota > Actinomycetes > Micromonosporales > Micromonosporaceae > Micromonospora > Micromonospora narathiwatensis. Next base: position 5,420,631 of record NZ_LT594324.1, on the reverse strand, counting down.
CGGTCGCCGGCGGGTCGTCAGATCCGGCCGTCACGGGTTCGGACGGGAAACCGGTCCGGGGGGCGAAAAACGCTTCTTCGTCGGGTTCCGCCACGGCCCGGCGGGGCCGGGCCGCTCCGCCCCGGCGCGCCTCCGGCTCCTCGGACGGGGCGAGCGCCCCGGCCGACGCCGGGCCGCCGGCGGTGCCCTCCAGCGGCTCGACGGCGGACGCCCGGACGGCGAGCCGCCCGGCAACGACCGGCCCGGCAGCCACCAGCCGGGCATCCGGCGGTCCGGCGACGGACGCGCCGGCCGGCACCACCGCGACCGGTGATCCGGGCGACGGTGGGCCCGCGCCGAAGGGCCGCCGCGGCCGCTGACCCGGCATCGGCGGTGTCAGTCGACCGGCCAGGTGTGCACGGGCTCGTTGCTGCGCTGGAGCTGCGCGTAGCGCTGGAGCATGTAGTGCAGGGCGGCCCGCCGGTCCAGGCCCCGGTGCCGCTCGGCCGCCCACACCGTCTCGGTCTGCCAGGTGGCGCCGTTGCGGCCGGTACGGCAGCGCTGCTCGATGACGCCGAGGAGGCGGTCCCGCTCGGCCGGGGCGACGCCGAACCCGTCCAGCCCCTGCGCGGCCATGGGCAGCAGGAGGTCGAGCACGAGCTTGTCCACCGGCACCTCGCCGAGCCGGGGCCAGTACATGACGGCGTCCAGGCCCCGTCGGGCGGCGGCCTGGAAGTTCTCCTCGGCGGCGCTGAAGGTGAGCTGGCTCCAGATGGGACGGTCCGCCTCGGCGAGGGCTCGGGCCAGCCCGAAGTAGAAGGCGCCGTTGGCCAGCATGTCGACCACCGTCGGCCCGGCCGGCAGCACCCGGTTCTCCACCCGGAGGTGCGGACGGCCGCCCATGATGTCGTAGACGGGCCGGTTCCAGCGGTAGACCGTGCCGTTGTGCAGCCGCAGCTCGGGCAGCGTGGGCACCCCGCCGGCGTGCAGCACCTCGACCGGGTCCTCGTCCTCGACGATCGGCAGCAGCGGCGGGAAGTAGCGGACGTTCTCCTCGAAAAGGTCGAAGATCGAGGTGATCCAGCGTTCCCCGAACCACACCCGGGGGCGTACGCCCTGGGCCTTGAGCTCGTCGGGCCGGGTGTCGGTGGCCTGCTGGAAGAGGGCGATCCGGGTTTCCGCCCAGAGCTGTCGACCGTAGAGGAACGGTGAGTTCGCGCCCACCGCGACCTGGGGGCCGGCGATGGCCTGGGACGCGTTCCAGTAGTCGGCGAAGCTGTCCGGCGCGACCTGGAGGTGGAACTGGAGACTCGTGCAGGCGGCTTCGGGGGCGATCGAGTCGTTGTGCGTCTGCAACCGCTCGACACCGCGGATGTCCAGCTCGAAGTCCTCGCCCCGGGCACCGACGATCTGGTCGTTGAGCGCCCGGTAGCGCTCGTCGGTGGAGAGGTTGTCGACGATCAGGTGCCGCTCGGTGAGGGTGGGCAGGATGCCGACCAGCACTATCTTGGCGTCCGACCGGGACGCCCGCTCGTCGGCGCGGGCGAGGCTGTTGCGCAGATCCCGCTCGTAGTCACCGAGGCCGGTGCCCTCGATCAGCCGGGGCGGTGTGTTCAGCTCCAGGTTGAACTGGCCCAGCTCGGTCTGGAAGAGCGGGTCAGCGATGTCGGCGAGGATCTTCTCGTTGCGCATGGCCGGCTCGGCGGCGGAGTCGACCAGGTTCAGCTCGATCTCCAGCCCGGTCATCGGGCGGTCGGCGTCGAAGCCGAAGTCGTCCAGCATCAGCGCGAAGACATCCAGGCATCGCCGCACCTTCTGCCGGTAGCGGACCCGGTCCTCCCGGGAGTAGGCGCTCTGCTCGACGTCTCTGCCCATGTGCCCTCCCGGCGCGAGGCGCGACGGAACCGTACCGTTCCGGAACGCATAGTGAACCTTCACGTTAAGTGCGCCCGGGCCATCGGTACCAGGGCCGGGCACAGGTCTGTTCTCCTACCCCGCCGGTTACCGCCGGACCCGGGGTCGGCGGGGGAGCAGAACGTGACGGATCTCGCACCTGGTGCACGTACGACGAACGGGCCCGCGTCGTCGTCGACGACGCGGGCCCGTGGGGTCGTGTGGGCGGTCAGCCCTGGCGGATGGCCTCGCCCTCGATCTCGATCTTGACCTTCTTGCCGACCAGGACGCCACCGGTCTCCAGGGCGACGTTCCAGGTCAGGCCGAAGTCCTCGCGGTCGATCTCGGTGCTCGCCGAGAAGCCGAAGATGTCCTGGCCGAACGGGCTGCGGCCGACCCCCTCGAACTCGACCTTGAGTTCCACCGGGCGGGTGACGTCCTTCACGGTCAGCTCGCCGGTGAGGACGAACTCGTTGCCGGCGTGGGACTTCACGCCGGTGCTGCGGAACTCCAGCGTCGGGAACTTCTCGACGTCGAGGAAGTCGCCGCTGCGCAGGTGCGTGTCGCGGTCGGCCTGGGTGGTGTCGATGCTCGCCGCCTGAATGGTGGCGGTCACCGAGGACTGCAGGGGGTCCTCCGCGACGGTGATCGTGGCGGTCGCGTCGCCGAACTCACCGCGTACCTTGCTGACCATCATGTGCCGCGCGACGAACCCGACGCGCTTGTGAGCCGCGTCCAGCTGGTACGTGCCGGCAGCGGGGATGGTGAGGCCGTCCCACTCGCGGGTAACCGCTTCGGTGCTGCTGGTCATGGTGCTGTCCTCCAGGGGAAGATTGTTTAGTAGCCCAACGACTGACTAAGCAACTATAGGCACGGCAATATTTCCCGTGTCAAGTATTGCTAGGATGACAGCGTGGACCAGAACGTGTTCGACGATCCCCGGATCACCGCCGTCGGCCTCCTCGTCGAGGCGCACGCCGGGCTGTCGGCCCGGTTCGCCGCCCAGTTCGAGGAGCACGGCCTCTCGCCCGTCGAGTTCGAGGTGCTCACGCGGCTCGCCCGCTCGCCGGGCAATCAGCTACGGATGACCGACCTCTCCGCCCAGACGTCCCTCTCCACCAGCGGGGTGACCCGGGTCGTCGACCGGATGGAGCGCGACGGCCTGCTCCGGCGCCGGGCCTGCCCGTCCGACCGGCGCAGCTCGTACGCGGTGGTGACCGCCGCCGGCCTGGCCCGGCTGGACGAGACCCTGCCGGGGCACCTCCAGATCATCGAACAGTGGTTCACCGGCCAGCTCGAACCTGCCGCGCTGGAGGCCCTCCTCGACGGCCTGCGCCGGGTTCGCGACGCCGTCCACCCGGGGGCGACCGCCGGGAGCAACTGCCCCGCGCCGGCCGACGAGACCACCGCGGCCGGCTGCTGAGGCACGAGCGCGGCGACCCCGGAGGCACGAAGCGCCCCGGGCGTCGACGGCGTTGTCGATCACACGCCGGGCACCGGCAGAAAGACCGGCAGAAGCAGCGAACAGCGGGGACAAACCACTGCATAACCGTACTAAGGGCCCAAGCTCCCCGGATAGGCTTTTCGGCAAGCGGGGGGCGCACCGGGGGGTGCCGGCGCGAGCGATGAGCGAGGGGCAGTAACAGGGGGCTTCTTCGCTCGCGCCACCCCCGCCCCACTCGTCCCCGGTCAGCCCTGCCGGCTGCGCAGCCCGCGCCGGGCCACCAACGCGTAGAGCAGGGCCTCCTCCCGGGGCAGCAACCCGATCCCGCTGGATCGCCGCGCCCGGTCGAGCCGGTCCAGCACCGCCAGGTCGGCCGTGCTCGCCGCCAGCCCGACCAGCGCCTCGATCACGTCCCGCCGGTTCCGGCCGTCGACCGCCGCGTCGGCCGCCGCCGCGTACCACTCGGTCGCCAGTTCGCGGTCGCCCCGGTGCAGCGCGAGATGCCCCTCGATCAGCGCGCACACCGCGTCCTCCGGCCGGCGGTCGGGCTCCTCCCCGGAGCCGGGCCGGTCCCGCCCCTCCCCGGCCGAGCCGGCACCGGACCCGTCCGATGGCGGGCGCTGCCCGGGCACCGGCCGGGCGGGCCGCAGTTCGGCGGCCACCTCCAGCGCCTCGGCGGCCCGCCCCTCCTGGGCGAGCGCCAGCCCCACCGTGCCGAGCACCCGACGGCGGTGCCCCGGGTCGCCCAGCTCGACGAGGGCCACCGCCACCCGCCGCCCCTGCTCCACGGCGTCGACGTACCGGCCCTCCAGGCGGGTCACCTCGGCGAGGTTGGCCCGGGCCAGCACCCGTAACCGCTGCTCCCCGGACTGAGCGGCCAGCCGTTCCATGGTGGCCAGTCGACGCCGGGCCCCAGCCAGGTCACCGACCCGTACGTCGTGCCAGGTCAGGTACGCCTGGGCAACGGCCATGTCGCGTATCCGGCCGTGCCGGGTGGCCAGTTCCAGCACCGCCTCGGCCTGCTGCCGGGCCTCGTCGTGGCCGCCGACGGCGGGCAGCAGCGCACCGAGCGCCGTACGGGCCGACAACTCCCCGGCCACCTCCCCGGCGGACCGGAAGGTGGCCAACGCGGCGCGGGCCCCGGGCAGTTCCTCCGCGCCGGCATCGTGCTCTACGGCGAGCTGAGCCGCCCCGAGTTGGGCCCAGGCCCGCAGCACCGGGTCCACATCGGCGGTACGCGGGTCGGCCAACAGCCGGCGCAGCCACCGGCGTCCGGCGATGTCCCGGCCCCGCAGCCGCCACCACCGGGGCAGCGCCGCCGCCAGCCGCAGCGCGGTCACCGGATCGTCCTCGGCGGTGTGCGTCAGGGCGGCGGTGATGTCGCTGGTCGCCTCGTCCAGCAGGTGCGCCGCAGCGGGCAGGTCCGCGCCGGCCAGGTTCGGGGCGACGCGGACCACCATCGCCGTGACCACGAGCGCGTGCCGGTGCCGGATCCGGCTCAGCTCGCCCTCCCCGACGGCCTGCTCGGCGGCGAAGTCGCGTACCGCGTCCAGGAGGCGGAACCGGAACGGTCCGCTGCCCCGGATGCTGAGCAGGCCGAGTTCGAGCAGCCGGTCCAGCAACGGTACGGCGTCCTCGGGCTGGCCGCCGTCGGCGAGCAGGTCCTCGGCCAGCTCCACCGACCAGCGGTTACGAAACGTCGAGAGCCGGCGAAGCGCCGCCCGTTCCCCGGACGCGAGCAGGCGGTAGCTGGTCGCCACCGCCTCGCGCAGGGTCACCGTGCCCGCCGCGCGGTCGGCGGGCGTCCAGCCCGGGCGGCCGTCCGTGGCGAGGTCGAGAACCCGGTCGCCGTACCGGTCGAGCAGCTCGGTGACGTCGAGGATCCGGCCGCGTGCGGCCATCAGCTCGATGGCCAGTGGCAGGCCGCCGAGGCGACGGACCAGCGCGGCGAGCGCCGGCAGCTCGGCCGGGGTCGGCGGTTCCCGGCGGACCTGGGCGAGCCGGGCGGTGAACAGCGCCGCCGCCGGCCAACGGGCCAGCTCGGTCGGGTCCGCCGGCACCGCCCCGACCGGCGGCACGTCGAGCGGCGCGACCGGCCGAACCAGCTCGCCGGGGAGGCCGACCGGGCGCCGACCGGTCACCAGCACGCGCAGCGTGGGTGCCGCGCCGACCAGCGCGCGCAGCGCCTCCGCCACCGGCCCGGGTGCCCGTTCCACCGCGTCCACCAGCAGCAACGCCGGCCGGTCACCGAGCCAGCCGGCAAGATCGGCGAGCCGGTTCACGCCGAGCACCGCCACCGACGCGGCGAGGACGTCGGCCGCGTCCGAGCCCTCGCCGACCAGCACCCCGGCGACGCCGGCCGGATGCTCGGCGGCCACCGCGTACGCGGCGGTGAGGGCGAGCGCGGTCTTGCCGACGCCGGCCAGCCCGACCAGGCTCACCACCGGACGCTCCGCGCCCAGCAGGGCGGCCACCTCGGCGACGTCCCGGTCCCGGCCGATCAGCGGGACCGGTTGCGGCAGCGCTATGGACGTACCGGATCCGGTGGTGGCGGAGCCGGTCACCGGGAGTTGCCGTGCGGCCGGGCGCGGCGCGGCGGCTGCGAGGTGCGGCCCGGCCGGGGCCGGCCGGGCCGCGGCGCGGAACGCCCGCCGGGCGTCGTCGGCCAGGCCGAGGGCATCGGCGAGCAGGTCGACGGTGGTGCGCTGGGGCCGCGCCGACCGGCCCCGCTCCAGATCACGGACGGTCCGCACCCCGACGCCGGCCCGGCCGGCCAGCTCGGCCTGGGTGAGGCCGGCGGCGAGCCGGTGCCCACGCAGCAGATCGGGCAGAAGGGTACGACGATCCGGGCTCCCTGAAGGATCATGATCCGGAGTCATGGCCACGAAGAGTACGGACGGGGTGCGACCGTACACAGCCGATCGTCGCCCAACTGACCGTCCCGCGCGGATATCCGACACAATCACCCGGCTCGCCGGCCACCCTGGTCCGGCTGGTCGCGCCGGCCCGGGCTCACATGCCGAGGTCGCGAGCGATGATCATGCGCTGCACCTCGCTGGTGCCCTCGCCGATCTCCAGAATCTTGGAGTCCCGCCAGAACCGGGCCACCGGGTACTCGTTCATGAAGCCGTAGCCGCCGTGGATCTGGGTGGCGTCGCGGGCGTTGTCCACCGCGATGGTGCTGGCGTGCAACTTGGCGATGGCGGCCTGTCGCTTGAACGGCTCGCCGGCGAGCATCCGGGCGGCGGCGTCGTAGTACGCCAGCCGGGCGGTGTGCGCCTTCGCCTCCATGTCGGCAATCTTGAACTGGATCGCCTGGTAGTTGCCGATCGGCTGGCCGAAGGCCTGGCGCTCCCTGGCGTACCTGATCGACTCGTCGACGCAGCCCTGGGCGAGGCCGACGGCCAGGGCGGCGATGGCGATCCGCCCCTCGTCGAGGATGCGCAGGAACTGGGCGAAACCCCGGCCCCGCTCGCCGAGCAGGTTGGCCGAGGGCACCCGGCAGTCGTCGAAGGTCAGTTCGTGGGTGTCCGAGGCGTTCCAGCCGACCTTGGAGTAGCCGGGGGCGACGGTGAAGCCGGGCGTACCGGACGGGACGATGATGGTGGAGAGTTCCTTCGAACCGTCCGGCTTCGTCCCGGTGACCGCGGTGACGGTGACCAGCGCGGTGATGTCGGTGCCCGAGTTGGTGATGAATGCCTTCGAACCGTTGATCACCCACTCGTCGCCGTCCAGGACCGCCCGCGTCTGGGTGCCGGCGGCGTCCGAGCCGGTGCCCGGCTCGGTCAGCCCGAAACCGGCCAGGGCCTCGCCGCTGAGCAGCTTCGGCAGCCACTGCGCCTTCTGCTCGTCCGTGCCGAACCGGTAGATCGGCATCGCGCCGAGGGAGACCGCCGCCTCCAGGGTGATCGCCACGCTGGAGTCGACCCGGGCCAGTTCCTCCAGGGCCAGGCAGAGCGCGAAGTAGTCGCCGCCCATGCCGCCGTGCTCCTCGGAGAAGGGCAGGCCGAACAGGCCCATCTTGCCCATCTGACGGATGATCTCGTACGGGAAGGTGTGCTGCTCGTAGTGCTCGGCGATGGCGGGCGCCACCACCTCACGGGCGAAGTCCCGCACGCTCTCCCGCAGCGCCTCTTGTTCCTCGCTGAGCCGGAAGTCCATCTGATCCTCCTGTGTGGGCCGCCGGGCGCTCGTGACGCCGGGACGGAATCGCTGGCTCGGGCCGGTTCGCGGCCGGGTCAGACCGGGGTGACGCCGTGCCGACGCCGGGAGAACCGGCGGTCCTTGCCGCGCGCCGCGGCGAACCGGCGCACCAGTTCCGCGCGCAGCTCGTGCGGCTCGACGATGGCGTCCACCACCAGCTCACTGGCGAGCCGGACGATGTCGATGTCGCGCTCGTACTCCTCGCGCTTCGCGGCGACGAAGGCGGCCCGCGCCGACTCGTCCTCGATCGCGGCGATCTTGTTGGCGTACACCGCGTTGACCGCGGCCTCCGCGCCCATCACCGCGATCTTGGCGGTGGGCAGCGCGATCGTCGCGTCCGGCTCGAAGCCGGGGCCGGCCATCGCGTAGAGGCCGGCGCCGTACGCCTTCCGGACCACCACGCAGATCTTGGGTACGGTCGCCTCGGAGATCGCGGTGATCATCTTGGCGCCGTGCCGGATGATGCCCTGCTTCTCCACCGCGCTGCCGACCATGAACCCGGGCACGTCGGAGAGGAACAGCAGCGGCACGTTGAACGCGTCGCAGAGCTGCACGAAGCGGGTCGCCTTGTCGGCCGAGTCGACGAAGAGCACGCCGCCCTTGAACATCGAGTTGTTGCCGACCACGCCGACGACCTCGCCGTTCAGCCGGCCGAAGCCGATGGTCAGCTCCTTGGCCCAGAGCGCCTGGATCTCGAAGAAGCTGCCCTCGTCGAGCAGGCCCTTGACGTACCGGCGCATGTCGAACGCCTGCCGCTCGCTGGCCGGTACGAGGGCGGCCAGGTCGGCCTTCTCCGACGCGGGTACGGCCTCGGCGGCCGGCGGCGCCTGCGTCCAGTTGGCCGGCAGGTACGACAGGTAGCGCCGGACGACATCGAGCGCCTCGGCCTCGGTCTTGCAGAGGAAGTGCCCGACGCCGGACTCGGCGCAGTGCACCTTGGCCCCGCCCATCGCCTCCAGGGTGGTCTTCTCGCCGGTGACCATCTCGACCATCCGGTCCGAGCCGAGGTACATGCTGGCGTTGCCGTCCACCATGGCGACCACGTCGCAGAACGCCGGGATGTACGCCCCGCCGGCCGCGCTGGGCCCGAACAGCGCGCAGACCTGCGGGATCGAGCCGGAGGCGCGTACCTGGTTCCAGAAGATCTTGCCGGCGCCGCGCCGGCCGGGGAACAGCTCGACCTGGTCGGTGATCCGGGCCCCGGCCGAGTCGACCAGGTAGACCATCGGCACGCTGGTGGAGTACGCCCGCTCGATGATCCGGATGATCTTCTCGACGGTACGCGCGCCCCAGCTGCCGGCCTTCACCGTGGAGTCGTTCGCCATCAGGCAGACCGGGCGGCCGTCGATGGTGGCGGTGCCGGTGACCACGCCGTCGGCGGGCAGCCCCTCGGCCATCGCGTTCGCGTAGACGCCGTCCTCGACGAAGGAGCCCTCGTCGACCAGGAGGGCGACCCGCTCGCGGGCGAAGAGCTTGCCCTTGGCGGCGTTCGCCGCGTGGTACTTGTCCGCGCCACCGGCCTTGGCCCGCTTGCGCAGCTGCTCCAGAGCCTCACCGTCGAGCGTCACGCCGACTCCCTCGCCACCCGCGCCTCGTGAGCGCGCCCACCGACCTGAACGATCGTTAGGCTAGCGCACCGGCGCCCGTCCCGGCGACCCGGCGCCTCCCCGCCCACCCGAACGGTTGATCAGGAAGTCTGCACCGGCTCCGGGCCCGATCCCGACCAGCGACACGGGCGCGGGCGCGGGCCGGCCGAGACGCGGACGGCCGGCCGCCGTGGGGGTGGCGGCCGGCCGGTCGGGGTACGACGGAGTCAGGCGGGAAGGGGGGTGAGGCGGGTACGAGGGCCGGCCCGGAGGACCCCGGAGGGGAGCTTCTTGCCGACCAGTTCCTCGGCCAGCTCGGCCGCCTCGACCAGGGCGTCCAGGTCGATCCCGGTGTCGATGCCCATGTCGTGCAGCATGTGCACGGCCTCCTCGGTGGCCAGGTTGCCGCTGGCTCCCGGGGCGTACGGGCAGCCGCCGAGGCCACCAACGCTGGCGTCGAACTCGGTGACGCCCAGCTCCATGGCGGTCAGCAGGTTCGCCAGGGCGGTGCCCCGGGTGTTGTGGAAGTGCAGCAGCACCGGGATGTGGGCGTTGCGGTCGCGTACCGCGGTGATCAGCTCACGGACCCGTCGGGGCGTACCCATGCCGGTGGTGTCGCCGAAGGCAACCCGGTCGGCGCCGTCGCGGACCACGCGGTCGACGATGCCGGCGACCCGCTGGGGATCGACGTCCCCCTCGTACGGGCAGCCGAAGCTGGTCGCGATGATCACCTCGGCCCGCGCGCCGGCACCGTGCAGCAGGTCGATCAGCTCGGCGATGTCGTCCAGCGACTCCTCCGTCGAACGGTTGACGTTGCGGCGGTTGTGCGTGTCGCTGGCCGAGACGACCACCTCGATCTCGGTGAAGCCGGCGGCCAGGGCGCGCTGGGCACCCCGGGTGTTGGGCACCAGGGCCGAGTAGCGTACGCCCTCGACCCTGGTTGCCCGCTGCCACACCTCGTCGGCGTCGGCCATCTGCGGGATCGCCTTCGGGTGCACGAAGGAGACCGCCTCGATCCGCCGCACGCCGGTACGCGACAGCGCGTCGAGCAGCCGCACCTTGGCGTCGGTGGGGATCGGCTCCTCGTTCTGGAGTCCGTCCCGGGGTCCGACCTCCCGGATCGACACGAAGTCCGGCAGTTCCGCCATAAGGGGTCACCTCACTGTGACGGTGTTACGCGATGGGGTCCCCCCAGCATGTCACCCCCGGCGGTCAGCGCATGCGGGAGACGATGCCGGTGTCGTAGTCGCCGGAGAGGAACTCCTCGTTCTCCAGCAGCTCGGCGAAGAAGGGCAGGTTGTTCTTCGGGCCGGCGATCTCGAACTGGGCCACCGCCGCCCGCGCCCGCTCCACGGCCTCGGTGCGGTCCCTGCCGCTGACGATCAGCTTGGCCATCAGGCTGTCGTAGAACGGGGTCACCGTGTTGCCGGCGACGTAGCCGGAGTCGACCCGTACGCCCTCGCCGGCCGGCTCGTTCCAGGTGGCGATCGCACCCGGGCCGGGGAGGAAGCGCTTCGGGTCCTCGGCGTTGATCCGCAGCTCGATGGCGTGCCCGTGCGGGGCGAGCGCGTCCGGGTCGAACGTCGGAGCCAGGCCGGCGGCCACCCGCAACTGCTCCTCCACCAGGTCGACGCCGTAGACGTACTCGGTGACCGGGTGCTCGACCTGGAGCCGGGTGTTCATCTCCAGGAAGAAGAACTCCTGCGTCGCGGGATCGAGCAAACACTCGACCGTGCCGGCATTGCGGTAGTTGACCGCCTCACCGGCGCGCACGGCGGCGGCCAGGAAGCGCTCGCGCAGCTCCGGGGAGACCGCCGGGGACGGCGACTCCTCGACCAGCTTCTGGTTGCGGCGCTGCACCGAGCACTCCCGCTCGCCGAGGGCGACCACCCGGCCGTCGGCCAGGCCGAGGATCTGCACCTCAACGTGGCGTACCCGGGGGAAGTAACGCTCGATCAGCACCGAGCCGTCGCCGAACATCCGCTCGGCGAACGAGCGGACCTTGTCGTACTCGGTGCGCAGCGCGGCCTCGTCGACGGCGACGCCCATGCCCATGCCGCCACCACCGGCCGCGGCCTTGACCATCACCGGGTAACCGATCGCCGCGGCGGCGGCGACCGCCGCGTCCAGGTCGGCCGCCGGGTCGGTGGTGCCGGGCGCGACCGGCACCCCGGCCGCCGCCATCAGGTTCCGGGCATTGATCTTGTCGCCCATCGCGGTGATCGCGTCCGCGCCGGGTCCGACCCAGATCAGGCCACTGGCCTCGACGGTACGCGCGAAGTCGGCGTTCTCCGACAGGAAGCCGTAGCCGGGGTGGATCGCCTGAGCGCCGGTCTTCTTGGCGGCGGCGAGGATGGCCTCGACGTTCCGGTAGCTCTGCGCCGGATTGGCCGGGCCCACGCAGACCGCCTCGTCCGCCTCGGCCACGAACGGCAGGCCGGCGTCGGCTTCGGAGTGCACCGCGATCGCGCGCACCCCGAGCCGCCGCGCGGTACGGATGATCCGGCGGGCGATCTCGCCCCGGTTGGCGACCAGCAGTGACTCGATCATGTTTCCTCCCGGCGTCCAAACTTTGGGACGGATGCTAGGGAATCACGAGTCGGTCGGCGCAAGCAGGGCGGCGAGGGTGGCGCCGCGCAGTAGCGCGGCACGGCGGCGGCGGTCCACCTCGCCGCCGAGGAACGGGGTGGAGTTCATCAGGCCGAAGGCGGCGTGGGCGAGCACCCGCGCCTCGCCGTCCGGCAGGCCGGGGTGCAGCGCGGTCAGCACCGTCACCCACTCCTCGACGTACATCCGCTGGAGCCGGCGGATCCGGCGGCGCGGCTCGTCGGGAAGGCGGTCCAACTCGTGCAGGTGCAGGGCGATCACCGCCGGGTTGGCCAGCGCGAAGTCGACGTGGAAGTCGATCAGCGACTCCAACGTGCCGCGCGGGTCGTCCGGGTGGTTCGCCGACCGCTCCTGCCCACCGGCGAGCAGGCCCTCGCTGACCGGGATCAGCGCGGCGACCAGCATGGCCTCCTTGCCGGCGAAGTGGTGGTAGAGGGCCGGACCGGTCACCCCGGCGGCGGCGCCGATGTCGTCCATCGACACGCCGTGGTAGCCGCGAGCGGCGAAGAGGCCCACCGCGATCTCCAGGATCTCGTCCCGCCGGGACCGTCGACCCGTACCCATCGCTCCGTTCGCCGCACCTCGCGACCGCTGTCCCACCGTCACCCGGCCAGCCTAGACCTCGGGCGCGAAGTGGTGGAGATTCGGTTACCCGTCAGTTGCGGCACATCCGGCCGAAACAAGTCGGTCAACCGGATGAGTCAGTCATCCTCCTCGATGCCGTATTCGGCGCGGATCTTCGCCGCCTCGGCGGACCGGCCCAGATCGTCGAGGGAGCGGGCCAGCAGCCAGGCGGCCTGGGCCGCCGGGCGGGAGCCGGTCGGCAGACCGCCGAGCACCCGGCGCAGCAGGCGCTCCGCCTCGGCCGGCCGTTCGTCCCGCAGCAGCAGCTCACCGGTGAAGACCTCGACCTGGGCCGCCTCGCCGAACGCCTCGATCGACCGCAGCCGGTCCGGTACGCCGGCCACCCGCTCCAACGCGGCGGTCAGCCGCCCCTCGGCGGTCAGCACCCGAGCCACCGCGTCGGCGGCCATCGCCCGCTCGTACGTCACCACGGGCGGCTCGTCGGGATGGCCGGCGAGCGCAGCGGCGGCGGCGTCCACCACCTCGATCGCGGCGACCGCCGCCGGCAGGTCACCGGACCAGTTCAGGGCCAGCAACTCCCGCCGCCGGGCCCGCAGCTCGTCCAGCGGGTGCCCGGCCAGCCCGTACGCCGACGCCGCCGCCGCGAACCGCTGCGCGGCCAGGGCGTCCCGGTCCGCGTCGTAGAGGATCCCCCCGGCCTGCTCCAGCGCCTGCGCCCGGTGCGGGAGATTGTCCGGACCGTCGAGGTTGTCGGCGAGCTGGTCGAGCAGCGCGAGGGCCAGGTCGATCTCACCCAGCCCGTGGTAGATGTCGGCCAGCATGTGCCGGCACCGGTCGGCCTCGGCCTGCGCGCCGGCCCGGTCCAGTCCGAGCACCGCCTCCTCCGCCACCTCGGCGGCCTCGCCGAGCCGGCCGGCCAGCCGGTACGCCTCGGCCAACTCGCAGCGGAGCAGCGCGTCCCCCGGCAGCCCCTGCTCCACGCAGAGGGTGACCGCCTCGGCGAAGTCGTCCACCGCCTCGCCGGCCCGGTCGGCCACGAGCAGCGCCCGCCCCCGGTGGACCCGCACCGGCAGCCGCGCGCCCGGCGGGGCCACGGTCAGCGCCTCGTCGCAGGCGGCGACCGCCTCTCCCGGGTCGTCCACCGCCCGGGCGTACGCCAGGCAGGCGCTGGTGAGCATCTCGCTGTCGCCCAGCTCGCGGCTGAGCCGCCGGGCGTGCGCCGCCGCCTCCCGGAACTCCTCGGACCGCGCCAACTCCTCCAGCACGTGCATGCGGTGCAACGCCACCCGGCCCGCCAGCCACGGGTCGACATCTGCCTCGGCAGCCGCGCGGTCGAACGCCTCGAAGGCGTCCGCCCACCGCTCCCGGTACACGTACGCCAGGCCCAGCCGGTCCCACGCGGCGGCGCGTTCGCGCTGGTCACCGTGCTCGGTGAGGTGGTCGACGGACTCCCGGGCCAGGGCCAGCCCTTCCGACTCACCCTCCTCGCTCACGCAGAGCAGGGCACCGAGCCGACCGGCCACCACCTGCGCCCGGACCGGATCGGGCACCCCCCGCCAGGCCGCCAGGGCGGTCCGGTTCGCCTCGATCGCGGCGCTCGCGTCGTCACCGGCCCGCTCGTCGAACTCTCCGGCGCGCAGTTCCAGCCGCCAGGCCCGGGTGCCGGCCGGCAGCTCGGCGTCGCCGTACCGCTCGTCGTACGCCCGCAGCGCGGCGAGCAGCCCGTCCCGTCGATGGGTACGCCAGCATTCGTCGGCGAGCGCGAGCAGCTCGTCGGCCGTGGCCTGGGCCGGGACCGTCACCTCCGGCCGGGCGGCCAGGGTCTCCGCACCGGTACGCGGGGCGGGCAGCGGCCGGCGGCGCAGGCTGGCGGAGAGCGGCAGGTGCTCGCCGACCGGCCCGGCCGCGAGTCGCCGGGCGATCAGCTCGGACTGGTACGCGGTGCCGTTGCGCGCGTCGAAGCGGGCGGCCAGCGCGGTGGCCGTACCGGCCAACTCCTCGGCGAGCACGCCCACCGGCACGTCGGCGGCCGGCCGGTCCCCGAACGCCCGCCGGTGCACGGTCAGCTCGCCGGACACCTGCCGCAGGGCGGCCGAGGCGGCGGCCGCGAAACTCATGGCGGCACCCGGGCTGGGCGCCCGGTCCAGCCAGTCGAGGTGGCGTTCGACCAGCTCCAGCGCCCGGGCCTCGTTGCCGGTCACGGTGCAGAACTCGACGTGGTCGGCGATCTCCCACAGCTCGGAGAGGCGCCCGCGCAGCCGCCGGTACGCCTCCCGGTGCGCGTCGCGGGCGGCGTCGACCCGGCCGGTCTCCCGGTAGGGCGTGAGCAGCGCGGTGAGGATGGCCTGCGGCTGTTCGGCGCAGCTCAACCGGCCGGCGAGCACCGGCTCGGCCAGCGCCACCGCCTCCTGGTGCCGTCCCAGCCGAACCAGGTGCTTGACCTGGGCGGTCGGGTCGCAGCCGGCGCAGTCGGAGAGGGCGTCCCGGGGCGTGGTCAGCCAGCGCCGGTACCACTCCGCCGCCTCCTCCTCGGCGCCCACGTGGGCGGCGACCAGATGGCGGTGCTTGTACACGGCTTGGAGGGTGTGCCCGGACTCCCGGTAGCGCCGTTCCATGTCGTCGAGCACCGCGTACGCGCGGTCCAGCGGCAGCTCCGGGAACGCCAGCATGGCCGTGACCATGTGCTTGAAGAACCAGAGCAGCTCGTGCGTGTAGCGCTGGTGGTAGGGCTGCGGGTCACGGTCGTACTCGGCGAGGCACCAGGAGAAGGTGACGAAGGACTTGGCGGGCTCGCCGCCGAAGGTGTACGCGTTGGTGGCGCTGATCCGGACGGCGAAGGCCAGATGCCGGTCGTCACCGGCGTCGGCCCGCCGGAGCAGCTGCTCCACCGCGGCGATCTGCCCCGCGCCGAACGGCATGTTGTCGGCCTCGTGGAGCATCCGCCAGAGGTCGTCGTCACTCACGGCCCGACTCCTGTCCTGGTACGGCCCGGCCGAGCAGGCCGAGGAAGGAACTGTTCAGCAGGGCGGCGTCCGCCGCCCGGATCGGATGGTGCCCGAGCAGCAGGGCCTGCCCGTAGAGCGCCTCGACGGCGAGCCCGGCCAGCTCCGGGTCGGTCAGCGTGGTGACCCGGCGGACCAGCGGGTTGCGGTGGTTGAGCACCAGCTGCGGCCGGTCCGGCGGGGCGGAGGTGGCCAGCGCGTCGAGCACCCCGCCCCACAGCTCGTCGGCCTTGTCCCGGCTGGCGGCGAGCTGGTCGTGGAACGCGGCCGAGCGGCTGACCAGGTAGAGCGCCGGCAGCGAGACCGGGTCGTACGCCCGGACCACCACCTCACAGCCGAGCCGTTCCAGGGCCCGCTGCGCCCCGGTGAGGAACGGCCGCAGGGCCAGCTCGGTCTGCGGATCGAGGCTGTCGAAGCGGGTGGTGAGGTCGCTCGGCTCCAGCCGCTCGATGAGCACCGACCGGTCCACCGTGGGCAGCCGCTCGATCAGCTCGGTGTCGTACGTGTAGCCGCCGTTCACCACGGCCAGGTCCTGCGCCGCCGCGACGGCGGCGAGCTGGCGGAACTCGTCGAGGCTGGCGGCGTAGCGGATCAGGCCGTGCCGCTGGCGGAACTCGGCGAGGGTGAGGGTGCCGACGTTGGTGTCCATCGGCCACCACTGGTCGACCAGGCGCAGCATCTCGTCGTCGTGCACGGCGAGCGCCTTGACCCCGAGGTGGTGCACCTGGAGGAACTCGGCGAGCCGCCGGGGGTCGTGCTTGGCCAGCCGGACCAGCCAGCCGCGCAACTGGTCGCCGAGGGCGTCCCGGGTGGCGGCGAGCAGGGTGTCCTCGTAGAGCGCCTCCCGGCTGGCGGTCGGGCGCAGCTCGGTGGCGTCCACCACGCAGAGGGCGAAGAAGGCCCAGTCGGGCAGCAGCCCGTCGGCGTGCTCGGTGAGCAGCATCCGCTTGAGATAGACCCGGTGCCCGGAGCGGGCGGCCGGGTTCACCGGGGTGGGCAGGATGAAGGCGACCCCGGTCAGCCCCGCCTCGGGCACCGCCAGCGGCACCACGTCGAACGGGACGAAGCCGAGGACGTCCTGCGCGTAGGAGTGCAGGGCGGCCCGGTCGACCGGCGCGCCCGGAGTGGTCGGCCACGGCGGCGGGCCGGCGGTGGTCGGCCTGTCCCCGACCCGGACGTCCACCGGCAGCAGCGCGCCGTAGTTGCGGGCCAGCTCGGTCACCGTCGGCACGTCGAACCACTGGTCGGCGTCGCGCCGGGGCACCAGCGTCACGGTGGTGCCGGGCTCGCGCCGCGCCTGCCCGGGCCCGGCGACCTCGACCGCGTAGCGGCCGTCGGACCAGCCCGTCCAGAACACGGTGGGCTGGTCGGCGTGCCGGGTGACCACCCGGATCTCGTCGGCGACCAGGAAGCAGGAGAGCAGGCCGATGCCGAACTGGCCGAGGAACTCGTGCCGGGAGAAGCCCAGCTCGTCCCGCTTGGAGCTGCGCCCGATGGTGGCCAGCAGCTCGTGCACCTGCGCCTCGGTCAGGCCGATGCCGGTGTCGTGCACCCGCAGCGTGCCGTCGCCGGTCAGCTCCGGCGGCTCGATCCGGACCCGGGCCGGCGCGTCCGGCTCGGTCGCCCGGCGGGCGGTGATCGCGTCGACGGCGTTCTGGAGCAGCTCCCGGACGTAGACCCGTGGGCTGCCGTAGAGGTGATGACTGAGCAGGTCGACCACGCCTCGGAGGTCGACCTGGAAGGTGCGGTCCAATCGTGCTCCCCGGTCGGATTTCGGCGCTCACCGTACCGGCGATGTCCGACAGTGTCCGTCCCGTTTTCGGTCACTTGACCCTCGACCCGCTTCAGGGCCCAGGCTCCGGCGGCATGACCGCTCCCGTTCTCGGCCGCGATTTCCGGCTGCTCTGGGCCGCCGCCGTCTCCTCCCGGTTCGGCGACGCCCTGCGTACGCCAGCCCTGGCCCTGCTGGCCGCCACGCTCACCCGTGATCCCCGGGCCGTCGCCGCGGTGACCGTCGCCGGCCAGCTCCCGCCGCTGCTGCTCGGCCTGCTCGGCGGTGCGTACGCCGACCGGTGGGACCGCCGCCGAACCATGGCGGCGGTGGACGGGCTACGCGCCGGCGTGGTGGCCGCCCTGGCCGGGCTGGTCGCCACCGGCCGGGCCGGGGTAGCCGCGCTCGCGGTCGCCGCGTTCCTGCTCGCCGCCCTGGGTACGGTCTTCGACGCGGCCTCCTTCGCGATGCTCCCGGCGGTGGTCCCGTCGGCCGCGCTGCCCGCCGCCAACGGTCGCCTCCAGGCCGGCACGGCGGTCGCCGGCGGCTTCCTCGGCGCCCCGCTGGCCGGCCTCCTCTTCGCGATCTCGGCGGCCTTCCCCTTCACCCTCGACGCCCTCACCTTCGCCGCGGCGGCCCTTCTCGCCCTCGCGCTCCGCCCCAGCCCACGGCCCGCCGGTCACCACCGCGCCCCGAACCGGGGGAGCGTCTGGCGCGAGGCTTGGGCGGGGGTGCGCTGGCTACGGCGGGACCCGGTGCTGTGGCGGGTGACCGTGGCGACCACGGGATCGAACCTGGCCATCAGCGGGGTGATGGCCGTGCTGGTGCTGTACGCGCTCACGGTGCTGCGGGTGCCGCCGGCCGCGTACGGGCTGTTCGCGGCGGGGGCGGTGGTCGGTGGCCTGGCCGGGGCGCTCGGCGCGGGACGGCTGGCGGCCCGGTTCGGCACCCTGCCCGCGCTACGCGGGGTGCTGCTCGGGCAGACCGTGGCGTTGACCGGGTTCGCGCTGGCCCGGCACCCGCTGGCCGGGGGTGTCGCGTTGGCCTGCTTCGCGGCCGGCACGACGGTGTGGAACAGCCTCTGGTCGGCGTACGGCCAGCGGCACGTGCCACCGGAGTTGCTCGGCCGGGTCGGCGCGGCGCAGCGGGTGGTCGGGCTCGCCAGCGCGCCGGTCGGGGCGGCGCTGGCCGGGTTCGCCGGGGAGGCGTACGGGGTGGCGCCGGTGGGCTGGGCGGCGGCGGGAATCTTCGCCCTGGTCACCGGGGGTGCGTGGCGGGTGCTGCGCGGGACGGGTTCGCGCGCCGAGCGCCGGACGGAGCCGGCCGGTCGTCCCTAGGCTGGGAGGAACGGCGAAAGGGGGACGGGGTGACCCGGCACGACGAGGCGCACGTCAAGCACCGCCAGCGGATGCTCGCGGCCGTCCTGCTCGCCGGGATCGGCGTCTTCGACACCCTCGAGGGCCTGAGTGACGTGGACGACGACCCGTACGTGGTGGAGAACCCCGAAGGGCTCCTCCGCCTCGACATCACCGGTTGGACGTGGGCGCACGTGGTGAGCTCGATCCTGCTGGCAGTCGCCGGGCTCCTGCTCCTCACCGGCCGCCGCTGGTCGGTCCGGCTCGCCGCGCTGGCCGCGCTGGCCAGCCTCCTCATTCACCTGATCATGCTCCCGTTCGAGCCGGTCTGGTCCGCGATCGTGATCGGAATGATCGTGGCGGCGCTGCGACTGCTCTGGCTGTCCCGGCGGCCGCCCGCCCGGGCCGGCGAGGTCAGATCGGCTGACAGACTCTCCCGGTGAAGGCCGGGTCGGCCATCCGCTGACCCCGCCAGACCGGGTTGAGGCCCAGCGCCAGCGGTGGCGCCTGCCAGGCGGCCGAGGCCTCCTGCAACAGGGCGTAACCGCGCTCGGGCTGGCTGATCGGCTGTCCGCCGAGGAAGTTCAACAGATGCTCCTCGACCACCGGCCGGGCCAGCAGGCCACCGTGCACCGCCGGCATCTCGAAAACGGGCACACCGGCGTACTTGCCCGGCGGGGCCTCGGTGGCGGTGGTGGTCGGCAGGAACGCCACGATCCGCACACCGGCTACCGGACACATCAGGTCGTTGCGGTAGAAGGGTGCGTTGTCGAGGATCGACCGGACGAACGGCTCTTCCGGTCCGCTCCCGCTCATCGCGATGATGTCGGCGAGGCGGAAGAGGACCCGCAACTCCCAGCCGGCAACCACGCCCCAGCCCTGCGACACATCGGCCGGCGGGTAGTAGGACCGGCCCGCGTTGATCAGCGGGCTCTCCATCGCCAGAGCATTCACCGGCGAATGCGGCCGGTCGGCCAGATAGGTGCGGGCGATGAGCGCCCCTTCGCTCTGCCCGACCAGGGCGACCGGCCGGCCGGTACGCCGATGCAGCAGCTCCACCTGCTTGTCGAGCATCGCCACGCTGGACTCGATCGACCGGTAGGTGTCCCGGGAACCGAACGGCAACGGCCGGTTCTGCGAATCCAGTCCCCGATAGGAGAACCATTGCACGTTCGGGTCGACGGGCGGTTCCCCGTCGTACGCGCTGGAGTGTCCGGCTAGGAAGATCACCGCGTGCCCGACGTTGGACGGCAGCGGCCGATCCAGCAGCGCGATCGGCGGGGGCTTCGTCGACTTGCCGGGCAGGGCCGCCAGCACCGGCTGGAGAACGACCGGCACGACGAAGGCGAGAAAAATCGCCAGCGGCGCGACGGGTATCCGCGCCCAGTGGGCCGGTCGGCGCGGATCCAGGGCCGAGCCCACCGTGCGCTGCCAGAGCAGCCCGTTGATCAACCCGGCGACCGCCGCCACCGGGGCGGTCCACCACGCCGGGACGGTCCAGACCAGCGCCCCGCCGACGGTGAGCACCACGAAGTTCAGCAGGGACCAGCCGACCAGCTCGATCGAGGGCAACCCTCGCCACCAGGAATTCGACACGGCGGCGCGTTGCAGGAACGGCGCCAGCAGGAACAGCGGCAGCAGCGAGGCGACCAACAGCCAGGAGAGCGCGACCACGGAGGCGGCCACCGAGAGCGCGGCCCACGGGGACACCACCACGCTGACCACCACGGTCAGTGCCAGGTTGCGCCAGGCCAGCCGGCGGAAACGCGGGCGGGGCAGGTGCCGGGGCCAGGCCAGCATGACGAGCGCGGTGGTGTAGAGCGCCCGGAGCACGATCAGCGCCACCAGGCCGAGGAAGAAGGTCAGCCAGGAGTCGTGGTAGACCATCAGCCAACGCAGGTCGTGATAGTTGTCGTACGGCCAGACGGCGGAGAACTGGGGGGCCAGCCCTTCGGCGGCCCGGAAGCCGTAACCGGCCAGAATGGCGCCTTCGAGAGCCGGCGGGAAAGCGGCCAGCACGAGCAGCCCGACGAACCGGTTGTGCAGGAGATCCACGCCCCCTCCCTCGGCTGATCCGACGACCGCTCTGCCCAGCCTGCCCTGTCGGACCCCGGGCGCAGGGCGCAACGCCGGATCACCCCCCGGTCGAGGTTCAGCCGGCGAGGCCGCCCGGCTGGTCGCCCTGCACGACGGGAGCGCGGACCAGGTTGCCCCACTCCGTCCACGAGCCGTCGTAGTTGCGTACCTGCGGATAGCCGAGCAGGTGGTGCAGCACGAACCAGGTGTGGCTGGACCGCTCGCCGATCCGGCAGTACGCCACCACGTCGTCGGACGGGCTCAGGCCGAGCTGGTCGGCGTAGATGGCGCGCAGCTCGCCGGCCGACCTGAAGGTGCCGTCGTCGTTCGCGGCGGACTTCCACGGCTTGCTCACCGCGCCGGGGATGTGCCCGCCGCGCAGCGCCCCCTCCTGCGGGTAGTCCGGCATGTGCAGCATCTCGCCGGTGTACTCGCCGGGAGAGCGGACGTCGACCAGCGGCCGGCCGGCGGCGATGTGCGCCATCACCTGCTCCCGGTACGCCCGGATCGGCGCGTCGTTCCGCACCGGCACCGGGTACTCGGCGCGGGGCCGGGTGACCTTCTCCCGGGTCAGCTCCCGCCCCTCGGCGATCCACTTCTGCCGGCCGCCGTCGAGCAGCCGGACGTCCGGGTGGCCGAAGAGGGAGAAGACCCAGAGCGCGTACGCGGCCCACCAGTTGAAGTTGTCGCCGTAGAAGACCACCGTGTCGTCCCGCCCGATGCCCTTGGCGGCGCACAGCTCGGCGAAGCTCTTCGCGTCCAGGTAGTCCCGGGTCACCTGGTCGTTCAGCTCGGTGTGCCAGTCGACCTTGACGGCGCCGGGGAGGTGGCCGGTGTCGTAGAGGAGCACGTCCTCGTCGGACTCGACCACCACGAGGCCCTCGTCGCCCAGGTGCTCGGCCAGCCAGTCGGTGGTGACCAGGCGCTGCGGATCGGCGTACGACTGGAGGTGGGGATTCGGATCGCTCGGCACAGGCATGAGCCCCAAGCTACGCCCGTTCCGGGCCGGTCGCCGGTGTGCCGGAAATCGGGTCCAGCGGATGCGGCGGTGGACGCCCGCGACCCGGGGCCGGGTCGTCGTGGCACCGGCGGTCAGGCCCGCCGGTGCACCAGCCGGCCGGCCACCACCGTCGCCAGACAGGTGCCGTCGTCGGCGAAGACGGCCAGGTCCGCGCGGCCGGCCTCGACCAACGCCGGCGGCCGGAAGGCGCCGAGCACCACGACGTCGTTACGGGTGGCCGCCGCGCGCAGGCCCGGCTCGGTCACGTGCGCGGCGAGCACCGCGGCGACGCCGAGCCGAAAGAGGGCGTGCACCCGCTCGCGCGGGGTCGGCGCGGGCGGCAGCGGCCCGTCGTGCACCAGCGCCGGCCCGAGGGTGCCGGCCCACCGCCGCACCCGCACCCCGGGGTACGCCTCCGTCAGCTCGTCCAGCGGGCCGACCGCGCCGATCCGGTCGCCGTCGACCAGGACGGCCTGCCCGGCGGCCGGCTCGGCGTCGAGGGTGAGCCGCAGCAGCGCGGCGGCGTGGACGGTGCGCACCGGTCAGTCGGTGATCGGCCCGAGCACCGGCCGTTTGGCGGTGACGAGGTCGCCGGAGGAGCGGCCGGTCAGCCGCCGCTTGACCCACGGGGCCAGGTGCTGCCCGGCCCAGCGCAGGTCCGCGGCGCGGGCCGCCAGCCACGGGGTCGGCGCGGGGTGCGGCGGCACCAGCAGCCACTCCTCGTCGCAGCCCACCCCGAGCGCGGTGAGCACCTGCCCGGCCACCCGCCGGTGCCCGGCCGCCGACATGTGCAGCCGGTCGGTGCTCCACAGCATCGGGTTCAGGTAGGCGTCGTCGGCGTACAGGTCGACGAGGATCGCGCCGTGGCGCTCGGCGACCTCGCCGACCGCCCGGTTGAGCAGGTTCACCCGGGGCGCGACGAGCCGCTGCCCGGGGAGCCGGGCCATCACGTCGGCGAACCGGAAGAGGATCACGTCGGCGCCGCTGCCGCGCAGGTCGCCGATCACCGCGTCGAACCGGGGGACGAAGGAGTCGGCGTCGAACGTACGGCGCAGCACGTCGTTGCCGCCGGCCGCGAAGCTGATCAGGTCAGGCTTCATGGCCAGGGCGGCCGGCACCTGCTGGGCGACGACGTTCGGGAACAGCCGGCCCCGGATGGCCAGGTTGGCGTACCCGAAGTCGGGGCCGGCCTCGGCGGCGAGCCGGGTCGCCACCAGATCCGCCCAACCGCGGAACGTGCCGTCCGGATAGGCGTCGTTCATGCCCTCGGTGAAGCTGTCACCCACCGCCACGAAGCTGCGCCAGCGCACCGCGCCTCCCTCTGACGTCCCGGCAGAGCTGTGTCGGTCAGTCTGTCACCGCCCGGCTCCCCGCCGCCGTACCCCTCGGTCAAGACGTGGCGGAGGTCATCGACGACGACCGTGACGGATCTGACACCGAGCCAGGCGGACAAAAGGCGCCCTCGGCCGGTTCGGGGCAGATTCCATCACCCGGACGTTGGATGATGTTGCCCGTCATCCGGTCGGGGCGAGGCCGTTCGCCGCTGCCGGCTGGGCACCGACGGCGCAGACGAGGAACACATGACCCAGGGACACCCCTCCGCGTTCCCGGCCCCCGGTCAGCCGCACGTACCGGGGCGACAACCGCCAACGAACGCGTACCCGGCCGGGCCGCCCGGGCCGTATCCGGGTGGGCCGGGGCAGCCGGGCTTCGGGCCGTACCCGCAGCAGCCGCCGCCACCGACCGGGCCGAAGTCGCGGCGCGGCCTGTGGATCGGCGTCGGCGCGGGTGTGCTGGCGCTGACCCTCTGCGCCGGCACGGCGGTCGGCGTGATCGTCGGGCTGCGCGACCGGGGCGCGGACGACGCGGCCCCGAAGGCCGCCGCGGCCGGCGCGAACGGGGTCACCGTCACCCAGCAGGAGCTGGACGACCTGCTCGGAAGGCACAGCAAGGCCCTGACCGACAAGGACCTCACCGCCTACCTCGCCCCCTTCGACCCGACCAGCAAGGAGTTGGTCGCCAGTCAGACCAACCTCTTCAAGAACCTGGGCAAGCTGCCGCTGTCGGTCAGCGAGTACCGGACCGTCGCGCAGCAGGGGCGGACCAGCGACAGCTTCGGCCGCGGGGTGACCTTCCAGCTCGACGTCTCCTTCGTCCACCAGTTCGACGGGTACGACCTCACTCCGGTCGCCGAGTGGTACCGCTGGACGGTCGTCCGGGAGAGCAGGGACGCGCCGATCAAGGTGACCGCGGTGACCGGGGCACCGGCCGCGCTCGGCAGCTCGAAGACGGTCTACCACCCCGGCCCGTGGGACAAGTGGCGCGACATCCACGTGGAGCGGACCGCGCACACCCTGGTCATCACGGACGCCAGGATGGCCACCGAGGCGAAGCGGTACGCGCCGGTCGCCGAGGCGGCCGTACGGGACGACTTCGCCGCGTGGCAGGCCGGCGGGGTCACCGGCAACACCCCGAAGGGCTTCGTCATCAGCCTGGTCAAGGGAAAGAAGGACCTCGGCTCGCTCTATCGGATCAACAAGGAGAAGACCACCGAGTCGGGCGTCTCGATCGGCATGGTCTCGACCGAGGCCAAGCAGAAGAACATCGACATCGGCGGCAGCCGGATCGTGATCGACGTGGCGGACCGGTCGTTCTTCGCGCCGGGCGACAAGCGGGGTCCCCGCGAGATCTTCCGGCACGAGTTGGCCCACTCTCTGGTCGCCACCCTCCAGGACGCCGACAATCTGGACCTCTTCGACGGCATCGAGAACTGGATCGTCGAGGGCTTCGCCGAATACATGTCCCACCGGGGTGAGCCGCTCAGCGCCAGCCGCCGGACCGCGCAGGCCCGCACGCTCGTCCGCTCCGGCGGCTGGAACGGCCAACTGCCGAGCAACTTCGACTGGGCGGTTCCGGAGAACCACGTCAGCTTCCACTACTGGCTCGGGCACGTCGCGATGAACTACCTCGCGGAAAAGCACGGCGAGCCGAAACTCTTCCGGTTCGTGGCCGCTCGCTACCAGGGCGCCACCGCCGAACGGGCGTGCCAGGAGGTGCTCGGCGTCCCGCTGACGGAGTTCCAGGCGGGCTGGTCGGCGTACGTGCGGGGCCAGGCGAGCTGAGCGGAGAGAAGACGATGACGAATCCTCTGGGTCCCCAGCCGCAGCAGCCCGCAACGCCGGGCGGCTGGCCGCCCGTACCGCAGCACCCCTGGTCGCAGCAGCCGGCCGCGTACCCGGTGAACGGCTGGCCCGGGGCGGGCGGCACCCCGCCGACGGCGCCCAAGCGGCGGGGACGCCTCGCGTTGCTGGTCGCGGGCGGTCTGGTCGCCGTGCTGCTGGTCGGCGGCGGCACCGCCTGGGGGGTGGCCCGGCTGGTCGGCGGGTGGTCCGGCGGCGGTGACGGCGACGCGCTGAAGACCGCCTGGACGCTCGACTTCCCCGCGCACGAGAGAACCGGGCTCACCACCTACGACAAGCAGGACATGTTCGGCGCCTGGCTGGCCGGCGACACGGTGGTCCGGGCCCAGGCGGACGGTCTGCTCGCCTATCAGCTCGCCGACGGCGCACAGGCGTGGGGCGTCCCGGCGCCGGACGGCACCTCGCTCTGCGTCGCCGCCCAGGCGGTGACGGACGGCCGCGGGGCGGTCGCGGTCGGCTCCGACAACTCCTGCAACACCGTCGCCGGCTTCGACCTGAACAGCGGCAAGCTGACCTGGACTGCCAGGTTCCCGGGACCGGTACGGGAGGGGCGCGGCCCGCTGCGGGCCCCGGACCTGTCGGTCGCCGGCCAGCAGGTGATCGTCCGTTCCGAGGACACCCTGATCGGGCTCTCCCTCGCCGACGGCAAGCAGCTCTGGCGGGCCACGCCGCAGAAGCTGCTGCCGGGCCGGGACTGCCGGTTCCGGGACGTACGGGCCGCCGGCGAACAGGTGGTGGTCACCTACCGCTGCCCGAGCGGGGGTGAGGTGGACGCCCTGGACCCGGCCACCGGTAAGGCGCGCTGGCGGCAGCGGCTGCCCGAGGCGAAGCTCACCGACGGCGTGCTGAGCGTGCAGCCGCTGGTCAGCCTGCCGGGGCTCGGGCACGACGCGTACGCCGTCCGGGACCCGCGAACCGGCAAGGAGTTGGCCACCTTCGGCAATACGATCGACGGCACCGAACTGTGGACCATCCCGCCCAACCGGTCCAACTCGATCGAGGGCCCGGCCGTCTACCGGTACGCCGGTGACGACGACACCCTCTACCTGCCCACCTTCCCGAAGAACGTGCCGAACAAAATGCGGCAGGCCAACCAGATCGTCGCGATCGACCTGGCCACCGGCAGGCGTCGCTGGGTCTCCTCGGGCCACACCGACAGCCAGGTCCAGTTGATCCGCCGCGACGAGCAGGGCGTACTCGCCTGGGAGTCGGGCGACCGGCGCGACCTTCCGCCGCGCCTGGTCCGCATCGACCCGGCCACCGGCAAGGTCAGCGTGGTGGCGGAAGGGCCGCTCTCGGCCGGCTTCGAGGGCGAGGGCGCCCAGGTCATCGAGCGGGACGGGGTCGTGGTGATCGCGCCCTGGAAACACGTGGCGGCCAAGGCGGCGATCACCGTGCTGCGCTGACCGCAACAGCCACTTGACGGGGGCGGACCAGCGGTCCTCGAAGAACCGCAGGACCAGCAGGGCCCGCCGTCGCCACCAGGAGACCTGTAGGTGGTACATGGTCTTGCGGGTGTACGCCTCGGCGTTGCCGCTGTCGTGCAGCCGGCCCCACGACCGGTGGGTCCGGGCCAGGGCGGACTGGACGAGGTCCTCGGCCAAATGCTGGTCGCCGGTCAGCAGGTAGGCCGAGCGCAGCAGTGCGGGGTACGAGTTCGCACGAACACGTCGAACTCACTCAGGAGAGTGTCCACACGAGCCGATCCTTCGGGTTGAGGTGGAGGTGCATCGTGATGCCTCCCCAGACGTCACCCTGCCTCCCGACGGTTGCCGTCGGGTTCGTCAATTCTCGGCGGGCGGCGCGACGATGCCCCTGCGGTACGGGCCCCAGGCAACGAAGCGTTCGAAGAGGTCGCGGGGAGTCGGACCGTCGTGCGGGTTGAGGCGGAACAGGTCGTGGGTAGCCTCGTGATAGAGCCCGGACAGATAGATGGCCAGGTCGATCGGGTTGCTGTCGTACTCGACGCGGAGCAACAGCCGGGCCTCGGCGCAGGGCCACGGCCGCCCGCACGCCCGGCACATCCACAGCGGCCGGATCGGCAGGTGCGGTGGTTGGCCGGGCGGGTAGGCGCGCGGCCGGTCGGGGTACGGCCCGAGGCGCGGTATCGGGAACCTGACGATGTGTTGCTCGTGGCCGGTCACCAGCGACCGCCGTTGGCACGCCATTCCTGTGCCGGGGTCAGCTGGCCGGGGCTGCCCGGTCGCATGGTCGGGATGACCCGGGTCGGCTCGCGCATCCAGCCCGGCAGGTTCTCCCCCTTCATCCGGCGGGGTAGCGGCGGCGGCGGCACGGCGGTGCGGCAGCGAAACCAGCGGATCGCGTTACGCATCAGGTCTCCTCTCATCTGTACGGGTCGGGGCCGCCCCGGCACCTGGGGGAGGTTCGGGGGCGGCCCCGTGGCGGGCCGGACGGAAGGGGCCCGCTACGTGACAGTCTGCTGAGGACAGAACTACTCTCGGAAGGCATCGAAGCCGGTCCGGGCGGGGTCCGGTCGACCGTTGCGAGGAAACGACGGGTGCCGGGCAGACGGCCGGGAGATCGTGGAGGACGCGTGGAAGACGAGCCGACCGCCGAGCTGATCCGGTCGCAACTACGGCGGCTGCGGATGAAGGCCGGGCTGAGCCAGGAGGAGTTCGGGAAACTGGTCCACTTCTCGGGCTCGCAGGTGTCCGCCATCGAGCTGGGGCAGCGGCCGTTCGACCGGTTCTTCCTCAAGCGGACCGACGAGGTGCTGGACACGGGCGGCCTGTTGACGTCGCTGCTCAGGATGGCCGAGCGCGACGGCCAGCCAAGCTGGCTCCAGTCGTGGCTGGACTCCGAGCGGCAGGCCCAACAGTTGCGCTGCTACCAGCCTTCCCTCATTCACGGCCTGCTACAGACGGAAAACTACGCCCGCTCGGTGATCCGCACTGACGACATGATCAGTGAGGACGAGGTGGAAAGGCGCGTGGCGGACCGAATGGAACGACAGTCACTTCTCTTCAGTCCTGATCCACCGAAGTATGTCGCGGTGATCGAGGAGGTCGTTCTCCGACGAGCCGACGAAAACTTCCGCGGCCTAATGGCGGAGCAGATCGCGCATCTGATCGAGTGCGCTCAGCGCCCCCACATTCACGTCCACATCGTTCCCGTCACCGTTGCCTTACACGTCGGGCTGGTCGGCCCCTTCTCGCTGGCCAGGGGTCGCGACGGCGGCTGGGTCGGTCACCTGGAGACCCAGCTCGGCGGCGAGGTGGTCGACAAAGATGAGGATATGGCTATCCTGCTGGCGAGGTGGGAGAGCGTCCGCAGCGAGGCATTGTCTCGCCAGCAGTCGATCGAGCTGATGAAGGAAGTGATCACGTCATGGAGCTGACCGGCGCCACCTGGCGCAAGTCCACCCGCAGCGGCACCCAGGGCGACTGCGTCGAGGTGGCCGACAACCTGCCCGGCGTGGTCGGCGTACGCGACAGCAAGGACCCGACCGGCCCGGTGCTCACCTTCGAGCCCCGGACCTGGCACGCCTTCGTCGACTTCGCCAAGCGGCACTGATTCGACGGCATCCCGATCGGTCAGCGCGTGGCCGTGATCAGCACGCTGTGCTTGCGTACCCGGAAACCGCCCTCGGCGTCGATCCGGGCCTGGACGATGTCGCGGGCGGCTGACTGCTGTTCGGGAGTGAGTGGCTCCTCGGCCATGCTGGCGAGATAGGCGAGGATCGGCTCGGCCGTGGGGATGTCGAGGTCACACGGGTAGCGCTCGACGGTGACGCCGGTGAAGTGGTCGGCCAACCACCCCGGCACCGTCTCGGCGGTGGAGTTGGTCTGGTTGAAACCGAGCGCCAGGTCGGACCGGCCGACGGCCGAGCCGATCGCCATGAGTTCCGCGAGGTGGTCGCTGCCGTTGACGGCGACGGCGAGCCGGCCGCCGGGGCGGAGCACCCGGGCGAACTCGCCCAGCGCGGCGACCGGATCGTCCAGGTGGTAGAGCATGTGGTTGGCGATGACGGTGTCGAAGCTCGCCTCGGAGAACGGCAGGTCGGCGGCATCGCACTGGTGGACACGGGCACCGGGGATGGTCCGCAGTCGCTCGCACATGGCGGGCGACAAGTCGGCCAGGGTCAGCCGGAGCCCCCGGCCGAGGTGGTCGACGTGGGTCCACAGCTTGCCGGTGCCGGCACCGACTTCGAGCACGTCCCCGGCCAGCGGCAGCCGTTCGTCGAGCCAGTCGAACCAGCTCTGCGGGTTCGTGCCGTAGTCGTGCAGCGCGATCCTGGCGGTGAGGTTGCCGGTCGTCGCCGCGTACTGGCTGGTGGCCTGTGCTGATGGAGTCATTGACATGGCCGGATAGTGCCGTACTTGGCTGATCCACTCCAGGTACGCGACCTGGCGGCATCCACGTCGGTCGGATACCGCAATGTGGGCGACGTGGAGTCGATCAAGCACGACTCGGGGCGAATTGGATCGCCGGGCCGATCGGCCCGCCGTAGGCTGCGGCAATGCTGCTGCGCATGTCGACCCTGCTGCTCCGGACCCTGCGCGAGGACCCGGCCGACGCCGAGGTGCCGAGCCACCGGCTCCTGCTCCGCGCCGGCTACGTCCGCCGCGCCGCCCCGGGCGGGTACACCTGGCTGCCGCTGGGCAAGCTGGTGCTGGACCGGGTCACCGAGATCGTCCGGTCGGAGATGGCGGCGATCGGCGACCAGGAGGTGCACTTCCCGGCGCTGCTGCCGGCCGAGCCCTACCGGACCAGCGGGCGGTGGACGGAGTACGGCGACGACATCTTCACCCTGGCCGACCGGAAGGGCGCCGAGCACCTACTCGCCCCGACCCATGAGGAGATGGCCGCGCTGCTGGTGAAGGACCTCTTCACGTCGTACCGGGACTTCCCGGTGACGCTGTTCCAGATCCAGACGAAGTTCCGGGACGAGGCCCGGCCCCGGGCCGGCGTGCTGCGCGGACGCGAGTTCCTGATGAAGGACGCGTACTCGTTCGACCTGGACGAGGCGGGGCTGCAAAAGGCCTACGACCGGCACCGCAACGCCTACACGAAGATCTTCGAAAAGCTCGGGCTGGACTTCACGGTGGTGCACGCGATGTCCGGGGCGATGGGCGGCTCGGCGTCGGAAGAGTTCCTGGCCGCGACCCCGGTCGGCGAGGACACCTTCGTCGGCTGCACCGAATGCGACTACGCGGCCAACACCGAGGCGGTGGTGACCCGCGCCCCGGCCGCCGGTGACCCGGCCGCGCACCCCGTGCTGGAGGTGCACGACACCCCGGAGACGCCGACCATCGCCTCGCTGGTCGAGCTGGCGAACGCCCGCGCCCTCGGCGACCGGACCGACTGGGCCGCGGCCGACACGCTGAAGAACGTCGTGCTGACCGTACGCCGGCCCGGCGCGGAGACCGGCGAGCTGCTGGTGATCGGCCTGCCGGGCGACCGCGAGGTGGACCTCAAGCGGGTGGGTGCCGCGGTGCATCCGGCCACGGTGGCCGTCTTCGAGGACTGGGCGGCCCACCCCGAGTTGGTCCGTGGTTACCTCGGGCCGCAGATCCTCGCCAAGCACGGCATCCGCTACCTGGTCGACCCGCGGGTGGTCACCGGCACCGCCTGGCTGACCGGCGCGAACGAGCCGGGCCGGCACGCGGTCGACGTGGTCTGCGGGCGGGACTTCACCCCGGACGGCACGATCGAGGCCGCCGAGGTGCGCCCCGGCGACCCCTGCCCCGGCTGCGCGACCGGCGAGCTGACCATGCGGCGGGGCATCGAGGTGGGGCACATCTTCCAGCTCGGCCGCCGGTTCACCGACGCCTTCGCGGTCGACGTACTCGGGCCGGAGGGCAAGCCGGTCCGGCCCACCATGGGCTGCTACGGCATCGGGGTGTCCCGGGCGGTCGCGGCCGTCGCCGAGCAGCACCACGACGACCGGGGGCTGATCTGGCCGGCGGCGGTCGCGCCGTGCGACGTACATCTGGTGGCCGCCGGAAAGGGGCCGCAGCTCGACGCGGCGCTGGACCTCGGCGGACGACTCTCCGCCGCCGGCCTGCGGGTGCTGGTCGACGACCGCACGCACGTCTCGGCGGGGGTGAAGTTCACCGACGCCGAGCTGGTCGGCATCCCGCGCGCCGTCGTGGTCGGCCGCCGTCTCGCCGAGGGGTACGTCGAGCTGCGCGACCGGGCCTCCGGCGAGCGGGTCGAGCTGCCAGTGGAGGGCCTGGTCGAGCGCCTGCTCGACGAGGTACGCGGAGCACGCCGGGACCGGGTGTAGCGGACACGTCACGGGGTACCGCTGTCGGATCGACCGAGGAGGGCTCTCATGTACCGGGTCAGCGACGTGATGACGAAGCAGGTGGTCTACCTGCCGGCGGAGACCGTCCTGGAGGATGCGGCCAGGGTGATGAAGGAGTCCGACATCGGCGACGTGGTGGTCACCGACGGGGCGACGCTCGCCGGCATGCTGACCGACCGCGACATCGTCGTCCGGGCGGTGGCCGAGCGGGCCGATCCGGTGACCACCACGATCGGCTCGATCATCACCCGTGAGGTGGTGATGATCGAGCAGCACGCCACCGCGAGCGAGGCGGCCACGCTGATGCGGGCACGCAACATCCGGCGGGTGCTGGTCTGCGACGGCGAACGCAAGCTGGTCGGCATCGTCTCCCTCGGCGACCTGGCCATGCACCTCGACCCCCACTCCGCGCTCAGCAACATCAGCGAAGCCGCCCCGAACATGTGACCGGAGGGCACGGCTAGCCTCAGGGAATGCCCGAGATGCCGAGCAAGCTGGCCGAGATCGTCGACGAGTTCGCGGGTGCGCCCCGCGACGTGGTGCTGGAGATGCTTCTCGAGTACGCCGACGTCGTCCCGCCCCTGCCGGCTGGCGTGGATCGGTCGGAGCTGGAGCAGGTCCCCGAATGCCAGACCGCCTTCTTCCTGCGTGCCGAGGTCGGTCCGGACCGTACGGTGACCACGGTCTTCGACTGCCCGCCGGAGGCGCCGACCACGCGCGCCTTCGCCGGCATCCTCGCCGAGGGGCTGGCCGGGGCGAGCGCCGAGGAGGTGCTGGCCGTCCCGGACGACCTCTATCAGCGGATGGGGCTGGCCCAGGCGATCAGCCCGTTGCGGGTACGCGGCGGCAACGCGATCCTGGCCCGGCTCAAACGCCAGGTCCGGGAACAGATCTCCTGATCGACGGGTTGTCTCCGATCATGGAGATCGAGATCTACGCCGACGTCGTCTGCCCCTGGTGCTGGATCGGCAAGCGCCGGCTGGAGCGGGCGCTGGAGTCGTACGACGGCGAGGTGACCGTCCGGTTCCGGCCGTT
This sequence comes from Micromonospora narathiwatensis, assembly GCF_900089605.1. Taxonomy (NCBI): domain Bacteria; kingdom Bacillati; phylum Actinomycetota; class Actinomycetes; order Micromonosporales; family Micromonosporaceae; genus Micromonospora; species Micromonospora narathiwatensis. The sequence continues at coordinate 5,388,624 of NZ_LT594324.1, read as the reverse complement.
CCAGCTCGACCCGACGCCGGTGGCCGAGCCGAAGCCGCTGGTCGAGGCGTTGGCCGCGAAGTTCGGCGGCCGGGAGCGGGCCGAGGGGATGTTCGCCCACGTCACCCAGGTCGCCGCGGGTGTCGGCCTCGACCTGCGCTTCGACCGCTCGGTGCAGGCCAACACCTTCGAGGCGCACCGGCTGATCCGGTACGCCGCCGAGCGGGGCCGGGCCGCCGAGCTGGTCGAGGCGCTCTACCGGGCGCACTTCCACGACGGGGTGAACGTCGGGTCGACTGACGCGCTGGTCAAGCTGGCCGCCGAGGTCGGCCTGGACGAGACGGAGACCCGGGATTACCTGGAGTCGAACCTGGGCCGGCGCGAGGTGGCCGCCGACCTGGCCAACGCGCACCAGATCGGCGTCTCCAGCGTGCCGACCTTCGTGCTGGCCGGCAAGTACGCCGTCACCGGCGCCCAGGAGCCGGAGACCCTGCTCGCCGCCCTGCGCGAGGTCGAGGAACGCGAGTCGGCCGAGTGATGATCATCGATTTTGTTTCACGTGAAACAAGATCGATGACTGTCGTTGCCTAGGCCGGTCTGGCCAGGTCCTCCACCACCGTCGCCCCGGGCAGCGCGCCGAGCGCCGGCCCCGGCAGCGCGATCTTGCTGTGCCGTACGCCGGACCCGATGATCACGTGCGGGGTGGCCACCACCCGCGAGTCGACCAGGATCGACCATTCCTCCGGCAGCCCGATCGGGGTGATCCCGCCGTACTCCATCCCGGTCAGCTCGACGGCGTCGGCCATCGGCGCGAAGCTCGCCTTGCGCACGTCCAGCATCCGGCGGACCACACCGTTCACGTCGGCCCGGGTGGTGGCGAGCACGACGCAGGCGGCGTACCGGGTCTCGCCACCCCGCTTGCCGGCCACCACCACGCAGTTCGCCGACTCGTCGAGCCCCACCTCGTACGCGGCACAGAACGCGGCCGTGTCGGCCAGCTCCGCGTCGATCGGGGCGACCAGCACTTCGTCGACGTCCACCGGTGCCCCACCCGGCCACCGTCCGATCGCGGCGGCGACCGGCGGTGCCAGCAGGTCCAGGCGGGTACGGGCAGGTTCGGTCTTCAGCGTCCCCATCACGGGTGCGATCCTCGCACCCGACAGCCGGATCCGCCCACCGACCGACCCGGCCGGAGTCCACCGGATTCGCGACGGCGTCCCGGTCGGGCGTCAGCTACCGGTGAGGAAGGCGTTCTCGCGGGCGAAGGTCCGGTCCTGGTAGGCCGCGAGCTGCTCGGCCCGGGCCAGCTGGGCGCGCTGCGCTTCGACGTCCTCGATGCCGTGCCGGACGCCGAGCCGGATCACGCCGTAGAGGAAGACGAAACCGAAGACGTAGAGGACCACCGTGGTGACGAAAACCAGCATGCGGTCACCGTAAGACGAACGTGAACCGCCCGAGTTTTCATCTTCGGCGGCTCACCCGTACGTGTCCGCGAGGTGATCCGCCCAGGTCCGGGTGCCGGTCGGGGTGACCGTGGTGGTGAGCCCGCCGGACCGTAGCGCCCGACCGAGCCGCCCCGGGATCCGTACCGGCAGCAGTGGGCGGAGCGACCGGCGAGCGGCCTGCCAGGCCCGTACCGCCTCGTCGAAGCGGAGCACCTGCGGGCCGCCGAACTCCGCGATCCCGTACGACGGGCCGGCGGTCAGCATCGCGACGAGCCGGCCCGCCACCTCACCGGAGTCGACCGGCTGGGCGAGCACCGCCGGGTCACCGATCACCGGCCCGAGTCGGCCGGCGCCACGCAGCAGATCCTCCAGGAACTCCGGGAACTGGGTCGCCCGCAGCACGCTCCACGGCACCGGGCCGGCCGCCACCACCTGCTCGGCCGCGCGCTTGTGCCGGTAGTAACCGAGCGGCACCCGGTCGACGCCCACGATCGAGACGTACACCAGGTGTCCCACGCCGGCCCGGTCGGCCGCGGCCACCAACCGGCCGGTGCCCGCCACATCGACAGCCTGAGTACGGCGGGCCGACGAAGATGCCAGATGGAGCACCGCCGCCACCCCGTCGACCGCGGCGGCCAGCCCGTCGCCGGTGGCCAGGTCGGCCGCCACCCACTCCACGGTGGAGTCCTCGCGGGGACGTCGACTCAACGCCCGCACCGTGCACCCGCCGTCCCGCAGCAGCGGCAGCACCTTCCGCCCGAGCCGCCCACTCGCCCCGGTGACCAGAACCCTCATCGACCGTCCCTTCCCACGCCTGGCAGGAGGACGAGACGGCGTCGCCCGTCGTGACGGCGGGGCGGATCCGTCGGGCCGGCGACGGCGGTCAGGTGGCCGCCGGGCGTACCACCACCCGGCCGGCGAGCAGCACGCCGACCAGCCCGCAACCGGCCGCCACGGCCAGGGTGACCGCGTAGCTCGCCGGGCCGGGCGCCGATCCGGCCGCCAGCACGGCACCGGTCAGCGCCAGCACGGTGGCGGCGGCCAGCGAGTCGCCCAGTTGCAGCGCCGAACTGTTGCGGCCCTGCTCGTCCGCTGCGGAGAGGGCCAGGGTGAGCACCGACAGGGACGGATAGAGCAGCCCCATGCCGAGGCCGGCCACCGCCCAGGCGCACACCACCAGCGCCACCGGTACGCCCGGCAGCACAGCCAGCGCCACGCTCGCCGTACCGAGGGTGATGCAGCTCAGCCCGGCCCGGGGCAGCGTGGCGGTGGAGCGTGGCGTGGCCACCCGGCCCTGCAACCACGAGCCGATCGACCAGGAGACCGCGCCGACGGTCAGCACCAGACCGGCCGCGGTCGGCGAGAAACCGCGCTCCCGGGAGAGCATCAGCGGGAGCACCACCTCCGCCCCGGCGAACGCCGCCGAGGCGAGGCCGCGCAGCCCGACCACCGTGGGCAGCCCCCGGGCGGCCCGCAGGAAACCGGCCGGCAGCAGGCGCGGCGCGCAGACCAGCAGTCCGGCCACCGCCACCGCCACCAGCACGGCTGCGGACACGCCGCGCTGCTGCCCCCCGTGGTGCAGCAGTGCGGCGCTCGCCCCCGCCCCGCACGCCCAGCCGATCCGGGCCAGCGCGCCGGCCGGCGGTCGGGCCGGGACCGCCGCGCCCAGCGCCCGCAGCCCCGGCTGGACCAGCAGCACCGCCGGCACCGCGACCACCGGCACCGCCAGGAAGACCCAGCGCCAGCCCAGATGCTCGACGATCAGGCCGGCCAGCGCCGGACCGACCAGCGACGGTACGACCCAGGCCGCCGCGAACGCGGCGAAGACCCGCCGCCGCAACTCCTCGGGATACGCCTGCCCGACGATCACGTACAGCGCCACGGAGAGCAGGCCCGAGCCGAAGCCCTGCACCACCCGGCCGGCGACCAGCACGCCCATCGTCGGGGCGGCACCCGCGACGGCCAAACCCGCCACGAACCACGCGACCCCATGCCACATCGGCGCGCGTGGTCCCCGCGCGTCGCACCAGATGCCGGAGACGACCATGGCCACCACCCCGGCGGCGAACGGGCCGCCGAAGGCGAGCGCGTACAGCCCCAACCCGTCCAGGCTGCGGGCGACCGTGGGCATCGCGGTGCCCACGGCGAGGGCCTCGAACGCGAGCAGCGAGACCAGGGCGACACTGCCCACGGTCATCGCGCGCAGGCGCGGCGAGTACAGGTGCGCGGGTGGGGCCGCCGGCGCGGCGGTGGCGGTCACCGGCGGACCGGCGTACGTGCTGTCGACATGGGCTCAAGCTTCGGACCTCAACCCGGATTGAGGTCAACCGTGAGCCCCGTCTCGTCAGGCCGACTGCAACGCCTCGCCCAGCCCCCGGACCACCCCCGAGAGGTGCTGGTCGGCCAGCAGGTGCCCGGCTGTGATCACCAGAGCCAGCGGCCACTCGATCACCTGCAACGCGGCGAGCACCCCCAACCCCGCGTAGTAGGCCAACTTGTCCGGCGGGGGCACCGCCACCTCGCCCAGCACCGGAATCTCCACCCGCCGGCAGTACGTCCTGATCATCTCGTGCGCTCCGCTGAGGTTTCGTGTCAGCGTGCTCATCACGCCTCCCCTGTTCCGACGACACATCGACGTCCGAGCGGCATTCCACCGGGGCACCCGTCCATGCCCCGACCAGTGGGGAAACTTCCCCCAGTCGGGGGGCATAACGGACGCGACGCCGGGAAGTCGGACCCCCTGGACGAGCGCGGGAGGCGAGATGACGTACGACGGGTACGCCGACCGGCGCATCGGGGAGCGGGGCCGGCGGCTCGGCCGTACCCCTCGATGACCTCGCTGGGCCGGTATGCCGGCCTCCTGCTGTCGCCGGCGGCCGTGCCGGACGCGGTCGCACGGGTCGCGCGTACGGTCGCCACCGTCGCGCCCGGCGTGGCCCAGGCCGCCGTGCCGCGCGGCGTCACCGAGGCCGCGGAGAGCGTGGGTACGGCGGCGACCAAGCTGGCCCGGCTCGTCGGGCTGACCCGACGCCGGGTCTGGACCCTGGACGGCCGGCACCACATCGAGGTGCACGGCGTCTGCCAGGACGGCGGGAACCGGCTGGCCCGGCAGGTCGAGGAGGCGCTGGAACGGATGCCCGGCGTGGCCTGGGCCCGGGTCAACGCGCCCTCCGGCCGGGTGGTGGTGGCGGTCCAGGAGCCGAAGCCGAAACTGCGCGAGCTGATCGCCAAGATCGCCCAGGTCGAGCAGGTGTGCCCGTACGAGCCGGACTCGGAGATCCCGCCGCCGCACCCGCCCGAGGAAGGCCCCCGTACGCCTCGTACCCTGGGCGCGCTGGCCTCCGACGCGCTCGGCCTGACCATCTCGGCGGCCACCCGGATCCTGCCGTTCGCCCCGCTCCCCGCCGAGGTGTCCGGCCTCCTCACCGCGATCGACCTGCACCCGAAGCTGCACGCGCTGGCCGACCGGGGACTGCGCGCGGATCCCCGCGCCGACCTGTTCTTCCCGCTCGCCGAGGCGGTCGCGCAGGGCCTCTCCGGCCGCTGGGCCGGGATAGTCCTGGACGGCGCACAGCGGATGGTGCAGTGGGGTGAGGCGCGGGCCCAGCTCGCCGCCTGGACGAAGGCGGAGCCGCGGCTGACCGGGGACCCGGACCGCGCGGTGGCCCGGGTGCCGAAGGGGCAACGCCCCTGCCCGACGCCGGACGGCCCGGCCGAACGGTACGTGACCCGGATGCTCGCCGCCGGGGCGGCGGCCGGCGCGGCGACGGTGCCGGTGGCCGGTGGCAAACGGGCCGCCGCGGTGGCCATCTCGTCGCTGCCGAAGGCGCCGGGCGCCGGACGGGAGGGCTACGCCGCCCAACTCGGCCGGATACTCGCCCGGCGCGGCGTCATCGCGATGGACCGCAGCGTGCTGCGGGAGCTGGACCGGATCGACACGGTGCTGCTGGACAGCGCGATCCTCGGCTCGGACCGGGGCGTGCTGGCCGACCTGGCGCCCCTGCCCGGGGCGGACACCGGGCAGGTCGCCGCCCAGGCGTTCGCCCTCTTCGACCCGGCCGCGCCCGACACGGTACGGGAGGCCGACGGCTGGCGGCTCGGGCCGCTGGACCGGATCGACGCCGACGACCCCGGGGACACCCCCGACAGCCGCCGCCTCCGGGAGGGCGGCGGTCCGCTGCTCGGCCTCGCTTCCGGCGGCACCCTGGCCGCCGTGCTCCGGGTCGAGCCGGAGCCGGCGCCCGGCGTGGACCTCCTGCCCACCGCCGCCCGCCAGGCCGGCCTGCGGCTCGTAGTGGCCGGCGACGACGACGAGCGGTACGGCTTCGCGGACCTCGTCGTGCCCGGCGGCCCCCACCTCGCCGACTCGGTACGCGCCCTGCAACGCGACGGCGCGGTCGTCATGGTCGTCTCCGGCGGACGTGAGGCGCTCGGCGCCGCCGACTGCGGCCTCGGCGTGGCCGCCCCGGACGGCCTCCCGCCGTGGGGCGCGCACCTGCTGGTCGGCGACGACCTGCGAATTCCCGCCCTGCTGATCGACGCCACCGGGGTGGCCCGCCGGATGACCAGGCAGAACATCCGGATCGCGATGGCCGGCAGCGGCCTGGGAGCGCTGAACGCGTTCACCTCCGCACCCGCTCAGCTACCCGGCCGGACCCTCGACGCGGTGAACGGCGCCGCCGCGATCGCCTTCGCGCACGGCGTGTGGCGGGCCCGCCGGTTGCCGGACCGCACCCGCTCGCCGATGCCCGCGGTGACCGCCTGGCACCTGATGCCGTCGGCGACCGTGCTGGACCAGCTCGGCACCGAGCCCGGCGGGTTGACCAGCGCGGAGGCGGGACGCCGCCGGCGGTCGGCGACCGGCGACGGGGCCGGCCCTGCCAGTCTGCTGCGTACCTTCGTGGACGAGCTGTCGAACCCGCTCACCCCGGTGCTCGCCGCCGGGGCGGTGCTCTCCGCCGCGTTCGGCTCGCTGGTCGACGCGGCCCTGGTCGGCGGGGTGGTCGGCGGTTCGGCGCTGGTCGGCGCGGTGCACCAGCGCAACACCGAACGGTCCCTCGCCGAACTGCTGTCCCGTTCGGCGGTGACCGCCCGGGTGCTCCGGGACGGCGCCGAACAGGTGGTGCCCGCCGAGGAACTGGTCCGCGGTGACGTGATCGCGGTGGGCCCCGGCGACGCGATCCCCGCCGACTGCCGGGTACTCACCTCGGACGGGCTGGAGGCCGACGAGTCGTCGCTGACCGGCGAGTCGCTGCCGGTCAGCAAGAGCCCCGAACCGGTGGTGGCGGCGGACATCGCCGAGCGGCACTCCATGCTGTACGAGGGCACCACTGTCGCCGCCGGCCACGGCACCGGGGTCGTGGTGGCGACCGACGAGGAGACCGAGGCGGGACGGAGCCTCGCAATGGCCCGGCAGGCCCCGCCGACCAGCGGCGTCGAGGCGCGGCTCGGGAAGCTGACCAGCTTCGCCGTACCGCTGGCGGCCGGCTCGGCGATCGCGGTGGCCGGGGCGGGCCTGCTCCGGGGCGTACCCCTGGCGGAGACGGCGGCGACCGCCGCGAACCTGGCCGTCGCGTCGGTGCCGGAGGGGCTGCCGTTCCTGGTCAGCGCCGCGCAGCTGGCTGCGGCGCGGCGGCTGGCCGAGCACGGCGCCCTGGTCCGCAACCCACGGACCATCGAGGCGCTGGGCCGGGTGGACGTGCTCTGCTTCGACAAGACCGGCACCCTCACGGAGGGAAAGCTGCTGCTGGCCGGGGTGGGCGACGGCGACGACCGGTACGCCCCACCGGACCGGCTGGACGAGTCGCTGCGGCTGACCCTGGCCGCGGCGCTGCGCGCCACCCCGGCGGCGGCCGACCCGGACGAGCTGCCCCAGCAGACCGACCGGGCGGTACGCCGGGGCGCGGGCACCGCCGAGGTGTCGGAGCAGGTCGGCGCGGCGGACTGGACGGCGGTGGGCGGGCTGCCGTTCGAGCCCTCCCGCGGCTATCACGCCACGGTCGGGCGGACCGCCGACGGGCTGCTGCTCAGCGTGAAGGGCGCGCCCGAGTCGGTGCTGCCCCGCTGCACGGCCCGGCGGAGCGGGGGCGACCAGCCGCTCGACGAGGCGGGGCGGAACGCCGTGCACGCGATGCTGGCCGAGCGGGCCCGGGCCGGGCACCGGATCCTCGCCGTCGCCGAGCGCCGGGTGGACGACGAGACGGTGACCGACGAGCAGGTCGGCGATCTGGTCTTCGTCGGTTTCCTGGCACTCGCCGACGGGGTACGGGAGAGCGCCGCGCCCGCCGTACACCGGATCCGGCAGGCCGGCGTGCACACCATCATGATCACCGGGGACCATCCGGCCACCGCCGAGGCCATCGCCGCGACCATCAGCCCCGATCACGGCGAGCAGCGGGTGGTCACCGCGACCGACCTGGACCGGCTGGACGACGACGCGCTGGCCGAGCGGCTCATGGCGACCGACGTGGTGGCCCGCTGCACCCCCGCCCACAAGGTCCGCATCATCCAGGCGCTGCAACACCGGGGCCGTACGGTGGCGATGACCGGCGACGGCGCCAACGACGCCCCGGCGATCCGGCTGGCCGACGTGGGTATCGCGCTCGGCCAGCGCGGCACCCCGGCCGCCCGCGCCGCCGCCGATCTGGTGGTCACCGACGACCGGCTGGAGACGATCATCGCCACCCTGGTCGAGGGACGGGCGATGTGGTCGTCGGTCCGCCACGCGCTGAGCATCCTGGTCGGCGGGAACCTCGGCGAGATCGCGTTCAGCGTGCTGACCGCCGCCGCCACCGGCCGGTCCGCGCTGACCGGCCGGCAGTTGCTCCTGGTCAACCTGCTCACCGACCTGGCACCGGCACTGGCCATCGCGGTCCGCCCGCCCGCCTCCGACCGGGCCGACCACCTGCTGCGGGAGGGGCCGGACACCTCCCTCGGCGGGACGATGACCCGGGAGATCGCGCTGCGGGCGGGCGCCACCACCCTGGGCGCGACCGCCGGCTGGACGGTGGCCCGGTGGACCGGGCGGCAGCAGTGGGCGGGGACGGTGGCGCTCGCCTCGCTGGTCGGCACCCAGCTCGGCCAGACCGTGCTGGCCGGCGGCACCAGCCCCACCGTGCTCGCCTCCACCGCCGCCTCGATCGGCGTACTGGTCGGGGTGGTGCAGACGCCGGGGCTCAGCCAGTTCTTCGGTTGCACGCCACTCGGCCCGGTGGGTTGGACGATCGCCGCCGGCTCCGCGCTGGGCGCGACCTTCGCCAACGGCGCGCTCACCCGGCTGGTCGACCACCTGCCGCAGCCCGGCGTCCGCCCGGCCGGCGACCACCGGCACGGATCCGGCGACCATCCGCACGGGTCCGGCGACGGCGGCCACGGCGAGACCGGGCACGGCGAGTGACCGCCCACCGGGCCGAGCTGGGGGCGTAATCCGGTCGAGCCCTGCGCCGCCCCCGGCTAGGGTGCCGCCATGCCGCCACGCCTTGAGAAGATCACCACGGACAACGTCCTGGCCGCCTGCGCCATCGCCGTCCGCCCGGACCAGGAGGATCTGGTCGCGCCCGTCGCGCGGTCGCTCGCCGAGGCGTACGTGCAGCCGGACGTCGCCTGGCCGAGACTGATCGTCGACGGGGACCGGCCGGTCGGCTTCCTGATGGCCTTCCTCGACATCCGGTGGCGCCCGGAGGACCCGGGCGATGTCCGCTCCGGGCTGTGGCGGCTGAACATCGCCGCCGACCAGCAGGGCCGGGGATACGGCCGCTTCGCCGTCGAGGCGGTGGCCGGGGAACTGCGCAGCCGGGGCACCGACCGGCTCGTCGTTACCTGGGTGCCCGGTCCGCACGGCCCGGAACGCTTCTACCGCCGCCTCGGCTTCCGGCTCACCGGCGAACACAGCGGCGACCAGGTGGTCGGCGAGTTGGACCTGTGACGGTCAGTGCCAGGTTGCGGCGGCCCGCCGCAACCTGTCGTTGATCGCCCGCCCCACCCCGACGTCCGGGACCGGCTCGGCGACGATCTCGGTCACCCCGGCCGCGTCCAACCGGTGCAGCGCGTCGAACAGCCGTGCGGCCGCCACGGTCGGATCACCCTCGGGGGACAGCACCTCCACCGCCGCCCAGTCGCCGGCCGCCGGGCGCTCACGGAAGGCCAGGAACCCGCGCCGGCCACCGTCGCCGGGCGCCGGCTCCGCAGTCCCCAACCGCAACGGGGTACGCGGGGCGTAGTGCGCGGCCAGCCCACCGGGCGCCACCGGCTGGCCAGAGCTGCCCGGTCGTACGTCGACCGGCCCGACCGCCTCGACCAGCGCCTCCACCGGCAGCGCGCCCAGCCGCAGCACCACTGGACGATCGCCCCGGGCGTCCACGATGGTCGACTCGATGCCGCACCGGGTCGGGCCGCCGTCGAGCACCACGTCCACCGCGTCGCCCAGCCCGGCCACCACGTGCTCGGCCCGGGTCGGGCTGAGCTGACCGAACCGGTTGGCGCTGGGGGCCGCCACCGGCACCCCGGCGGCGGCGATCAGCGCCCGGGCGGACGGCTCGTCCGGCACCCGGACCGCCATGGTCGCCAGACCGGAGGTGACGATCGGCGGGATCGCCGCCGGCCGGTCCACGATCAACGTGAGCGGCCCGGGCCAGAACCGTTCGACCAGCGCGGCGACCGCCGGCGGCACCGCGCCGACCAGGCCGGGCAGGTCGGCGGCGTCGGCCAGGTGGGTGATCAGCGGGTCGAAGCTGGGCCTCGCCTTCGCCTCGAAGATCCGCGCCGCCGCCCGGGCGTCGAGCGCGTTCGCGCCCAGCCCGTAGACCGTCTCGGTGGGAAAGGCGACCAGCCCACCGGTACGCAGCACGGCAGCCGCCTCGGCGATGCCGCTGCCGGCCGGCAGGACGCGCGGGGATCCGGAACTCACGCCCCGACGCTAGCCTGCCGCCCTGCGGCCGGTACGACGGGTCGGTCGGGTCCGCGAGACGAAACTCGATTGTCCGTACGGGCGACTCGACCGAGTATGTCGCCATGGGGCGGGTGAAGATGCATGCCGACGAGGTGGAGACCGACATCGAGCTGGTCCGGCGACTGCTCACCGGGCAGTTCCCGCACTGGGCCGGGCTGCCGGTCCGGCTGGTCCCCTCGTACGGGACCGACCACGACATCTACCGGCTCGGCGAGCACCTGTCGGTCCGGCTGCCCCGGATCGGCTGGGCCACCGGGCAGGCGGCGCGGGAGGCCGAGTGGCTGCCCCGACTCGCCCCGCACCTGCCACTCGCCCTGCCCGTTCCGCTGGCGATGGGACACCCCGCCGAGGGCTACCCCTTCGGCTGGTCGGTGCACGAGTGGCTGCCCGGCGAGAACGCCAACGGCACCCTCGACGACCTGGACCGGGCGGCGGTCGACCTCGCCGCGTTCATCACGGCGCTACGCTCGATCGACACCACCGGCGCGTACCCTCGGCCACCGGCCTGCCGGGGCGGCGACCTGGCCGAGTTCGACGCCGGCGTACGCCGCTCGGTTGGTGAACTCGGCGATCGAATCGACGGTGCCGCCACCTTGCGCGCCTGGCAGGAGTCGCTGGACGCGGCGGCGTGGGGCCGGCCGGGGGTGTGGGTGCACGGGGACCTGCTGCCCGGCAACCTGCTGGTCGTCGACGGCCGCCTCTCCGCCGTCATCGACTTCGGCGGCCTCAATGTCGGGGACCCCGCCTGCGACCTGCAACCGGCGTGGAACGTCTTCGCCGGGACCAGCCGGGAACGGTTCCGCGCCGAACTGAACGTGGACGACGCCGCCTGGCTACGGGGGCGCGGCTGGGCCCTGCTCCAGGCGGTGGCGGCGCTGCCGTACTACTGGGACACCAACCCGGGCATCGTCCGCCAGACCTCACACGCCCTGGGTCAGGTCCTCGCCGACGCCGCCCGCTGACCGGTCGCCCAAGCCAGCAATCGCGCGCCGGGGCGAGAGGTAAACACGATGTGAACGATCGGCGGCCCGGGGGGCAATCGTAGTTGCTGGAGTTAGCTAGTCTCGATCAAGCGCCCGTTGATCAACGGGCCGCTGTCTGAGGTAGACGTTGCCAAGCCATCCCGGGGGAAGATGCATGCGCAAAGCCATCCTGGCAGCACTGACCAGCGTCGCGATCGGCGCCGCCGCCATCGTCGCGACCTCCACGCCGGCTAACGCCGCCAACGACTACTACCTGGCCATGACCGAGCAGTCGAGCAACCGGGTCATGGTGTGGAACCGGAACGTCAGCTGGACCGACGCGAACCTGCGCTGGCAGTTCACGCCGGGCACCACCACCGGGGCGTGGGCCAACCTGTCCGATGTGAAGTTCCGGGACACCGCCGCACACGGCATGATCGCGCTGGTCGCCGCCTCCGGCGGCAAGGCCGCGATCGTCCAGGTGAAGAGTGGCTCGAAGAAGGCCACCACCAGCAACATCCTCTGGCAGGCCACGCCGGGCGGGAACCCTCACGCGATCGAACGCATTCCGAGCAACGGCTCGGTCGTGGTCGCCAGCTCCAACGGCTACCTGACCCTGTACTCGCCGAGCAACGCGAACAGCCCGAGCACGCTCGCGAAGGTGCAGACCATCACCGTCAAGGGTGCGCACGGGGTGCTCTACGACCCGACGCACAAGTTCCTGTGGGCGATCGGCGAGGGCAGGCTCACCCCGTTCACCATCTCCGGCTCGGGCCGCAGTACCCGGCTGTCGGCCAAGAACGGCTACATCAGCCTCGGCACGTACAAGAACTCGGCCGGGAAGACCGTACCGAACCTGGGCCACGACCTACAGCCGTCGTACACGTCCAAGGACACGCTCTTCATCACCCACACCAGCGGCGTCTACTCGGTCAACACCTGGTCCTTCCGGACACTGAAGGAATCCGGTACCACCCGGGTGAAGGCGTACGTCAACCAGCGCGGCGGTGAGCGGGCCTGGATCCGCGGCGACAACACCGGCTCGCGCCCCTGGGCGAGCCCCACGGTGCAGTTCTTCAACTCCTCCGGCAAGGCGACCACGACGAAGAGCCGCTCCGGGGCCCGGTTCTACAAGGTCCGGATCTGGACCACCGCGTTCGAGTAGGCGCACCCGCGACGAGACAGACCGAACCGAAACGAACGAGGAGGTCGTGGCCTGGCCACGGCCTCCTCGTTCGTATCCCGGCGCCCGGACGGGTCGACATGCCACGGCAACCTGGTCACGGAGGTCCGGGAGTCCGGGCGGGACGGCTTCTACCGGGCGTACGGCGACATCCGCCGGCTGCGCTGATTGGCTCGGTCCGGGGGCGGTGCGGGACCGCCCCCGGACCGGTCACCGGCAGGTCCAGCGCACCGGCCGGACCTGGTCGTCGGACTCGAGGGGCCTGCGGTGGACCGACCAGATCCCGGCGGGCCGGGCCTGGTGGACGGTGCTGCCGGACCGGCGACCAGACGAGAGCCTCGGTTGGGCGGCGCAGGTGTTCCGGGGACTCAGCCGCGCGCCGAAACGGGTGCCCGATGAGAGCGACGTGCTCCGCCTGTTCGATGCGGTGCCCGACCGCTGTCACGGGCTGCTGTGGCTCGGCGCGGGCGCGGATATGCGGATCAGATCAGTGAGGCGCTCGGTTTGAGCACGGGCCGCGCTGCCTGGACGCGGAGCATGAGGAGCTACACATCGTCCAGCAGTTGCGGTACGCGCCACAGGAGTAGCAGGGCGGCGTCTACCTCAGTACGCCAAAGGGTGGCTCGGCCGGCACGGCCCAATGTGGTCCCGACAATCTTGGGACGTGTTCGCCACTGTTCAGAGGCGGTGAGAGTGGAGCCCAGGGGACTTGAACCCCTAACCCCTGCCTTGCAAAGGCAGTGCTCTGCCAGTTGAGCTAGGGCCCCGAGTCGGGCTGACCGCCCGGTGCTGGCAGTTTGAGGACGACTCAGCGCAGGTCGGGCGCGGTGGTCGCCTCGTGCCACAGGGCGCGCTCGTCGTTCGAGGCCTTCACCTTCCGGGCCACCACGGCGGCGACGCCGACGATGCCGGCCAGGATCAGAAGCTTCTTGAACATGGGGCAACCCCTCACGCTCGACTACTGTCGGACGACGTGCGGTGGGGCTAGCTGGAATCGAACCAGCGACCTCAGAGTTATCAGCTCTGCGCTCTAACCGACTGAGCTATAGCCCCGCATGGCGACGGCCAAGGTTAACCCATCGCCGCCTCCGCGCCCAAATCGGGGTGGGTGGCGGCACCTACCCGCGCCAGGGAAGAACCTACCCGGATACGCGACGCCGGGGCGACCGCTTTACGCAGTGCCCCGGCGTCCTCATCCGATCAGTCCCGCTCGGCGAGCGTCAGCTCGACCCCGCCGACCAGGTCGGCGCAGACGTTGTAGACGAACGCACCGAGGGTGGCCAGCGCGGTGAAGAGCACAACGTTGACCAGGCCGATCAGCGCGGAGCTGAGGATCACGCCCTTGGCGGTGATCCGGAAGCCGCCGCCACCGCCTGAGCTGTTGCTGGCGTTGACCAGGTCGGTCAGGCTCGCGTTGACGGTCTTGAACACGCCCATCGCGTCCAACGCCAGGTAGAGCACCGAGGTGGCGACGACCACCACGATGAAGAGCACCACCGAAACGGCGAACGCGAACTTCATCACGGACCACGGGTCGATCCGCTTGAGGTTCAGCCGGGCCCGGCGCGGCCCGCGCGACGCGGCCGAGCTGACCGAGGTACGCGCGGCGCGTACCGCCTCACCCACCCGGGCGGCCCCGACGGCGGCCGCACCGGTGACGCCCGGCGGCAGGCCCCCGCCGTTGGCCGGTCGGCCCGGTGCGCCGGCTCGGGCGCCCTCCGACGGCCTGGCGGCGGCGCCGACGCCGACTCCGACACGCGGCTGGGTGCCGGTCGTGCCGGTGGACGGCCGGGCCGTACCCGTCGTCTTGATCGGCTGGGTCGTGGCCGGCATCGCCGCGGTGGCCGCCGAGGCGGCCGGGCCTTCGGCGGAGGGCGGGGCGTCGACCTTGGTCTGGTCGGCCTTCTCGGTCGCCCCCGAGTCCTCTGCGGGCTTGTCCGGCGGCGGAGCCATGCCGGGGGCCCGGGTGAACTTCGGGGCAGGCTCGTCGGCGGGGACGGTGGCCCGGCCCACGGCCGCGCGGCCGGTCGCTGGTGTACCGCCCTTTGCGGCCTCCTCGTCGACCGGGTTGGCCGAGGTCCCCTTGTTCCCCGACTTCGCCTGTGTCTCCGTCATCAACTAGTCCTGTTCGTCAGGCTCGTCGGCATTGCGAGCAATCGCCACGATAGTCACGCCGTCCGGGAGGTCCATCAGCTTGACCCCCATTGTGTTCCGGTCACGCGTACGGCGTACAGGCTTCACCGGAGTCCGGATGACACCACCGTTGCTGGTGATTGCGAACAGCTCGTCCTCCGGGCTGATCACCACCGCGCCGACCAGACCACCACGTCGCTCAGTGATCTTCGCAGTCAGCACGCCCTTACCTCCCCGGCCCTGCACCGGGTATTCCTCGATCGGGGTACGTTTCGCGTATCCCCCGTTTGTCGCGACCAGGACGTCCAGGTCTTCCATGCCCTCGCTGCGGATGACCTCCATGGCGAGCAGGACGTCCTCCTCGCTGAACCGCATGCCGATGACGCCGGAGGTGGCCCGGCCCATCGGGCGCAGCGCCTCGTCCGTGGCGTTGAAGCGGATGGCCTGGGCGTTCTTGGAGACCAGCAGCAGGTCGTCCTCCGGGCCCACCAGGGCAGCACCGACCAGCTCGTCCTCATCGCGCAGGTTGATCGCGATGATGCCGCCGGATCGGTTGGAGTCGAACTCCTCAAGCCGCGTCTTCTTCACCAGGCCGTTCTTCGTGGCCAGTACCAGGTAGGGCGCCACCTGGTAGTTCGGGATCTGGATGATCTGCGCGATCTGCTCGTCCGCTTGGAACGCGAGCAGGTTGGCCACGTGCTGGCCCTTGGCCACCCTACTGGCTTCCGGAAGCTCGTACGCCTTGGCCCGGTACACGCGACCCTTGTTGGTGAAGAACAGGATCCAGTCGTGCGTCGAGCAGACGAAGAAGTGGCTGACGATGTCGTCCTGTCGGAGGGTGGCGCCGCTGACGCCCTTGCCGCCCCGACGCTGCGAGCGGTAGAGGTCGACCTTGGTGCGCTTGGCGTACCCGGTGCGGGTGATGGTGACGACCACGTCCTCGCGGGCGATGAGGTCCTCCATCGAGACCTCACCGTCGAACGGCACGATCTTGGTACGCCGGTCGTCGCCCCACTTCGCGACGATCTCGCCCAGTTCCTCGGAAACGATCTTCCGCTGCCGCTCCGGCTTGGCGAGGATGTCCTTGAGGTCGGCGATCTCCACTTCGAGCTTGGCCAGGTCGTCCAGGATCCGCTGCCGCTCCAGGGCGGCCAGCCGGCGCAGCTGCATGTCCAGGATCGCGGTCGCCTGGACCTCGTCGATCTCCAGCAGCCGGATCAGGCCCTGGCGGGCGTCCTCGACGGTGGGCGAACGCCGGATCAGGGCGATCACCTCGTCGAGCGCGTCGAGGGCCTTGGCCAGACCGCGCAGGATGTGCGCCCGCTCCTCCGCCTTACGCAGCCGGAACGCGGTCCGCCGGCGGATGACCTCGATCTGGTGCTCGACGTAGTAGCGGATGAACTGGGCCAGGTTGAGCGTGCGCGGCACCCCGTCGACCAGGGCCAGCATGTTGGCGCCGAAGGTCTCCTGGAGCTGGGTGTGCTTGTAGAGGTTGTTCAGCACCACCTTGGCGACCGCGTCGCGCTTGAGCACGAGCACGATCCGCATGCCGGTACGCCCGGAGGACTCGTCCCGGATGTCGGCGATGCCGCCGAGCTTGCCCTCCTTGATCAGCTCGGCGATCCGCTCGGCAAGGTTGTCCGGGTTGACCTGGTACGGCAGCTCGCTGACCACCAGCGCCGGCCGGCCCCGCTTGTCCTCCTCGACCTCGACCACGGCCCGCATCCGGATCGAGCCGCGCCCCGTCCGGTACGCGTCCTGGATGCCCGCCTGGCCGACGATCAGACCGTGGGTCGGGAAGTCCGGACCCTTGACGATCTCCAGCAGCGCTTCGAGGGTGGTCGGCTCGTCGGCCTCCGGGTGCTCCAGGCACCACTGCACGGCCGCGCCGATCTCCCGCAGGTTGTGCGGCGGGATCTTGGTGGCCATGCCGACCGCGATGCCCTCGGAGCCGTTGATCAACAGGTTGGGGATACGGGACGGCAGGATCGTGGGCTCCTTGGCCCGGCCGTCGTAGTTGTCCTGGAGGTCGACGGTGTCCTCGTCGATGTCCCGCAGCATCTCCATGGCCAGCGGGTCGAGCTTGCACTCCGTGTAGCGCATGGCCGCGGCCGGGTCGTTGCCCGGCGAGCCGAAGTTGCCGTTGCCGTCGACCAGCGGGTAGCGCAGCGACCAGGGCTGGGCCATCCGGACCAGCGCGTCGTAGATGGCCGAGTCGCCGTGCGGGTGGAACTGACCCATCACGTCGCCGACGACGCGGGAGCACTTCACGTAGCCACGGTCCGGCCGGTAGCCGGAGTCGAACATCGCGTAGAGGATCTTGCGGTGAACCGGCTTGAGCCCGTCCCGGACGTCCGGCAGGGCCCGCCCGACGATGACGCTCATCGCGTAGTCGAGGTACGAGCGCTGCATCTCGACCTCGAGGCCGACCGGCTCGATGCGGTCGTGCTCGACGACCGCGGCCAGTGTCTCCGGGGTCTCCGGCTCGTTCGGGGTGGACTCGGGAGTATCGGTCACTGTTAACCCTTATCAGACTCAGAGTCGTTTTCGTGCTGTGGATAACGGCTGTGGAAACCGGCCGGACTGTGGATAACTCTGTGGACGACCGGGCCGGTCGGTGGATCACCGCCCGGCACGGCACGGTCCGTCAGATGTCCAGGAACCGCACGTCCTTGGCGTTGCGCTGGATGAACGAACGGCGCGCCTCGACGTCCTCACCCATCAGCACGCTGAACAGCTCGTCGGCCGTCGCGGCGTCGTCGAGCGTCACCTGGCGCAGCGTACGCGTGGCCGGGTTCATCGTGGTCTCCCACAGCTCGGGGTAGTTCATCTCGCCGAGACCCTTGAACCGCTGGATGTCGTCCGGCTTGGCGTTGGGCTTCTTCTGCTGACGCAGCGCGATCAGCCCGTCCCGCTCCCGGTCCGAGTACGCGTACTGGGCGTCGTCGCCCTTCTTGTTCCACTTGATCTTGTAAAGCGGCGGGGCGGCCAGATAGACGTGCCCCAGCTCGACCAGCGGTCGCATGAACCGGAACAGCAGGGTGAGCAGCAGCGTCTGGATGTGCTGGCCGTCCACGTCCGCGTCGGCCATCAGCACGATCTTGTGATAGCGCAGCTTCTCGATGTCGAAGTCGTCGTGGATGCCGGTGCCCAGCGCGGTGATCAGCGCCTGGACCTCGTTGTTCTTCAGCACCCGGTCGATCCGGGCCTTCTCCACGTTGAGGATCTTGCCGCGGATCGGCAGGATTGCCTGGGTACGCGGGTCGCGGCCCTGCTTGGCCGAGCCGCCCGCCGAGTCACCCTCGACGATGAACACCTCAGACTCGCGCGGGTCGGTGGACTGGCAGTCGGCCAGCTTGCCCGGCATCGAGCCGGACTCCAGCAGCGACTTGCGCCGGGCCAGCTTCCGCGCCTGCTGCGCGGCGATCCGGGCCCGGGCCGCCTGCGACGCCTTGGTGATGATGATCTTCGCCTCGGCCGGGTTCCGGTCGAACCAGTCGACCAGCGACTCGTTGCAGACCCGCTGCACGAAGCTCTTCACCGGGGTGTTGCCGAGCTTGGTCTTGGTCTGGCCCTCGAACTGCGGGTTGGTCAGCTTGACCGAGATGATCGCGGCCAGCCCCTCGCGGATGTCCTCGCCGGAGAGCCTCTCGTCGCCCTTGAGTAGCTTCTTCTCCGCGCCGTACCGGTTGACGACGGTGGTCAACGCGGCCCGGAAGCCCTCCTCGTGGGTGCCGCCCTCGTGGGTGTTGATGTTGTTGGCGAAGGTGTAGACCGACTCGCCGTACGACTCGTTCCACTGCATGGCGATTTCCGCCGACATGCCCTCCTCCTCGGCGCCGAACTCGACCACCGTCCGGTGGATCGGGTTCTTCGAGGCGTTGAGGTGCCGGACGAAGTCGGCGATGCCGCCGTCGTAGTGGAAGGTCACCTCGCGCGGCTTGCCCTCCTCGGTCTCCTCGACCCGCTCGTCGAGCAGGTGGATGGTGAGGCCGCGGGTGAGGAAGGCCATCTCCTGCAGGCGCCGGTAGATGGTCTGGAAGTCGAAGACGACGGTCTCGAAGACGTCCGGGTCGGGCCAGAAGGAGACCGCCGAGCCGGTCCGGTCGGTCGGCTCGCCCTTCTCCAGCGGGGTCGGCTTGGACTGGTGGTACTGCTGCCGCCAGACGAAACCGTCCTTGTGGATCTCCACGGCCATCTTCGTGGAGAGGGCGTTCACGACGGAGACGCCGACACCGTGCAGACCGCCGGAAACGGCGTACGCCTTGCCGTCGAACTTGCCGCCCGCGTGCAGCACGGTCAGCGCGACCTCGACACCCGGCTTCTTCAGCTTGGGGTGGAGGTCGACCGGGAAGCCACGCCCGTTGTCGGTGACCCGTACGCCGCCGTCGGCGAGCAGCCGCACGTCGATGGTGTCGCAGTATCCGGCCAGCGCCTCGTCCACCGCGTTGTCGACGACCTCCCACACGAGGTGGTGCAGACCGCGTTCACCGGTGGACCCGATGTACATACCGGGCCGCTTCCTAACCGCCTCCAAGCCCTCGAGAACGGTGATCGACTCCGCGCCGTACTTCTTGTTGTCCTCCGCTGCCACCCTCGGCCACTTTCTCGCACCGGCCGCGCGAGGGCGCGGGGGCGCGGGTTCGGCGGACATCACGCGACGTCGGCGCACACGAACCGGTCCCCGGATAGCCAGGTCACGGATCGCTTACGCCGGGCGTCGCGGACGCCCGCGGATCGCGATCGGCTCGACCCGATCCGGGACAATGATCAAGGGCCCTGGGGCCCCTGTCCGTCGCTCCGTGTCGGGTCTTTCGTCTCGCCGTCAATCTTACTCTGCGGAGCCGACCAAACCGCCACTCGGCACCCCTGCGCGGCGTCTGAGAACTCCGTAGCCGGCCGAACCGCGCTATCCGCGACTCCCCCTACACACCAACGACGGCATTCGGTCGCGGCGCGGCGTCAGACCGGCCTTCGTTCGATCCGGAGCGCCGCCCGGCACCGCGGGGGCCGAACCACCGCCGCCGGCCGGTCGGAACGCACCGTGGCCCTGAGCGGAGACGCCTTCGACCGCACAGGTGCCGGCGGGGTGGCCGACCGGGGGTCGCGGGCAAACCCGTCGTGCCGTACCTTTGCGGCGCCTGCCGCAGTGGTCTTGATCTTTCCCGCCGGGAACCGGGACGATCGACCCGATCGGTCCGACAACTCGCTGACAAGAGGTGACGCCAGATGGGGCTGGACAACGTCGCGGTGCACTGGCCGCGGACCGGCCGCTTCTACGACCCGGTCGCGCCGGCCGAGTTCGTCGACTTCGGGGAGATCGTGGACATGCCACGCGTCTCCGGCCCCACCGCGGCGCTCGCCGAGTTGATCGCCAAGACCGGCACGGTGCGCGCGACCGCGTACACCGAACTGGTTGACCTGATCCTCGGCCTGGAAAATGTGCTCTACGCCACGGAGAACGCGGCCGAGGACGAGGACCCCGTGATCGACCCCGACGGGTGTTCCTGGATCGCCGACGGGCTGGAGAAGTTCGTCGCCCGGCACCGGCCGATCGACGAGGCGGTGACCTTCGAGTCGGTCAGCGAGGTGCTGCGGTCGCTGCTGGGCGACGGCCGACTGGCCGAGCAGCAGCTGCGCTGGCTGGACAGCCGGCTCGACAGGCTGCGCGACGAGAACGGCGATCCGCCGCAGTGGACCTTCACCTGCGCCGAGCTGAGCGTCCTGGCCGCCTTCTACCGGCGCTGCGCGGACCGCGGCTTCGCCGTCTACGCGGACGCCTGACCGTCCTCGACAGCAGGTCGGGGAAGTGGCGGGGTCAGCTCGGTCCGGATACCGCCAGATCGGCGACCCTCACCCGGGCGGTCACCCGTAGGTGTCGCGCGGGCCACGACCGCGGACCCGACGCGGGCCACGCGACCAGGACGGCGCGGCCGGGCCGTGGATGTGCAGCTTGCGCACCACATTGTGGCCCACCTCGCGAGCGATCTGCTGGAGCAGCGAGCCGGCGAGCAGCCGGAGCTGGGTGGCCCACGCCGTCGAGCGCGCCTCCACGGTCAGCTCGCCGTTCTCCAGCTTGACCGGGCGGCTGTGCTGCGCCACCTCCGGCCCGACCACCCGTTCCCAGGCGCCGAAGACCGTCGCCTCGGCCGCCGGCTGCTGCCAGCCCCGCGCCTTGACCAGCTTGTCCAGCACCGCGCCGAGCGGCTGCGGGTCGCGCGGGTCCGGCCCCGGACCGGAGTAGCCACGCAGCCGCCGCTCGCCGTCGCCGCGTACCGCGCCGCGCCGACGGGTGGCACCCGCCGCCTGCCGGCGGGCCTTCGCCGCGTCCAGCACCGCCCGGGCCAGCTCCGGCCCGGACGCCCCGGCCGGCAGGTCCCCGCCCCCACCCGCGGTGTCATCGCCGCCGGTGCCCTCGGGGGTACGCCCACCGCGTCCCGGTCCCAGCCGGGCCGGGGGCAACTGGACCTCATCCGACATGGCGCACCGTCCCCTCGCCCACCGCGTACCGGGCGCCGCGCAGGGCCACCGGCACGTCGTCGTCGACCGCGCAGGTCACCAGGAGCTGACCGGCGCCGCCGACCAGCTCGGCCAGCCGCTCCCGGCGACCGGCGTCCAGCTCGGCGAAGACGTCGTCGAGGACCAGCACCGGCTCGATGCCGTCGGCGCGCAGCAGGTCGTACCCGGCCAGCCGCAGGGCCAGCGCGAACGACCAAGACTCGCCGTGGCTGGCGTACCCCTTGGCGGGCAGCGGGCCCAGGGTGAGCGCGAGGTCGTCGCGGTGCGGGCCGACCAGGGTGGTGCCGCGTTCGATCTCCGCCGACCGGTTCTCGGTCAGCGCGGTGTGCAACGCCTCGGCCAGCGCAGCCCGGTCGGTGGTCGGCTCGGCCAGCTCCACCGACGACCGGTACGCGATCCCCGCCGCGCCCCGGCCCGCCGCCACCGCGTCGTACGCCTTGCCGACGTGCGGGGCGAGCGCGGCGGCCAGCTCCAGCCGGCCGGCGAGCAGCTCGGCGCCGTGCTGCGCCAGGTGGGTGTCCCAGACCGCGAGGGTGGACAGGTCACCACCGCGCGACCCGCCCGTCTTGCGGGCCAGGTACGCCGTGCGCAGCAGGGCGTTGCGCTGCTTGACCACCCGCTCGTAGTCGGCGCGCACCCCGGCGTACCGGGGCTGGCGGGTGACCAGCAGATCGTCGAGGTAGCGGCGACGCTCGGCCGGATCCCCGCGAACCAGTTCCAGATCCTCCGGGGCGAACAGCACCAGCCGCAGCGCGCCGAGCACGTCGCGGGCGCGGCGGGCCGGGGAACGACCCAGCCGGGCCCGGTTGGCCTTGCCGGGCACGATCTCCAGCTCGACCAGCAGCTCCCGGCCCTCGTGCACCACCGCACAGCGGATCACCGCCGAGGAGGCCCCCATCCGAACCAACGGGGCGTCCGTGGCGACCCGGTGCGAGTCCAGGGTCGCCACGTAGCCGAGCGCCTCGACCAGGTTGGTCTTGCCGACACCGTTGGGGCCGATCAGGACGTTCGGACCCGGCTCCAGGTCAACGCCGACCCGCTCGTACGAGCGGAAGTCGACCAGTTCGAGCCGGCGGACGTACACAGGCGGTGGAGGCCGGTCAGCGCTTGCGAACGGCGTGGCCGCCGAACTGCTGGCGCAGCGCGGCGACGGCCTTCATCGCGGGCGAGTCGTCCTGCCGGGAGGCGAACCGGGCAAAGAGCGAGGCGGTGATGACGTTCAGCGGCACCGCGAGCCGGACCGCCTCGTCGACGGTCCAGCGCCCCTCGCCGGTGTCCTCGGTGTAGCCGCTCAGCTCGGCCAGCTCCGGGTCCTCGTCCAGTGCGCGGTCGAGCAGGTCGAGCAGCCAGGACCGGACCACGGTGCCCTCGCGCCAGGACTTGAACACGCCCGGCACGTTGGTTACCAGCTCGGACTTGGCCAGCAGCTCGTAGCCCTCGGCGTAGGCGTGCATCAGGCCGTACTCGATGCCGTTGTGCACCATCTTGGCGTAGTGACCGGCGCCGACCGGGCCGGCGTGCACGAAGCCGAACTCGCCGGCCGGCTTGAGCGCCTCGAAGATCGGCATCAGCCGCTCGACGTGCTCCTGCGCGCCGCCGACCATCAGCGCGTACCCGTTCTGCCGGCCCCAGACGCCGCCGGAGACGCCGACGTCGATGTAGCCGATGCCCTGCTCGTTCAGGCGCTCGGCGCGCGGGGCGTCGTCGCTGAAGCGCGAGTTCCCGCCGTCGATGATGATGTCACCCTCGCCGAGCACGCCGGCGAGTTCGTCGATGGTGGCGTCGGTGACGCCGGCCGGAACCATCACCCAGACCGCGCGCGGGGACTCCAGCTTCTCGGCCAGTTCCGCGAGGCTCGCGACGTCGCTCAGCTCCGCATCGCGGTCGTAGCCGACCACCTCGTGACCGGCGGCGCGCAACCGCTCGCGCATGTTGCCGCCCATCCGGCCGAGTCCTACCAGGCCGAGCTGCATCTGCTCCTACCTCCGTGCGTCTGGGTCTTGCGGGGACGCGATCAGCGGGACACGCGGATCGGCATGATGAGGTACCGGTACCCCGGGATGACCTCGCCATCCTCGCCGGCGGGCGAAATCACCGCGGGCTTGAAGGCGTCGACGAACGAGAGCAGCGCGTGCTGGGCACCCAGGTTGGTCAGGCCGTCGATCAGATACTGCGGGTTGAAGCCGATGGTCAGCGGGTCGCCGGTGAAGGCGGCCTCCATGGCCTCGCTGGCCCGGGCCTCCTCGGTGCCGCCGGCCTCGACGACGAGGCCGTCCGAGCTGAAGCTGAGCAGCACCGGCGTGGTCCGCTCGGCGACCAGGGCGACGCGCTTGACCACCTCGATCAGGGTGCTGACCGAAACCCGGGCCTCGGCATTGTGGGTGGCGGGGAAGAGCGAGCGGACCGGTGGGTAGTTGGCGCCGTCGAGCAGCCGGCTGGTGGTCCGCCGGGTGCCGCCGGAGAAGCCGATCATGCCCTCGCCGGCGCCGCCCTGGGAGAGCGCCATGGTCACCTGGCCGCCGAGCGGGCCGAGCGCCTTGGCGGTGTCGTGCAGGGTACGGGCCGGCACCAGGGCGTTGAGGCTGACCTCGGGGTCGTCCGGGTTCCACTCCATCTCGCGCAGCGCGAGCCGGTAGCGGTCGGTGGCGAGCATCGCCAGCGTCCGGCCGGAGAGTTCGATGCGTACGCCGGTCATCATCGGCAGCGTCTCGTCCCGGCCGGCGGCGACGGCCACCTGGGCCACGGCGGCGGCGAAGGCGGCGGCGTCGATGGTGCCGGCGCTCTCCGGCATCTCCGGCAGGGACGGGTAGTCCTCGACGGGCATGGTCGGCAGGGTGAAGCGGGCGCTGCCGCAGACCAGTTCCAGGTGGGCGCCGACGGCGGCGATGTCCACCGGCTTGGCCGGGAGCGCCTTGGTGATCTCGGCGAGCAGGCGGCCGGAGACGAGGGCGGCACCGTCGGCGTCACCCTGCACCTCGACGGTGACCTGGCTGGAGACCTCGTAGTCGAAGCCGGAGACCTGGAGGTTGCCGTCGGTCACCCGGAGCATCACCCCGGCCAGCACCGGTACGGAGGGTCGGTTGGGCAGGCTCTTGGCGGTCCACGCGACCGCCTCGGCGAGCGCGTCGCGCTCCACTCGGAACTTCATCAATGCCTCCGCGTCGACGTCAGCGACAACTCTCTCATGCCGACCGCTGCCACCCGTCCCGCCCGACCGTGCGGGTACCCATCGCACCTTAGGGCGCGCGGGCATCGGCTGTGCGCCCGACCCCGTGGATCAGGTGCCGGGTCGACCGCCGACGGCGGCGTTCCGGCCCGATCCACAGGAAGTCCAACGGTGATGATTGGTTTTTGTTGTTTAGAAGAGATAACTCATCGTCTTCATCGCACCTGTGCAAACTGTGGAGAACCGGCGTCTGCGCAGGTCGGACAGGTTATCCACCGGTGGTTTCGCTGTGGAGAACCAGGGGTACAACCCGTGTTCTGGTCCACAGGCGGAGCCCGTCCCCAGGTTGTCCACGGTTATCCACCGGTTGTCCACCGCTAATCCACCGGGTTTCTCCCCAGCGCTGTGGACGGGCGGGACGCCGCCGACGGGCGTTGTCCCCAGAACCTTCAACAGGCCACCCACAGGTCGACCGTCGTCGGTGGACAACGCGGTTGTTGTCCCCAGGCATCCACAGCGCCTTCCCCAGGAGTTGTCCACAGTCTGTGGGTAACCGGGTCGGGACGTAGCGTGGTTTTCCACCGCCTGTGACACAGGGGGTGTGGAAAACCGGGGCGGTCTGTGGACGGACACGACACCGATCGTGCGCCCTCGACCGGGTTGAGGGTCAAGCTCCGCGGGTCGTCCACAGATATGAAGAAGCCCGGCCGGGAGACTCCGGCCGGGCTGTGTCGTCGCGTACGACTCTCAGGTCTGCTTGATCCGGTTGGTCAGCTCGGCGATCTGGTTGTAGAGCGAGCGGCGTTCCGCCATCTGCTGGCGGATCTTCCGGTCGGCGTGCATGACGGTGGTGTGGTCCCGGCCGCCGAACGCCTGCCCGATCCGGGGCAGCGACAGGTCGGTCAGCTCGCGACACAGGTACATGGCCACCTGCCGCGCG
Source organism: Micromonospora narathiwatensis (assembly GCF_900089605.1). Classification (NCBI taxonomy): domain Bacteria; kingdom Bacillati; phylum Actinomycetota; class Actinomycetes; order Micromonosporales; family Micromonosporaceae; genus Micromonospora; species Micromonospora narathiwatensis. The sequence continues at coordinate 5,363,350 of NZ_LT594324.1, read as the reverse complement.
TTGACCAGCACCCGGGACCGGGAATGCCCGCGCAGGTCCTCCAGGCTCACCCCGAAGTAGTCAGCGGTGGAGACCATGATCTGGTCGGCGGTGATCTCCGGGCCGGCGCCGTCGGGGATGAAGTCCCGCAGCACCTCCTCGGCCAGCGACAGCTCCACCGACGAGCGGGTGAGGCTGGCGAACGCGGTGACCCGGATCAGCGCGCCCTCCAGTTCCCGGATCGAGTTCGACACCCGGGAGGCGATGAACTCCAGCACGTCCGGCGGGGCGTACAGCCGCTCCTGCGCCGCCTTCTTCTGCAGGATCGCGATCCGGGTCTCCAGGTCCGGCGGCTGGATGTCGGCCAGCAGCCCCCACTCGAACCGGGTACGCAGCCGGTCCTCCAGCGTCGCCAACTGCTTCGGCGACCGGTCGGAGGTGATCACGATCTGCTTGTTGGCGTTGTGCAGCGTGTTGAAGGTGTGGAAGAACTCCTCCTGGGTCCGCTCCCGGTTCTCCAGGAACTGGATGTCGTCGATCAGGAGGATGTCCACGTCCCGGTAGCGGCGCTGGAACGCGCTGGTCTTGTCGTCGCGCAGCGAGTTGATGAAGTCGTTGGTGAACTCCTCGGTCGAGACGTACCGGACCGAGCGGGCGTTGCCCAACGTGGTGGCGTAGTGCCCGATGGCGTGCAGCAGGTGGGTCTTGCCCAGCCCGGAGCTGCCGTAGATGAACAGCGGGTTGTACGCCTTCGCCGGCGACTCGGCCACCGCGACGCTCGCCGCGTGCGCGAAGCGGTTCGAGGAGCCGATGACGAACGTCTCGAACATGTACTTCGGGTTGAGCCGGTTGCCGCCGGTCTCCGCCCCGCCCGGGTGCCGCCGGTCGACCGGACCACCGGGGCGGTGATCCGCGCCACTGCGGCCCGGGCCGTTGTCCGTGGCGCCGTCGCGGGGCATGCCGCGCAGCGGCGACCCGTCGGCCGGCCCGGGCATGTCGCGGTAACGGGCCTCGTACCCGCCGGTGTCCGGGAGCGGCTCCAGCCGGTTGTCGAAGGCCCGGCGCTCGGGGTCGTCGTGCAGCGGCTCGGCGAAGGCGGTGCTGAACAGGGTGTCCTGGCCGTCCCGGCTGCCCGGGATGAGTGGCGTCCGGCCGCCGTCGGGCGTGCGCTGCCGGGGGGCCGGATCCTCCGTCGTCGGCTGCGGGCGATCCTCGGGGTACGCCGAGGGCTCGGGCCGAGCCGGGTAGCCGAATTCGGGGAAGCCGGGCGCCTCGGCCGCCGAACCGGGCTGGCCGAGGCCGGCGAGCAGGTCCGGCGGAGCGTCGCGTTCGTTCGGCTCCGGGTTGCTGCGGTAGACGGTGCCGGGCGGGCGGCCGCCCCCGGCGTCCTCGGCGACCCGTACGGTGACGGCGACCTGGATCGGTCGGCCGAACCGCCGACTCAGGGCCTCGGTGATGGCCGGGCGGAGCCGCGACTCGATCACGTCCCGGGTGAAGGCGTCCGGCACCGAGAGCAGGGCGGTGTCCTCGACGATGGCCCGCAGCCGGGTGAGCCGGAGGTACGCCCGCTGCTGCGCGGAGATGATCTCGTCGGCGAGTTCGTCAGTCGTCGCCGTCCACACCGCGGCCAGGTCGGTCGTTCCGGTCACCGTCGCGCCACCCCCTCGCCTCTACTCACGCCCGCCCGGACGGCTGACCGGTCGTCATCCACAAGTTATCCACAGCCTGTGTGTACCGACCGATTGTGGCCGCCCACCCGGACGCGGGTCGGATCTACCCCCCTGGTTCCGGAGGCGTTGAAGCGGGTTCACCGTGCCGAACGATTCACTACCCTGTCCGGTCTTGCCGGTCACGACAACCCGGACACCCGACGCTGACCGCAATCGCGCACGCTAACAGCGCGGACCCCGCGCCATCAACCGTCGACACCGTGGCGGCCTTGTCAACATCAGTGAAAACCGCCCCTTCGGTCGTGCTCCAGGCGTTGTCGGGGCACCTGGTGTGATGTTTGACGGTCATTGCCCCCCTGCGTAGGCTGGAGCGGCTGCTCTGTCGCCCTCTGCTAGGGTGATGGGTGCTTGCTGTCCGCGGTCGCCGCCCCGCATCGCCGAGGCGCCGCTTCGTCGGGCAGCGCCGATCGTAGGCCACCGGCGCGGTGGCCTGGACCACCACACGACCCCGGGCGTTGTCCCGCGCGGGGCGTAGGACAACGGAGAGCCTGACGTGAGCAAGCGCACCTACCAGCCGAACACCCGCCGGCGCGCGAAGACCCACGGCTTCCGGCTGCGCATGCGCACCCGTGCCGGCCGTGCCATCATCTCGACCCGTCGTTCCAAGGGCCGTACCCGCCTGTCGGCCTGAGGCCGACAGGTCCGGGGACGTGGGCAGTCGTGCTGGCCGCCGCGCAGCGACTGCGGCGCAGTAGCGATTTCGCCGCAGCGGTCCGGGGTGGCCGACGCGTCGGCCGAGGTGCCGTTGTGGTGCACCTGACCCTCCCCGAGCAGACCGGACACCCAGCGACAAACCCGCCGGAGCCGGCGCGAAGCGTCGGTGCGGAGACCTCCGCACCGAGCCGCGCCGGCTTCGTCGTGTCCAAGGCGGTCGGCAACGCCGTGGTCCGGAACAAGGTCCGCCGCCGGCTCCGGCACCTGGTCCGCGAGCGCCTGGGCGAGCTGCCCACCGGCAGCACCCTGGTGGTCCGCGCACTGCCGCAGGCCGCCGAGGCGTCGTACGCTCGACTGGGGGCCGACCTGGACGCCGCCGTCGCCGCCGCGCGGGCCTCCCGGGGGCGACGGTCCCGGTGAACGGGGTGACCGCCGTGCCGCGGCCGACGACTACCGGTGCCCGCATGCTGCTGGTACCCATCATCGCGTACCGTCGGTGGATAAGTCCGGCACTGCCGGCCCGCTGCCGGTTCTACCCGTCGTGCAGTGCCTACGCCGTGGAGGCGGTCTCCCGGCACGGCGCGCTACGGGGAGCCTGGCTGACGGTCCGGCGGCTGTCGCGCTGCCACCCCTTTCACCCAGGTGGACACGACCCGGTGCCTGAGCCGGTCGCGCGCCGCCGCGCCGACGTGACTGGAGCCTGAGAAATTGAGTCTTGACTGGATCTACTACGCGATCTCGTGGATCCTGCTGACCTGGCACTCGGCTTGGGACGCCATCGTGTCGGCCGAAGCGGTGATCGGGACGAACTGGTCGTGGATCCTCGCCATCGTCTTCCTGGTGGTGACGGTCCGGGTGATCCTCTTCCCGGTCTTCGTCAAGCAGATCAAGTCGCAGCGGGCGATGCAGGCGCTCCAGCCCAAGGTCAAGGAGCTCCAGGAGAAGCACAAGGGTGACCGGGAGACGCTCCAGAAAGAGATGATGGAGCTCTACCGGAAGGAAAAGGCCAACCCGCTGATGGGCTGCCTTCCGATGTTCCTCCAGATCCCCGTCTTCCTCGGCCTGTTCCACACCCTCAAGCGGCTCAACCCGGGCAACAGCCAGAAGACCCTGTACGGCTGGACGGTCGACCAGTTCAACAGCGCGTCCAGCGCGAAGCTCTTCACCGCTCCGCTCTCCGGCCGTTTCGGCTCGACCGCCGACGAGCTGGCCCGGCTCGGGGCGAACAGCGGGACGGTCAAGCTCGTCGCCGGCGTGCTCGTGCTCATCATGATCGCCACGACGTACCTGACCAGCCGTCAGATGATCCTGAAGACCGGCTGGGCCGAGGACCCGCAGCAGCGCATGGTCCAGCGGCTGATGCTCTACGGCATCCCCGTCTCCCTGCTGGTCTCCGGCTCGATCTTTCCGATCGGCGTGATCATCTACTGGGTCACCAACAACCTGTTCACCCTCGGCCAGCAGCAGTGGGTGCTGCGTAAGTTCCCGCCGCTCGTGCCGCCGAAGAAGGCGGGTGCCCCGGCTAGGACCACCGCCCAGCCGGCCAAGACCGGCGGCCTGCTCGGCCGCAAGCCCGCCCAGCCGGCCGCGAAGGCCCCGGCGACCGCGCCGAAGGTGGCCGGCCCGAAGCCCGGCGCCAAGCCGACCAACCCGAAGAAGGGCAGCCGGCCCGCCAAGCGACAGGGCTGAGCCCGCACGGGCCGCCACCGGTGTCGGTGGCGGCCCGTCCGGCCCCCGAGCTGCCACCGTACGGTCGGCGCCGGGCCGGAACCGCCGCGCGGAGCGCGGTCACGGGCGACACTGCCCGTACAGACGTGCCCGAGGGCACCGGCGAACCTCCCGCCGGCCCCGGGAGACCAGCGGACCCGACGGTCCGGCCGAGCGAGTACGGAGATGAGACCGTGACCGACACCAGCATCCCCAGCGCCGACCAGTCCCTGGACGAGGAGACCGTGGCGTCCGTCGCCACCGAGGAGACGGAGGAGAGCCAGGCCGAGCCGGAGGCCGCCGAGAAGAAGGCCCCGGCCGACAGCGACCTGTTCCGGCAGAGCGAGATCGCGGCCGACTACGTCGAGGGTCTGCTCGACATCCTCGACTACGACGGCGACATCGACGAGCTGGTCTCCGGCGGCCGCCCGGTCGTCGAGGTGGTCGGCGGTCGCCTGCAGAGCCTGGTCGGCCAGCGCGGCGCCACCCTGGAGGCGCTCCAGGAGCTGACCCGGCTGGCGGTGTTCCGGCAGACCGGCTCGCCGAGCCGCCTGCTGCTCGACGTCGGCGGCTACCGGGCCGCCCGACGCAAGGAACTGGCCGCCGTCGCCAAGAACGCGGTGGAGAAGGTCAAGGAGTACGGCGAGCCGGTACGCCTGGAGCCGATGTCCGCGTTCGAGCGCAAGTGTGTGCACGACGTGGTGAACGCGATGAGCGGCGTGGAGAGCGAGTCCGAGGGCGTCGAGCCGAACCGCCGTATCGTCGTCCGGCCGGTGGACTGAGCGGGTGACCCACGACAAGACGACGGCGGATGCCGTGGCCGGCCCGGGTGGTACGCCACCCGGGCCGTCGCCTGTCGGGCCCGACCCCGCCGTCGACCCGGTCTTCTCCGACGGCGATGCGACCTCGACGGCCGACCCGGCCCTGCCCGGTACGCCGGCCACCCTGCCCGACCCGAGCTTCTCCGGCGAACCGGGTACCCCGGCGGGCCGGCCGTCCGACCCGGTGCCGGCGCATCCGGTGGAGCCCGCCGGTGAGGTGACCCCGACTTTCATGGGTGAGCCCACAGCACCGGCCGAGCCGGCGATCTTCGCGGAACCGACGACGGCTACCGGCGACCCGGCTGCCGTTGTGCCGGTCGGTGCCGTCGAGCCGCTGTTCGCCGAGCCGGCCGCCGCCGGTCCGTCCCTCGTGGACAGTGCGGACCGACCGGCCGAGCAGCAGACGGCCGAGGATCGGCCGGCTCCGGGGGCGGCGACACTGCCGCCCGAGGCGGCGCCGGCCGCCCGTACCCTGTTCGGCGATCGCCTCGACCTGGCCGCCGCGTACGCCGAACTGCTGGCGACGGACGGCGTGGTACGCGGCCTGATCGGCCCCCGCGAGGCACCTCGTATCTGGGAGCGGCACCTGCTCAACTGCGCGGCGATGGCCGAGCGGATCCCCGAGGGCGCGAGCCTGCTCGACGTCGGTTCCGGCGCCGGCCTGCCCGGTCTGGTACTCGCGATCGCCCGGCCTGACCTCACGGTCACCCTCGTCGAGCCGCTCGCTCGGCGCACCGCCTTCCTCGTCGAGGCGGTGCAGCAACTCGGCCTGACCCGTACCGTCCGGGTGTTCCGCGGGCGGGCGGAGGACGCCGCGGCCGGTACGCGCGACAGCGCGCCGCTCAGCGCCGACATCGTGACCGCACGGGCGGTCGCCGCGTTGGACCGGCTGACCGCCTGGTGTCTCCCCCTCGTGGTGCCCGGTGGGCGGTTGGTGGCGCTCAAGGGCGCCTCGGCCGCCGAGGAGATCGCCGAACACGCCGAGGCGGTGGCCCGGCTCGGCGGGGGCGAGCCGGAGCTGCACCGGTGCGGAGTCGGCGTCATCGACCCGCCGGCTGTGGTGATCGAGGTGGTCCGGGAGCGGGTGGTCGGTCCGGTGCGGAAGAAGGGCCCGAAGCGGTCGCGCGGCGGCCGCCGCCGGGGCGGATCCGGCCGGGACCGCTGACGCCATCGGACGTTCTCGCGTCGTTGGCCCGGCCGTCGGAAACGGTGCGAGTTAGCTGACCGTTCCGAACCCGACGTGGACCGGCTGCGCCCGTGCGCCGTAGGCTGGCCGCGCGTCGATAATGTGGAACGGCGGTGCCGGGCGGCACCCGAACCCGACCGTTTCCCGCCGGGCCGTCCACCGCGTCGGAAGCGCGGGGGCCTGATCGACGGGGTGCGGACCGACCATCCGGAGCGGGCAGGGATGACAGGTGCATGACGACGGTAGGTACGACGATCCGCGGGTGACCGGGCCAGGAGGACGACCCTCTGCCGCCGAGCCCGTTTCACGTGAAACCGACTACCAGGGCTGGCCGCTGGGCGACGACTCCAGCGGCCCGGCCGCGAATCCGCCGGACGTCGATCCGTCGGCGCCTCGGGACGTGCCCGTCGCGGGCGGCGTCCGGCCGATCTCCTCCGTGCCGGCGAACGTGCCGCCGGCACGGGAACCGCACGATCCGACCGGCGGCCCCGCGAATGCCGCCACTCCCCGTCCGGCCTACGCCCGCGGCAACGCGGCGGGCCCCGGACGTTACGAGCCGCAGCCGCCGGGTTCGGCCGTACCGCAGCAGCCCGGCCCGCCGGCGGCATCGGAGGGGGTGGCCGGTGTGGTGGCGTCGTCGTCCGACACGCCACCGGCCACCGGCTATGGTGCCGAACCCCCCGCCAGCACGTACGTTTCACGTGAAACCCCGACGCGCGAAGAGGATGACCCACCGTTGGCTATGGAGGCGATGCGCGCCGTGCAGATCCTGAATCCCAGTGGCGAGGTGAGCATGCCTCGGCCCCCGCGGACCCGGGTGATGTGCGTCGCGAACCAGAAGGGTGGCGTGGGAAAGACCACGACCACGGTGAACCTGGCGGTGTCCCTCGCCCTGCACGGGAACCGGGTCCTGGTTGTCGACCTGGACCCGCAGGGCAACGCCTCCACCGGGCTCAACGTCCCACACCACACCGGCGTACCCGACGTGTACGACTGCCTGATCGACAGCGTGCCCCTGGAGGAGGTGGCGCAGTCCGTCGAGGGCATCCCGAACCTGTGGTGCGTTCCGGCCACCATCGACCTCGCTGGCGCCGAGATCGAGCTGGTCTCGGTGGTCGCCCGGGAGTCCCGGCTGGCCCGCGCGATCACCGCGTACCCGGGGCACTTCGACTACGTCTTCATCGACTGCCCGCCCTCGCTCGGCCTGCTGACCGTCAACGCGCTGGTCGCCGCGCAGGAGGTGCTGATCCCCATCCAGTGCGAGTACTACGCGCTGGAGGGCCTCAACCAGCTGATCAACAACATCAACCTGGTCCGTCAGCACCTCAACCCGAGGCTTGAGGTCTCCACCATCCTGCTCACCATGTACGACCGGCGTACCCGGCTGGCCGACGCGGTGGAGCAGGACGTCCGGAACCACTTCGGCGACAAGGTGCTCCAGGCCGTCATTCCCCGGAACGTACGGGTCTCCGAGGCGCCGAGCTACGGCCAGTCGGTGATGACCTACGATCCCGGTTCGCGGGGGGCGACGAGTTACTTCGAGGCCGCCCAGGAGATTGCCGAGCGTGGGGTCAAGGAGTCGGTGAGCCGGAATGCGTAGTGCGGAGAAGTCGCTGGGAGGCGTCGCATGAAGAACCGTCCTCGTGGCGGTCTGGGCCGGGGGCTAGGTGCCCTTATTCCGACCGGGCCGGCGCCGGGTAGCGCCCCGACGGCTGCGGATCCGGAGCGTGCCGCGACCGCCGTTCCGGCCCCACCCGTGGCCGGTGCGGCGGCCGTCATCGGAGCCGCTCCCGCCGTCCCGGATGTGGAGCCCGAGCCGCAGTTGAGCCCGGTGCCGGGGGCCCGCTTCGCCGAGATCCCGGTCGACGCCATCGTGCCGAACCCGAAGCAGCCCCGGCAGGTTTTCGACGAGGACGCCCTGGAGGAGCTGAAGGTCTCGATCCAGGAGGTCGGGTTCCTACAGCCGATCGTCGTACGCCAGCTCGACGGCGAGAAGTACGAACTCGTCATGGGTGAGCGGCGTTGGCGGGCGGCCCAGGCGGTCGGCCGGGAGAGCATCCCCGCCATCGTCCGGGACACCCGGGACGACGCGATGCTCCGGGACGCGCTGCTGGAGAACATCCACCGGGCCAACCTGAACCCGCTGGAGGAGGCGGCTGCGTACCAGCAGCTGCTGGAGGAGTTCGGCGCCACCCACGAGGAACTGGCTCGCCGTATCGGCCGCAGCCGGCCGCAGATCTCCAACACCATCCGGCTGATGAACCTGCCCGCCCAGGTCCAGCGCCGGGTCGCCGCCGGGGTGCTCTCCGCCGGCCACGCCCGGGCACTCCTCAGCCTGGATGACGGCGAGGCCCAGGAACAGCTCGCCAAGCGGATCGTCGCCGAGGGCATCTCCGTACGCGCCACCGAGGAACTGGTGGCGCTGGCGCTCGCCGACGGTCCGGCGCAGACCCCGGCGGCGAAGCGGCGGCCGAAGCCGCACGCGCCGGCTCTGGGAGACCTCGCCAACCGGCTTTCCGACCGGTTCGACACCCGGGTCAAGGTGGACATCGGCCGTAGCAAGGGCAAGATCACCATCGAGTTCGCGACGGTCGACGACCTGGAGCGGATCGTCGGAATCATCGGCGTGGGCCAGGAGGACCAGCCCGAGGAGTGAGCAGCCCGATCCTCATCGACCGCGTGGTCCCCTGCGGACCGCGCGGTCGAGTCGTTTCGGGGCTGGCCCCGGATGCGGGGCACCAAAACCGTTCGACGTCCTGGCACCCGGGACGCGCCTTCCGATCGGAAGAACCTCGGACGCGACCGCTGGCCGGCGTGCTCCCGTACCGGGTGGTCGGCTTGGCCACCCCCGCTTCCTCCGCTCCTTGCTGAGGCGCGCGATCCGGTGTTTCTCGCCGGGCGTGCGCTGCTGCCGCTGCGCGGATCCCACTTCACTGCCTCTCCGGGACTCCGGACGTGACTGCGCGCTCTCCGTTTACCCGAACATGACCTGGCGCCTCGCCGTAGGCCCGGTCACCTGTCGCCTCTCGGCGGGCGTGGCGCGTGACGGCCGTCTGGAGACGCCGCCTGGTCCGCTGCGGTAGCCGGCGCCCGGACACCGGCGGCAGTGCCCCGTAGGCACGGCTGGTGCCGCTCTGGCCGCTCTGGCAGGCCATCCGGTCGGCGTCCGGCTCGGAGCGCCATAGACCCGGCCTCCGGGCGGTGACGGCCAGTGTGTGATGGGCCGCGAGTACGGGCCGGCCCGTGGCCGATAGGACGGCGGCGAGCACGGGCTGAGTTGAGAGGAGCGGGTCGAGTTCGGCGTCGGGGTGGTGTCCCGAGGCCTCGGCCCGCCAAGTCGGACGCCGAGGAACCGGTCCTCTTCCAGCCGCCCGTCGCGCCGACGATGCACGGCCTCCGCTGCCGGCTCAGTGCGTGGGTCCGCGCCTGGTCTTGCGGACGGAGGTGCCGACATCCGCCCGGGGGCATTCGGTCCTTGAAGGGCCGGCACCGTTTCACGTGAAACGCACCCGGCGTGGGCTCGGGGTTTCACGTGAAACGGGGGCGGTCGAGGCAGTGCCAGCGCGCGGGGCCATTGCTGCGGCCGGAGGGCTGGAATCCAGCGGGTACGCGAGGGTGAGATCGACATCGTGTCCCCGCCACCGAGATCTGCCGCCGAGGTAGCGCCAACCGCGTCGTCGGTTCGGCCGCGGTGGTCAGTTGCGTCGTTGCCCGCCACCGGCGACGGCTGACGCCACCGGCGCGCGGCGCATGATCCGGCAGGACAGCGGAGCCTCTTGCGGCCCGTCCGCCCTGCGCCGCCTGATTGCTCCGCAGACGCCACCGGCCACCAGGGTGCGGCGATCCGCGCTTGACCGACCCGTCCTCGCCCCACCGGCGATCGAGCGGGAGCAGGGGGCTCGGTTTCACGTGAAACAGGCGAGCGGGCTCGGTCAATCCGACAGATGGCGGCCTCCGAACACAACCCTCGCCGCACGGCGACGGTCGTAGCCAGTGGGTGTTCGCCGGGGAGGCGAGGCCGAAGTGCTGCCGGCCGACAAGGTCGACGCGGTACGCCGGCTCCAGGACGAGGGGCGGACGGTCGCCCCGCCCGCGCTCGTCCGGCCTCATCCGCCGTCCAGCCCATCCGGCCGTCCATCCTGCCGGCCGTCGGCGTCGGTGCCGATCGGAGCGGTTGGAGCGATCGGCCGCAGTCGTGTACGCCGTCGGCCTGGGAGGCTCGGCGTTGTCGACCGCCAACAGCGGACGGAGCGGATCCCGCGTCCTCGCCGACTCGGCGGCAAGAAGGCGGGCCGGGAGCCGGTACCGATCATCGGTTCGATCGTTAGGAGAGAAGGGCTCGCAACCGGTGGACAACCCGGCTCGGCGTCAGCCTGGGTTATCCACAGTTGTTTTCCACAGGGCAGCCTCGTTTCACGTGAAACAGCGCGGTGAAACCCTTACTGACCTGTGGATGACGCGACGTGGTGGCGATCTCAGCAGCCTGTGGACAACGCGGTGGATAACTCTGGCTGTGACCGAGGAGGGGCTCTCGGTGCACGTCGAATCAGGTAGGGACATGGGTCGACAACTGGGCTAGGGTCAGCGTCGTGCAGGACACCCCTCCCTCAGTTCCGGACTTCACTCAATGGCCCTCCTTCCCCTTCGAGGGCGACCTTCGGGTCAAGCAGCTCGACGATCCGGTACCGGTCGAACCGCCTCGCCGGGGCGAGGGCAACCGGGAATGCACCGCCTGCAGCGCCCCGGATGAGGCGTACATCTGGGTCGGTGAGCGGTGGCGGGTACGCGCGATGGACCGACCCACCGGCCTTCCGATGGTGCTGATCCTGGAGTCCCGCTCCCACCTCGATCTCGGCGATCTGCCGAACCTGCTCGCGGCCGAGCTGGGCGTGATGACCGTCCGCCTGGAACGCGCCATCCGCTCACTGGACGGCGTTGCCCGGGTGCACGTCAGCCGCTGGGGCGACGGCTCGGCGCACCTGCACATATGGTTCCTGGCGCGGCCGTACGGGCGGCTGCAACTGCGGGGCACGTTCCTGTCCCTGTGGGACTCCATCCTGCCCCCGATCACGGAGGCGCAGTGGCGGGAGAACCTGGCCCTGGTCGCCGCGTGGCTGGCCGAGTTCGGCGGCCGTCCGCTCGCCGAGCCGCCCAGGATCCAGTGGCAGGCGCCGTCGAGCCTCTCCGCGCCGCCCGAGGTGGAAGCGGAGATCGTTGACGAGGAGACGGTCTCGGTGATCGAGGCGGCCGAGGAGATCCCGGAGCCGCCGGACGACCCGACGACGGGGCAACGGCCGGCCTGAGAAACCGGTCCGAGAAGGCGCTAGCGACGACGGGCGGCTGCTCGACCGACCAGTGCGCCGAGCACTCGCCCGAAGTCCAGCCCGGCCGCCTGGACGGCCAGCGGCAACAACGAGGTCTCGGTCATCCCCGGGGAGACGTTGACCTCCAGTACGTGCGGTTGTCCGGCCGCGTCGACGATCAGGTCGACCCGGGAGAGGTCGCGCAGGCCGAGCGCGCCGTGCGCGGCGAGGGCCACCTCGGCCACCCGCTCGGTCGTCTCCCGATCCAGCCGGGCGGGCGCGTGCCAGGTGGTCCGGCCGGCGGTGTACCGGGCGGCGTAGTCGTACACCCCGTTGCGGGGCACGATCTCGACCGGGGGCAGGGCCTGCGGGCCCTCACCCAGGTCGACCACCGAGACCGCCACGTCCATGCCCGGCACATAGCGCTCGACGAGCGCCGTCTGGTCGTACGCGAAACAGCCGACCATCGCGGCCGGCAGCGACCCCGCCTCCCGGACCACCGCGGCGCCCAGCCCGGAGCCGCCCTGCGCCGGCTTGACCATCAACGGCAGGCCGAGCCGGTCGACGATCCGGTCCAGCACGGCCACCGCGCCCAGTTCGGAGAAGCGGTCGTGCGGCAGGGCCACCCAGTCGGGCGTGGGGATGCCGGCCTCGCGCAGCACCGCCTTGGCGGACGGCTTGTCCCAGGCGAGCCGGGAGGCGCGGGCGTCGCAGCCGACGTAGGGCACATCGCAGAGGTCGAGCACCCCACGCAGCGAGCCGTCCTCTCCGGTGGCACCGTGCAGGGCGATCACCACGGCGTCCGGCGGGTCGGCGGCCAGGGCGGGCAGCAGGGCCACGTCCGCGTCCCGCAACTCGGCCTCGACGCCGACCGCCCGCAGCGCGTCGAGCACCCGCCGGCCGGACCGGAGCGAGACGTCCCGCTCGTACGAGAGGCCGCCGGCGAGCACCAGCACGTGCAGCTCGTCGACGCCGGCGAGATCGGTCACGAAAGTCTGGGTGGCGGGGCTGACGGCCATGCGGGAATCATGCCAAGTCGGGACCGGGCGCGTCCGAGCCACCCTGCCGGCGCCGCGGACCCGAGCCGCCGACCGCGCCGAAGACCTTGCGCATGGCGATCTCCTGCCCCATCACGCCGGCCAGCCGGCGGACGCCCTCCCGGATCCGCTCCGGCGGGGGGAAGGAGAAGTTGAGTCGCATGTTGCCGACCCCGGTGCCGTCGGCGTAGAAGCCGGTGCCCGGGACGTACGCGACCCGGGCGGTGATGGCGCGCGGCATCATCGCCTTGGCGTCCAGGCCGTCGGGCAGGGTTGCCCAGACGAACAGCCCGCCGCCCGGGGTGGTCCAGGTGGTGCCGGCCGGCATCAGGTCCGTCAGGGCGCCGAGCATGGCGTCGCGGCGTTCCCGGTAGATCTCCCGGTAGACCTTGAGCTGCTCCCGCCACGGCATGGTGCCGAGGTACGTCGCGACGGCGGCCTGCGCGTACCCGCTGGGGCAGAGGATCTGCGCCTCGCTGGCGATGACCAGCTTGTCGCGTACGGCGTGCGGGGCGAGGATCCAGCCCACCCGCAGGCCGGGGGCGAACGTCTTGGAGAAGGTGCTCAGGTAGAAGACACCGTCGCGTCGTCGGGCCCGCAGCGGCGCGGGTGCCTCCTCCTCGAAGCCGAGCTGGCCGTACGGGTCGTCCTCGACCACCAGCAGGCCGGCCCGCTCGCAGATGTCGAGCACCCGCTCGCGCCGTTCCTCGCTGAGCGTCACCCCGGTCGGGTTCTGGTAGGTCGGGATGGTGTAGAGGAACTTGACCCGCCGGCCGGCGCGGGCCAGGTCGGCGATGGCCGCCTCCAGCGCCTCCGGAATCAGCCCCTGCTCGTCCATGGGCACGTGTGCCACCTGGGCCTGGGCGGCCTGGAACACCCCGAGCGCGCCGACGTACGTCGGGCCCTCGGCGAGCACCACGTCGCCCGGGTCCAGGAAGAGCCGGGCCACCAGGTCGAGCGCCTGCTGCCCGCCGACGGTGACCACCACGTCCTCCGGCGAGGCGCCGCACGAGGCGTCGATCCCGGAGAGGGCCATCACCTCGCAGATCCGCTCGCGCAGCTCCAGGGTGCCCTGCCCGATGCCGTACTGGAGGGTGGTGACGCCGTGCTCGCCGCCGAGCCGCCCGAGCATCTCGCCGACCGCGTCGAGCGGCAGCGCCGCGATGTACGGGGCGCCACCGGCGAGCGAGACCACCTCCGGCCGGCTGGCCACCGCGAAGAGTGCCCGGATCTCGGAGGCCGTCATCCCGCGGACCCGCCGGGCGTACCGGTCGGTGTAGTCGTCGAGCGTCGTGCCGGTCATGACATCACCTCGATCGGGTGTCGGCGGGGCTGCCGCCCGGTGTCGTACCCGCAATGCCGGCAACCATGGCGGCGCGGGACGCCGGTTGGTCGATCGTAGTCCGCGCTGGCCGGATACGGTGCCACCCTGTGGTGAACGTCCACATCCCGGACCTCACCGGCACGGGTGGGCGTTCGCGCGTCCTCTCCCGTACGGTCGGGGAGGGAGCGTACGATCGCTCGTCGGGGGCAGGGAAGGCGGCGGCGTGATCACCGCGCCGGTTTCGGCTCCGAGCCTATGGGTGGGGATGCGCTGATGTCGCGACGTCTGGTCAGTCTGACCCTCGACACCCTCGAGGATCTGCCCCGCCGCTGCCGGCGATGCGTCTACTGGGAGCTGGATCCGGTCTCCGCCGAGCGGGCGTGCGCCGCCGGTGACCCCGGCCTGGAGAAGGAGGCCTGGGTCTCCCAGACGCTGCTGGAGTGGGGCTCCTGCGGCAAACTCGCGTACGTCGACGGCATGCCCGCCGGTTTCGTCATGTACGCCCCACCGGCGTACGTCCCGCGCTCGATGGCCTTCCCCACCTCGCCGGTCTCCGCGGACGCCGCGCTGCTGATGACCGCCAGCGTGGTGCCCGCCTTCGCCGGTGGCGGCCTGGGCCGGATGCTGGTCCAGGGGGTGGCCCGGGACCTCACCAAGCGCGGCATCAAGGCGATCGAGGCGTTCGGCGACGCGAAGTTCGGTGACGACGCGGAGAACGACCCGACCCGGGCCTGCGTCGCGCCGGCCGACTTCTTCCTCTCGGTGGGCTTCAAGACGGTCCGCCCGCACCCCCGCTACCCGCGCCTGCGGCTGGAGTTGCGTACCGCGCTGAGCTGGAAGTCCGACGTCGAGTACGCGCTGGAGAAGCTGCTCGGCTCGATGAGCCCGGAGACGCTGCTGCGCCCGGTACGCCCGGCCCCCGCCACCCGCGCCATGGGCTGACCGGCCCAGTCGACCCAACGAGCGGCACAGACCGTCCACGGAGGGGCACGGGCCGGCCTCAGTCCGCCGCCGTCCGGCTCAGTCCGCCACCCTGCCCGGCGACGACGACCGCCCGCAGCGCGCTCACGTCGATCGAGCCGGTGGGGACGTCCCGCTCGATCGGGAAGTACATCCGCTGCACCGCCGCGACGATCGCCTCGACGATCCGGTCCCGGAACCGGGGGTCGACCAGCCGGCCCCGGTCCTCCGGTGAGGTCAGGTAGCCCACCTCGACCCGGACCGCCGGCATTTTCGTCAGCCGTAGGAGGTCCCACGCCTTGGCGTGGGTGCGGCAGTCCCGCAGGCCCGTCCGGGCGACGATCTCCCGCTGCACCAGGCCGGCCAGCCGCTCGCCGGTGGCCGAGGTGACGCCGTTGTCGGTGCCGTAGTGGTAGGTGGCCACCCCGTTGGCCGCCGGGTTGGCGTGTCCGTCGGTGTGCAGCGAGATGAAGACGTCCGCGCCGAGGGAGTTGGCGAGCTGGGCGCGGTCGGCGTCCGGCAGGCAGGTCTCCGGCGACGGGCCGCGGGTGAGCTGCACGCGTACGCCGGCCGCGGCCAGCCGCCCCTCCAGCCGGCTGGCCAGGTCGTGCACGATGTCCGCCTCGGTCCAGCGCAGCGGGCCGTCGGGCACCACCTCACCGGGGTCGGTGCCGCCGTGCCCCGGGTCGATCACCACGGTCCGCCCGACCAGGGTCGGCCCGGCCTGGCGGATGGCGTCGGACTCGCGGAGCCACTGCGGGCGTCCACCGACCACCTTGCGGCCGAGGCGGCGCAGCGCGTTCATGGTGTGCGGGCCGCAGGCACCGTCCGGCCGTAGCCCCATCTCCCGCTGGAACTGCGCGACCGCCCGGGCGGTACGGATGCCGTAGGCGGCGTCGGCGCGGCCCACGTCGTACCCCATCTCCAGCAGGCGTTCCTGGAGTGACCGGACGTCCTCGCCGATCAGCGGCTCGGGTACGGCGTGGTACAGCGTGCGGGCGCCGAGTCGCCAGCGGGCCGCGTCCAGCGCCCGCCAGGTCTCCGCGCCGACCCTTCCGTCCACGCTCAGCCCGCGGGACTGCTGGAACGCCCGGACCGCGCGTTCGGTCTCGGCGTCGAACTCGTCGCGCTGGTCGCCGGTCGGCAGCAGGTCGAGGCCGGTGAGCACGGTACGGATCTCGGCCACCGCGGGTCCCCGGTCACCGGGTCGGATGGGACGCACGACGACCCCCTCTGCACGGAAACTGGCTGGCCGGAGACTCCGACGGAGTTGCTTCCTCCGCTCGGGACGCCTACGGAGCGTACCGTGTCGGTCACCGAACGACTCCAGGTTCGTTCAGGTCAGGGTGTCGTGGCCGGGAATGCCGGAACCCCCGCGCCCGGGTACGGGCGACGGGGGTTCCGCGCGGTCTGGGGGTCGGCTCAGAGCGCCGACTCGATGAGCTTGACCAGCTCGCCCTTGGGCTTCGCGCCGGCGATGGACTGCACCGGCTCGCCGTTCTTGAAGACGGTGAGGGTGGGCACCGACATCACCCGGTAGGCCCGTGCGGTCTCGGGGTTCTCGTCGATGTTGAGCTTGACGATGGTGACCTGGTCACCCATCTCGCCCGCGATTTCCTCGAGCAGCGGCGAGACCTTGCGGCACGGCCCGCACCACTCCGCCCAGAAGTCGACCAGGACCGGCTTGTCGGACTTCAGCACATCGCTGGCGAAGCTCGCGTCGGTGACCGCCTTGGTTGCTCCCACTATGACCCCTCCTCCGGGACTTTCTCTGAAATTTCTCAGGCTTGCAGGGTGGCGATGAAGCGCTCGGCGTCCAGCGCGGCGGCGCAGCCCGTACCGGCCGCGGTGATCGCCTGCCGGTAGGTGTGGTCGACCACGTCGCCGGCGGCGAAGACACCCGGGATGTTGGTGCGGGTGCTCGGCGCCTGCACCTTCACGTACCCCTCGTCGTCGAGCTCCACCTGCTCGCGGAACAGCTCGCTGCGCGGGTCGTGGCCGATCGCCACGAAGACTCCGGTGACGTCGAGCGTCTTGGTCTCGCCGGTGTGCACGTTGCGGACCCGGACGCCGCTGACCTTGCCGTCGTCGCCGACGATCTCGTCGACCACGGTGTTCCACTCGACCTTGATCTTGTCGTTGGCGAGCGCGCGCTCGGCCATGATCTTGCTGGCCCGGAACGAGTCGCGGCGGTGGATGATCGTCACCGACTCGGCGAACCGGGTGAGGAAGCTCGCCTCCTCCATCGCCGAGTCGCCGCCGCCGACCACCACGATGTGCTGGTTGCGGAAGAAGAATCCGTCACAGGTGGCGCAGGACGACACGCCGTGGCCCAGGTACTCCTGCTCACCCGGTACGCCCAGCGGGCGCCAGGCCGAGCCGGTGGAGAGGATGACGGCCTTGGCCTGGTATGCGGTCTCGCCCACCCACACGGTGCTGACCGCGTCCGAGCCGACCTCGCCGGTGTCCTTGAGCTCGACCCGGGTCACGTCGTCGGTCAGGAACTCCGCCCCGAACCGTTCGGCCTGCTTGCGCATGTTGTCCATCAGCTCGGGGCCGAGGATGCCGTCCGCGAAGCCGGGGAAGTTCTCCACCTCGGTCGTGGTCATCAGCGCGCCACCGGACTGCACGCCCTCGATGATGAGCGGCTTGAGGTTGGCACGCGCGGCGTAGACCGCCGCGGTGTAGCCGGCCGGCCCGGAGCCGATGATGATCAGGTTGCGGACCTCGTCCACTGCCGTCTCCCGATGTGTGTGTTCGTCATCTGATCCGGCTGAACCACCGCCGGGACGATGCCGATCCCGAGTGCCGACGGTTCAGCGGCGTCGGCGCCTGACTTGCAGAACGTCATCGTACGAAGTGGGGATTCCCGAGCCGGTCATCCGGTGGGTCACGTCACGCGGCGGGACACGCCCGGCGACCGGGTGACCTCACCCTACCCGCGTACGGAAGCGGGTGTCCGCGTCGGACCCGGGCACCCCGCACTCGGGGCCGCTCACCCACGTCCAGCGTTCGCCGCTCGCGTCGAGGAAGGTGACGACCAGCGCCGGACTTCCCTGGAACGACGCGTAGTCGACCAGCTCGACGGTGAGCGTTCCGGCCGCGTGCTCGGCGCTGATCGCGCTGAGGCAGGACTCCAGCGCCCCGGGGCGGGTGAGCCGGTCCAGGCCGGTGGACGCCCCGAACTGCCGCTCTGGCGTTGTCGTGGCCGTGGCCGTGGCCGTCGCCCCGCGCCCGTTGTCCGCGGAGGCGCCAAAGAGCGTGTGGGGACTGCTGGAGAGCTGCTCCGGGCCGTATTCGGTGCCGCTGTGCAGGGCCGGCCCGGTGGTCCGGAAGGGAGCGGCGGAGAGCGGGGCCGGTGCGTCGGCCTGAGCCCTGCCGGCGGCCGGGCCGCCGTTGACCGCCACGCTGCTGGTGCCGTCACGGCCTGCGCCGACCAGGTTGCTGACCCCGAACCCGACCGCGGTGACCGAGGCGGCCGCCAGGGCGACCGGACCCGCGATCCGGGCCCAGCGCCGGGAGCGCCGGCCCGGCCCGGCGCCGCGGCCCGACCCTTCGCCCGGCCGGCCCGCCCCGCCGACCCGTCGCCCGGCTGGCTGGGCCGGCACGGCGGCCGGCGTACGCCCGGTACGCCGAAGGTCGCCGGACGCGTGCCCCGCGGCAGCCACCGACGCCGCGCCGGGCTCGTCCTCGCTGACCGGGGCCGGCCCGGCGCCGGCGAGCGCCGCCGTGATCCGGTCCGCCACCGCCAGCGGCATCTCCGGCGCCGGTGCGGTCGCCCAGTCGGCCAGGTCGGCGTGGACCAGGTCCACCGCCCGGGCCAGCGCGGCGTACGCGTCGCCCCAGGCCCGGTCCTCCTCGACCAGCCGGGCGACGGTCGCCTGCTCCGGGGTGCCGTCCAGCGCCCCGCCGACGTAGTCGGCGAGCAGGTCGTGGTCGACCCCGCTGAGCTCCCGGGAAGTCACGTCTCCTCCTGGCTGGCGTCCCGCCGGGACCACCCCGACGTCGATCCGACGCCCTCGGCCGGCCGGCGGTTCCCTGCGGTGACGCGGGGCACGTCCGTCACCTCGTCCGAGCCGGTACGCAGGTGCCCGAGGAGCACGGCCAGCCGGGCGCGACCCCGGGCGCAGCGGCTCTTGACCGTCCCCTCGGCGACGCCGAGGATCTTTGCCACCTCGGCCACCGGGTAGCCCTGCACGTCCACCAGGATCAGCGCGGCCCGCTGCTCGACCGGCAGCTCGGCGAGAGCCTGCCGGACCACCAGCGCGGTGTCGTGGTCGCGGCTCGGGGCGACCGGCTCCACCCCGCCGGTGTGCTGGCCCGGCTCCCCGTCGGTGTGCACCCCGTCCGGCAGCGGCACGGTGGCGTGCGTCTGGCGCCGCCGTACCCGGTCCAGGCAGGCGTTCACCACGATCCGGTGCAGCCAGGTGGTCACCGCCGAGTCGCCGCGGAACCGGGCCGCCGCGCGGTGCGCCGACAACAGCGCGTCCTGGAGCGCGTCGGCCGCCTCCTCGCGGTCGCCGAGGGTACGCAGGGCCACCGCCCAGAGCCGGTTTCGGTGCCGGTGGAACAGCTCGGTGAAGGCGTCCCGGTCGCCGGCGACGTGAGCCCGGAGCAGGTCGAGGTCGGACGCCCCGCCCGGAGGGTCGTCCCCGGTCGCCGGCCGGAGCGTACGTCCGCCGCGCCCCACCGTCACCACGTCCAGGAGCGGCGGTGCGTCAGGCGCGGCGGACGGCTCACGAGCCCGTGACCGTGATTTCCTGGACGCCCACCTTGTAGCCGGAGCCGGAGTCCTTCTTCGGCAGCTCGGTGATCCAGAAGAGCAGGTACCGGTACTGCTCCTCGGGGTCGAACCCGTCGAAAATCATCTTGGTGCCGTCGTGCTTCACGTACGGCTGCCCGATCGGCGTCTTCTGGTAGTTCGTCACGAGTTCGTTGTCGCCCTTCGAGGAGGACGCGAAATCCTTCGTGCCGGCGAGGAGCTGGGCGGTGGTGCCGGTGGCGGAGAGGACGACCTGCACCGACTTGACGTTGTGCAGGGCACCCAGGTCGATCCAGACGCCCATGCCCTTCTTGTAGTTGCTGAAATTGGCCGAGGTGTAGGTCTGGGTCTCCCAGCCGTTGTCCACCTCGCCGTCCATCACCTTCTCGGCGTCGGCCAGTTCGTCGCGCTTGCGGCTGTCCGGGTCGATGATCCGGACGTCCTGAATGTTGAGCTTGCGGGCGGGCGCGGTGGCCGGGGACGACCCGTCACCGGCGGGCGCACTGCTGGTCGGGTTGGCCGCCGGGTCGGTGCCCGTGCCCTTCTTGTCGTCGCCACCGAGCACGCTGATCCCGACGAGCAGCCCGACCAGGGCCACGGCCAGCAGCCCGGCGATGCCCAGGGCCACCTTGCGGCCACCGGCGGCGGCCAGCGGCGAGGGCTCCTCACCGGTGTCGGCGGTGAACCGCAGCGGGCCGGCCGGCTCCAAGAAGTGGTCGTCGGCGGGGACGTCCAACCGGCTCAGCTCGGCCGACAGCACGTCCGACGACGGCGGGGCGATCTCCGTGTCGAGCAGGTCCATGGTGAGGTCGTCGAGGTACGCCGGCACGCCGGCGCGTACCTGGCGGGGCGCGGCGATCGCTCCGCTGGCGTCCCGGACCGCGTCGGGGATCGCGGCGCGGCCGTGTCCGGCGGTGGCGCCGCGCAGCGGGGCCTCGCCGTGCGGCCAGTGCCCGGTCAGGGCGAAGTAGAGCACCCCGCCGACCGCCCGGACGTCGTTCGGCTGGCTGTCGTCGCCGTCGGTGCGCGCGTCGGCCAGCACCACCCGGCCGTCGTCGCTGATCATCACGGTGCCGGGGTGGACGTTGCCGTGCACCATGCCGGTCGCGTGCACCGCGGCGAGGGCGCTCGCCACGGCGCTGCCGATGGCGGTCGAGCGCGCCGGGTCGAGCGGCCCGTCGGCGGTGACCAGCTCACGCAGGGACTGCCCGTCCACCCACTCGCGGACGACGTACGCCCGGTCGGCCTCGTCGATCGCGTCGTAGACGCCGACCAGGTTGGGGTGGATCACCCGGCTCGCCGCGACGGCGGCCTGGAGCATTTCGGTGGCGGAGTCGCCACCCGGGTAGCGGAGGACCACCGCGACGGGACGGCGCAGCACTACGTCGACCCCACGCCAGACGAGTCGGCCCGCGCTGTCGTTGTTGATGTGCTCTACCAGCTCGTACCGCTCGGCAAGGAGTTCACCGGCCGTGGGAGCACCGAAGGTCATGACCGGAGGAGCGGTCTCCTCCGCCTCCTGACCCTCGCCGACCTGGGTCACCCGTCCTCCCTCGGTGATCGTGTCGATCGATGGACCCGTGCTGCTGGGCATGTGGCTTTCCGCTCTGCCTTCGAAGGAACCGGCGGGCTGGTGTCGACGCCCGCGTCGGCGCCCGCCGTACCCGTCGAGTGCGACCTTACCCGGGATGCCCGGTTCCTCGACATGTCATCTTCCCGCCGTGACCGGTGGGACGCCAGTGACCGTGACGGCCGGCCGGTCACGGGATCGGTCCCGCCGCCGTCGTCGGCACCCGCACCAGCCAATCTAGAGGTTGACGGCAAGTGGTCGGCGGATGGGTGCAGCCGGTGTCGTGGCCGGTTCGGTCGGTCGCCCTCGTCCTTACGGTTGGTTGTCCACAGGCCGAGAGGCCCATCCAGCCGCGAAACTCCGAGTTATCCACAGCCGTATCCCCAGGCTGGTGATCCTCGTTCACCGTCTGTCATCGGCGCGGCTCAGCGGCCGAGCCGGCGGCGCACCATGCCGACCACCTCGGTGATCTCGCCGATTCGCAGCACCATGGCCAGCCCGAGGTACGCCGCGCCGATCACGGCGCCGCCGACCACCAGCCGGACGGCGGCGGCCAGCCAGCTCAGATGCGCCGGATCGCCGGGGAGCAGCCTGACCACCACCAGGCCGACCAGGGCCGCGCCCAGCGCGGCGACGAGCACCCGGCCCATGGTCCGCATGATGGTGCCCAGCCCGATCCGGCCCACCCGTGGGCGCAGCAGCATCGCCGAGATCACCGCCGCCGCCACGTACGAGATCGCGTTGCCGAGCATCATGCCGGCCGCGGCGAAGGTGGCCGAGAAGGCGAGGAAGAGGCCGATCTGCAGGAGCACCCGCAGCGCCACCACCGGGATGTTGACCAGGGCCGGGGTCTTGGTGTCCGGCAGCGCGTAGAAGGCGAAGGTGAAGAGCTGGCTGATCGCGAAGGGCACCAGGCCGATCGCCGCCACCAGCAGCACGGTCGAGGTGGCCACCGCGTTCTCGCCGCTGAACGCGCCGTACCGGAAGATCACGACCGAGATCGGGCCGGCCAGCACCGCGTAGCAGACCGCGACCGGGGCGAGGACGGCGGTGACCATCCGGGTCCCGCGGGACAGGTCGGCGGTGACGTCGCGGAACCGGCCCTCGCCGGCGGCGGCGCTCATCCGGGGCATCAGCGCGGTGATGATCGAGACGGCGATGATGCCGTGCGCCATCATCAGCAGCAGGAAGACGTTGTTGTAGATCAGCAGCCCGGCGTTCTCCTTGCCGGCCGCCCGGGTGAGCAGGTTGACCACCACGAAGAGGCCGAGCTGGTTGACCCCGACGTAGCAGAACATCCAGGCCCCGAGCCGGGCCAGCTCGCGCAGGCCCAGTTCGCGGAAGTCGAACCGCCACTTCCATCGGAAGCCGACCCGGCGCAGCGCCGGCAGCAGGCCGGCGGCCTGCACCGCCACACCGAGCAGGGTGCCGCCGCCGACCAGCAGGATCCGACCGGGGGTCATCTCCCCCGGCTGGAGCGGCTTGGCGCCGTAGACGCCGATGTACAGGCCGAAGACGCCGATCACCACGAGGTTGTTCAGGATCGGCGCCCACATGGGCGCGGCGAAGTGCCCCCGGGTGTTCAGCACGGCGGCGATCAGCGCGCTCACCCCGGTGAAGAAGAGCATCGGGAGCATCAGGTAGGACAGGTCGTTGACCAGCCCCTTGTACGTGGCGTCCTTGCCGCCGGCGTAGATCGCGGTGAGCACCGGCGCCGAGACGACCGCCAGCAGCGCGGCGGCGGCCAGCGTGAGCACCGCGAGGGTGAGCAGCCGCTGGGCGTACGCCTCGCCCCGGTCCAGGTCGATCTTGCGGCGCCGGACCAGCACCGGGATCAGCACGCTGGTGAGCACGCCGCCGAGCAGGAACTCGTACACCTGGTTGGGCAGGAACTGGGCCGTGGTGTAGACGTTGCCGACCGCGTTGCCGAGGGCGGCGCCGATCATCAGGTTGCGGACGAAGCCCGTACCCCGGCTCACCAGGCTGCCGATCGCCATCACCGCGCTGTTCGCCGCGGCGCTGCTCTCCGCGACCACCTCCTGCGGCGGCGCGGTGGCCTCGACGGCCGGCTGGTTCAGCGGCTCGGCGGAGATGAAGGTGGCCCCGTCGTCCGGCGGCAGGCCGCCGCCGTGCGCGTTCGCGCTGCGGTAGAGCCCGCCGCTCATCTCCAGCCTCCAGGGGGTACGTCGGAGCCGGACCTCCGGGCCCGCACGCCCACGACCTTAGTCAACCTCGACCTCTTACCCACGCCCGGCGCAGTAGTTCCCACCCCGGCCCGATAGGCTGGCGATCCCATGTCCGAAGCCTCCGCCTCCCACGCCGCCGACCGTCGCGAGCTGACCGCAGCGCAGCGCAACGCCGTCGCCGAGCTGCTCCGCGTCTCGCCGGTCGCCGACGAGCTGGGCCGGCGCTTCGCCCGGGCCGGTCACGAACTGCACCTGGTCGGCGGCTCGGTACGCGACGCGCTGCTCGGCCGCCTCGGCGAGGACCTCGACTTCTGCACCGACGCCCATCCGGACCAGACCCTCCAGATCCTCCGGGGCTGGGCGGAGTCGATCTGGGAGACCGGTCGGGAGTTCGGCACCATCGGCTGCCAGCGCGAAGGGCTCCGACTGGAGATCACCACCTTCCGTGCCGAGGCGTACGACCAGGTCAGCCGGAACCCGATCGTCGAGTACGGGACCAGCCTGGTCGACGACCTCAAGCGCCGGGACTTCACCATCAACGCGATGGCGGTCAGCGTCCCCGAGCACCGGTTCACGGACCCGTACGGTGGCTTGGCCGACCTGGCCGCCAAGATCATCCGTACCCCGGGCACGCCCCGGGAGTCGTTCGGCGACGACCCGCTGCGGATGCTGCGCGCGGCCCGGTTCGCCGCCCAACTGCGGTTCACGGTGCACCCCGACGTCCGCGAGGCGATGGCCCGGATGGCCGCCGACCTCGACCGGATCACCGCCGAGCGGATCCGGGACGAGTTCACCAAGCTGCTCTGCGGCGCGGACCCGATCACCGGGCTGCGGCTGCTGGTCGACACCGGGCTGGCCGAGCGCTTCCTCCCCGAGCTGACCGGGCTCAAGCTGGAGATCGACGAGCACGCCCAGCACAAGGACGTCTACGAGCACACCCTGACCGTGGTCAGCAACGCGATGTCCATGGAAGAGGACGGCTGCGACTTCGTGCTCCGGATGGCCGCGTTGATGCACGACGTCGGCAAGCCGGCGACCAAGTCGGTCGGCCCGGACGGCCGGGTCAGCTTCCACCACCACGAGGTGGTCGGCGCCCGCCTGACCAAGGCCCGGATGAAGGCCCTGCGCTATCCCAAGGACGTCACCGCGCAGGTGGTCAAGCTGGTCGGCCTGCACCTGCGCTTCTACGGGTACGGCCGGGGCGAGTGGACCGACTCGGCGGTGCGCCGGTACGTCACCGACGCCGGTGACCTGCTGCCCCGCCTGCACAAGCTCACCCGCTCCGACTGCACCACCCGCAACCGGCGCAAGGCGGCCCTGCTCGCGACCGACTACGACGCGCTCGAGGAGCGGATCGCCCGGATCGCCGCCGAGGAGGACCTGGCCCGGGTCCGCCCCGACCTGGACGGCAACGCGATCATGGAGCTGCTCGGCGTACCACCGGGTCCGGTGGTGGGGAAGGCCTGGCAGTACCTCAAGGAACTGCGGCTGGAACGCGGCCCGCTGAGCCGCGAGGAGGCCGAGGCGGAGCTGCTGCGCTGGGCCCAGGAGCAGGGCGTCCGCGACTGACGCGACGCCGTCCGGCACCCGGCGTACGACGACACGCCGGCGTCTAGACCGAACGGTTGACGCAATCGGCGCTCGTCATCACGGATGATGATGTGACCGCTGCTTGTTCCCGGTCATCTGTGTAACGGCAGCGTTGATCGCTCGTCCGCCCGTCCGATTCGGACGGTCGCCGGAATACGGGGAGATTCTTCAGTGACACGTCCTGGCGCACTGCGCCGCTCCGCGCTGGCGGGAGTTGCTCTCGCCTCCGTGACCTCCATCGTCTGCGCCGCCACCAGCGGCACCGCGATGGCCGACCCATCCAATCCACACCGGACGCAGGTCCGGGGTGCCGACACCACCGACGTCGTGCCCGACCGGTACATCGTCGTGCTGAAGGACCGCAAGGCCAACCCCGGCAAGGTACGGGCCAGCGCCTCGGCGCTCGCCGAGGCGCACGGCGGATCCGTCCGCCGGGTGTTCACCGAGGCCCTCAACGGCTACTCCGCCAGCATGAACCGCCGGCAGGCGGACCGGCTGGCGGCCGACCCCGACGTGGCCTACGTCGAGCCGGTCCGGCGCTACAAGGCCACCGGTACCCAGAGCAACCCGCCGTGGAACCTGGACCGGATCGACCAGACCACGGCCAAGCTCAACGGCTCCTACAACTACCCGAACACCGGTGCCGGCGTCACCGCGTACATCGTGGACAGCGGCATCGACATCAGCCACCCGGACTTCGGCGGGCGGGCCAGCAACGGCTACGACTTCGTCGACAACGACGAGGTGGCCCAGGACTGCGACGGCCACGGCACCCACGTCGCGGGCACCGTCGGCGGCACGAAGTACGGCGTGGCCAAGGACGTCAATCTCGTCGCGGTGCGGGTGCTGGACTGTGAAGGCAGCGGCACCACGGAGCAGGTCCTCGCCGGCATCGACTGGGTGACCGCGAACGCGGTCAAGCCCGCCGTGGCGAACATGAGCCTCGGCGTTCCCAAGATCGACAAGCCGGTCAACGACGCGGTCGCCCGCTCGATCGCCTCCGGCGTCACGTACGCCGTCGCCTCCGGCAACAGCGACAAGGACGCGTGCGGCTTCTCGCCGGCCGCCGTGCCGGCGGCCCTCACCGTCGGTGCGACGGACCAGCTGGACTTCCGGGCCTGGTTCTCCAACTACGGCCGCTGCGTGGACACCCTCGCCCCCGGCGTCAACGTCGTCTCCACGGCTCCGGGCGGCGGGACCGCGCTGATGAGCGGCACCTCGATGGCCTCCCCGCACGTGGCCGGCGCCGCAGCGCTGCTGCTCCAGGCGAACCCGACCTGGACCCCGCAGCAGGTGCACGACAGCATCGTGACCACCGGCATCGCCGGCGCGGTGCACGACCCGATGGGGTCGACGGACCGGCTCCTGCACGTCGGCCCGGTCCAGGTCGCCCGCAGCTCGTACGGGCTGAAGGCGAAGATCAACAACAAGTACGCGACCGCGGAGAGCGCCGGCACCAAGCCGCTGATCACCCGGGGCACCGCCCTCGGGCCGTGGGAGAAGTACGACGTCGTCGACGCGGGCGCCGGCCTCGTCGCCCTGAAGGCGAAGATCAACAACAAGTACGTGACGGCGGAGAGCGCCGGCACCAAGCCGCTGATCGCCCGCGGTACCGCGATCGGCGCCTGGGAGAAGTTCCAGCTCATCAACAACACCGACGGCACGGTGAGCCTGAAGGCGAACATCAACGGCAAGTACGTGACGGCGGAGAGCGCCGGCACCAAGCCGCTGATCGCCCGGGGTACCTCGATCGGTGCCTGGGAGAAGTTCGACTTCGACGCGCCGGCCCCGGTCGTCAGCATCAAGTCGCAGGCCAACGGCAAGTACGTGACGGCGGAGAGCGCCGGCACCAAGCCGCTGATCGCCCGGTCCGCGACCGTCGGCGCCTGGGAGAAGTACGAGGTCGTCAACGTCAAGGACGGCATCTTCGGCCTGCGGGCAACCATCAACGGCAAGTACGTCACCGCGGAGAGCGCCGGCACCAAGCCGCTGATCGCCCGGGGTACCTCGATCGGCTCCTGGGAGGCGCTGGCCTTCCTGGACTACAACCCCGACGGCTCGGTCTACCTGTGGGCAAACGCCAACGGGAAGGCCGTCACCGCCGGTAGCGCCGGCACCAGCCAGCTGATCGCCAGCAAGACCATCAACTGGAACAGCGCGACCCTGGGTCTCGGCGTCGGCGAGAAGTTCGTCTTCACCGTTCTCTAGGCCCCGACAACGACGGCGCCCGTCGGAGTTCCCCGAGCAGGGGACCCGACGGGCGCCGTCGCTTGTCCGGTGGTGCCTCAGTGCTCCACCGCGGTGCCGTCCACGGCGGCCCGGCCGTTGCCACCGGTGTGCGCGCCGCCGAGCTTGGCGAGCAGTCCGGCCAGGTCGATGCCGGTGAGGTCGCTGCCGAGCTGCAGGCCCTGCGCCACGTTGTCGGCCACCGACTTGGTCAGCGACGACGCGCCGTCGGTGGAGATGACGGTCATCTTGTCGATCGCGCCGATCGGCGCGCTGGCCGCCCCGACCACCTGCGGGAGCACCTTGACCAGCAGGTCCAGCACCGCGGCCTCGCCGTACGCGGCGAACGCCTCGGCCTTGCGGGCCATCGCGTCGGCCTCGGCCTGCCCCTTGGCCAGGATGGCCGCGGCCTCGGCCTGGCCCTCGCGCTCGACCGCCTCGGCGATCGAGGAACGCCGGCGCTGCTCGGCCTCACCCTCCTTGGCGCCCTCGATCGCGTTCGCCTCGGCCAGCGCGGCCCGCCGGGCCCGCTCGCCCTCACCGATCAGCCGGGCCTGCTCGGCGGCGGCCTGAGCGGCGGCGATGGTGGCCTGCCGCTCGGCGTCGGCCTGCAGCACCGCCGCGTTGCGGGACGCCTCGGCCTCCTGCTCGACCTTGTACCGGGCCGCGTCGGCCGGCTTGCGCACCTCGGTGTCGAGCTGGCGCTGCTTCAGCTCGGCGTTGCGCTCGGCCACCTTCTGCTGCTCGGAGAGGATCGCCTGGTCCCGTTCGGCCTGCGCGAGCGGGCCGGCGGCCGCCGACTTCGCCTTCGCCGCGTCGATCTCCGCCTGGATGGCCGCCTGCTTGAGGGACAGGTTCCGGTTCGCCTCGGCGATCGCCTCCTCGGCGAGCAGCCGCTCCTGCTCGGCCGCCTGCCGGGCGCGGGCCTCGGCGATCGCGGCGTCCTTGAGCACCCGGGCCGCCTCCGGCCGACCCAGATCGGCCAGGTACGACCCCTCGGCCAGGATGTCCTGGAGCTGGAAGGTGTCCAGCACCAGGCCCTGGTTGGTCATCGAGTGCTCGGCCTCCTCGGCCACCGCGCTGGCGAACGCGGCCCGGTCCCGGATGACCTCCTCGACGGTGAGCCGGCCGACGATCGAACGCAGCGCGCCGGCCAGCACCTCCCGGGTGAAGTTGTCGATCTCGTCCTGCTGGTGCAGGAAGCGCTGGGCGGCGGCGCGGATCGCGTCCTCGGTGCCACCGACCTTGACGATCGCGACGCCGTGCAGGTCGGCGCGGATGCCCTGCTTGCTCACCGCGCCACGGATGCCGACGTCGATCCGCCGGCTGGACAGGTCGAGCGACTGGAGCTTCTGCACCACCGGCAGGACGAAGACCGACGCGCCGAGCACGACCTTCTGCCCGGACATGTCGGTGGAGCGCCCACCGTCGGCGGTCTGCGTGGTCCGGCCCTTGCGGCCGGTGACGATGAACGCCTCGTTCGGGCCGGCCACCTTGATTCTGGAGAGCACGAAGAGGATGAGCAGGACGGCGAGGAGGACCGCGCCGCCGATGGCGACGAGCAGGGGCATGGCAGAATCCGTTCTTGCGTGGGGGAATCAGTAGGTTTCGACGTGCACGCTGGTTTCGCTGAGCGCCTCGACCACGAAGATCTGGGCGCCGACCGGGATCGGATTGTCGGCGCGGGCGTTGAGCTTGACCGGCTGGCCGGCGAGGCGTACGCGGACCTCGCCGTAACCGTCGGCGGGGACCGGCGTCACCACCAGGCCGACCGCGCCGACCAGATGGTCCCGGGTCGGTGTGGCGTCCGTGCGCATGTTGCGGGCCGCCCGGGCGAGCCGGGTGGCGAGCCACCCGGTGGGCACGGCGGCGACGGCACCGCCGGCCACCGCCGCCGCGATCATCCCGGGGGTACGACCGCCGAGCAGTTCGTTGACGATGGCGGCACCGAAGCCGAAGGCCCCGGCGAACCCGGCGACCGCCTCCAGCGACAGCGGACCGTCGACGTCCGGATGGCCGAAGGTGAACACCTCCGCGCCGAGCAGGGCGAGCGCCAGCACACCGACCCCGACCCCGCCGATGATCAGGAAAATGAGCGTCCCGGTGGCCACGACCTGCACGATATCGATGCTGCGCAACTCGCCGGCTGCGCGGCCACTCAGCGGAGCGGCACCGATCGCGAGGGAGAATGGGGGCATGCGTTGGACCGTGCTCGACACCCCGATCGGGGAGTTCTCCGTCGCCACCGACGGCGAGGCCGTCCGTGGGGCGCACTTCGGCCGGGTGGAGTCGGCGACCGACGAGCCGGGCGACGAGATCGCCGCTCGCGCGCTGGCCGAGCTGCGCGCGTACTTCGCCGGTGAGCTGATCGAGTTCACCGTGCCGGTGGTGGCGGCGCGGGGGTCGGAGTTCGAGCGCGCGGTGTGGCGGCAGATGACCCTCATCCCGTACGGGGAGACGCGAACCTATGGCGAGGTGGCGACGGCGGTGGGCGAGCCGGGCGGGGCCCGGGCGGTCGGGGTGGCCTGCAACCGGAACCCGATTCCGGTGATCGTGCCCTGTCACCGGATCGTCGGTGCCGGCGGCAAGCTGGTCGGCTTCGGTGGCGGGCTGCCACGCAAGGTGACCCTGCTGGAGCTGGAGGCCCGCGTGGCGTTCCAGCGCGCCTGGTCCTGACGTACCCCAGGGGGACGGCGGCTGGGACGCGCGAGGGCCGGGTCCGTGCGGACCCGGCCCTCGACGGTGCTGTGGTCAGCGCGTCAGCGCTCGACCTCGCCCTTGATGAACGCCTCGACGGCGGCGTGCGCGTCGTGGTCGGCGTACTGCTGCGGCGGGGACTTCATGAAGTATGAGGAGGCGGAGAGGATCGGGCCGCCGATCTTCCGGTCCAGCGCGATCTTCGCGGCCCGGACGGCGTCGATGATGACACCGGCCGAGTTCGGCGAGTCCCACACCTCGAGCTTGAGCTCGGCGTTGAGCGGGGTGTCACCGAAGGAGCGGCCCTCCAGGCGGATGTACGCCCACTTGCGGTCGTCGAGCCACGGCACGTGGTCCGACGGGCCGATGTGCACGTCGCTCTTGGCCATCTCGTGCGGGATCTGGGAGGTCACCGACTGGGTCTTCGAGATCTTCTTCGAGACCAGGCGGTTGCGCTCCAGCATGTTCATGAAGTCCATGTTGCCGCCGAAGTTGAGCTGGTACGTGCGCAGCAGCTCGACCCCGCGGTCCTCGAAGAGCTTCGCCAGGGCGCGGTGCACGATGGTGGCGCCCACCTGGCTCTTGATGTCGTCACCGACGATCGGCAGGCCCGCATCCTCGAACTTCTTCGCCCATTCCGGGTCGGAGGCGATGAAGACCGGCAGGGCGTTCACGAACGCGCAGCCGGCGTCGATCGCGGCCTGGGCGTAGAACTTGTCGGCCTGCTCGGAGCCCACCGGCAGGTAGGAGACGACCACGTCGACCTGCGCGTCACGCAGCGCCTGGGCGACGTCGACCGACTCGACGTCCGACTCCTCGATGATCTCGCGGTAGTACTGGCCGAGCCCGTCGAAGGTCGGACCGCGCTGCACGGTCACGCCGGTCGGCGGCACGTCGCACAGCTTGATGGTGTTGTTCTCGCTGGCGACGATCGCCTCGGCGAGGTCCATGCCCACCTTCTTGGCGTCCACGTCGAACGCCGCGACGAACTTCACGTCGGAGACGTGGTAGTCGCCGAAGGTGACGTGCATGAGACCCGGGACGCGGTCGTTCGGGTCGGCGTTCCGGTAGTACTCCACACCCTGCACGAGGGACGAGGCGCAGTTACCCACACCGACGATGGCGACGCGGACGGAGCCCATAGCGTCTGCCTCCTTCTTCTTCATCACGGCCGCTCTGTCCTGGACTCTCCAGGCGGGGGCGGGCTTTCGTTATCTCGTCGGCCGCCGGCCGTCCCGGGTTGCGGGACCGTCGGGGCTCGGCCGGAGCGCTCGTTGGCGATGAGCTCCTCCAGCCAGCGGACCTCGCGCTCACATGCCTCCAGGCCGTGGCGCTGCAGCTCCAGGGTGTACGCGTCGAGCCGCTCGGCGGCCCGGCCGAGCACGTCACGAAGACCTTCGCGACGCTCCTCGATCCTGCGACGACGACCTTCCAGGATCCGGAGCCGGGTGGCCTGGTCGGTCCGGGCGAAGAACGCGAAGTGCACGCCGAAGCCCGTGTCGTCGTACGTCTCGGGCCCAGCCTGCGCTATCAGCTGGGCGAAGCGCTCCTTGCCCTCCGCGGTAATGGTGTACACCACCCGACCGCGACGGCTGGTGAGCGCCGGAACCTCCTCGGCGGTCGCGGGTGTCCCGGCGGCCTCGGCGATCCATCCCGCCGCCTGCAACCGGCGCAGGGTCGGGTAGAGCGAGCCGTAGCTGATCGCCGCCCAGATGACGCCGAGCTTGGCGGTCAACTCCTTGCGCAGCTCGTAGCCGTGCATCGGAGCCTCCTGCAGGAGGCCGAGGATGGCGAGCTCGAGCACGGGCCACCCCTTCTTACCCCCGGCGCGGAGTCGTAACCGCCGCGATGTATCGGACCGATACATCGCACGTTAGCGGAGACGCATGATCAGGGCAAACTTTCGGTTACGCGGTCTTGTCGTTACAGATCGTGACGGTGGTCGCCTCGTCCGGCCGGAGCGCGTACCCTTTGCCGCATGCGTACGCAGCGCCAGGTCGTCGACTACTCGCTCCAGAAGCGAGCTGTGCTGCGTGACCTCCTCGCCGCCCGGGTCGGCAGGTACGACGTCTGCGACGCCTCTCCGTACCTGAAGAACGCAGCTCGGTTCCACGGCGAACCCACCGAGGAGCGCTGCCCGATCTGCCGCAGCGATAACCTCGTGCACGTCCACTACATTTACGGCGACGAACTCAAGCAGTCCGCCGGCCAGGCGCGTACCCGGGCCGAGTTGTCGGTCCTGGCGATGACGCTGCGTGAGTTCCAGGTTTTCGTGGTGGAGGTGTGCCCCGGCTGCGACTGGAACCATCTCGTCGAGCAGTACCTGCTCGGCCGGGACGGGCTGGCCGGTGGCGTGGATGACGGGTCGGAGCAGGAGGCGGTGGGCGGCTCGTCCGCGCCGGCCGGTTCCGGCCCTCGTCGAAGGCGAGAGGCGCAACGGTGAATTTGGCTGTGCCGGTCAGCCCCGGCCCGACGTACGGGCGGGACGACCGACAGCTTTCACGTCTGATTGGTCCGATTAGCTCGGATTCGACGGCTGCGCCCTGGCATGCCCGGGGAGTAGCGTCTCGTGTTCCAGCTCACGGCAACCCGGTGGCGGCGCCCCCGCGCCCCACCGCGACCGGCAGGGTGTGAGGAATGAACTACGGCGATCCCAGTTCTTCGCGTGGGCGGGCCCAGATCCCGGGCCCGAACGGCGACTCCGACTACGGCGGGCGCCCACACGGGAACGGTTGGTCATCCGGGTCGGAAGGCGGTGCTTCGGCCCGCGCCTCGGTGACGCCCGGAGGCTCCGCGTCCGGCGGACGCGCCTCGGTCGGTGGCGCGGCCCCGGCGCCGCGCGGCGCTTCGGGTTCGGCCTCGGTCGGCCGCGCCGGTACGGGAGGCCGGGCCTCGGTGCCGGTCTCGCCGGCACCCGGCGGCGCCTCGGGGCGGGCCGGCGCCGGCCGCGCCTCGGTGCCGGTGTCCCCGGGCGCCCCGGCCGGGCGTGCCTCGGTCGGCGCGGCCAGCGTGGGCACGGCCGGGCGGGCGAGCGTCGGCTCGGCGGCCGTCGGCGGCCGGGCCCCGGTGGCCCGGGCCGCCGTACGTGGGGTCGGCGGTGGTCCCGGCGGGCCGGGTGGCCCGGGTGGCCCCGGCCGGGGCGGTCGCGGTGGTCGCGGTGACGACCCGGCCGCGCGGGCCGGAGCGAAGAAGCGCCGCCGGATCAACATCCTGATCGCCGGCTTCGCCGTCTTCATCATGCTCGCCGGCATCGGCGTCGTCGGCTTCACCTACTACTCGACGAACGTCGTCCTTCCCCAGGACACCATGCCACCGCTGTCCACGACGATCCTTTCCGTGGATGGCAAGACCATCGTCAAGCTCGGTGAGAACCGGCAGTTCGTCACCATCAAGGACATCCCCCTACACGTGCAGCACGCGGTGGCCGCGGCCGAGGACCGGAACTTCTACCGGCACTCCGGCGTGGACTACAAGGGCATCGCCCGGGCGGCCTGGAACAACCTCACCGGCGGCGACAAGCAGGGCGCCTCCACCATTACCCAGCAGTACGCGCGCAACGCCTTCGAGAACCTGAACCAGGACACATACGGCCGTAAGGTGAAGGAGGCGATCTTCGCGTCCAAGCTGAACGACCGGTACGACAAGCCGACGATCATGCAGCACTACCTGAACGTGATCTACTTCGGCCGGGGCGCGTACGGCATCCAGGCGGCGGCGCGGACGTACTTCGGCAAGAACGTCAATGATCTGACCGTGGCTGAGGGTGCGGTGCTCGCCGCGCTGATCAAGCAGCCCGAGCCGAGCGACACCCACAAGGGCTACGACCCGGCGATCAACCCGCAGCCCGCGCAGGAACGCTGGAAATACGTCATCGACGGCATGGTCACCGAGAAGTGGCTCGACGCGTCCGGCATGCCCCCGCGCCCCACCGAATACCCCAAGAACATCCTGCCGAACAACCCGAAGGGCAACGCCGGCGGCTTCGGTGTCGACACGCCCTACGGCAACGTGGCCAACTACGTCTCGCAGGAGATGCGCGAGATGAAGCTCTGCACCGACAACGACGCCGAGGCGACGCCGGACAAGCCGCTCTGCTCCAAGGCGTTGAGCCTGGGCGGCTACCGGATCACCACCACCATCGACACCAAGATCCAGCAAGCGGCGCTCGACGCGGCGCAGCGGTCCCGGAAGGGCTCCGAGCTCGACGGCCAACGCGACAATCTGATGGCCGCCGTGGTGGCGATCGACCCGAGCAACGGCGAGGTGCGCGCCTACTACGGCGGAGACAACGGCACCTTCACCGACTACGCGGGCAAGAACTACGACAAGGGCGTGATCAGCGGCGGTCACCCCCCGGGTTCGAGCTTCAAGATCTACACGCTGGCGGCGGCGCTCGAAGCCGACAAGTCCATCCAGTCGCGCTGGAAGGGCAAGGCGTTCAAGCCGGAAGGCTTCGAGCAAAAGATCAGTAACGCGGACAAGGATGATCCGGTCTGCCACGACTCCTGCACCCTGGAGAAGTCGACACTGTTGTCACTGAACGTGCCGTTCTGGCACGTCGCCGAGGATATCGGCCCGGACAAGGTCGTCGATCTGGCCAAGCGCGCCGGCATCACGACGATGTGGTATATCGACAAAACGCCGGCCCAGGTGTTCGACCTCACCAAGGTGAAGGCGTCAGAGGTGGCCCCGGAGCCGTTCTACTTCAACGTCGGCTTCGGTAAGTACCCCATCACGGTGCTCGACCACGCCAACGGCGTCGCCACCTTCGCCAACCAGGGCGTTTACAACAAGGCCCATTTCGTGAAGAAGGTGGAGAAGCAGGACCTCGCTACGGGCACGTGGAAGCAGGTTGGTAGCCACAAGTTGAATCCACAGCAGCGAATCCGCAAGAGCGTCGTCGCCGATGTGACCTCGGTGCTGGAGGAGTACCCGGCGCAGGTGAACCGCCGGCTCGCCGACGGCCGGAAGGCCGCCGAGAAGACCGGTACCTGGGAACTCGGCGACGGCAGCAAGAACAACGGCGACGCCTGGATGATCGGATACACGCCGCAACTCGCCACCGCCGTCTGGGTCGGCAACAAGGGCAACCGCAAGGCGATCCTGATGAAGGACGGCAAGACGCCGATCAGCGGCGCGAAGATGCCGGGTGCCATCTTCCAGCGGTTCATGAACGACGCGCTCAAGGGCGAGAAGAAGCTCGACTTCCCGCCCGCCGCGCACATCGGCAAGGACGACACCGGCAACGGCGAAGCGCCGCCTCCGCCCCCGCCGAACGACGGGCAGCAGGCCTGCGACTCGCTCGGCCTCTTCTGCCCGAACGGCGACAACAACGGCAACGGCAACAACAACGGCGACAACAACGGCAACGGCAACGGCTTCCCGTGGGGTCCGGGCAACGGTGGCGGTGGTCGCGGTGGTGGTCTCCTGCCCAGCACACCACCACGCCAGACGTACTGACGGCAGGGTTGACGACGGCGGCCGGACCACTGGTCCGGCCGCCGTTCGCCGTACCAGGCTTGCTCGTATCGGGCTTCATCGGCGGCGAGCGGACCCGTGGCCGAACGATGACCGGACTGTGAGGACGGGTTCTACCTTCCTGTCGTCAACCAGCTGGACAGGAGCACGATGTGACAATTTCCTTCATCCGGCGGGCGCGTGGTGCCGTCGCCGCCGCCGCGCTCGCGGTCGCCGCCCTCGCCGTCACCCCGGGAGCGGCCGTGGCAGGCACGAACGCGGACCCTGACCTCTGCCGCAACGGCGGGGGCTCGGGCTACCTTTCCTGCAACGGCAAGGACCCGAGTGCGCTGGGCTGCAACGGCGAGACCAAGGCCTCCGTGAAGGCCAAGAACGGGGTCTTCATCGAGTTGCGGTACTCGTCGACCTGCCAGGCGTACTGGACTCGGTACACGAACTCGGCGGGGGGTAGCACGGGGACGGCGTGGATCCGCGGCAACTCGGTCAGCTACAAGAAGGACCTGGCCGCGTACGCGAACGAGACGGGCTGGACGCCGATGGCCGCCGCGAACCAGAACCCCCGCGCGTGCCTGGTGTTCCGCTACGCGGGGACCGGGGAGTGGTTGGAGTCCTGCGCGAACTGATCCCCGGGATCGTCGGCCAGGGCTCGGCTGCCCGAACGGTTTCGGCAGCCGAGCCCTGTGCGGCGGAGCTCAGGTCAGGGCCTGATCGGTGACGTGGTCAGACACTCAGCGCCTTGGCCGCCTCCGTGCGGGCATGCCGGAGCTAGTAGTTCGCTATGGCGCTGCTGAGCACCTTGAGCGCCTGTGTCGTCTCGGTCAGCGCCCGGTGGATCGCCTCGGCTGCCTGCCGGCTGAGGTGCGCGGGCTCGTCCGTTTCGGCCGTCGTGCCGAGCAGCCGACGCTGCAGGTCGTGAACACCGGGGCCCACGTCGATGCCGAGTTCCCGGGCGAGCCTGACTTTCAGCTCCTGTAGCACCTGCAATGCCTCGGCTGTGCGCGACCCGGCGTGCAGCGCCTCGGCGAGCCGGCAGTGCAGACCTTCGTGGTATGGGTAGTGCTGAATCCAGGTGCGCAGGTCAGCCGTGATGGCGGTGTGCCGTTGGTGGCTGAACTCCAGCTCCACCAGCATCTCGATGGCCCGCAGTCTGGCTTCCTCCCAGCGGACCGCCTCCCCACGCAGCGCCGGTGAGTCGACGTCCTGGAGGGCAGCGCCGTGCCACAGGTTGAGGCCACGGTGAAGCAGGTTGGCGGCACGCTCGGGTTGACCCTGTCGCCGGGCCTGCTCAGCCTCTGCACAGAGCCCGCGAAACCGCAACCCGTCGATCTTGTCCTCGCTCACCTCGAGGACGTAGCTGCCACCGGCCCGGGCGATCCGCTCGGTGGATGAATCGCCGAGCAGGGCACGGAGCCTGCCGACCCGGTTCTGGATCTGCTGACGTGCCGTGCCTGGTGGCTGCTGGTCCCAGACCACGTCGATGAGCCGTTCGATGGAGACTGCCCGGTTGGCGTCAAGCAGGAGCGCGGCCAAAAGATTTCGGCTGCGATATCCAGAAAGGTACATTGTCGAATCGCCTGACCTAATCGCCAGTGCGCCCAAAAATAAAAATTCCAAGTGGATCCCCCGTATTGCATGTGGCGCATAGTTGCTGGTCGAGCCGAGCCAAGCATAGCCGCTGTTCGATCGGCGTCAAGCACTGCAAGGTCCCGTGGAAGTGATAAACGGTGCATAAGTACGCCAAAATTACCGGCATCTTGCCGATCAAAGTGGACATAGCGTCTCGGTGGATGATGGCGAGCCTGGCGTGAGAGGATTCGACGCGGGCCGGGATGAACGCCTC
Source organism: Micromonospora narathiwatensis (assembly GCF_900089605.1). NCBI lineage: Bacteria > Bacillati > Actinomycetota > Actinomycetes > Micromonosporales > Micromonosporaceae > Micromonospora > Micromonospora narathiwatensis. The sequence continues at coordinate 5,326,300 of NZ_LT594324.1, read as the reverse complement.
GGGCGCGGTTTTCGCACTCTTTTGTGAACCGCAATCCGGGAAAGGGGAAATCGAAGGCAATTGCCTCGGTCGGCCGTATGGGTCACGCCGACGCCTGATTGTGAACGGCCGCGCCCGGCGCGCGGAGTTGATTCCGGCTTGCCTGCTACCCCCAGCGCAATGGATCTTGCGGCCGCCGCGGGGACCTGACTTCCTCCGCCGTGAGTTCTCGTCGGCGCGTCCGAGATAGGGCAGGATGCCTTTCCATGAGCATCCAGTCGACGGCAGGCATCGACGACAGTGGTCCCATCGACCACCCGTCCCGCTCGGACGGCTTCGTCCACGGCGCCTCCGAGCTGATCGGTGGCCCGCTCGGCGATCACGCGGTCGCCCTGGACAAGCCGGCGGGTCGAGAGGGCCGATTCTGGACCGCGGCCAGGATCGTGCTGGCCCTGGTGTGCCTGACGCTCGCGCTGCACTGGGTGCAGAAGTCGCCCTGCCAGGACGGCGCCTGGCAGAACAACGTGCAGTACACCCGGATGTGCTACACCGACGTGCTGGCGCTCTACTACGCCGAGGGCCTCAACGAGGGCAAGGTGCCCTACGCCGACCACCCGGTGGAGTACCCGGTGCTGACCGGCTACTTCATGGGTGCGCTCGGCCTGCCGGTGCACGCCCTCGGGGTGAACAACCCCGGCATCAACCAGGGCCGGTGGTTCTACAACCTGAACGCCCTGGTGCTCAGCGCGCTCGCCGTCGCCACCGTCGCGGTCATCCTCAGCCTGCGCCGCCGACGACCATGGGACGCGGCGATGTTCGCGCTCGCGCCGGCCCTGCTGCTCACCGCCACCGTCAACTGGGACCTGCTCGCCGTCGGGCTGGCCGCGTTCGGGCTGCTGGCCTGGGCGCGTCGCCGTCCGGCGACGGCCGGTGTCCTCCTCGGCCTGGCCGGGGCGGCGAAGCTGTGGCCACTGTTCCTGCTCGGCCCGATCCTGGTGCTCGGGCTACGGGCCGGCCGGCTGCGCGCCGCGTTAACCGCCACCGGAGCGGGTCTGGTGGCGCTGGTCGCGGTCAACCTGCCGGTGGCGATCCCGTACCGGGACAACTGGAACCGCTTCTTCGACCTGAACACCACCCGGCCGATCGACTGGGGCACCCTCTGGTACATCGGCCGCTGGCTCGACGGCAAGATCAGCCCGTCGAAGCCCGGCGAGCTGGGGCCGTTCGAATGGCTGAACGCCAACATCCCCACCCTCAACTGGGTGTCGTACCTGCTCTTCGGGCTGGCGTGCCTCGGCGTGGCCGCGCTCGCGCTGTTCGCCCCGCGCCGGCCCCGGCTCGGGCAGATCGCCTTCCTGGTGATCGCCGCCTTCCTGATCTTCAGCAAGGTCTGGTCCCAGCAGTTCGTGCTCTGGCTGCTCCCGCTCGCCGTGCTCGCCCGGCCGCGCTGGGGAGCGTTCCTGGCCTGGCAGGTCGCTGAGGTCTGCTACTTCGTCGCCTTCTACGGCGAACTGCTCGGCTCCGCGACCAGCAAGCCGGTCTTCCCGGAGGGCGTGTTCGTGCTCGCCGCCAGCCTGCGCCTGATCACCGTGGCGGTGCTCTGCGGCTTCGTGATCCGGGACATCCTCCGCCCCGAGCGCGACGCGGTCCGCAGCACGTACGCCGATGACCCGGACGGCGGCGTGCTGGATCGTGCACCGGATGTCCCCTGGTTCGCCAGACGGACGAACCAGTTGCGCACCGAGATGCCCGCCTCGACCTGAACGGGATGTGGCGCTGAGCCAGGGACGCCGGCCGGACAGCCACTGCCGCCGACCGGCCGGCGGCCCGGGTCAGTACCGATCAGTTCGCCAGGTCAAGACGCCGTCCGATGCACTTGCCTCGGCTAGCAGGTTGGCATCGTTGACCATCACGGTGTAGTAGGCGCCGGCAAAGCCGCTGTATGAGGTCCGGAACCGGCCGTCCGGGTAGTAGCTCGTGATGGTCGGGTAGTCGTAGTCCGAGCCGATCCGCGTCCAGGCCGTGCGGCAGGCCTTGCTGTAGCGGAGTTCGAGGTTGATGCCGTTGGTTTTGGACGCCACCGTGACCGCGTCCGCAGAACACGTGGTGATGAGACCATTGACGTAGACGGCGTAGGTGGCCGGGTTCTTGCCGTCGCAGCTCGAGCCACACGCGGTCCCGGCCGCGATCACGACCGGGTTCTGCAGGGTACCGAGGGCAGCGGCGGGGTTGCTTCCTGCCTGAGCCTGCACAGGTGCACCGACGGCCAACGTCGCCAATATGGCCAGACCGCCGACGATGGCTCGGATTCGGTTCTTCATCCGTGCTCCCTTCGCTGGGCGAGTCTCCTCCAGTGGCAACCCGCTTTCAGGGATGGTCCCAGGCTCCGTCACCGTTTTTTCATACGCGGATCATCGGCACATGAACGCCGGGGTTCCCGCCCTGTTATGACGTTGGACGGAGGCGGGGTGCGCCTGATGACGCATCCCGCCGGCCGATCAGACGCAGCCTGGCACGAATGCCATAGCGTCAAAGCTGATGCTCGCTGCCGTTGGCGAAGAACGTATCGAATCGAGCTTGACGCTGGCGCCGGAGCGCAACTGGAAGTTACCGAGGAACACCCATTTGCCCCGGTGGTACCCTGGTCGACCTTCACCTGGCGAAGCCGGCCGTCACCGGCGTCCACCTCGTAGTACGCGTCGCTGTACCAGCACTTGAGGTCGTACTGACCGGCGCTGTTCTTGTGTACGTAGGGCCCGGGCGGCTCGCCCTCCAGACCGGGCTCGTTGGGCGTAACCAGCGCCCGCAGGTCGCAACGGTTCGTGCTGCCGCAGAAGAGCGACGTCAGCGGCTTCTGCTGGGTCTGGCGGATTCGTGCGTCCAGATCTTCGCCGATCCAGAAGGCGGTACGGAACCCGCCGCTCGTTTGGGGACATTGACTGCGTAACCGCTTGGGTTCACGAAGGTGTCTCGTGCCTCGCCGCAGCTCAACGCCCCGACCATGAACTCGGCGCCGTTTACCCCGAGCGCCGAGATGCCGGAGGTGCAGTGGTATTTGTCGTCGACGTACACCACCTCACCGGTCTCCTGAATCCGGGTCGTCCAGCCGTGGTTCCCGCCGGTGGCGCTCCAGTTGATGATGGGTGCGCCGCCCAGCCCGGGATTGCGTCGCCCTGTCGGCTCGGGATGGGTCAGCCACCCACCACGGCCCCGGTCGCCGGCGCCGCGACGCGTGCCGTACCCGGCTTGGCCGTACCAGAACGGGGTGTGGGCTTGCGGTCGGCGTCGGTGCGCGGCCGGGTGGCCGGCCTCGGCGCCGGGGTCGCCTTCGCCTCGGCACGGACCATCGTGACCGGCACCCTCGTGTCCGGAGGGCCAGCGGGTTTTGGGTGGCACCCGCCACCGTGACGGTTAGGCCCGTACCGGTGACCGGGTAGCCGACCGAGACGACCGACTGGTCCCCGGTGGTGCGGACCTTTTTCACCACCTTGTCGGCGGCCGAGGTGAGTTTCTCGGCCGAGTGCGTGGCGGGCTGGACCACTACCGGCACTTTGCCGACTCGGTGTTGATGAGCTTCCGGATGAGCGGTGGCACCGCGCCCTTCCAGTAGACGTCAATCGGGCGATTACGGACCCTCCCTACGGGGTGTCGTCGAGCCTCGGAACGTGGTGTTGAGCCGGGGCGGTGACCGCTTCTACGCTCCGGCCAGCGCCCGAGACCGGTATCAATCAGTACGTTAGGTCGTCGGGCCGGGCGATGCTCTTGCCTCGACCAGCAGGTCCGCGTCGTTGACCGGTAGGTGTAGTAGTCCCGCGCGGGCGCAGCGGATCCCTGTGGCCGAATGATGAAGCCGTGATGTTCCGGCCTCCTACGGTCGGCCCCGATGTCGGAGACGAGTCACAAGGAGACAGCCTTGAGCCGGTTATTCAGCCTCAAGCACGTACGTAACATCCTGGCGGCATCGGTGCTGGTAGCCGGTGCCCTGGTGGCCGCGCCGAGCGCGGCGTGGGCGGGCACGGCGGCCGACCCGGACGTGTGCCGCAACGGCGGTGGTTCCGGTTACCTGTCGTGCAACGGCAAGGACCCCAACACCATGGGCTGCACGGCGGTGACCGTGGCGGAGGGCGCGGCCCGGAACGGGGTGTACGTGGAGCTTCGGTACTCCTCCGGCTGCCAGGCGTACTGGACCCGGTACACCAACAAGAACGGGGCCAGCGGTGAGGCCCGCATCAAGGGCAACAGTGTCATGTACAAGAAGACCCTGGCGGCGTACGCGGGTGAGACGGGCTGGACGCCGATGGCGGCCGCCAACCAGAGCCCGCACGGCTGCCTCTTCTTCTATTCCCAGGACTGGGGCCAGTACGTCGAGTACTGCGTGAACTGACCGGTCCACGCCGCGCGCCGACGGCAGGTCGCTCCTTCCCGATGGAGCGGCATGCCGTCGATTGCGTATGTGGCCAGCCCGCCCTCGCCTCCCGCGCCCAAGTTGGTGGGGCGTTGATGACGACGCGATGACGATCTCGGTCAGTATGCCCGGGTCCCACCCGCTCTCCGAGATAGGCAGGCCATGCTACGAAGACGTGCCGCGATCGCGGTGGTTGCCGCAGCCACCATCACCGTGTCAGCCGCACCCGCGCTGCCCGCTACCGCCGCCCCACCCGCTCCCTCGCCCCGTGCCGAGCAGACGACCGCCACCAACACCATCCAACCCGGGCGCCGCGACCAGTTGCTGCCCAAGGATTGGGCCCGGTCGTCGGACCTGGCCTGGACGACGTCGGGTGACGCCGACGGCTTCCACGTGCTCTCCGCCACCGCCCGCAGCGGGTACACCTGGCGCGGAGTGGCCGACTTGGCGGTACCCGGTGTCGAAGCCGACCAGTGGATCGGCAACGCCTGTCTGACCGCGTCCGGTCGCCGGCTCGTGGTGGTCTACGCGCCACGGACCTACACCAACAAGGCGGATCTCTTCGACCGGGGCGGCTTTACCGCAACGGTCGACCTGACCACCGGTGCGGTCACCAGGCTGCCCATCCGCACGTCACTGGCGTACTTCAACCCGAGCTGCAGTGGCGGGGAGTCCGCCGTGCTCACCCAGCTGAACGGCCAGCGCGTGGAAAAGGTGACCGACCGACCTCGGACCCGGCTGACCACCCTCGACGCCGCCACCGGAAAGCTCGCCGAGTCGACGGTCGTCGAGGCCGAACTCACCTCGCCGGTGCTCACCCCGGCGGGCATCGTCGCCGCTGGCGGCTCCCGGCTGGTCCGGGTGGAGCAGGGCGGCAAGCTCGTCCCGCTCGCCCGCACCGCGGGCACTCCGTTCGGGCTCGCCACCGACCGGCACGGCAACGTGGTCTTCCTGGACCGCCCAGGCGGCGCGGCGCGAGTGGGGTACGCCGAGGCGCTACCCGGGGCGGTCGCGAGGACGCTGGCCAAGGGGCGCCTGGGGGAGTTGTCGGTCGGCGCGGGTGCGGGTCGCCAGCTTTTCATCACCGGTCGACCTACCGAGCTGCACTCCTTGCCGGCGGGGATCAGCTGGCGCGACGTACCGGCCGGCGCGGAACTGTCCTCGGAGGGGCAGCTCGCGCTGACCAGGGTCGAGCGCGCCGACCAGGCCGCACCTTCGGTGTCCAACGCATCGACCGCCGAGGTCAGCCAGATCGCAATCCAGGCTCGGGTCACCGGCACGGGCCGCGACGTCAGCTTCCGGGTTGCCACCCGCGCCGGGATCGATCCCTCGGCACGGCTGCGGCCCGGTGCAGCAGCAGCAGAAGGCCAGCGGTTGCTCGGCGCCACCGCGTCGCCCAGCGGCTCGCCCACGGACGCCGTCGAGGACGAGCGGTGGTGCTCGGTGCCGCGCAACGATCCGCAGAACCAGGCGTTGCAGCCCAAGCCGCGCCAGGTGGAATGGGCGATCGACCAGGCCATCACCGACTCGCTGTACGTGCAGCGGCCGGCCAACTGGAAGAACCTAGGGATGCCCGCGTACACCCCGCAGGGACTGTTTCGGCCACACGAACTGCTCGGCGGTGGCCGGGTGCCGGCCCAGGTGATGCTGGGTGTTGTGGCGCAGGAGTCGAACATGTGGCAGGCGTCGCGCAACGCCCTGCCAGGTGTTACCGGCAATCCGTTGATCGGCAACTTCTATGGGCGCGACATCTATAACGTGGACCCGAACGATGACTGGGACGTGCACTGGGAGGATGCCGACTGCGGCTATGGCGTCACCCAGTTGACCGACGGAATGCGTCTCGCCGGCCACGCGAAGCCCGGCGAGACGCTGCTGCCGTACCAGACGCAGCGGGCGGTTGCGCTCGACTTCGCCGCCAACGTGGCGGCTGGTCTCCAGGTGCTGCAGGACAAGTGGAACCAGACCCGGGTCGCCAACCTCATCATCAACAACGGCGACCCGGCCGGTCTGGAGAACTGGTTCTACGCCCTCTGGGCGTACAACTCGGGTCTGCATCCGAACCTCGGTACCGGCGAGCCGTGGGGCCTCGGTTGGGCCAACAACCCGGCCAACCCGCGCTACAAGCCGGACCGTCAGCCCTTCCTCGAGTACACCTACGCCGACGCCGCCCGGCCGCAGTTCTGGCCGTACCAGGAGAAGGTGCTGGGTTTTGCCGGGCACCCGCCGAACCTGCTGGAGGGACCGGACACCTTCGTGGCGGGCTTTCGGGCCGCATGGTGGACCACGGTGGAGAACCGAATCAACGTCAAGCCGCCGCCCTACCTGTTCTGCGACGCGTCCAACGACTGCCATCCCGGTGAGCTGAACACCCCGGACGATCCCGACGTGGTCGGCGAGCCGGCCGGACCGTGCGCCCACAAGAACGCCGCCGGCAAGTACGACCTGGTGTGCTGGTACCACCGGTCGGCGACCTGGAAGGGCGACACCCAGCTCGGCAACGAGGTGCTGCGGTTCGATCCGGGGTACGCGTATCAGGATGATGCGACGACGTATCCGCCCAGCTGCGATCTCTCCGGCCTGCCGGCGGGGAGCCTCGTGGTGGACGACGTTCCGTCCGGTACCAAGTCGGTCCGCCCGGGCTGCGACAACCAGTGGACCAACTCGGGCGATTTCAAGCTGACCTTTGCCACGGACTCGGCCGGCAAGTTCCCCTCCAAGGTCGACTTCCATCAGATCGGCGGTGGCTTCGGGGGACACTTCTGGTTCGCCCATACCTGGGGCCCAGGGATGCTGGGCGGAAAGATGAAGGTCACGGGCACCTGGACACTCAACCAGAGCGTCACCGGCTGGGCCCGGGTGATGGTGCACATCCCGGATCACGGCGCGCACACCCGGCAGGCGGCCTACGAGATCGATCTCGGGCAGGGCTTAGGCAACGCCGGAAAGAAGCGAGTCCTGCTGCAACGGGTGCAGCGGAACCAGTGGGTGTCCCTCGGAGTGTTCCAGTTCAACGGGACGCCCCGGGTGCGGTTGACCAACGACGCGTACGACGGCACCGGCGACGAGGACGTGGCCTGGGACGCGATCGCGGTCAAGAAGCTGACGGCGAAGCCGCGGCACCAGATCGTCGCGCTCGGCGACTCGTACTCGTCTGGTGAGGGTGTCTCGAGCGGCAACGGCGCCGACTACTACCCGGAGAGCGACTACAAGCAGGTGGTCAACAACGAGGTGCAGTACCAGGACCTCTGTCACCGGTCCCGGTTCGCCTGGTCTCGCTTGGGGGTGCTCTCGGACAGCACCTCGAATATCGGGAGCCGTGCCGACAGTTGGGACCCGAACATGGACTACCACTTCCTCGCCTGTTCCTGGGCCGAGACGGAGCACCTCCTGCCCGCCTACACCGTCCCGGCCGGCCAGCCCTTGCCCGAAAACGCGTGGGGTCAGAACGCCAAGTACCTGTGGGGAGAGATGCCGCAGCTCGACCGAGGCTTCGTGGACGAGAACACCACCCTGGTGACGCTGTCCGTCGGCGGCAACGACGCCAGATTCGCCAAGGTGCTCCAGTTCTGCGTCATGCACAGCTTCGAGTGCGAGAACGACACGATGCCCGGCGACTCCGATCCACTTTCGGTTGAGGTGAAGAGGGATATCGAAGGGCCGGTCAAGCAGTCGATAAAGACGGTGTTGAGGGAGATTCACAAGAAGGCGCCCCATGCCCAGATCATGCTGATGGGATATCCCAAGCTCTTTAAGGAAACGAGCACATTCTGCATGAACGCTATCAATGACGGAGAGCGGACCTGGCTGAACAACACCGCGATGCTGCTTGCCACCGTGATGGGCCAAGCCGCCACCGAGGCCAGTGCCGAGGGCATCCCGACCTATTTCGCCGACCCCACCGTGGCGTTTGCCGGTCACGGGATCTGCGCTGACCAGGAGGCGCTGAACAAAATCATCACCACCTTGACCCCGGGTGAGCACGGGGAGCTACCGGACTGGCTTCCGGAAAGCTGGAACCGGTATGGCGTATCCCAACAATCATTCCATCCGAACATGGACGGATCGCGTCGTTACGCATCGGTCATGAACCATATCACCGTCGATATGATGGGGCTGTGACAGGAGTCGATTGGACGGCGTCCGCGAGGAGAAAGAATTTCCTCCTCGCGGGCGTCACCCTGCTCTGCCTTACCGGCTGTGGTCTCGACGCGGAGGGCCGCGCGACGGAGGCCGCCACCAAGTCGGTGCGCGGACGTGCGGAGGCTGCTCGCGGGACGGCGGTGACCATGCTCGCCAGCCCGGACCTCGACGCCAAGACCACGGACCAGCGGCTGGACGCGCTGGTCACAGCTGTGAGCGCCGGCAAGCTCGACGGCATCGTCTTCGAGCAACGGGCCGGTCGGGACGGTCGGCTCGAGGTGGATGTCGCGTTCGACGCGACGGGTACCGGCAGCGGATTTCCCCCCGCCCAGGTCATCGTCCGGCTCTGCGCCCGGCTCTCCGGAGTGGTGGGGCGCGATCCGCAGGTCAGGATGGTCGACACCGCCTGCGCCTCCTCGCTGGATGAGCGGCGGCCCAATCATCCTGACCGCATCGTCAGCCTCGACGGATGATCTGCCCGGCGGGAGTCGAGTTCCCGCCGGGGAGGCAGCCGAGCGGTAGGGTGCGCCGAGTTGCGACCGGTGGTCAGCGGTCAGAGCCGGTAGACCACCGCGCCGTCGACCTCCTCGCGGGTGACGCCCAGCCCGTCGGTCGGGCGGTCGAGGATGCCCTCCCACGGGGTGCCGGCGAGCCGGCCGGGCAGCACGACCACGTTCTTCACGCCGAGTTGACGCAGATAGTCGATGCTGAGCGGGTCGGGGAAGCTGACGCTGGCATCGCGTATCTGGGCCTGGCTCCTCGGGGTGAAGCCGCTGCCGCCGTTGACCATGTCCTGGAACCGGCTGGTCGACCAGAGCATCACCGGCTGGTCCAGCGCCTGGCTGCTGGGCAGGACCAGCATCGGGCCGTCGACCGTCCGCATCACCGCCGGCTGTTGCGGCACCACCGGGTGCGGCGTGGTGTTCAGCCCCTCCACGACGACCAGGAGCAGCGGCAGCAGGGTGGCCAGCCGCAGCCACGGGCCGGGCCACGGCGGAACCCGCCCGGCGGCGACCTCGCGTACCCGGGCGCAGAACGCGGTGACGGCGCCGGCGGCGAGCAGGCCGAGCAGCAGCGTGGTCCAGAGCATCAGCCGGCCCGGCGTGCGCAGTCCGCTCCAGCCCGGCAGGTAGTCGAAGAGCGGCACGTAGGTGAACCGGCCGTCGAGGAGGCGGGTGCCCATGGCCAGGGCCATCGTCACCAGCACCCCGGCAAGCAGGAAGATCCGGTGACGGACCCGCCAGACGGAGAAGAAGAGCCCGCCGGCCGCCAGGGCGTACAGCGCGTAGCCCGGCAGCAGGGTCATCTCCGGATGCCAGGGCAGCGCGGCCCGCGCGCCCTCGTGCAGCGGACCCCAGATCCGCGACTCCGCCGGGGCGGTGAAGAACCCGGTGGCCGGCGGCGAGTAGAGGCTGATCTCGCCGAGGGTCCGCTCCGCGTTCGGGTGCAGCTCCGCGACCTTGAAGTACGGCACCGCCAGCAGCGCGCCCACCGCGGCGAAGAGCACGCCACCGAGCACGTTGGCGAGGAGCAGCCGGCCACCGAAGGGACGCTTCACCGGCCGTACCACCCAGCGCCGGGCGAACCAGATGACGGTCGAGACCAGCACCACGGTGGCCAGCAGATACGCGAACGGCAGCCCGATGCCGAAGCCGAGGCTGAGCTGCCACGCCGCCACCAGCCAACCGGCGAACGCCCAGCCGGCGTGGCGCCGCCGGGGCCGGTAGCCGTACCGGAGGGACCAGCCGTGGCCTCGGGCGAGCATCGCCAGCGCCAGCGGGATGCCGCCGTTGGAGATGATGTGCAGGTGCCCGGCCTGGGCCAGCAGCCACGGCGCGTACGCGTAGGCGACCCCGGCCACCGCGCCGCCGATCCGCCCCGCGCCGAGCTGCCGCGCCAGCGCGTACGCCCCGAGCGTGGCGAGCGCGTGCGCCAGCACGAACAGGATGTTGTAGCGCAGCAGGGCGTCCTCGGGGCCGTTACCGAGCAGGCCGGCCGGCGCGTACCCCAGGAGGGTGTCCGAGAAGGCGAAGCTCCACGAGTCGGGGAAGAACGTGTTCGAGTGCCAGAGCTGCCCGGGGTCGGTCCGCAGGATGTGCCCGGACCAGGCCATCTGCCAGGACTGGAGGCTCGGGTCCCAGTAGTCCTGCGGCAGCGTGTAACGCGGGTAGCGCAGGGTGGGCCAGGTCATCAGCACGGCCAGCACCAGCGAGGCGACGGTGGCCAGGGTCCACTCGTGGATCAGGAACCGGCCCGCCGCGCGGACCGCCCGGCGTGGCCGGGAGAGCACGGGATCCGGGGCGGGGCCGAACGCGGACCAGCGATCGGCCGGCTCCGTACCCTCGGCGGACGTGTCCTTGCCGCCGGCCGCGCCGGCGGTCCCGGCCCCGCCGTCGGCGGTCTTTTCGTGCTTCCCGGCATCGCCGTCCTGGCCGGGCTTCGCGGGCTTGTCGGCCGCACCGGGGTCGCCCGGGCCGGTCTTCGTGGCGGCCGCGCCCGGGCCGGTCTTCGTGGCGGCCGCGCCCGGGCGGGTCTTCGTGGTTGCGTCGCCACCGGCCGGGCCGGTGGCGGACTGGCCGGCGGCGGTCAGTTCGGCGGCGGGCCCGTCCGGAGCGGTCGCCCCGGCCTGGCGGTTGTCGGTCGAGCCGATCCCGTCGGGCACCCCGGTGGCCTGCTCCCGTGCCGCCTCGGCGGCTCCGTCACGGCCGGTGACGCCGGACGACGGTGCCTCGCCGTCGGTCGACCGCCCGACCGGTCCGGCGTCGCCGGCGTGCGGCTGGGCGCCACCGGCGGAGAATCCCCCGGCCGGCCCGGCACCGTCCGCGGTGTCGGACTGCTTGGTCGTCATGCCGCCGACGCCCCGGCACCGAGCTGCTGGCGCAGGAAGGCGATGTCGGCCGCCTGCCCCTCGGTGCCGCCCGGCGTCTCCACGATGACCGGCGCGCCGGCGGCCCGGATCACCGCCACCAACAGCTCCGGGTCGATGGTCCCGCCGTCGAGGTTGTCGTGCCGGTCCTGCCCGGAGTTGAAGGCGCCCTTGGAGTTGTTCGCGTGGATCAGGTCGATCCGGCCGGTGATCGCCTTGACCCGGTCCACCAGACCCAGCAACTCCTCGCCGCCGGCGTGCGCGTGGCAGGTGTCGAGGCAGAAGCCCACCTCGTAGTCGCCGAGGGCGTCCCAGAGTCGGGCCAGCGCGTCGAGGCGCCGGGCGCAGGCGTTGTCGCCGCCGGCGGTGTTCTCGATCAGGACCGGAAGCGGGAAGCCGCCCGATTCCGCCGCGTACGCGAAGGTCTTGCGCCAGTTGTCGAAGCCGACGGCGACGTCGTCCCCGGCGTTGACGTGACCGCCGTGCACGATCAGCCCCTTGGCCCCGACGGCCGCCGCGGCGGCCGCGTGGCCGAGGAGCAGCTTGCGGCTCGGGATGCGGATCCGGTTGTTCAGCGTGGCCACGTTGATGACGTACGGCGCGTGCACGTAGAGGTCGACATCGGCGGCGCGCAGCCGCTCGGCGTCCTCCCGGGCCTTCGGGGCCTTCCATCCCTGGGGATCGGAGAGGAAGAACTGCACGGCCTCGGCGTCCCGGGCGGCGGCCTCGGCCAGTGGGTCGGTCGGATCGACGTGGGCTCCGATTCGCATGCACGGCAGCCTACGTCGCGCCCCCGACGAGCGGGGAGACCGCGAGCTTCCGGCCGGCGTCGTGCCGTCCGGCACCGGGTACGGAGGCGGAGCGGGCGGCGTCACCAGTCGGCCGGGTGGTCGTTGTCCGAGGTGGGATCGATGGTCGACGCTCCAACCGGGTGCGGTCCACAGGCGCCCGGATGCAGGGTAGGCCCCCGGAAACGGGACGCCCCGCCGTGCGGCCCGGCACGACGGGGCGGGATCCGCCTCGTCACACCTGACCGGCTGGGCGACAAGACAGCCGGGCAAATTCTTCCAATTCCCCCTACAGGTGACGAGACCGGCTGTATGGTCAGAGCACGTGACAACACGATAAAGCTCCGCGGGGCGTCCTCGATCCAACCTCATCGGTGTGGTCGTTCCTCCCCAGGTCCCACCCAAGGAATGCGGACGGGACGCCCCGCGGCCCCGTGGACAGGGGTCCACTTCCGATGCTCGCGATCGGAAGTGGACCCCTGTCGCCGCGTTCCGGCCACCGCGTACGACCGGCCCGGGCATGATCGTTCCGACCGGGTATCCTGGTCCGGTTGTCCGCGTCCGGCCGGGTTCCCCCGGTACCGGCACGGGCCACGACGCACGACCTCCTGCCACGGAAGGACCGTGGCCGCTTAGCCCACAGGAGGTGAGCACGTCTTGCGTCATTATGAAGTCATGGTGATCCTCGACCCCAGCCTCGAGGAGCGCACCGTCGCCCCGTCGCTCGACACGTACCTGAACGTGATCCGGACCGCGGGTGGCTCGGTGGAGAAGACCGACGTGTGGGGCCGCCGGCGCCTCGCGTACGAGATCAACAAGAAGGCCGAGGGCATCTACGCCGTCGTCGACCTCCAGGCGACGCCGGAGGCGGTGGCCGAGCTGGACCGTCAGCTCCGACTCAACGAGTCGGTGCTGCGCACCAAGGTCATTCGCCCGGAGATGCGCTGAGCATCCGTCCCGGTACGTCCGGATCAAGCCTCATCGACGGTGTCGGAGGGCTCTGAGAGCCTGTAGGGCACAAAGATGAGTGCGCGAGGAGATGGTCATGGCAGGAGACACCACCATCACGGTCATCGGCAACCTGACCGATGACCCCGAGTTGCGGTTCACCCCCTCCGGGGCGGCCGTCGCCAAGTTCCGGGTCGCCTCGACGCCCCGCTTCATGGACAAGGCGTCCGGCGAGTGGAAGGACGGCGAGCCGCTGTTCCTTTCGTGCACGGTCTGGCGGCAGGCCGCCGAGAACGTCGCCGAGTCGCTGCAGCGCGGCGCCCGGGTGATCGTGTCCGGCCGGCTGCGTCAGCGGTCGTACGAGACCCGTGAGGGTGAGAAGCGCACCGTCATCGAGCTGGAGGTCGACGAGATCGGCCCGTCGCTGCGCTACGCCACGGCGAAGGTGCAGAAGATGTCCCGCTCGGGCGGCGGTGGCGGCTTCGGTGGTGGTGGCGGTGGTGGCCAGGGCGGCGGAGGCAACTTCGACGACCCCTGGGCCTCGGCTGCCCCGGCTCCCTCGCGCGGTGGTTCGGGCGGCGGAAACTTCGACGAGGAGCCCCCGTTCTGATGGCGCCGAGCGCCCGCGATCGCAAACCAGGAGCAAGAGCAATGGCCAAGGCTGCGGCACTTCGCAAGCCGAAGAAGAAGGTGAACCCGCTCGACAAGGACGGGATCACCTACATCGATTACAAGGACACCGCGCTGCTGCGCAAGTTCATCTCCGACCGCGGCAAGATCCGCGCTCGGCGGGTGACCGGCGTGACCTCGCAGCAGCAGCGGCAGATCGCCCGTGCGGTCAAGAACGCCCGCGAGATGGCGCTCCTGCCGTACACGGCCACGACCCGCTGAGAGGAGGCACGGACATGAAGATCATCCTGACTCAGGAGGTGTCCGGCCTCGGCACTCCGGGCGACATCGTCGAGGTGAAGAACGGCTACGGCCGTAACTACCTGCTTCCGCAGGGCTTCGCGATCGCCTGGACCAAGGGTGCGGAGAAGCAGGTCACGGTCATCAAGCGGGCCCGCTCGGCCCGGGAGATCCGCGACCTCGGCCACGCCAACGAGGTCAAGGCCCAGATCGAGGGTCTGAAGGTCAACCTGAAGGCCCGCGCCGGCGACGGCGGACGGCTCTTCGGCTCGGTCACCCCGGCCGAGGTCGTCGACGCCGTCAAGGCGGCCGGTGGTCCGGCTCTGGACCGCCGCCGGCTGGAGCTGCCCGGTCACATCAAGTCGATCGGCTCCTACCCGGTCAGCATCAAGCTGCACCCCGAGGTGACCGCCAAGTTCAACCTGAACGTCGTCCAGGGCTGACACCCGGCAGCACGAGAAGGGCCCGCACCGGACTCCCCGGTGCGGGCCCTTCCGCATTCCACGGCTGCGACAACTCCGGCTCGACTGGCGGCCATGATTCGGCCTCCGCGCCGCCGGGCAGCGCTCCGGACCGTACGAGGGCCGGTCGCGGTGCCGTGCCGCGACGTGCAGCCGTCGGCGGTCAGCCGATCGGCTGACCGGTCACCGCGCTGATCAGCACGGTCGAGAGGCCACCACCGACCACAGCCGCCGCCAGTGCCACCGTCGCCGGCCGCCAACTCGTCCCGACCCAGCGCAGCACCACCGCGACGACCAGGCTGCTCGCCAGCGCCAGCCCGAACCGTGGCGCACCCGCGACCATCGAGGCGAAGGCGTGGATGCGCGGCGAGTCGCAACCACCGCCGGTGACGTCGGTGACGCATCCCGCCGGAGCCCGCCCGTCGAGGAACAGCAGGCCGACGAAGAGCAGCAGCGCCGGAACCAGGTAGCAGGCGGCGGTGTAGGCCAACGGCCGGATCGGGCCGCCCGGATCCGGGTCGAGCAGATCGTCCTCGATCCGGCGGTGCCAGGATCCGCCGCCGGACAGATCCTCCCGCCGACGGCCGGTCGACGCCCTGCCGGCGCCCACCGGGTCCGCCGTCCGTCGCGGTGGCGTCGTACCCGGGCGGGACGCGGGGTAGCCGACCGTCGGCGAGCGCGGCGCGGAGGTCGGCGTCTCCACCCAGCGCGGATCGTCATCCGCCAGCCGGGTGCCGGAGAAGAACTCCTCGGTCTGCTCCGGCGACGCCCAGCCCTCCCGGGCCGGCGTCGGCGGCGCCGTGCGGTCCCATCGGTCCACCTCGGTGTGCCGGTCCCACTGCCCGGTGTCGTACCGGCTCCACTCGCCCGTGTGCTCCGCCCGGTCCCACCGACCGGTGGCCTCCGTCCGGTCCCAGCGGTCGGGGACCGACCGGCCCCACGCGTGCACGCCCGAGGCGTCCCACGGGTCGACCGCCGGCCGCTCCGCCGGATCCGGCTCCGCCGACCGGGGCCGCTCCCAGGGGTCGACCGCAGGGCGGGTCCCGGCGTCCGACGCCGCCCGCCGGCTCCGCCGGGTGGGCCGCTCGGTGTCCCACCGGTCGCTCTCCTCCGCCGGGGAGGTGCTGTCCGGCAGGCCCGACCAGGTGACCTGTGGCCGCCGGGGCCGGGCACGACGCCCGGAGACCGGCTCGTCCTCGGTGGACTCGGCCCGCCGGCTCCCGACGTACCCCTGCTCCTGCGGGGTGTCCAGGGTCCACTCGGCGGTGTGCTCGCCGGCCGGGCCAGCGCCGACGGCGGGCACCTCGCGAAGGTCGCTCTCCCGGCGCCATCCGGTGTCGGCCCGCCACCCGCCACCCGGGTACGGCGGCACCTCGTCATCGTCGTCGGGGGCGGCGTGCCGGCCGCCGCCGTCCGCCCGGCGGACGCCCGACTCCACCGCCCACCGGGGGAGGTACGTGTCGACCGGCTCCTGCTGGCCGCGTTCGATGGCACGCCGGCGGCTCGGGGTGCGGTGGCGCTCGGGGGCGCTGCTCTCCTCGCTTCCCCAGTCCCGGTAACTCACGGCCGGAGCGTGACCCTTCTCAACCGAAAGTGCAATCCGCTGTCCAGGTGTAGCCGTTCGTCCGAGATAGTACGGGACGGTCGGGGACAGGTTTCGACCCGGAATTTGTCGTCCACAGGGTGTGGATTGTATTACCGCAGGTCAGGGCCGGTGCGCACGAAATTCTCCACTACTTGTCCACACCCCTGTGCACAACCTGCACACATGCCGGTCCCCGGCGTCCACAGGTTGTCCCGAGGCTCGTCCACCGGCATTGTTGAGGGGCTGACCTCGGGTTCCGTATCGTGGATCCCCGACCGTCCGGGCGGTGGCCCCCGATCGACCGGAGGGGTCGTCGGCGCTGTCAGACCCGGCGGAGCTGGTTTTCGATCCGACGCACCGAGGGGGGACCGTGTCGGTCACCGATGACACGCGTACGGAGCGGACCGGTGGACAGTCGCCGGCGCCGGCGCAGCGGGACGGGCAGTTCGAGAAGACGCCGCCCCAGGACGTGGCCGCCGAGCAGTGCGTCCTCGGCGGCATGCTGCTCTCCAAGGACGCCATCGCCGACGTCGTGGAGATCCTCAAGTCCAACGACTTCTACCGCCCGGTGCACGCCACCGTCTTCGACGCGATCCTCGACATCTACGGACGCGGCGAACCGGCCGACCCGATCACCGTCGCCGCCGCCCTCGCCGACTCCGGTGACCTGGCCCGGATCGGCGGAGCGCCCTACCTGCACACGCTGATCGCCAGCGTGCCCACCGCCGCCAACGCCGCCTACTACGCCCGCATCGTGGGCGAGCGGGCGGTGCTACGCCGGCTGGTCGAGGCCGGCACCAGGATCGTCCAACTCGGGTACGGCACCGGCCAGGGCGGCAGCCGGGACGTCGACGACATCGTCGACCTCGCCCAGCAGGCCGTCTACGAGGTGACCGAGAAGCGGGTCAGTGAGGACTTCGCGGTCCTGGCCGACATGCTCCAGCCGACCCTCGACGAGATCGAGGCGGTGGGCGCCCAGGGCGGGGTGATGACCGGTGTGCCGACCGGCTTCAGCGACCTCGACCGGCTGCTGAACGGCCTGCACCCGGGCCAATTGATCATCGTGGCGGGCCGGCCCGGTCTGGGTAAGGCTCTTGCGCTCGACACCCCGCTGCCCACTCCCGATGGCTGGACCACGATGAGCGAGGTGACGGTTGGAGACAGGCTGCTCGCGGCGGACGGTACCCCGACCACCATCACGGCCGTCTTCGACGTCATGTACGACCGCCCCTGCTACGAGGTCGAGTTCTCCGACGGCTCGGTCATCGTGGCGGACGCCGAGCACCTGTGGAAGACGACCACCCGGGCCAGCCGCCGGCAGCCGGAGGCACGTCCGCGCCACTACTGGTCCGAGGAATCACTGGCCAAGGTACGGGCGGCCGCGGCGACGGCCGGAGCTGAGCCACACCGTCTGGTCACCCTCGCGCAGACCCTTGAGCAGGTCGGACCCGAGTTCCGCAACGTGCTGCACACCGTCGCGCGCCAGGTCGGTCCCAACGACCGGGTGAGCCGCCAGGTGAGCCGGGCCGGCAAGGTGCGGAGCTGGACCGCTCCCGGCTACCCGGCCGGCCAGCTGCTGGCCGGCCTTCGCGAGCGGACCGAGCGACATGTCAACGCCGGCGCCCGGGCACGCCACGACGGCGTGGTGACCACCGCGCAGATCGCCGCCACGCTGCGTACGGACACGGCCGACCGCCGGTTGAACCACGCGGTAGAGAACTGCGCGCCCCTTCAACTGCCCGAGCGGGATCTGGTGGTCCCGCCGTACACCCTCGGGGTGTGGCTCGGCGACGGGCACGCCGGGGCGAGTCGCTTCACCACGGCGGACGCCGAGATGATCGAGCTGGTCGCGCGGGACGGCTTCGTCGTACGCCCCAGCGGGCCGATGGTCTACACCATCGTGTTGCCCACTCCCGCCAGGAACCCCGATCGGACCTGCGCCGAGTGCCATGACCGCAACGGTGCTTTCCTGGCCCTGCTCCGGCGGGCCGGCGTGGCGCACGAGAAGCACATCCCGCTGGACTACCTCCGCGCCTCGGAGGCGCAACGCCGGGCGCTGCTCGCCGGTCTGATGGACGCCGACGGCACGGTGGCTCCGGCGGGGAACCTCCAGTACACGTCCACCTCCAAGCGCCTCATCGAGGGCGTCCAGGAGTTGGTGGTCAGCCTCGGTTACCGGTGCACGATCAACGAGAAGCAGGTACGGGGACGGACGGAGGATTCGTCGACCGCGTACACCGTGAACTTCTCCACGCCCGACCCGGTCTTCCGGCTTGCGCGGAAGCGGACGGTACACGCGGCGCGGCGGCGGACGTCCTCGGACGTACGGACCACCGCCCGCTTTGTCGTGGACGTCCGGCCGGTGGCCAGTGTCCCGGTACGCTGCGTCACGGTGGACAATCCTGACCACCTCTACCTGGCCGGCCGGTCCATGATCCCGACCCACAACAGCACGGCGAGTATGGACTTTGCCCGAAACGCGGCGATTCGCGCCAACCAGGCGTCGGCGATCTTCTCGCTGGAAATGAGCAAGGTCGAGATCGTCATGCGACTCCTCTCGGCCGAGGCCCGCGTACCGCTGCACGTGCTGCGCAGCGGCCAGCTCTCCGACGACGACTGGACCAAGCTGGCCCGCTGCATGGGCGAGATCAGTGAGGCGCCGCTCTTCGTCGACGACACGCCGAGCATGAACCTGATGGAGATCCGGGCCAAGGCGCGGCGGCTCAAGCAGAAGCACGACCTCAAGCTGATCGTGGTCGACTATCTCCAGCTGATGACCTCGCCGAAGCGCACCGAGAGCCGGCAGCAGGAGGTCGCCGACCTGTCCCGTGGCCTGAAGCTGCTGGCCAAGGAGGTCGAGTGCCCGGTGATCGCGGTGAGCCAGCTGAACCGTGGCCCGGAGCAGCGCACCGACAAGCGACCACAGTTGTCCGACTTGCGCGAATCGGGCTCGATTGAGCAAGATGCCGACGTTGTTCTCCTGCTGCACCGCGACGACTACTACGACAAGGAGTCGCCGCGGGCCGGAGAGGCGGACTTCATCGTGGCCAAACACCGGAATGGCCCCACCGACACGGTGACCGTCGCCGCCCAGCTGCACCTGTCCCGGTTCGTGGACATGGCCATCGTCTGACCCGCCCGCCGCGAACCGTCGTCGGCGGCAGGAGGATCAACCGAGCAGGAAAACCGAGGCCGGGGTGGGCCGGGACGCGAGTCCGGCCCGACGCCGGTCAGTCGAACAGTTCGCCAAGGAAGCCGTGGCGCTTCTTGCGCTTGTAGTGGCCGTGGTAGCCGTAGTGCCCGCCCTGGCCGTAGGCCGGCTGCGCGTAGCCGTGGCCGGGCGGCGGCGGAGGGGGCGGCGGGACGGCGCCGTACCCGGGCTGGTGCGGGGCGGCGGGCGGCGGGGGCGGCGGGGCGTAGCCGCCGGTGGCCGGCGCGGCCTGCGGCCCGGCGTGCTGCCGGTTCCAGTTCGCCTCGGCCTCGAACAGCTTCTCCAACTCGCCGCGGTCGAGGAAGATGCCGCGGCACTCGCCGCACTGGTCGATGATCACTCCGCTGCGCTCGTACTGGCGCATTTCTCCGTGGCACTTGGGGCAGGTGAGCTGCATGGTATCGACGGTACCGGGTGGTTTCACGCGGTGGTGGTGAGCGCCGCCGTCACCTCGTCGTCGGAGACCTCGTGAAAATCGTCGTAGTACGCGCCGACGGCGGCGAAGTCGGGAGGGGTGTCGGGGCAGACCACCTGGTCGGACTCGGCGACCAGCATCTCGTACGCCTCCCGTGAGCCGACCGGCACGGCCACGACCACCCGGGCGGCGCCCAGATGCCGGGCGACCTGCACGGCGGCGCGGGCGGTGGCCCCGGTGGCCAGCCCGTCGTCGACGATGACCGCGGTCTTCCCGGTCAGGTCGAGCGGTGGGCGGCCGGCCCGGTACCGGCTCTCCCGACGGTCCAGTTCGGCCTGCTCGCGCTGCCGCACCTCGGCCCGGTCGGCCTCGCTGAGCCGGCCGGCGACCATCTCGTTGAGCACCTGCACCCCGCCGGGGCCGAGCGCGCCGTACGCCACCTCGGGTGCCCACGGCACGCCGAGCTTGCGGACCACCAGCACGTCCATCGGCACGCCGAGCCGCTCGGCGATCACCTGGGCGACGAGCACCCCGCCACGTACCAGCCCGAGGACGACGACCTCCGGCCGCCCGGCGAGGTCGGTGAGCCGGTCGGCGAGCATGCGGCCCGCCTCGGCCCGGTCGCGATAGGTGGTCATGTCCTCAGGTCTACGCCCTCGCGGCGGGTCGCGTGGCGGAAGTCGCCCGAATGCCGGGCCGGTGGAGCGCTGGCCGTCCCGCCAGCGCGGGCGCCCAGATCAGCAGGGCGATCGGGTAGAGCAGGTAACCGAAGCGGGTCGACGGCATCAGCAGGATCGCCGCGAGCAACCCGTACCCGCAGATCAGTGCGGTGGTGACGGCGGTGCGCGGTGGACGGCGGAGGAGCCGGGCGGCGATCGCCACCCCCGTGGCGACCAGCAGCGCGGCGGCGACGATTCGACCGGCGGGCAGCGCGGTGGCGATGAGATGGCCGGGGAACGGGGACTGGGCGGGGCTGGTCACCAGGCCGTGCCCGAGTGGGAAGCGCAGCACGTTCTCGACCAGGGCGTCCCGGTCGACCAGGAGCGCGGGGAGCAGCGCGAGAACCGGCAGCCCGAGGGCGCCGAGGGCGGCGCGGAGACCGGCCCGGCGGGTGGCGGCCCAGCAGACCAGCACGACCGCCACCGGCCAGGCGAAGAGTTTCAGCGCGCCGGCCGCGCCGACCGCCAGGCCGGCCCGACCGGGCCGGTCGGCCGCGGCAAGGGCCAGCGCGAGCAGGCAGAGCGCGAGTACGGGCAGGTCGTCGCCGCCGGTCGCCAGGGTGAGCGCGCAGACCGGCAGCACGGTGGCCGCCTGTACGCCCCGGAGCACGGCGGGGCCGCGGCCGGGCGCGACCTGGCCGGGTACGGTCCGCAGCGTGGCCACCGCGGCGGCCAGCACCACGGCGGTGACCAGGGCGAACCAGATCCGGGCGTCGGTCCACCAGGCGTCGGCGACGGCCCGGGGCAGCCCGAACAGCGCCATCCCCGGCTGGTACGGGGTGTAGCCGAGCAACTGTTCCCCCGGCGGCAGCGCGGCGATCGCGTCGTGGCCCAGGTAGGGGGTGCCATGTTCGGCGAGCCGGGTGCCGGCGTGCTCGACCACCACCACCTCCTCCTGAGCCCGGTCGGTACGCCCGGCCGCCCGCTGCACGCTCTGCGTCACCAGCGGCAGCAGGGTGGTGGTGGCCCAGGCGAACCCGGTCACCGCCCAGCGGGCGCCCAGCCCGGCGAGCGGCGTGCCGGCGTGGCGGTGCCGGGCGAGGAACTGCCCGGCCACGGCGAGCGCCGCCAGCAGGTATCCGGCGGTGGCGAGGGCCCCCCAGGCCCGGTGCGGGGTCAGCGTGGAGGTGGCGGCGGTGATCCCGGCGAAGGTCGCCGCGGCGGCGTAGAGGCCCAGGTCGAGGGCGAGGCCGCCGGCCGCGGAGTCGATGGCCGTCCAGCGCCGGGTGGCGGGGGCGGGCGGTTCGGGGTCGGCGGTCACGCCGGCCAGTCTGGCAGACGGCCGCCGCGACAGCCGTCCGCCCACATCGCGCCGCTCGTCCGCTTACGGATCTTGGACAGTCACCGTTCGTGGCCGGCGGCAACTCGCCAAGATTCGGGCAACGATCATCCGGTCGCTCGGGAGTGGGATCAGTGGCGGCTGGAGTCGTCGGCGGTCTGGGCGGCCGTGGAGCCGGCGGTCTGGGTGGCGGTGGAGCCGGCGGCGGTCGTCCGAGCGCGCCCGCCCGAGCGACGACCGGGCAGGCGGATCACGGCACCCGCGTCGTGCAACGGCGGCGCGAGGATGCCAGGTCGTCCGCCCGCCCCGCGCTGGAGGGCGGCGAGCAGCGCCCCGGCCGGCAACGGCCGGGCGAAGAGATGGCCCTGCCCGGCGGCGCAGCCCAACTCCCAGAGCGCCCGGCGCTGCGGCTCGCTCTCCACGCCCTCGGCGACCACTGTGAGGTCGAGGCTGCGGCCCAGGTCCAGGGTGGAGCGGATCACGGCGGCCGCCTCGGCCGTGCTCTCCATCGCGGTGACGAAGCTGCGGTCGATCTTCAGCTCGTGTACGGGGATCCGCGAGAGCAGGGACAGCGAGGAGTAGCCGGTGCCGAAGTCGTCGAGGGCAAGCCGTACCCCGGAATCGCGCAACCGGCTGAGCACCCGGTCCACCACGTCGAGCTGGCTGAGCGTCAGGGTCTCGGTCAGCTCCAGCACGAGGCGGTCCGGGGGCAGGTCGTGCGCCCGCAGCCGGGCCAGCACCGCCCCGGGGAAGCGGGCGTCGAGGAGGCTGCGCGGCGACACGTTCACCGAAACCGGCAGGTCGAACCCGGCGTCCCGCCAGGTGCCGGCCGCGATCAGCGCCTGGTCGAGGATCGCCTCGGCGAACGCGGGCAGCAGCCCGGAGCGTTCCACCGCCTCCAGGAAGCGCAGCGGGTCGATCACGCCGTGGATCGGGTGGTGCCAGCGGGCCAGCGCCTCCGCGCCGATCACCGCACCGCTGGCCAGGTCGACGATCGGCTGGAAGTTGACGGTGAACTCGTGGTCGGCGACGGCGCGGGGCAGCTCGCCACCGAGGGTGAGCCGGCCCAGGTCGGCGGTGTCGCGGGTCGGCGCGTACGTGGAGGTCCGCCGGCCGGAGCGCTTGGCCTGGTACATCGCCACGTCGGCACGGCGCAGCAGCTCGGGCATCCCGCCGCTGGACGGTGCGACGGCGATGCCACCGCTGGCCTCCACGCTGATCCGCATGCCGTCCAGTTCGAGCGGCTCGTGCAGGGCGGCCAGCAGGGTGTCGGCCCGGTGCGCGGCCACCGCCGGTGCGGGCAGCCCGCGCAGCAGGACGGCGAACTCGTCGCCGCCGAGCCGGGCCACCAGGTCGCCCGGGCGGGCCGCGGCACGCAGCCGGTCGGCCACCTGCATCAGTACGCGGTCGCCGGCGCCGTGCCCGAGGGTGTCGTTGACCTCCTTGAAGTGGTTGAGGTCGATCAGCACCAGGGCCGTGACGCCCTCGGCGTGGCGGGTGGTCAACTGCTCGGTGCCCTCGTCCAGCAGGTGACGCCGGTTGGAGAGCCCGGTCAGCGCGTCGTGGGTGGCGGCGTACGCGTGCTCCTCGGCGATCCGGGCCAACTCGGCGTACGCCTGCGCGTTGCGGACCGCGGTGCAGAGCGCGGAGGCGAAGGTACGCAGGGTGTACTGCTCCCGCTCGGAGAGCTCGACCGGCCCGGCGAAGCGGAGCCGGAGCACACCGAGGTCGACCAGGCGGTCGTGCCCCTCAAGCGCCAGCGGGATGACCGTGCCGTCCACCGCGCTGGGCTCGGGAGTCGCACCGTCGTACGCGATCCCGCCGGTGCCGCCGCGGACTGTGCGGTCGCCCTCGCGCAGCTCGATCTCGACCTCGTCGGCGGAGAAGAGTTCGGCGGCCTGGGTGACGGCGGTGGTCAGCACCTGGTCGAGGTCGACCACGTTGAGCGCGTCGGTGGTCCGGGCAAGCCGTTGCCAGGCCTGCTGCTCGGTGCGGCTGCGGATGCGGGTTGAGTACGCCAGGTGCAGGCTGAGCACCAGCGGTGGTACGGCGAGCAGCAGTCGAGGGTCGGCCCGGAGGATGAGCAGGGTGCAGGCCGCTACCACGAACCGGACCCCGAAGCCGGCGACCCGCAGATCCAGGTCGCTCCGAAACTGCCGCGAGATCGGCGTTCCCGAGGCCAGTGCGATCACCGGGATCGCGAGTATGTCATCGAGGAGCGCCGCGACCAGGTAGACGATGCCCAGCACGCCGATGAGGCCGCCGACTGAGGGCGACGCCGAAGGCCAGTCCAGGAACCGGGCGATCACCACGGTGCCGCCGGCGATCAGCACGTTTTTGCCGATGCCGAAGGCGGTCTTGATCGCCGGTAGACGCAGGATCGCGGAAGCCGCCGCAACGCCCACGCCCGTGCTCAGGATGACCCACGAACTTGGCGCAATCGCCACCCCGATGACGACTGCGGTCTCGACCCATGCGATGGAGTGTGTCGTCGAGCGTATCCGGACGGAGGTCTTGACGATCCCACCGACCGTGATCATGAAGATCAGCGTGATGAGCGTTGCGATATCTCGGACGGCGGTAGGTGGTTGCCGTACCAGGAAGCTGACTGCGGCGGCCGTGACGGCCGACGCGAGAACGACGATGAGACCGACGAGCGCCACGAGGTGCCGATCGGTCCCAACAACACGTCGTCCGTCGGTCCGGCTCATTCAGCTCCAGTGGCTGAACGGCTGACGCCTGTACCAGCATCAACCAACCAGTTGATGTCGGAAGCCTACCGTGAGGGATTTCCTGCGTGAAGTCTCGGGATTCAGTGCCACTCGCTGCCGCGCATCGCCCGACTCCTTCCGGCTGTCTTTCGAAACGTTCGATAGGTTCTTTAAAACCTCGAAAGCAGCTTAGAAGTGGGATGCTCCCGTTCCAAAGATATAAATGTCGGTATGCGCAATATTAGCCAACACTGTGGTCTTATATGACGTTCTGTCCATCATCGTTGTGCAGAGCGGAGTTGGCTGGATCCCAACCGTGCCCAACTGGTCGCCGACCGCAATCGACCTCCGGTGGAAGGCGTTGTCCAGCCTGCCAGACCGGTCAGTCTCCGCATACTTCCCGCCCCCTCGAACGACCCTCCGCGTTCGGAGGGAAAAGTCGGAGCTGTCGGCGATGCCCGCTCCGTGCCGCGGGCACCCGGGCCTTCGACAATTGTCGGTAAACTGCCTGGGGCGATCGGTCGAGGCGGACTGAACCGGAGTCGTACCCCGTGGAAATTCAAGTCCTGGGTGGCCTCACCGTACGGGTCCACGGGCGCTGCCTGCGTCTCGGGACGCCAAAGCAGCAACTTGTCCTGGCCATGCTCGCTCTGCATGCCGGCCGGTTGGTCACGGTCGACCAGCTGGTGGACGAGCTGTGGCCCGAGGAGCCGCCACGGTCTGCCGTCCCCAATGTCCGTACCTACGCTGCGAACCTGCGACGGAGCCTTGAATCCGTCATGGTTGAACAGGCGATTGTCGTCCGGGAGCAGGGCGGCTACCGCCTGGCGTTGGACGAGAGCCGAGTCGACCTCATGCGCCTGTCGGCGCAGTGGGGCCAGGCCCGAGAGCTGGCCGATGCGGGTGACCTGCCACGGGCAGGTGATCTGCTCAGGCGTGTGGTTGACGCATGGCAGGGATCTCTGCTTGCCGGACTGCCGCTCGGCCCGGCCCTGCTCGCTCGACGAGAGACCGTGGATCGGGAACGGCAGTCGACGGCTGAGTTTCTGGCCGACCTGTACCTGAGATCCGGTCGTGCCGACCTCGCCATCCCCCTCCTTCGGGCGCACGCGTCGGAGCAGCCCGTACGGGAGCCCGCCCAGATCCTGCTCATGCGTGCCCTCATCCGGACCGACGATCTCAGCGGAGCCCTCGACGTCTACCAGAGCACCCGAAATGCGCTTGCCGAGCAGCTCGGCGTGTTGCCCGGTGCGGAACTGGAGCGGCTCCGCCAGCACACGATCGAGGCCCGGCGGGCAAGCCGGAGACAGGCCCTGTCGGACGGTCCGGTAGCTGATCAGGTAGGCGGACAGAACGACTCGGGCCGGACGGTCGACTGGCTGCCTCGGGTCGTACCCGATTTCGTCGGTCGTCAGGAGATCGTGCGGCGGATGCTCGACGAGATCGCCGCCGCAGACGAGGAGACGCCCGTGATCCGGCTGATCGACGGTATGGCGGGCTGCGGCAAGACGACCCTGGCCGTGCACCTGGCTGCCCGTCTCGCCGGCTGTTATCCCGGCGGTCAGTTGTTCGTCGACCTGCAAGGCCACTCGGAGGGGGCGCCGGTTCAGCCCGCTGCGGCCCTGGTCACCCTGCTCCGTCAACTGGGGGTGCCTGCCAGCCGGATACCCGGCGAACTGTCGGACCGGATCGAGATGTGGCGGCGGGAACTGGCGCTGCGTAGAACTGTCTTGGTCCTTGACAACGCTGCGGACAGTACGCAGGTCGAGCCACTGCTGCCGGCATCCGGCGGGGTGCTGGTCTTCGTGACGAGCCGGCGGCGCCTCCTGGCGCTCACCGCACGGCCCCCGGTATCGCTTCCTGTCCTCTCCGAGCAGGAGGCGTTGGCCCTGCTCATGACACTCGTCGGTGAGCAACGGGTGCGAGCTGACATGGCCGGCGCGGTGGAAGTCGTGCGTCTCTGCGGCCGTCTACCCCTCGCCATCCGGTTGGCAGGCACCCGGCTCGCGCACCGGCCGGCGTGGAGCATGTCCGACATGGTCCGTCGGCTCGTCGCCAAGCCTGCCTTTCTCCCGCGATTGCAGGCCGAGGCCCGAACGGTCGTCGACGCCTTCGCCGAGTCCTACGAGCCGCTCAGCGATCCGGCCAAACGGCTCTTCAGGTCGTTCGGACTAGCTGCAGGCAGCCATCTCGACACCGCGATGATTGCGGCGCTCACCGAGTTGCCGTTCGACGACGCGGCGGATCTGGTCGACGAACTCGTCGACCGGAATTTGGTGGAGGAACTGGCGAACGGTCGATACCGCGTCCACGACCTGATGCGGCAGTACGCCTTCGAGTTGGGTATGCAGTCCGATTCCGAGGCGACTCGGAAGGCGGCCGTCGGGAGCCTGCTGGATCACCTCGTGCATTCGGTCGTCAAAGTCTCGGCGCCGATGGAGGAACAACGCCTGGTTGGCCAGCATCTCCGCTTGGCGGATCCGCTGCGCCCTGACCTTCTGGAAGTTCGTAGGACGGGCGACTTCGAGTGGCTGGAGAATCAACGACTCAACCTGCACGCCCTGGTCCGCCAGGCCGTGCGGGACGGCCACGAAGCGCTGGCGTGGCGGCTGGCTCGGGCGGCTTGGCGCTTCTTCTACTCGCGCGGCTACTTCGACGACATCGCCGTGACACATGGAGCGGGGTTGACTGCGGCGACTCGGTCGGAGGATCGGCACGCGGTCGCGCTCATGCACAACTACCTCGCCTCGGCGTACGTACGCACCGGTTCCTATCAGGAAGCGTTGGCCCACCTGACCGAGGTGGTGTCGATACGCTCCGAACTCGGTGACGCAGAAGGAACAGACCGGGCACGGGTGAACATGGGAGTCGTGTACTGGCTTACCGGTCGTCTGAAGGAAGCGATGGAAATCAACGCCTCGGCGTTGCGGGCCGGGATTCTGGAAAGCCTTCCGGTGTTACCCAACCTCGGTCTCACGCTGCGCTTTCTCGGCAGATACGAGGAGGCCATGGCCGTTCATCGGCTGCAACTCTTCAACGCCGGGGTGGCTCGGAATCAGTTCCACGTGTCGAACGCGCTCGGTCATCTCGGCGGCGTGCGCTACCGCCTTGGCGACAGCATCCAGGCCGAACGCCTGCTCCGTGCTTCCCTGGCCCTCAGGGACCGCACCGGTAACGGGTATGCCCGAGCCGAGGCGCTCAGCGACCTAGCGGGAACGTACCGGCAGTTGGGTCGCTATGACGAAGCGATGCGGAGCCACCACGCGGCAATCGAAGCAGCCGCCAACTCCGGTGAACGGCATGTGCAGGCCGAGGCTCGCAACGAACTAGCCATGACTCTCCGGACGGTGGGACGCCACGAGGAGGCGGCGGCGACGTATCGGGAAGCTCTGAACATCGCTACCCGTATTGCATACCCCTACGCCCAGGGCCGAGCGCTCAACGGACTGGCCGAGCACCGGATCGCCGTCGAGCCGGCCGAGGCGCGGCGGTACTGGCAGCGTGCCCTGGCGATCTTCGAGCGGATGGGTGTCCCCGAGCGGCACGAGGTACGCCAGCGGCTTGCCGACACCGACAACTGACCGGGCTCCGCCTTATCGATTTCTTATCGCACGGGCCGCTACCGTCCCTCGCGTGTCGGCCGAACGGGGGCAGTCCAGCCGCAGGGCGGACCTGGCCGTCGAGGCGCCCGCCGTCGGTTTCCCCCAGCGACGGACGGCGGGTGACCGAGGGAGGAGCGCCGTACCGCGAGATCGGCACCTGCGGTGGCGCTCCTCCCCACGGCGGTCGCCGTGCGCGTCGTACCCGATGGGTAGGCTCGCGGCCGTGACCGATCCCGCGCAGCTCACCCACGTCGACGCGGCCGGCGCGGCCCGGATGGTCGACGTGTCCGCCAAGCCGGTCTCCGGCCGGCTCGCGGTCGCCGCCGGCCGGCTCCGCACCACGCCCGAGGTGGTGGACCTGCTGCGCCGCGACGGCCTGCCCAAGGGCGACGCGCTGGCGGTCGGCCGGCTCGCCGGCATCATGGGTGCCAAGCGGACCCCCGACCTGATCCCGCTCTGCCATCCGATCGCCCTGCACGGCGTCACCGTCGATCTTCGGCTCACCACCGACACGGTCGAGATCACCGCGACGGCGAAGACCGCCGACCGGACCGGCGTGGAGATGGAGGCGCTCACCGCCGTGGCCGTCGCCGGGCTCGCCCTGGTCGACATGGTCAAGGCCGTCGACCCGGCGGCGTCGGTGGACGCGGTACGGGTGCTCCGCAAGGAGGGCGGCAAGACCGGCGAGTGGGTCCGGCCGGAGGACCGGCCGTGATCCGGGCCCGGGTGATCGTCGCCTCCAACCGGGCCGCCGCCGGGGTCTACGCGGACACCAGCGGTCCGCTGCTCGTCGCCGGTCTGCGCGAGCTGGGCTGTGAGGTCGACGAACCGGTGGTGGTGCCGGACGGTGACCCGGTCGGCGTGGCGCTGCGGTCCGCCCGCGACGAGGGCGTCGACGTGGTGCTGACCAGCGGCGGGACGGGCATCACCCCGACCGACCGGACGCCCGAGGTGACCCGCGCCCTGCTCGACTACGAGATCCCCGGCATCGCCGAGGCGATCCGGGCGCACAGCCGCGACGCTGTTCCCACCGCCGCCCTGTCCCGGGGGCTGGCGGGGGTGGCCGGGCGGATGCTGGTGGTCAACCTGCCCGGCTCCCGGGGCGGGGCGAAGGACGGGCTGGCCGTGCTCGGGCCGATCCTCCGCCACGCCGTCGACCAGCTCCGCGGCGGCGACCACTGACCACACCTGCCGGTCGCGCCGGCGCTAGGCTCGCCGGATGAGCACGGAAACCGCAGCCACGGCGACGCAGGTCGCCGCGCCGTCGCCGGCCGAGTGGGCGGAGGCCCGCGCCCAGGTGTACGCGGCCGGCCTCGCCGCCGCGCTCCCGGCGGTCGACCGCCCACTCACCGACGCCGACGGCCACACCCTCGCCGAGCCGCTGACCACCCGTACCGACCTGCCCGCGTTTCCCACCTCCGGCGTGGACGGCTGGGCGGTGCGCGGGGACGGCCCGTGGCAGGTGGTCGGCCGGGTGCTGGCCGGGCACACCCCGTCTCCGCTGGCCACCGACGGCACCACCGTCGAGATCGCCACCGGCGCGATGGTCCCGGCGGGCACCACGGCGATCCTGCGGATCGAGGAGTCGACCCGGACCGGGGACGGCCGGGTCGCCGGCACCCCGCGTCCGGTGACCGAGTGGCGGGAGCCGGGCGAGGAGGCGTACGCCGGGGAGGAACTGCTGCCCGCCGGCACGCCGGTCGACCCGGCGCTGATCGGGCTGGCCGCCTCCTGCGGGCACGACTCGCTGCGGGTCCGCCGGCAGCCGCGCGCCGCGCTGCTGGTCTTCGGCGACGAGCTGCTGACCTCCGGCCCGCCGGGTGCCGGACGGGTCCGCGACGCGCTCGGCCCGGCGGTGCCCGCGTGGCTACGCCGGTACGGCTGCCAGGTGCGCCCGGCCGACGTGGTCGGCCCGGTGGCCGACACCCTTCCCGAGCACGTGGCCGCCCTGCGGGGCGCGTTGGTCGACGCCGACCTGGTCTGCACCACCGGCGGCACCATGCACGGTCCGGTCGACCACCTGCACCCGACGCTGGCGGCGCTCGGCGCGGAGTACGTGGTCAACACCGTGGCGGTCCGTCCGGGCTTCCCGATGCTGCTGGCCCGGCTGGTGGACGGCGACGGTCGAGTCCGGTTCGTGGCCGGCCTGCCCGGCAACCCGCAGTCGGCCGTCGTGGCGCTGGTCTCGCTGGTCGCGCCGCTGCTCGCCGGCCTCCAGGGCCGGCCGATGCCGGTGCTGGCGCAGGCCACCCTCGCCGAGCCGATTCCGGGTCGCGGCGACTACACCCACCTCGCCCTGGTCCGGATCGACCGGGCGGCCGGCACCGCGCACCCGCTGCGCCACGTCGGCTCGGCGATGTTGCGCGGGCTGGCCGAGGCGGACGGCTTCGCGTTGATCCGGCCGGGCACCTCGGGCGAGGTCGGGGACCGGGTGCCGGTGGTACCGCTGCCGCTGCTCCCCGGGGAGCGGGCACGGTGAGCGCGAGGAGTGAGCCGGGGTTGCGAGCCCCGCAGTCGCGAACGGAGATGGCCCGGTGAGCGCGAGGAGTGAGCCGGGTTTGCGAGCCCCGCAGTCGCGAACGGAGATGGCCCGGTGAGCGCGAGGAGTGAGCCGGGTTTGCGAGCCCCGCAGTCGCGAACGGAGATGGCCCGGTGAGCGCGAGGAGTGAGCCGGGTTTGCGAGCCCCGCAGTCGCGAACGGAGGAAGCCACAGTGAGCCCGGCCCAGGTGGTCGCCGTCGGCGCGGTGACCGACCGGCCGCTGGACCTGGCCGCGCACGAGGCGGCGGTCGCCGACCGTCGGGCCGGCGCGGTGGTCTCGTTCCAGGGCGTGGTCCGCGACCACGACCACGGCCGTGTGGTCACTCTCCTGGAGTACGAGGGCCACCCCACCGCCGAGGTCGTGCTGCGCGAGGTGGCGGCGGAGATCGCCGCCGACCCGGAGGTGTACGCGGTGGCCGTGTCGCACCGGATCGGCCCGCTGGAGATCGGTGACGTGGCCCTGGTCGCGGCGGTCAGCACCGCCCACCGGGCGGCGGGCTTCGCGGCCTGCGCCCGGCTGGTGGACGAGGTGAAGGCACGGCTGCCGATCTGGAAGCGGCAGGTCTTCGCCGACGGCACCGAGGAGTGGGTGAACTGCCCCTGACCTCCCGACCCGGGGAGGTTCAGCGGCGGGCCGTGAGCGGTGCGGCGCGTACCAGCCGGTCGTGGTAGAAGGCCGGCTCGGCGCCCGGGCGCCAGGGCAGCGCCGCGACCAGCGCGATCAGGGCGATCGCCAGGGAGTTCTCCATCAGCGCGCCGAACAGCCCGTCCTGGTAGTGGGACACCTCGGGGAGTTGGTGCTCGTACGGCCAGATCGGCGAGACCAGGAAGAGCAGGTAGAGCGCGAGGGCGCCGGCCCCGTGCCGTAGACCGGTGAGCGTCGGGTACCAGATCGGCGGGCGCAGCGCCGGTACCCCGCCGGTGGGTGGTGCCGAGGTGATCCGGGGCGGCACGCCACGGCTCGCCTCGCGGCGGCGTATCGCGGCGTCGGCCAGCACGATGATCGCCGGGATGACCCAGACCAGATGGTGCGACCAGGAGATCGGGCTGATCACGTTGGCGGTCAGCCCGACCAGGGTGAACGCGGTCAGCTCGTCGCCGTCGGCCCGGGCGCTTGCCGCCCGGGACAGCCCGAGCGCCAGCACCAGCACCGAGAAGGCCAGCCAGAGCAGGCCGGGCGTCTCGATGGAGTCGTAGAGCCGGGCGAGCAGGCCGGCGAGCGACTGGTTGGCGGTCATGTCGGCGGCACCGACCCGCTCCGTCTGCCAGAGCACGCCGGTGAAGTAGGCCCGTGACTCCGTGTCGACCAGTGCGAACGCCCCGAGGGTCACGCCGATGGCCGTGCCGACGGCGACCATCGCCGCCCGCCACTGCCGGGTGATCATCAGGTACGCGATGAACAGCGCCGGGGTGAGCTTGACCGCGGTGGCCAGACCGATGCCGACCCCGGCCCACGCGCCGCTGTAGACGAACCGGGCCAGCGCCGAGTCGGCGGTGTCGTGATGGGTGCCCCGCTTCGCCCGCCACCGCAGGCCGACCAGGTCCGCCACGATCAGTGCGAAGAGCAGCAGGTTGACCTGGCCGTAGCCGAGGGTTTCCCGGGACGGCTCGATGGCGACGGCCATCGGCGTGGCGATGCCGACGGTGAACCAGAGCGGCCAGCCCAGCCGGTCGACGATCGGGCGCAGCAGCGCGGCCAGCGCGACGGCGAGCGCGGCGATGCTGGCCACCGCGTTCAGCCAGCCGGCGGCGTCGACCGGCAGCCAGGACATCGGCAGCATGACCAGTGCGGCGAAGGGCGGATAGGTGAAGCCCAGGTTCGTCTCGGGTGCGATGAAGTCGTACAGCTCGTTGCCGTTCGCCCACCACACCACGGCACCGTGGTAGATCTTCATGTCGAAGAAGTTGTACGGCCGGCCGAAGGCGGTGATGGCGAGCCACGCGGCGTAGGCGACGGCGGCCACCACGCTGGCGCGTACGACTGCTCGCCGGTCGGTGCCGCGACCCCGGTAGCGGAATGGAGCGAGGCGGTCGGTCCGCCTACCGACGGTCGCCGGCATGGCGTGGCCACCCCCGTACCAAGATCGTCTTGCCCGTCCAGGTCCCGCACGGAGCCTAGAACGGTGCCTCACTTCGTTGCCTCCCGCGTTATGCGACCGTGTCCGATCCCACACATCTTTGACAATTCCACCGCGTTAACGGGTGTCGGGGGGTTCAGGTGATTAGTGGCCTTGCGGGGGTGGCGGCCGAATGGACGGTAGGTCAGCCAGAAAGCCGGCGGCCGGTGGCGGCCGAGCGTACGGCGATCTTCGTCTCCCTGCGGGCGGTCCGGACCGCGCGCCGCACCGAGCGTCGCGAGTGGTCGATCCGATGACCCGCGCGCCAGCGCAGTCCGGGTTTCCCACCGGTGTCCGCGGCGGCGAGGAGCAGGCCGCCCATCAGCCCGACATTCTTCAGGAAGTGGATCTGGTTGGTGTTCCGCTGCACCGGGTCGTCCATGTTCCAGAAGGAATGGCCGGCGAAGGTGGTGGGCACCAGGCTGCCGGCGAGGAGGAGCGCGGCGGGCCGGGCGAACCGGCCGCTCGCCAGCATCAACCCGCCGACGACCTGGGCGGTCGCGTTGGCTCGGATCAGCGTCACGGTGTCGGTCGGGATCCGGGGATGCAGGTTCTGGATCAGTGGGGCGACCCGGTCGGTGACCGGCTTCGCGGCGGGCACCAGCCGGTCGGGGTTCTTGAAGTTACGGGCGCCGCTGGCCACGAAAATGCCGCTCAACATGACGCGGGCGAGGGAACGCACGGGCTTCATGGCTCAGTCATACCCCGTCGCGGCGGTCGCCACCCGCGCAACACCCGAACGGGATCGGCCGACGTGGACGTCCAGGCGAGCCGGCCGGCGTATCGATTTCAGCGACCGTCGCGGATGGACCGGGTACGCGCGGTAAGGTCGCGCGGGTGACGACGCTGCGACTGCGACCCGAGGATCCGGCGGACGAGCAACCGGTCGCCCGGGTGCTGGCCGGTGCCTTCGCCCGCCCCGACGTGGCCGCGCCGCCCGAGGTGGCTCTGGTCGACGAGCTCCGGCACAGCGACGCCTGGGTACCGGAGCTGGCCATGGTCGCCGAGTACGGCGGCGAGGTGGTCGGCTACGCGCTGCTGACCCGGGTCCGGGTCCGCTCCGACGGCGGCTCGTTCCCGGCGCTGGCGCTCGGCCCGGTGGCGGTCGCGCCGCACCGGCAGCGGATCGGGCACGGCACGGCGGTGGTGCAGGCCGCCCTGGACGCCGCCACCGAGCTGGGCGAGCGGCTGGTGGTGGTGCTCGGCGACCCGATGTTCTACCGCCGCTTCGGGTTCACCCGGGCGGACCGGATGGGGTTGACCAGCCCGTGGTCCGGGCTGGGGGAGCCGTGGCGGGCGCTGGTGCTGCCGCCGTCCGTCGACGACGAGGCACTGCCGCCGCAGGGCGAGGTCGTCTTCCCGTCGCCCTGGTCGAAGGTCTGACGCCAGGCGGCGGTCGCCGCTGCTCCGCCGGCCGGCCTCCGCGCCCGGCCTGCGCCGCTCAGGCCGGCTGGGTACGCAGGTAGCGGCCGAAGTGCGGGACGGTGAAGGCGACCGTGCCCCGCTCGCCGGAGTAGATCAGCCCCTTTTTGATCAGCGCGTCCCGGGCCGGCGAGAGGCTGGCCGGCTTGCGCCCCAGCGCACGGGCGATCTCGGCGGTGGGCACGGCCGCGTCCATGTCGTCCCGCCCGTTCTCCTCTCCCTCGACCAGCGAGAGGGACGCCATGGCCCGCATGTACTCGCGTTCGGCCGGGGTGGCCCGTTCGAAGCGGGAGCCGAAGAAACCGACGGCCAGTTCGGCCTCCGCCTCGGGCGCGGCGACCCGGACGTCGGCGGCGGTGATCGGCGAGCGCGGCGCATGGTCCCAGGTGGCTTTGCCGTACGCCTGGACGAAGTAGGGGTAGCCGCCGGACTTCTCGTAGAGCAGGTCGAGGGCCTTCTGCTCGTACTCGACCTCCTCCCGCTCGGCCGGCGCGCAGAGCGCCTGGTCGGCGGCGATCCGGTCCAGCCGGTCGATGCGCTGGTAGCGGAAGAGCCGCTCGGAGTACGACTTCGCCGCGCTCAGCACGGCCGGCAGGTGCGGCAGCCCGGCGCCGACGACGATCAGCGGCGCGCCGAGCTGGGACAGCTCGTGGCAGGCGGCGCAGAGCGCGGAGACGTCCTCCGCGCCGAGGTCCTGCATCTCGTCGATGAAGACGGCGACGCCGGTGCCCACGTCGGTGGCCACCGCTGCGGCGTCGGTGAGCAGCTCGACCAGGTCGATCTCGATGTCCCCGGAGTCGGCCCGGCCGCTGGCCGCCGGCACGTCGATGCCGGGCTGCCAGCGGTCGCGCAGCTTCGGCGCCGCCCCGCCACGGCCGGTGGGCGCGCTGCGCTGGGCGAACGCCTTGAGTACGCCGAGGAAGCCGTCGATCCGGTCCGGGGCGCGGTGCCGGGGGGCCAGCTCGCGGACCGCCATGTGCAGCGCGGCGGCGATCGGCCGGCGCAGCGACTGGTCCGGCCGGGCCTCGATCTTGCCGGTGCCCCAGAGGTGGTTGATCGCCTGCGAGCGGAGGGTGTTGAGCAGGACGGTCTTGCCGACCCCGCGCAGGCCGGTGAGCATCAGGCTGCGTTCGGGGCGGCCCCGGGCGATCCGCTCCAGCACCACGTCGAAGACGTCCAGCTCGCGGCCCCGCCCGGCGAGTTCGGGCGGACGCTGGCCGGCGCCGGGCGCGTACGGGTTGCGGACCGGATCCACGAATCGCACAGTATCGGGCGGTCTAGCTGCGAGGCTAGACATCCGTAGATGCGGGTATCGGCGTGTCGGGATCGTCGAGACAAAACTAGGGCTGTCTAGCATCCACGCTAGACAGCCCTAGTTTTGCTTATCGGCTCGGTGGCGGTGCTGGTCCGGTGGCGGCGCTGGTCAGCGCCGCTTGAGGCAGAGCACGAAGTCGAGCGTGTCGAGTTCGCTGTCGAAGAAGTACCAGTCGGTGTAGTCCTCGACCTTGGCGCACTTCGCCTGGGCGTCCTTCTTGCCGCTGGTCGGGCCGTCGATCCGCCGCAGCACCTGGTACGTCTTCGCGCCGCACTCGCTGATCACCAGCTTCGGCTGGTCGGCCGCCCCCTCGTTGCGTACGCACTGGCCGGCCTTCACGAACCGGGGATCGGTCGAGGACGCCGGGGCCGGGGCGGTGGTCGCCGGATCGGCCGGCTCGGTCGGGTCCGCAACCGGGTCGACGGTCGGTGCGGCGGGGGCGGCCGTCCCGTTCGCCGGGGCCGAGTCGTCCCGGCCCAGGAACCAGTACGCCCCGGCGCCGCCGAGCCCGAGCACCACCAGCACGGCCAGCAGCGCGACCAACGGACCCCTGCCGCGCTTCGGCGGCTCCGGTTCGGCGTACGGCTGCCCGTCGTAGCCGGGATCCACCGGGTACCCCTGGTAACCCGTTGGGTCGGTCGGCTGCCCGCCGCCCCAGGAGACGGGCGGCTCGTACCGTTGGGTCGGCTGCTCGTGCCAGCCGTCGGGCTCGTACCGCTGGGCGGGTGGCTCGCCCCAGCCGCCGGGCTGGTCGGCGTACCCGGAGTCGTAGCGCGGGTCTGCGGCGTACCCGTCCTGCGGTCGCCGTCCGCCCCACGGCTCGGGGGAGCCGCCACCCGGTGGTCCGAAGTTCGCCATGAACGTCCTCCTGGATACGCCGTTGCTGAGAGGCCGGCCACCAATGGGGGACGCCGACGCCGTGGTCACCGTAGCGTGGTGGACCGATGAGCTCACGCCCCCCGAGTGCGACGCCGGCCGTCGCCAACGCCCCCACCGCCGCCCGTCCTGCCCTGGTCTGGACCGCGTTGGCCCTCGTCTACGTGCTCTGGGGCTCGACCTACCTGGGTATCCGGGTCGCGGTCGAGTCGCTGCCGCCGCTCACCTCCGCGGCGGCGCGGTTCGCCGTGGCGGCGGGGGTGCTGGCCCTGGTGCTGCGGTTCCGCCGGGGACCGGGTGCGCTGCGGGTGGACCGTCGACAGCTCGGGTCCGCCGCCCTGGTCGGCCTGCTGCTGCTCGCCGGCGGCAACGGCCTGGTGGTGCTCGCCGAGTCCGGCCCGACCGGGGTGGCGGTGCCCTCCGGCATCGCGGCGCTGCTGGTGG